>NZ_JBIGII010000004.1:0-1178611 GCF_043556445.1 Microbacterium shimangi
CGGCGTCCACGACATCGTCGTCGTCGACACCCCCGACGCACTCCTCGTCACCACCAGCGACAACGCCCAACGCGTCAAAGGCGTCGTCGACGCACTCAAACTCACCGGACGCAACGACGTCCTCTGAGGGGCGGATGCCGCGGGGCCGCGCCGGACGACCGGTGCGAGGGCGCCGCATCCGTGTCGGCTCTGTTGCGTCTTTGTAACCATTGCGCCCCCGCTCGGTTCCGGCCGTTTCGGCGAGCGTCACACTCTGTAATGTGACTGCATCGATCCCCGAACCCGGGGGTTCGAACCCCCGTTCTGGAGGACTCTGTGAAGACGACGAAGAAGGCCGTTCTCAGCGGTCTCGCAATGGCCGGTGCCGTTGCACTGCTGGCCGGCTGCGGAGCCGCACCCGAAGAAAGCGGCACCGCCAGCGGTGGTGCTGCCGCAAGCGACTACCTGCCCTGCATGGTCTCCGACTTCGGCGGTTTCGATGACCGTTCGTTCAACCAGCTGGGCAAGGAGGGTCTCGACGCCGCCGCCGAGGCACTCGACGTGGACACCATCGAGGTCGAATCGCAGGCCGAGACCGACTACGCGTCGAACCTGCAGAACCTCGTCGACCAGAACTGCAGCACGATCGTGACCGTGGGCTTCGCCCTCGCTCCGGCAGCCCTCGAGGCCGCGATCGCCAACCCCGACATCGAGTTCGTCTCGATCGACGACCCGGTGGACCAGGACTTCGACGGCGCGACCGACGCCCCGAACATCAAGCCGCTCATCTTCGACACCGCTCAGGCGGCGTTCCTCGCGGGCTACCTCGCGGCCGGTGTGACCGAGACCGGTGTCGTCGGCACCTTCGGTGGACAGAACTTCCCGACCGTCACGATCTTCATGGACGGCTTCGCCCAGGGCGTCGACTACTACAACGCGCAGAAGGGCACCTCGGTGACCGTGCTCGGCGGTGACCTGTTCACCGGTGGTTTCGAGGCCAACGACACCGCCCGCCAGGCGGCACAGGGTCTCATCGACCAGAACGTCGACGTGCTCCTGCCCGTCGGTGGTCCGATCTACCAGTCGGCTGCCGTCGCCATCCGCGACGCGGGCCGTGAGATCGCGCTCATCGGTGTCGACGCCGACGTGTACGAGACCGACCCCGAGGTCGCCGACCTTCTGCTGACGTCGATCCGCAAGGGCATCGACGTCGCCACCGAGACGGCGATCACCGAAGCCGGCGAAGACGCGTTCGACGCGACCCCGTTCATCGGGACGCTCGAGAACGAGGGCGTCGGCCTTGCCCCGTACCACGACTGGGACGACCGCGTTCCGGCCGATCTGGCCACCGAGGTCGAAGACCTCCAGGCCGCGATCATCGCGGGCGAGGTCACCGTCGAGTCCTACCTCGCCGGCTGATCGAGAAGTACCTTTCCGGGGGGAGGTCGGCGCAAGCCGGCCTCCCCCCGGTCATTGTCTGCCCGGGCCGCAGATCGGCCTGTGAGAACTTAGGATCGGGAGAATGAAGCTCGAACTCCGCGGGATCACGAAGACATTCGGTTCCCTGGTGGCGAACGATCACATCGACCTCACTGTCGAGGCCGGCGAGATCCACTGCCTGCTCGGTGAGAACGGTGCAGGAAAATCCACCCTGATGAACGTCCTGTACGGCCTGTATCAGGCCGACGGGGGCGAGATCCTGCTCGACGACGTCGTCCAGCGGTTCTCCGGTCCCGGCGATGCCATGCGTGCGGGTATCGGCATGGTCCACCAGCACTTCATGCTGATCCCGGTCTTCACGGTCGCCGAGAACGTCATGCTCGGCCACGAGCCCACCAAGTTCGGGGGCCGGCTCGACCTCGCCGCCGCGCGGGCGCGGGTGAGAGAGATCTCCGACCGGTTCGGATTCGACGTCGATCCCGATGCCCTGGTCGAAGATCTCCCGGTCGGGGTGCAGCAGCGCGTCGAGATCATCAAGGCGCTCTCGCGCGACGCTCGCGTTCTCGTGTTCGACGAACCCACCGCGGTGCTGACCCCGCAAGAGACCGACGAGCTGATGGTGATCATGCGCCAGCTCAAGGCCGCGGGCACCTCGATCGTCTTCATCACCCACAAGCTCCGCGAGGTGCGCGAAGTGGCCGACCGCATCACGGTCGTGCGTCTGGGCAAGGTCGTGGGCGAGGCTGAACCGACGGCGTCCAATGCCGAACTCGCATCGCTCATGGTCGGGCGTGCGGTCGAGCTCACCGTGCACAAAGATCCGCCGACGCTCGGCGACGTCGCGCTGACGGTCACCGGGCTCACGGTCATCGATCCGATCGGGCAACTGGTCGTCAACGATGTGGGGTTCGAAGTGCGCCGGGGCGAAGTCCTGGCGATCGCGGGCGTCCAGGGCAACGGGCAGACCGAGCTCACCGAGGCGCTCGTCGGCCTGCAGGATCGCGTCGAGGGGTCGATCGTCCTCGACGGTATCGAGCTCCACGGATCTTCGGTCCGGCGCATTCTCGACGCCGGGGTCGGATTCGTGCCGGAGGACCGCAAAGAAGACGGTCTGGTGGGCGAGTTCACGATCGCCGAGAACCTCATGCTCGACCGGGCCGACGGCGCTCCGTTCGTGAAGGGCGGCACGTTGCAGCTTTCGACGCTCGCCGCGTTCGCGCGCGAGAAGGTCGCGGAATTCGACGTGCGGACGCCGTCGATCGAGACGAAGGTGGGTCGCCTCTCCGGCGGCAACCAGCAGAAAGTCGTCCTCGCTCGAGAACTGAGCCGCGAACTCCGTCTTTTCGTCGCCGCGCAGCCCACCCGCGGTGTCGACGTCGGGTCGATCGAGTTCATCCACAAACGCGTCATCGAGACACGGGATTCCGGCGTTCCGGTGATCGTCGTCTCCACCGAGCTCGATGAGGTCACGGCGCTGGCCGATCGCATCATGGTGATGTATCGCGGACGGGTCGTCGGCATCGTGCCGGGTGACACCTCGCGCGACGTGCTGGGTTTGATGATGGCCGGAGAGACCCCCGAGAACGCGCGGGCGACTACAGAGGGGGGCGTCGCCGCATGAGCGACCCGAAGACACCCACCGGTGACCCCGACGTCGCCCTCGAGGCCACCGGATCCGTCGACCCCGCCGTCGGCGCGCGCGTCCTGACGCCGGAGGAGCCCGCTGCCGACGGACGCTGGAGCCGCGCGCTGCGCGAGATCGTCACCGGCAACGCGATCATCTCCGTGCTGGCCGTCGTGCTCGCCCTTCTGATCGGCGCGGTCATGATCGCCGCGACCGACGAGAACGTGCAGGCCGCGGGCGGGTATTTCTTCGCGCGCCCCGGTGACATGCTCTCGGCCATCTGGGAGTCGGTCGCCGGCGCCTACTCCGCCCTGTTCCAGGGTGCGGTGTACAACTTCCGTCGTCCGGACTTCCTCACCGGCATCCGCCCGCTCACCGAGACCCTGACCTTCGCCACGCCGCTGATCGCGGCGGGGCTCGGCGTCGCGCTGGCGTTCCGGGTCGGCATGTTCAACATCGGCGGACGTGGCCAGATGCTCGTCGCGGCAGCGGCGGCCGGCTGGGTGGGCTTCGGCGTCGAGCTGCCTTGGGGCATCCACATGATCGTCGCCCTTCTCGCGGGTATGGCGGCGGGCGCGATCTGGGCGGGCATCGCGGGGCTGCTCAAGGCCCGCACCGGTGCGCACGAGGTGATCGTCACGATCATGCTCAACTACGTGGCGCTGTATCTGGTGTCGTGGATGCTGAGCACCCCCGGTCTTCTGCAGGCCCCGGGTTCGAACAACCCGACCACCCCCGGCATGCGCGACACCGCGATCCTCCCCGACCTGTTCGGCGCCGGTTACAACCTGCACTTCGGTTTCATCCTCTCGCTCATCGCGGTCGTCGTCGTGTGGTACATCCTCGAGCGCTCGTCGCTCGGCTTCCGGTTCCGCGCCGTCGGCGAGAACCCGCACGCGGCTCGCGTCGCCGGCATCAACGTGAAGTCGATGTACGTCTACGCCATGCTGATCTCCGGCGCCCTCGTGGGCCTGGCCGGCGTCAACCAGGTGCTCGGCACCGTCACGACCGGGTTCTCGAGCGGCATCGACGCCGGGATCGGGTTCGACGCGATCACCGTGGCGCTCCTCGGTCGCTCCACTCCCGTCGGCGTGCTCGTCGCGGGAATCCTGTTCGGCGCCTTCAAGGCCGGCGGGTTCTCGATGCAGGCCGCCGAAGGCGTGCCGATCGACATCGTGCTCGTCGTGCAATCGCTGATCGTGCTGTTCATCGCGGCTCCGCCGCTGGTCCGCGCGATCTTTCGCCTCCCCGCTCCCGGGGGCCGCCCGCGCAGAGCCCGAAACACGAAGAAGGTGAGCGCGCGATGAGCACCGAAGCGACCCACCAGCCGGCACCCTCGCAGCACAACGCGGCGACGACTCGGCCCGACGCGCTCGCCTCGACCGTCGTGGTCAGCTGGAAAGCACCGATCGTCTACGCCGTCGTCACCGTGCTGGCGATCGTCCTCTTCATCGTGGCGCGCAATGACGCCGATGCGGTGTTCCGCATCTCGACGCCCGGTGACGCCGTCCAGGTGCCCGAGATCTCTTTCAACGGCTTCGTCGCCGGGGTCGTCGTCGTGGTCGTGCTCGCCGCCCTCACGGTGGGCAGCGCGCTGCTCGTCCGCGTGCGACGGCGCGTGCCGCTGTGGATGACGGTCCTCTTCGGCCTCTTCTTCGTCGTCGGCTTCTTGGCGTGGGCGGCAGCGGGCGGCACCACCAGCCAGGTCATTCCGCTCGCGGGCCTCCTCGCAGGCGGAATCAGCCTCTCCGTGCCCCTCATCTACGGAGCCCTGGCGGGTGTCGTCAGCGAGCGGGTCGGCGTGGTCAACATCGCGATCGAGGGGCAGCTGCTCGCCGGGGCGTTCACCGCCGCCGTCGTCGCGACTCTCACCGGCCAGGCCGTGCTCGGCATGCTGGCCGCCGCCGTCGCGGGGGTGCTGGTGTCGTTCGTCCTGGCGGCTTTCGCGATCAAGTACGTCGTCGACCAGGTGATCGTGGGCGTCGTCCTCAACGTGCTCGTGGTCGGTGTCACGAGCTTCTTGTTCTCGCAGCTGCTCGCCCCGAACAAGGCGATGCTGAACACCCCGCCCCGTCTCGAGGTCATCCCGATCCCGCTGTTGTCCGACATCCCGCTTCTCGGACCGATGTTCTTCCGCCAGACGATCGTGGTCTACCTCGTCTACGTCGCGGTGGCCGCCGTCTACATCGGTCTGTTCCACACGCGGTGGGGGCTCCGCCTCCGCGCCGTCGGCGAGCACCCCGAGGCGGCCGACACGGTGGGCATCAACATCCCCCGCACCCGTTTCCGGAACGTGGCACTGGGCGGCGCTATCGCCGGGCTCGGCGGGTCGTTCTTCACCGTCGGATCGGTCGGCTCGTTCAACCAGGAGATGACCGCCGGAGCCGGGTACATCGCTTTGGCCGCCGTCATCTTCGGCGGCTGGGATCCGATCAAGGCGACGCTCGCGGCGCTGCTGTTCGGGTTCACGTCCAACCTCCGGAACACCCTCGGGGCGATCGGCTCGCCGATCCCGAGCGACTTCTTGCTGATGCTGCCCTACATCGTGACGATCTTCGCCGTCGCCGGGCTCGTCGGCAAAGCCCGCGGACCGGCAGCCGCGGGCAAGCCCTACATCAAGGGCTGATCCTTGCCGCAGCATCCGATTCACACAGAGAAGGACCGATGACCGACATCGATTGGGACGAGCTGCGCACTGTGGCGACCGACGCCATGCACCACGCGTACGCGCCCTACTCGCGTTTCAAAGTGGGTGCGGCGGCTCTGGTGAGCGACGGCCGCATCGTGTCGGGCTGCAACGTCGAGAACGCCTCGTACGGGGTGACGCTCTGCGCCGAATGCGGACTCGTCAGCGAGCTGCACCGCTCGGGTGGGGGCCAGCTGGTCGCCTTCGTCTGCGTCGACGGCGACGGTCGCACCCTCATGCCGTGCGGCCGATGCCGGCAGTTGCTCTTCGAGCATGCCATCCCCGGCATGCTCCTCGAGACCGTCTCGGGCATCCGCACGATCGACGAGGTGCTGCCCGATGCCTTCGGGCCGCGCGACCTCGAGGAGGCCTCGCGATGACGGCCGTGCACCCTCACGACGCCGTCGACATCATCCGCGCGAAGCGCGACGGGGCGGCGGTCTCGGAGCCCGCTCTCCGCTGGATGATCGAGCACTACACGTACGGCTACGTCTCCGACGCGCAGATGTCGGCCTTCGCGATGGCGGTGCTGCTGAACGGCATGTCGCGCGACGAGATCCGCGTCATGACCGACGCGATGATCGCCTCGGGCGAGCGCATGGACTTCTCCTCCCTCGGCAAGCCCACGGTCGACAAGCACTCGACCGGGGGAGTGGGCGACAAGATCACCCTGCCGCTCGCGCCGCTGGTCGCGTCGTTCGGTGTGGCCGTCCCGCAGCTCTCGGGACGAGGCCTCGGGCACACCGGCGGCACGCTCGACAAGCTCGAGTCGATTCCGGGCTGGCGAGCGGCGCTGTCGAACGATGAGATGCTCGCCCAGCTCCGCGACGTGGGCGCCGTGATCTGCGCCGCAGGGTCGGGCCTCGCCCCGGCGGATAAGAAGCTGTACGCCCTGCGAGACGTGACGGGAACGGTCGAGGCGATTCCGCTGATCGCCTCGAGCATCATGTCGAAGAAGATCGCCGAGGGCACCGACTCGCTGGTGCTCGACGTGAAATTCGGCTCGGGCGCCTTCATGACCGACATCGACAAGGCGCGCGAGTTGGCGCGGACGATGGTGGCGCTCGGCACCGACTCGGGGGTCGCGACGACGGCTCTCCTGACCGACATGAACACCCCGCTGGGCCGGGCGATCGGCAACGCCAACGAGGTGCGCGAATCGGTCGAGGTGCTCGCCGGTGGCGGTCCCGCCGATATCGTCGAACTCACGATCGCCCTAGCCCGCGAGATGCTCACGCTCGCCGGCCGCCCCGATGCCGATGTCGAAGCCGCGTTGGCCGACGGGCGCGCCATGGACACGTGGCGCGCGATGATCCGCGCCCAAGACGGCGACCCGGATGCTGCCCTCCCGACCCCCCGCGACACGCACACCGTGACGGCGGACCGATCGGGCATCGTCTCGCGCATCGACGCGCTGCCGTTCGGCATCGCCGCGTGGCGGCTCGGAGCCGGTCGAGCCCGCGCCGAAGACCCGGTCGTGCACGCGGCGGGCGTCGATCTGCACGTGAAGCCCGGTGATCGGGTGGCGGCAGGTCAACCACTGTTCACTCTGTTGGCCGATGATGAGAAGCGGTTCGGCCGCGCACTCGAGGCCGTTTCGGGAGCATGGGAGATCGCCGACACGGCGGTCGACACGCTGCCGCTCGTCCGTGAGCGCATCACGGCCTGACCGTCCCCGCGCACTGGAGGAAACCATGTCGATCGACCAGCACGAAGACGCCCGCCTCGAAGGGGTCTCGCTGAGAGGGCTGCCCAAGGTGTCGCTGCACGACCACCTCGACGGTGGCGTGCGCGCCGCGACGGTGGTCGAACTCGCCGATGCCGCCGGCGTCGCTCTGCCCGACCTTTCGACTGGCTCAGGGACCGATCCTGAGGCCCTGGCCGACTGGTTCGCCGACCGCAGCGACACCGGGTCGCTCGTGGAGTATCTGAAGAGCTTCGACCTCACCGTCGGCGTGATGCAGACGCGCGAGAACCTCACCCGGGTGGCGCGGGAGTTCGTCGAAGACCTCGCAGCCGACGGCGTCATCTACGGCGAGGTGCGTTGGGCACCCGAGCAGCATCTGACGAACGGCCTGACCCTCGATGAAGTCGTCGAGGCCGTGCAGGACGGCATCGAAGAGGGTGAGGATGCTGCGGAGAGCGCCGGCCGCGACATCCGCGTCGGTCAGCTTCTCTCGGGCCTGCGCCACACCGACCACGTGCGCGACATCGCCGAGCTCGCCGTCGCGTGGCGTGGCCGCGGGGTGGTCGGTTTCGACATCGCCGGGCCCGAAGACGGTTACCTTCCCGCCCTTCACCGCGACGCGTTCGACTACCTGGCGCAGGAGTTCTTCCCGACGTCGGTGCACGCCGGCGAGGCGGCCGGGCTCGACAGCATCCGTTCGGCCCTCATCGACGGACGCGCCCTGCGCCTCGGTCACGGGGTACGGCTCGCGTCGGACCTGAACGTGATCGAGCGCTCGGGCGAAGAGGTGATGGTGCAGTTCGGCGACCTCGCGCGCTGGGTGCGCGACCGCGAGATCACCCTCGAGCTCTCGCCGTCGTCGAACCTGCAGACCGGGGCGATCGAGGCCTGGGGCACGGGGATCGACGACCACCCGTTCGACCTGCTCTACCAGCTCGGCTTCTCGGTCACGGTGAACGTCGACAACCGCACGATGAGCCGCACCTCGCTCACGCGCGAGCTTTCGCTCCTGGTCGACGCCTTCGGCTACGACCTGGGCGATCTCGAGGCCTTCCAGCTCAACGCCGCGGCGGGCGCGTTCCTGCCCGTCGAAGAGCGCGAGGAGCTCATCGAGCTCATCGCCGCAGGCTTCGGCGGCTGACCCTCCGCGCAACCGTCTCCGCCCGGCCAGGCCCCGACATTCTGACGGGGTTCCGCCGGGCGGACCGGGTCTCGCGCTCGCAGTCCCGGGCTCGGCGTTCCCCTGTCACGAAGGGCGGGTGCGACGAGCCGTTTGCGACAGGGGAGCGGAGATGAACCCTCTTCCGCTGTCGCGAATGACGCGTCGCGCCCACCGTTTGCGACAGCGGAAGCGGCCGTGAACGCCCGGGTCAGCGCGAGCCGGCAAGGAACGGGGCGATCGCCTCGGTGAGTGCCGCCGTCATGTCGGCGTCGGAGACGGTCGGCGTGCCGTCGCCCGGCTGGAGCCCGTAATCGCCGAACGACGAGTGCGACGCGCCGGCGATCTCGATCAGCTCCGCGTCGGAGGGCAGCTCGCCGCGGGCGTCAGCGATCTTCTGCGGCGTCGAGAGCCCGTCATCGGAGCCGCCGATGCTCAGCACGGGCAGATCGGTTCCGCTCAGATCGGTCGCGCAGTAGGACGCGAACAGCACGAGGGCGTCGGCGTCGCCCGCCAGCTGGCACGCGCGCACGCCGCCGAGGGAGTGACCGCCGACCGCCCAGGTGCCGACCTCGGGGGCGAGGCCGGTGAAGGTATCGAGGGGCCGGAGGTCGAAGAACGCGAGGTTGAGCCACGGTCTGGTGATCACGACGGTGACACCTTCGTCGGCGACAAGGTGCGAGAGCTTGGCCGCGTAGGCCCAGGCATCGACCTTCGCTCCCGGGATGAACACCAGCCCCAACTCGCTGCCGCCGTCGGCGGGTGCGAGAACGACGGCCGCCGCGTCGTCCGTGATCACGATCGCCGGATCGGCCTCCACGCCCGCGAGCGGTTCGGGCTCGGCCGCCATGACCCCGACCTGACTCCAGATCACCACGCCGACCACGAGGGCGACCACGACGGTGCCGACGATTCCCAGCGTCCACCGCAACGCCCGAAAACGGCGGCGCCGGCGCGGGGAGGAGTCCCCGGCCGGCGTCTCGTCGGAGGTGCTCACGCCGCGAGTTCGGCCTGGCGTGCCGCGACCTGCGACTCGATCCGTGCGAAGAGCGGATGCTGCGGATCGAGGCCGGTCACGGCCGCTGTGAACTCCGCAGCGGACTGCTCACGCAGCATCCGCTGCAGGTCGACCGCCTGTGCGTCGTCGTCGTCGGCGAAGCGCAGCGCGGCGCCCATCGCCGAGACGAGGGCGTCGACCTCGAGTCCGCGGTCGAGCGCTTCGGCGGCGGGGCCGACGAACCGTTCGTGGCGCGACAGTTTGCGCAGCGGCTGTCGGCCCACGCGCCACACCGTGTCGGGGAGGGCGGGGTTGCGGAAGCGCTGCAGGATCGTGGCGCGGTACTCGTGCTGCACCGAGGGTTCGAGCTCGTGCTTCTGAATGAGCAGCTCCGAGGTCTCGCGGAGCGTCCGTTCGACCTTGTCGGCGATCTCGGGGTCGGCCAAGGCGTCGGAGATCTTCTCGATACCCGCCTCGGCACCGAAGTACGCCGTGGTGGCGTGCCCCGTGTTGACCGTGAAGAGTTTGCGCTCGATGTACGGCGTCAGGTCGTCGACGAAGTGCGCCCCCGGAATGCGGGGCGGTTCGTCGCCGAACGGCAGCCGCTCGATCGCCCACTCGGAGAAGGGCTCGACGGTCACGTCGATACCGCCGCCGGCGGCCTGGGCGGGCACGATCCTGTCGACCGCGGTGTTGGCGAAGACGGCGCGCGCCGAGACGGCGTCCCACGCGTCGCCCGCGGCCGCGATCATCTCTTCGCGAAGGGTGTCGGTGGCACCGATCGCGTTCTCGCAGGCCATGATCTGCAGCGGAGGCGACGCGGGATCGCGGAGTCCGAGGCCGGCCACGATGTGCGGGGCGACGAACTTCAGGATGGTCGGACCGACAGCTGTGGTGACCACGTTTGCGCTGGCGATCTCGTCGACGAGCGCCGGCGCGTCGGTGGCGCTGTTGATCGCCCGGAAGCCGGTGACGACGGTGTCGACACCGCCCTCTCCGACCTCGTGCACGGTGTACTCGGAGGCCGCGTTGATCGCGTCGACGAGGGGCGCTGCGACGTCGGAAAACACCAGGTCGTAGCCGCCCTGGTGCAGGAGCACGCCGACGAACCCGCGGCCGATGTTGCCGGCGCCGAAGTGGACGGCCTTCATGCGTTGTTGACCGCGGCCAGCGCCTCGTAGAGCGCTTCGGGCGTGTCGAGCTGCTTCAGGCGGACGACCTCGTCTTCATCCGAGAACAGGATCGCGATCTGCGAAAGGATCTCGAGGTGCTCGTCGCCCTTGCCGGCGATTCCGATGACGAAGGTCACGGGCTCTCCGCCCCAATCGACCCCGCCGTCGTAGCGAACGACAGACAACGCCGACTCGAGGATCGCGTCTTTCGTCTCGTTCGTGCCGTGTGGGATGGCCAGCTCGTTGCCCATGTAGGTCGAGACGGTCTCTTCGCGGCTCTGCATCGCGTCGAAATAGGCACCCGTGACCGCGCCCGCGGACTGGAGGATATCGGCGGCCTCTTTCATCGCCTCTTCGCGCGTCGCGCCTCCGCTGTGGATGCGCACCTGTCCCAAATTGAGAACATCGCGTGCCATGTCGTCCGCCTTTCGTTTCATCGAACGGATGCGGAAGCATCCGGTGTCTTGGAGACCTGTGGGGCCGGAGGCTTTCGCGCTCCGGCCCCACAGGTCTCGCGTTCTTACCTGCCATCTTCCCGCTGCTCGCGCAGCAGGTCTATGACGTCCGGCGGAAAGCCGGGGGTGTCTCCTGCGATCAGCACACCGCGCGGAGGTTGTAGTTGACCGATCCCGTGGGGGTGCCGCCGGTCTTGATCCATCGGTCGGAGGCTCCCGCCGTGGCGAAGGTCTGCCAGTGGTTGCCCATGCTGCTCGACCACACGTAGCGCTCGATGGCGCAGTTCGCCGGCACCTTGACCATGTCGGTGTCGACCCACCCCTTGTGCGTCTGGCTGTTATCGCCCGGGTTCAACCCGCCGAAGGTCCCGCCGCACTCAGTTTCTGACGCAGCGCTCTCGCACACGAGGAGAACCGCCGAGCCGCCGTTGGTGATGTTGGCCGTCCCGTTGTTCGCGGACGCCGAGGGCGCGAGAGCGACCGAGAGGAGGAAAACGCCGGCAAATGCCGTGACGCCAGCACCGATCTTGCGGAGGGACTTTTTGATCTGAATGGTCATGTGTAGCTCCGATCTTGAGGATGGGGGAATTCCCGGATGCGCCGCCAGTCTTTCGACTGCGCGACGGCGCCCTCAAGGATTCGGCCGCTCTTTCAGCGTCTTCTCCGGTGGTGTTCACCCAAGCTTCACTCGGGCCGGCGAGATCCGTCCGCGGATCGGTTGTCCCGCGGACGGATCTATGATAATTCGAATTATCGGCCGTCTTGCTGCTGGTCGCGCACGAGATCCACGACCTCGTCGTACTTCGGCGAGTTCATGAAATTGTCGACCGACACGTGGATCGAGCCGGGCGTCTGGTTGCGCGCGCGATCGGTGAGCTGGTTCTGCGTGATGACCAGGTCGGCCGACGGATCGAGGTTCGCGATGGCCTTGTTGGTCACCGAGACGTTCTCGAGTCCGGCCTTCTTGAACTTGTTGCGCAGCACGCTCGCGCCCATCGCCGACGACCCCATACCGGCGTCGCATGCGAAGACCACGTTCTGGATCTGCTTCGTCGCGACGATGCCTCCGGTGAGAGCCCCGTCTGTCGCCCGCGCCGTCTCGCGACGGTCGAGTGACTCGTCAGCTTCGCGGTCGGTGCCCGTCGAAGTGCGCAACGAATCCATCGCGGCCGATGACTTGCCCTTGTTCTTCTCGGTCTGCGCGATGGCGGCACCAAAGGTGTCTCCCTCGGCCAGGAGGTCGGTCTTGCGGGAAGCCCGCAGGATGACCGCCGTGATGAGGAACGTCACGACCGCTGCAAGGACCACCGAGAGGTAGACGACCAAGAGGTTCGGAACGCCCGGGCCGACGGCTGCAGCCGTGACCGCGATGATGCTTCCCGGCGCGGCCGGGAATGCCAGGCCGCCCCCGAGAAGCATGTTGGTGGTGACGCCGGTCGCGCCACCGGCGATGAGCGCCAGAATCGTGGTCGGCTTGCTCAGGGCGTACGGGAAGTAGATCTCGTGGATGCCACCGAAGAACTGGATGATGGCGGCTCCCGGTGCAGATGCCTTCGCCGCACCGACGCCGAAGAACGTGAACGCCAGCAGCAGGCCGAGGCCGGGGCCGGGGTTCGCCTCGATGAGGAAGAGGATCGACTTGCCGGTCTCGGTCGCCTGCTCGATGCCGAGCGGGGTGAAGACGCCGTGGTTGATGGCGTTGTTGAGGAACAGCACCTTCGCGGGCTCGACGATGATCGAGACGAGCGGCAGCAGGTTGAACGACACCAGCCAGTCCACAGCCGCACCGAGCACGGTGCTGATGCCGAGCATGATCGGGCCGAAGACGAAAAAGCCGATGATCGCGAGGATGACCCCGAGGATGCCCGCGGAGAAGTTGTTCACCAGCATCTCGAAGCCGGGGCGGATCTTGCCGTCCCAGATGCGGTCCATCTGCTTGGTGACATAGGCCGCGATCGGGCCCATGATCATTGCGCCGAGGAACATCGGGATGTCGGTGCCGACGATGACACCCATGACGGCGATCGTTGCGACCACACCACCGCGCTCGCCGTAGACCATGCGGCCCGCGGTGTTGGCGATGAGGAGGGGGAGGAGGTAGGTGACCATCGGGCCGACGAGGCCGACGTAGGCGAAGAAGTTGCCGGTGTCGCCCTCGGCAACGGCCGTCATGGCACCGTTCCATCCGATGGTGGCGGCGTCCCCGCCGCCACCGATGATCTCGGCGACGGGTGCCCAGTGCCACCCGAACGGGCTGTCCGCGCCGAAGAATCCGGCAGGGATGAAGAGCATTGTGATGAGGCCCCACGCGATGAAGGCCGCGATGTTGGGCATGATCATGCCCGAGAGGAACGTTCCGAACCGCTGAACGGCGACGCGAGCGCCGCCCTTCTGGCCGGTCACGTCTTTCGACGTCGTCGTCATTTGCCTGCTTCTTTCTGTGTCGAGGAGGTGGCGTGCGCCGCCTCCGCTGTTGATGCGAGCGAGACCGCTTGTGCGGCCTCGCGGGCTGAGGCCGCACCATCGGCGGCCAAGGCTGCGTCGGCGATGCGGCGGGCATCGTCGAGCGTGTGGGTGAGGAGCATCGCGCGAACGTCGGCGAGGGCGGTCGGCGCCATCGACAGCGTGGTCGCGCCGAGTCCGACGAGGACGACCGCCAACAGCGGGTCGGCCGCGGCTTCGCCGCAGATGCCGACGGGCTTGCCCGCCGCGAGACCGGCGGCTCCGACCTCGCGCACGAGGCGGAGGACCGCCGGGTGCCAGGGGTCTTGGAACGCGGCGACCGAGCCGAGGAGCCGGTCGGCGGCAAGGGTGTACTGCGTCAGGTCGTTCGTGCCGATGGAAGCGAAGTCGGCGTGAGCGAAGATGCGGTCGGCCAGGAGCGCCGACGAGGGCACTTCGACCATGACGCCCGCCGTCTTCAGCCCGTAGTCCTTCGCCATCTCGACGAAGTACTGCGTCTCTTCCACCGTCGAGACCATCGGCGCCATGACCCACAGGTCGGCCGGCCCTTCGGGTGAGCGCCGTGTCGCGGCATCCGCTTCGGCGAGCGCCGTCAGCTGCTCGCGCAAGATGTCTTCGCTCGCCCGCAGGGCACGAAGCCCCCGGAGCCCCAGCGCCGGGTTCTCTTCGTGCGCGTCGTTGAGGAACGGCAGCGGCTTGTCGGCACCCGCGTCGAGCATGCGCACGACGACCTTCTTGCCGGGGAACGTCGCCAGCAGCTCGGTGTAGGCCTTGCGCTGCTCCTCGACCGTGGGGGCCGAGCTCGCGCTGAGGAAGAGGAACTCGGTGCGGAACAGGCCGACGCCCTCCGCGCCCAGCTCGACCGCCTCAGCGGCGCCGCCGGGCTTTCCGAGGTTCGCGAGCAGCGGCACCGCGGTGCCGTCGGCCAGTGCGCCGGGGGTGAGGGGCGCGGATGCTGCGGCTGCCCGATCGGCGGCGCGGGTCAGCGCGCGGGCGAGCTCGTCGTCGCTGGGGGAGGCGATGACGAGGTTCGCGGCGGCGTCGACGATCACGGTCTCGCCCTCTGCGAGGGACGCCGCGTGCGCGGCGCCCACGACCGCGACGATCGACTTCTCGCGGGCGAGGATCGCGGTGTGCGACGTCGGGCCGCCCTCGGTGGTGACGAGTGCGAGCACCTTGTCGAGATCGAGCAGTGCGGTGTCGGCGGGGGCCAGGTCTTTCGCGACGAGCACGAAGGGGTGACCCGGGTCGGGGATACCGGGAGCGGCGACTCCGCGGAGCCGGGCGATGACCCGCTGCGCGACGTCGTCGAGGTCGGCCGCGCGCTCGCCGAGGTAGCCGCCGAGCGCCGTCAACTGCTCGCGGAAAGACGCGAATGCATCGAACACGGCCCACTCGCCGGTCTTCCCCGCCTGCAGACGGGTGTCGACCTCGGCTTCGAGGGTCGGGTCTTCGGCCATCATGGCCTGCGCTTCGAGAACATCCCGTGCCGCGCCTCCGGCCTGGCTGCCGCGGTCTTCGAGTTCGCGCGCGACGGCGGCGACCGCCTCGCGCACCCGGGCCGACTCCTCGTCGACGGTCAGTGTGCTGGGCGCGTCGCTCGGAGCCGGCAGCGGCTCCGCCATACGCGCGACCGGGCCCTGAGCGACCCCGAGGCCGATTCCCACTCCACGAAGTTCCGTCATGGTCTCAGTTCCCGTCATCATGCGTCGTGGTCGGTGGTGAGGAGTTCGGCGAGCGCGTCGAGCGTCGCCTCGGCGTTGTCGCCGTCGGCCGTGAGGGTGACGTAGTCGCCCTGATCGAGACCGAGCGCGATGACTCCGAGGATGCTCGCGGCGTTGACCGGCGCTCCGGCGCCTTTGGCGAGCGTCACGGGAATGCCGGAGTTCTTCGCCGCCTGAGCGAACAGCTTGGCGGGCCTGGCGTGCAGTCCGTGGGACGAGCCGATCCGCACTGTTCGGGTGATCTGGGGCATGGGGGTCCTTTCTCAGGCGTCGAGAGGGTCAGGTGCGGGGGCCGCCTGCGTGCGGAGTGCGTCTTCGATCAGGTCGAGGGTTCGCACACCGGTGAGGTCGGTGAAGATGTCTTCCGGCAGGAGGACCACGAGAACACCGCGAGCCGCAGCGTCCCTTTCGATCCGTTCGAGCGAGTCGGACAGGTGTGGCCCGACGAGCACGATGTCAGCGGCGTCGAGATCGATCGGGAGCGATCTTTCGGTACCGGCTGACGCGGTGTAAGGGAGGCCGCGATCGTGAGCCGCGTGACGGACGCGTTGCGCGACGAACGTGCTCGACGCACCCGCACCACAGACCACGAGGATCCTCATCGATCCGCCTCCTTCTCGCCCATTCTTGTGAGATGGCTGAGAGAGGACAACCAGGTTCGTTTCCCACCCCCCGGAACGCATCCTGGGATGACCCCTCCCGTGAGTTGTGCCGTTTCGTCGAAATCCGCGTCGGAGAGCGGCGGAACGACGCAGCTCGCGAAGGGGGAGCGGGGGTGGGCGCGTGATTGACTGGAGACGCGTTCCGCGGCGGAGCGACGGACGGGGAGGCTGACGTGACCAGAGCGCGTCAAGACCGCCTGCTCGCCCTGTTGACCCGCAACGGCGAATGGGAGACGGCGGCATCGCTCGCCGACGCCCTCGGCGTGACGCCCCGCAGCATCCGCTCGTACGTCAACGCCGTCAACTCCCGCGTGCCGTCGGGCGCGGCGATCGAATCGGGCCCGTCGGGGTATCGGGCGGGGGCGGATTCTTCTGCCGCCCTCCGCGCCGGGAACGCGCTCGAGGCGGGCACGCCCCGCGACCGGCTGCACACGCTCGTGCGGGCGCTCCTCGATTCGAGCAACGGGATCGACGTGTTCGAGACCGCCGATTCGCTGCACGTCAGCACCGCGACCCTCGATGCCGACCTCGCGCGAGTGCGGGGACTCCTCGGGGGCACCGAGTTGACCCTCGAGCGTTCGGCGTCGACGGCTCGGCTGCGGGGCACCGAGATGGCGCAGCGGCGCCTCTTGAGCAAGCTCGCGCACGACGAGATGGAGGCGGGGCTGTTCGACCTCGCGGCGCTTCGACGCACCCTCGGCGAGGGCTCGGTCGGCGCCCAGGCGTTCGGCCCGTTCAAGTCGGAGCTGGTCAGCGAGCTCGGCGCGATGGGGTACTTCGTCAACGAGTTCGGCATCGGCGACGTCGTCATGCACATCGCCATCGCGGCCGACCGGATCTCGCACGACCGCGCCCTCGAGCGCGCCGCGACCGACACGTCCCCCGCGCATTCCGAGGTCGCCGCCCTCCTGGATCGGCTGACGCTGGCGCATCTCGGGGTGCAGCTCGGGGCGGGCGATCGCGAGCACCTCGCCACCCTCGTCCTCACCCGCGTGGTCGCCCCCGGGGCGCCCTCTGCCGACGACGCGCGAGCGCGTCTCGATCCGGCGGTCGAAGCATCCGTCCGTTCGGTCGTCGAGCGGGCGGCCGCCGACTTCCTCGTCGACATCGCTCACGAGGACTTCATCCTCCGCCTCGCCTTGCACGTGCAGAACCTGCTGCACCGGGCGAAGGAACAGGCGTGGTCGCGCAACCCGCTGACCCGCTCGCTGAAGTCGACGTACCCGATGATCTTCGACGTCGCCGTCTACATCGCCAGCGGGCTGCAGCAGAGCCTCGGCATTCCGATCCAGGACGACGAGATCGCCTACATCGCGATGCACGTGGGCGGACGCCTCGAGCGCAGTCGGCGCGCCGACCAGCTGCTGACCGCCACGATCGTGTGCCCGGGGTACTACGAATTGCACGAGCTTTTGCGTTCGAGCGTCGACAGGTCGCTCGGACAGGCGATCGAGGTGGTCGGCGTCGAGACCCGATTCGACCCCGACTGGGATTCGATCGACACCGACCTCGTGCTCTCGACGATCGACCCCGCGCACCCGAGCGACCGCATCGTGCGTATCCAGCCGTTCCTCACCGACAGCGACGTCGAGCGCGTGCAGTCTGCCGCCGGCCGCATCCGCCGCGGTCGGCGCTTGGCCCGCCTGCGCACGGAGCTCGAGCGGTACTTCGACCCGACGGCATTCGTGCGGGGGATCGAGGCGCACGGAGCCGAACCGGGCGTGATCCGCGAGCTGGGGTCGCTGCTCGTTGCGCAGTCGGTCATCGACGACGACTACGTCGACCGCGCGATCGAGCGCGAGGCGCTTTCGTCGACCGCGTTCACCGACGCGCTGGCGGTGCCCCACGCGATGGGTATGACCGCGACGCGCACGCGTATCGCCATCGGCATCGCCGACCCGTCGATCGCCTGGGGCGAGGGGCGCGTGCAGGTGGTCGCGCTCGTGGCCTTCAGCGAAACAGACCGCGAGGCGTTCCAGACGGTCTTCGAGCAGTTCGTCGAAGTGTTCAGCGAACGCGACAGCGTGCAGCGGATCGTGCGACGAGGCACCGATTTCACCGCCTTTCTCGACGAACTCGTCGCCGTCATCGACGGCTGAGACGCGGCGAGAGGTCCGCGATCAGCGGGCCAAGCGGGCTTCGAGGCCGCGGCGGACCGCCGGCCACTCGCCGGGCAGGATCGAATAGACCACCGTGTCACGCAGGATGCCGTCGGGCCCGAGGCGGTGGTTGCGCAGCACGCCGTCCTGTCGGGCGCCCAACCGCTCGATGGCGGCGCGCGACTGCCGGTTGTGCCAGTGGGTGCGGAACTCGACCGCGATCGCGTCGCACTCCTCGAACGCGTGTCCGAGCAGCAGCAGCTTGGCCGCGCTGTTCACCGACGTGCGTTGCACCCGGGGCGAGAGCCACGTGTACCCGATCTCGACGTGGCGGTGCGGCTGATCGATGTTGCAGAACGTCGTCATTCCCACGGCCGTGCCGTCGGGCAGCACGACCGCCCACGGGTTCATCGAGCCGTCCGCCTGCAGCTCCAGCCGCGTCGCGATCTCGGCGGCGACGTCGCCGGGTGCGGGCACGCTGGTGTACCAGGCGCTTTCGAGACCGGATGCTGCCGCCGCGAGGTCGTCCGCGTGGTCAGGGGTGAGCGGCTCGAGGCGCACGTATTCGTTCGCAAGGGTGACGGGGGCTGCGAGGTCCATCCGACGAGCCTAGGGCGCCGACGCGCTCGGACCGGTTCGCAGCATCCGCCCGCCCCGCTCTGCGGGGAAGAGCGATCTTCCCCTGTCACAGCCTGCGGGTGCGACCGCCCGTTCGTGACAGGGGAACGCCCGCGGCCGGGGCTCCCCTGTCGCGAACGGTGGGCGAGACCCGCCGGGTGCGACAGGGGAGCGAGGCCCGGGTCAGAGCACGGCGTCGAGCAGGCCGCGTGCGCCGGCGTCGAGCTCTGCCAGACGCTTGCGCGCCTTCTTCTCGGTCGCGGCGCGCACGTCGAGGTAGAGCTTGAGCTTCGGTTCGGTGCCGCTCGGTCGCACGATCAGGCGCGATCCGTCGGCCAGGTGATAGCGCAGCACGTCGCCCGGGGGGAGCCCCTCGAACCCGTGCGCGAGGTCGTCGACGCGTGCCACCTCGGCCTCGCCGACGCGGGTCGGCGGCTCGGCGCGCAAGGCCGCCATGATCGCCGCGATCTCCGAGACCTGCTCGACCCGCAGCGAGATCTGGTCGCTCGCAAAGGCGCCGAAGGTGTCGCGGAACTCCGCGAGCACGTCGGCGAGGGTCTCGCCCCGGTCGCGGGCTTCTCCGACCATGCCGAGCACCGCGATCGCGGCGGAGATCCCGTCTTTGTCGCGCACCGTGTCGGGGTTCACGAGGTACCCCAGGGCCTCTTCGTAGCCGTAGACGATGCCGGGTGCGCGCGAGATCCACTTGAAGCCCGTGAGGGTGGCGTGGAACCCGAGCCCGTAGTGCGCGGCGATGGCCTCGAGTCCCGGCGACGAAACCAGTGAGCAGGCGAGGGATGCGGCAGCATCCGTGCCCTCCGCCGTGCGGGTCGCTGCCGCGCGGGCCGCGCGCCAGCCCAGCAGAAGCCCCACCTCGTTGCCGCTCAGCATGCGCCAGCCCCCCTCGGCACCGGGATCGGGGATCGCCACGGCGAGCCGGTCGGCGTCGGGGTCGTTCGCGATGATCAGCTCGGCGTCGACCGCCCGTGCGGTCTCGAACGCCAGGTCGAGCGCGCCGGGTTCTTCGGGGTTCGGGAATGCCACCGTCGGGAACGCGCTGTCGGGGTGCAACTGCGCCTCGACGGGGGAGGGCTCGGGGTAGCCGGCGGCCTCGACGATGCGGGCGAGGGTCTCCCAGCCGACCCCGTGCATCGCGGTGTACACCCACCGGAGTCCGGCGGCCCCCGGCGGTGCGGGGGCGACGGCCGCGGTCGCCGCGACGTACTCGTCGATGACCGGTTCGGCCGCCTTCTCGTACCCCACCGAGCGAGGGAGGTCGCCGATGTCGCCCTCGGCAACCCGATGGATGTGTGCGGCGATGGCTGCGTCGGCGGGGGCGACGATCTGCGAGCCGGCGTCGTCGCCACCGAGGTAGACCTTGTAACCGTTGTCGTCGGGCGGGTTGTGGCTCGCGGTCACCATGACCCCGGCCGATGCCCCGAGGCGGCGGACGGCGTAGGCGAGCACGGGGGTCGGCAGCATCCGCGGCAGGAGGATCGCGCGGAGCCCCGCACCGGCGAAGATCTCGGCTGAATCGCGGGCGAACACGTCGGAGTTCCGTCGACCGTCATAGCCGACGACGACCGACGGAGCGGCTCCGTCACCCGCGCGCTCGATGAGGAACGCGGCCAGCCCCGCGGCCGCCTGGGTCACCAGCACCCGGTTCATGCGGTTCGGTCCGGCACCGAGGGCGCCGCGCAGGCCCGCCGTGCCGAAGGCCAGTCGCTCCGAGAACCTGCTCGCGAGGTCGGCGCGGGCCGCAGCATCCGCGTCTTCGGTCCGCGCGATCAGCGATCGCAGCTCGTCGCGGGTCTGTCCGTCGGGGTCTTGCGCGAGCCAGGCGCGCGCGGCGGCGAGGAGGGCGCTGTCGTCCTGCGCCCCCTCAGGACCGCTCACAGCGCCTCGATCACTCGGGCGAGGAGCGCGGAGATGACGGGCTCCGCCTCGCGGCCGGCGTCGAGCACCTCGGCGTGGCTGAGGGGCGTGGTCTGGATTCCCGCGGCCAGGTTGGTGATCAGCGAGAAGCCGAGGATCTCCATGCCCGCCTGACGGGCGGCGATCGCCTCGAGGGCGGTCGACATGCCGACGATGTGACCGCCGATGATCTTCGCCATCTGCACCTCGGCCGGCGTCTCGTAGTGCGGCCCGCGGAACTGGCAGTAGACGCCCTCGTCGAGGCTCGGGTCGACCGATCTCGCGATGTCGCGGAGCCGCGAGGAGTACAGATCGGTGAGGTCGATGAAGGTCGCCCCCTCGAGGGGAGACGCGGCGGTCAGGTTGATGTGGTCGCTGATGAGCACCGGCCGACCGGGCGTCCAGGTCTCGCGGATGCCGCCGGCACCGTTCGTGAGGATCATGGTCTTCGCTCCGGATGCTGCCGCGGTGCGCACGCTGTGGACCACCCGGCGAACGCCGTGGTCTTCGTAGAAGTGCGTGCGAGCCCCGATGACGAGGACGTGCTTTCCGCCGGGGGTGCGCACGCTCCGGAGGGTGCCGACGTGACCGGCCAGGGCGGGCGCGCTGAAGCCCGTCACCTCGGTCGCCGGGAACGACGCGACCGTCTCGCCGATCAGTTCTGCGGCTCGTCCCCAGCCGCTGCCGAGGGTCACGGCGATGTCGTGACGCTCGACGCCGGTGAGGCGCGCGATGTCGGCGGCGGCGACCGCGGCGATCTCGAAAGGATCGGCCGTGGGGTCGTCGAGGGGGTTCTCGGCAGAAATGGACATGTGCCCACTCTAGGAATCAGCGGGTTCGGATGCCACGCGGCACGCGATGCGGGCCCTGAGCGGCATCGCGGCCGCGCGGCGCGCGGCAGAATGGACGTATGTCCTCCCTCAGCTTCGAGCGAACCCAGAGCGTCGCCATCATCGGCGGTGGCCCCGGCGGTTACGAGGCGGCGCTGGCCGCCGCCCAACTCGGGGCCGAGGTGACACTCGTCGAGCGGGCGAGCGTCGGCGGCGCCGCCGTGATGACCGACGTGGTGCCGTCGAAGACGCTCATCGCGACCGCGGACGCCGCGGTGGCGATCAAGGGCGCGAGCGCCCTCGGTGTGCAGCTGTTCGCGAAGGGCGGCGACGGCAAGCCGCTGCAGCCCGAAGTGGCCATCAACCTCGCCGCCGTGAACACCCGGCTGCTTTCGCTGGCCCGTCAGCAGTCCGACGACATGCGCGCCTCGCTCGTCGAAGCGGGGGTGCGGATCATCTCCGGCCACGGCCGACTCGAGGGCGGCTCCGCGGTCGTGGTTTCGACCGAGCCGGGTGGCACCGACTTCGACCGGGTCGAGGCCGACACCCTGCTCGTCTCGGTGGGGTCGTCGCCGCGGGAGCTCCCCTCCGCAAAACCCGACGGGGTGCGGATCCTCACGTGGACGCAGCTCTACGGCATGCGCGCGCTTCCGAAGCACCTCATCGTCGTCGGCTCGGGTGTCACCGGCGCCGAGTTCGCTTCGGCCTACATGAACCTGGGCGCGAAGGTGACGCTCGTCTCGAGCCGCGATCAAGTGCTCCCGGGTGAAGACACCGACGCCGCGGCCGTGCTCGAGAAGGTCTTCGAGCGCGGCGGTATGACGCTGCTGTCGAAAGCCCGCGCCGACAGCGTCGTCAATACCGGCGAGGGCGTCGTCGTGACGCTCGCCGACGGGCGCACCATCGAGGGCAGCCACTGCCTCATGGCGGTCGGCTCCATCCCGAACACGGCGGGTCTGGGTCTCGAAGAGGCCGGTGTGCAGATGACGGCGGCGGGCAACATCCGCGTCAACCGCGTCGCGCGCACCTCGGTGCCGAACATCTACGCTGCCGGCGACTGCACGACCTTCGTTCCGCTGGCCTCCGTCGCCTCGATGCAGGGGCGGACGGCGATCTTCCACGCACTCGGTGACACCGTCATCCCGCTCGAGCGCCGACGGATCTCGGCGAACATCTTCACCGCCCCCGAGATCGCGACGGTCGGCTGGTCGGAACAGGACATCGCCGACGGCCGCATCAACGGCGTCGTGAAGAAGCTCCCGCTTTCTGCCAACCCCCGCGCGAAGATGCAGGGCATCACCGACGGGTTCGTCAAGATCATCGCCCGGCAGGGCAGCGGCACCGTCATCGGCGGCGTGATCGTGGGCCCGCGGGCGTCCGAGCTCATCTACCCGATCGCCATCGCGGTGGAGCGACGCTTGACGATCGACCAGCTCTCGCGTGTCTTCACGGTGTACCCCTCGCTGTCGTCGAGCATCACCGACGCCACCCGCGCGATGCACGTGGTCGACCGCAACGACCGCGACGAGTAGCCGCCGGCCCGCAGCATCCGGACTCTCCGCCCGGTTGCCAGCGCACTAACTCAGGCTCGTTCGGCCCGCGGGGCCGGACACGCCGCGTTTCGGCCGTGTGTGACGCATTCAGCCTGAGTTAGTGCAGAGCGGGAGCAGCGACCGCGCGGCGACCGAACGCGCCGCTGGCAGGCCTCCCGCGGGGCGCGCACCGAGCCGGTCGGCTCGGGCCGCACTAACTCAGGCTCGATCGCCGCGAGACGCCCGACACGCCGCCGTACGGCCGAACGCGGCGCAACCAGCCTGAGTTCGTGCGAACGACGCGACCGGCGAGGCCGCGCCACCCGGACGCGGGTCAGACGATCGTCAGCAGGGTGTGGCCCGACGAGACCGTGGTGCCCGCGGCCGCATCGATCGAGCCGATGACACCGTCTTTGTGGGCCTGGATCGGCTGCTCCATCTTCATGGCCTCCAGCACGACGACCAGGTCGCCCTTGACGACCTGCTGGCCCTCGACGACGGCGACCTTGACGATCGTGGCCTGCATCGGCGACTTCACCGTGTCGCCCGTGGCACCGGAGACGGCGGATGCTGCGTGCACGCGCCGCGACGGCGCCGTGGCCGCGGGCCGGCCGACGGGGGCTGCGGCGACGCGGTCGGGGAGGCTGACTTCGAGGCGCTTGCCGCCGACCTCGACGACCACGGTGTGGCGCGCGGCTGCGGCGACGGGGGCGTCAAGCTCCCCGTCCCACGGCGGGATGTCGTTGACGAACTCCGTCTCGATCCACCGGGTGAAGACGCCGAAGCGCCCGTCTTCGGCGGTGAACGCGGGTTCGCGGACGACCTTGCGGTGGAAGGGGATGACGGTCGGAAGACCGGCGACTTCGAACTCGTCGAGGGCCCGGCGCGCACGCGCAAGTGCCTCGGCGCGGTTGCGCCCCGTGACGATGATCTTCCCGAGGAGCGAGTCGAACGCGCCGCTCACGCTGTCGCCGGCGGTGACGCCCGAGTCGAGCCGGATGCCGGGGCCGCCGAACGTCTTGAACACGTGGATGGGTCCGGGCTGGGGGAGGAACCCGCGGCCCGGGTCTTCGCCGTTGATGCGGAACTCGATCGAGTGGCCGCCCGGCGCGGGATCGCCGTAGCCGATCTCTTCGCCCTCGGCGAGGCGGAACTGCTCGCGCACGAGGTCGATGCCCGTGATTTCCTCCGACACGGTGTGCTCGACCTGCAGGCGGGTGTTGACCTCGAGGAACGAGATCGTCCCGTCGGCGCCGATGAGGAACTCGCAGGTGCCGGCGCCGAGGTAGCCCACCTCGCGGAGGATCGCCTTCGACGACGTGTAGAGGATGTCGTTCTGCTCGGCGGTGAGGAACGGTGCCGGGGCTTCTTCGACGAGTTTCTGATGACGCCGCTGCAGCGAGCAGTCGCGCGTCGAGATCACGACGACGTTGCCGGCAGCATCCGCCAGACACTGCGTCTCGACGTGGCGCGGTTTGTCGAGGTACTTCTCGACGAAGCACTCGCCCCGGCCGAAGGCGGTGATCGCCTCACGGGTCGCGGACTCGAACATCTCGGGGATCTCTTCGACGGTGCGGGCGACCTTGAGGCCGCGGCCGCCTCCGCCGTACGCGGCCTTGATCGCGATGGGCAGGCCGTGCACGGCCACGAAGGCGAGCACCTCCGACGCGTCTGCGACGGGCCCCGGGGTGCCGGGGGCGAGCGGGGCGCCGACTTTCTCGGCGACGTGGCGAGCGGTGACCTTGTCGCCGAGCGCCTCAATCGCGTCGGGCGAGGGGCCGATCCAGATGAGGTCGGCGGCGATCACAGCGCGGGCGAATTCGGCGTTCTCGGCGAGGAAGCCGTAGCCGGGGTGCACGGCGTCAGCGCCCGAGCGGCGTGCGATCGAGAGGATCTTCTCGATCGACAGGTAGGTATCGGCGCTGGTCGACCCGTCGAGGGCGTAGGCCTCGTCGGCGAGACGGGTGTGGAGGGCGTCGCGGTCTTGGTCGGCGTACACGGCAACGGACGCTTTGCCCGCGTCGCGCGCTGCGCGGATGACACGGACGGCGATCTCGCCGCGATTCGCGATGAGCACCTTGGCGATCTTCGGCATAAGAGTCAGCCTAGCGACGGGCGGGGGCGGCTCTTTAGCGCCACTCCACAAGAAACTCGGCGAAACGTGTCGGGTGTCTCTATCGGTTCCAGAGTTCCGTCCACGCGACGTCGAGTCGGCGCACCAGGACGCGCAGCGTCGACAGAGACATTCCGACGACGGTGGAGGGGTCGCCGTCGATCCGCTCGATGAACGCTCCGCCCAGGCTGTCGACGGTGAAGGCGCCGGCGACCTGCAGCGGTTCGCCGGTGGCCACGTAGGCCGCCACCTCGTCGTCGGTGATGTCGGAGGCGAAGGTGACGGATGCTTCGGCGGTGGCGAATGCTTCACGGGCGTCCTCGCCGGGGGCCACGCGAATGACGCTGTGTCCCGAGTGCAAGACGCCCGTGGCCCCTCGCATCCGGTTCCACCGCGCGATGGCCACCTCCGCCGTGTAGGGCTTGCCCAGAATCTCTCCGCCGAGCTCGAACATCGAGTCTCCGCCGATCACGAGACCGTCGAAATCGGGATCGAGCCGCGAGGCGACATCGGCGGCCTTCCGGCGCGCGAGCAGAAGGACGTGCTCTTCGGCGGGGAGACGGCGGCCCTCCCGGGCCTCGATCTCGGCGACCACGGCTTCTTCGTCGACCTGCGGCGAGCGGGTCTCCGGCTCGATTCCGACCTGGCGGAGAAGCATGAGGCGGGCGGGCGAAGTCGAGGCGAGGCAGACGCGCATGGCCCTCACGCTACCGGCGGCGCGGTCGCCGACGCGGGCGCGACGTGAAAAGCTCGGGGGATGGAAACAGGAGATCTCGTCGACCTCGATGTCACGGGCGTCGCGCACGGCGGCGTGTTCGTCGCCCGCCACGAAGGACGCGTCGTGTTCGTCCCCGATGCGATTCCGGGGGAGCGCGTGCGGGCCCGACTGACCGATACGTCGAAGTCGTCGTTCTGGCGTGCCGATGCGCTGGAGGTTCTGGATGCTTCGCCCGACCGCCGTCCGCACGTCTGGGGAGCGGCCGACATCACCGTGATCCCCGAGCGTCGGGCGGGTGGTGCCGACTTCGGGCACGTCGATCTCGCACGGCAGCGTCTGCTCAAGCTCGACGTCTTCGGCGACGCGCTGCGGCGCATCGGCAAGTTCGACGATCTCGCCGTGTCGATGGAGGAGCCGCACGCGGCGACCGCCGCCGACGGCTCGGTCGATGCCGAAACGAGCGACGGCACCGGGTGGCGCACCCGGGTCGGCCTGCACGTCGACGAAGAGGGTCGCGTCGGCCCGTACGCTCCGCGCAGCAACACCGTCATCGAGGTCGACGACCTGCCGTTGGCGACCCCCGACATCGAGCGTGCCGCGGTGAGGCTCCGTTCGGGAGCACCGGGACGCGTCGATCTCGTGCAGCCTGCCGACGGGCGGGTGCGGGTGCTGGTCCGCCCCGATTCCGAGCGCCGCGCGCCCGGTGCACCCGAGGTCGTCACCGAGCGCGTCGGCGCGCGGGAGTTCCGCGTCGACGACCATGGCTTCTGGCAGGTACACCGCCTGGCCGCCCACACGCTCACCGAGATGGTGAAGTCCGAATTGCGCGCTCTGCATCCCGCAGACTCGACCGGACCGGTGATCGACCCGGAGGCGTGGCACCTCGACCTCTACGGCGGGGTCGGTCTCTTCGCCGCCGCGCTCGGCGACCTCGGCGGGCCCGCCACGCGCGTGACGTCGGTCGAGTCGGATGCACGGGCGACGGAACACGCCGGCGAGAATCTCGCCGAGTGGGTCGGTGCCCGGGCCGAGACCGCGCGGGTCGACCGCTACGTCGCACGGCTCGTGGCCGAAGCATCCGCTCGCGAGAAGGAGCGACTCTCTCGAGGTGTGGTGCTGCTCGATCCACCGCGTGCGGGTGCCGGCCGCGAGGTCGTGCAGAGCATCGCCGCCCTCGCCCCCGCCGTCGTCGCCTACGTCGCCTGCGACCCGGTGGCCCTCGCGCGCGACCTCCGCACCTTCGCCGACCTCGGCTACTCCGCGCGCCGCGGGGTGCGCGCGGTCGACCTCTTTCCCCATTCGCACCACGTCGAAGCGCTCGCGGTGCTCGAGCGCGACCCCGATACCATGACGACATGACGCGAGTCGCGCTGATCGACGATCACGAGTCGGTGCGACTCGGCCTCGAGGCCGCGTGCGCCGGCGAGAAGTCGACCACCGTCGTCTTCTCGGGGAGCAACGTCACCGAGTATCTGCAGTGGCGGCTCGCCGCCGGCGATGCGCCCGCCGACGTCGTCGTCCTCGACCTCACGCTCGGTGATGGGACCATGGTCTCGGAGAACGTGCAGAGGCTCGTCGGCGACGGCTCGAGCGTGCTCATCCACAGTGTTGCCGACCGCCCCGCGGCGGTGCGGGAGGCGTTGTCGTCGGGTGCTGCGGGGATCGTCAGCAAGGCCTCACCCATCTGCGAGGTCATCGGCGCGATCCTCACCGTGGCCCGCGGCGAGCTCTTGAACAACGTCGAATGGGCGAGCGCCGTCGAAGGAGACCGGGAGTTCGCCAACGCGCAGTTGTCTGTGCGCGAACGCGAAGTGCTGCGGCTGTACGCCGCCGGGCTTCCGTTGAAGGTCGTCGCGGAACGCCTCGGTGTCGCCTACTCGACCGCCAAAGAGAACATCACCCGTGTGAGGGTCAAGTACGTCGAGGTGGGTCGCCCCGCTCCCACGAAGATCGATCTTCGTCTGCGTGCGATGGAGGACGGCATCATCGGCCCCTCCGAGGGGGAGCGCCTTGGCTGAAGCGGGAAGGTCGGTGCTCAACGAGGCATGGGGGAGGATCCCGCAGACCCGTGAGACGGCCGCGGGGTACGGATCCTTCACCCGCACCCGCATCGAGCGCGTCAGTGAGCTGCTGATCGGGTCCGGGAGTTTCGTGTTCGCCCTGCAGGCTTTCGTCGCGGCCCTCGGGCCCGGCGACGAGCGCGAAGGCTGGCACCTCCCGCTGGTGGTGGCCGTCTTCGGGCCGCTGGCGGCCATGATCGTCGCGTGCCTGATCGGTCGCTTCGCACGTGTCTTCTCTGCCCTGTTCATCGTCGTCTACTTCGCTGCGCTGGCGCTGTGGCCCGCGGTCACGGTCGGTTCCCAGCCGATTCCGACCGAAGAACCGTGGACGTTCTACCTGCTCACCGTGGCGACCGCGGCCGCGGTCATCGCCTTCCCCCTCAGCCTGCAGATCGCGGCCACGATCGCCGCTCCTCTTCTGTTCGGTGTCACGCGGCTGGTGCAGGGTGGCTTCGACGACCGGTTCTGGGTGCCGGTCGGGCTCGACGTGTCGTTCGCGATCATTCTGGGGAGCGTCCTCGTCGTCCTCGGCTGGACCTACCGTTCGGTGGCGGCGAACGTCGACGAGACGCGCGCGCGAGCGGTGGCGAGTTATGCGGAGGCCGCGGCGGCCGCGGCTACCGAACGGGAACGCGTCGCAGTGGCGGCGCTGATGCACGACAGCGTGCTGGGCGCGCTTCTCTCCGCCGAACGCGCCGGAACACCCCGAGAGCGCACGCTGGCGGTGAGCATGGCCCGCGAGGCCCTCACCCGGCTCGCCAACGCCGAGAAAGATGCCTGGGAGGGCAGCGATGAGCCCGTCGACGCCGTCCGTCTCGCCGAAGAGATCGAGTCGGCCGCACGCGAGATGGGCATAGACACCGCCGTCGCTCGCAAGCTCGACGAAGACACACCGCGCGTGCCGGGGCGGGTCGCACGGGCGCTGGTGCTCGCCGCGATGCAAGCCGTCGCCAACGCCGTGCAGCACGCCGACGCGGTCGGGCTCGCGGTCGAACTCCGCGGGCGCGCCGAGCCCGGCGGGGTGACCGTACGGGTCCGCGACGCCGGGGGCGGCTTCGACATCGATCGGATCCCGGACGATCGACTGGGCATCCGCGGGTCGATCCAGGCGCGGGTCACCGCCGTCGGAGGCCGCACCGAGATCGAGTCGGGTTCGAGCGGGACCACCGTCACGCTCCACTGGGAGAGTGGGAACCGATGGTGACCGTTCGCGGAATCGTCTCGATCATCGGCGTCGCCTTCACGGCATACCTCGCCGCCCGCGGCCTGCTGCTGTCGGGTGCGGTCGACAACCCATGGCTCTACTACCTCGCGCTGCCGCTGTTCCTGATCGTCACGTGGTCGGTGATCTTCTGGGGGTACCGCTCCGGCCGCGGAGCGGCAGCGGGCGCGGTGCCGCGCGCGGTGCTTCCGCTGTGGCTGGCCCTCGCGGCCCTCGTCACCGCCGTCGTGGTGCCCAATGCGATCCTCTTCGCCGTCCCGGCGGAGTCGCGCACCCTCCCGTTCGCGACATGGTTCATCGGTGGCATCGGCGCCCTCACGACGATCGTCATGGTGCGTCGGCGACCCGTCATCGCGTGGCTGGGCGTCGGGTTGATGTCGGCGTCGGCGATCGTGTGGCTCGGCCCGCTCCCGGCGCTCAGCCTCGGTCTGCCCGGATCGATCGTCTGGGTCGCCGCGGCGCAGCTGCTGATGTACGCCCTCGACCGGGCAGCCCGAGACACCGAGCAACTGGCAGACCTGCAGCAGGCGGCCTCCGCGTGGCAGGCGTCGCAGGTCGGCCGTCAGCGCGAACGGCGCGTCCAGGTGCAGCGGGCACTTCAGGCCGCAGGCCCCGTGCTCGGCCGAACGATCGAGACGGGCGGAAACCTCCGGGCGGAGGAGCGGATCGAAGCGCGTCTGGCCGAAGGTCGTCTCCGCGACGAACTGCGGGGCAGGCGGTTGCTCGACGACGGGGTGCGCGCTGAGCTCGAGGCGGCGCGGCGCCGCGGGTCTGCGGTGACCATGTTCGACGAGGGCGGTCTCGAAGACCTCGACGACGATGCTCTGGCGATCGTGCGCGCCGAACTCGCCGACACGCTGCGCGACGCAGCATCCACTCGTCTCATCATCCGCACCTCGCCGCACGAACGGATCGCCATCACCGTGGTCGGGCGTTCGGGCGACGGCGAGAGCCTGTCCGACGAAGACAGCGTCGACCTGTGGCGCGAGATCTCCAGGCCCTGACGCTCGACGGCTACCCCTCTCTCACCGTCCCGGTAGGGGAGGGGTCCAGGACGGTGAGAGAGAAGAAAAAGGAGAAGGCGAGGGGCGGCGAAGCCGCCCGCCCCTCGCCTAGCGGACGATTACCCGAAAACCGTCCGCGAGACCGCACCTGGCTCGATACGAGCAGGGCGGCCGAACGCGTAATGCGTTCTAGCTCCTTTAGTATCCGCGACCCATAACGCCGTGTCTGTAGGTATTTCGGGGGACAAATGATTTGCCTCCGGCTCGAGCAGGCAGCTCAGCCGCTGAAGCCGCCCCAGCCGCGTTCGCGCGCCAGCGGCAGGCGGAGTCCGCGCGACGAGAGCTCCCAGCGGGAGCGTTTCGGAGTGCTCGGGGCCGGATCGGCCGATTCCGCCAGATAGGCGCCGCCGACCACCGCGATCAGCGCGGCGAGTTCTTCGTCGGTCGGGAGACCGCGGCGTACGTGGATATCGGGGGCACCCTCTTCGAGGGCGTCCTCGCGCGGGGTGCTCACAGGGGGATGTTCCCGTGCTTCTTGGCGGGGAGGCTCGCGCGCTTGCCGCGGAGGGCCCGCAGGGCTTTCGCGATCGATACGCGCGTCGACGCCGGTTCGATGATGCTGTCGAGCTCGCCGCGCTCCGCCGCGAGGAAGGGCGACGCCACGCTGTAGGTGTACTCGCTCGCGAGGCGCGCGCGCACCGCGGCGACGTCTTCGCCCGCCTCTTCTGCGCGCTTGATCTCGCCGCGGTAGAGGATGTTCACCGCACCCTGGCCGCCCATGACCGCGATCTCGGCGGTCGGCCACGCGAGGTTGACGTCGGCTCCGAGCTGCTTCGAACCCATGACGATGTAGGCGCCGCCGTAGGCCTTGCGGAGGATCACGGTGACCAGCGGCACCGTCGCCTCGGCGTAGGCGTACAGCAGTTTGGCGCCGCGGCGGATGACGCCGGTCCACTCCTGATCGGTGCCGGGCAGATAGCCGGGCACGTCGACGAGCGTCACGATCGGCACCGAGAACGCGTCGCAGAATCGCACGAAGCGGCTGGCCTTCTCGCCGGCGTCGATGTTCAGCGTGCCGGCCATCTGCGACGGCTGGTTCGCGATGATGCCGACGGTGCGTCCTTCGATGCGGCCGAATCCGATGACGATGTTCGGGGCGAACAACGGCTGCACCTCGAGGAACTCCCCGGTCCCCGATCCGGTCGGAGCGTCGACCACGCGGCCGATGACCGTGTTGATGTCGTAGGGCTGGTTGGGCGAGTCGGGGATCACCGTGTTGAGCGACCGGTCAGCGTCCGTCGTCTCGAATTCGAAACCCGTGTCGAAGACCGGTGCTTCGGCCATGTTGTTGTCGGGGAGGTAGCCCAGAAGCGTGCGCGCGTAGTCGATCGCGTCGTGTTCGTCTTCGGCGAGGTAGTGCGCGACACCCGAGCGCGTGTTGTGGGTATAGGCGCCGCCGAGTTCTTCCATGCCCACGTCTTCGCCGGTGACGGTCTTGATCACGTCGGGGCCGGTGACGAACATCTGGCTGGTCTTGTCGACCATGATCACGAAGTCGGTGAGGGCGGGGGAGTACACCGCACCGCCGGCGGCGGGGCCCATGATCAGCGAGATCTGCGGGATGACGCCGGAGGCTGCGGTGTTGAGGCGGAAGATCTCGCCGTACTTGCCGAGCGCGACGACGCCCTCCTGGATGCGCGCGCCGCCGGAGTCGAGGATCCCGATGATCGGGATGCCGCTGCGCAGCGCCAACTGCATGACCTTGATGATCTTGTCGCCGGCCGCCTCGCCGAGCGAACCGCCGAACGTCGAGAAGTCCTGCGCGTACACGGCGACGGTGCGCCCGTGGATCGTGCCGGTGCCGGTGACGACGGAGTCGCCGTAGGGGCGCGACTTGTCCATGCCGAACGCGGTGGTGCGGTGACGGACGTACTCGTCGAGTTCGACGAACGAACCCGGATCCACGAGCAGCTCGATGCGCTCACGGGCGGTGAACTTGCCCTTGGCGTGCTGCTTCGCCTGCGCCGCCGCCTCGGCGTCGACCACCGCCTCCTGGTACCTCGTGCGGAGGTCCGCGATCTTGCCGGCGGTGGTGGAATGGTCGGGCTGCTCTGTCACGCGTTCCACCCTAGCGTCGGGCCCCGCGCGGGCCTTGGAGGGTCGGCACAACGACTCGCCCGATCCCCTGTCGCTCGACGCACTTCGGTCGGGGCGAGGGCCATCGGTCGATGTCTCTCGACGGACGTGATCGCCGCGGTGCGGTGTCAAGAGCGGATGCTGCGCGCCGGGCGCCCGCGTAGGGTGACGGCATGCCGATCCCCGCCGAGGGCTACCCGCTCGCCGCCTCCATCAGCCCGCGCCTGCAGGTGGTCGAGACCACCGATTCGACCAACGCCGACGTCGTGGCCGCCGCCACCGCCGACCTCGAGAGCTGGCCTCACCTGGCCGCCCTGGTGACGACCGATCAGCGCGCCGGGCGCGGGCGGCTCGGCCGCGTCTGGACCGCACCGCCCGGAACGGCGCTCGCCGTGTCGGTGCTCGTGCGCGTCGAGCGCCTGCCCGCCGCTTCCCGCGGCTGGATCCCGCTGATCGCGGGTGCCGCGATGACCCGGGCCGTCGCCGCACAGCTCCGGGGCACGGGCAACACGGCGGAACTGAAGTGGCCCAACGACGTCCTGGTCGACGGAGCGAAGATCTGCGGCATCCTCGCGGAGGCGCTTCCCGGCACGATGGATGCCGTCGTCATCGGCGCCGGTGTGAACACGCGCATGACACGGGCCGATCTCCCCGTGTCGACGGCGACCTCGTTCGCCGCGATCGGCATGGAGTGCGACGACGACAAGCTCTTGGCCGACTACCTCGAAGCCCTCGACGAGCAGTTGCAGGCATTGTTCACCGCGGGCGGCGATGCGGCAGCGTCGGGCGTGCTCGGCGAGGTCGAGGCGCTGTGCGCGACCGTCGGCCGCGATGTCGTGGTCATGCTGCCCGACGAGCGCTCCCTCGAGGGGCGCGTTCGGCGGATCGATCCCGACGGGCGCCTCGTGGTCGTCGTCGACAGCGACGAGATCGCCGTCGCCGCCGGCGATGTGCAGCACGTCCGCTGAGTCCACCGCGAAACCGAAAGCCGGTGTTCCGCGTGGGGTCACCCTGACGTCGCGGGTGCGCGTCACAATGAGAGCGTGACCCAGCCGTCCACGATCGGGGGGCGCCCGCTCATGCCGGCGCCCGGTGCCCCTACGCCCGAGTTGCGTGTGGCACGCTTTCGTCCGCGTGCGTCGCGGTTGTTCTGGTCGTCCCTCGTGCTCATCGCGGTCGCGGGCGCCGTCGGCTTCTTCTACGGCAACCTGCGCGAACCTTTCGCCGATTGGATGCTGCTGACCGCCGCCGCGGCGATCGTCCTGCTGCTGGTCATCCTGCCGTTCGCGAGCTGGTTGGCGCACCGCTACACGATCACCACGCGACGGGTCATCGCGCGATCGGGGCCGTTCGGTCGCCGTCGCGTAGAGCTCTCGCACGTTCGCGGCTACACCGTGCAGCTGCGCCGCGGGGTGTTCCAGCGCATCGGTGGCGGGGGCACGCTCGTGCTCTCGAACGGCGTCGATGCGCCCCTGCGTCTGCGCCGCATCGCGAATGTGCACCTCGTCTACGAAGTGCTCGTCGACCAGGTCGAGGTCAACCAGATCCTGGCGCACCGCGACGCGCAGCCGCCCGCCGTCCCGCCGTTCCCCGCCTGACCGCCGCCCCGAGCTCCCCGCCTGACCGCCGCCCGCCGGTGCGCCCCGACTGCGGCCCCGACCCCCGCGCTCGATCGAGGCCCCCTCTCCGGCGCACTAACTCAGGCTGAATGGCGGGTCGTGCGCCCCACGCCCCGCAATCGCGGGGGGCCCGCGCCGGCATGCGACCACTGAGCCTGAGTCAGTGCAGACGCTTGTGCGAGAAGATGGGGCGGACGGTTTCGACAGAGGGAGTGGCATGACGCTGCGAGTCGGTGTGGTGGGCGGTGGCCAGCTGGCCCGGATGATGATCGCTCCGGCGGTCGAACTCGGCATCGAGTTGCGCGTTCTCGCCGAGGAGCCGGGCATGGCGGCCTCTCTCGCCGCGACCGCGGTCGGCGATTACCGCGACACCGACACGGTGCTCGCGTTCGCGCGCGACGTCGACGTCGTCACCTTCGATCACGAGCACGTTCCGCACCACGTACTGACGGCGCTCGTCGCCGCCGGCATCGCGGTGCATCCGGGGCCCGATGCCCTCGCCGTCGCGCAGGACAAGCTCGTGCTCCGAGCGCGGATGGCCGAGCTCGGGGCACCCCAGCCGGAGTGGGCGGCGGTCGCCGACACCGACCAGCTGCAGGCGTTCATCGACGACCACGGCGGGCGAGCGGTCGTGAAAACCCCGCGCGGCGGTTACGACGGTAAAGGCGTGCGCGTGGTCTCGGCCGGCACCGAGGCCGCTGACTGGTTCGCCGCGCTCGCCGAAGACGCCCGGGGCGGGATGCTGCTCGTCGAAGAACTCGTCGACTTCTCACGCGAGCTCGCGCAGCAGGTCGCCCGGACCCCCTCGGGCATGCTGCGGACCTACCCCGTGGTCGAGACCGTGCAGCGCAACGGCGTGTGCGCCGAGGTGCTCGCTCCCGCTCCCCGCGCGAGCGCCGCGCTCGCCGCCGCCGCGGAAGAGCTGGGGGTCGCCATCGCCGAGGGCATCGGTGTGACCGGGATGCTGGCGGTCGAGCTGTTCGAGACCGTCGACGGTCGGATCCTCGTCAACGAACTCGCCATGCGACCGCACAACAGCGGGCACTGGACGCAGGACGGCGCGGTCACCAGCCAGTTCGAGCAGCACCTGCGCGCGGTGCTCGACCTGCCGCTCGGCGACACCGCCGCGACCCGGCCGTGGACCGCGATGATCAACATCCTCGGTGGGCCTTCCGACGGCTCGCTCGACGGGCGTTTCGAGGCGGCCATGACGGCGCACCCGGCCGCGAAGATCCACACCTACGGCAAGGCCCCGCGGCCGGGCCGCAAGGTGGGGCACGTCAACGTCGCTGGGAATGATCTCGACGACGTCGTCTACGAGGCCCGCGCCGCCGCATCCGTCTTCGCCGACTGAGGGCGACCGCCCGCACGGTGTGGTTGCATCGGGAGGTGCCCGAGTCGACGTCGCCCTACCCGCTGCCGGAGAGATGGCGCATGTCGGCGGCGAAACCGATCCGCCGTGGGGTGGCGGTCGCGTGGATCGTCGTCGCGCTGGCGTTCGCCGGTGGGGCTTTCGCCGCGCTCCTGCGTGAAGACATCGGCGGAGCCATCGTCTTCACGGCTCTGTTCGCCGCGGTCGGCCTCGGGGTCGGCGTGGGTTACCAGCACGCGGGCGCCGAGAGGGGGCTGCCCCGATTCATCAACGCCGTGACGCTCTCTCAGGCGCGTGTACGTCCGCCCGACTCTTGGATCCACTTCTTCCGTGAGACCGGCCCGGGGCTGTGGATGGTCGCGTGCTTCGCGGGAACGGGGTTCGCCGCATCGACCGCGCTCGTCTGGGCCGGGGCGTTGGCCGTCGGGGATGGCAGCACCTGGGCTCTCATCGTGGTCGCGCCGCTGCTGCTCGGGGCGCTCATCGTCGCCCTCGCCGGGGGCATCGGCGTGCTGCTCCGATGGCGTCACGCGTCATTCGCGCGCCGACCCATCGGCATCTCGATCGGGCGGCACGGGGTCGTCCGCTATTACATCGACGACGTCGACGTGTGGCCCTGGGAGAGCATCACCGAAGTGCGCGCGACGGTATCGGCGGTCGACTCCCAGACGGGCGACTTCTCACCCGGGATTGTTCTCGGGCATGCCGCAGATGCCGACGGCCGCGTCGAGCACGAATACTCGCTCGACGGATACGAGGCCCACGCCTGGCTCATCTACACGGCGATGCGCTTCTGGGCAGAGCACGCCGAGCACCGGGACGAGCTGAGCACGACGTTCGCGCAGCAGCGCATCACCGGGTGGCGCGATGTGATGGGATCGGCCGCTCCGGCGCCGACGACTCAGCCCTGACCGCTGATGCTTTCGGCGGCGATCGTCAGAACGATGCGCTGCTGATCGCGCCCGCCGTACCAGGGGTACGGCCGTCCGGTGTACTTCTGCGAGAGCGCATCGATGTTCTCGGCGGCCCCCTCGGTCGTCATCGCGATGACGCGACCGCGCACCTGGATGTACCGGAACGGGTTCGCCGGGTCTTGGATCGCCACCGCTACGCGCGGATCGCGCTCGACGTTGCGCACCTTGACGTAGCCGACGACGGTGTTGATGAGCACGTGCTCGCCGTCGGTGTCGACCCACGTCTCGGTCACCTGCGGAGAGCCGTCGGGCATGATCGTCGACAGGAAGCAGGGGCTGGGCTTGCGCAGCAGGTCGAGCAGGGCATCAGGCAGGGTCATCGGGGTCTCCTCGGGGATAAGACCTCAGTCTCGCTCAGTCAGAGGTCGAGGCGGCCCGTCGGTGGGCTGGCGGCTCGCATCGAGTACGGTGCGCACCGTCTCGACGGTCAGCGCGACGTGCCGCATGTGCACGTTGTGGAACCGATCGCCCGAAAGCCGATGAACGGCGTTCGGGTAGCGGCGCGCGATCGCGTCGTGCATCGTGATCCACCCGCGGCCGTAGGTGCCGCTGGTCAGAAGTGCCACCGGGAGACCGCCCGGCGGCGCGCTGCGGAGCTCGACAGACGCCTCAGCGGTTCCCGGCAGGACGGCGCGCATCTCGTCGACCGCGTCACCGACGAACACGGCGGACACCGCGCGATCCCACTCGGCGCGGGCTTCGGGGGTGAGGGTCGAGAGGAACGGACCGCGGCCCGGGTAGTAGGGGAGCGCATTCTTCCGCACCAGCCAGGCGAAGATCCGCGACGGCAGCAGGCGCCGCGCGGCCGCGATGCTCTCGACGTAGAGGCGGTAGCCCCTCCGGCGCAGGCGATCGGCGCCGAGGAGGTCGGGCGTCGCGTCGATCATCACGAGGCCCGCGACGCGGTCGGGGTGCCGCGCCGCGTAGACCCGGGCGACGAGGGCGCCGAACGAGTGTCCCACCAGCAGCACCCGGCGGCCGGAAGCCAGGGCATCGATCACACCGCGCAGTTCGGCGACCATGCCGGCGACGGTGCGTGGCGACCCGGGGTCGCTGGCACCGATCCCGGAGCGTTCGTACGACACCACGCGCAGCTCGTGCGCCAGCGTCGTCTGCACCGGCAGCCACGATCGGGCGGTGTCGCCGGCGCCCGTGAGGATGACCACGACGGGGTCGCCGACCGCCGAGGTTCCCACGTCGAAGACTTCGATCCGTCTGCCGTCGATGTCGACGAACGCGGAGACGAGCGGGGAGAGGCGGCTGTCCATCGCCGAGGAGTCTAGGCACGCATCCGGAACCCCCTCATCACCGCGCCGTTGCGGGGATCTTCCAGACATGCGTCCTAGCCTGGTGGGCGTGACCCGACCGCTGCACTCTTCCGACGCGCCCGTGGTCGGCGTCGTCATGGGCTCCGATTCCGACTGGAGGGTGATGGCGGATGCTTCGCAAGCCCTCACCGACTTCCAGATCCCGCACGAGGTCGAGGTCGTCTCGGCCCACCGCACCCCCGACAAGCTGCTCAGCTACGGTCGCGATGCACGGGGCCGCGGCCTCCGCGTGATCATCGCCGGTGCCGGCGGGGCCGCCCACCTGCCGGGCATGCTCGCCTCGCTCACCGCCCTTCCCGTCGTCGGGGTGCCGGTCCAGCTCGCGACCCTTGACGGCCTTGATTCGCTGCTCAGCATCGTGCAGATGCCCGCGGGCATCCCCGTCGCGACCGTGTCGATCAACGGAGCGCGCAACGCCGGACTCCTCGCCGCCCGCATCCTCGGTGCCAGCGACCCCGCCATCGCCGATCGGGTCGAGGCGTTCGCGCGCGATCTCGAGGCGCAGGTGGAGGAGAAGAACCGCCGGTTGAAGGAGTCGCTGTGAGTGTCGCGAGCCCCTCGCTGCAACGCCCCGTGCGCAGAAGCGTCATCGAGGCGCGTCCGATCCGCAACCCCGATGTCACGTCGGCGGGCACGATGACCAAGCGCGGCTGGTGGCTCGTCGGTCTCAATTTCCTGGTGCCGGGCTCGGCACAGGTTCTCGCGGGCAGTCGCAAGCTCGGCCGCTTCGGGCTCGGCGCCACCATCTTCTTGTGGGTGCTGCTCGTGTTCGGCGGAGTGTGCGCGCTGCTCGCGCCGTCTGTGGCTTTCAACATCGCCTCGGGAGCGTGGGTTCCCGCGCCGCTGTCGCTGCTGCGCCCCCTCCCGTTGCTCCTCGTGCAGGGTCTGTTCATCGGCTACGCGGTCTTGTGGATCGTCCTCACCATCGACACCCTGCGGCTGGTCCGACTCGTGCGGGCCAAGCCGCTGTCGCGGATCGGCATCCCGGCGCTCGCCATCGTCCTCGTCGCCGTCTCGTCGGGCGCGGCAGCGTACGGGGCCCAGGTCACCGGCTCGACGCGCGAAGCGCTCGGTGACATCTTCGGTTCGTCAGCGCCCGTCGTTCCTCCCTCCGACGGGTACTACAACATCCTGCTCCTGGGTGCCGACAGCGGCGAGGGGCGTGATTCGATGCGGTTCGACAGCATCTCGGTGGTCTCGGTCAACGCCGAGACCGGTGCGACGACGATCACGGGCATCCCTCGTGACCTCGGGCACTTCCCTTTCGCGGAGGGGCCCATGAAAACGCTCTATCCCGACGTGCACACGGGCAAGTCCGATCCGGACTGCGGGTGGGGGAGCGGCATCAACCAGCTCCGCACCGAGGTCGAGGTGTGCCGCGACGGCAACGCGCTCTACCCGAACGCCGTCGACGAGGGGTCGGAGCCGGGTATCGAGGCGACGAAGGACGCTGCCGAGGGGCTTCTCGGGATCTCGATCCCGTATTACGTCTTCATCGACATGCACGGGTTCGCCGAAATGATCGACGCGCTCGGCGGTGTCGAGATCACCGTGCAGCAGCGCTTGCCCAAGGGCGGCGGACCGGAGTACGGCGGCCAGCCGGCCGAGGACTGGGCCATCGGTTGGATCGAAGCCGGACCCCAGCGCATGGACGGCGACACCGCCCAGTGGTACGCCCGATCGCGGTACACCACCGACGACTTCGACCGGATGCGCCGCCAGCGCGAGCTGCAGGAGGCGATGATCGCGCAGTTCACCCCCGAGACCGTGCTGACGCGTTTCCAGAGCGTCGCGGCGGCCAGCACCAACTTGATGGAGACCGATCTGCCGCAGGGCCTTCTCCCCACGCTCGCCGACCTCGCACTGAAGGCCAAGGAGCAGGAAGTGAAGACGATCGAGCTCACCCCTGAGGCGAACTCGATCGACCAAGAAGAGCCCGACGTCTCGTACGTGCAGGAACTCGTCCGCGACTCCCTCCACCCGCCCACGCCGGAGCCCACCCCGTGACCGTGGCGCTGCGGCTCGTACTCGACCAGCTCGTCGCACCCACGTCACCCGCGCTGGCAGAGGCCTCCCGTGAGCTCGCCGTCGCCCTCGCCGCCACCTCGCCCGCAGGATGCGTCGTTGACGGTCTGGTCCCCTCACCGGGGATCCCCGAGACGGATGCTGTCGAGCTCGCCGACGTGCACCGATTGGGTCTCGCGAGGCGGGAGCTCGCCGCGTCGTGGCAGTTGGGCATCGTGCCGGGCGTCGGGAAGGGCATGATCCACTCGCCGACCCTGCTCGCTCCTCTCGTTCGTCACGACCGGGTGAACGAGACGCATCAGGTGGTCGCGACGCTCTGGGATCTGCGTGCATGGGAGGCGCCGGACACCCTCTCGCGCTCGGAGGTCATCTGGACCAGGGCGATGCTCAAGCGCGCGGAGAAGCACGCCGACGCCGTCGTCGTGCCGACGCACGCGATGGCATCGCGACTGGGCGAGATCGGCCGGTTCGGACGCCGGGTGCGCGTGATCGCCGGTGCCGCCGCGTCGGGATTCCGGGTGCCCAACGACCACGTCGGTCGGCTGCGGGCGCTCGACCTGCCGTCAGCGTTCATCGCCGTGGCCGGCGGGCGCGCGGCGTCGGACGGCCTCGCGCACGCCTTCCGTGCCGTGGTGGACTCGGGGGCCGACGGCGATGTCGTCGTGCTCGACTGCCCACCCGGGGAAGAGCCGTCGGTTGCCGACATCGCCGCATCGTCGGGTCTCTCGGAGGGCCGGGTGCACGTGCGGGGCTCGCTCGATACGTGGGATCGCGCCGCGGTGCTGAGCGCGGCGACCGTGTTCGTCGCCCCCTCGGCTCGAATGGATTGGCCGTGGCGCGTCGTCGAGGCTCTTGCGCTCGGGGTGCCGATCGTGGCTGCAGACTCCGCTGTGCATCGTGAGGTGCTCGTGGACGCGGGTCTGCTGCCGGCGCCGGAGTCGATGGGCGACGCGCTCGCAGAGGCTTCGGGCGCAGCATCCGACCGCCTTCGGGTGCTCTCCACCGATCGTGCCCAGGCGTTCTCGTGGCGCGAGGCCGCCGAGCGGGTGTGGGCGCTGCACGCCGACCTGTAGGGCCCTCGTATGCTCAGGGGCATGTCAGTCCGCGTCGGTGTCGTCGTCCGTACCCGTGAACGGCCCGCGTTTCTGGCGCGTGCGCTCGCCGACGTGGCCGCACAACGTTTCGACGAGGCGGAGGTCATCGTCGTCAACGACGGGGGCGATGCCGCGGTCGTCGACGACGTGGTGGCGGGATCAGCCGTCGCGGAGCGCACCAGGGTCATCCACATCGCGCCGGGCCGCGGAGGCCGCTGCATCGCCGCGAACACGGGCATGCGGGCCACCGAGGCCGAATTCGTCGTGCTGCACGACGACGACGACCGGTGGCACCCAGACTTTCTCGAGGCGACCGTGGCGTGGCTCGACGACAACCCCGCCGACGCGGCAGTCGGAACAGCGACCGAGATCGTCTACGAGGTCGAACGTGACGGCGAGTGGGTCGAAGGCTCACGCGCGCGGTTCTGGGCCGATATGCAGCGCATCTCGCTGACCGAGATGGTGCAGATCAACCGGGCGGTGCCGATCTCGATGCTGTATCGCCGAGCGCTGCACGACGACGTCGGGTGGTACGACGAGACCCTCGACGCCGTCGAGGACTGGGAGTTCTATCTGCGGGTGCTCGAGAAGCATCCGATCGGCTACATCGGCGACCGCGTGCTGGCCTACTGGACGCAGCGCCCCGACGCGCGCGGGGACGACGCGAACAGCATGTTCGGGCTCGTTTCAGAGCACCGACGCGACGATCAGGTCGTGCGCGACCGTGCGCTGCAGGAGTGGATGGCCCGAGAGGGTACGGGGCTCCCGCTGTACCTGGCCGGAATGGAGCAGCGGCTGTCGGAACAGCTCGACGGCCAGCTCCGTCGTATGGAGGAGAATCTTCAGACGTTGCGCGGTGATCTGCGGCGGGAGATCGACGCTCACCAGCCGGTCATGTCGCGGCTGCGGCGCGTGCGAGCCCGTCTCCGACGGAGCTGAACCGGCGGTGATCGAATCGGCCGTCCCGCCTCTCGTCATCGAGTGTCGGGTCGGTAACATCCGTGTGACCGACCGGCGTGGGAGACGGTTGCCGAGGAGGGCAGCATCGACAATGACTGCGTGATCCGCTCGAATGCACGCCCTGCCCCCCGCCTCGGCTCGACCACCCTGCGCTTCTGGTTTGCGGCGATCGCGGCGGTCGGCGTGCTGGCGCTGCCTGCGTGCGCGACGACGGTCGGAGGAGCCGCCGAGCCGTCTCCCACCCCGACGGCCTCCCGCACGGCGACAGCTCCGTCACCCACCCCCGTGAGCGCGGAGCCCGAGCCCGAGCCGACCCCGACCCCGACCCCGACCCCGACCCCGACCGCGACCGCGACGGCCGACCCGCCGTACAACGGTGACGTCCTGGTGGTCACGGCTGAGGACATCGAAGGACGCCTGGAGGTCACGGCGATGGTGCCGGGTGTCAGTGAAGACGGTGGAAGCTGTCGTCTTGAGCTCATCGGCGAGGAAACCTCGGCTTCGGCCACTTCGACGGCCGGCAACGGTGTGACGTACTGCGGCATCATGTCGCTGACGCCGCAGGCCAGCGCGGAGGAATGGCGTTTCCGCGTGCATTACGAGTCCGCATCCACGCGCGCCCAGTCAGCGATCTCGTCCGTCGAGTCGACTCGATGACCCGTCAGCGCAGCGCCCGCCCCTGGGTGGCTTTTCTCGCGATCTGTGCCACCGCTGTCGCGATTCTCGTCGCGCTCCCGGCCACGGTAGCGCCGACCCCGTCTGCCGAGGCCGTGACCGCCGCGGACTGGCGCCCCGGCAACATCATCGACGACGCCACGTTCTACAACTCGAATTCGATGAGTTCGGGCGAGGTGCAGGCTTTCATGGAAAGTCAACTACGCACCTGCCGTGCCGGGTTCACCTGTCTGAAGGACTATCGGCAGAACACCGAGAACCGCTCCGCCGATCGATATTGCGACGGATACAGCGGCCGCACGAACGAGAGCGCTTCGACGATCCTCGACCGTGTCGCGCGCTCGTGCGGAGTCAGCCAGAAGGTCCTTCTCGTCCTGCTTCAGAAGGAGCAGGGCCTGTTGACCGACTCGGCACCGACGGCGACGAAGTACGCGAAGGCCATGGGGCAGGGCTGCCCCGATACGGCGGGATGCAACCAGGCGACCGCAGGCTACTTCTTTCAGGTGTACTACGCCGCCCGACAGTACGAGATCTACCGGTTGAACCCCACCTCGTTCGCCTATCAGGCGGACAGGTGGAACAACATCCTGTTGCACCCCTACAACACGAGCTGCGGCACTCAGCGGGTCTTCATCCAGAACCAGGCGACGGCGGGGCTGTACATCTACACTCCCTACGTTCCGAACGCGTCGGCGCTCAACAACATGTACGGCACCGGTGACAGTTGCGCCTCCTACGGGAACCGCAACTTCTGGCGACTCTTCTCCGACTGGTTCGGCACGACGAGCGGCCCCAGCGGAACGGCGGCGATCGAATCGGCCTACCAGCGGTACGGCGGAGCGGGCGGATCGCTGGGAGCGGCCACAGGGAACGTGACCTGCGGGCTCGCCGAGGGTGGCTGCTACCGGGACTTCCAGAACGGGCAGATCCATTGGACGCCCGCTACGGGTGCGTACAAGACGAGCGGCGCGATAGGCAACACGTGGCGTAACGCGGGCAGCGAGAACAGTTCGCTCGGTTACCCCCGTTCGGATGAACTCTGCGTCCTCGTCGGCGGCGGGTGCTACCAGGAGTTCCAGGACGGGCAGATGCACTGGACGTCCGCCACCGGTGCGCAGCCGACCATCGGCGCGATCCTCGATGAATGGAAGTCGCTCTCGAGTGAGCAGGGTGTGCTCGGCTATCCCCTCTCCGCGGAACAGTGCGTGCTCGCCGACGGCGGGTGCTATCAGGAGTTCCAGGGTGGACAGATCCACTACTCCGCAGCGAGCGGCGCTCACGCGACACGTGCTCCGTTCCTTGCCTACTGGCAATCCCGAGGAAGCGAGAGGTCGGTTCTGCGTTACCCGACCAGCGACCAGAAGTGCGGGCTGAAGGAACAAGGCTGCTACCAGAATTACCAGGGCGGTTTGGTCCACTCCACCCCCTCCACGGGCATTCACGCGACCGTGGGGGAGACTCTCGGTGCGTGGGCGCGCGCGAACTACGAGCACGGCGCCCTCGGTTACCCGACCACCGACGACCGGTGCGGGCTGACCCAGGGCGGATGCCGGCAGGACTTCCAGGGCGGCCGCATCTACTGGCTGTCGGGAATCAGTGCGCAGTCCATCTACGGTCCCATCCTCGACCGGTGGGTGGCCTCCGGAGGTGAGGGGGGTCCGTTGGGATACCCCACCTCCTCGACGCAGTGCGTGCTCGCCAATGGCGGTTGCTACCAGGAATTCCAGAATGGTCAGATCCACTTCTCACCGACGACGGGGGCGAAAGTCACGAGCGGCGCGACGCTCGTGCTCTGGCGTTCGCTGGGAAGCGAGAAGTCGACACTCGGTTATCCGACGAGCGATCAGCGATGCGGGCTCAAGGACGGCGGGTGCTATCAGGACTTTCAGAATGGTCAGATCCACTGGTCGCCCGGCACCGGAGCTCGTGCCAGCTCGGGCGCGATTCTGACGTATTGGCAGTCGATGAAGAGCGAGAAGTCGTCGCTGGGCTACCCGACATCGTCACTCAAGTGCGGACTTGACGCCGGCGGCTGTTACCAAGACTTCCAGGGCGGACTCGTCCACTGGACGCCGACGACCGGGGCCCATGCGACGCAAGGCGCGATACTGCGTGCGTGGGCGGCCGCCAATTACGAGCATGGTCGTTACGGCTATCCGATCGCCGATCAGACCTGCACGAGCGCGGGGGCCTGCTCTCAGCGGTTCCAAGGCGGCACCCTGCCCTGATGCCACCGGGCGCACGCGATTCGCTCCGATACGGCCGACCGTTAGGATCTGAAGGGCGCTACGAGCGCATCTCCGCCGCCTTGCCGCTCTCGCGTGTTGATCCACGCCGCGAAGGCGGGCAGCCACGACGAGAAAGCATGGACGAGTGAGCGAAGTTGCGGTCCCGACTACCTTTCCCGCAGGCGGCAAGCGCGTTCTGTTCTACCTGCTGTGGGATGCGCGAGGCGCGGTAGACGATTACGTCATCTACAAGCTCGAACGACTTCGGTCCTTCGCGGAACACATCTTCGTCGTCGTGAACGGGCGTGTCACACCGGACGGGCGCTCGCGTCTCGAAGCGGTCGCCGACACCGTGTGGGAGCGCGAGAACGTCGGATTCGATGTCGAAGGATACAAGGCGGCGCTCGCCCACTTCGGTGAGGAGAAGCTCGCCGAGTACGACGAGCTCGTCCTGTCCAACTACACCTGGTTCGGTCCCATCCACCCGTTCGACGAGCTCTTCGAGCGCATGGACGCGGAGCAGGTGGATTTCTGGGGCTTGACGGATCACGGCCGTGTTGTCCCCAACCCGTTCACGGGCGAGGGCGTTCTGCATCGGCACATCCAGTCGCACTGGATCGCCGTGCGCCGTCGGATGTTCGAGAGTGACAGTTGGCGGAACTACTGGGCCGAGATGCCCGCCATCCGGTCGTACAACGACTCGATCCTCTCTCACGAAGCGGTCTTCACTCATCACTTCGCCACGCGGGGATTCGGGTTCGCCGTCGCGTACCCAGAGAGCGACTTCTCGACGGAGAATCCGTCGCTGTTCGACGGCGAGGCACTCATCGATGCGGGCGCGCCGATCCTGAAGCGTCGCCCGTTCTTCCACGACCCGCTCTTCATGGATCTTCACGCGGTCGTTCCCCGACGCTACGTCGAGGCGGCCGAACGAGCCGGGTATCCGGTGGAGATGATCTGGCAGAATCTCAGCAAGAGTTCGCAGCCGAAGGTATTGAACGTCAACGCGGCGATGCTGGAGATCCTCCCCGATGTCGAGGTGGGATACGACTCGGCCAAGCCGCTGCGGATCGCGGTGGCACTTCACGTCTTCTACACCGAGCTCACTCGCGAAATGCTCCAGTACGTCTCCCATATCCCCGGCGAGGTCGACCTCTACATCACGACCACCGACGACGAACGCGCAGCCGAGATCGAAGCGATCGTCGCGGAAGTCCGCGGTCCGTCCCACGGGAAGACCGAGATCCGCGTGACGCCGTCGAACCGGGGCCGCGACATGGGCGCGTTCTTCGTCGGTTGTCGCGACGTCATCACCTCCGACGAGTACGACGTCGTCTTCAAACTGCACACCAAGAAGACCGTGCAGGACGGCTACAACAAGGGCGAGTTCTTCCGGCGTCACCAGATGATGAACTTGCTGAACACCCCGGGGTTCGCCGCCAACCTCATCGGCCTGTTCCAGCGGGAACCGGGTCTCGGCGTCGTTTTCCCGCCGACTATTCACACCGGTTTCCCCACGCTCGGGCGGGCGTGGTTCACGAACTGGGGTCCCGCGGCTGAGATGAGCCGGAAGCTCGGAATCAAGGTGCCGTTCGACGATCCCTCACCGCTCGCCCCGTTCGGAGGAATGTTCGCATTCCGCCCCGCGGCGCTGCGCTTGATCACTCAAGAGGATTGGCGCTACCGCGACTTCCCCGCGCCGGCTTCCAACGCCGACGGTGATCTTTCCCACGTCCTGGAACGGCTTCCTACCTACGCCGCAGGCGAGCTGGGTTTCCACACCCGAACGACGGCGACCGCGCGATACGCCGCCATCAGCCATACCTCCCTCGAGTACAAGCTCGACCGGGTGACGCGCACGCTACCGGGATACACCACGGAGCAGGTCGCCTTGCTGGACAGGGCGGGGTCGTTCTTGGAGGGTGGACTCCTCGGTTTCATAAAGGCCTACTTGAGGCTGCATCGCCCGGCATGGATCCCTTCGCTCTACCGTGTCTACGGTCCGGCCCGAGGCGCCTTCCGAACGGTGCGTCATATTGCGCGACCCCGTGGCCGGAGGGTTCCCGTCGTGGACCCTGCGCAGGCGGCCCAAGACATAGAGGCACTGTGAGCGACGGGTTCCCCCGCCGCGCTCTCTGCTCCACGACAGCGTCAACGCAGGCATCAGGAGATCGTCATGAGTGAGCAAGGATCGGTCGTCGTCACCGGGGCCCGGGGATACATCGGCCGTCACGTCGTATCCGCTCTCCTGGACGCGGGTCGCGACGTCGTCGCCGTCGTTCGTCCGGGGCGGGCGGAGGGCGTAGACGCACGAGCGCGAGTCGTCGAAGCAGATATCCTGTCACCGGGGTTCGACGTCGCGGCGATCGTGGACACGCGAACGGCGGCTTTCATTCATCTCGCGTGGGAGGACGGGTTCTCGCACAACGCCCCCTCGCACATGCGTCATCTCTCCGCGCACTTCAACCTCGTCAGCGCAGTCGCGGAGGCCGGGGTACCGCGGGTGGCCGTGCTGGGCACCATGCACGAGATCGGTTACTACGAGGGGGGCATCACCGCGGAGACGCCCACGAATCCGCGTTCCCTCTACGGCGTCGCGAAAGACGCCCTGCGGCGCTCGCTGCTCCTCCATGTCGCGCCCAAGGTCGAATTCACCTGGCTGCGGTGCTACTACATCTACGGCGACGACCGCAGCAACAACTCCATCTTCACTCGCCTGCTCGAAGCCGTTGAAGCGGGCAAACCGTCGATGCCGTTCACGACGGGCAAGAACGAGTACGACTTCATCCACGTCGACGATCTCGCCGCGCAGATCGCGACGGTGGCGCTCGCGGAGGGGGTCGTCGGCGTCATCAATTGCAGCTCCGGAGTGCCGGTGAGCTTGGCGAGTCGCGTCGAGGGTTTCATCGCGGAGAATGAACTGCCGATCACCCTCGAGTACGGGGCGTTCCCCGACCGCCCGTACGACTCACCGTCCGTGTGGGGCGTAGCCGACGAGATCGCCGACCTGATGGCGAGCCGTCCGCTCTGAGCGGCTCGTCAGAGATCACCGAGCGAACGGAATCACCTCGGCGAGCTGGGGGTGGGCCCGGTCTTTGTCCGACAGTTCGGCTCGATCGAGAGGGATCGGCCACGCGATGGCGCTCGCCGCGTCGCCCAGGTTCAAAAAGGTGTAGCTCGCCTCCGGCGACCAGTGGTCGTTGACGAGATAGGTGTAAGCGGTGTTCGGCTCGAGGGTCTGATACGAATTTCCGACACCTCGGGGCACGAAGATCGCCTTGGAAGGATCGAGCTCGGCCGTGAAGACCGCGCCGAAGGTCGGTCCCTCCCGCAGGTCGACCCACGCACCGAAGATCCTTCCGGTGGCGAGGGAGATGAACTTGTCCCAAGGCTCCGCGTGGATGCCACGGGTCGTTCCGACGGCATCGTTGAACGAGATGTTGTTCTGCACCGGTCCGAGGTCGGGCAATCCGGCCGCGATCATCTTCTCCCGCTGCCAGTTCTCTTTGAACCACCCGCGGGAGTCGCCGTGGACGGGCAGATCCCACACGGTGAGGCCGGGAATGGTGGTTTCGTGCGCAGTGAGAGACTTGCCGAACTCGATCGTCACTTCTACTGTCCCTTCGTCGCGTAGAACGCTTCGACGCCGTCCTTGGCCGGCGCCCACCAGGGTTCGTTGGCCCGGTACCAGTCGATGGTGGCGGCGAGGCCCGAAGTGAAGTCCTGGAACTGCGGCACCCAGCCGAGCTCGTCGCGGAGCTTGCTCGAGTCGATCGCGTAGCGCAGATCGTGCCCCGCACGGTCTGTCACGTGGTCGTAGGCGTCGCGGTCTTGTCCCATGAGGGAGAGGATCAGTTCGACGACCGTCTTGTTGTCTTTTTCGCCGTCCGCACCGATGAGATACGTCTCACCGATCCGCCCCTTTTCGAGAATGGTCAGGACGGCGGAGGAGTGGTCGTCCGCGTGGATCCAATCTCGGACGTTCTCGCCTGAGCCATAGAGTTTGGGGCGCACGCCACGAAGGACGTTCGTGATCTGCCGCGGGATGAACTTCTCGACGTGTTGGTACGGACCGTAGTTGTTCGAGCAGTTCGAGATCGTCGCCCGCACCCCGAACGAGCGCACCCAGGCGCGAACGAGGAGATCACTGCCCGCCTTGGTGGAGCTGTAGGGGGAGGACGGGTTATACGGCGTGGACTCGGTGAACCGCGCCGGATCGTCCAATTCGAGGTCACCGTAGACCTCATCGGTCGAGATGTGGTGAAGCCGCCGATCGTACTTGCGTGCCGCTTCCAACAACGTGTAGGTGCCGATGATGTTCGTGTCCAGGAACGGGCGAGGGTCGTTCAGACTGTTGTCATTGTGCGACTCGGCGGCGTAATGAACGACCGCATCCGCTCGCGCGAACAGCTCATCGACGAGTGGGGCGTCGGTGATGTCCCCGCGGACGAACTCCACGCGGTCATCGGGTAGCCCCGCCAACGAGGCGCGGTTGCCCGCATACGTGAGCTTGTCCAGCACGGTGACGTGATGGTCGGTGTGATCGACGATGTGGTGGACGAAGTTCGAACCGATGAAGCCGGCGCCGCCGGTGACGAGCAGTTTCGACATCAGCGCCCCCTCTCGAGGATCTCGAGCAGGTACTTCCCGTACCCGGACTTCGCGAGCCGGGCCGCGTGGTCACGCAGATCGCTGTCGGAGAGAAAGCCCTGACGCCAGGCGACCTCTTCCGGAACACCGATCCGAAGTCCGGTGCGTCGTTCCATGGTGCGGACGTATTCTGCAGCATCGGTCATCTGGTCGAACGTCCCGGTGTCCAGCCACGCCGTCCCGCGGGGCAACACCTCGACCTTCAGCTTCCCGGCCTCCAAGTAGGCACGGTTCACGTCCGTGATCTCGTACTCGCCGCGCGGAGACGGCGCCAGGCCCCGGGCGATCTCGACGACGTCGTTGTCGTAGAAGTACAAGCCCGGCACGGCGTAGTTGCTCTTCGGCTGGGTTGGCTTCTCTTCGAGGGACACGGCGAGTCCGCCGTCGTCGAATTCGACCACTCCGTACGCTGCCGGCTCGGCGACCCAATAAGCGAAGATCGCGCCTCCGTCGACGTCGGCGTAGCGCTTGAGCTGCGTGCCGAGACCCGGGCCGTACAACAGGTTGTCCCCGAGGACCAGAGCGACCTTGTCGGAACCGATGAAATCAGCCCCGATGGTGAACGCCTGTGCGAGTCCGTCCGGCGATGGCTGGACCGCGAAGGTGAGCTGGACCCCGAACTGCGACCCATCCCCGAGAAGTCGTTCGAAGAACGGCGCATCGTGGGGTGTGGTGATGATGAGGATGTCTCGAACCCCGGCCAACATCAACGTCGACAGCGGGTAGTAGACCATCGGCTTGTCGTACACCGGGATCAGCTGCTTGGAGACACCCAACGTGATCGGGTGCAGGCGGGTTCCGGAGCCACCGGCGAGAATAATACCTTTCACAACGACCTATCCTGCCACGTCGCCGATGGGTGCCCCGGCGCGCGGAGCCGCTACCGCGGCGAGCCACGCCGAGGGTCAGGTACGGATACCGGGGGAGTCGACGGGTGCGGTGCTCTCCCTGCGCGCGCGAGTCATGATGGGCCGCTCGATGAGTACCCAACTCGCCCAAGCCACGACGAATGTCAGCACGATCGTCACGGCGACGTAGCCGACGAAGCCCCACGCGAGCCCGCCCGCGACCACCGTGAGCTGCTGGATGGGCCAGGCGTAGATATAGAACCCGTAGGAGACGTCGTTGCGGGCGACCCAGCGCGGTTGCGGAATCACGGTCGAGAGGAAGAGCAATCCATACGCGAGGAAGGGTGCCGCGAGCTGTCCGCCGATCACGGGGACGAAAGCCATCAACGCTCCCGCAATGGGCAGGCAGGCGGCGCCGACGGCCTTGATCACTCCCCACCGGACGACAACGAGGTAGATGAGTGCGCCACCGGCGAAGAAGGGGAAGAGCCGGCTGAGCTGCAGGAAATCCCCGTCCAGACCGGCGTTTGTTCCCGTACCCGTCAACGCGCGCAGCGCAACGCTCCCCGCCCACACCGCGCCGACGAGCAGCATCGACCTCCGATAGATCGCGAACGCGCCGAGGACCCAGGTGACGGCGTAGCAGACGAACTCGAAGAAGAGCGTCCAGATCGAACCGTTCCAGGCATTCGGGTAGGGCACGTTGGCGAGTGTCACGCCGACCGAAGATTCGTGCACGTACAGGGTCGCGTTGCCCCACACGTACTGGAACGGGGTCACCGGGGTCGTGAAGAATCCCGACAGATCTCCCTGCTGCAGAAGAAGAGCCAGCGGAGCGAAGACGAACGCCGTGACGGTGACGCAGATGAGGAAGGCCGGGAAGATGCGCGCGATCCGGTGCACGAGGAATGCGCCCGCCGACGTCCGGAATCGACTCCGGGTGATGAGGAACCCGCTGAGGACGAAGAATCCCGCAACCGCCCATCCACCGATGTTCTCGCCGTTGAACCCGGGGTTTTCCGGGCGTCCTGCGAAGAAGAACGCGTGCGTCAGCAGAACGAGCCCCGCGAGGACGAGCCTGAACAGGTTCAGGCTGTTGTTGCGGTACGGGTAGGGCGAAGCGCGAAAGAACCCCGTCATTTGAGAAGGTTCCGAGTCGCCATCTCGTCGAGCGACCGCTCGTAGCTGTCGCTCTCGAGAGGTTCGGACTGGACCCACTCGACAAAACGGCCGACGCCGTCTGCGAACGCGACCTGCGGTGTGTAACCGAGGATGTCCCGCAGGCGACGCGTGTCCGCGACGTTGTGCCGGATGTCGCCGAGGCGGTAGTTGCCCGTGACCCGCGTCGGCACGTCGGTGCCGAACGCGGTGCACAGCTCGCGGACCACTTCATTCACCGTGGTGGCGACGCCCGACCCGACGTTGAACACGCCACCGGCGGCGCGGGCATGCGTCGCGGCGATGTACGTGGCTTCCACCACGTCGTCGATGTACACGAAGTCGCGGCTCTCGAGACCGTCCTCGAAGATGTTGATCTCCTTCCCCTGACGGATGAGGGTGGAGAAGATCGACAGGATCCCGGTGTACGGGTTCTTGAGGGATTGTCCCGGACCATAGACGTTCTGGTAGCGCAAGGACACGGGCTCGATCCCGATGGTGGGGGAGACCGTCATGATGAGCGACTCCTGCATCTGCTTCGTGATCCCGTACACGGAGGAGGGGTGGAGCGTGGCGTCCTCATCGGTCGGGATCATCGTGAGGGGGCCGAACCCGGGCATGTGAACGTCGAAGTCACCGCCGGACATATCCGTGTCGGAGCGGTGCGGCGGGTAGACGACCTGCCCATCCGCCGTTTCGTATGCGCCCTCCCCGTAGATCGAGCGCGACGAAGCCACCACGATGCGGCGCACCGAGTGCTTCTCGTTGGCGAGCAGGTCGAGGATCTTCGCGGTGCCACCGACATTGGCGTTGACGTAGCGGTCGATCTCGTACATCGACTGTCCCGTCCCGGTCTCCGCCGCGAGGTGGACGACGAGAGTCACGCCGCTCAGCGCCCGACGCACGTCGTCGGTGGAGGTGACGCTGCCGTGATGCACCGTCGCGGTCTTCTTCAGCGGCTGCAGAAGAGGCGACGACGGGGTGGCGCCCACGCCGTGGACCTGCGGGGAAAGTGCGTCGAGCACCGAAACGGTGTGACCCTCCCGGGCGAACCGTGCGGCGAGCCGTGTTCCGATGAATCCCGCGCCGCCGGTGATGAGGACATGTTCGGGCACTGAGATCTCCTGGGCGGGTGTCTGGGCTGAAATCCGCGCAATTGCGCCTCGGAAGGCGGCGATGCGGGTCAGCGCCGATTGTAGCCCGGCTCGACTTCAGCGCTCGGGTGTCCGGTGTCGTCACGGACACAGGAAGAACGCAGGACCGGTCACGGTATAGTTGGCCGCTGTTGCGCCTGGCTGACGGAGAAGAGAGCATTAGTGACCGACAGCGCTCTCGAGCGGTTCGATCGACTTCGCGTCGAACCATTGATGCCCGTCGCATCCCGGCAGGGTGGATTCCGCGGATTCTGGTACTCGCTCCAGTCCATCGCCTCTCGCCGCCAACTTCTCGGCCTGCTGATCCGTCGCGACATCAAAGCTCGTTACAAGGACAGCGTCCTCGGCCTCCTCTGGACGCTCATCAATCCCATCGTCCAGTTGACGGTGTACTACATCGTCATGGGTCAGTTCCTCGGAGCCGCCAGGGGCATCGACAACTTCGCGATCTACATCTTCTCCGGCCTGACGATCTACGGGTTGTTCTCGGAAACGTTGTCCGGTTCGACTGCATCGATCGTGGCCAATGCCGGGCTGGTCAAGAAGGTGTACGTACCGAGGGAGATCTTCCCGCTGGCGACGGTGGGGTCCGCGTTGTTCACCTTCGCCGTGCAACTCGGTGTGCTCGTCTTGGCGTGCATCATCCTCGGCGCGGCCCCGTTCACCTGGTCGATCTTCTACTTCATCCCGTCGCTCATGATCGTCGTCGTCTACGGCACGGCGTTGGGTCTCCTGCTCTCGGCGCTTAACGTGTACCTGCGCGATGTGCAGTACCTGACGCAGGTGTTGCTGATGCTGGCGATGTGGGCGTCCCCGATCGTCTATGGCTGGACGATGGTCAACTCCGTCTTCACCCAGTTCTCCTTCCCCGCGTGGCTTCTGCAGGTGTACACGAACAATCCGGTGACACTCGCGGTCCTCGGATTCCACAAAGCGTTCTGGATCGACGGGACTCCCGCGGACTACCCCGAGGGGCTCGCTGTCCGGATGGTCGTGGCGATCCTGATCGGAGTGGTTCTCATCTGGGTTTTCCAACGCGTCTTCGCGCGTCTGCAGGGCAACTTCGCTCAGGAGCTGTGACATGAGATCGAACACCGAGCGTGGCCCCATCGACGGTCCCGACATCGTCGTCATAGAGAACGTCTCGAAAGAATTCGTCATCCGAAAGGACAACTCGCTCAAGGAGCGGGTGGTCACTCTCGGGCGTCGAGGCCGAACGCATCGCGAAGCCTTCCAATCTCTGAAGGACGTTTCACTCACCATTCCTGCGGGTTCGACGGTCGGCCTCATGGGGCCGAACGGGTCTGGCAAGAGCACGCTGCTGAAGATCATCGGCGGCATCATCGATCCGACGTCAGGCGACGTCAGGCGACGAGGTCGTATGGCGGCTCTGCTCGAGCTCGGCGCCGGCTTCCACCCCGATCTGTCCGGCCGCGACAACGTCTACCTCAATGCCGCCCTGCTCGGCCTGAGCAAGACCGAGACGGACGAGCGATTCGAGAGCATCGTCGCGTTCTCCGAAATCGCGGAGTTCATCGACACCCAGGTCAAGTTCTATTCCTCCGGGATGTACGTGCGGTTGGCCTTCGCCGTCGCGGTGCACACCGATCCCGACCTGCTCCTGGTCGACGAGGTCCTCGCAGTCGGCGACGAAGCCTTCCAGCGCAAGTGCATGGACAAGATCCACCAGTTCCAACGCGAGGGCCGCACGATCGTCCTGGTATCCCACTCCGCAGATCAGGTCATGGAGATCTGCGATCAGGGAGTCGTCCTCAGCAGCGGTGAGATCGCGTTCATCGGCTCGGCCGCCGACGCGACGCGGGTGCATCGGGAGATCCTGGAAGGACGCCGTAAGGAAACGATGGAGGCCACCGCGGTGGCCGATGAGCCCGTGACTCCGATGCCCGTGATCGAGGCGGTGACCGTCAGCTCCTCATCCAGCGTCGACGGGACGGATATCCGCCCCGGAGACGACCTCTTCGTAGAGGTCCGGGCGAACTTCCCCAGCATGGTCGACCGTTGGCACTCGAGCATGAGCATCGACACTCCACAGGGGCAGGTCGTCTTCGGAACCGGGACCAGACGCCTCGAGATTCCGCACGGACCGACGCCCGTCGGGCAAGCCGTGATCCGGTACACCGTGCCCGACTTCCACATCGCCGGGGGACAGTACTTCGTGAACTTCGAGATGGCCGATGCGAGCGGCGAGCGATTCGACGTCGCGTGGCAGGGGGCAACGTTCTTCGTCCCGCTGGAGTTCCGCCAGACCGGCACGATTTTCGCGGACCCGTCCATCACCGCATCCCACGGCTGAGCGGAGCGGCTCAGGCCCTCGCCAGCACCCCGCGGACCCACTCGAGCTGGCTCTGCAGGCCTGCGCGGAGATCCGTCCGCGGCGTCCACGAGAAATCCCGACGGATAGCGGTGGTCTCGGCGCTGGTGCGCGCCACGTCTCCCGCGGCACTGCCCTGGCGTCGCACGTTCAATTCACGCCCGGTGAGCTCTTCGATGATGTCGAGGACCTCGTTGACGGAATGGCTGCCGCCACCGGATACGTTGTAGACCGATCCTGGAGCCACATCGACGGTGGCAGCGCGACTGACGGCGTCGACGATGTCGTCTACATACGTGAAGTCACGGACCTGTTCTCCGGTGCCGTACACATCGATCTGCGTGCCGGTGAGCGCCGCCGTGAGGAACCGGGTGAATGCCATATCGGGACGTTGGCGCGGGCCGTAGACGGTGAAGAACCGGAGACTGACGGTGGAGAGGCCCGAGGTTGCCGCATACAAGCGGCACAGCTGCTCACCCGCGAGCTTGGTCACCCCATACGGGCTGCGGGGGCGCGGAAGCGTGAGTTCGTGAGTCGGATACGCTTCCGCGTCTCCGTAGATCGAGGAGGACGAGGCGTAGACGAACTTCGGGCGGGAGTCTGTCCGGCTGGTGGCCTCGAGCAGGCGTTGAGTAGCGCTGATGTTCGCCGAGACGTACTCCGAGAAGCCTTCGCCCCACGAACCGCGTACGCCTGGCTGGCCGGCGATGTGGAAGACGACATCGGCCTCCGCGACAAGCGGCTCCAGATCGATCTCGTTGAGATCCGCGTGGACGAAGGAGAAGCGATCGGAGTCGATCTGCGCGAGATTGTCACGTTTGGTCGCCGTCGAGTAGTAGTCGGACAGGTTGTCGACACCGACAACGGTCGCTCCCTCCGCTACCAGACGCTCGGAAAGCGTACTCCCGATAAACCCGGCTGCACCGGTCACAAGCGCTTGCATGACACCTCTACTTCCGCCAATCAGCCTACCCGCAGCTCGCCCCTCACTATTGTGGACGGGTGCCCTCCATTGCTTCTGCGGTTGATCCCGAATCGTCCACGCCGAGGATCTGCGTGTACACGGTCTTACTGGGCGGATACGATGCGCTTCTGCCGCAGCCGACCTCCGACGACAGCTCGGCCGACTTCATCTGCTTCACGGACGACGATCAACTCGCCGCCGATGGCTGGCGAACCGTTCTGGTCGAGCCCCGGTTTCCGCAGGATCTGCACCGCAGTTCGCGGGTGTACAAGATCCTCGGCCACGAAGCTCTCGCCGAGTACGACGTGACACTCTGCGTCGACGCGACGGTCGTGCTCCGCCGCACTCCGGAAGAAATCGTCCAGGACTGGCTCGACGAAGACGTGGACATGGCTTTTGCCGCTCACAGCTTCCGGAAGTCGGTCGCCGAAGAGTTCGACGAAGTCGTTCGGCTCAATTACGACGACAAGGCGCGCGTCCACGAACAGCTCGTCGACTATTCGCTGGCGTACCCCGATGTGCTCGCGGCCCGTCCGCACTGGGGCGGAATGATCGTGCGCCGGAAATCGGAGGCGGTGGACGCGGCGATGAGATTGTGGTTCGACCACGTGCTGCGATATTCCCGCCGCGACCAACTCTCCCTGATGGTGGCACTCCTGCACGGCGGAGCCCGATACCGGTCGATCGAGATCGACAACTACGATTCGCCGTTCCACGAATGGCCGATCATCCGCGGCCGGAAGGTGGCGATGGGAAAGGCGGCGGCGCTTCCCAGTGGCCCTTTGAGCGCAGAACTTCGTCGTGCTCTGGCGCGAGCGGAGGAGCTGGAGGCGGAGCTGACCAGCTTGGACCTCCCCACAGTCGAGGCGCTCCAGGCGCAGGTGGCGGCGCTGCAGGCCGAGGCACTGGTGCTAGAGGGTCGTATCGAGGCCGGCAATCGCGATCGGATCCAGCTGGCGCAGGTGATCGACCTCGTCCGAACCGACGCCGAGATGCTGCAAGGCGCGCTGACGGAAGCCCGTGGGTTCCGTGGTGCGGTGGGCGCTCTGTCCGAGTCGCTGCGGGCGAAACTCACGCGAACAGATCGCTGAGCGCGTCCCGTCCGGCGCCGTGACGGTCGTGGAGGGGTGCGTGACCTCCGCGGGAGACACCGAGGAGCACGCGGGTCGACACGGTGATGTCAGCCGGTGTGCGGCATCTCGTCGGGAAGGTGCGTCTCGAGGACGGTGATCGGGTCGGGTCCCGGCGAATGAGGGAAGACCCACAACGTGTACATGACGTAACGCAGACCGGTCGCCAGCGCCTGGCCGATGAATGTCCCGGCGATATTGTCGGCGAGCACCGTGTCGAATCCGAGGACGTACCGTGAGAACGCGAGGCAAGCGAGTTGCAAACCGATTGCAGCGACGTTGACCACGGCGTACCGCGCGACCTGGGCGACGCTGAAGGCGGCGGGGCGATCGCGGTAGGTCAGCACCTTGTTGCCGGCGTAGGTGACGACGAGCCCCGCGATCACGGCGAGGGTCTTCGCGACGAGGGGCGCGTCGTAAAGCGGGCCGCGCCCGTCGGCGAAGACGAGAAGGTTGTAGACCACGGCATCGACGATGAAGCCCACGCCGCCGATGGCCAGGAATATCGCACCACGACGCAGGTTGCGGGTCAGAAAGGCGAACGTGTCGGAGACGTCGGGCCGCTTCATCTTCACTCCTCTCCGTCGGAGCAGACCTGGGCAGGGCTCGAGGTCGAAGTGATGACGATGGGCGTGCGGTCGAAAGTGGCGACCGAGTGCGTTCCCGGCGTCAACCTCAGGTCGCGCGGTTGACCGTACTCGCCGTCCGCGATGGCGGCCATGCCGACGGTCGTGTCCGAATTCGTCGTTATCACGGCGTCCGCGGGGACGAGCGTTCCCGGCGACGCGGCAACGCAGTTCGGTAGGGGCGCGGCGTCGTCATCGACAGTCAGTCCGACTCCTGCCAGGGCGGTCAGCCACGCGCGGTGGGAGTACTCGCCCAGATCGAGCCCATCGTCCGCGAGATCCACCGCGAGCCGCAGGCTGAAGGGGAAGTAGAGCGAATCGGGGGTGGCTGCCAGGTCCACCGCGTCAGGGTTCATGCGGGCGAGATCCACCCCGGCCGACATCGCCTGCCGTACGAAACTCTCGCGACCCGCCTCTTCCCGTGCGGCGGTCACAAGCTGTCCGGTGTTGTACACCGCGAGGACGACCAGTATCGACACGATGAACGCTCGCGAAGGGATGCTGGTGGATATGCGGGTGAGACCCACGGCGATGATGGGCGCGAGGGTGACGAACACCATATAGACGTAGCGACCCGAATCCGCCGTCGCCACGGTCGTTCCCCAACGGGAATAGGCCGTGAGCGCGGCGAAGACGATCCCCGCGCCCGCCATCGCGACACCGATCAGCATCTCGTCGGTCAACCGCTTCCGCAGCGAGACCGCGATGAAGACCGCGAGCACCGCCACCACGGCGATTCCCGCATAAGGGAGGGGGATGATGCGCCCCAGACTCTCAACGAACATCGCGCCCATGAACTCGGGCGTCAACAAGATGTCGACGCCCGTCGCGCGGAGATAGTCGTTCGGATTCTCGCCCGCTATGAGCAAGTACCACCCGAGGTACACGGCCACCGGCCCCGCCATGACCATTGCTGCTTTCGGGAATCCGTGCAGGCGCCACAGAACGACGGCCACCGTGAGGAAGAAAGGCAGTGCCGTGCCGGAGGTTGCAGCCCCGATGGTGAGAAGCACGGCGATGCCGACCGCGCGCGGGAGGGATAGCGGGCCTCGACGGGCGAGGAGTACGGCCCCGAGCGCGAATCCGACTGCGCCCATGTACCCGTATTGAAACGCCCACAGCAGGTTCTCGGAAGCGGCGCCCAGGAGCAGACCCAAGCCGGCGACGGAGGTCGCCACCCAGGGATCGACGCCAATCCTGCGCATCAGTCGCCACAGGAGGTGCATGACGACCACGTGGGTCGCCACGGCCAGGAGGACGAAGGGGAAGTAAGAACCGATTCCGAAGACCGACCTGATCAGCATCCACACCAGGACTGCCACCGTGCTCCAGTGGCCGGCGTGACCGCTCCAGAGTTCACCGTTCGCATCACTCAGGAACGACCACTCGTCGAAGAAGAACCACTGGTTCCGCGCGAGGAAAGCGATGACGATGAAGGCCACCACCAACGACACGTAGTGCACGGCGGCGGGGACGCCGCTTCCGTCAAGAAGCGCCGACAGCCGGCGCCTGTTCTCGGAAGCCGCGACAAGAGTGCTCATGTGTGTCAGATCGTGCCCTCGGCGACGGCGTTCTGGATCCACGGGATGACTTCGTCGAGCATGTCCTCGAGCGTGGTGTTCGCCTCGAACCCGAGAACGTCCTTCGCTTTCGTGACATCGGGCACGCGCTTCTGGACGTCGTACTCGAACGCCGGGTCGCGCACCAGATTCAGGGGCACATCGGGGCCCTTGATCTTGCTCCAGATGATCTCTGCGAGCTCGACCACGGTGTGCCCGGTAGGGGTCGAGATGTTGAAGTCGTTGTTCAGGGCGTCGGGGTGATCGAGGGTGAGGACGATCCCGCGGGCGAGGTCGCCACCGTAGGTGTAGTGACGCACCTGGTTGCCCTCACCGAGGATGTGGAGAGGATCCTGCCCTTTGAGCACCTTCTGCACGAGGTCGGGCACCACGTGGCTCATCGCCAGCTGGACGTTCCCGGAGTGGATCTCCACATCGCCGAGGGCGCGAGACTCGCCGATGCCGACGCAGTTGAACGGGCGCAGGATCGTGAAGTCGACGTCGTACTGGCCCTTCGCAGCTCGCGCGAAGTACTCGACTGCGAGCTTCTGGAACCCGTAGGAGGACAGCGGAGGCGGAACGATCAGCTCGTCGCCCTCCTTCGACGGCCAGCGGTCGGTCGACTCGAAGACCATGGAAGACGACATGTACGTCACCTTCTTGAGCTTCCCCCCGGCCTTCTTGACGGCGATCGCGGCGTCGCAGGACGAGGCGATGATGCGCTCGTTCGCCGCGAGCAGGTCGTACTGGTACGTGTGGAAGTACGAGATCCCGCCGATGAGGGCGGCGCCGGCGATGAAGTGATCGCAGTCCATGAGCAACTCGGTCATGCGCTTCGTGTCGAGAACGTCTGCGACGACCAACTCATAGTTCGGGTTGTCGTCGTACGACTTCTTGACAGGTCCGTACTTGGAGTAGTTGTCGACTCCGACGACCTGGTATCCCTTGCGGAGCAACTCCTCCACGACGTAACCACCGATGAATCCCGCGGACCCGGTGACGAGGACCTTTTCCATTACTTGCTTCCCTTCGCGCCTGCAGCGGCTTCGATGTCTGTGATGGGTAGTGGCTTGCCGAACGCGAAAAAGTACCAGCGGAGGTACTGGGGAATCCACTTCCGGAGCTGGAAGTTGGACTCGCCCTCGGTGCGATCGAGCCAGATGGTGGGGAGCTCGGCAACGGGGAGACGCGCGCGTCGCGCCTTCGCCGTGAGTTCCAGGCCGATCTCGAATCCTGCGCGCGACTGGATCGTGACGGTGCGCACGAAGTCGGCGTTGTAGGCCTTGAAGGAGTTCGTGGCATCTCTCGTGCCGATGCCGGCGAACAGGTGCAGCGACTGCCCGGCGAGCCGCGAGAGCGCCCGCTTGAACCGCTCACCGCCGATCTGCTGTCCCCCGGCCATGTAACGGCTCCCGGCGGCGACCACGACACCGCGCTCGACGAGCTCGGTCAAAGGGTCGATCTGGCGCGGGTCGTCGCTCCCGTCGGCCATGGTGACCACAACGGTCCTGGCTCGGGCGACATCGAAGCCGTATCGGATCGCCTGGGCGGGCCCCCGGCCGTGCGTGTTGACGACAGTGCGGATCCGGGGGTCCTCGCGCGCGACGGTCTCGACCGCGGCGACGGTGGAGTCGTCGGGGGTGTCGACGACGACGAGAAGTTCGAAGTCGTGCTTCACCGTCGTCACCACCTTGGCGAGGAAGGGAAGAATGTCGTCGCCCTCGTTGTAGGCGGGAACGACGATGGACACGCGCGGGGTCGCGTCGCTCAAATCAGCACTCCATTGCCCAACAGGTTCCAGACATCGGCAACGGGCTTGTCCGTCGTGAGTCCGCGGTAGTCGACGTGCGGCGTGGCGATGATCAGCAGGTCGCTGCGGGCGATGACGTCTTCGAGGGGCAGCAGCGACGGGTCGACGCTCTCGGGGACGTACGGGTCGGTGGCCAGGACCTCTTTCGCCTTGAACCGCAGAACGCGCTGCAGCTTGTAGGACAGGCTCGAGCGGATGTCGTCCGAGCCCGCCTTGAATGCCATCCCGAGGATGCCGACCGTCATCTTCGACAGGTCGTGGCTGCGTTCCAGCTGGCTGGTGACGTAAAGCGGCAGTCCCTCGTTCACGAGCATGGCCGAATGGCCGAGCTGGAAGGTGTTGTCGCTGAATGCAGCGAGCTGCATCGTGTCCTTGAACAGGCACGGACCAGCGGCGAAGCCGGGGCCGGGCATGTCCTGCGCGCGAGGATAGTCGTGGGTCAGGCCCGCGCGGATCCGCTCGAAATCGAGCCCCTTGGAGTTGGCCATCATGTAGAACTGGTTCACCGCTGCGAACTTGATGTAGCGCCAGGTGTTGGTGAACAGCTTGGCGAGCTCAGCCTCCTCCGGCGAGAGCTCCACGATCGAATCCGTCAACGCCCCGAAGAGTGCGCCGGCACGGGCGATGGACCTCTCGTCGTACCCGGAGACGATCTGGGGGAGTTCGAACAACTCGGTCATCGCGCGGTGCTCGGCGATGCGTTCGGGGCAGAAGGCGATGTCCACCGAGATCCCGCGGTCCGCGAGCATGTCGCGCACGAGCGCGGTCACCCCCGGGTAGATCGTGCTGCGCAGTGCGATCAGCTGGCCATCGCGGAAGAACGGAGCGCACGTCCCGAGAGCGCGCGGAATCGCATTCGGATCGGGATTGAGATGCTCATCGACAGGCGTGCCGATGACGACGACGACATTCTCCGCGGTAGCGACGACGGCAGGATCGGTCGATGCGGTGAGCATCCCGGATGCGACGACATCAGAGAGCATGGTGTCTGCACCCGGCTCGATGAACGGCATGCGGGCGCTACGGATGCTGTCGACCGCGCGCTCCGACGTGTCGTACACAACGGTGCGCTTCCCGCGACTCGCGAGTGCGATGGCGAGGGGCAATCCGACGTGACCACCGCCTCCGACTACAACGACGTCATTCTCGAAGACCATCCGTGCTCACTTCCGTTCGAAAAACAACTCAGACTAACTCGATACGTCGATGACCGCCGTTCACGGGGACGCGTGGTGCCATCTGTCGAGTGGACGGACACGATGTGAGCGGATGTCGTACCGAGTGCACCCGACCCGCACACCACTGGCGAGAGGTCCTCGGCGCGTTCCGATCTGTGAATCGTGCCCGGGCGATGATCGACCGGGTCTTCCTTCAGTCACTCACTCCGATCGTACGGCCTGCGATCGTCTAAACCGTGTCGGCGGAGGCGTGAGTCGCGGAGGGGCGACGAAGCCCTCACCGGCCCTTCAGCGCCGCATCGAGAAGCGTGCGCGCGCGTGCGTCGAAAGAATGATCCTGTCGGATCCGGTCTCCGATCCGTGTCAACGCATCCTGTGAGGGGAACACCGAGTCGAGGTCGCTTCGGAGGATCTCCAGGAGTTCGGGGATGCTCTCGTATTCGCGGACGGAACCTCGGAATATCTCCTCCATCCCGACGACGCGATCGCTGATGGCGCGCCCCCCGGCGGCCACGACGTCGAAGAGGCGGTTCGAGATGAACCCTGCCCGCTGCATCGCCGGCCAGTGGTCGTTCAGAACGGCATCGGCGCTCTCGTACATCGCGGACAACCGGTCGTTGGGCACGCTTCGCGCAACCACCGCTTGCGCCGGAATCCATCCCGTCCAGTCGGGGCCGTACACGCTGACGGGGATGCCGGCGCGCAGGGGCTCCACCACGGATGGGCGCGATATTCCACGGGCGGTGCCCACGAAGACCCGCTCCTTCGTTCGCGGGAGTCCCGACGGGCGGAACCGCCCCCCGTCGGTGCACTGCAGCAACGCGTGAACCGGTACCCCGAACCTCTCGGTGGCGAGCGCGGCCCACGGAGTCGAGGCGGCGAAGACCGAGGCGAAGCCGTCCAGATCCTTCGCGGTGATCTCGTCCGGGTGGCTGATGATCCACAGAAGCGAGTGTGCGCCGGTCTGCGCCTCGAGGGGTTCGGGACCGCGCAGGGCGAGGACGACGTCGTCGAGATAGGAGGTGCTGCGCCGCCGTGCGGCGTACGCGTCGATGACCACTTCTTGCCCGAGCCGCCGCAATGCCTCGGCAATTCCGCGGGCGAAGTGGGTATCGCCCCAGTACTCACCGAAGCGACCGGGGGGTGCGGCGATCTTCACCGCCCACCGCAGGACGGGAACCACGGTGCCGTCGGCGAGGGTGTGCGTTCGCTGAAGTCGCTGCAGCCGTGGAGCGCCGCTCGTCCTCGTGTCCGCCACGAAACCCGCCCGTCGGAGGTACGGAGTCAGCTCCGTGTCAGGAGCATCGACGAAGCCGGCAGGCGCGGGCGAGCGAACCGTCCTCACGAGCGAAGAGGTGAGCGTCCGGGCCTGTCGAGCAGCCGGTCGACCGTCGAGGGGGAGCGCGTAGGAGCCGGCCGCGAGACCCGCTACCTCCAGCAGAGCGCCGGCGGCACGTGCGTCCTCGGGGGGATGACCTTCGAACAGGTGGCGATACCGACCGTTTCGGACGATCAGTCCCGCGGAGGCGACCGTGCCGTCCGTATCCAGCCACAGCGGCCCGACTGCACCCCTGACGCCTTCCGTCAACAACCCGCGAGCGTCATCGGCGGAGAGCTCGGCCCGTGGCGCGCGAACCAGCACCACTCCGTCTGGTCTCGGCGGGAGGAGGCTCCGCAGTTCGGAGAAACCGCGCAGCGTAATCGTGTGCGGCAGCCAGAGGGCGAGGAGGTGGCACGCGGCCAGATCGTCTCGGGAGGTCGTCTCGAGGGCGAGGATGACATCCGTGTCGCCGTCCTCCGCGAGACCGATCACCATATCGAGGGTGAATGCCAGATCGGGTTCGTCTTCGCCGACTTCGCAGATGATCACGCGCTTTCTCTCCGTCGAGAGGGTGGGGACCGTATCTGCGGACCGAGGCGTGCGTGTTGCCGCCGCCAGCACTGCGGACCACGGAACAGTGCGTGCCTCGTTCACCCCGAGGACGATCTCACCGGTCGCGCGTGCGGAACGCCATTGGTGCCCCAGCGGGCCGGCCGGATCGTCGAGTGACTCCGGATGCGTCTCCGCGTAGGCCGTCGCATCCCAGTTGACGCTCGTCCGAACGCGCTGGCGGTTGTTGACGAGGTAGGCGTACAACGCGGGGACGCGCCCGACATCCGACAGCTGGGAGGCGACGAGCTTCTCCATCAGCAGGGGGTTGAGGGACATGCCCTTCCGGAATCCGCCCCGCACATACGCGCGCACCGCCGATCGAGGGGAAGAGTATCCGGCGGCGGCAATGAGGTCGGGGTCTACGACATCGGCTCGGAGGATGGTGCGCGCCCACCAGATTCGGTCGGCAGTCTCGATGAGAGGGCGAACGACCCGGATGCTGCGGGCTGCACGCAGTGCGGCACGAACGCGCTGGAGAGCGGCAGCGAATCTCGAGAGCACCACTGGAGTATACGGATGCCCCGAGTGCCGATCGGACAGCGAGGATTCGCTTTCGTCGGTGCTGATCCGGTCAGCGGCGGACCGCCGTTGGGGCATTCCCGCGCACGCGCCCGGTGACGCCCTCCCATCGGCCGGCGAATGCCGTGAGGCCGTCGCGCACCGCATACTCGCCTCCGCGCCGCACACCGATCAAAGCGCCCGCGGCGACGAAGCCCCACCGTTGCCACACCGGGAAAGGGTGCGAGCGGTACACGTGGCCGATACCGCGTCCGTAGGCACGGAGTTTGCGCGTCCGTTCGGCCCGGGTGAGGCCCGACGTCTCTTCGACGCCCCCCACATGGGCGGACGGATCGTGGATCCAGGCAAAGGAGAGCGCGAGCTCCGGTCGCCCCCCGAGCACGCGGAGAAGGAGATCGGTGACCTCACCGGCCTGCCAGGGTGTGGACGCGCCCGTGCCGATATCTTCGTCGAACCCGCCGACCGCGCGGAACAGGCCCAGGCGCAAGACCAGACTCATCTCGATCACCCGCCACACCGTGCGGGTATCGAGGGCGGTTCGCTCGGGCGGAAGAACGAACCGCGGACCGATGTCCGTCATGACGTGGACCGCGCCGGCCGGGGCATCTCCGACCCCTGAGGCAATGGCATCCACCGATCCCGGCGGATACCACGTGGTGTCGTTCGGGAACATGACGAGCGCGTCGTCGGGGAGGTCAGCGTGAAGGGCGACCGCTGCGTTTCGGCCGCGAGAAGCACCTCGGGCCGAGGCGTCGACCCGGAGCCGGTCACCGAAGACGGAGCGAAAACGTTCGGAGAGTGCGCGCACCTCATCGAGGTGATCCTGGGCGACGATGGCGATGCGGTCCTCCGGGCCGAGTTGCCCGTCGAGGGAACCGAGCAACCGCTCGAGCGGTGGCAGACGACCGAGCGTGGAGACGGCGAAGAGCAGCGGGGGCCTCACGAAACGACCTCCGCTTCGAGCGCCTTCAGCGACCGAGCGGTCCGACGAACGAGCATGACGGTCGCCACGGTTTCGGTGAGGGCGTAACCGAGAGCGACGCCGACCGGGCCGAACGGGATCGACAGCGCGATCATCGCGGGGACGCCGGTGAGCGTCGCGGCGAGGGTCGCCCACATGACCGCCCGGGATTCTCCGGCGGGGAACAGCACGTGGCGGGTCATCGACGTGCGCACGGAGTACATCGCGAACGCGGCGCCGAGCGGGACGAGCACGGCAGTGGTGGTTGCAGCCTCTGAGCCGAAGAGGACGAAGCTCGCCCAGGGGCCGACGGCGGCGAGGACGATCCATCCGGCGACGCCGGAGAGTCCGTGGGCGAGGAGAGCGAGCCGGAGTCGACGTCGCCGATCGGCGCCCCGCGCCTCGGCGGTCCAGCTCTGCAGGGCGTTCGCGAGTGTCAAGGGCAGGAACTGGCCGAGCTTGAGCATCTTGTCACCGGAAGCGAATCCGGCGGCGGCGATGCCGGACGACGTGACGGTGACGAGGGGGGTCGGGAAGGCGGAGTACGCGCCGAGTGCAGCGTCGTTCAGGGCGACGGGCGCTCCGATGCGGAACAGTCCCGGCACTTCTCGCAATGGCGGCCACGCGGTGGGGTAGCGACGAAGCAGCCGTGCCGAGTACACCCCGGTGCCGACGATGGTGACGGCGATACCGGCCAGTGGGTAGAGCTCGACGATGCCGGTGGCGGCGATCGCCAGAGCGGCGAGCGCGGCGACAGCGAGGCGCGGAATGGCGTCGTAGAAGATGATCGACCGAGGGTCGGCGACACCGACCGCGAACCAGGTGAACGACATGGCGATGAGCGCGCCCTGGAGCCCCATGAGGATCGAGAGCCACTCGAAGCCGGGTGCAGCCACGAATGCGCAGATGATCGCCATCGCCGGCAGCGCAACCGCGGCGGTGAGCAAGCGGACGAGGAGCGCGTCTCGGTAGAGCCGTCCGCGCCGCTCGTCCGATCCGGCGATCGACACGAGGGCGGGGCCTACGGTCGTCCATCCGTACGCGATGGCGATGGCGGCGAACGTTCCGACGGCTTCGCCGGCGATGGCGCTCGCCCATCCCTCGGCCCCGGCGGTACGCGAGACGACGGGCAGCACGAGAAGCGGTGAGACCGCGGCGAGCGCGGGCAGCAGTCCGAATCCGAGAAGCCGCTTCCACAGCGGAGTCGGGTCGCTCACGGGGTGTTTCTCCGCGAACGAATGATCTCGGTGAGCACCGCGGCCGTACCCTGCGCGGCAGCGTCCCACGTGAAGCGCGCCGCCCAGTCCGCCGCTTCGCGTCGCTGTGCTTCGCCCGGAGCCGTCTGCAACGCGGCGACGATCGCGGCGGCGAAGGTGCGGGGTGAGCGTGCGTCGGAGTAACGCGCGGCGTCGCCGCCGACCTCGCGGAGGACCGGGATGTCGTGGGCGAGGACGGGTACCTCTCGGCGCATCGCGTCGACGACGGGCAGACCGAAACCCTCCGCCAGCGAGGGGCACACATACAGGTCCGCCACCTGGTACAACGCCTCGAGCTCCTCGTCGGAGACCCAGCCCGGGAGGATCACGTCGTCTTCCAGGCCGAGCCGATCGACCGTCGCGCGCAGAGGGTCGCCCTCGCGCCCCCCGGCGATGACGGCCACCGGTCGGCGGTCGCGAGGTATTTCGGCGATCGCGGCGAGCAACCCCTCGAAGTTCTTGTGCGGCATGCGGTTGCCCGTGCTGAGGAGGATCGGGCGGTTCGCCGGCAGCCGCAGCCGAGCGACGGTCGCCCGCGGATCGGGCTGCGGTCGGGGGTCGCGGCTTCCGTTGTGCACGACGGAGATCCGGTCGGGGGCCACCCCGAGATGGGTGCGGATCGCGGTCGCGGCGGACCGCGAGACGGTGATCACGCGGTCGGCGGTCGTGGCTGAGCGACGCATGAGGGTCGACGTCGCGGCGCGCATCACCCGCTCCCCGACACTGCCGCGCACCTCGTCGTAGATGGCATCGTGGACGGTCACCACTCGGGGCGTCCCGCGGAAGACCGGTCCGAAGTTGGCGGGAGCCCACACCAGGTCGGCGCCGTTACGCCGAGCGAAGAGCTCGGTGCCGGCGACTGCTCCGACCGCCCAGCTCACCGCGTCGTCTCTCACCCACGGGAGGGCATGCACGGCGCCCGGGAAGAATCCGCGCACACGCTCGGCGCCGACGCGTCCGGTCAGCGCAGCGAACGTCGCGTCGGGGAGGAGCGCGGGGAGACGGACGAGCAATTCGCGCGCGTATGTCTCGGTGCCCCCGCGCGATCCGGTGAAGCCGAGGAGGTCGACCAGGATGCGGTCGGCCGGGACCGGTGCTGGCACGGTCAGTTCTCGATGACGGCGTCCGGACGCTGCACCCGGCGGGGGGTCGTCAGCACTCCGGAGAAGAAGCTCATCATGAGCGTCTGGAACCCCAGGATGATCCCGAGTGCACTGGGGATGGCGACTCGGACGACCTCCGACGCATCCTGCGGGCCGAAGTCGAGGCTGCCCCAGCGCGCGACTTGCACGATGCCGATGATGATCCCGAGAACGAACAGCGCCAGGCCGATCAGCAGGCCCCGCTCCGCGGTCCAGCGCGAAACGATCGCTTTGAATCGGTTGCTCGCAGGGAGGAAGCCCTCCTGCGTCGCGTAGAGCTTGGTGAGCCAGAAGAACAGCAGGGATTGATAGCCGATCACGCAGAGTGCGCTCGCATAGACCATCGTGGTGACGTCGAAGCCGATGCCGCCGATCCGCACACCGCCGAAGGCGAGCACGCCGACAGCGATCGCGCCCAGGAAGAAGGCGACGAGACCCGGGTAGACGAACAACCAGCGAGGGGAGAAGAGCAGCAGGAATCGGAGGTGCCGCCAGCCGTCGTGCCAGCTGCGCAGGTGCGGCGGCCGCGAACGGCCATCCTTCTTCAGCGTCGTCGGAACCTCCTCGACGCGATAGCGGGCGAGGGATGCCTTCACGACCATCTCCGAGGCGAATTCCATGCCGGTGGTCTGCAGGTCGAGGTCGCTGATGCGGTCGCGGTTGAACCCGCGCATACCGCAATGGAAGTCGCCGATGCCGGGTCGGAAGAAGAGTTGCCCGATGGTGGAGAGAACGGGGTTGCCGAGGTACTTGTGGAGCGGCGGCATGGCCCCGGGGGCGATGCCGCCCTGAAAACGGTTGCCCATCACGAGATCGGCGCCGGCGCGTAGACGCTCGACGAAGGGGTCGAGATTCTCGAAGTCGTAGCTGTCATCGGCGTCGCCCATGATGATGAACCGCCCGCGGGCGGTTTCGATGCCGTTGATGAGCGCAGCTCCGTACCCGCGGCGCGGGGCGTCGGTCACGCGTGCGCCCAGGCGGGTCGCGATCGCCTGGGAGCCGTCCGTGCTCCCGTTGTCAGAGATGAGCACCTCGCCGCGGATACCGCTTCGAGCGAGGAAGCCCTTCGCCTTGCGGATACACACTTCCAAGGTCTCCGCCTCGTTGAGACAGGGCATGAGGATGGTGAGCTCCAGGGCCTCGCCGGCCTGCGGGTCTGTCACGTGGTTCCTGCTTTCGTCTTCGCCGCGGGAGCGGCCGGCCGGTCGAGGGCCGACACGATGCCCTCCACGGTACGTCGGATGGTGCGTGTGCGAACGGCGTCGTCGTACCACGAGCGCGCGGACTCGCGCATTCCGTCGCCGGCTTCGGCGACGGCGCGGATCGCGTCGGCGAGGTCGCCGGGATCGGGTGAGGGAGCGACGATTCCGTTGACGCCGGCATCGACCAGTTCGGTCGATGCGTTGCCCTCGTCGGCGATGAGCACGACGGGAGTGCCGTGTGCATTCGCCTCGACGACTACGAGTCCGTAGCCCTCGCGTCGAGAGGGGTTCGCGAGACAGAGCGCGCCGCCCATCAACTGCTCGAGCTTCTCGTCGTCCACGAAACCGGGGAGATCCGTCCACTTCTCCCCTCCGGCCCGGGTGACAGCGGCGCGGATGGCAGGCGTGCTCGGGCCGGTTCCAAGGATGATCAGCCGAAGATCGGGGATGCCCACGCGAGCCGCGGCGACGGCCGCGGGAAGCACCTCGACCCTTTTGTCGGGGATGTGCCTCCCCGCGTAAAGAACGTAGGGCGGTGCGGCGGCGGGCGTCGCCTCGGCGGCCCCCGCCTCGGCGTCGATGAGGCCGGGGCTCACGATGGGCTCGCTTCGCAGGCCCTCCCGACGTAACCGCGTCGCACTGAGCTCCGAGTGGCACGTCGCGATCGGCGTCACGCGGATCGCCGACTTCTGCAGCATCCAGGCGATCGTCCCGGTCAAACGACCGGCGTATTCGATCCACTGCCGCCGGTGCCATACCTCGAGGTAATCGACGACGACCTTCGTGTCGGAGCCGAGGAGCGCGAGGCGGGTCGCGAAGACATTGAACACCGGCAGACCGCTCACGATGACGGCGTCGTAGCGCTGCCGCCGCCGGACGAGAGTTCCGAACAGCCCCGCGGCGAAGCGAAGAGCGGCGGGGATGCGGCGGACGCCGCCGGCCGAGTAGAGCTCGAGGGGACCGCACACGGGAACGATGGCGAACGGCTGCTCCACAGGTGTGGGCCCCTGCCATTGCACGGCCGTCAGATACTCGACGTCCCGGCCCTCGGAAGCGAGCTCGCGGGCGAATGCCCGATACTGACGTTCGCCGCCACCGGTGGAATAGGGGAACAGGCAGTCATACGCGACTGCGACGGCTGCGCGGCCCGTCACCGGGGTCAGCACCCCTCGATGCGGAACAGGCGGGCCGTGGGCCCCTCTGAGTCCACCAGCACGAGCGAGTCCGAGGGCTGGAGGTCGTTGACACCGGCCCACGCCGTTCCCGACCCGGGGTTGTTGAACACGTTCTGCGAGCCGAAGTCGAGTACGTGGTCGACACCGAGCCGGTCGACGGCCGCGCAGACCTCGGGGTCGGTGTCGATCTCTCGCAGGTGGGCGTCGAGATACTCTTCGTCATCACTGAGCGAGCCGAACACGTGCTTCTCCAGCACCTGCCGGCCCGTCAGCGCGTAGGCCAGAGAGGTACCGGTCCAGGGGCTGCCCGCGATGAGTGCGTCGTCGGGTGTCGTGTCCGGGAGGCGCTCGAGGAGCCGCTGCTCGTCGGCGGTGAGCAACGCCGAGGTGGCGTTCACCGTGTACACCTGTCGGGCGTCCGTCATCGTGCGCGACACGTTCGGACCGATGCTGACGGAGAACAGGGCGAGGGCGGCGAGGGTCGCCACGACGCCCGTCACCGCGACGGGGAGACGGCGGCGCCGCGCGAGCGTGGAGAGTGCGTCGACGATAGCGATCGCGCCGAGCGTGGCGACGGGGATGCCCGCGACGGGCAGCAGCGCCGCCAAGCGGTAGGAGTCGTTGTACCAGGGATTCGTCAGCGCCTCGCGGACGACGTTGCCGACGGCCGTGCCGGAGACGAGGACGAACAGGACGGTGGCGACGGCGAAGGGCGCGCCCACGACGAGGTTGCGCGGGCGGCGCGCGATGACGATCAGCCCGGCGATCAGGAGTGCGGCCGAAAGGACGGTCACGGAGTATTGGCGGGGAGAGACCAGCAGCGCCTCGCCGACGGCCTGTGCGCTGGTCTGCCAGGGGCCCCAGCGCGACATGTCTTCCCCGGTGCGCGAGAAACGCCAGAGAAGGATGCCGACGACGAGGATCGCGGCCACGATCGCGCCACCGGTGATCCAGCTCCTCCGCGTGCGCTCCCGGAGCACGTACGTCAGCACCTCGAGCACCACGATCGCGGTGCCGAAGGCGAACAGAGCGAGGAAGGCGTTCGGATGCGCCAGGCCGATTCCCGCGGACGCGACGGCCAGGAGTACGGCGGCGCGGGTGCGCGCCGCGACGGTGGTGGCCCGGCACAGCAGCAGCACGGCTGCGATACCCGCGGGCAGCACCGCGTACGCGGCCATGTTGGGGTAGAGCACGCCGAACATGAGCAACAGGACGGGGAATGCGCCGAATCCGGTCGACAACGCCGCCGGCACCACGAATGCGGCCGCTCGGTCGCCGAAGTACGCCGAGGCCAGGGCGATGCACGAGGCCGGCCAGGCGATCGCCCCGATCGCGAGGTTCGCCGAGTTCACCGCGACCGGCGTGGAGACGCCCGTGATCTCGGCAGCCAGCGACGCGACGCTGTGCCACGCGTTGGGATAGAACGCGATGTCGGAAGTGGCGCCGATGTGGAATGCCGAGGCGTTCGAAGTATCGATCGCGAACGCGACCGTGTTCAGGTGCACGATCGCGTCGAAGGTCTGAGAGATGCTGTCGGGGTCGACGAACACCCACGCGAGCTGCGCCGAGATCACGACGGCCGCAAGAACAAAGCCCCCCACAGCGGCGACGACGACGCGTGCCGGCAGACGTGGCGGGGCGTCGTCACGCACCCAACGGCGGAGGAAGAACGCCACGACCGCCGCGACGACGGTCAGGGCAATCACCGGGAGGGGGGACCACGGAAGCCCGACGATCGGGGCGAGGATGGCGGAGACGGCGAGCAGTGCCATCGACACGGCCGGCGCGAAGAAGAGCAACCCTGGACGACGCCATCCCCAGCCTGAGATCATGACGACGAGGCCGGGGAAGATGAGAGCGATAGCGGATGCTGCAAAGGGCGCCGCGACCTGTCCCCACGTCTCGATCATGTGCTCCGCTCTCTGCTGACAACAGTCAGCCATCGTATCCGACGGTATCTGAGCGGCCGCTGCGCCATGCGAGGCGGCGTCGACCGCCGAAGTAGGATCGAATGACGCGTCCGGCAGATCTGCGCCGGCCCACGACACGAAGGCCTCACCCATGGATCTGCTCATCGTCGGTTCGGGATTCTTCGGTCTCACGATTGCGGAACGCGCCGCCGCAGCCGGACGGAAAGTGACGGTGATCGACCGTCGTCACCACATCGGAGGAAACGCCTACTCCGAGATCGAGCCGACGACGGGGATCGAAGTGCACCGGTACGGAGCGCACCTCTTCCACACGTCGAACCCCACCGTGTGGGAGTACGTCAACCGGTTCACGCGGTTCACCAGCTATGTGCACCGCGTGTACACGAACCACAAGAACGTCGTGTTCCCGTTGCCCATCAACCTGGGGACGATCAACCAGTTCTTCGAGGCTGCCCACACGCCGGACCAAGCTCGCGCGCTCATCTCCGAGTTGGCGGGCGAGTACGACGCGAAGTCGGCTGCGAACCTCGAGGAACGCGGCATCGCCCTCATCGGACGACCTCTCTACGAGGCCTTCATCCGGGACTACACCGCGAAGCAGTGGCAGACGGACCCCACAGACCTGCCCGCGGAGATCATCTCGCGGCTCCCCGTGCGCTACACCTACGACAATCGCTATTTCAACGACCTGTGGGAGGGCCTTCCCGTCGACGGGTACACCGCTTGGCTCGAGCGCATGGCAGATCATCCGAACATCGAGGTCAAGCTCGAGGTCGACTTCTTCGACGGAACGCAACCCCTCAACAAGAACGCCACGGTCGGCCAGGTCCCGATCGTGTACACGGGTCCCGTCGACCGGTACTTCGACTACTCCGAGGGTGCCCTCTCGTGGCGCACGCTCGACTTCGAGGAGGAGGTCGTGCCGGTCGGTGATTTCCAGGGCACGAGCGTCATGAACTACGCGGACGCCGACGTCCCCTATACGCGGATCCACGAGTTCAAGCACTTCCACCCCGAGCGCGCCGATCGGTACCCGGCGGACAAGACGGTGATCATGCGCGAGTTCTCACGCTTCGCCACGCACGACGACGAGCCTTACTACCCGGTCAACACGGCGGCCGACCGCGCGGCACTGCTGGCTTATCGCGACCTGACGAAGGGTGAGGAATCTGTTCACTTCGGCGGACGCCTGGGCACCTACCAGTACCTCGACATGCACATGGCGATCGGTGCGGCACTCTCGATGTGGAACAACCACCTCGCGTGAGCCCGCCTCGCGAATCATCCCTCTCGGGGTGCCCCCGAGCCGGGCGACAGGGGCGGGAGCTCGGGCATCGGACGCCACGTGCGGTCCCGTGAGATCTGCCGACCCGCGCGCATGCCGCGGAACAGATGGCCCGTTCCGCGCAGCGTGCGCTCGACGAGCGCGAGGCGGATGAGCTCTTTGATGAAGGTCAGCGCGGTTCCGACGGCGAAGGGGATCGGCTTGTACACCCCGTGCGCGCGGTAGTACTTCTTGATGTATGCCCGATTGCGCATGATGTAGAAGCGATACGCGTTGCTCGACGCGTTCATATGACGGACGCCGAAGTCGTGCTGCTTGATCTCGCGGGTGCGGCGCAACACGAAATCGTCGACGATCACCGACGTCGTGATGCGTGACGCAAGCCATCCGTACATCTGGTCATCCCAGTAGATGAAGAACCGCGGGTCGGGGAGCCCGATCTGGCGCACGATGTCGCGGTGGATGAACATGCCTTCGAAGCATCCGGAATTCATCTCTTTGAACCCCGACGCGTCGAAGCCGGCGGGCGCGAACGGAATCGGGATCGCCAGAGATTCGGCCACACGGTACTGCCAGTAGAAGGCGCTGCCGTCGTAGTCGTAACGGCGGCCCTGCACGCTCTGGAAGCGGGGCGCCCACTTTCCCATCAGGGCGAGACCGTCGGGGATGACCTCGACGTCGTCGTCCATGAGCCACATCCACTCGGATCCGAGTTCGTAGGCGACGCGCATCCCCTCGCTGAACCCGCCCGATCCGCCGGTGTTGGTGTCGAGGCGGCGGTAGACGAGCTCGGTTCCGAGCTGCGCGCGGAGCGATTCGACGACCGCTGTCGTGTCGTCGGTCGAAGCGTTGTCGATCACGATGACGTGACCGGGCTTCGGATCCATGCGGCCGATGCTCTCGAGCAGTCGGGTGAGCAGGTGCGAGCGGTTGTAGGTGACGATCGCGATCGTCACCGTGGCGGGGTCGAACACCGCTGCGGGCGTCGAGGTGCCGTCGGTCATCGCTGTCCCTTCAGCGTCTCGCGCCACACGCGTTCCGAAGTGAGGTCGGGCAGGGCCTTGCGATACGAGCGCGACAGCCGGGGCCATTCGCGCCGGAGCTGCCGATGGAGTCGAATGGTCTCGGCCAGCATCCGCCGGAACTTCGCCCGATCGCGCGTGTAGACGTTCTTCCCCGAGCCGTCGGCGGCGCTCACCAGAGCGCTGTCGTAGGTCGGAATGCGCCACCAGTGCGCATCACCTTTTCCGAATTCGACCTCGGGCTGCGCGACGTTCGCGGGCTTCGGGCTGTGGATCCAGTGCGCGAGCAGAGTGCGCAGAGTGAAGGTGCGGAGCATGAGCCCCGTCGGGCTGTCGAACTCGTGCTGTTTCCGCCGCTTGAACACCTGGCGCCCGCGCCGTGCGCGCATCGGGACGCCGGAGTCTTTGTGGATCTTGGTCTCGGGGAACGTTGCGGCCAGCTTGCGCGCCTCGGGCATCGCCGTGGGGAGCGTCCGCCACATGTGTGCCGGACCCGAGAGGATGTCGCGCAGCGCCCGATGGCGAAGCTCCACGGGGTAGTACTGCATCATCATGAGGTGTTTCAGATCGACCCGCTGGCTGTGACGCAGCAGCGTCCCACCACGGGGAACGGGGGAGTGCAGAAGCGCGGCAACGATCCGGTTTCGCGCGTGGAAGTAGGCCTGCCAGTCGATCGAGTCGTCTTTGCCCACCCAGGAGACGTGCCACAGCGCCACTCCCGGCATCGAGACGGTCGGGTAGCCGGCGTCGCGGGCGCGCAGCGAGAATTCGGCGTCATCCCACTTGATGAAAGCGGGAAGCGAGAGGCCGATCTCGCGGATGATCTCGAGGGGGATCAGGCACATCCACCACCCGTTGTAATCGGCATCGAGCCGCATGTGCAGCATCGGGGTCTGCCGCAGGTTCGCGACGCTGAAGTCGTGCGGCAGCTCCTCCTGGTAAAGGGCGCGCCACATGAACGGCTGGTCGTCGACGACCTCTGCCCAGGCGTGCAGCTTGGGACGATCGAGAAGATCGAACATGTGTGCGCCGACGATCGTGGGCGAGGAGGCATAGCGACCGAACACCACCGAACGGCGAACCGACTCGGGTTCGATGCGCACGTCGTCGTCGAGGAGCTGGACGAAGTCGCTGTCGGGCCGATCGAGCGTCTCGAGCATCGCGCGGGCGAAGCCACCCGACCCGCCGAGGTTCGGCTGGGTGATGACCTCGAGCGTGTCGCCGAGTCGCTCGGCCAGCGCGGGGTACTCCGCACGCTCGGCGACGAGCTGCGTGCCCTGGTCGATGACGAAGACGCGATCCAACAGATCGAGCACGTCGGGAGCATCGGCCAACGCCGCCAGAGTCTCGACGCAGTACTCGGGTTTGTTATAGGTCGTGATGCCGATGGACGCCTTACCGGTGCGCGTCGGCTCCTGTTCGGTGGTCCATTCGGCGCCTTCGAAGATCGCCGCCTTCTCGTCGGCGGCGATGTCGAACCAGATCCACCCGCCGTCGCTGTACTGATCGAGAACGAGGGCGAACTCCGACGTCTCTTCGCCCGACACCTCGCGTGTCTCGAGTCGCTGCTTCACGCCGCCGCCGTTCGAACGGTAGACGAGGATCGTCGCCGGACCGCTCGTCCGCACCGTCAGCGTGACGTTGCGCACGGGTGTCCAGTGCTGCCAATACGAGGCGGGGAAGGCGTTGAAGTAGGTGCCGAACGACACCCGGCGACCCGACACGATGCGGGCACGCCGGCGGTCGAGGACGTTGCCGAGCTGCGCCCGGTTCGAGACGCGGACGGGCTCTTCGTCGATGACCGACCAGGTCTCGGGGTCGGCGTACAACGGGAGCAGATCGGGGTCTCGATCGAGCGGGAAGACGACGTTCTGCAAGACGTGGGTCACGTTTATGGACTCTCCGGGATGCTGCGGACCGAGGTTGCGGCCACGCCGGAAGCTTACCCGCGCGTTCTGGCTGGGCCCTGTGACGCGGCGGGTCAGGCTGCCGCCCGCGGCGCTTCCCCGCGCTCGATCGCGAGGCTCTGCTCTGCCGGTCCGACGCCGACCAGGGGTGCTTGCTTGATCTTGGCGCCGAGCAGAACCAGCAGCATCCAGCCCCAGAGAAGCAATACTCCCGGCTCGGCCACCCCTTCGACGAGGAGGAGGGTGGCCAGCAGCGTCGGGAGCAGGGCCAGGGGGGAGTAGGGGCGATCGGCCACCAGGTCGAAGCGGGGGCGGTCGACGGCGAAGAACCATGCGCGCCAGATGAAGGCGAGGAGCGCCATCGCGAGAAGCACGACGCCGATCGGTCCGAGGTGGTCGAACACCTGCGCCCACGCGCCCTGGGCGCTGCCGAGCGAGTCGCCGAACGAGATCCACACGACCGCGCCGCCGGCGATGCCCGCCGTCGCGTAGAGGAGGTAGTAACGCGTGCGCTCGCCGGGGTGCGTGGCGGTGCGCATGAGGAGGACCGTCGCGAGCACGAGGGTCACCCCGGCGACGGCGAGGAGCGACACGGTCGAGCCGGAGCGCACCAGGATGAAGCCGGCGACCACGATCCACACCAGGAGCACCGGCCGGCGCGGTGCGCGGGCAGCGAAGCGGATGACGAAGACGATGATGGCGAGCACCATGAGGGCTCCGAGCACGCCGGGGTCGCCGACGATCCCCTCGAGCGGACCGTCGCCGAAGAAGTCTCCGCTGGACCAGTAGGCCGCCGAGTCGCCGCCGGCGGGTGCGATGACGAAGCCGGGGAGAATCGGACCCCCGACGAAGATGGCCACGGCGACCTCGAAGGCGACAGAGAGACCGATCACCCACTTCACCGCCGACGCGATGGAGCGGACGACGTCGCGCCAGGTCAGCGCCGCAGCAATGAACATCGCGTTGATCGAGGCGGCAGTCAGCAGCATCCACACCACCGCAGCGTTCGCGGGGTTCGGACTCCAGATCACGGGGACGGCCGCCCAGAGGACGAAGGCGAGCGCGACCCACGGCAGGCGCCGCCACTGCAGCGGCGGATGCAGGACGAGCCAGAAGACGACGGAGAGCAGCGTCGCCGCGGCCGCGAGGACTCCCGCCCCGACGCTGCCGATCGCGAGGACCCAGCCCGTGCCGGCGAGGGCCGAGAAGAGGACGAACACGCACCAGCCGCGCAGCAGCAGATGCCCCGTCGTCTCACGCGGCGGCGCCTCGGGGGGCGCGGACGCGGGATGCTTCGTCAAGACTGCCATCGTGTCTTCAGGCTACCGTCGGGGCGCCCATAGGCTGGGGGCGTGCTGACTCGCATTTCGAACACGCCGAGGGACTACGCGTGGGGATCCATGACCTTGATCGCCGACCTCGAGTGTCGGGAGCCGAGCGGGCGCCCCGAGGCGGAGGTGTGGTTCGGGGATCACCCTGGCTCGCCCTCCGAGGTGCACGACGGCACCGGACGCACGCTCGACGAGTGGCTGCCGGCCGAGGCCGCCGCGGGCGATGTGCCGTCGCGGCTGCCCTATCTGCTCAAGCTGCTCGCCGCCGGGGCGCCGCTGTCGATCCAGGCGCACCCGTCGAAGGCGCAGGCCGAAGAGGGCTTCGCCCGTGAAGAGGCGGCGGGCGTCGCTCGCGATGCCGGCAACCGCAACTACCGCGACGACAACCACAAGCCCGAGCTCATCGTCGCGGTGAGCGACCCGTTCGTCGCTCTCGCGGGTCTGCGCGATCTCGACGCGACCCGGCGGCTGGTCGACGCGCTCGGTGAGGGTGCCCAGGAACTGCGTGCGCACCTCGAGGGGGCGGATGCGGAAGAAGCACTGCGCCGCACCATCGGTTGGCTGCTCGGCGAGGCGGCGAGGACCGACATCGAGCGGATCATCGCCGCCGCGGTCGGTGGGACGTCGGCCGAGTTCGCGGCGGAGCTCGCTCTCGCCCGTGAATTGGCGCAGGCCTACCCGGCAGACGCGGGCGTCGTCGTCGCCTTGCTGATGAATCTCGTGTCGTTGCGACCGGGGGAGGCGATCTTCGTTCCCGCGGGCGTTCTGCACGCCTACGTCGCGGGGCTGGGTGTGGAGCTCATGGCCGCGAGCGACAACGTTCTGCGTGGCGGACTGACGCCGAAGCACATCGACGTCGGAGAGTTGCTCGGACTCTTGGATGCTGCGCCCTCACCGCCGCCGATCCTCACCCCGGTGCGGCTCGACGACACGTCGCAGTTCTTCGACGCGGGCGTGCCCGACTTCGCTCTGCTGCACCTGGTCGTCGACGGAGACAGCGCGTCGGCGGCGTTGCGCGGGTCCGCCATCGTGCTCGCGACGCGCGGCTCGATCCGCGTGACCGGCGCGTCGGGTACGAGCGTGGAGCTCGCGCCCGGTCAGGCCGCACTCGCGACGGCGGACGAGGCACCTCTCGCTGTCGACGGGTCGGGCGAACTCTTCATCGCCATGCCGGGCGACGCCTGACCGACTGTGCCCACCTCCTTCGCGCACTGACTCAGGCTCAGAACGGCGCTTCAGAGGCGCGACCCCGGAATGACGGGGCCGGCATTCGGGGCGCCGCCATTCAGCCTGAGTTAGTGCGGCCGGGGAGGCGCAACAGCCCGGAGGTGGACGCCGGTCGCAGAGGAACGGACCGGTCGGCGCGACACGCCGGTGGGAGCGCGGAGAAGCTTCAAGCGGGGCTTGAGGCTTTAGTATCCGCGACTTGACCTACGCGAATAACACCGGTGTAATTATGAATGCGTGAGCGACACGCGGCGGGATCGCAAGGGGGACGAAATGGCGTCAGAATATCGTTCCGGTGCACCCGAGAACTGGTTCGTTGATCCGGTTCAACTGGGTGTTCCCGGTGTGCGTCGCGAGTCCGAGGTCGCCGAAGAGAACCTCTTGTCGTGGCAGACCGATGCGCTCTGCTCGCAGACCGACCCCGAGGCGTTCTTCCCCGAGAAGGGCGGCTCGACCCGAGACGCCAAGCGCGTCTGCACGTCGTGCGACGTGCGCTCCGATTGCCTCGAATACGCCCTGCAGAACGACGAACGCTTCGGCATCTGGGGCGGGCTCAGCGAGCGCGAGCGCCGCAAGCTCAAGCGTCGCGCCAGCTGACCTGGGAATTCGCCGGCCCGGCGCGTGCGGCAGAGCGTCACAGCCTCGCCGCCTAGGCTTATCGCGCCATGCCCGCGCGAGTTCACGCCATCCTCGTCGTCCGTCCCGAGGGACGCACGCCCACTGCGCTCCACCTGCAGCGCACGCTCGACGCACTCCGCGCACAGACGCGGCCCGTCGACGCACTGACGCTCGTCTTGTGCGGCGGTGACGCTGCACTGACCGAGATCGCGGCAGCGTCTGGTGCGGAGGGTGTCATCACGGCCCCGCACTCCACCGGGTTCGCCGCGGCGACAGCCCTGGCGACCCCGCGCCTCACGGGCGATGCCGTGTGGCTTCTCGCGCAGGACACCGCACCCGAACCCGACGCCCTGACCCGCCTGGCGGGTGCCCTCGAACTCGCGCCCTCGCTCGCGATGGCCGCTCCGAAACTCGTGCAGTGGGACGATCGCACCGAGATCGTCTCGCTCGGCGTCAGCATGACCGGCACCGGGCGCGCCGTCGAGCTCGCCGCCGGGGAACTCGACCAGGGGCAGCACGACGCGGTGGCCGACGTGCTGGGCGCCGACGTGCGCGGCATTCTCGTCCGTCGCGAGAACTGGCGCGCGCTCGGGGGGCTGGACCCCGCTCTGGCCGGTGCCGACGAAGGTCTCGACCTCGGTGTCCGTGCCCGACTCGCGGGCGACCTGGTCACCCTCGTGCCGACGGCACGCGTCGCGGTCGCGGGTGACGGGGTGGCGTCGGTTCCGGTCGGGCGCCGTGCGGGACGCCGCGCCTTCGCGATGCGCACCGCCGAGCTGCACCGCCGGCTGAGCTACGCGCCCGCGTTCGCGGTGGTGCTGCACTGGCTCTCCTTGCTTCCGCTCGCGCTCTGGCGAACCGTCACGCACCTGATCTCGAAGGAGCCCGCCCGCGTCTGGCCCGAGTGGGGCGCCACCCTGCGCGTGCTCGTTCGGCTCGACGCCGTGGCGCGTGCACGCGGGCGCATCAAGGCGGTGAAACGTGTCGGCTGGCCGAGACTGGCCGCCCTCCGGGTGAGCCGCACGCAACTGCGGCTGCGGCTCGACGGCGACGCCGAGCCCACGGCTCCGGTGAGGTCCGACCTGCGGTTCTTCACCGGCGGCGGCGCGTGGGTCGTGCTCGGCGCCATCGTCGTCTCGGTCGCCGCATTCCCCGCCCTGCTGGCGTGGCCGAGTCTCGGCGGCGGCGCGCTCGCTCCGCTGCAGGCCACGGTCGGGCAGCTGTGGGCCGATGCGGGCTTCGGGCAGCGGGCGATCGGACTCGCGACGGTCGGGCCCGCCGATCCCTTCGCCGCGGTCATCGCCCTCCTCGGCACCCTGTCGCCCGCCGAGCCGTCGCGCGCCCTCGTCGTCCTGTGGCTGGCAGCGCTCCCGCTCGCCGTCGTCGGCGCCTGGTTCGCCAGCACCCGTGTGACCGAACGGTCGATGCTGAGGCTCACCGCCGCCGTCGCCTGGGCGCTCGCTCCGACCTTCTTGGCCGCACTGTCGGAGGGCCGACCCTCCGGTGTGCTGGTACACCTTCTCTTGCCGTGGCTCTTCTATACCGCGAGCGTGGCGCACCGATCGTGGGCCGCGGCGGGCGCGGCATCCATTCTCCTCGCCGCCGTCATCGCGTGCGCGCCGTCGCTGGCCCCGGCGTTCGTGCTGCTGTGGGCGGCGACCCTGATCGGTGCGGGCCTTGCGCAGCGCGGGCGCGGCATCGGCCAGATCATCTGGGTCGTCGTTCCGTCGATCGTCGCCTTCGCGCCTCTCGTCTGGCACCAGGTGCGGGCGGGGCGACCGTGGGCCTTGCTCGCCGACCCGGGCGTTCCCTTCGCCGGCGACGCGGTCTCGCCCGACGCCGTCGGCCGTCTTCTCCTGGCCACCGGGTCACCGGTGTCCGACCCCGGCGGCTGGTCGGCGTTCCTGCCCGGCGCACCGGTGTGGTGGGTGGCTCTGCTCGCAGCGCCGCTGGCTGTGCTGGCGCTCCTGTCGGTGCTCACCCCGCGCTGGGTGAGCGGCGGCGGCCTGCTCGTCATCGCCGGCAGCGGTCTCGCGACGGCCTTCGCCGTCGTCGGTGTATCGGTCTCGTTCGCCGACGCGTCGGCCGTGCCGATCTGGCCGGGTGCTGCTCTCAGCCTCGCGTGGCTGGGTGCCATCGGCGCCGCGATGCTCACGCTCGACGCGGGTGTGGTGCCGCGGATGCGGCTCGTCCGTCCGCTGGCCGCCGTCGTCGTACTCGGCGCGCTCGCTGTCACCTCCGTGCCCGCACTCACCCTCTCGGTCCGTGGTCAGTCGGCACTCACGAACGGCCCATCCTCGACCCTGCCGGCCTATGTCGCGGCCGAGGGACGCGACGACGCCCGTCTCGGAACGCTCGTGCTCGACCCCACGGGGTCGGGCCTGCGGGTCAAGGTCGTCTGGGGCGGCAGCGAGACGCTGGGCGGGCAGAGCACCATCGTCGCCACCCGTGACGAGGCCGACGCCTCCGACCAGGAGGTGGCTGATCTCGCCGCCGGACTCGTGACGACCTCGGCGGTGGATGCGGTGTCGCAACTCGCCTCGCACGGCATCGGGTTCGTCCTCCTCGCTCCCGGCGACGCGTCGGCGGCCGATACCGCTGCGTCGCTGCAGCTGTCGGCCTCGACGTCGCTCGACCAGCTGCGTGGTCTCGACGCGGTCGGTGAGACGGCGCGGGGCACGCTGTGGCGCGTGACCGAGCCGTCGCAGCCGCGCGCCGAGCCGTCGACGGCGACCAGCGACACCGCCCGCATCATCGCCGCCGGGCAGATCGCCGCGCTCGTCATCGCGCTGCTTCTCGCCGTGCCCACCACTGCCAGTCGCGGCATCGCGCGTCGTTCGCCGCGCATCGTCGGACCGACCCCGGGGGAGACGCGATGACCGACTCACGTGGGCGGCGGTGGGCCGCGACCAGCGCCCGCGTCGTCATCGGCGCGACCGTGGCCGTCGGGGCGGTGGCCGCCGTCATCGCGGGGGTCGCCGCGCCCTGGCCGACCCTCCGTGCCGACCCCGTGAGCGTGACGACGACGCCGGCCCCGTCGGCGTCGGTGGTGGCCTGCGATGGTCCGCTTCTCGCGCTCGGGCGCACCGTCGAGCAGGCGTCGTCGCTCAGCGTCGCCGCCGCACAGGCCGTCGTGTCCGGGCCGTCGTCGACGAGCGCGCAGCCCGTCACCGTGGCCGGGCCCGCCGGGACCGAACCGACGGTGCTCTCGGCCGCGCCGGTCGGCGCAGACCGGGCAGAGCTCGCGGCATCGGGGTCTGCCGCGGTCGCCGATGCCGACCTGGCCGGTTTCGCCGCGTCGTCGTGCACCACGCCCCTCATGGAGTCGTGGCTCGTCGGCGGCGCGACCACCACCGGCTCGAATGACCTCGTGATCGTCTCGAATCCGGGTGATGTCGCGGCGACGGTGCAGTTGACGGTCTTCGGGGTCAGCGGCCCGCAAACCCCGCCCGGTGGCGCCGACCGCGTGATCGCGGCGGGAACGCAGATCGCCGTGCCTCTGGCGGGTCTGTTGCTCGACGAAGAGAGCCCCGTCGTGCGCATCACCGCGACCGGCGCGCCCGTGCGCGCCTCGTTGCAGGCCAGTATCACCCGCGTCCTGACCCCCGGCGGGGTCGACCAGGTCGGCGCCGTCGCCGCCGCGACGAACCGCCAGGTCATCCCCGGCGTCTCGGTGGTCAGCGCTCCCGATGCCGCCAACTCGGCGACGATCGTGAGGCTGCTCGCCCCCGGGAACGACGGCGAGGCCACGGTCGCGGTGCAGCCGCTCGACGCCTCTGCGGCCGGGCGGACGTCGACCGTGCCCCTCACCGCCGGCGTGCCCACCTCGCTGGCGTTCGACGACCTCGCGCCGGGTCGCTACACCGTGACGGTCGACGCATCCGTACCGATCGTCACCGGCACCTTCGAGGCGACGGGCTTCGGGGCGGGCGCCGACTTCGCCTGGTACGCGTCGGCTCCCGAGGTCTCGACGCCCAGCGTGTTCGCCGTGCCGAACGGCCCCGAACCCACCCTCACGATCGCCAACGCGGGATCGGACGAGGTCACGGTCACGCTCGAGGACACCGCGGGCGGTGCGCCGAGCACGGTCTCGGTCGCGGCGGGCGGGTCGACTGCCGTGACCGTCGCATCGGGGACGATCTACCGCATGGCCCCCTCGGGCCCGGTGCACGCCGGCGTCGGATTCGCGTCGGCGGATTCGCTCGCGTCCTTCGCCGTGTGGGCGTCGGATGCTGCCGCCCCGCCCATCACCGTCTACCCCTGACGCGAGCCGGCTCGCCCCATCGACGAAGGGTGCCGCCCCCGCGAGGAGGCGACACCCTTCTTCGATCTCAGGCGTCAGACGAGCGATCGCCGCCGTCGGATCGCCATCGTCGCGCCGGCTCCGACGAGCAGGGCGGCCGCTGCGGCGAAGCCCCATCCGATGGCGTCGCCACCGGTGGCGGGCAGCACACCGTCCGGGTCGCCGGCGGGGTCTGCGTCGTCCGTGCCCGGCGTTTCGCCGTCGGTGCCCGGGTCGTCTTCACCCGTGCCCGGGGGCGGTGTCGGTTCGACCTCTTCGACCGCAGCCGTGACGGTGATCGTCACGGGCTCGGACTCGGATGCTCCGGCCACGTCGGTACGAGCGAACGCCGCGACCAGGGTGTGGTCTCCGACCTCGAGGCCGGCGGGCAGCTCGAGGACGGCCGTCCCGTCGACGACCGGCGCGGTGCCGAGCGTGTCGCCGACCGCGCGTGCTGCGCCCGGTGCCACCTCGGTGAAGGTCACTTCACCCTCGGTGTCATCGCCCGTCACCGTGGCGACGAGCCGGACCGACTCGCCCTCCACCGGCTCCGTGGGAACGACGGCCAGTTCGGTCGTCGTCGGTGCCAGCACGAACACGGTCGTCGTGAGGACGCGACCCGATCCCAGGCCGCTCGCCGAGGCGATCGTGGCGCCGAGGGTCGCGTCGTCGGCCACGTCCACCGTGATGGTCGCGATACCGTCGGCGTTCGCGATCACGGGCTCGAGCAGTTCGTCGCCGAAGGTGAAGGCCACGCTCTCACCGACGCGGAAGCCCGTGCCGGTCAGCACGACCGAGCCGCCCGGAGCAACCTCGTCCGAAGATGCGGTCAGTTCTCCTGGAACCACGGATGCGGCGTACTCCGCGCAGGCGTCGCCCTGGGTGCCGACCGGCGGCAGCTCGGGAACCGCCGGCGTCGTCGGGTTCGCAGCGATCGTCCCGTCGTCCTCTCGCACCAGCAGCGCACCGAAGGCGTCGGACCCCATGACGGCGTTCGTCGTGTTCGTCGCGCTGACGGTGAAGCTGGCTGCGCTCAGGGGTGACGCGACGTCGTTGCCGACGACCGGCACGGTGACGACCTGGCAGGTCTCGCCGGGCGCGAACGTCACCTGCTTCACGCCGGCGCCCACGGTGCCCGCCGCCGCGGGAACGGTCGACGCGATCACGCTGATGTATCCGGTGATCCGCTGCGTGTCAGCGCGGTTCAGGTACACCGCGACGTCGGTCGTGCTGGGGGCGTCGCCCTCCTCGATGATCGTGGAGGCGATGTTCATGGTCGTGCGGGTCTGCACGACCGGGGTACCCAGCGTCGGAGTGTCGAAAGCGAGGTCCGACAGGTAGACGCCGCCCGAGCCGGTGCCGTCGGCGCCGATACCTGCGGTGAAGCGCACCTCACGCACGTCGGTGAGGTCGATGCCCGTCATCTCCGCCGTCGGGATCGTGAGCTGCTGCAGCACGATCTTGTTCAGCGTGGCGTTGGTGCCACCGGGCATGCGGTTGATCGCCAGCGGGTTGATCGCCGAGGCCGCGCGGCTGAAGGTGTTGCCCTTGCCGTCGAGCACCGTGACCGTGAAGTCGGTACCGGTGGGAACCGACTCGTCGGGGGCGGTCTTCACCGTCAGTTGCGAGCGCGTCGAGACGTCGCGCATGCCCGACGGAATGGATACCCGCAGCTCGCCGGTGCTCGGAGCGGCCGGGTCGGTCGTGCTCGACCCGGTCCACAGCACGCGGGTGACCGCGAAGGGCACGTTCGGTCCGAAGCGCACCGGCGTCCAGTGCGGCACCCGCGAGCTGCCGACTGCGCGGGACGCGCAGAACGGGGTCGGCTGCGGGAGGGCCGTGGCGGTGTCGAGGTTCGAGCAGACCTGGGCCGTCGCGGCGCCCGAGGTACGGGTGAGCGTGCTGTTCGCGGCGAAGTCGGTCACCAGGGTTGTGGCGCTCTTCGGCTGCGAAGCCATCACTCGCACGTCGGCGTAGCCGGTGGCGGTGGTGCTCGGCTTGACCGACCCGTCGAACAGCGACTGGAACTTCGTCTCGCCGCCCATCGTCAGACGGAAGAAGCCCGTCATGTACGACACGCCGACCTGGTACTGCTCGGCGGCGGTCATGCGGGTGGAGTCGGTCGTCGAGCACGACGACGTCAGGTCGCGCGTGCTCCAGTCGTCGCCGGTGCCGGCGGGGTAGAGGCCGGGCGTCCACACCGTGTTGAAGAAGTTGTGGTTGGCGCCCATGATCCACACGGCCGACCGCAGGGTGTCGTCGCCGAAGGCGTGGCGCGAGTCATCGATCATGTGCTGACCCTGCTGGTTCGACACATCGCCGTCGCAGTAGGGCAAAAACACGCCGAGCGGCACGTCGGGAACGGTCATGCGGCCGAAGTCGACCGGTGCGAGGGGCAGCACCGAGATGATGCCGTACGGCTTCTCGAGACCCTGGTTCAGGGTCGCAGCCGAGGTCGCACCCTCGCCGCCACGGGAGTGACCCATGACGCCGACCCGCGTGAGGTCGAATCGACCCTGCAGCGACGCGGCGGTGACACCGGATGCTGCGGACGGCGCATCGCCGCGCGTGGTGGCGTAGCTGAGGGCCTGGTCGAGCGTGCGGGTCGTCGTGACCGCTTCGCCTTCGGCGTTCGGCCACGAGACGTCATCGAATGCGACCGACTGGCCGGCGGAGGCCTGCTGCAGCATTCCGAGCGTGTCGAGGACCAGTTGTCCGCGAGCCTGCGCGCCGTAGTCGAGCGCGAGCTGGTTGTCGTTCGAGTTGACCGCGTTCGCCGCGATCGACAGAACGTTGTAGCCCTGCGAGGCGAGAGCCCGTCCTGTGCCCTCGTAGCCCTGGTAGGAGCGGATGTTCATCTGGGTCGGGCCACAGGGCCACCGGAGCGGGTTCGCGTCCGGTCCGGAGCACGAGGAGTGGCGACCGTGGAGAAGGACCACCGTGGGCCGAGCGCCGGGGGCATCGGTCAGGTACATCTTTCCGGTCATCTCGCCGCGGATTCCGCTGATGCCCGCAAGGGGCACCGCGCGGTCGCCGAAGTCGTACTCGGCCTCGGTCACCGTGTACTGGCCGAGGTCGGAGGGATCCTCGACCGCGGCGAGGGGCGCGAGAGCGTCGAGCTGGCGCAGCAACGCGTCGTTGTCGTCTTCGACCGACACCGTCGAGCTGTCGCTCTCGGCGGCCTTGTCGGTCTCACCCGATGACCAGCTCTTCTCGACGGCCCCGGCAGACGCCACGGCGGGGTCGGTCGTGGTGATCGACAGCGAGAGTCCGTCGGCGGACTCGGCGGCGAAGCCGAGCGTCTTGCCGTCGACGAGCAGGGTGGGTGCGTCGTCGACGATCGGCAGGGGCTCGTCGAGTTCGTAGGTGACGACGTAGCCACCGGGTGCGGTGGTGACCGTCCAGTTGTCGCCCGAGGCGACGACCGGATCAGGTGCGGGGGCGGCGAATGCGGCGGGGGCCGAGGCAAAGGCCAGAACGGGCGTGACGAGGCAGGCCGCTACGGCGACCGCCCTGGCCCGCAAGGACAAACGAGTACTCACAGTTCTCCATCGATGAGAGGGGCGTGACGCGGGCGCACGAAGCACTCGCCAGGCGTCGGGGGAGTGGGAGCGAGCGATCTCCGTCGCTACCGAGCGCGAGCCTATGAGTCGGCTGAGGGCGTGAAGGGCCGATTAATGCGCCTGCAACACAAGCTTCACGAGAGCACCGGACAGCAACGTCCGGTGTTTCCGAAAGGTTTCGCCGGTGCCGGAGATCAGAAGAAGCGGAAGCGCTCGGGCCCGAGATCCCACGGATCGCGGTCGAGGTATTCGGCGGCGGCGCGGAAGACGCACCCCTCGATCACGATGCGGCGGTGCATCTCGTCGTCGCGATGCAGGTGGCTGAGGCGCTCGATCGGAACGCGGTAGACGATGATGCGCTTCTCTTCGCGGAGCACGCGCCAGCGCGGGATTCCGGCATCTTCGACCAGCGGGGGCATGATGCCGATCTCGAACGAGACGTCGCGCAGTTCGTCCCACGCCGACCGGAGGAACTCCGAGGCGGTGCCCACCGTGAGTTCGAATCGATCGGCTCGGGTATCGAGTGGGGGGAGCGGGGGCCGCACCACGGGGCTGCGGTTCTCGCGCCCGTGCCGGCCGTGTCGTGACGAACGCGTCGGACGCGCAGGAAGAGGTTCCCGTACTCGTCGCCACGCCATGGCGTCATCTTACGCGGGGTGCCCCGAGCACGGGGTGGGCGCCGCACGGGGTGGCGTCGAAGGCGTGGGGGATGACGCGACTAACGTGTGGACGATGCGCGAGAGACTGTGTTCGAAGGTGGCCTGCGCCCGCGAGGCCGTGTCGACGTTGACGTACGACTACGGCGATCAGATGGCCGCCGTGGGTCCGCTGGGCCGCGCCGACGATCTTCACGCGCACGACCTGTGCGCGATCCACACCGAACGGCTCTCGGTCCCGCGCGGGTGGATCGTCGTCCGCCACGAGACCCTGCAGGTCTGACGGCTCAGCGCAGCACGTCGTCGGTCCCCGCCAGCAGGGAGGCGACTTTCTCGTTCCGCCGCTGGAGCGCACGCCATTCTCGATCACGGCGCACCGCCGCGACCCCGCGCAGCAGCGTCTCGGCGTCGACCGCGGGGAGCGGCGCGACGTGGGGGGCGACCTCGGCGGCGAGGGACGCGGCGAGCCGCGCCCGTGCGCCGGGGAGAAGATCCGGAGCCTGCCTCACGAACTGCGAGATGCGCGAAGAGAGCCGGGCGGGGAGGCGGTCGACGTCGGCGACACGCGCCCAGTCGGCGAGGACGTCGGGCACACCCGGGGCCGGAGGTGGCAGCGGCTGGGTGCGGGTGCGCTCCGAATAGGTGCCGGCGAGGAGGTCACCGAGCCGCTGAGACCGGGGGGTGAACGCCCCGACGAGGGCAGCGCCCGCGCCGACGGTGAGCCAGATCTCGAGCACGCCGGCGAGAGCGCGCAGAAGCGCCTGACGGAACCCGGCCGCGCCGCCGTCCGCACGGACGATGCGTCCGCCGACGACCAGCTTGCCCAGGCTCCGCCCGCGGGTGACGGTCTCGATCGTGGTGGGTAGAACCACGGAGACCAGGACGAGGACAACGATGCCGAGAATGGGTAGAACGTCGAGACTCACCGTGCCCGCGCCGATGAGGTAGGTGGCGACCAACAGGAACAGGAAAAGCACCGCCAGCGAGGCGACCACGTCGATCAGGAGTCCGACCGCCCGCAGGAAGAACCCCAGGGGCTGCACGTCGAGGGCCACGGCCTCACCGGTGAGCGTCTCCTCCTGGGGGATCCGAACCGGGGCGGGCGGCTGCGTCATGGATACAGTTAACCAGTGGACCTCGATGCCCTCACCGCCGCGCGCCGTGACGAATGGGCGCGCCTGGACGAACTGGGCCGCCGCCGTCGGTTGAGCGGACCCGAAGTCGACGAGTTGGTGACGCGCTACCGCGCAGCATCCGCCGATCTCGCCGACATCAAGACCTCCGCCGGCCGCACTCCGGAGGGCGACCACGTGTCCACCCTCCTCGCCCGCACGCGGCTGCGCCTCACCGGGGCGCGCGAGAACGTCCTTCGCCAGGTGCCGCGGTTCTTCGTGCGCCAGCTTCCGGCGGCGTTCTACCGGGTGCGGTGGGCCACACTCGTCATCGCCCTCGCCTTCACCCTGGTCGCGGCCCTCGTCGCCGTGTGGATCTCGTCGGATGCCGCGACCCTCGCGGCGCTCGGTCCGCAGGCCGATCTGCAGGCCTACGCCGATCAAGAGTTCACCGGGTACTACACCGAGAACCCCGCGGCCGTCTTCGCAGGAACCGTGTGGACGAACAACGCCTGGATCGCCGCGCAGTGCGTCATCTTCGGCATCACCGGATTCTGGCCCGTCATGGTCGTGATCCAGAACGCCGTGGGGGTCGGGCAGGCCGCGGCGATCATGTTCGCATTCGGGCGCGGCGACATCTTCTTCCAGTTCATCCTCCCGCACGGTCTGCTCGAGCTCACCGCGATCTTCGTGGCCGCGGCGGCCGGACTCGGCATCTTCTGGGCGTGGGTCGCACCCGGTGCCCGGTCACGGGGTGAAGCGCTCGCCGAGGCGGGCCGCTCGCTCGGCACGATCGCCGTCGGCCTGGTGTTCGTGCTCGCCCTCTCCGGGCTCGTCGAGGGCTTCGTCACTCCGCAGCCGTGGCCGTGGCAGATCAAGCTCACGATCGGCGCCGCAGCCCTCGCGGTGTTCCTGGTCTACGTGTTGGTGCTGGGCCGGCGCGCCGTACTCGAGGGGGAGTCGGGCGATCTCACCGAGTACGAGGCCGGAACGCCGCGCCTCATCGCCGGCTGAGACGCAGCGCGGTCGACACGCGGACACGCCCGGGAGCACGACTCTTTTGATCAGATCAAAAGAACGACGCTAGGGTGGGGACGTGCCGTCAACCTCCGCCGAATCCGCTTCCCAGAGTGCGCTCCGGGCAGTCGGACTTCGCGTGACCAGCACGCGTGTCGCGGTGTTCGAAGCCCTCCAGGACATGCCGCACGCCCGCGCCGACGAGGTGTTCGACCACGTGCGTCCGGTGCTCGCGCACACGAGCCTGCAGTCGGTCTACAACGCCCTCGGCGACTTCGCCACGGCCGGCATCGTGCGACGCATCGAGCCGGCGGGCCAGCCCGGCCGCTTCGAGCTGCGCGTCGACGACAACCATCACCACCTGGTGTGCACGTCGTGCGGCCGGGTCGAAGACGTCGACTGCGTCGTGGGGCACGCGCCCTGCATGGTGCCCGGCGACACCCGCGGCTTCACGCTCGTCTCGGCCGAAGTGACGTTCTGGGGTCTCTGCAGCTCGTGCAGTGACGCCGCAGCATCCGCTCGTCTTTCCCCTGTCCCTGCCAACCCCGTAGAAGGAACCGAATGACTGAGAGCGATACCCCCGTCGTCACCGACGAGGAGACCGAGTCGACCACCGTCACCGGCGAGGAGACCACCGCCGCGGGTGCCAGCTGCCCCGTGATGCACGAGGATCTTCCGCGCCCCACGTCCGGCGACCCGAACCACACCTGGTGGCCGAACAAGCTGAACATCGACCTGCTGGCGTACAACCCGGCGGAGCGCAACCCGCTCGGCGAAGACTTCGACTACGCCGCGGCGTTCCAGGGCCTCGACCTCGCCGCCGTCAAGGCCGAGATCCTCGAAACCCTGACTACCTCGCAGCCCTGGTGGCCGGCCGACTTCGGACACTACGGTCCGCTGATGATCCGCCTCGCCTGGCACAGCGCCGGTACCTACCGCGTCTGGGACGGCCGGGGCGGTGGCGGCAGCGGCCAGCAGCGTTTCGCGCCGCTGAACAGCTGGCCCGACAACGTCGGCCTCGACAAGGGTCGCCGCATCCTGTGGCCGATCAAGAAGAAGTACGGGCAGAGCCTGTCGTGGGCCGACCTCTTCATCCTCGCGGGCAACGTCTCGCTCGAGTCGATGGGCTTCAAGACCTTCGGCTTCGCCGGCGGCCGCAAGGACGTCTGGGAGCCTGAGAACGTCTACTGGGGCTCCGAGACCGAGTGGATGGGCGACGAGAAGCGCTTCCCGGGCGGACGCGAGGCGAAGAACCTCGAGAAGCCGCTCGCCGCGACCCACCTCGGCCTCATCTACGTGAACCCCGAGGGCCCGGCCGGAAACCCCGACCCGCTGCTCGCGGCGCACGACATCCGCGAGACCTTCGGCCGCATGGCGATGAACGACGAAGAGACCGTCGCGCTGATCGCCGGCGGTCACACCTTCGGCAAGACCCACGGTGCGGCGCCCGACTCCAACCTCGAGGGCGACGTCGAGGCCGCGGGTATCGAAGAGCAGGGCCTCGGCTGGAAGAACAACCACGCCAGCGGCAAGGGCGACGACCAGATCACGAGCGGGTTGGAGGTCACCTGGACGTACCACCCCACCCGCTGGGACAACGAGTTCTTCCACATCCTCTTCTCGTACGAGTGGGAGCTGTTCAAGAGCCCCGCGGGCGCCTGGCAGTGGCGCCCGAAGGACGGCGCGGGCTCCGACCTCGTGCCGTTGGCGCACGATGCGTCGAAGCGTCGTGAACCCCGGATGCTGACGACCGACCTCGCACTGCGGTTCGACCCGTCGTACGGCGAGATCTCGCGTCGCTTCTTCGAGGACCCGGATGCTTTCGCCGACGCGTTCGCCCGCGCCTGGTTCAAGCTGACCCACCGCGACCTGGGCCCGAAGGTGCGTTACCTCGGCAGCGAGGTGCCCGCCGAAGACCTCATCTGGCAGGATCCGCTTCCGGCGGTCGACCACGAACTCATCGACGCGGCGGATGCTTCGGCGCTCAAGCGTCGGCTCGTCGAGTCGGGCCTGACCACGGCACAGCTCGTGTCGACGGCGTGGGCCGCAGCATCCACCTTCCGTGGTGGCGACAAGCGGGGCGGCGTCAACGGCGCCCGCATCCGCCTCGCCCCTCAGAAAGACTGGGAGGCGAACAACCCGGCCCAGCTCGCCACGGTGCTCGAGGTGCTCGATGGCGTGAAGAGCGACTTCGATTCCGCCCAGACCGGGGGCAAGCGCGTCTCGATCGCCGACCTGATCGTGCTGGCGGGCAACGCCGGCATCGAGCAGGCCGCGCGTGCGGGCGGCGTCGAGGTCGAGGTGCCCTTCCGTCCCGGCCGCGTCGACGCGACCCCCGAGCAGACCGACGCCGACTCGTTCGAGTGGCTCGAGCCGATCGCCGACGGGTTCCGCAACTATCAGAGCCGGTCGGCGTCGCTCCCGGCCGAATACCACCTGATCGACAAGGCGAGCCAGCTGACGCTGACGGCGCCCGAGACGACCGTGCTCGTCGGAGGCCTCCGCGCCATGGGCGCGACCTGGGACGGTTCGGCGTTCGGTGTGCTGACCGAGACCCCGGGCGCGCTCACGAACGACTTCTTCGTGAACCTGCTCGAGCTCGGCACCACGTGGAAGCCGCTGGACCCCGGCTCGCACGCCTTCCAGGCGCACGACGACGCCACGGGTGAAGCGACGTGGATCGGCACGCGTGCCGACCTCGTCTTCGGCTCGAACTCGGAGCTGCGGGCCCTCGCCGAGGTGTACGCATCGGACGACGCGCGCGAGAAGTTCGTGCGCGACTTCGTCGCCGCGTGGCAGAAGGTCACCGAGCTCGACCGGTTCGACCTGGTCTGAGCAACATCGACGACGCGGCTCGTCCCTCCGGGGGCGGGCCGCGTCGCTGCGTGCGGGCCCCTCGACGGGCTCAGGGTCCGGCTGAGCGCCGCCCCGGTCGCTGAGCTGTCGAAGCGTCCCGGATCAGCGGGCGTAGTGGGCGGTGAGGCGCCGAAGACCCTCGTCGAGCGAGACGGTGGGCGTCCACGCGAGGTCGCGGCGGATCGTCTGCTGCTCGAACCAGTGGGCCGTCGACAGCTGTTCGGCGAGGAAGCGCGTCATGGGGGGTTCGTCCGTGCCCGGACGGACAGCCCACACCCGTTCGACCAGTGCGCCGGCGGCGCGGGCGAGGGGCGCGGGAACACTGAAGCGGGGAACCGGCACACCCGCGGCGCGGCACATCCCGGCGATCAGGTCGCCGACGGGTCGAGGTTCGCCGTTGGTGAGCACGTAGGCGCGTCCTCCGACGGCGCGGGCTCGGTGGAGGGCGGCGACGATGCCCGACGCGGCGTTGTCGACGTACGTCGAGTCGATGAGCGCCGTTCCCCCGTTGAGCAGCGGGAGTGTGCCCCGCCGCGCGCGATCGACGATGCGTTCGACGAGTTGCGGGTCGCCCGGTCCCCAGACGAGGTGCGGGCGCACGGCCACGACGGCCAGATCGTCGCCGTTGCGGTCGAGTGCGATGAGCTCGGCCTCGGCCTTCGTGCGGGCGTATTCGCCGCGTGCGCCGGCCGGATCGGCGGGCTCCGCGCCGACCCCGGCGAGGGCGTGGCCCGCGTGCGCGACCGAGGGGGACGAGACGTGGACGAAGCGAGTGACGCCGTGCGAGCGTGCCGCATCGAGCACGAGCCGCGTGCCGCCGACGTTCACGGCGTCGAATTCGGCGGGGTCTCCGGCGAGCGAGACCTTCGCCGCCAGGTGCACGATCGCCTCCACCCCTCGCGTGGCCTCATCGACGGTCGACGGGTCTGACACCGAGCCGCGCACGTCGGTGACGCCGGCGACGCCCGACGGGCGGCGCTGCAGCGTGCGCACCTCGTGGCCGGCGTCGACGAGGGCCGTCGCGACGGCGCGCCCGAGAAAGCCCGAGGCCCCGGTGGCGAGAACGATCACGGTGCGCTCGGCGGTCGACCCGCGAGGACGCCGTCGGCCCAGACCGACAGTCGGGTCCGGTCGATCTTCGAGTTGTGCCGCACATCGGTCGGGAGAGCGCGCACGGTGAGCACCGCTGCCAGCGGGATCGGTGCGGCGGCGCGGATGGCTTCGGTCAGGTCGGCGTCGGCAAGACCCGCGCGTTTCGCCCCCGGTGCCGTCTCGACCACGGCGACGCACTGACGTAGTCCCTCGGGTCCGATCCCGACGACCGCTGCCCGAGCCACTCCCGACACACCCTCGATGGCCTGTTCTGGGCCGACCGGAGTCACGGGTCCGTCGCTCGTGACGATCACGTGCGGCATCCGCCCCTCGATCCACAGGCGCCCGGCGGCGTCGAGGTGACCGACGTCGCCCGTGCGGTGCCGGCGGCTCGTCGTTCCGACGTGGTCGACCGGGTCGGCGGATGCGGCGTCTCTGGCCGCGGCGCGGTCGGTGAACCAGAGGCGGTGGTACCCGCGTTTGAGATGCGGGGCCGCGATGACGATCTCACCGGTGACGCCCGGCGTCGTCGTCAGCTCGCCCGTGGCGCGACCGTCGCGGTCGAGAGGGCTGATCAGCACGCTGCCGGCTCCGATCGGCGCACCGACGCAGACTCCGTGCTGCCCCGAGAGGGCGGCGTCTTCGACGCCGGGCAGAGTGATGTCGGTCACGAGCAGGCACTCGGTCATGCCGTAGGGCGTGTGGGCGACGGCGTTCGGCATCAGCCGCTGCGCGGCGCGGAGGAGCTCGATGCCCACCGGGGCGCCGGTGGACAGGAACGTGCGGACGCCGGCGAGGGCGGCGTGCTCATCGTCGCCGAGCGCGTGCGCGGTCGCGACGACGTTGGCGACCGCAGCGGGGGAGAGGAAGACGATCTGGGCCGCTGATTCTCTGACCGCATTCGCGACGGCGGTCGCGGTGAGGGTGCGAGGGGCCGAGACGTCCATGTCGGGGGTGGCCGATCGCGTGCCGAGAGCGGGGCCCAGCAGGGCGAACGGGGCGAAGCCGGTGACGAGCCCGGTGTCTTCGTTCACGTCGAAGTGCGCAGCGAGGGCGTCGCGCAGGGCCGACAGCTGAGCGTGCGTGTACACGACGCCCTTGGCCGGACCGGTCGATCCCGAAGTGAAGAGCACGGCGGCGTCGTCGGACGGCGAGGGCGGGGTCGGCAGCACGCGGGTCGCACCGATCTCGGCGATGTCGGCGAGGCTGTGCGCCACCCCGAGCGCTCGCGCCGTGACCGACGGCAACCGGGCGGCCGAGATGCGCGTGCCCGACCACCCGAGCGTGCGCGCAGCGGCCAGGCCCGCGACCTCTCCGATGACGAACCGCGGGTTGGTGCCGCGCACGGCGCGCGAGAGTCCGCGGATGCCGAGACCGCGGTCGGCGACGACGACCACGGCGCCGATGCGCAGGCAGGCGTACAGCACGGCGGTGAGCGTGGGGCCGGGCTGCACGAGCAGCGACACCCGGTCGCCCGGGCGCACGCCGATGCGGTGGAGACCCGCCGCGATCTGCTCGACGCGCTCGGCGAGTCGGCGCCAGCTCACCCGCAGGGGGCGGCCTTCGCTCGAAGTCGTCATGTCGATGACGGCCGCGCCGTCGTCGGTGCGGCGCTGGAACAGTTTGTCCCAGAGCGGCGGTGCATCGGCGGAATTCTCGGGGTCGGGGGTCGGTGAGGCGACGGGCGCCGCGGGAGACCCGAGCGGCGCGACGCGGTCGGCCAGCCAGGCCAGGATGACCTCGGCGTACGGGCGCTCCTCAGCGAGGAGGTGCCCCGCGCCCTCGAAACGGTGCACGTCGGCCCACGGCATCCGCTTGGCGAGATCGTCGAGATGCTGTTCGCCGAAGACGGGGTCTTTCGGGCCTCGCAGGAGCAACGCGGGTACGCCGAGCGCGCCGAGCCCGCTCGACACCCGGTTCAGCGCCGGTGTGCTGCGATGGGCGGGGGTGGCGGGGATGTCGGCGACGAACTGTCCGATTCCGCGACGGCGCGCGGTGGTCGAGTACGGCGCACGATAGGCGTCGCGCACGGCCGGTTCGAGGCGAGGGTCTGCCAGCGACAGGGTCACGTCGAGGAATGCCGTGCTCACGGTCGTGACGGCGCCGAGAACCCCTCGCGCCCCCGCGACCCGGAGAAGGAACGGGATCTGCTGCTCGGCGGGGTGGTGCACCGCCGTGTTGAGCGCGACCACGCCGGCGAGTCGGGAGGTGTTCTCGACCGCCCATCCGAGCGAGATCGGGCCGCCCCAATCGTGTCCGACCGTGACGATCGGCCCTTCGGGGGCGAGTGAGCGCACCAGAGCACCGAGATCGCCGATGCGTTGCTCGAGGGTGCGCAGCTGTGCCGTGCGCTCGGAGAACCCCATCTCGAGCTGATCGACGGCGACGACCCGCCAGGCCGGGGCACCCGCGCGGGCCTCGCGCAGCGACGCCGTGAGCAGGTCTCGCCACAGGTAGGACCAGGTCGGGTTGCCGTGGACGGCGATGATCGTGCCGACCGGCTCGATTCCGAGAGCGCGCAGCTCGTCTCCCGTGTCGAGAACGTGCCACTGCCGAGACGTGCCGGAGTCGCCGCCGAAGCCCGGGACGGCGACGATGCGCGAGAACTCCGGCGGCAGTCCGGCCAGGCCCGCGGGCGGGAGCGTCGCTGCTGCACCCTCGCTCTTCGCCATGACCGGTGAGGTCACCACGCCAGCTCGAGCATGCCGGTGTTCAGTCCCGAGCCCACGCCCATCAACAGCACGCGATCGCCCGAGCGGAGGGTCGCCTGCTCGGCGTCGAGGGTGATGGGGATCGAAGCGGGGCCGACGTTGCCGAGGTGCGGGTAGGTGACGGGCACCCGGCGGCGGTCGAGACCGATGGCTCGGACGATCGCGTTGGTGTGCACGGCAGAGACCTGGTGGGTGATGTAGCGGTCCATGTTCGACCACGACCAGTCCGAACGCGCCTCTTGCCACGCCGAGGTCACGAGTTCCATGCCGCCCTTGAGCAGGGCCTTGGCGTCGGTGAACATGCCGTCGACGCTGCCGACGCAGAGCTCGTGGAACTGCGTGGCCGCGCGGGTCACGCCCCCGATCAGGCGATGTCCCTCGGGGTGTTCGCTGGCGCGCCCGAGCACTGCCGCCGCCGACCCCGACCCGAGGGTGAGGGTGGCGAACTCGCTCATGAAGGTGTCACGGTCGGTGTTGCTGCCCAGCAGCCGCGCCACGGTGTTCACCTGCACGTCGTCGGCGTCCTCGCCGTTGACGATCAAGGCGTAGCGCACCTGACCCGACTGGATCATTCCCGCAGCGAGGCTCATCCCGTTGATGAAACCGAGGCAGGCATTCGCGACGTCGAAGTTGACCGCCGAGCTGGGGAGTCCGAGTTCGTGGTGCAACCGGACGGCGACGGAGGGTTCGAGGTGCTTGCGGGTGACCGAGGTGTTGATGATCAGACCCACCTCGCTCGGGTCGACACCGGCCTCGGCGAGGGCGCGCTGAGCGGCGATCACGGTCGCCGTATCGGCGGACTCGCCCTCGGCCCAGTTGCGTCGCTCGAGCACGCCGGCGACGCGCCGGAGCAGCCCGGGCTTCAGGCGCATGCGAGACAGCGCCGTCGAGAGTCGGTTCTCGATGTCGTCAGACGAGGTGACGCGCCCGGGTAGCTGACTGGCTACCGAGATGAGGGCGACGTCATCGAATCGGGTTGTGGCGTTTCCGTGCAAGAGATCTCCGGGGGTGACGGCGGTCGGCGGGACGGGGCACTGCCTGTGCACGAGTTCGCGGCCACATCCTTGCAACTTTAATCCGCTCCGTATGAAGGAGGGCGTATGAGCTCGTGCCTTGACTATTCTGCTAAGTCCGCGTTCACAGGCGTCCCGCGGCTTTCAGCGCCAGATATCGGTCGGCGACCAGAGGAGGAAGTTCTTCGGCGGAGGCGACGAGGGCTTCGCCACCGGCCCGACGGACCGCGCTCGCCACGCGTCCCGCATCGCGACGGGCGCGCTCGGCAGCAGCCGCGGCGTAGACGTCGTCGGCGTCGCGGATGGCGGGGTCGGGGGAGTCGGCATCCGTGGCCGTGGCGACCAGCACCCGGGTGCGATCGGTGAGACCCGAGAGGGTGCCGAGGAACCCGCGCGCGGCGAGTGGTTCGTCGTGCGCGGTCAACAGGACGACGAGCGAGGGCCGCCCGGTGAGCAGCCGGACCTGCGCGTACGCGGCGTCCCAGTCGGTATCGATGAGTTGCGGCTCGACGGGAGCCATCGCATCGACCATCGCCGGCAGCAGCGCGGCACCCTCGACACGGGTGACCAGCCCGCGCACGACGCGGTCGAACAGCAGCAGGTGCACGTGATCGCCCGCCCGGGTGGCGAGGGCCGCCAGCAGCAGCGCCGCCTCCATCGCGGCGTCGAGCCGCACGCCGTCTCCCACACGTGCCGCCGCCGTGCGGCCCGAGTCGATGACGATCACGACGTGGCGGTCGCGCTCGGGACGCCAGGTGCGGAGCATCGTGGTGCCCGAACGCGCGGTGGCGCGCCAGTCGATCGCGCGCACATCGTCGCCGCGCACGTACTCGCGCAGCGAGTCGAATTCGGTGCCCTGTCCGCGCACCTGCACGCTGGTATTGCCGTCGAGCTCGCGCAGACGGGCGAGCCGCGAGGGAAGGTGGCGCCGGGAAGTGAACGGCGGAAGAACCCGAATCCGGCCCGGCGCGTTCAGGATCGCCTGGCGACCCGCGATACCCAGGGGCCCGCGCGCGCGGACGACGATCCCCTCGGTGCCGAGCTCGCCGCGTCGCCGCGGCCGAAGCGGTATCGGCACCGAGCGGCGCTCGCCGACGGGGATGTCGACGCGCGAACGCGCGGCGGGCGCGCCGGCCGTGGGCTGCCACATGTCACGCACACGACCGTGCAGGTCGCGCCGGCCGGTGTTCGACAACAGCAGTTCGGTCACGACCGGCTCGTCACGGAGTACCCGCGGAGGAATGCGCCGCTCGATGCGGATGCTGCGCGGATCGGCCGCGACGACAGCATCCGCCGTCATCGTCGAGAGGCTCAGCAGTACCCACCCGCCGGCCGCCGCCCACGCGTTGATGCCGCCGAGCGAGAGCACGACGACGGGCACGACGCCGAGGGCGACGAGGAACGGGAACCGGCCGGTGACGTACATGAGGGGCCCGCGTCAGATGGGAACGCGGGTCTGCTGCACGACCGACGCGAGGATCGCATCGACCGACACGCCCTCGATCTCGGCCTCGGGCCGCAGGCGGATGCGGTGGCGCCAGGTGGGAACGAGCATCGTCTGCACGTGGTCGGGAGTGATGGCGGGGTAGCCGCCGAGCCACGCCCATGCTTTGGCCGTGGCGAGGAGCCCCGTCGACGCGCGAGGGCTGACGCCGAGCTCGACCGACGGGCTGTCGCGGGTCGCACGAGCGAGATCGACGACGTAGGCGAGCACGTCGTCGGCGACGGCCACCGATGCGGCGGCGTGGCGCGCGGCCAGGATCTCGGCCGGCGTGATCGCGGGCTGCACGCCGGCCTCGCCGAGCTCCCGCGGATCGAAGCCGCCCGCGTGCCGTCGGAGGATCGCGACCTCGGCATCGCGGTCGGGCACGCTGACGAGCAGCTTGAGCAAGAATCGGTCGAGCTGAGCCTCGGGCAGCGTGTAGGTGCCCTCGTGTTCGACGGGGTTCTGCGTGGCTGCCACCAGGAACGGTTCGGGAAGCGGGCGGGTGACCCCATCGGTCGAGACCTGACGCTCTTCCATGGCCTCGAGGAGCGCGGCCTGCGTCTTGGGCGGTGTGCGGTTGATCTCATCGGCGAGCACGACGTTCGTGAACACCGGCCCGGCCCGGAACTCGAACTCGCCCGCGCGGGCGTCGTAGACGAGCGACCCCGAGACGTCACCGGGCATCAGGTCGGGCGTGAACTGGATGCGCTTGGTGTCGAGACCGAGCGCTCGGCTGAACGAGCGCACGAGCAGCGTCTTGGCCACGCCCGGCACGCCTTCGAGCAGCACATGGCCCCCGGCGAGGAGGGCGATGAGGAGCCCGGTGACGGTGCCGTCTTGACCCACGACGGCCTTGCCCACCTCGAGTCGAACGCGGTGCATGCCCTCGCGGAGCGCGGCGTGGTCTGATCCCACGGCCTCGGTGTCGGTCATGGGGTCGTCCTTTCGGGTCGGGCGGCGGCGCGCACGCTCGCTTCGAGTGCGCGGAGTCGGGTGGTGAGCTCGACGAGCTCGTGATCGGTCAGGGGGGTGTCGTCGATCAGGATGCTGCGCACCGCCCCCCGGTCCGCGCCCAGTCGCGCGGCGGCGGCATCGGCGATCTCGACGGGTGCGGCGCGCGCGGTCAGGCCGAGCGCCCGCGCGATGCGCCCCAGCGCGCCGAGGCGCAGCTGGTCCAGCGCGTGCCCGGGGTCGTTGGACCGGGCATAGAGGCGGGCTCGGCCGGTGGTCGTCTCGGACGCGCGAACGGTCACGGGCAGGTTCTCGACGACGAGGGGGCCGAAGCGGCGGCCGCGCCAGACCGCGGCGGCGATCGCCGACAGCAGCAGCAGAACCATGACCGGGCTGACCCATCCGGGCGTCAGCTCACCGAGGGTGGGAGCGGCGTCGGTCATGTCGGAGTCGGCGAGCGACGGCACGTACCAGACGACGGTCGGGCGGGAGCCGACCACGGCCAGAGCCAGAGCGGCGTTCCCCGATTCGGCGAGCACGTCGTTGGCGAACATGGCGCGCCCGTCAAGCGCGGTGACGGCCCCGTCGGCCGTATCGCCGGTGACGAGCGCGAATCCGTCGTCGACGGGGTAGCACCCCGTGAGACCGTCGCCCGCGGTGGCGAGTGAGCCGCCCACGACCCCTCCGGCGCGTTCGGCGGCGGGAAGGGCGCACGCGGGGGCGAGTTCTTCGGTGCCGGCTGACCCCGCGGGTTGTGCCCCGGGGAGGAGGAGTCGCAGCGTGCGTGTACGGGGCTCGATGAGCACCACGTCGTCGGCTGCGGAAGCGAGTTCGGCGATCGCGTCGTCGGACAGGGCGGGGGCGTCGGGCAGCACCAGCGTGGCGTCGCCCTCGAGCGCGGCCAGGGCGGCCCCCCGGTCGCGCGCCACCCGCACGTCGATGCCCTGCTCGGTGAGGATGCGCGCCAGCGCCCTGGTGCCCCCGGGACCGGCCGACTCGGGGTCGAGCGCGTCGCGTTCGGCCCATCCGTTCCCCGCGATGACGGTTCCGACGAGGCCCACCACGATGATCACCGCGGCGACGGCAGCCCACCCGAGCAGCCCCCGGCGCCGGCGCACTCGGGCGCGGGGCACCGCCGCGGCGTCACCGCGGTCGGGCAGGGTCTCGGGTGCCAGGCTCATGCCAGCTCCGCCAGGGCGGGTCGCGCGCGAACGAGGTCGTCGTCGAGCGCGGCGATCGAGCGGTAGACGCCTTCGGAGCCGGGTCGTCGGAGGTATCGCACGTCATCGAACGCCGCGGCAGCAGCATCCATTCGTGCCCCTTCCGCGGGGAATGCGCGGGCGGCCGCGCGAGCGAAGCCGTGCACCGTCGTGCCGGCCGACACCTCGACGAGTGTCCGTTCGGCGAGTCCGCGGGCGAGAGCGCGGAAGCGCAGCACGATCGCCTCGTCCCATTCGCCGGCGGATGCCGCGGCGGCGGCCTCGCGACGCAGTTCGGCCGCCGTGCGTTCGTCGGCATCGCCGAAGAGATCCGTCGCCGTGTCGCGGCTCCGCGCCACTCGCCGCGGTCGCCCCCAGATCAGCAGGCCCGCGACGATCAGCACCGCGACCACGGCCGCCGCGATGATCGCGAAGGCGGGCCCGAGGGTGTCGGGCAGCTCGGCCGAGAAGAGGTTCTCGAAGAACTCGCTCACCGCCCGCGCTATCCGGTCGAGCAGGGTGGGTTCGGCAGCGGCGTAGCGGGGGTCGGCGAGCTCTCGCTCCGCCCACTCGCGCGCTTCGTCGCGGTCGGGGGAGAGGGGCGCTGCGCCGCCGAAGATCGCTCCCGTCGAGATCACTGCGGTGAGCGCGGAGCCCGGCGTCACGAGCCGTCGCCGGGTGCTGCCCACCGGGTGGGAGCCGCGTCGGCGGGCGGTGCCGGGGCGGGCGCTGACGGCGTGTGCGCCGCGGCGGGGTCGGTCTGCGCCGGGGCGGTCTGCGCGGGGTTCTCCGCTGCGGCGTTCGGCACGCCCTGCGGTGCCGCGCCCTGCGGCTGCGGCTGTGGCTGCGGCTGCGGCGGGTACGGCGCCGGGAAGCCTCCCGCCGGTGGGTAGCCCGGTGCGGGGTACGCGGGTGCTCCGTAGCCCGGCGCTGCGTAGCCGGGCGCGGGGTAGCCGTACTGCGGCGGGCGCGGGCCCACGACTCGTCCGACGTTCTCGCGGAACGGATCGGCGAGGTCGGTCGCTCCCGCATCCCTGCGTTCGACGTAGGCCCGCAGGTCGAGATCGAGACCTTCGTGGCGCATGCGGCAGTCGACGTAGATGAGCGCCGTGGCGGTCGACTGCACGATGACCGCGACGCACTGCACGAGAAGGGTGGCGGCCTGCGTCAGCAGGGTCGAGACGATGAAGCCGACGATCGCTCCCGGCTCGGGCTCGCCCGTGGGGGATATGACGGTGGTGAACCCGGTCGAGACCAGCGACAACGGGATGCTGACGACCTGAGCGATCGCGCTGAACGTGACCGAGACGATGACCAGAACGCCGAGGGTCGACCAGAACCGGTCACGGGTCAGTCGCCACGACCGCGGCACCGCGTCGCGGATGCGGGCGTGCTCGAGGATGATCACCGCGGGGACGAGCAGCAGCTTGGTGGTCAGCCACAGCGAGAGCGGGATGGCCCCGAGCACCGCGAGAATGCCGAGGACGATCGCGAGCGGCAGCGCGGCGAGCCCGACGGCGAACAAGAGCGCACCCACGACCGCGATGACGAGCAGCGTGGCGAACGCCAGCAGGAACGAGTAGCCGACCAGGCGCCACGCGACCGGCTTCACCCGTCGCCAGACCTCGCCGAGCGTGGGTTTCTCGGCGATGACGGCGGAGGCGACCTCGCTGACGACGACTCCCTGCACGATCACGCCGAGGGCCTGGGAGCCGAGACCGAAGACGAAGGCCGTGATGCCGGTGGCAGCGATCGATCCGGCCAGGACGGCGTCGAAGTCGTCAGTGCCGGGCTGCAACGTCTCCAGTCGCGAGAACGACGCGAGCGCGACGCCGCCGATCGCGGCGAGCAGAACCAGGTAGCCGACCACTTGCACGCAGAGGGCGAAGCCCAGCAGAACCTTGGGGTTCTGGCGCAGGGCCACGAACGATCTTCCGAGGATGGTGCCGAACCCGAGCGGATGCAGGGGGACTATTCCGGGTCGGGATGCGGGGGTCCAGGCGGGATACGCGGTCACGGTGGGCGCCTCCTCGTGCTGCGGCTTCGCCCCTATCGTGTCATACGCCGCGCGTGAGGTACGGCGCCCCCGACGAAGGGTCGACTACTCTGGGGGAAGCGCACGGGGAGGCTGTTGCGCGGGCCCATGGCGCCTGGGCCGGACGCGGAAGGCGAAGCGCATATGACATCACGGATCCTGGTGGTCGACGACGACACCGCACTCGCCGAGATGATCGGCATCGTGCTGAGCACCGAAGGATTCGAGACGGCGTTCTGCGCCGATGGCGCGCAGGCCGTCGATGCCTGGCGGCGGGAGCGACCCGACCTCATTCTTCTCGACCTCATGCTCCCCGGTATGGACGGCATCGAGATCTGCACCCGCGTGCGCGCCGAGTCGGGCGTGCCCATCATCATGCTGACCGCCCGCACCGACACCGCCGATGTCGTCAAAGGCCTCGAGTCGGGCGCGGACGACTACATCATGAAGCCGTTCAACCCGAAGGAGCTCGTCGCCCGCATCCGCACGCGCTTGCGTCCGGGGGCCCAGACGAGCGGCGAGACGCTGCGCATCGGAGACCTCACGGTCGACGTGGCAGCCCACGAAGTGCGCCGCGGCGACGCGGCCATCGGGCTGACGCCCCTCGAATTCGAGCTGCTCGTCGCGCTGGCGTCGAAACCGCAGCAGGTGTTCTCGCGCGAGATGCTGCTCGAGCAGGTGTGGGGCTACCACTACAAGGCCGACACCCGCCTGGTGAACGTGCACGTGCAGCGCCTGCGCGCGAAGGTCGAGACCGATCCCGACAACCCTCGCATCGTCACCACCGTGCGCGGTGTCGGCTACCGCGCCGGGGCGGTTGCGTGAGGCACTGATGTCGGTCTCGAGCGCCACTACGCCGGTCCGGGTGATCCGGGACTGGCGGTCGTGGCCGACGCGGTTGACCTCGCTGTGGCGCCGGTCGCTGCGATTTCGCACCGTCCTCCTCACGGTCGGTCTGACGGCCGTGGCGATCCTCGTCGCGTGCGTCGGCATGGCGCTCGCGATCCAGAACGACCTGTTCCAGTCGCGCCTGGCACAGGTGCTCGACAGCTCGCAGAACGCGAAGATGTCGGCGCAGAAGACGCTCGAATCGACCGTCGACGCCGGTGAGAACGCGATCAACCGGCAGAACCTGATCACCAGCATCCAGCAGCCGCTTCTGCAGCAGGCATCGAGCGACGTGTTCGCCTTCTACCGGATCGGCACCGACATCTCGCCTCTCGCCCCGCAGGGGCGCACCTCGCAGGGGTTCGACGAAAGCATCCTGTCACCGGGGCTTCGTGCCCAGGTGCAGTCGGGCGACAGCGGTTCGCAGTGGTGGCAGTCGGTCGAACTGCCCACCGACGGCGGCGGCACCGTGCCGGGCATCGTCGTCGGCCAGCAGCTCGAGATCCCCGACGCGGGTCCGTACGAGCTCTACCTCGCCTACGACCTGGCGAGCCCCGCGCAGACCCTCTCGTTCGTACAGGCCGTCCTTTGGCTCGTCGGGATCGTGCTGCTCGTGCTCATCGGCGGAATCGCCTGGTACGTCCTGCGTTCGGTGACGACCCCCATCGGCGAAGCGGCCGACACGAGCGCGAAGCTCGCGGCCGGTGAACTGGGGGTGCGCCTGGCGGTGCGCGGCGACGACGAGCTGGCCACCCTCGGCCGCTCGTTCAACGCGATGGCCGACAGCATCGAGTCGCAGATCAAAGAGCTCGCCGACCTCTCGCTCGTGCAGCAGCGATTCGTCTCCGACGTCTCGCACGAGCTTCGGACGCCGCTGACGACGATCCGCCTCGCCTCCGACATGCTCAACGACCGTCGAGACGACTTCGATCCGGCCACGGCGCGCGCCGCCGAGCTGCTCCACGCGCAGGTGCAACGGTTCGAGATCCTGCTGACCGACCTGCTCGAGATCAGCCGCTACGACGCGGGCTCCGTCCAGCTCGAACTCGAGCCGACGAGCCTTGCGCACCTGGCCGAAGACGTCATCGCCTCGATGTCGCAACTCGCGCTGCAGCACGGCTCCGACGTGCGTCTCGTCGCACCCGGCGGATACTCGCCCGTCGACATGGATCCGCGACGCATCCGTCGTATCGTGCGCAACCTGCTCGGCAACGCGATCGAGCACGGGGAGGGGCGACCGATCGTCATCACGGTCGACAGCGACCAGCGCACCGTCGCCCTGGGCGTGCTCGATTACGGCATGGGGATGCTTCCCGCCGCCGTCGAGCGCGTTTTCGACAGGTTCTGGCGCGCCGACCCCTCGCGCAAGCGCACCATCGGGGGCACCGGCCTCGGCCTGTCGATCGCCCTGGGCGATGCCCGTCTGCACGGCGGCACCCTCGCCGTCTGGTCGGAGCTCGGCCGGGGATCGCATTTCGTCCTCACCCTGCCGCGCGACGGATCCCGCGTCGAAGGGTCGCCGATTCCGCTCGCACCCCGCGACGACGAGGGTGCGCCGTTCGATGCCCTTGGTCTCACCCAACCGATCGACGTCGCGGGCGGTGTCTCGTGAAGCGCGCGGCGACCGCTGTGCTGGCGGGGATGCTGCTGTTCCTGACCGCCTGCACGGGTCTCCCGACGTCCGGGCCGGTGAACGCGGGCAACCTGCCGAAAGACGCGGATGACACGCAGACCTTCGATCTCGTTCCCGATCCGCCGCAGGCGGGCGCCTCGCCCGAGCAGATCGTCGACGGCTTCTTGCGCGCCGGCGTCGGCGCCCAAGACGACTGGCAGACGGCCCGGGAGTATCTGACCCCCGAGTACGCACCCGAATGGCAGCCCCTGGCGAGCGTGACGATCGACCGGCTCAGCGAACGGTCGGCGGCCCCCGCCTCGCCCGCGCCGAGCCCCTCGCCGACGACGGAGGCCTCGTCGATCGAGATCACGCAGCGCGTCACGGCCGAGGCCTACGTCTCGCCCGCCGGGGAGTACGTCCCGGCCTACGGGGCGCCCGTCTCGCTGCCTTTCCGTCTTGTCCAGCGCGACGGGGAGTGGCGCATCGATCTCGCCCCCGACGGCATCGTGCTCTATCAAGAGGTCTTCCCCAGCGTCTTCCGCTCGGCGTCGGTGATGTACTTCGACAAGACGTGGACCTACCTCGTGCCCGACGTGCGGTGGTTCCCCGGCAACCTGATCGCGGCGCGTGTCGCGCAGGCACTCGTCGACGGCCCCCCGAGCCAGTGGCTCGACCCGGCGGTCGCCACCGCTTTCCCCGACGACGTGACCCTGGCCAGCAGTGCGGTGCCCCTGATCGACGGCGGCACCACCGCGCAGGTCGAGCTCAGTACGGCCGCCTTCTCGCTGGACGAGCGCACCCTGAATCGCATGCAGACCCAGCTCGAGCAGTCTCTGGCCTCGGTCGGCGTCGCCGAGGCGCAGATGACGGTCGGCACGACGCCTCTCGGCGCCGAGGCGGTGCCCTTCCGTTCCACGCGTGTCAAGTCGGACCCGCTCGTCGAGATCGCGGGCGACGGCTTCGGATTCCTCGTCGCCGATTCGATCGAGACCATTCCCGGCCTGTCCCGTGCGGTGGAGGAGATCGACGCCGCATCGGTCGAGGTCACGGCGGATCATCGGAGCGCGGCGGTGCTCAACGGGAGCGGCGCCGTGCTGCGGGCCTACGCCGACGAGACGTTCGAGGTTCTGGACGGCAGCACGCCCGACCTCGTCGCCCCGTCGATCGACACGCAGGCGACGGTGTGGTCGGCGTCGCGCAGCGACCCCGATGCTTTCGCCGTCTACCCGCTCGAGGGTGATCCCGCCGTGATCACCGCGTTGTGGCCGAGCGTCTCGCAGCTGTACGCCTTCCAGCTCTCGCGCGACGGAACCCGCCTCGCCGCACTCGTGCGGGCGAACGACCGCACCGAGGTGTGGGTGGCCGCGGTGAGCCGCGACGGCGGAACGCCGGTGGCCGTCGGCGAGCCGCTGGTGCTCGCGACCACCCCGTCGGAGGGAGTCGATCTCGCCTGGCTCGACGACGGCAATCTCGGAGTGCTCCTGAATTCGGCGCAGGGGTCGACCGTTCTGCTGCAACCGGTCGGCGGCCGCGGAACGCTGCTCGCCGTCAGCTCGGGGGCTGTCGACATCGCGGGAGGAAACTCCACCGTGCGCCTGCGGACCAGCGAAGGGGCGCTCCTCATCCAGCGAGGAGCGAACTGGGAAGAAGGAGCGGCCGACATCGCGGTGCTGGGCGTGCAGCAGGGACTGCCCGAGTAACCCTCCCCAGGCGGGTGCGCGACAGCATCCGCTCCCAGGTTCTCTCGCTGGGCGACGCGCGTGCACGCGAAGCGGCAGCCTGGCGGCGTGGACACCGCTCCTTTGCGCCGTGCGCTTGCCGACGCGCTCACCTTCGTCTTGCCGGTCGACTGTGCGGGGTGCGGTGCCGAAGACGTGGCCCTCTGCGAGGAGTGCAGCAGGGAGCTCAGGCCGGCCCCCACGCGCCGCGATGTCGACGGGGTGCCGGTCTGGAGCGGGTTGCCGTTCACCGGGGTGCCGGCGCGGGTCATCCGCACGCTGAAAGAAGAGGGCAGGATCGCGCTGATCCGCTCGCTCGCCCCGGCGCTGTCCGTCGCGCTCGAGCGGCTCCCCGCCGGTCCCTCGCTCGTGCCGCTCCCGACATCTGCCGCGTCGATGCGTCGCCGCGGTTATCGCGTGCCCGAGCTGCTGGCTCGCCGCGCGGGGGTCGAGCCGCTCGGAGCGCTCCGGAGCGCGCGCGTCACGAGCGACCAGCGCCGTCTCGACGTCGACGAACGCCGCGCGAATGTGGCCGGGAGCCTGGTGGCCCGGGGCGTCGCGGGGCGGCGGGTCATCGTCGTCGACGACGTCGTGACGACCGGAGCGACCCTCGGCGAGGCCGTGCGGGCCTTGCGCGCGGGCGGGGCCGAGGTCGTGGGCGCCGCCACCGTGGCCGCGACACCGAAGCGCTTCGGCGCGCGGCCAGAGCGAGCCGGGCGGGGGTGAGCGGCCCCCGCGATTCGCGCGTGACAGGCGGGGGCGTCGCGACTACGGTGGGGGGGACTACAAGGCGACGGACCGTCCGCCCTTGGCACCGAAAAAGCCGTTGGGCGGACCCGGAACAAGGAGGTCACGGATGGATACCAACATCACCGGCGTAGGAGTGGGAATCACTGAACGATTCCGATCGGTCGTCGAGGAGAAGGCCTCTCGCATCGAAACCCTGGCGCCGCGCGCGCAGGGCCTCGAAGTGAAAGTGACGCACCGCGCGTACCACAACGGGCGCATGGAAGACGACACCGTCGAGCTCACGCTCGCAGACAAGGGACCGGTCGTGCGGGCCGAGGCGACCGATGGTGACAAGTTCACCGCCCTCGATCTCGCCGTCGACAAGATGGCCGAGCAGTTGCGCCGCGCGAAAGACAAGCGCGTCGATGCGCGCAACCACCCCCGCGGCGCGAAGTTCGAGAAGGGCAGCGGCTCGCTCGAGGGCATCGACATCGAGCCGGCGTCGGTCGAGTTGCTTCGCGCCGTCGCGACGGGCGAGATCCCCGTGGTCGCGGCCGCCGACGAAGAGGCCGACTACACCCCGGTCGTCATCCGCACCAAGCGGTTCGACGCGGAGTGGATGACCGTCGAAGAGGCCGTCGACCGCATGGAGCTGGTCGGCCACGACTTCTTCCTGTTCGTAGACGCCCGCAGCGACAGCCCGAGCGTCGTCTATCGCCGCAAGGGCTGGGACTACGGCGTGATCTCGCTGGCGACGCAGGCCGCCCCCGAAGCGCGCGCTGCTTCCTGACACGCGGTATCACCACCGCCGCGAACCCGTTTCGCGTGGCGAGACCCGGGCATTTCGTCAGGTTCTCGCCACGTGAAGCGGGTTTCGTCGTTGAGGGGCGAGCGAATGCTGCGCGGGTTCAGCCGTCGAACATGTCGCCGAGCAACGAACCGATGACGAGGCCGCCCAGGATTCCTCCGACCGGGCTGCCTCCGCCCATCATTCCGCCGCCGCGTCCGCCGCCTCGACCGCCGCCCCAGCCGTCGCCGCCCCAGTCGTTCGGGCGCGAGGAGTCGATGTCGCGCTGCGCGAGCTGCAGCGCCTCGGAAGCGAGAGCGGCCACGCGCCGCGCGGCGGCGATCGTGCGCTCGCGCGAATCTTCGTCGACGGGGCCGAGCGGGATTTCGGCACGCAGGCGTTCTGCCTCGGCGAAACGGGTGCGCGCGTCGGCGCCGATCCACCCGCGGTGACCCGAGATGATGCTGCGCGCGACGGTCAGCTGCCGGTCGGCGTCGTCGACGGCGTGCGTGACGTGCGTCTGCGGAATGACCGGGCGCGAGGCGCGCTCGCGCGCCGTGTCGAGGTCGGTGTTGGCCTTGCGGAGAACCGACAGCGCGCCGAACGGGTCGTCGCGGACGCCCCCCGCGGGAAGCTGGGCGAGAGCCCGCTCGAGCGCGACCATGGCCTCGCGGACGGCGGGGGTCTGCGGGCCGTTCCGGGCGTCGACGAGGTCGCCGCGGGAGTCGTCGACGACGGCGGCGAGCGTGGACTCGGCTCGCAGCGCCTCGATCTCATAGGAGTCGATCGCGTCGAGCAGTGACTCGGCGCGTCGGATCGATTCGGTCGCCGCTTCGAGAGCGACGCCCGCCTGCTCGCGCTGGCCGGCTTCGCGTCGGCGTTCCGAGACGTCGGCGGTGTGCGCGGCGAAGGTGAGCAGCTGCTCGATCTCTTCGGGGTTGCCCGAGATCTGCTGCAGTGCCGACGGGCTGTACCGCGTCGCGAGACGCTGCACCGCGTCGCGCGCCGCGGGCACACGCAGGGCGAGTCGCTCGCGGTCGGTGCGCACGCGCGCGAGGATCTCGGGAGCCCGCCGCACCTTCTCGATCGCCGACTGCAGGGCGGTCGTGCGCTCTTCGAGCAGGTCTTCGGCCCACTCCGAGAGCTGGATGATGCGAGCGTTCCTCGTCCGCAGTTCTTCCGGGGTGTCGGGGATCTCGTCGTGGTTGAGCTGGTGCAGGTGGAACGCTTCGCTCAGGTGCGTCTTGACCGACTCGACCGCGCTGCGCAGATCGGCGGTCGCGCTGTCGCCGAGCTCGGCGCTGGCGAAGTCGAGCTCGTCGGTGGTCAGGCGCACACGTTCGTCGGCCGCGACGATCGCCATCTCGGCCCGCCGCATGAGGTCGGCGTCCGCAGCGCCCTGCTCTTCGCGTTTGCGTTTTCCCCAGAAGCCGGCCATGTTCCGATCTTACGATCTCGGCGTCCCGCGAGGCCGTCTGTTCGCCCTGGGCGCGCGGTGCGGGCCGCCGTCTCGGGCGGCCCGCGCACGCGCATCCGCTTCCGGGTTCTTCGGAGGTCACGAACGGATAACATGGCACTGTATGCCTGCTCGCAGGCGGGCGCTTCGGCGCTGCACCCGACAGATGGAGATCCTCCGTGGCAAATCCTCTCGAGAAACTGCTCCGCGCCGGAGAGGGGCGCATCCTCCGCCGGCTCCAGCAGGTCGTGAAGGCGGTCAACGCACTCGAAGACGACTACGCGCAGCTCAGCGACGACGAACTGCGCGGTGAAACCGCGGAGTTGCGTACCCGTCACGAGGCCGGCGAGACCCTCGACCAGCTCATGCCCGAGGCCTTCGCCGCGATCCGCGAGGCGGCCAAGCGCACCCTCGGGCAGCGCCCCTACGACGTCCAGATCATGGGCGGCGCGGCGCTTCACCTCGGCAACATCGCCGAGATGAAGACCGGTGAGGGAAAGACCCTGACCGCCACCTTCGCGGTCTACCTGAACGCGATCGCCGGCAAGGGCGTCCACGTCATCACGGTGAATGACTACCTCGCGACCTATCAGTCCGAGCTCATGGGCCGCGTCTATCGCGCGGTGGGCATGACGACCGGCGTCATCGTCGCCGGTCAGACCCCGCAGGTGCGCCGCGAGCAGTACGCCGCGGACATCACCTATGGCACCAACAACGAGTTCGGATTCGACTATCTGCGCGACAACATGGCGTGGCGCAAAGACGATCTCGTGCAGCGCGACCACTTCTTCGCCATCGTCGATGAGGTCGACTCGATCCTCATCGACGAGGCCCGGACCCCGCTCATCATCTCGGGGCCGTCGTCGGGTGAAGCCAACCGGTGGTTCGCCGAGTTCGCCAAGATCTCGCGCACGCTCGAGCCCGGCGTCGACTACGAGGTCGACGAGAAGAAGCGCACCATCGGCGTCCTCGAACCCGGTATCGAGAAGGTCGAGGACTACCTCGGCATCGACAACCTGTACGAGTCGGCGAACACGCCGCTCATCTCGTTCCTGAACAACTCGATCAAGGCGCTCGCGCTGTTCAAGCGCGACGCCGACTACGTCGTGATGAACGACGAGGTCATGATCGTCGACGAGCACACCGGACGCATCCTTGTCGGTCGTCGCTACAACGAGGGCATCCACCAGGCGATCGAGGCGAAGGAGAACGTGCCGGTCAAGGCCGAGAACCAGACCCTCGCCACGGTCACGCTGCAGAACTACTTCCGCCTCTACGACAAGCTCGCGGGCATGACCGGTACGGCCGAGACCGAGGCCGCGGAGTTCATGTCGACCTACAAGCTCGGCGTGGTTCCGATCCCCACGAACAAGCCGATGGTCCGAAAAGACCAGTCCGACCTCGTCTACAAGAACGAGACGGCGAAGTTCGCCCAGGTCGTCGAAGACATCGCCGAGCGGCACGAGACAGGACAGCCGGTGCTCGTCGGTACGACGAGCGTCGAGAAGAGCGAGTACCTCTCCCGCCTTCTCGCGAAGAAGGGTGTCAAGCACGAGGTCCTCAACGCGAAGAACCACGCGCGCGAGGCCGAGATCGTGGCGCGCGCGGGTCGCCTCGGTGCGGTGACCGTTGCCACGAACATGGCCGGTCGAGGCACCGACATCATGCTGGGCGGCAACGCCGAGTTCCTCGCCGTGCAAGACATGAAGGGCAAGGGTCTCGACCCGGTCGAGACTCCCGAGGCCTACGAGTCGGAGTGGGATGCTGTCTACAACGGCGTCCGCGAGACGGTGGGGGTCGAGGCGGCCAAGGTCGTCGAAGCCGGCGGTCTCTACGTGCTGGGCACCGAGCGCCACGAGTCGCGCCGCATCGACAACCAGCTGCGCGGCCGATCCGGCCGTCAGGGCGACCCGGGGGAGAGCCGCTTCTACCTGTCGCTCACCGACGACCTGATGCGGTTGTTCCAGTCGGGCGCCGCCGAGGCGATCCTGTCGCGCACGAACTTCCCCGACGACGTCGCTATCGAGTCGTCGATGGTCTCGCGTGCCATCCGGAGCGCGCAGACCCAGGTCGAAGCGCGCAACGCCGAGGTGCGCAAGAACGTCCTGAAGTACGACGACGTCCTCAACCGCCAGCGCGAGGCGATCTACGCCGACCGGCGGCACATGCTGCAGGGCGACGACATCGCGGGCCGGGTCGAGCACTTCATCGAAGACGCCATCAGCACCGTCATCGACGACCACACCGGCAGCGGACACACCGAGAGCTGGGACTTCGACGCGCTCTGGACCGAGCTGAAGACGATGTACCCGGTCTCGGTCACCATCGACGAGGTCGTCGCCGAGGCGGGCAACAAGGGCCGGGTGACTTCGGCGGGTCTGAAGCGCGAGATCCTCTCCGACGCGAAGATCGCGTACCGCAACCGCGAAGAGACGCTGGGCAGCCCCGCCATGCGCGAGCTCGAGCGCCGCGTGGTGCTTCAGGTGCTCGACCGCCGCTGGCGCGACCACCTCTACGAGATGGACTACCTGAAAGACGGCATCGGCCTCCGGGCGATGGCTCAGCGCGACCCGCTCATCGAGTACCAGCGCGAGGGCTTCGAGATGTTCCAGTCGATGATGGGACAGATCAAGGAGGAGTCGGTCGGGTACCTCTTCAACCTCGAGGTCGAGGTGCGCCGCGCCGACGGCGACGAAGCGGAGGTCGAGGCCAAGGGCCTGACCGTCGCGCCCGTCGAAGGTCAGCGCCTCGAGTACTCGGCGGCGAACGACGCCGGTGAGGTCGAGGTGCGGAACGACCGCGGCCAGGTGCAGCAGGCGGCGACGAACCGCGTGCGCCAGGCAGCGGCCGCCGCGTCCGCGACCCCCGCTGCCGCCCCGGCTGCCGAGGCGCCGCGTGGCGCCTTCGGGCAGCGGACCGACAACGGTCAGGCGACGGCCGCGGCCCCGCAGAACCGTGCGGAGCGCCGGGCGACCCCGAAGAAGAAGTAGTTTCCCCCACCCGGGCCGGTCCACGCGATGAGCATTGGCCGGTCCGGGGCGGGTTTATTCTGACGGAATGACTCCGCTACGCCCTCTCGATCAGTCCTCGAAGCTGAAAGACGTCCTCTACGAGATCCGTGGATCGGCCCTCGTCGAGGCCGACCGGCTCGAGGCCGAGGGGCACCGCATCCTGAAGCTCAACACCGGCAACCCCGCGGTGTTCGGGTTCGAAGCCCCGTTCCAGATCGTGCGAGACATGATCGAGGCCGTGCCGAACTCGCACGGGTACAGCGACAGCCAGGGCATCATGTCGGCGCGCCGGGCCGTCGTCTCGCGGTACGAGCAGATGCCCGGTTTCCCGCTGTTCGACCCCGACGACGTCTACCTCGGCAACGGCGTTTCCGAGCTCATCACCATGGTGATGCAGGCACTGCTCGACGAGGGCGACGAGGTCCTGATCCCGGCCCCGGACTATCCGCTGTGGACGGCGATGACGAGCCTCGGCGGCGGTACCCCCGTCCACTACATCTGCGACGAACTCGACGGCTGGCAGCCCGACCTCGAAGACATCCGATCGAAGATCACCCCGCGCACCAAGGCGATCGTGATCATCAACCCGAACAACCCGACCGGCGCGGTGTACTCGCGCGAGGTGCTCGAGGGTATGGCCGCCATCGCGCGCGAACACTCACTGCTGCTGCTGGCGGACGAGATCTACGACCGCATCCTCTTCGACGAGGCCGAGCACATCCCGCTCGCCACGGTCGCGCCCGATCTTCTCTGCCTCACTTTCAACGGGCTGTCCAAGACCTATCGCGTCGCCGGCTACCGGTCGGGCTGGCTCGTCATCACCGGTCCGAAAGATCACGCCAAGGGCTTCATCGAGGGCATCACCCTCCTCGCCTCCACGCGTCTGTGCCCGAACGTGCCGGCGCAGTTCGCGGTGCAGGCGGCGCTGTCGGGGGTGCAGTCGATCGATGCCCTCATCGCCCCGACGGGTCGGCTGCACGAGCAGCGCGACGCGGCGTGGAAGGGCCTGGAAGCGATCCCCGGGGTGTCGTGCGTCATGCCCCAGGGCGCCCTCTATGCGTTCCCCCGGTTCGATCCCGAGGTCTACGAGATCCCCGACGATGCGAAGTTCGTGCACGACTTCCTCATCGCCGAGCACGTGCTTCTCGTGCAGGGCACCGGCTTCAACTGGCCGACGACCGACCACGTGCGCATCGTCACGCTCCCCGAAGCACGCGTGCTGACCGATGCCATCGAACGGCTCGGCAACTTCCTGGCTTCGTACCGCCCCTAGCGACGAAGCGACTGCGGCGTCTCAGAGGAGGGCCAACGACGTCGCGCGCCAACGGCGGTCCATGCCCTCGAGCCGGATCGCCACGGCGCGGGTGCGCGCGGGTCCGCCGACGATGACCACGGCTTCGACGACACCGTCGGCGGGGCGGCACTCGCGCACCGACATGATGCGGTGCGCGGGGCGGGCGGCGGGCACTCCCCGGGCACTGCGGGCGCGGGTGGCGAGATTCGCGCGGGTGACGAGGCCCCGATAGGCGTCCTCGGTCAGCCAGCGGGCGAGTTGCTCGATCTCGCGGACCCCGGCCAAGACCTCCAGAACGCCGAGCGTCAGGTTGCGCAGCAACGGCTCGGGGGCGGGCAGGTCGTGCGACGCGGTGGGCTGGGGGGCGAAGTATTCGTCCACCTCGGTGGCCCGGGCGGTGAAGGTGAATGCACGGGCTGAACCCGCAGACGTCATTGCCATCAGGGTGCCTATCTCGACAAATGTGAATGAATGTCGTGCGAAACAGGGGGGATGCTTCCCGGCCAGTGAAGCACACGGCCACCGCGCCGCACCAGGGCCGCGGACCGATGTGGATAAGTCGGCGCCCGCCGCGCGCGCCTGCTCTAACGTCGGCGCCATGCGTTGGGACCGTTTCTTCGAAGACATCGAAGACCAGCTCGAATCGGAGTGGGAGGCCGAACGTGCGGCACTCGACAGCGAAGCAGAGCGGTTGCGGCTATCGAAGCTCACCCTGCACGAGCGTCTCGCAGCCCTCGTCTCGACCGAGGCGTCGTCTGCCATCGAGCTCGCGGACGGCACGGTCCTCACCGCCCCGATCACGGCTCTCGGGGCCGACTGGCTGCTGGTTTCCCCGTGGCAGACCCGCGCGGGTGCGGCCCTCGTGCCGCTCGTCTCGATCGTGTCGGTGCGGATGCCGCACGCCGAGCTGCTGCGGACGGCACGGCCCCTCGATGCCGGCGCGAAGGCTCCGGTGTCGCGGCGTGCGACGTTCGGGTTCGCCGTGCGCGATCTCGTGAGACGGCGCGCGGGGGTCACGGTTCACCTGTCGGGCGGGCGGATGCTGTCGGGGACCATCGACCGTGCCGGTGCCGATCACCTCGACCTCGCTCTCCACGACGCGGGAGCTCCTCGTCGGCGAGCCGAGGTCACCGCCTACCGGCTCATCCCGTTCGCGTCGATCGCCTGGATCGGTGCGGACGCACCCATCCCGCTCTGATCAGTCGGGGTTCCGCACGCTCCCACGACCCCACAGCTCGGGGAAACTCGCGGCATTGGACTGTCGCCAGAGCGCCATCCGGCGCGCTTCCTCGGCCTGATCGTCGAGGTAGACGGCGACGCTGTCTTCTTCGATCCGCCAGCGAGCGGGGGTTCCGACGCGGAGTCCGCGCAGGTGACCGTCGTGGACGAGCGCGAGGACCTCGTCGACCGTCACGTCGAGCAGCTCGGCCACCTGCGACGGCGCGAGCAGACGCACGCCGGACGGGGGGACTTCTGGCATGTGTTCATTATGAGCGCCGCCACCTGAACACCCGGTGAGTCCGCGCCGTTGTGGATAACGCCGCTGTGGATAAAACCCGACACTCTGTGTCTGATCGGGGCACCATGGTCGGCATGACGGCCATCGACTCGCCTCGACGGCGACCCCGCAAGTTCTGGGGCGACGCCCGGTTCCTCCTCGGCATCCTGTTGATCGCATTGTCGGTCGCCGGGGTGTGGCTGGTCGTCACGGCCGCACGACAGACGGCACCGGTGTATGCCGCGACGCGGACCATCGTTCCCGGGGAAACGCTCACGGTCGCAGACCTCCGCGTCGTCGACGTCGCGCTGGGGCAGGTGGGGGAGTCGTATGTCGGCCCGGCGGCGCTCGAAGACGGCACCGTCGCGACGCGCACGATCGGCGAGGGCGAACTCGTCCCCGCCGAGGCCGTCGGGGCCGCCGCCGACGCGCGGACGACGAGCCTGGTCATCCGTACCTCGTCAGACGTCTCGGCGTCGATCGTCGAGGGTACGCGGGTCGAGGTGTGGCACGCTCCGCCCCTCGACCGCGAGTCGTTCGACGCACCCCGCATCCTCGTCGCCGATGCGACCGTCGCCGCCGTCACCCGCGACGATGCCATGATCGGCGGCGCGAATGCGACGCTCGAAGTCGTCATCGCCCGTGCCGACGTCGCGGCCACGCTCGAGGCGCAATCGAACGGGTCGGTGCTCTCGGTCGTTCCGGTCGCCGGGACTGCGCGATGACCGGTGCGGTCGTCGCCGTCGACCCTCCCCGTGGCGAGAGGCTCGCCGCAGAGCTCCGCGCCGAGGGTGTGCGGGTCGTCGCGGTGATCGAGGCGGATGCCGCGTCACGAGCGCCGGATGACGCCGTGCCCGCCGGCGCCGACACCCTCGTGCTGCAAGCCGGCCGCACTGCGCCGGCTCCGGCGCTGGTCGACGCGTGTCGAATGCGGGGCGTGCGGATCATTCTGCTCGGCGATGACGCCTCAGCTCGGCGCGACGCGGCGGGGCTGGGGCTCGCCGCGCCGCTGGCGCTCGACGTGGAGGGCTGGGTGCTCGCCGACGCCTTGGCCGCTCCGGCCGCGGGGATCGATGCAACGGCACGGCGGCGGCCCGCGGCGGGCGGGGTCATCGCTGTGTGGGGCCCCCACGGATCCCCGGGTCGGTCGACCCTCGCCATCGAACTCGCGGCAGAACTCCGGCGGGGCGCGTCGCGGGTCGCGCTGGTCGACGCCGACTCCCACGCGCCGTCGCTCGCGCTCCTGCTCGGCATCGCCGACGAGGGACCAGGCTTCGCCGCCGCTTGCCGGCAGGTCGATCTCGGGGGGCTCGACGGCGATGAGCTCAGTCGAATCAGCGCACCGGCGGGCGCCGGTGCGGGCCGCATCGACGTCCTCACGGGCATCAACAGGCCGGGGCGCTGGCCCGAGTTGGCGCACGACCGCGTCGTGGGCGCGCTGGCGGCGTGTCGGGCGTGGGCCGACCATGTCGTCGTCGACGTCGCCGCGGCCCTCGAGCGTGACGAAGAGATCATGAGCGACCTCGACGGTCCGCGCCGCAACGCCGCGACGGTCGCCACGCTGCAGGAGGCAGACACGATCGTGGCCGTGCTCTCGGCCGATCCGGTCGGGGTCGCGCGCTTCCTCCGCGCGCACGCCGAGCTCCGCGCGACCATCGGCTCGGCCCGCGTGGTCGTGGTCGCGAATCGGCTGCGGCCGGGCACCCTCGGCATCGACGCGCGCGGACAGGTGCGCCGCACTCTCGAGCGCTTCGCGGGTATCGAGGACGTCTGGTTCGTTCCTCTCGACCCGAGGTCGGCGGATGCAGCAGTCCTGGCGGCGCGTCCCGTGTCGGAGGTCGCTCCCCGGTCCCCGCTGTCCGCGGCCGTGCGGCGACTCGTCGGAGAGGCGGTGTCTCCTTCGCCGCGACCAGCCATCGATCCTCGCGCGCGTCGCCCGCGCGGAGCGCGGCGGCTCGCTCGCACCGGATGAGGGCGCATCCCGTCGAGGGGTCCCCCCTACGCTAGAGGTGTGTCAACGCTCAGCGACCTCGTCTACGCCCAGGGCCGATTCAGCGAGCCGGATGTCGAGTGGCTGCATCGCCTCGCCGGCGACGGTCAGCTCCTGGCCGACCTCGCTTTCGCCGACATCGTGATCTGGGTGCCGACGGCCGACGATTCTTTCGTCGCGGTCGCGCACACCCGTCCCGGAGGAGCCGCGACGCTGTTCTACCGCGACATCGTCGGCGACCGTGTCCGTCCGCAGTGGCGCACGCAGGTCCTCGAGGCCTTCCAGAGCGGTCGGATCGTCGACTCCGCCTCTCCCGACTGGTTCGAAGAGACCCCGACGCGCGTCAGGGCCGTGCCGATCGTGCGCCAACTGGCTCGCGGTGACGACCCCGCCGTCACGGTGGGGGTGCTGACCCGTCACACCAACCTGGGCGAGGCCCGCACCCCGTCGCGCCAGCAGATCACCTTCAACGACTGCGCAGACGACGTCTTCGGCATGGTCGCCTCGGGGGAGTTCCCCGACCTTGCCGCGCCGACCGCTCCGCGCCGCGGTGCGCCGCGTGCGTCCGACGGACTCATCCGCCTCGACGTCGACGGCATCACCACCTTCGCCAGCCCGAACGCGCTCTCCGCGTTCAACCGCATGGGGTTCGAAGACGAACTCGAGGGCGAGTCGCTGGTCGACGTCACGACCCGCATCCTTCCCGCGAACCGCGAGGTCGACGAGTCGCTTCCGGTCGTGGTGACCGGTCGCGCTCCGTGGCGTGCCGACATCGAGGCCCGCGGTGTTCAGGTGTCGCTGCGGACGATTCCGCTGCGTGACCACGGGGTGCGGATCGGGGCGATCGTGCTCTGCCGCGATGTGACCGAGATCCGTCATCAGGAGCAGGAGCTCATCACCAAGGATGCGACGATCCGCGAGATCCACCACCGGGTGAAGAACAACCTGCAGACCGTCGCGTCCCTGCTGCGTATCCAGGCGCGTCGTACGCACTCCGACGAAGCGCGGGATGCGCTCAGCCAGGCCATGCGTCGCGTCTCGGCGATCGCCGTGGTGCACGACACCCTCTCCGAGGGACTCGCTCAGAACGTCGACTTCGACACGGTCTTCGACCGAGTGCTCAAGCTCGTGGCGGAGGTGGCCGCGGCGCCGAACACCCGCGCCCGCACACGCTCGACGGGGCGGTTCGGCACGCTGCCCAGCGAGTACGCCACGCCCCTCGCCCTCGCTCTCACCGAACTCGTCACGAACGCCGTCGAGCACGGGCTCGCCGGTCAGGAGGGCGATGTGGAGATCTCCGCGGAGCGCGGCACGGAGAACCTCGAAGTGAGCGTGCGCGACACCGGCGTCGGCTTGCCCGAGGGGCAGGTCGGCCGGGGTCTCGGCACTCAGATCGTCCGCACCCTCATCCAGGGCGAACTGGGGGGCACCATCGACTGGCACACGCTCGTCGGGAGCGGCACCGAAGTGACGATCCTCATCCCCTTGCGCTACATCGAACGCTCGCGCGCCTGATTCCGGTACACCGAAAACAGCCGGCACGACCCACCGAGGCGGGTCGTGCCGGCTGTTGACACGGGTGAGCTACGCGGCGGCCGGGTCGGGCCGGTGCGAAACGGGTCGCTTCAGGAAGCGCGTCGCGCGCGAGCGGCGCGGCGCTTGAGTGCACGACGCTCGTCTTCAGAGAGACCGCCCCATACGCCGGAGTCCTGACCGGACTCGAGAGCGTACTGGAGGCACACCTCGGTGACGGTGCACCGGGCGCAGACCGACTTCGCCTTCTCGATCTGGTCGACGGCCGGGCCGGTGTTTCCCACGGGGAAGAACAGCTCGGGGTCGACGGTAAGGCAGGCGGATTTGTCGCGCCAATCCATGGTGGTGCTCCTTGTGACGAAAGTCGGATGAGTTGGGATCCCGGATTCGGGTTCCGGTACCCTTGTGGGAGATGCGAGCGAAAGACTCGCCCCACTTCGCTGTGGGAGCACACGGCTTCGACCATCGTCCCACAGCCCTCCCCGGCGATCAAGAGGTAACCGGCAGGTTTCCAGGGAGTTACCACTCTCACCGGTTCTCTCGGAAGGGCCTCTCGTGGCCGCACGTGTTCTCGCCGCCGTCGTGCTCGGGCTCGAGGCCGTGGGTGTGGCCGCGCTCGTCGCCTGGCAGATTGCGGCGCTCGCCACGGGCGACACCGTCTTCCTCGCCACCGCGCTCGCGTTGATGGTGCTCACGATCGTCGCCGCCGCGGGGTTGGCGGCATTCGCCGTGGCCACGCTCCGAGGAGCATCGTGGGGCCGCTCCGGGGGCATCGTCGCCCAGGTTCTGATTCTCGCGGTCGCGCTCGGCGCGCTCACCGGCGCGGGGGCAGACCCGCTCATCGCGCTCGCCATCGCGGCTCCGGCCGCGCTCGGGCTCGTCCTGCTGCTGATGGTGGTCAAGCGTGACGCGCCCGAAGGGGAGCCCGACGACCTCTGAGCGGCTGCGGACGCGAGAGAGGCCGCTCAGGCGGCGTCGACGCCCAGAGTCTTGCGGAGACGGGCGACGTGGCCCGTCGCCTTCACGTTGTAAAGCGCCTCGCGAACGACGCCGTTCTCATCGAGCACGAACGTCGAGCGCAGAACACCGGTGATCGTCTTGCCGTAGTTCTGCTTCTCGCCCCACGCGCCGTACGCGTCGTGCACCGCGTGGTCGGGGTCGCTCAGCAGGGGGAACGTGATGCCGTCGTTCTCCCGGAACTGTCTCAGCTTCGCCGGCTCGTCGCGCGAGATGCCGAGCACCGTGTAGCCCGCACCCTGCAAGGAGGCGAGGCTGTCGCGGAAGTCGCACGCCTGGGTCGTGCACCCGGGGGTCATCGCCGCCGGGTAGAAGTACAGAATGACGCGCTGGCCGCGGAGGTCGGCGAGAGAGAGCGCCGTGCCGTCCTGGTCGAGGAGGGTGAAGTCGGGAGCCGCGCTGCCGGGTTCGAGGTGGGTCACCCCTTCAGCCTACGATCCGGCGAAGGTGATCAGCAGCCGCTGGAGCGAATCCAGGCGGGCAGCTGCCTCGGGCCCGAGGCGTCCCTCGGCGACGGCCTCGACGATGGCGCAATCCGGGGCGTCTGGCAGGTGCGTGCAGCCGCGCGGACAGTTCTCGGCGACCAGCGCCAGCTCGGTGAACGCACCCAGGATGTTCGCCGGGTCGACGTGGCCCAGCCCGAACGATCGGACTCCTGGGGTGTCGATGACCCATCCCGCGCCTCGCTCGCCGCGGTAGCGCAGCGAAACGGTCGACGATGACGTGTGGCGCCCGCGGCCCGTGACCTCGTTCACGTGTCCGGTCGCCCGCACCGAACCCGTCAGCGCGTTCACGAGCGTGGACTTACCGACTCCCGAATGGCCGACGAAGACGGTCGAGTGCCCGATGAGTGCCGCCCCGATCCGCTCGAGCGGCATCTCGTCCTGTCCGCTCGTGAACACCTCGAGGTCGAGCCCGTCGAAGTGCGAAAGGAACTGCGCGGGGTCTGCGAGGTCTGTCTTGGTCACCACGAGCAGTGGACGCACCCCGGCGTCGAGCGCCGCGACGAGGTAGCGGTCGACGAGACGCTCGCGCGGCTCGGGGTCGGCGGCGGCCACCACGATGAGCATCTGGTCGGCGTTGGCGACGATGATCCGCTCCACCTGGTCGGTGTCGTCGGCGCTCCGGCGAAGAAGTGACGTGCGCGGTTCCAACCCCACGATGCGGGCCAGCGTTCCGTCGGTCGCGGATTTGTCACCGACGACGCGCGCGAGGTCTCCGGTCACGATGCGCTCCCGGCGCAACTCGCGCGCCCGGGTCGTGAGCACGCGTCGCTCCTCGGGCGTTCCCTCGTCGACCAGCACCGTGTAACGGCCGCGGTCGACTCCGAGCACGCGGGCGACCGTCGCGTCGGCGTGCACCGGGCGGATCTTCGTCCGCGGCCGGTTGGCTCGCGGGTTCGGACGGGCGCGGAAGTCGGACTCGTCGAGTTCCGGTTCGTCGTCGTCGGGGTTGTCGAGCCAGCTCACGGGGTCCTCACGGGGTCACGACGCAGCATCCGTCGACGATCCGTCGAGCATGGCCTGCCAGAGGGCCGCGAACTGCGGCATCGTCTTGGCTGTCGTGCCGATGTCGTCGACGACGACGCCCGGGACGCGCAGGCCGATGAGGGCGCCGGTTGTGGCGAGGCGGTGGTCGTGGTGGGCCCGCCACACGCCCCCGGTGAGGGGGCGCGGCACGATGCGGATACCGTCTTCGAGTTCTTCGGCCTCACCGCCAAGGGCGCGGAGGTTTCCGACCAGCGCCGCGATCCTGTCGGTCTCGTGCCCGCGGATGTGCCCGATGCCGTAGAGGGTGGTGGGGGCGTCGGCGAACGCCGCCAGGCCGAACAGCGTGGGTGCAAGTTCTCCCGCCGCTGAGAGATCGAGATCGATACCCACGACGCCGTCGCCGGCAGAGACGGTGAGACTGCCGCCCCGGCGCGAGGCGCGGCCGCCCATCTCGGTGAGGATGTCGGTCAGCAGCGCTCCCGGCTGCGTCGAGTGGAGGGGCCAGCCCGCGACCGAGACGCTGCCGCCGGTGAGCATCGCGGCCGCCAAGAACGGGGCGGCGTTCGAGAGGTCGGGCTCGATGGTGACGTCTTTGGCGCGCACGGGACCCGCCGGGACGAGCCATTCGCCGGGGCGTGGCTGCTCGACGTGGATGCCGCGGTGGCCCAGTGCCTCGACGGTCATGTCGATGTGCGGCACGCTGGGCAGTTTTCCGCCGGTGTGACGGAGCCGCAGGCCCACGTCGAAGCGCGGGGCGGCGAGCAGCAGGCCTGAGACGAACTGACTCGATCCGCTCGCGTCGATCTCGACCTCGCCGCCGCGGATGTGGCCGTGCCCGTGCACGGCGAAAGGCAGCGCCCAGCGTCCGCCGTCGTCGATGTCGACTCCGACGTCGCGCAGAGCGGTGATCATGGCGCCCATCGGTCGGTGCAGGGCACTCTCGTGGGCGGTCAGGACGACTTCGCCGTCAGCGAGTCCGGCCAAGCCCGCCACGAAGCGCATGACGGTGCCCGCTTGGCCGCAGTCGATCTCGATGCCGCCGCGGAACGGCGTGAGGGGGCTGATCGCGAGATCGGGGCCGAAAGCGCCGTCGCCCTCCACCGCTTCGATGCCGACGCCGAGGGCACGGAGTGCGTCGATCATGCGGGCGGAGTCATCGGAGTGCAGCGGCCCGTGCAGGGTGCCGGGGCCTTCGGCGATGGCGGCGAGGATCAGCTCGCGGTTCGTCAGCGATTTCGAGCCGGGCACCGACACCGCCGCGCGTATCGGGCCCCGTGCCACGGGCGCAGGCCATTCGCCGCGCGGGGCGGTCGCGTTCGCGGTGGTCGGGGAATAGCCGTCGGCGGTCATCGGTTTCTACCCTACTGAAGGCGAAAGGAGCGCAATGCCCGTACTGATGGAACGCGACACCGTATCGGCGTCGAAGAACACGGGGCTGATGGATGCTTCATGGCCCGACGTAGACTTGCTCGTGATGAACGACAGGGTCCCCACCCCCGCTGATGTGCGCGGGCAGTTCGAGGAGCAGGCGCTCCCCTTCATGGACCAGCTCTATGCCGCCGCGATGCGCATGACTCGCAATCCCGCGGATGCTGCCGACCTCGTGCAAGAGACCTTCGTGAAGGCTTTCTCCTCGTGGGCCTCGTTCACGCAGGGTACGAACCTGAAGGCGTGGCTCTACCGCATCCTCACGAACACCTACATCAACACCTACCGCAAGAAGCAGCGGGAGCCCTATCAGGGCACCATCGACGACCTCGAGGACTGGCAACTCGGGGGAGCGGAATCGACGACGGCTTCGAGCTCGCGCTCGGCCGAGGCAGAAGCGATCGACCGGATGCCGGCATCCGTCGTGAAAGACGCACTGCAATCGATTCCCGAAGATTTCCGGTTGGCGGTGTACTTCGCAGACGTCGAGGGCTTCGCTTACCAGGAGATCGCCGACATCATGAAGACTCCGATCGGCACGGTCATGAGTCGCCTGCACCGAGGCCGGCGACTGCTGCGTGAACTGCTGGCGGGCTATGCGAAGGAGCGCGGCATCACCGCCGCGTCGGGAGTAGGAAAATGAGCGACTGCGGCTGCGAGAAAGCCCAACGCGACCTCGAGGAGTACCTGCGCCACGAGGTGTGCAAGACCTCCCACGACGACATCGAGCAGCACCTCGAGGGTTGTCCCGGATGCCAGGACGAAGCACTGGTCGCCCGCACCCTCACCGATGTCGTGGCGCGCGCGTGCAAAGAGACGGCCCCCGAAGACCTGCGAGATCTCGTTCTCGCACGTCTCGCAGAGGCGCAGACGGCGCGCTGACCCGTCTCGCACTGATCGTGTGAGAACACCCGAGGGGGTGTCGCCGCGGCGACACCCCCTCGGGTGTTCTCGTCATCCCTTACAGCGTGAGAGCCTGCTCGAGGATCGCGGCCGACTCCTGAGCGTGCACCTTCGGCGAACCCGTCGCCGGTGAGGCGGCCGCCGCTCGCGAGATGCGGCGGATCGCGCGCCCTCCGAGATGCTTCGCCAGTTCCAGCGCGATGAACGGCCAGGCGCCCTGGTTCTCGGGCTCGTCCTGCACCCACACCAGCTCGGCGTTCGGGTAACGGTCGAGCACAGCGGTCAGCTCGGCGACCGGTGACGGGTAATACTGCTCGAGTCGCACGAGGGCGATCTCCGGGCGCGGCTTCTTCTCGAGTTCGCCGCGGAGATCCCAGTGGATCTTGCCCGCGTGCAGCAGCACGCGCGTCACCTTGGCGGCGTCGAGCCCGCGGTTGTCGTCGAGCACCGGTTCGAACTTGCCCGTGGTGAAATCCTCCACGGGGCTGGTGGCTCCGCGCAACCGCAGCATCGCCTTCGGGGTGAAGACGACCAGCGGGCGCCGCGGACGCTGATACGCCTGGCGGCGGAGCAGGTGGAAATACGAGGCGGGCGTCGACGGACGAGCGACGGTCATGTTGTCTTGCGCGCACATCTGCAGGTAACGCTCGATGCGGGCCGACGAGTGGTCGGGTCCCTGTCCTTCGTACCCGTGGGGGAGGAGCAGCACGACGCTCGACTGCTGGCCCCACTTCTGATCGGCCGACGAGATGAACTCGTCGATGACCGACTGGGCACCGTTGCCGAAGTCGCCGAACTGCGCCTCCCAGAGGACGAGCGCGTCGGCCCGCTCCACGGAGTAGCCGTACTCGAACGCCATGGCGGCGTACTCGCTCAGCAAGGAGTCGTAGACCCAGAACCGCCCCTGGTTGTCGCTGAGGTTCGACAGCGGGATCCACTCCTGACCGTTCGCACGGTCGTGGAGTACGGAGTGTCGCTGGACGAACGTGCCGCGGCGGGAATCCTGACCCTCGAGGCGCACCGAGGTGCCCTCGAGAAGCAGCGAACCGAAGGCGAGAAGCTCGCCGAAGCCCCAGTCGATGTTGCCGCTGCGGCTCATCTCGAGCCGCTTGTCGAGCAGCTGCTGGAGCTTCGTGTGGACGGTGAAGCCCTCGGGCTTGTTGACGAACGCGTCGCCGATCGACTGGACGACCTCGCGCGACACACCGGTCGTCTCGGGCTCTCCGGCGACGGGTGCGTCGGCAGCATCCGGAACCACCACCGGCGACGTCCCCGTTTCTGCGGCGTGGGTCTCGGCGAACGCGACCTCGAGTCGACCCTGGAAGTCGGCCTTCGCCTGCTCGTACTCCTCTTGCGTGATGTCGCCGCGACCGATGAGCGACTCGGTGTACAGGCGACGCACCGAGCGCTTGGCCTCGATGAGGTTGGTCATCAGCGGCTGCGTCATCGAGGGATCGTCGCCCTCGTTGTGACCGCGACGGCGGTAGCAGACGAGATCGATGACGACGTCGCGGTGGAATTCTTCGCGGTACATGAACGCGAGCTCGGCCACGCGCACGACGGCTTCTGGGTCATCGCCGTTGACGTGGAACACCGGCGCCTGGATCGTCTTGGCGACATCGGTCGCGTAGACCGACGAACGCGCGTCGGACGGCTGCGTGGTGAACCCGACCTGGTTGTTGACGACGACGTGGATCGTGCCGCCGGTGCGGAAACCGCGCAGCAAGGACATCTGCAGGGTCTCGACGACGACGCCCTGGCCGGCGAAGGCCGCGTCGCCGTGCACGAGCACCGGGAGCCAGGAGAAGCTGCCGATGGGTTTGCGGTCTTGCTTGGCGCGGACGATGCCCTCGAGCACTCCATCGACGGTCTCGAGGTGCGACGGGTTCGCGGCGAGGTACACCGGCAGCTCTTTGTCGCCCTCGGCAGCGAAGGTGCCCTCGGTACCGAGGTGGTACTTCACGTCGCCCGAGCCCCGCTTGTTGCCGAGCGCGACCGAGCCTTCGAATTCGCGGAACACCTGGCCGTAGGTCTTGCCGGCGATGTTGGTCAAGACGTTGAGGCGTCCGCGGTGCGCCATGCCGATGGCGGCGCCGTCGAGGTCTGCGGATGCTGCGCCCTGGAGGATCTCGTCGAGGAGCGGAATCAACGACTCGCCGCCCTCGAGGCTGAAGCGCTTCTGGCCCACGTACTTCGTCTGGAGGAACGTCTCGAACGCCTCGGCCTCGTTCAGCTTCGACAGGATGCGCAGCTGCTCGTCGTGACCGGGCTTCGTGTACTTGACCTCGACATTGTTCTGGAACCACTTGCGCTGCACCGGGTCTTGGATGTGCATGTACTCGAGGCCGATCGTGCGGCAGTACGAGTCACGCAGGACGCCGAGGATGTCGCGGAGCTTCATGACGCGCTTGCCGCCGAATCCGCCGGTCACGAACTCGCGATCCAGGTCCCAGAAGGTCAGCCCGTGCGACTCGATCTCGAGGTCGGGGTGCGTGCGCTGAACGTACTCGAGCGGGTCGATGTCGGCCATGAGGTGGCCGCGCACGCGGAAGGCGTTGATGAGCTCGTGGACGCGAGCGGCCTTGTCGATGCGCTCCGACAGATCGACATGGATGTCTTTGCCCCAGCGGATGGGCGAGTAGGGGATGCGCATCGCGGCGAACAGATCGTCGTAGAAGCCGTGCTCGCCGGTCAGCAGCTCGTGCACGATCTTCAAGAACTGGCCGGACCCCGCGCCCTGGATCACCCGGTGGTCATAGGTGCTCGTGAGGGTGATCGTCTTTCCGATCGCCAACTCGTTCAGGGTCGTGTCGCTGGCGCCCTGGTATTCGGCGGGGTACTCGAGAGCTCCCGCGCCCACGATGCATCCCTGCCCCTTCATGAGGCGCGGCACGGAGTGCACGGTGCCGATGCCACCGGGGTTGGTCAACGACAGCGTCGTGCCCTGGAAGTCGGCGGCCGTGAGCTTGTTGTTGCGTGCGCGCTTGACGAGGTCTTCGTACGCCGACAGGAACTCGTCGAACGTGAGGGTGTCGGCCCGCTTGATGCTCGGAACGAGGAGCGAGCGCGTGCCGTCGGGCTTGGGGAGGTCGATCGCGATACCGAGGTTCACGTGGGCGGGCGCCACCACCGACGGCTTGCCGTCGACCTCGGCGTAGAACACGTTCTGGCTCGGGAACTCTTTCAGCGCCTGGACGAGCGCCCAGCCGATGAGATGGGTGAAGCTGATCTTGCCGCCGCGGGTGCGGGCCATGTGGTTGTTGATGACGATGCGGTTGTCGATCATCAGCTTGGCGGGCACGGTGCGCACGCTCGTCGCCGTCGGAACCGTCAGCGACTCGTCCATGTTGGCGGCGAGCGTCTTCGGCATGCCGCGGAGCGGAGTGACCTTGTCGGCTTCTGGCTCGGTCTCGGTCTTCGCCGCCGCCGTCTCGGACTTCGGTGCCTGTGCGGGGATCGGCTGGGGCTTCGCGGGCTTCGCCGTCGTCCGGGCGACCGGCGGTGCGCCGATCACGGGGATCGGAGCCGTCACGGGCTTCGGTTCGTTCACCGACGGGGAGGGTGCGGCCGTGTTCGCGGCTCCGGCGGTGTTCGACGGTGCGGTCGTGGCGGCGGGCGCCGCGTCGTGGACGACGGGGTGGTAGGCCTCGAGAATGGGCCACCACGCCTTGTCCACGGAGTTCCGGTCGGACCTGAACTGCTCGTAGAGCTCGTCGACTAGCCACTCATTGGCGCCGAATTCGCCCTCGTTCGAAGTACCGATTCCGGTCACCTGGCTCGACACGGTCGATCGCCTGCTTTCTTCGATGAAGATGGAGGCGGCGCGCCGATGCTGCTCACGCACGCCGCTCGTCAAGCCTAGCCCAGTTGGGGGCTCCCTCCTCGGCGCAGAGCAGGCCGATGCCGGCTCGTGCGCCGCCGCGTACCGTAGAAGTCATGGAGTTCTATGGAGAGCGGCCCGAGGTCGACCTGACCTATTCCGACGTGTTCCTCGTGCCTCGCCGTTCGGCGGTCACCAGTCGTCTCGACGTCGACCTCTCACCCGGAGACGGAACGTCGGCGCGCATCCCCCTGGTGTCGGCGAACATGAACTCCGTCACGGGTCCGCGCCTGGCGGCCACCCTCGCCCGACGGGGCGGCCTCGGTGTGTTGCCGCAAGACCTGCCGCTGCAGGAGCTCGATGCCGCCATCCGGTGGGTCAAATCGCAGCCCGTGCAGTGGGACGGAGCGCTCGTCCTCTCACCGGACGCGACGGTCGCCGAGGCGGCGAGGCTGATGCCCCCGACAGAAGGCCACGGCATCGTGGTCGCGAATTCGACGGCCGAGCGCGTGCACATCGACGACGTCGTCGGGATCGTTTCGGCCACCCGGCTCGGCACCGCTCTTCCCGATGCGCGGCTGGGGGATCTCGTCCGCGGGCGCACTCCGGCGATCGATGCGGATGACGTCGTGACGGCGCGTCACGCGTTCGACCTGATCGTCGCCGCCGAGGCGGAGACGCTCTGCGTCATCGAGCACGGCTATCTCGTCGGCACGCTGTCGCGCCGCAGCGCCCTTCGCGGAACGCTGTACGCACCCGCCGTCGACGCGAGCGGGCGCCTCATCGTCGCCGCGGCCGTCGGGATCAACGGCGACGCCGGAGCGAAAGCGCGCGCTCTGGCCGCGGCCGGAGTCGACGTGCTGGTGCTCGACACCGCGCACGGGCACCAGGACGGCATGTTGCGCGCCCTCCGCGAGGTGGCGGCACTCGATCTCGGGCTCCCGATCGTCGCCGGCAACATCGTGACCGCCGAGGGTGTCAGCGACCTCGTCGACGCCGGCGCGACGATCCTGAAGGTCGGAGTCGGACCGGGCGCGATGTGCACCACCCGCATGATGACCGCCGTCGGCCGTCCGCAGTTCTCGGCCGTGCTCGAGACCGCCGAGGCTGCGCGCATCTACGGCGCGCACGTCTGGGCCGACGGGGGAGTGCGTTACCCCCGCGACGTCGCACTGGCCCTCGCGGCGGGCGCAGCATCCGTCATGATCGGCTCGTGGTTCGCCGGCACGATCGAGGCGCCGGGCGAGCTCATGACCGACGCCGACGGCCGCATCTACAAGGAATCGTGGGGCATGGCATCGACCAAGGCCGTGCACGAGCGCTTCGGGCGCCTCGATCCGTATGAACTCGCACGCAAGGAGCTCTTCGCCGAAGGCATCTCGTCGTCGCGGATCTACCTCGATCCCCTCCGCCCGGGCCTCGAAGACCTGCTCGACATGATCACGTCCGGTGTCCGTTCGTCGTTCACCTACGCCGGCGCCTCGACGGTGGCCGAATTCCGCGATCGCGCCCGCGTGGGCCTGCAGTCCGCCGCCGGCTACGAAGAGGGCAAGGCGCTCCCCGTCTCCTGGTGAGGCGATCGCCCTCCTCTGCGTGGTCTGGGTGCTGGGGCTCCCGGGCTCGCGCTGTCTTTCGGAGGGTTGCGCTGCTGAATGGTGCTTGCGCTGTCCATGGATGAGCCGCGCAGACACCGGAGGGCAGCGCGACCCACGGAACGGGAGCGCAACTGCGACCGCCGACGCGAAGTCCCGAGCGGGCCGAAGCGCTCCCTCGATCAGGGGCGGGGGCGCGAGGATCGCAGGCCGTCAGCGGTGAGGATGTCGTACAGGCGTCGGGGCGCGATGTCGGACGGTTCCCAGCGCGAGAATCCGCGGACGGTCCGGCGGATCTCGTTCTCGCGGTTTTTCTCGTCGATGACGATGTCGGCGGTGGAGCGGTCCGCGTCGGACTCCGGCGATAGATACTTCCCCCGTCCGTCGAGTTCGCCCCAGTGATTGGCGTCGGGGAAGAAGAAGTCGCCGAAAACCACTCGGCCGGAGGCAAGGATCCGCCGTTCCTGAAGTCTGGGCGAGGGGAAGCCGAGCCGGACGATGAGGAGGCGGCTCTCGGTCTCGCGCACATTGTCGGCGAGCGGTCGGGACGCAGCGATCGCACGAAGCGCGCGTCCCGTCCCCCTGCGAGTGGACAGTTCGAGGAGACGGCGCAATTCTTCGGTCGTCGTGAGGGGTCCGCCGCGACGTCGGACCCAGACAGCCTGGTCGATGACGGCAACAGCCTGGGTGAAGGGCAGACACCGCGCGAGATCGAGTGCCGTTTGAGCGGGTGAGGTGATGAGGTGGCCGTTCCAGACGATCGTGTCGATGCCGTCGAGCCCCAGCGCGTGGCGTCGGATCGCGCCACCGCTTCGGCCGCCCGTCGCCCGATCTATAGTTACGTCGACGGGGTCCGGCCACGCGCCGAGCACGTCGATGTCCAGCGCCGCCGCCGCCGCGAAGTGCGAATACACCTGAGGTGCGCGCGCACGGTCGGCGACTTCCTTCACCCGCAGGCGGTGCCGTTGAATCGGTCTCAGGGACCTCCAGTCGGCTGACTCGACGAAGGCTCCGGGTGCGACGCGCACCCACGCGCCTTGGTCGATCGCACGCCGGAGCTTTCGGTTGTCGAGGGGAAACTCCTCGTCGCGTCGACGCGTGACGGGAACCGTGGGGACACCGGGCCAGATCATGTCACCAGGATGGAACGCCTGACGGTCGCGCCGACGGCGCTCGGGATTAGCGCGGAAGTCCGCGGGCTGGAGCGCCCTGGGGAGGACGCGAGCTCCGCGCTTGCCCACTGATCGCGCTGTCTTTGCATGCTTGCGCTGCGAATATATGGGCCGCGGGGGCAGTATTCGGCCGCGCGACATACATTTCGGCCGCGTGGCGCACATTTCGGCCGCGCGAATCACGTTCCGGAGCGTGGACGCCCCCGCGCTGCACTTCCCGGCATCCGCCCCATTTATCTGTGCCGCGGATGACGGAAAGTGGAGCGGAATGCCCGGGGGAGAACGGAGAGCGGGCCGGCCGGGGCCGCCGGGGCAGGCGATAGACTGAGCGGACGATGGACGACCCTCCCAGTTGTAGACCTTTGCCCCACAGTCCTCTCTCCGCCTCGGGCGGAGGTGGTGCGTGATGGAACTCGTCATGCTGGGCGTGGGGCTTCTGCTCACGGTCGGAACAGGCCTCTTCGTCGCCAGTGAATTCGCCCTGGTCAACCTCGATCGTGCTGATCTCGAGAAGCGACAGGATGCGGGTGAGTCGCGGCTCTCGCTGACGATCGCGGCGCTGCGGATCACGTCGACGCACCTGTCGAGCGCGCAGCTCGGCATCACCCTGACAACGCTCCTGACCGGTTACACGATGGAGCCCGCGTTCTCGAGCCTGATCCGTCCGGCCTTCGCCGCGTGGGGCCTGCCCGACGGAATCGTCTCGCTGCTGTCGACCATCATCGGCGTCGCGCTCGCCACGATCATCTCGATGATCCTCGGCGAGCTCGTGCCGAAGAACTTCGCACTCGCGATTCCGCGCCAGACCGCCAAGCTCGTCATGCCGTTCCAGGTCGCGTTCACCGCGGTCTTCCGTCCGGCGATCATCGTGCTCAACGGCAGCGCGAACGGCATCCTCCGCGCCATGGGCGTCGAGCCCAAGGAAGAGCTGTCCGGCGCCCGGACCGCCGAAGAGCTCTCGAGCCTCGTGCGGCGTTCGGCCAGCGCCGGCATGCTCGAGAAAGACACCGCGTCCCTCCTCGACCGAAGCCTGAGGTTCGCCCGCCTCAGCGCCGCGGACGTCATGACGCCGCGCCCGAGCGTGCACGCGCTGTCGGCGGAGGACTCCGCCGACGACGTGGTGCAGCTCGCGCGCCGCACCGGGCACAGCCGCTTTCCGGTCTACGACGACTCGATGGACGACATCATCGGCATCGTGCACCTCAAGGCCGCGATCGGTGTACCCCGCGACCGCCGGGGCGATGTTCCGGCCGCGGCACTCGCGACCGAACCGCTGCGCGTTCCCGAGACCGTTCACCTCGACGCCCTCGTGGCCGAGCTGCGGGCCCGGGGCTACCAGATGGCGGTCGTCGTGGATGAATACGGTGGAACCGCCGGTGTCGTCACCCTCGAAGACCTCGTCGAAGAGATCGTCGGCGAGGTGCTCGACGAGCACGACCGCTCGCGCGCGGGCGTCGTGCGCACCGCCGAGGCCATCAACTTCCCCGGAGACCTCAGGCCCGACGAGGTGCTCGATCGTGCGGGCGTCCGCGTGCCGGAAGGCGACGTGTACGACACCGTCGGCGGCTACATGATGGCCGAACTCGAACGCATCCCCCTGATCGGCGACAGCGTTTCTGTCGAGGACGGCACCCTGACCGTGATCCGCATGGACGGGCGCCGCATCGACCGCGTCGCCTTCACCGCTCACCCCGTGGAGGAGAACGTCGACGACCTCGTGCGTGCCGCGAAGGGAGGTGACCAGCGATGAACGATTGGGCAGGAATCGCCTGGCTCGTCGTCTTGCTGGCGGCCAACGCGTTCTTCGTCGGCGCCGAATTCGCGGTCATCTCCGCACGCCGCTCGCAGATCGAACCTCTCGCCGAACGCGGATCGCGCGCCGCGAAGACGGCACTGTGGGCCATGGAACACGCCACGCTCATGCTGGCGACGTGCCAGCTCGGCATCACGATCTGCTCGCTGCTGATCCTGAACGTCTCGGAGCCGGCGATCCACCACCTGCTGGCCGGACCGCTCGGTCTCACCGGCCTGGACGAAGTCGTCGTCGATGTCGCCGCCTTCGTCGTCGCGCTCCTCATCGTTTCGTACCTGCACGTCGTCTTCGGCGAGATGGTGCCGAAGAACCTCGCGTTCACGCTGCCCGACCGCGCTGTGCTGATGCTCGCGCCGCCGCTCGTCGCGATCTCGAAGGTCTTCCGGCCCGTGATCGTCACGCTCAACTGGATCGCGAACCATGTGCTCCGGCTGTTCCGCGTCGAGCCGAAAGACGAGGCCGCGTCGACCTTCACGCTCGACGAGGTCGCCACGATCGTCAACCAGTCGCGCCGCGAGGGCGTGCTCGACGACGCGGCGGGAACGGTGGCGGCGGTGGTCGAGTTCACCGACAAGAAGAGTCGCGACGTCGCCGTGCCGCTCGCCGATCTGGTTACCCTCCCCGAGTCGACGACGCCCGATGAGATCGAACGGGCGGTCGCGAAGCACGGGTATTCGCGATACGTGATCGTGGATGCTGCGGGGGCACCGGTCGGTTACGTGCACCTCAAAGACGTGCTTCGCGCCGCCGAGATCGAGGGGGCCGTCGCCGACATCGCCCGCCCGATCCCGCCGAAGCGGATCCACCACATGGTGCCCGTGCTGGAGTCGACCGACCTCGAAGACGCGCTCGCGCTCATGCGCCGCGCCGGTCGCCACCTGGCGCAGGTGCGCGACGACGCGGGCGAGACCACCGCGGTGCTGTTCCTGGAGGACATCATCGAGGAACTCGTGGGCGAAGTGCAGGACGCGACGGCCCGACGGCGCTGAGCGCCGCGTTCAGCGCCAGCGCGCGCGCTCGTACTGCGGCGGCCACGCCACCGCGTCGCCCAGGTCGCGGGCGGCGCGGAGGGCGAAGTGCGGGTCTCGGAGCCACTCGCGGGCGGACATGATCGCGTCGGCGTCGCCACGGGCGAGGATCTCCTCGGCGAACTCGCCGGTGTCGATCATGCCGACCGCGTTGACCGCGATCCCGGCTCCGGCCCGCACGGCAGCGGCGAAAGCGACCTGGTAGCCGGGGCCCGTCGTGATCTGCTGGTGGGCGACCAGCCCGCCGCTCGAGACGTCGATGAGGTCGGCGCCGAGGTCGCGTACCACCGCCGACGCGCGCACGGTGTCGTCGACGTCCCACCCACCGTCTGCCCAGTCGGTCGCAGAGAACCTGACGGCGACGAGCGCCTGCGGAGCAGCATCCTTCACCGCCGTCACGACCCGGGTGAGCAGCCTGATGCGGTTCTCGAACGACCCGCCGTACTCGTCGGTGCGCTGATTCGACAGCGGCGAGACGAACTGGTGCAAGAGGTAGCCGTGGGCGGCGTGCACTTCGAGCACATCGAAGCCGGCGTCGACGGCGCGCCGGGCGGCCGCGGCGAAATCGGCGACCACCTTGTCGATGCCGTCGAGGTCGAGCTCGGTGGGGGTCGCATACCCCTCGTACGCCAACGCCGAGGGGGCCACGGGCTGCCAGCCGCCTTGGTCGCCGGGCACGGTGCCGCGGTGTCCGGCGAACGGAGACCACGTCGAGGCCTTGCGCCCCGCGTGCGCCAGTTGGAGGCCGGCGAGGGCGCCACGCGCGTGCAGGGCATCCACGATCGGAGCCCACGCTCTCTGCTGTGCGTCGTTCCAGATGCCGGTGTCATCGGGCGAGATGCGTCCCTCGGGGGACACAGCGGTGGCTTCGGCGACGACGAGACCGGCACCGCCCGAAGCGAACTGGGCGAGGTGCACGTGATGCCACTCCGCGGGCATGCCGTCGACGGCGCTGTACTGGCACATCGGTGCGACCCACAGTCGGTTGCGGAACGTCGTCGGGCCGATCGTCAGGGGGGTGAAGAGGATGCTCATGGTGCCTCCGGCGCGTAGGGTGTGGGCCATGTCGGGTACTGGGGTCGAGACCACGTTCGAGCCCCGGCCCGCAACGGCCGCGTGGACGGCCGAGGAGGCGCGAAGTGTTCTCCGCCTGCCAACGGCGTCAGACGACAAGTATTCCCGCGGAGTGCTCGGTCTCCGAACCGGCTCGACCCGGTACCGGGGCGCTGCGGTCCTGGGCGTCGAGGCGGCCTGGCGAACGGGCCTCGGAATGGTGCGGTACGTCGGTCCCGAACGGGCGCAGGATCTGATCCTCGCCCGCCGGCCCGAGACCGTGACCGCCGAGGGGCGGGTGCAGGCGTGGCTGATCGGATCGGGAACGGATGCTGCCGATCGCTCGCCCGACGAGGATGCGGCGCTGCGCAGCATCCTGGCCGGGGATGTTCCCGTCGTCGTCGATGCGGGAGCACTCGATCTCGCGGCGGAGGGCTCGGCGCCCCGGGTGCTGACCCCGCACGGGCGCGAGCACGACAGGCTCCGCGAAATGGCCGGGCTCGTGCCGATCGGTGCCGACGCCGACGATTCCGAGCGTGAGCGTGCGGCGCGGGAGACGGCGCGGGCGCTCGGTGCCACCGTGCTCCTCAAGGGGGCGACGACGGTCGTCGCGACGCCCGGCGGGTGGGTGCGGCGGGTCACGACGGGCACACCGTGGCTCGCCACGGCGGGGACGGGTGACGTGCTCGCCGGTGTCATCGGCGCGATCGTCGCGGGCGCCACCGTACGAACGCCGGCCGACGTAGAGCACCTCGGGGCGCTCGCCGCCACGGGGGCATGGGTGCACGGGCGCGCGGCCACCGAAGCGGCGGCCCGTCACGGTGGGGCCGGGGGGCCGATCACCGCCCTCGACATCACGGCCGAGATCGCGCGAACGGTGGCGGGACTTCTCGCCGGCGACGACGCAGCCCCACGTCGCTGATGTCGCCGGGCGTCGGCCCGATACGTTCGCGAAAGTCGGGGCCTCGTAGAATGGACGCCGTGTCCAAGCGGGGTGTGTTGTGGATCGCCTTCGTGCTCGTCCACGCGGCGGTCGGTGTGGCGGGCTTCGTCCTCCCCAGCAACCCCATGGGCGACGTGTATCTCGTGTACGAACCCTGGTCGGCGCGAGCGCTCACCGGTGGCGGCATCGTGGGCATCACCGAGCCGTGGGTGTATCCGCAGCTCGCTCTGGTTCCGCTCGTCATGGCCTGGGCCTTCGGGTTTCTGACCTACACGGTCGGCTGGGCCGTCTTCGTCACCGCGCTCGACGCGGTCGTGTTCGGGTTGCTGGTCGGCACAGCCCGTTCGCGAGGTCGTGTGACCGGCGCATGGTTCTGGCTTGCCGCCATCCTGCTGCTCGGCCCGGTCGGCATGTATCGGCTCGACGGCGTGACCGTGCCCCTCGCCATCGCCGGGTCGCTCTGGCTGGTCGGCAGGCCGTGGCTCGGCGCGATCCTGCTCGCCGTCGCGACGTGGATCAAGGTGTGGCCGGCGGCTGTTCTCGCGGCCGCCTTCGTCACGTTGCGGCGACGCTTCACCGTCGTCGGTGGCGCGCTCGCCGTCTCCGCCCTGACCCTGGTGGTGATCTTCATCGCGGGCGGGGGAGCCTACGCGTTCTCGTTCGTGTCGGAGCAGACCGACCGGGGACTGCAGATCGAAGCCCCGGTCAGCGGCTTCTACATGCTCCTCGCATCGCTGGGCGTCGACGGTGCGAGCATCTACTACGAGCCGAACATCCTGACGTTCCAGGTCACCGGCCCGAACGTCGACCCCGTCATCGCGGCGATGACACCGCTGATGGTCATCGCGATCGGCTCGGTGTTCCTGCTCGGCGCGGTCAAGACGTGGCGGGGTGCGTCGTTCGCCTCGGTGTTCCCGGTGCTGACGCTCGGTCTGGTCGTCGGCTTCATCGTCTTCAACAAGGTCGGTTCTCCGCAGTACATCGTGTGGCTCGTCACCCCCGTGCTCATCGGGCTGGTGCTGGATCGCGCGCACTGGGCCCGACCGGCCGTGCTGACGCTCGCGATCGCCGCGCTCACCCAGGGCATCTATCCGCTCGCCTACGACGGTCTCCTCGTCGCGCAGCTCGGGGCCGTCCTGCTGCTCAACGCACGCAACCTGCTGCTCGTGGTGCTCTTCGTCTGGGTGGTCGTGCGGCTGTGCCGCGTGCGCACGCGGGCGGGCGCAGCATCCGCTCGCCGCCGCGCCGCCGCTGTGCGAGGGTGATCCCATGCTCGTCGCTTTCTCTGTCGCTCCGTCCGGTTCCTCCGATGCCGACGGGTCGGTGCACGATGCGGTCGCCGCAGCGGTGAGTGTCGTGCGAGCGTCGGGCCTGCCGAACCGGACGACCTCGATGTTCACCGAGATCGAGGGGGAATGGGACGAGGTCTTCGACGTCGTCCGTCGGGCGACCGACGCGGTCATGCCCTTCGGTTCGCGTGTGTCGCTGGTGCTGAAAGCAGACATCCGCGCGGGACGCACCGGCGAGATCGACGGCAAGATCGAACGCCTGGAGAGCGCTATCGAATCGATTCGCGAGAACGAGGCACGCGGGGATACCATCGAGGAATGACCTCCTCGACTCTCTCGAGGGGTGCGGCGATGCGGGCGCTCCTCTCGCTCGCCATCGGCAGCTTCGGCATCGGCATGACCGAGTTCGTGATGATGGGGCTTCTGCCCAACGTCGCCGCAGAGCTTCTGCCGTCCGCATGGGCGGCCAACCCCGACGACGCGATCGCGCAAGCGGGAGTGCTCATCTCGCTGTATGCGCTCGGTGTGGTCATCGGCGCGCCGACGATCGCGGGCTCGGTCGCCCGCTTTCCGCGTCACCGCGTCATGATCGTCCTGGCGCTGGCGTTGACCGTCTTCAACCTCCTGACGGTGATCGCGCCGACGTACGAGTTGGTGGCTGCATCCCGTCTCCTCGCGGGGCTCCCGCACGGCGCGTACTTCGGTATCGGGGCGCTCGTCGCGGCCGACGTGCTCGGACCGGGAAACCGCGCCAAGGGCGTCGCTTTCGTCTTGACCGGGCTCACCGTCGCGAACGTCGTCGGCGTGCCGCTCGGCACCCTCCTCGGGCAGCAGTTCGGCTGGCGGTTCGCTTTCCTCGCGGTCGGCGGCGTCTTCGCGCTCTCGACCCTCGCGATCATGCTGTTCGTTCCCGAGCACCCGGGTGTGCCCGGGCGCCGGCTCCGCGACGAGCTCAAGGTCTTCAAGGTCGGTCAGGTCTGGTTCGCATTGGGGATCGGGGCCGTCGGCTTCGGCGGGTTCTTCGCGATGTACAGCTACATCGCGCCCATGGTCACAGACCTCGCGGGCTCGCCGGAATGGGCGGTCTCCATCGTCCTCGTGGTGGTGGGCCTCGGTATGACGGTCGGCAACATCGTCGGCGGACACCTCGCTGACGCGAACCTCAAGAAATGGCTCCCCATCGGTCTCGTCGCGATGGCCATCGCCTGCGCCCTGCTGGCGTTGACGGCGGGCTGGGTGGTCACGCTCGGCATCTTCGCCTTTGCGATCGGTTTCGTCGGAGCGGCCCTGAGCCCGGCGATCCAGACCCGACTCATGGACGTCGCGGGCGACAACCAGTCGATCGCTGCGGCGCTCAATCACTCTGCGCTCAACATGGGCAACAGCCTCGGCGCTTTCCTGGGCGGCGTCGTGATCGCGCTCGGCCTCGGGTTCGCGGCGCCCGCGTGGGTGGGTGTCGCGCTCGCGCTGGGGGGCCTGGGCGTGGCGTTGCTGAGCTTCCGTTTCGAGAAGACTCCGGTCGCCGCAGAACCCGAGCCCGCCGCCGTCGCCTGACTCGCCTCGCCAGCGAGGCCTGTTCAGGCCTCGAAAAGTCGGCGGAGGTGGGTTCCGACAGCATCCGTCTCGATGAGAAAACCGTCGTGGCCGAAATCGCTGGCGATGGTCACGGCCTCCCGCCCGTCGAGCGTGTTCGGGATGCTGCGGGCGATGCGGTGCTGTCCATCGATCGGGAAGAGGCGGTCACTGTCGATTCCGAGCACGAGGGTCGTGGCGGTGACCCGCCGCAGCGCGTCTTCGATTCCGCCGCGGTCACGTCCGACGTCGTGCGAGGTCATGGCGTCGACGAGGGTGAGGTAGCTGTTGGCGTCGAAGCGGCGGGTGAACTTGTTGCCGTGGAAGTCGAGGTACGAGGCCACCGCGAAGCGTCCGCCGTGACCGAGCGGGCTCACGCCCGACTGCCACGACCGTTGGAAGCGCTGGTTGAGTTCGGTCGGGCTGCGGTAGTTCAGCAGTGCCATGCGGCGCGCGAGCGCGAGGCCCCGATGAGGCCCGTCGCCGTCGCCGGCGTCGTAGTACTCGCCGGCCGCGAAGCGCGGGTCGATGCGGATCGCCTCGAGCTGCACCGAGTTGAGCGCGATCTGGTCGGCGGTGGTCACCGGCGGCGCCGACAGGATTGCCGCGCGCGTCACCCGCGCGGGGTGGCCGATGGCCCATTCGAGGGCGTGCATGCCGCCCATCGAGCCGCCGACGACCCCGGCCCAGACGTCGATGCCGAGCGTGTCGGCGAGTCGGGCTTGGGCATCGACCTGGTCTCGGATGGTCAGGAACGGAAAGCGCGCGGCCCATTCGTACCCGTCGGGGGCGATGCTCGCGGGGCCCGTCGAGCCCTGGCACCCGCCCAGCATGTTCGGGGCGACGACGAACCACCGGTCGGTGTCGATCGGTGCGCCCGGGCCGACGAGGTCTTCCCACCAGCCGGCGGTCGGGTGCCCGGGGCCGGCCTGCCCGCGAACGTGGCTGTCGCCGGTGAGAGCATGAAGGACCAGCACCGCGTTGTCGCGGGCGGGGGACAGCTCGCCCCACGTCTCGTACGACAGGCGGAACGCGGGGAGCTCTTCACCGCCCTCGGTGCGGAAGTCGCGGAACCCGGCGAATTTGCGGTCACCGACCGGGTCGCCGTCGCGCCAGGCGCCGGTCGCCGGCGGCCGGCCCAACAGCAGGCGTGCGTCAGCCTCCGTGATCGGCGCAGAGGGCACCGTGTCTTCGGAGGTCTGCCAGTCCATACCTCCATCCTCCCGCGTGCGGTGCGCCGTCGGCGGACTGTTACGGCGGGGCGGCCGCATGCTGAGCGGTCACGCCCGTGCGGGAGGCGCTCAGCATCCGCGTTCTCGGCGATGATTCGACCTCGCCCCGTGCTCGCGCTGTCGTGCCGTGCTCGCGGCAACATCCGCGGCATTTCGTAGCATCCGCTACGTCGCCCTGTGTAGCGGATGACGGGAAATGCGGCGGATGCTGCTGCAACCGGACGGAAGTTGCAGCAGACGACGGGGACTGCAGCAGATGCGAGCGCCGCGACGGCGCCGAACTGCAGCGGACGACGGGAAGCGGATACGGGCTTGTGGGGTGGGCACGCGATCAAGAATCCGGGATACGCCGCTGGGCCCCTCGGCCAGCGGACTGTCACACCGTGGATCGATTTGCTGCGGGATGGCGCTGATCCCGCCCACGGCGGCTCCGCGGAGGAGACAATTGCGGGGGAGGAACCCCATGGCGCGATATTTGATCATCGCCGCATCGAGCGGCATCGGTGCGGCGACCTGCGAGCTGTTGCGGGCAGCAGGTCACGAAGTGGTGACGACGGCTCGGGAGGCCGGGAACGGCGATCCCGACATCGTCCTCGACGCGACCGACTTCGACGCGGTCGACCGGGCTTTCGTCGAGGCTGGACGCCTCGACGGCGTGGCGTGCTTCGCGGGCTCGATGCTGCTCAAACCCGCTCACCTCACGTCGCGCGAACAGTACGACGGGGTGATCGCTGCGTCGCTGACGACCGCGTTCGCGACCGTCCGGGCGGCGGGGCGGCACCTGCGGTCGGGCGGCTCGGTCGTGTTGGTCTCATCTGCGGCGGCGATGGCGGGGCTGCCCAATCACGATGCGATCGCCGCCGCGAAGGCCGGTGTCATCGGGCTCATGCTCTCGTCGGCAGCGAGCTACGCATCGCAGGGACTCCGCATCAACGCGGTGGCGCCGGGCCTGACCCAGACGCCGCTGACTTCTGCGCTCACGGCGAGCGAGGGGTCTCGCAGGGTCTCGGAGTCGATGCACGCGCTCGGGCGCCTCGGCGAACCCGACGACGTCGCGCGCGGAGTGGAGTTTCTCCTCGACCCGGCCAACGACTGGATCACGGGCCAGGTGCTCGGAATCGATGGCGGACTCGGTCACCTGCGTCCGAAGGTGCGGGCCTGACCCACGCAGCATCCGCCCGACGCAACTGCCCCGTCCCGAATCGCAGAAGCGATGGGGCCGGGGCAGCTGCGTATGGTGCGAAAACTACGCGCGCGCAGCCTCGACGCTTCGACGGGCCGCGGCCAGCGCCTGCTCGAGGTCGGCCTTGAGGTCGTCGACGTTCTCCAGCCCGACCGAGAGGCGGACGAGACCGGGGGTGACGCCCGTCGTCAACTGCTGCTCGGGGGTGAGCTGCGAGTGGGTCGTCGAGGCGGGGTGGATTACGAGCGAGCGCACATCGCCGATGTTCGCGAGGTGGCTGAAGAGGGTGAGCGAGTTCACGAACTCGCGGCCGGCGCCGACGCCGCCCTTCAGCTCGAACGACAGCACCGCGCCGACGCCCTTCGGGGCGTAGTGGTTCGCCGCGGCGTACCAGGGCGAGGTGGGCAGCCCGGAGTAGTTGACCGAGGCCACGTCGGGCTGGTTCTCGAGCCACTCCGCGATCTCCTGTGCGTTCTGCACGTGGCGTTCGATCCGGAGCGACAAGGTCTCGATGCCCTGGATCAGCAGCCAGGCGCTCTGGGGCGAGATCGCGGCCCCGAGGTCGCGCAGCAGCTGCACGCGGGCCTTGATGATGTACGCGAGCCCGTCACCGACGGCGGTCGTGTACGAAGCGCCGTGGTACGACGGGTCGGGCTCGCTCAGGCCGGGGAACTTGTCGGCGTTCTCGGTCCAGGCGAACTTTCCGCCGTCGACGATGATGCCGCCGATGACCGTGCCGTGTCCGCCGAGGAACTTCGTCGCGGAGTGCACGATGATGTCGGCGCCGTGCTCGAAGGGACGGATAAGGTACGGCGTCGCGATGGTGTTGTCGACGATGAGCGGCACGCCCGCCTCGTGCGCGAGGTCGGCCACGGTGCGGATGTCGAGCACGTTGATCTGCGGGTTGCCGATGGTCTCGGCGAAGAAGAGCTTCGTGTTGGGGCGGACGGCGGCGCGCCACTCCTCGGGGTCGTCCTGGTTCTCGACGAACGAGACCTCGATGCCGAGCTTCGCGAGGGTGTACTTGAAGAGGTTGTAGGTGCCGCCGTAGATCGAGCTCGACGAGACGAAGTGGTCACCGGCCTGGGCGATGTTGAGGATCGCGAAGACCTCGGCGGCTTGGCCGCTCGCCACCAGCAGCGACCCCGTGCCGCCCTCGAGAGCGGTCAGACGCTGCTCGACGACGTCTTGGGTGGGGTTCTGGATGCGGGTGTAGATGTTGCCGAACTCGGCCAGCGAGAAGAGGTTCGCGGCGTGGTCGGCGTTGTCGAAGACGTACGACGTCGTCTGGTAGATCGGGGTCGCCCGCGCCTTCGTGACCGGGTCGGGCTGCGCGCCCGAGTGGATCTGCTTGGTCTCGAAACGCCAGTTCTCGGGTGCGGACATGAGCGGCTCCTGCGTTCGGCTTCGGCCAGGCGGGCGCCGTGACCTGCAGCGAGACTACGCAGGGCCTCACCTGCCCGCCACCCGCGGAGACTCGCGACGTAACAGCCGCCCCGCGCGGCGGCGGGTAGCGTTGTGCCAATGACGCGACGTGCTGTGGTGACCGGTGCCAGTTCTGGGATAGGCGAGGCGACGGCGCGGATGCTGCGCACTCGTGGCTGGGACGTGGTGGGAGTCGCCCGTCGGGCCGAGCGCGTCGAAGCGCTCGAAGCCGAGACGGGGATCGTCGCGTTCGCGGCCGACCTCACCCGCGGCGAAGACGTGGACGCGCTCGCAGGCTGGCTCGCCGAGACCGGCCCCGTGCACGCGCTCGTGCAGATCGCCGGTGGGGCCCGCGGAACGGACTTCGTCGAGAACGGCGACCCGGCCGACTGGCAGTGGATGTTCGAGGTCAACGTTCTGACGACGCAGCGCGTGGTTGCGGCGCTGCTCCCGCTGCTGCGCGACGCGGCAGCATCCGACGGTCACGCCGACACCGTCTTCGTCACGTCGACCGCCGCGCAGACCGCCTACCCGGGCGGGTCGGGCTACAACGCCGCGAAAGCGGCCGAGTCGATGCTGGTGCACGCGCTGCGGCTCGAGCTGAACGGCGAGCCCATTCGCGTGGTCGAGGTGGCCCCCGGCATGGTGGCCACCGAGGAGTTCTCGCTCAACCGGCTGCGCGGCGACCAGAACGCCGCCGATCGCGTGTACGACGACGTCGACAACCCGCTGACGGGCGCCGATGTCGCCGACGTGATCGCGTACGCGCTCGATGCTCCGGGGCACGTGAACCTCGATCTCGTGACGATGCGACCGGTCGCCCAGGCCGCCCAGCATGCGCTGGCGCGCGGGCCGCTGCGGGTGCGCGAGGGCTGAGTCCCGGCTCAGAGCACCTGCGACCGGCCGGCCGCGGCTGCCGCTTCTTCGGGGGCGGAGTCGGCGAAGGCGACCTTGGGGACGAAGAAGAGCAGCGCTGCGGCGAGGAATCCGCCGGCGGAGCACACCGCCCAGACGGTGAGGTATCCGACGAGAGGGGCGGCGGCGCCCACGACGGCCGCACCCGCACCCGCGGCGAGCACCACCCCGAACACCGCCGAGGCGAACGTGCCGCCGATGGTCTTGGTCGTGTTCGTCAACGCTGACGCGATACCCGTCTGGCCGCGGGGCGCGGCCGCTGCGGCGGCGGCGGGCATCGCCGCGACGAGGGCGCCCGAGCCGACGCCGGCGATGGAGAGGTTCGTCAGCACCTGCCAGAGCTCGACGTGGAACGGCACGAAGAGCAGGTAGCCGATGCCGACGAGGGCCGACGCAGCGATGAGGATGAGCCGCGGGTTGCCGCGGCGAGACAGCACGGCGAAGAGCACGGCCCCCGCGATCAGCGACACGAGGTACACCCCGATCACGTTGGACCGGTCGGTCGCGTCGAGGCCGAGGCCGTACCCGAGCGAAGAATCGGTACCCGCGTAGGTCGCGAGCGGACCCTGCGCGCCGAGGAGGCTGATGCCGACCAGGAACGCGGTCGCCTGGATGGGCCACATTTCGGGGCGCACGAGAACACGGATGTCGACCGCGGGGTCGGGCTGGCGCAACTCGTACCAGACGAAGGCGGCCAGCGCGGCGAGCCCGGCGACGAGCAACGCGACGACGACCGCAGGCCCCGGGCCGGCGGGTACACGAAGGAACGACAGGGCACCGGTGATCAGCAACAGGGCGAACGCGAGGAGCACGAAACCGCCGATGTCGAGCCGGCGGCCGGGTACGGGCTCCGACTCGGGCACTCCCAGCCAGATGACGACGCACACGAGTGTCACCGCGATCGCCGGCACCATGAGGGTCAACTGCAGGTTCTCACCGGTCGCGGCGAACAGCCTGCCGGCGGCGAGTGCCCCGAGGATCGCTCCGGCCTGCAGACCGACGACGAGGAGGCCGGCGGCGCGTCGGGTCTGCGAGACCCCGCGTGCCTGACGTCTGCCGCGCTCGAAGACGAGGGCGATCTCGAGCGGCAGCCAGACGACGTAGAAGCCCTGCAACGCCCACGCGATCAGGAAGGTCCAGAACGAGTCGGCGAAGACCAGCCACCAGCTCGCTCCGGCGGTGAGGAGAGCCGAGGCGAGCAGCACTTTCTTGTGCCCGTACATGTCGCCGAGCTTCGCGAGCACCGGCAGGACGAGCGCTGAGAGCAGCAGCTGCGCCGCTTCGAACCAGTTGACGTCGGCGTCGGTCACGCCCAGTCGCACGACGATGTCACTGAGCAGGGGCACGTAATACCCCTGCAGTACGCCGCTGGTGATCTCGACGACGACGAACCAGCCGATGAGCCCGGCGGTGATGCCGAGAGAAGAACCACGCAGTCGATCGGCGGCGGACGATGCGCGAGACATGGGCCGAGAGTACACGGGCGGCGCGGCGCGCATCGTCGCCCGCGGCCGGATCGCCCGGCGCCGTTGCCTAGGCTGAAGGTCGACCGGCCCGAGGAGGACCCGATGACGACAGGTGACGACGAGCGCGAGACGCTCACGTGGGATCAGTTCGGCGAAGCATCCAGAGACCTCGCTCGAGAGATCCTCGCCGACGAGTTCGTCCCCGACGTCGTGGTGGCCATCGCCCGCGGCGGTCTCCTGCCCGCGGGAGCGATCGCCTACGGGCTCGGCGTGAAGAACTGCGGCGCCCTGAACGTCGAGTTCTACACCGGCATCGGCACGGTTCTCGATGCGCCCGAGGTGCTGCGCCCCGCGCTCGACACCGAATACCTGAGCGGGCGGAAGGTGCTGCTCGTCGACGACGTCGCCGACAGCGGCCGGACGCTGGCCCTGGCCGTGAAACTGCTTCGCGACCGCGGCGCAGACATGCGCTCGGTCGTCATCTACACCAAGCCGACCACCATCGTCCGGCCCGATTACTCGTGGAAGGAAACCGCTCTGTGGATCGATTTCCCCTGGTCGGCGCGGGGCACGGTGCAAGAAGAAGACGGAGCCTGACGGCATGGCGAAGTCGCTGGCGGAACTCGCCGACTCCGGGCTGATGGACCGCGGCTGGGCCGAGGCGCTCGCCCCGGTGGCGGACGACATCGCCGCACTCGGCGAGCGGCTTCGGACGGAAGCTGCGGAGGGTCGCTCCTACCTCCCCGCCGGCGAGAACGTGCTGCGCGCCTTCGCCCGGCCGCGCTCCGAGGTCAAGGTGCTCATCGTGGGGCAGGACCCGTATCCGACCCCCGGACACCCCATCGGCCTCTCGTTCGCCGTCGACCGGCACGTGCGGCCGGTGCCACGGAGCCTCGCGAACATCTACACCGAGCTGGAGTCCGATCTCGGCATCGCACCCGCCGCCCACGGCGACCTCTCGGCGTGGAGCGACCAGGGCGTCATGCTGCTGAACCGTGTGCTCACCGTCTCTCCGGGCAATGCGGGTTCGCACCGCGGATGGGGGTGGGAGAAGGTGACCGAGCTCGCGATCCGCAGCCTCGTCGAGCGCGACCGGCCGCTCGTGGCGATCCTGTGGGGGAAGGATGCGGCGAACCTCCGGCCGTTGCTCGGCGCGACGCCGATCGTGGAGTCGGTGCACCCCTCGCCCCTCTCGGCGCGTCGCGGCTTCTTCGGCTCGAAGCCGTTCTCGGCCGCGAACGCGCTGCTCGAGCAGCAGGGCGCTCCGCCGGTCGACTGGCGCCTGCCCGCCTGAGGCCTCCGCAGCATCCGCTCGAGTGAATCGCCCCGCGGGGCGGCGTTCGGGGGTCTCGTCGCCGCTAAAATGGCGCTCATGCTGGAGGACGAGTACGACAAGAGCCGACGCCGTCTGCCCTGGCACCTGCGTCGCTCAGCCGCACCGGAGCGTCCCTTCGAGTACGAGATCCGCCCGGTGCGCGAGGCCGACATCCCCGACATCCGCGAGATCTACAACTACTACGTGACGAACTCGATGGTCACGTTCGACGAGAAGCGGTGGACGCTCGCGCAGTGGCGCGACAAGTACGCGCACCTGGTCAAGCTCGGAATGCCGTTCCTCGTCGCGCAGTCGCCGTCGGGGCAGATTCTGGGATACGCCCTCGTGCAGCCGTGGAAGAGCAAATCGGCCTACCGCTACACCGTCGAGAACTCGATCTACCTCGGGCAGGCGGCCGCCGGTAAAGGCCTGGGGCGTGCGCTGTTGGAGGCGCTCATCGCCGCCTCGCAGGAGGCGGGCATCCGCGAGATCGTCGCGGCGGTCAGCGACCGGGGGGCCGAAGCCTCGATCGCGCTGCACGAGAAGCTCGGCTTCGTCGAGGTCGGACGCATGGGCCGGGTCGGGTTCAAGTTCGGCCGCTGGCTGGGCGTCGTCTATCTGCAGCTCAGCGTGCCCAAGCTCAAGCCGGCGAAACGGCGCCTGTTCGGCTGAGATCGTCGGGGCGGATGCTGCTCGCCTCGTTCGTAGGTTCGCTCAACGGTCGGCCGCGCCGCGCCGCGCCGGGCGCGGAGAGAGCGCGCGCACCTCGTCGACGAGCGTGCGCCAGGGGCCTTCGACCTGGCCGTCGTCGAGCTCGGCCTGACGTTCGGGTTCTTCGTCGCGGCGGGCGCGGATCTGCCAGCGGTAGCGGTCTGCGCCGGGCGACTCGCCGATCGGTTCGCCCCAGGGGCACCCGTCGATGAGGGCGATCCAGTGCGCCACGGCATCGGGGGAGGGTTCCGCACGCCATTCACGTCGGAGGCCGGCGATTCCGCCGGAGCGCACGACGGTCACGATCACTCGCGTCGGCTCAGCGGGTTGCTCCATCGTCGATGACGCCGACTCCGACCCACCCGGCGCGGACGGCGGCGACCTCCTCCGAGTCTTCACCGTACTCCGCTCGGGCTGCCTCCACCGTCGCGTCGGCGAAGTCGACGAACCGGGCCGTCGGCGACAGTGCGCCACCGGTGAGGGTGCGGTACCAGACGAGGCCGGCGCGCTCCCATGCCTTACCGCCGAGTGCGGTGGCGGCGAGGTGGAAGGCCTTGTTCGGAATACCCGAGTTGATGTGCACCCCGCCGTTGTCGTCGGTGGTCTCGACGTAGTCGCGCATGTGACCCGGCTGCGGGTCTTTGCCGAGGACATCGTCGTCGTAGGCCGTGCCGGGGTCTTTCATCGAACGCAGAGCGACGCCCTGCACCTCGTCGGTGAAGATGCCCTCGCCGATGAGCCACGTGGCACGTTCGACCGTCTGGCCGAGGTGGTGCTGCTCTGCCAAGGCACCGAACACGTCGGACAACGATTCGTTGAGCGCGCCCGACTGACCCTCGTACTCGAGACCGCCCGCGGCTTCGGTCACCCCGTGGGCGAGTTCGTGCGCGATCACGCTGAGCGAGCGGGTGAAGCCGGTGAAGACCTCGCCGTCGCCGTCGCCGAACACCATGCGCTCGCCGTTCCAGAAGGCGTTGTCGTAGTCTTCGCCGAAGTGCACGGTCGCCAGCAGCGCACCGCCCGCCGCATCGATGCCGTCGCGCGCGAAGGCATCCCAGAAGAAGTCGAAGGTCGCCCCGAGTCCGTCGAACGCCTCGTCTGCAGCGGCGTCGCCGGTCTCAGGATCGTCTTCGGCGCGGACGATCGCACCGGGCAGGCGCTCGGTGTTGCCCGCGTCGAAGACGACGCGATCGGGGCCGGGTGCGGCCTCGGCGACCAGTGTTCCGGTCTCGTCGATCGAGAGACGGAGGCGGGCGCGTGCCGGGCGCTCAGGCCGGCCCATCGCGATCGTGGCGCGGGCCGCGGCGGCGGCGCGCGCGAGGCGGGGTTCTTCGGTCTCTGCGAGCCGATCGAGCAGGAACGGGGGGATGATCGCGGGGGACATAGCCGAACCCTAGCCGCCGGTTGCGACACCGGAGTGTCGCGCCGATTACGGCCGGGGAAGGGTGGGGATGGCCGCCAACAGCGACTGCGTGTAGGGCGAGACCGGGTTCTGCAGCACGGCCGATGTGGCGCCGCGCTCGACGATGCGCGCCTCTTTCATGACCACCACGTCGTCGCAGAGGTGTTGGACGACGCCGAGGTCGTGCGACACGAGAAGAAGGGTCATGCCGGTGCTCGCGCGCAGTTCGGCGAGGAGGCGCAGGATCTGGGCGCGCACGGTCACGTCGAGTGCCGAGAGCGGCTCGTCGCCGACGAGCAGGGTCGGGCGGTGCACGATCGCGCGCGCGATGGCGATGCGCTGACGTTGACCGCCGGAGAATTCGTGCGGAAACCGATCGGCCATCGCGGCGTCGAGGCCGACCTGAGCGAGCACCTCGCGCACGCGGGCGCGCCGATCGCCGGCGATGTCGAGCGCCCAGAGTGGTTCGCCGACGATGCGCCCGATGCTCATCCGTGGATCGAGCGAGGCATAGGGGTCTTGGAAGACGATTCCGCTCTGCCGGCGGAGCCAGTGCAACGACCGCGCGCTCTGCCGTGCGTCGACCGGTCGTCCTCCCAGTTCGACCGAGCCCGACGTCGGGGTGTCGAGGGCGAGCAGGAGGCGCACGAGCGTCGACTTTCCCGATCCCGACTCGCCGATCACGCCGACGGCCGAGCCCGTCGAGACGTCGAGGTCGACGGCATCCAGGGCCGTCGTCACGGCTCGGGGCGCGAACAGGGCCCGCCGGGGCGCCGTGTAGCGACGGGTCAACTCCCGCGCGCGCAGCAGAACGTCGGTCATCGTCCGCCCTCCGGCCGCCACAGGGTCGCCCGCGCGTCGCGCACCAGGCCCCGCGTGACGGGCGAGACCGGGGCGTCGAGCAGCTGCGCCACCTCGCCGGTCTCGACGACCCGCCCGTTCTCGAGGACCACGGCGGTGGTGGCCACCTGGGCGAGGACGGCGAGGTCGTGGGTGATGAAAACGAGCGACATGCCGGCGTCGCGCACGAGCGAGCCGAGGAGCGAGAGGATGCCCGCCTGGATAGTGACATCCAGGGCGGTCGTCGGCTCGTCTGCGATCAGCAGCCGCGGCCGGCAGGCGAGCGCCATCGCGATCGCGACGCGTTGCCGCTGACCACCGGAGAGCTGGTGCGGGTAGCGGTTCACGATGCTCGCGGGGTCGGGGAGCGCGACGCGCTCCGCCTCGATCACCGAGCGTCTGCGGGCCTCGGCGCGCGAGAGTCCTTCGTGGATCCGCAGCGATTCGCCGATCTGTCGCCCGACCGTGCGGATGGGGTTCAGCGCGGTCTGCGGTTCTTGGAAGACCACGCCGATCTCATCACCGCGCACGCGCGCGAGTTCGCGATCGGGGAGCCCGAGAATCTCGCGTCCGTCCCAGCGGACGCTGCCCGTCGCGGTCGCACCGTCGGGAAGCAGGCCCAGCACGGCGAGGGCGGTGAGCGACTTTCCCGAGCCCGACTCGCCGATCACACCGAGTCGGCCGCCGTCGGGCACGGTGAACGACACCCCGTCGACGGCTCTTCGGCCGCCGATCTCGACCACCAGGTCACGCACCTCGAGACTCATGCGACCACTCCGGGAACGTGGAGACGGGATGCTGCGGTCCGCCGCGAGAGCGTGGGGTCGGTGGCTTCGCGGAGCCCGTCACCCAGGAGGTTCAGGCCCAGCACCGTGACGGTGATGGCCAAGCCCGGCCAGACCACCGTGAGGGGGTGGATCGAGATGTACTGCTGCAGCCCGCTGAGGAGGAGGCCCCACGACGGCTCGGTGACCGGTGCACCGAAACCGAGGTACGACAGACCGGCTTCGGCCAGCACCGCGACGGCCATCGCCCACGAGAGCTGCACGATGAAGACCGGCGCGACGTTCGGCAGCAGATGCCGCCAGAGATTCTGCGCGGGAGAGAGACCGCTCGCGCGTCCGGCGAGGACGAAGTCGCTGCGCAGCACGCGGCGGAGCTCTGACCGGGTGACACGGGCGATGTTGACGCCGAAGCCGATGCCGACGGCCCAGATCACGACCCCGAGCGACCCGCCCCATACCGCCGAGATCATCATCGCGATGAGGAGCACGGGAAAGGCGACGAGCACGTCGATGAGGACGGCCACGGTCTCACGAACCCACCGCGCCGTCAGCGCGCCGAGGGCGGCGAGCGCGATGCCCAGCACCGTGGCGATGAGTCCGGCTCCGAGTGAGACGACGATCGTCGTTCGCGCACCCGCCATCAGAAGGCTGAGGATGTCGCGACCGGTGTCATCGGTTCCGAGGAGATGGGGCCACCCGGGTGCCGACCACCGCGCGGCGATGTCGACCTGCGCGGGCGGGAACGGTGTCCAGAAGGCGGCGACGATCGCCGTCAGGAGCAGCGCCGCCACGACGATGATGCCGAAGCGGCCCGTTCCGAGGCTCCACAGACGTCTCAGCCATTGCCCGCGTCCTGCGGGCGCTATCTCGCTCATGCCGTGTCCCTCTGCCGGGGGTCGATGAAACGGTGCGCGAGGTCGACGACGAATCCGACGATCAGCACGAAGGCGGTGAGGACCAACAGCTCGCCCTGAACCTTGGGGAGGTCTCGGGCGCCCACGTCGGCCACCAGCATCCGCCCCACCCCCGGGAGGGAGAAGAGCTGTTCGATGACGACGGCGCCGACCACGATGCCCGCGACCTGCAGGCCGAGGACGGTCACGACCGACAGCGCCACGTTCGGCAGCCCGTGCCGGATCAGCGCGCGGCGGCGGGTGAGGCCCTTGGCCGCGGCGGTGCGGACGTAGTCCTGGCCCACGGCCTGCAGTGTGGCACTGCGGACGAACCGCATGAGCATCGCGCCCTCGATGACCCCGATCGTCAGCGCCGGGAGGAGCAACGAACGCAACGCGGCGGCGGGGTCGGCCCACCCGTTGCGCGGGAACCCCTGGGCGGGGAGCCACCCCAGCCAGACGGCGAACACGACGACCAGCATCATTCCCGCCCACACGACGGGTACGGCCGCGAGGGCCTGTGCGCCGACGTTCAACGCGGTTCCGTCAGCGCGACCGCGACGGAGCGCGGATGCGACACCGAGGGGGATGCTGAAGGCCATGGCTATCAGCAGTGCCAGGAGCCCGAGAGGCGCGGTCACCTGCGCCTTGGCGGCGAGTTCGTCGGCGACGGAGGTGCCGGTCAACAGCGATGATCCGAGGTCTCCGCGGAAGACTCCGCCGATCCAGTCGGCGTACTGCAGGGGGAGGGGTCGGTCGAGGCCGAGACCGGCCCGGATCGCGGCGATCTGCTCGGGAGACGACGTCGTGCCGCCGATGAGCTGCGCGACATCGCCCGGGAGCACCCGAAGAGTGAAGAAGATGAGCACGCTGGCGACGAGGAGGCCTGCCAGGAGCAGGACCCCCCTCGTCGCCGCGTAGCGGATCACCGCGAAGACACCGTCATCTCGCCGTCGTCATCACTCGGACGACACCGTCACACCGGCCAGCGGAAGGCGGACGTTGAGCGAGTTCTGAGGAAAGTCGCTGACGTGCGTGCCGACCGCGGCGAGGGGCGCGGCGACGAAGAGCCAGTCGGCGGCGTTGTCTTCCGAGACGATGCGTGCGGCTTCGGCCAGCAGTGCATCGGCCTGTTCCTCGTCGACCGAGGCGACCGCCTCGGTGTAGAGCGACTGCACCTCGGGGTTGTCGTAGCCGAAGTAATAGTCGGGGTTCGTCCAGTTCGAGAAGTCGCGCGCCTCGACGTGGCGGACGAAGCTCAGCTCGTAGTCCTTGTTCGTGAAGACGTCTGTGAGCCATACCGAGAACTCGACCGACTCGACCCTCAGCGTCACGCCGATGTCGTCGAACGCCGACACCAGGTAGGTGGGGATCGTCGCGTCGTAGATGTTCGGGATGGTGAGGGTCAGCTCGAGGTCTTCCTGACCCGCGTCGGCGAGCAACTGCCTCGCTCGCTCGGGATCGAACGGGACGAGCTCGGACAGATCTTCGTAGCCGGGGTCGAGCTCGGGGATCGGTCCGAAGAGCGGTGCCCCCACGCCGCCGATCGCCTCGATCAGACCGTCGTGGTCGATCGCGAGACGGAGCGCCTCACGCACGTCGGGGTCGTTCAGGGGGGCGGCGGCGTTGTTGAAGGCCAGGGTGCCCTTGTCGGTCGTCTGACCGGTCTCGATCGCGAACATGCCGCTGTCTTCGATCTGCGAACGGAACTCGGGGTCGAGTTCGAGGGTGACGTCTACCTCGTTCGCGAGGGCCGCGTTGGCCGCGGCCGTGCGGTCGGGGATGTAGTCGAGCACCACCTCGGCGACGCCGGCCGGCTCGCCCCAGTACGACTCGGAGCGCTCGAGGATCAAGCTCTGACCCTGCGCCCACTGGGAGACCGAGAACGGACCGGTGCCGTTCGCGGCCGTCTGCAGGTTCGTCGTATCGCCGGTCTTGACCACGAGTCCGGCGCGCCCGGTGAGCGAGAAGAGGAAGTCGCTGTTCGGGGCGGCCAGGGTCACGACGACGGTCGTGGCGTCGGGGGCGGTGATGGAGGTCACCCCGGTCAGGTCGACGTTGCCCTGAATGGTGGCGTCGTCCTTGGCGGCGGTCAGAGACGTCACGACGTCATCGACGGTCAGTGCGCTGCCGTCGTGGAAGGTGACGCCCTCACGGAGAGTGAAGGTGTAGGTCAGGCCGTCGTCGGACACCTGGAAGTCGCTCGCGAGGCGGGGGACGACGGTGTTGTCCTGGTCGCGCGAGACGAGGCCCTCGTAGACGTTGTCGATGAGGGCCTGGTCGAGGGCGGCGCCTGAGGTGTGTCGCACGTCGAGGTTCGATGGCTCGAGCGTCGCCGCGACCGTCAGGGTCGCGTCGGGGTCGGGGGCGCCGACCGATGTGGGGGTGGGGCTCGGAGTGCTCGTGCAGCCCGACAGGAGCAGGGCTCCGGTGACGAAGAGGGCTGTGGCGGCGAAGGTGGCGCGGCGGGGCATGTGGCGGGTCCTTTCCCCAGGAGGCGGCGTCATCGATGCTGTCGGACGCCGCGGCAGGGCTATCTCGGTGTGCCCTCCAGCCTAGGGTTCCGCGCGACCCCCCGCGGCGGGGCCGACGCGGAACGACACGGAAGGGTCAGAAGAGGCGCACGATCTCGTCCGCGAGGGCCAGCGGCGCGTCTTCCTGCACGTTGTGACTCGACGCGAGGGTCACGATGCGGGCCGCTGGCGCGTGCGCCGCGAACTCGGCAGCATCCGCCTCTGTGACGTACCCGCGATCGGCACGGATCAGCGTGATGGGAGCTCGCACTGCGGCGAGGTCCTCCCATCCGGCGCCGCTCAGAAGCGTGGCCACAGCGTCATCGGTGGCGGGCTCGCCCGCAGCGTTCGCGGCGGCCGCGGCGAGGTGGGCGAAGTGGTGCTTCCACTCGACGCGGCCATCCGTACGCACCCGGGAGTTGAGGAAGACCCCCCTGGCGGCTTTCTCGCGCGACCCCCCGCCGAGCCCGAAGGCGAGGGCGCGATCGACGAGTTCGTCGCGCGACGCCCAGTCGGTCGGGCCGGCGAAGAAAGCCCGCACCTGGGTGGGCCCGGCATCGGGATCGACGCCGGGGGTGATGTCCACGATCATCAGGCGCGAGACAGAAGCGGGGGTGGATGCTGCGACGGGCGCGGCGGTCAGACCGCCGAGCGATTGACCGACGAGCACCTGGGGGCGGTCGGTCCACTCGGCGAGTGCGGCCACGACGTCGGGGGAGAGGAGCCGCGGCGCATAGGTGGCGTCGTCGCGCCACGACGAATCGCCGTGCCCGGCGAGATCTATCGCGAGAGCGGGGCGACCCAGCGCCACGATCGTGGTGTCCCAGGTGTGGGCGTTCAGACCCGCGCCGTGGAGGAACGTCACCTCGGGTGGGGCGTCGCCGTACCGCAGCGCACTCAACGACCGGCCGTCGGGGAGTGTCAGGGTGAGGCGCTCGCCGCGCGGAAGCGGACCCGGCAGGCCCGCGTCGGCAGCCTGGTCGGGGAGGAAGGAGAACTCGTCGAAGTCGGGCACGCGGCCATTCTGCCCCGTCGTCGGGACGGCCGGATCTTTCGCGAGGTTCAGGGTCTGGTTGCCGAGCGTGTCGAACCCCGCGCGCATAGGCTGAAGGCATGAGCGAAGAGCCTCGCGTGCACCTCTCGCGTTCCGCGCCCGATGCCTACCGGGCGCTGGAGACGTTCTCCAAGACGGTGGGCGCGTTGGCGGCGGATTCGGGCATCGAACCGCGCCTGAAAGAGCTCGTGCAGCTCCATGCCTCGCAGCTCAACGGGTGCGCGTTCTGCGTGCGGATCCACGTCGACCGCGCGGTCGCGGCGGGGCTCTCGGCCGACGAGATCGCTCAGATCGCGGTGTGGCGCGAGTCGGGCGTCTTCTCCGACCGCGAACGCGCCGCACTCGAATTGGCGGAGGCGTTCACCTTCATCTCTGAGGACGGCGTCCCCGACGAGGTCTACGACCACGTGGGCGGCATCCTGAGCGAGGCGGAGTACGTCGGGCTGAGTTGGATCCTCGTCGCGATCAACGCCTTCAACCGGGTCGCCATCGCGGGCCGCTATCCCGTTCCGCCGCGACCGGAGAAGGCGTGAGCCGCGGCGCGCAGCGCTCCCTGGTCTCGGGGGTGCTGAACTTCCGCGACATCGGAGGGCTGCCGGCGGGCGACGGGCAGACACGGAGCGGCGTGCTCTACCGGTCGGGCAACCTCGCCACGGTCGACGAATCGGGCTTCGAAGCACTGCGCGCACTGCGGCTCCGGAGGATCATCGACCTTCGGGACGACGAGGAGGTGGAGCGGTCGCCGAGCCTGGTCGACGGCCTCGACCTCACCACCGAACGCGTGCCGGTCTTCCTCGGCTCGATCACGTCGTTCTTCGAGAACGACGTGAGCCTGGCCGAGTTGTACTCCAGCCTCATCGTCGAGGCCGCCGACCGGGTCGTCGAAGTCGTCCGGAGCATCATCGTCGATCAGCCCGTTCTCGTTCACTGCACGGTGGGGAAGGATCGCACCGGAGTCACCGTCGCGCTCGCGCTCGCCGCCGCGGGTGTCGACCTCGATGCGATCGTCGCCGACTATGCGCGCACCGAGAAGATGCTCCCCGCGGCGCGCAACACCGAGGTCGTCGCACGTCTTCGCGCGATGCATCCGGAGGCGGTCCACCTCGAGGAGCTCGCGACGCGGTCACCGGCGCGGGTGATGCGCGGGCTGCTCAAGCGCCTCACCGACGAGTACGGCTCGCCGAGCGACTACCTGCGTGCCCATGCGCTGGACAGGGACGAGATCAGCGAGCTTCGCCGCATCCTGATCATTCCCGCCACATAAGGTGAGGCAACCCTTCCCTCCCGTATAGTAGGAGGGTCATGGTCCAGAAAAGCGAGCACAACGAGACCGCCTGCCGGTCTTCGCGTCACACCCGGGTGCAATATCTCGTCACGGCAGACGAGTCTTCGCTCGTCGACCTCGAGACCCTTCTGGTGACCCTGCCGCTCTGCTCGACCGGACGCCTCTTCATCGAGGTTCCGGATGCTTCGTGGATCGGCCGCGTCAGCGCCCCCGCCCGCATGACGGTGACGTGGCTCGACCGGTCGCGCCGCGGCGGTGCGCCGGGTGAGGTGCGCGCCTGCGCCCCCGGAGAAGCGCTCACCCGCGCCGTCTCGGGCTGGGCGGGCGAGATGCTCTGCGCGTTCGAGGGTCATGCAGCCGCGAACACGCGCGTCTACCTGCTCGGCGGCTACCTCGGCACGGCAGACATCGTCGACGAACTCACGGTGGGCTACGACATCGACGCGGAGTCGATCCACACCCCCGAGCGCTTCGGCCTGGCCACCGCCCGCTGACCCGCTCTTCGCGTCTACGATCGCGTCATGGGCCTTCCTCGTTCGATCGCTCGCTGGCTGCTGGGCGCGGTTCTCACCTTCGCCGGCATCGGCCACCTGACCTTCGCGCGCGAATCCTTCGTCGCCCAGGTGCCGCAATGGCTGCCGTTGCCCGTCGACGTGGTCGTCGTGGCCTCCGGCCTCGTCGAGATCGCGCTGGGGCTCTCGCTCATCGTGTTGGCGCGTTACCGCGTGCTGATCGGGTGGATCACCGCCGCGTTCTTCATCGCGGTCTTCCCCGGCAACATCGAACAGTTCGTCCGCGGCACAGACGCGTTCGGGCTCGACTCCGATCTGTCGCGCGGCATCCGCCTGGTCTTCCAGCCGCTGCTCGTGATCTGGGCGCTCTGGTCGACCGGGGCCTGGCGGGCCTGGCGCCAGCGGCGAAGCTCGGATCAGGCGGCTCGCGGAACGTAGTTCCCGTCGACGAGCCCCGCCTCGATCTCGAACCGATTGCGCAGCGGATCGCGCCCGGCGATGGCGTACAGCACCGGCATGAGGATGCCGTAGTGACGCCACTGGCGCTGGTGCACGGCCTCGTGGCGCAGCATCGCGGGCGTCACGCGCCCGCCGCCGGTGAGGAAGCATCCGCCCACGCATACCCCGCCGCGTCCGAACGCCCAGTTCGGCAGGCCTCGGAACACCCAGAGACCCTCCCGGCGTTCGATCCGGCCGGTGCTCCAGAGCGTGCCCCAGACCCAGCCGACGGCGCTGCCGTAGAGGTATCCGAATCGGCTGACGGGCGAGTCGAGCAGAATCGAGGGGATCCAGCGGTCGAGACGCCGGCCGCGCGCCACCGCGAGTTCGGCGCGCTCTTCCCACCCCGTGGGCGGAACCGGCACCGGGCTCACGCGAGTGCTCCGACGATGCGAAGGATCGTGCCGAGATCGTCGACGGCGGCCTCGGGGGAGGGCGGCGCGAACCCCGCGAGCGAGGCGCCGACGAGGGGAAAGCGAGCGCGAAGCGCGCGGACCGAGGCGACCAGGTCGGTCGCGGCTACTCCGAACGGCTGTGCCGATTGCACGCCGGAGATCTCGGCCGGATCCAGCACGTCCAGGTCGACGTGAACGAACACGCGTGTGGCACCGGTCGCGGCGACCGCCTCTGCGAGGGCATCGTGCGATGAGAGGTCGTCGGCAGACAGCATCCGGATCCCTTCGCCGACGACGAACAGCTCTTCTTCGAGATCGAGCGAGCGTGCGCCGGCGAGCACGACCCGGCCCGGGGTGATGGTGCCCTTGTCGAGTGCGACCGCGGCAGGACCGTCGCCCAGGATGCTGCGCAGAACCATCCCGCTGTAGGCGCCCGACGGCGACGTCTCGGGCGTATTGACGTCGGCGTGGGCGTCGAACCACACGATCGCGACGTCGTCCGCAGCGACGGCCGCAACGGCTCCGGCCGCGACGCCGCAGTCACCGCCGATCACCACGACGGGTTCATCGGCCTCCCGGACGAAAGCCGCGAGATCTTCGCGCACACGGGCGACGGCGCTCAGGCGCTGTACCCCGGAGTCGAGGGCGTCGCCGGCCTCGAGGGGAACGGCGAGGTGCTCGGTGGTCGATCGCGGGAGGTCTCCTGCGATCGCCTCAGCCCCGTCGCGCAGCCGCATGGCACGCGAAGACGGACTGCCCTGCCACTGCGGTACCACTACGAACCGGGTCACGCTCTCATCCTGCCGCACGGATGCGACACCAGGGCGTCAGCTCTTCGCGCGGGCGGGCTTCTTCGTGAACAGCGTCTCGGCCTGCTCGAGCGCCATGCCCTTCGTCTCGGGGATCTTCCAGGCGACGTAGAAGAACGACAGCGCAGCGAACAACGCGTACATGCCATACGTCACCGGGAGCGACCACCCGGCCATGACGGGGAACGAGACGGTGATCAAGAAGTTCGCGATCCACTGCGCGGCCGCAGCGACCCCGAGCGCCTTGCCGCGGATGCGGCTGGGGAAGATCTCGCCGAGGAGCACCCAGACGAGCGGGCCCCACGAGGCGCCGAACCCGACGACGAACAGGTTCGCGGCGACCAGGGCGACCGGGCCCCACGCGCCGGGGAGGCTCGGTGATCCGTCGACGGTCTCGGCGAAGGTGAACGCCAGCGCCATCGTGCCCAGCGAAACCGCCATCAGCAGCGAACCGGTGAGGAGGATGGGTTTGCGGCCCACGCGGTCGACGAGCCAGATCGCGACGAGGGTCACCACGACGTTCGTGACCGAGGTGATCACGCTGATCAGCAGCGAGTTGCTCTCGTCGAAGCCGACCGCTTTCCAGAGGGTCGTGGAGTAGTAGAAGATCACGTTGATCCCCACGAACTGCTGGAACACCGACAAGATGATGCCGACCCAGACGATGCCCTGCAGGCCGAAGACCGGGCCTCGGAGCGAGGCTCCCGCGTTCTTGCGGTCGGTCTCGATCGACTGCGAGATCTCGGTGACCGATTTCTCGAGATCGGCGGGGGGAACGAGTCGGGCGAAGATGACACGCGCCTCGTCGTCGCGGCCCTTCGAGAGCAGGAAGCGGGGCGATTCCGGCATGGTGAAGGCGAGGATGCCGTAGACCGCCGCCGGGATGACACCGACGAGGAACATCCAACGCCAGGCGGCCATGCCCCACCACAGCTGCTCCGAGGCACCGCCGGCGATGTTGGCGAGGAGCGCGTCGCTCAGGAGAGCCGTGAAGATACCGAGGGTGATCGCGAGCTGCTGCAGCGACGCGAGCGCACCGCGGATCTGCCGCGGCGCGATCTCGGCGATGTAGGCCGGTGCGACCACCGAGGCGATGCCGATGCCGATGCCGCCGATGACACGCCACAGAATGAGGTCGGGAACGCTGAAGGTGAGCGCCGAGCCCACCGACGACGCCAGGAACATGACGGCGCCCAGCATCATGACGCGCAGGCGTCCCCATCGATCCGAGAGGTTCCCGGCGACGATCGCGCCGACCGCGCAACCCAGAAGCGCGACGGCGACGACGAACCCCTGGAGGAAGTCGCCGAGCGCGAAGTTCTCCTGGATGGAGTCGACGGCGCCGTTGATAACCGACGAGTCGAACCCGAACAAGAACCCGCCGACCGCGGCGGCGATCGAGAGGGCGGCCGCGCGGCGTCCGAAGGGGCTTTTCATCGAGAAGGTGTCCGCGGGGATGGTGCCGGTTGAGCTCATGACCGCCACGGTACTCCGCAGGAAGCACCGGGGCAGGAGGCTTGCGCACCCGCGAACTACGATGAAGGGATGCCCGTCACCCTGCTCGGCGCCGCCGAGATCCGTCGGCTCGCGGCCTCGCTCGATATCACCCCGACCAAGAAGCTGGGCCAGAACTTCGTCGTCGACGCGAACACCGTTCGCCGCATCGTGCAGGTCGCGCGGGTCACCGCGACCGACCGTGTCGTCGAGATCGGGCCTGGCCTAGGATCGCTCACCCTCGCGATCCTCGAAACCGGTGCCCCCGTCACCGCCGTCGAGATCGACCATCGTCTCGCGGCGCGGCTGGCCGAGACCGCGTCGGCACACGGTGTTCCCGAGGGCGCGCTGACCGTCGTCGATGCCGACGCGCTGCGGGTGACCGAACTGCCCGGCGACCCCGACGTGCTGGTGGCGAATCTGCCCTACAACATCTCGGTGCCGGTGATGCTGCACTTCCTCGAGACCTTCCCCGGGCTGCAGCGCGGGGTGATCATGGTGCAGGCCGAAGTGGGGGAGCGGATGGCGGCGGGGCCCGGCTCGAAGATCTACGGCGCGCCGAGCGTCAAGGCCGCCTGGTACGGAGCATGGCGATTGGGGGGCACCGTCTCGCGGCAGGTCTTCTGGCCGGTTCCGAACGTCGACTCCGTGCTCGTGGCCTTCACCCTCGATTCCGAGCCGCGGGGCACAGAGCAAGAACGCCGCCGCACCTTCGCGATCGTCGACGCCGCTTTTCAGCAGCGTCGCAAGATGCTCCGGCAAGCGCTCGCGGGAGTCGTCGGGGCGACGGCGGCGGAAGCATCCGCTCTTCTGGAGCGCGCCGGCGTCGCGCCGACCGCACGGGGCGAAGAACTCTCTGTCGAGGACTACGTCCGCATCGCCCGCATCAGCGTTTCATGACGTGTCCATCGGGAGTTCACGAAACCTCTCTGTAACATTTCTCTCGTTCTGCCACGCTCAGCCGCTAGACCGGTTCGCCGGTTCTGTCGGTTTCACGGCGCCGTTCGATTCGCGGCTTGAGGGAGAGACATGCGGTACGCCGAGTACCCGAAGCCCGAAAGGGTTCTGCTCCACCTGAGTGACACACACCTGCGAGCCCACGGCGCGCGGCTCTACGACAGCGTCGACTCCGAGGCCTATCTCGTCCGTGCGCTCGCCGCCATCGAAGCATCCGGGGTTCGTCCCGATGCCCTCATCTTCACCGGAGACTTGGCCGACCACGGCGAAGACGACGCGTATGCGCGCATCGCCGCCCTGGTCGAACCCCTCGCCGAGGCGCTCGGCGCCCGCATCATCTGGGTGATGGGAAACCACGACGACCGTGCCTCGTTCCGGGCGCACCTTCTTCCCGGCGACCCGTCGGGCGGTGCCCCGGTCGACCGCGTCGACGAGCTCGACGGACTCCGCATCGTCACGCTCGACACGACCGTGCCCGGCCTGCACCACGGCGAAGTCTCCGACGATCAGCTGCGCTGGCTGGCGGCGGAGCTTGCGACCCCCGCACCCCTGGGCACGATCCTCGCCCTCCACCACCCGCCGGTGCCGAGCGTGCTCGATCTGGCTGCGTCGGTCGAGCTGCGCGACCAGCGCCGCCTGGCCGACGTGCTGCGCGGCACCGACGTGCGCGCGATCATCGGCGGGCACCTGCACTACTCGACGTTCGCGACGTTCGCGGGTATCCCCGTGTCCGTGGCCTCCGCCACCTGCTACACGCAGGACCTCACCGTGCCCGTCGGTGGCACGAGGCCGCGCGACGGCGCGCAGGGGTTCAACATGATCCACATCTACGACGAGACGATCGTCCATTCGGTGGTGCCGCTCGAGACGACGGTTCCCCTGCAGTTCGTCGATGCTGCAGAGTCGCTCGCACGGCTCCGTGCGGCCGGTGTCGAAACGCCCGCCGCGCGCACCCTCACGCGAACGTCGCCGCCGACGGCGCCGATGCCCGTGATCCGCTGACTCCGGCGACAGGTCGGTCGGCACGCTCCCACGGGGCGCGCACCGGGAAGTAGCGCTCGAGGCAGGAGCGGAGCGCCTTGACCCGCATCTCTTCGGGGATCTCGGGCTCACTGCCGTCGTTCAGGCAGAACATGTCGGTGTCGCGCCGTTCGATCAGCCGCTCCATGCGCCGGAGCGAGTCGAGCTGCGTCGTCTGGATGTAGCGGATGCGCGGCTCGGTGGTCACGACGGCCCGCCCGGTGAAGAGCGCGTAGTAGTGGTAGAGGCTGTTCGTGACCGAGACGTCGGTCGACGAGCGGAAGCGGCTGCCGGCCGTACGCGCGTAGTCGTCGGCGAACGTCTGCTCGAGTTCGGCCGCGACCGAGCGGCGCATCGGAACGGCGCTGTGCTCGAGGTCGTGCGTGATGACGCGTCCGAATCGTTCCTGCAACAGCGCGCGGTTCACCCGCAGGGCGTTGTCGTGCCCCGAGCGATCGGGCGATGATCCGCCGGCGCCGATGCGCACCCCGCTCTCGACGAACCGGCTCACCCCGGATCCGCTGAAGAACAGCTCCGGCGTGACGGGTCGACCGAAGAACATGTCGTCGTTGCTGTAGAGGAAGTGCTCGGCGAGGCCCTCGATGCGGTGCAGCTGCGCCTCGACGGCGTGGGAGTTGTGCGTCGGCAGGGTGGAGGGATCGGCGAAGAACTCCTCGCTGCGCACGATGGTGACGTCGGGGTGCTCGGCCAGCCAGGCGGGCCGGGGGGAGTCGGTCACGATGAAGATGCGACGCACCCACGGGGCGAACATGTGCACGCTGCGCAACGCGTAGCGCAGTTCGTCGATCTGACGGTATCGCGCGGGGGCGTCGTCGCCGTCTCCGACGACGTAGCCCTGCATGCTCGCCGCGCGCTGCCGCTGGAACTCCGAGTCGGTGCCGTCGACCCACGAGAAGACCATGTCGACGTCGTGGGTGAACTCGTTCGCGTGGGGCGCGAACATGCCCTCGATCGTCCGCCACGTGCGACCGTGACGCTCCACCTCGACGAACGAGAGGTCGGTGGTGGCCATCACGCGTCGGGTGAGGGCGTTCGCGCGGGGTGCCTCGACGAGCGGCTCGCCGAACCGCCAGAACTCCAGCTGCGGAGCGAAGGCCGCGCCGTAGCGCAATGCGCCGTCGATCGACGTCCGCGGTCGGAACACGGCCATCGCCGACACGACGTCGGCCGAGAGCGACGCCGTATGAACCGGGTGCGGATCTTCGCCGGGGCTCTTGAAATACAGCGGCTCATCCGCTGCCGCGAGGCGCAGAGCCGCGAGGGCGGCGGCGGCATCCGTCAGATCGACGACGATCTTCGGGCGCCGGTTGGTGTCGCGCACCAGCAGCACGTCGATGTCGGCGGCCTCCAACGCGGCTGCGACGAAGAGCAGGTCGGAGTCCCGCGCCTCGGACGGCGCGGTGTCGTCTCCGACGAGGTGGAGGATGCCGTCGGCCAGGCGCACGTCGTTCCTCGAGAGGATGCGGCGCAGCGGGTCGGTCTCGGCCGGTAGCGGGGTAATCCGGGGCAACGCGGCTCCTCTCAGAACGGTAAGGGGGAGGATCTTCGCGGAAGCGAAGGTGTACTAAAGGTAAACACACCGCGTTGCGCCCGCATTTCCTCCCCGCATCCTTTGCGGGCGCGGGCGGGCGCTAGTGTCGAAGGGTGATCGATCCCGAGCGATTCGGCGCGGAGGTCCGCGACCTCCACCGGCCCTACGCGGCAGCGGCAGAACGCTACTCCGGCGCGGATTACCGGCAGGTCGGTGCGAGCGGACTGTTCCTTCCCCCGGTCTCGCTCGGGCTGTGGTGGAACTTCGGCGACAACATCGCGTTCGACAATCAGCGCGCGTTGCTGCGCCACGCTTTCGACCGCGGGATCACCCACTTCGACCTGGCGAACAACTACGGCCCGCCGTACGGATCGGCGGAGACGAACTTCGGCCGCATGATGCGCGAGGACTTCGCCCCCTACCGAGACGAGCTCATCATCTCGTCGAAGGCCGGGTACGACATGTGGCCGGGTCCCTACGGCAACTTCGGCTCGCGCAAATACCTGCTGGCGAGTGCGAACGCGTCGCTGGAGCGCATGGGGATCGACTACGTCGACATCTTCTACTCCCACCGCGTCGACCCCGTCACCCCCATCGAAGAGACGATCGGCGCCCTCGACACCCTCGTCCGCGAGGGCAAGGCCCTCTACGTCGGCATCTCGTCCTACAGCGCCGAGCGCACGGCCGAGGCCGCAGCGGTCGCGCGCTCGCTCGGCACACCGCTGGTCATCCACCAGCCGTCGTACTCGATCCTCAACCGCTGGGTCGAAGACGGACTCACCGAGGTCCTGCAGCACGAGCAGATGGGCGCGATCGCCTTCACCCCGCTGGCTCAGGGCCTCTTGACCGACAAATACCTCGGCGACGGCCGCGCCCGCCGCGCGCAGCAGCGTTCTTCCCTGACCGAGACGGCCCTCCCGCACAGCGCGGTTGCGGCGCTGCGGAGCCTGAACCTCATCGCCAAGGAACGCGGTCAGACCCTCGCGCAGATGGCGATCCAGTGGGTGCTGCGCGACGAGACGGTGGCCTCCGCTCTCATCGGCGCCTCGCGCACGGAGCAGCTCGATGACAACCTCGCCGCGCTCCATGGCCCGGCATTCGACGCCGAAGAGCTCGAACGCATCGACGCCGTCTCTGACGCGATCGACGTCGACCTCTGGGCGGAGTCGGCGAACCGGTGAGTCTCGCGCCGACCGCCGGACGAGTGCACGTGCGTGCGCCGGGCAAGATCAACGTCTTCCTCGAAGTCGGCGACGTGCAGGACGACGGGTACCACGACGTCGCGACGGCTTATCAAGCGGTGTCGCTCTACGAAGACCTTTGGGCGAGCGATGCCGACGAGATCACCGCGCACGTCACGGGAACGGTCGCGCTCGACGACGTGCCCGTCGATGACCGCAACCTCGCGGTGCGCGCTGCGCGCCTTCTCGCCGGTGCGACCGGCATCGACCGCGGAGTGCATCTCGAGATCCGCAAGTCGGTACCGGTGGCGGGGGGCATGGGTGGGGGATCGGCGGATGCTGCGGCCGCCCTCGTCGCCTGCGACGCGTTATGGCAAACCGGGCTCTCGACGGCAGAACTCGCACGACTGGCCGCCCGGCTCGGCGCCGACGTGCCGTTCGCCCTCGTCGGCGGGACAGCGGTCGGTACGGGCCGCGGCGATGAGCTGAGCCCGGCCCTGGCGCGTGGCCGCTTCGACTGGGTGCTCGTGGTGAGCGACGAGGGGATGTCGACCCCCGTCACCTACGGCGAGCTCGACGCCCATCGCGCGCGGCACCTCGTCGACATCGGTCCGGCTCCCCGTCAGCCGCGGGTCGACCCCGCCGTGCTGCACGCTCTTCGACAGGGTGACCCCGAAATGCTCGCGGCGTCGCTGCGCAACGACCTGCAGGCGCCCGCGCTGCTTCTCCGGCCCGTTCTGGGAGCGGCTCTCGAAACCGGTGAGAAGGCCGGTGCGCTCGCCGGCCTCGTGTCGGGGTCGGGGCCCACCGTCGCCTTCCTCGCCTCCGACGATGCGTCGGCCCTCGAACTTCAGATCACCCTCAGCGCGGCCGGGTTCACCGCGCTCCATGTGCACGGCCCGGTGGCCGGCGCGCGCGTGGTCTGACGGCAGACCGTCGGCGGGGCTCTCAATAACACGTTGGCGTCATACGCGGCAATCTCGGCCCTCCCCGCCCTGGGCGTCGGTAGCCTCGGGTACCGTGGCGGAATCGCACGGGTTTCCGTGCCCCGCGGAGCTCCGAGGAGGACTCATGAAGGCTGTACTCGACGGTGTCGTGATCGCTGAGGCGGATCGCGACGATCTGGTCTCGATCGAAGGCAACTGGTACTTCCCGCCGGCGAGCGTGCGCGAAGGTGCGCTCGTGAAGACTCCGACGCCCTACACCTGCCCGTGGAAGGGTGCGGCTCAGTACTGGAGCATCGCCCTCGACGGAGTCGAATTGACGGACGGCGCGTGGTCGTACCCCGATCTGCTCCCCGGCGCCGTCGAGAAGGCCGGCCGCGACTTCGCCGGCTTCGTCGCCTTCGACCGGAAGGTGTCGGTCGAGGACTGAGGCGGTCGACATGATCGAGTTCAAGAACGTCTCGAAAGTCTTCCCCGATGGCACCCGCGCCGTGGGTGAGTTCGATCTGGTGCTGCCGTCGCGGCAGACCACGGTGTTCGTCGGTTCGTCCGGCTGCGGAAAGACCACGCTGTTGCGCATGATCAACCGCATGGTAGATCCCAGCGGCGGCACGATCTCGATCGACGGAGACGACATCGCCGACCGATCGCCGGTCGAGTTGCGCCGGAGCATCGGCTACGTGATGCAGAACTCCGGACTCCTGCCGCACTTCACGGTCATCGACAACATCGCGACCGTGCCGGTGCTGCAGGGTCAGACTCGGCGTGCCGCTCGGGCGCGGGCGCTCGAACTGATGCAGACGGTCGGGCTCGAGCCGACGATGGCCGATCGGTACCCGAGTCAGCTCTCGGGTGGCCAGCAGCAGCGCGTCGGTGTGGCGCGCGGGCTCGCGGCCGACCCCAACATCCTGCTCATGGACGAACCGTTCGGCGCCGTCGACCCCATCGTGCGCGCCGAGCTGCAAGAAGAGCTGCTGCGGCTTCAGCGCGACATCGGCAAGACGATCGTCTTCGTCACCCACGACATCGATGAGGCCTTCCTCCTCGGCGACCAGGTCGTGATCCTCGAGAAGGGCGCCCGCGTCGCCCAGCTGGGAACCCCCGCCGAGATCATCGAGAAACCGGCGAACGACTTCGTCGCGAGCTTCGTCGGCACCGAGCGCGGCAAACGTGCGCTTCACATCGAGCACACGGCGAACGGCACGTTCGTCGTCGATGGCGAGGGGCGCACCCAGGGGGCGCTGGTGGACGGACCGACCGGGTGAGCTGGGTTCTTGACAACCTCGATCTCATCGGCGGTCTGACGCTCGATCACCTGCGTCAGAGTGTCATCCCGCTGCTGATCGGTTTCGTGCTGTCCGTGCCACTCGGGTGGGTCGCGTGGCGCTACCGGCTGGTGCGCAGCGGCGTGATCACGATCACCGGTCTGCTGTACACGATCCCTTCGATCGCGCTGCTGATCCTTCTGCCGTCGGCGATCGGGTACAGCTTCATCAGCGAGACGAACCTCATCGTCGCGCTCACCATCTACGCGGTCGCGATTCTCGTGCGCTCGGTCGCCGACGGCCTCGACTCCGTCGACCCGGGTGTCCGTCAGGCGTCCACGGCGATGGGCTACGGCTCGTTCCGACGATTCTGGGCGGTGGAGTTCCCGCTCGCCGGCCCCGTCATCCTCGCCGGAATCCGCGTGGCGGCCGCGAGCACGATCTCGCTGGCCACAGTCGGCATCCTCGTCGGCGTCATCAACCTGGGCTACCTCTTCACCAACGGTCTGCAGCGCCGCATCATCCCCGAGGTGCTGGCGGGAGTCGTCGTGGTCGTCGTGCTCGCGCTCGTCGTCGATCTTGTGCTCGTGATGGTGGGCCGTCTGCTCATGCCGTGGGCCCGGGCCACGAAGGCGCGCCGCGTGCGGCGCGCGGCGATCGGTGCGGAGGCGACGGCATGAACCTCTTCTTCGAGGCCTTCGCCTGGATCTTCTCGCCCGATCGCCTGGGCGGCAATTCGCCGCTGCCCGCGGCCATCGCCCAGCACCTCGCCTACACCTTCGTCTCGGTCGTCATCGCCGCGCTCATCGCGGTGCCGGTCGGCTGGGCGATCGGGCACACGGGGCGGGGGCGAGAGTTCGCCGTCGCCGTGTCGGGCGCCGCCCGGGCGATCCCGTCGTTCGGTCTTCTGATCCTTCTCGTCCTGCTGCTCGGGGTCCTGCACAAACCCGAGGCCGCGGTCATCACGTTCGTCATCCTGGCGATCCCGTCGATCCTCGCCGGCGCCTACACCGGACTCGAGGCGATCGATCGCCGGGTGATCGATGCCGGGCGAGCCATGGGAATGACCGAGTGGCAGATCCTGTGGCGCATCGAGGTGCCGCTCGGACTCCCGCTTCTGGTCGGTGGACTCCGTGCCGGCACCCTGCAGGTCGTCGCCACCGTCGCCATTGCGGCCTATATCGGTCTCGGCGGGCTCGGCCAGTACATCATTAGCGGATTGCAGCTTCGACAACTCGACGTCATCATCGGCGGCGCGATCCTCGTCGCCGCCTTGGCGCTGGTGCTCGACGCTCTGTTCGCGGTCGCTCAGCACGCTGTCGTTCCGCGCGGCATCCGCGCCGGTGCGGTCGCCGCAGGAGAGACGAGCCGCAAGAAGACGTTGCGCTCGGCCACCGAGCGCCCCGAGATCACCAAGACCGTCGCTCGCTAACGGCGACCGACTCTGCACCCCACCAAGAAAAGAGAAAACCATGTTCACAGCACGAATCCGAAAGGGCCTCGCCGGCACAGCAGTCGGCGCGGCGGCACTCCTCGCCCTGGCTGGCTGCGCTTCCAGCAGCCCGCTCGATTCCGGCGAGCCCGCCGGTGACGGCGCCTCCGACGGGCCCATCGTCGTCGGTTCGCAGGCCTACCCCTCGAACGAGATCATCGCCGAGATCTACGCGCAGGCGCTCGAGGGCGCCGGCTTCGAGGTCACGAAGCAGCTCAGCATCGGTCAGCGCGACGCGTACATCCCGCTTCTCGAGAGCGGCGAAGTCAACCTGTTCCCCGAGTACTCCGGCAACCTGCTGCAGTACTTCGACCCCGAGACCGAGGCGCGCACCGCCGACGACGTCTTCGCGGCGCTCCCCGACGCTCTGCCCGAGGGCCTGGCCGTCCTCGACCAGTCGGAGGCGACCGACCAGGACTCCTACACCGTCACTGCGGCGTTCGCCGAGGAGAACGACCTCACCACGATCGCCGACCTCGCCAACGTGTCCGTGCCCCTCACCCTGGGCGGGAACGCCGAGCTGGCCGAGCGCCCCTACGGTCCGACCGGGCTCCTCGACACCTACGGCGTCGAGGTCGCGTTCTCCGCGACCGGCGACACCACGGTCGAAGATCTGCTCGCCGGCACGGTCAACATCGCGAACGTCTACACGGCTGATCCGCGGATCGAGACCGACGACCTCGTCGTGCTCGAAGACCCCGAGGGCCTCTTCCTCGCGTCGAACGTCGTTCCCGTCGTGAGCGCCGACTTCCCCGACGACGCGGCCGAGGTCATCAACAAGATCAGTGCTGCGCTGACTCCCGAGGGCCTCGTCGCGCTGAACGTGCAGAACACGGTCGACCAGCGGTCGGCCAGCGACATCGCCACCGAGTGGCTCGAAGCGAACGACCTGAGCTGATCCTCAGCATCCGTTCTTCTGCGGGGCCGTCCGGAATCTTCCGGGCGGCCCCGTGTCATCCTCCGGTGCGCCATGCGACGCGGACGACGGCACCGCGGAACCCCCGTGCATCAGTCGTACAGCGCGGACCCCGTAGCCTGGAGATAATATGGCGCATCTTCTCGGGGCCGAGTCCCTGCATCTCGAGTACCCGACCAAAGTCGTTTTCGACTCCGTGACGCTGGGCGTGTCGGAGGGCGACCGCATCGGCATCGTCGGCCGCAACGGCGACGGCAAGTCGAGCCTTCTCGGCATGCTGGCCGGCCTGCGTGAGGCCGACTCCGGCCGCGTCACCGTCCGCAGCGGTGTGACGGTCGGTGTGCTGCACCAGGCCGACGAGCTCGACGACGACGACACCGTCTCGAACGCGGTCGTCGACGGTCGCGCTGAGCACGAGTGGGCGGGCGACGCCCGCACGCGCGACGTGATCGCGGGCCTCCTCGCCGACGTCCCCTGGGAGGCGCGGATCGGCACCCTCTCGGGCGGTCAACGCCGGCGGGTCGCGCTCGCGCGCTTGCTCTCGGGCGACTGGGACATCCTGTTCCTCGACGAGCCGACGAACCACCTCGACGTCGAGGCCATCACCTGGCTGGCAGCTCACGTGAAGCGTCGCTGGGCGACGAACTCCGGCGCGCTGCTCGTCGTGACACACGACCGGTGGTTCCTCGACGAGGTCAGCACCGTCACGTGGGAGGTGCACGACCGCATCGTCGACGCCTTCGAGGGCGGATACGCGGCGTACATCCTTCAGCGGGTCGAGCGCGACCGCCAGTCGGCGACGATCGAGGCACGTCGGCAGAACCTCGCGAAGAAAGAGCTCGCGTGGTTGCGCCGTGGAGCGCCCGCACGGTCGACCAAGCCGAAGTTCCGCATCGACGCGGCGAACGAACTCATCGCCGACGTGCCGGAGATCCGCGATCGCGTCGCCCTGCAGTCACTGGCGACCTCGCGCCTGGGTAAAGACGTCGTCGACCTCATCGACGTGGCCGTCAGCTACGACGACCGTCAGATCATCCACGACGTCACGTGGTTGATCGCCCCGGGCGAGCGCACCGGCATCCTCGGCGTCAACGGCGCGGGCAAGTCGACGCTGCTCGGCCTGGTCGACGGATCGATCCAGCCCACCGAGGGGCGAGTCAAGCGCGGCAAGACCGTGCACGTCGCGACCCTCACGCAGCGGCTCGACGAGCTCGAGCAGCACCTCAAAGACCCGGTGCGCGTGGTGATCTCCCGCCTGCGCACGTCGTACACGTTCGGCGCCGGCTCGAAGGCGCAGGAACTGTCACCCGGACAACTGCTCGAGCAGCTGGGCTTCTCGAGCGCGCAGCTCTCCACCCCGGTGAAAGACCTTTCCGGTGGGCAGAAGCGACGCCTGCAGCTTCTGCTCATCCTCCTCGACCAGCCCAACGTGCTGATCCTCGACGAGCCGACGAACGACCTCGACACCGACATGCTCGCCGCGATGGAAGACCTGCTCGACTCGTGGCCGGGAACCCTCCTCGTCGTCTCGCACGACCGGTACTTCCTCGAGCGCGTCACCGACCAGCAGTACGCCATCCTCGACGGCGAGTTCCGGCACCTGCCCGGCGGCGTCGATCAGTACCTCAAGCTGCGCGCGGCGGGCGAGACCACCGGTACGTCCAAGGCCGCGGCGTCGGGCGGGTCGGGTGCGCCCGCACTCGCCGGCGGTGACCTGCGGACGGCCCAGAAGGAGATCGCCTCCATCGAGCGGCGCATCGTCAAGCTCGACACGCAGGTCACGGCCGCGCGCGCAGCACTCGCCGAGTGGGACCCGAACGACTACCAGGGCCTCGGCGCCGAGATGGCCAGGATCACCGGGCTCGAAGCCGAGCGCGACGGCCTCGAGGGTCGTTGGCTCGAACTGAGCGAGGCGCTCGGCTGATCCGGGGTCCCGCGCAGACCCCGGCGGCGACCCCTAGGAGTCGAAGCCGAGGCTGAGCTTTCGCAGCAACGCGGCCAGCCGGTCGCGGTCGCCGCGCGACAGGGCGTCGAGCAGCAGGGCCTCGGCGTCGACAAGGCGGGTGATCGCCGCATCCACTCTCGTCCGTCCGTCGGCCGTGAGGGTGACGAGGATGCTGCGGCCGTCGCCCGGGTCGGATTCGCGCCGCACGAGGCGGCGACCCACGAGGCGGTCGATGCGGTTCGTCATCGTGCCGCTGGAGACGAGCGTCTGCTGCAGCAGCTGTTTGGGGCTGAGTTGGAACGGCTCGCCCGCCCGGCGGAGCGCCGAAAGCACGTCCCACTCCCACGACTCGAGGTCGCTGCGACGGAACGCCTCCTTGCGTGCCCGGTCGAGGTGGCGGGAGAGCCGGTCGACGCGGGACAGCACTTCGAGCGGCGAGAAGTCGAGATCCGGGCGCTGACGCACCCACGCATCGACGATGCGGTCGACCTCGTCGTTGTCGGGGCTCACCGCCCCATTATGCCGCCGCGCCCCGGCTGCGCCGGCGCGCTCTCACCCGTCGGACGGGTTCGCGCGCCCGGCGGTCGTTCGGCTGTCGCAAAGTGCGGGTCTTGCCCACCATTCGCGACAGGCGAACGACGTCGAGATCGCTCGCCTGTCACGAATGGCTGATGCCGTCGACCATTCGTGACACGGGAGGGACGGATGCTGCGCGCGCTGACGGCGGGGGACGGAGCGATGCTGCGCGCACCCGTGACATGAAAGCGGGGACGGATGCTGCGCATGGCAGACTTGTCGGGCGTCGGTCCCCGGGGAACGCGCGCGGTCCGCCGTAGTGTAACGGCAGCACGGCAGCCTTTGGAGCTGTTCGGTCCAGGTTCGAATCCTGGCGGCGGAGCATGAACGCAACGAGCGAACTGGCGATCGTCATCCTGGCCGCGGGGCAGGGCACGCGCATGCGCTCACGTCTGCCGAAAGTGCTGCACGCGGTGGGCGGTCGCCCCCTCGTCGGGCACGTTCTCGATACCGCCGGTGCGCTCGACCCGACGCGCGTGATCGTGGTCGTCCGCCACGAGCGCGACCTCGTCGCCGACACCGTGCTGGGGCTGGCCCCGGGTGTCGTCGTCGTCGATCAGGACGAGATCCCCGGCACGGGACGAGCCGTGCAGGTCGCGCTGGCCGAGCTCGGCGACTTCGACGGCGATGTGCTCGTGCTCAGCGCCGACGTGCCGCTCCTCGAGTCGGCCACCCTCGCCGCCCTCATCGACGCGCATCGCACGCAGCACGCCGCGGCCACCCTCCTCAGCGCCCGGCTCGATGACCCCACGGGGTACGGCCGCATCATCCGGGGCGAAGACGGCGGCGTGCAGCGCATCGTGGAGCAGAAGGACGCGTCGGCAGACGAAGCATCCGTCACCGAGATCAACGTCGGGGTCTATGTCTTCCAGGCGCCGGCACTGCGGACGCACCTCGAGCTCGTGGGCACCGCCAACGCGCAGGGCGAGCGCTACCTCACCGACGTGGTCGGGCTTCTGCGCGACTCCCGCCACACGGTGGCCGCGACGCAGGCGCCGGATGCGTCGACCGCCCTGGGCGTGAACGATCGCGTGCAGCTGTCTGAGGCGGCGCGCATCTTGAACGCCCGCACGGTGCGCCGCTGGCAGCTCGAAGGTGCCACCATCCTCGACCCGGCAACGACCTGGATCGACGTGACCGCAACGCTCGCCGCCGACGTCACGGTGCTGCCGAACACCCACATCCTCCGGTCCACCGTCATCGGCACGGGGGCCATGATCGGCCCCGACACGAGCCTCGTCGATTGCGAGGTCGGCGAAGACGCCACCGTGACCCGCACCGACGCGACCCTCGCCGTCATCGGAGCCCGAGCCACCGTCGGGCCCTTCGCCTACCTGCGACCGAACACCGTCCTCGGTGCGAAAGGAAAGATCGGCACCTTCGTCGAGACGAAGAACTCCACGATCGGGGAGGGCAGCAAGGTGCCGCACCTCTCGTACATCGGCGACACCACGATCGGCGAGCGGGTCAACCTCGGCGCGGGGGCCATCACCGCCAACTACGACGACATCGCCAAGCACCGCACCGAGATCGGCGACGAGGTGCACACCGGCTCGCACAACGTCTTCGTCGCGCCCGTTAGGATCGGAGACGGCGCGAAGACCGGCGCGGGAGCCGTCGTCCGCAAGGATGTTCCTCCCGGTGCCCTGGCACTCAGCGTGGCCCCCCAGCGCAACATCGAGGGGTGGGTCGACAAGAACCGATCGGGCACCGGAGCGGCAGCCGCCGCAGCACGCGCTCGGTCTGCACAGGAAGCCGGCGATGGCTCGTAAGAAGAAGACCGTAGACCTCGACCGCGAGAATGGCATCGCCCCGGGACTCGTCGCCAAGACGAAGAAGCGTCTCGTCGTCGCCACCGGTCGCTCGCACCCCGAGCTCGCGCACCAGGTCGCTCTGCACCTCGGAACCGAGCTCGCGCCGACCGAGCACCGCACGTTCGCGTCGGGCGAGATCTATACCCGCTTCGAGGTGTCGATCCGTGGGTGCGACGTCTTCGTCATCCAGTCGTTCGGTCCTCCGGTCAACGAGTGGCTGATGGAGCTGCTCATCATGCTCGACGCCCTCAAGCGCGCGTCGGCCAAGCGCATCACCGTCGTCGCCCCGTACTACCCGTATTCGCGGCAAGACAAGAAGGGGCGCGGGCGCGAGCCCATCAGTGCCCGCCTCGTCGCCGACCTGTTGAAGACCGCCGGCGCCGACCGCGTCATGAGCGTCGATCTTCACGCCGCGCAGATCCAGGGCTTCTTCGACGGCCCCGTCGACCACCTCTTCGCGAAGCCCGTGCTGCTCGAGCATTTCCAGGCGAACCTGAGCCCCGAAGACCGCGAGACGCTCACCGTGGTCTCGCCCGACATGGGTCGCGTTCGCGTGGCAGACACCTGGTCGGACAGCCTCAGCGCGCCTCTCGCGATCATCCACAAGCGGCGCGACCCGAAGGTGGCGAACCAGGTCACCGTGCGCGAGATCGTCGGTGAGGTCGCGGGGCGCACCTGCCTCCTCGTCGACGACATGATCGACACCGGCGGAACGATCGCGAAGGCGGCACAGGCGCTCAAGGCGGCCGGTGCTCGCAAGGTCATCGTCGCGGCCACCCACGCGATCTTCAGCGACCCGGCCCGAGACCTGCTGCAGGACACCGCGATCGACCAGGTCGTCGTCACCGACACGGTGCCGATCCCCGACGAGAAGCGGTTCCCCGCGCTGACCGTGCTGCCGATCGCGCCGCTTCTGGCGCGCGCGATCCGCGAGGTCTTCGAAGACGGCTCGGTCACGAGCATGTTCGGTGGCGAGGCGTAACCCTGCGTCTCCTGAGAGGCCGGTGAGAGCCGCTTCATAGGGTGAACCGCGACGCTGGTGGTGTCGTGTTACCCCCGTGACGATCCTGCTTCTCCGAATAGCAGGGTCGCGAGGCACTGCAGAAGGAGGACCCTCCCATGATCCGCACCACCGCCGTACCCCGCCCCGCCCGGGCCGCCGCCGCTCTCGTCGGCGTCCTCGGCATCGTGACCCTCGCCGGGTGCTCGACGCCCGAGACCGAGGCCGCCGCCGACGCGACGACCGAAACGCCGTCGTCCGCGGCCAGTGAGAGCACGACCGACAGCACCGGCTCGTCCGCCGGCGGAGCCTACGCCGACGGCACGTACACCGCCGAGGGTTCGTATGCGACCCCCGAATCGGTCGAGTCGATCGAGGTGACCATCACCCTGGCGGGCGATGCCGTCACGGCCGTCGAGGTCGTGGGCGATCCGCAGGCCGCCGAGTCGCAGCGCTATCAGTCCGAGTTCATCGGCGGCATCTCCGACGAGGTAGTGGGTCAGTCCCTCGACGACATCTCGGTCGATCGGGTCGCCGGCTCGTCGCTTACCAGCGGCGGCTTCATGCAGGCGCTCGAGGCCATCAAGTCCGAGGCCGCGGCCTGAGCGACGCCATGACGACCGTGACACCCACGCGCGCAGCGTGGTCGTTCGACGCCATCGGCACCGTCTGGACGATCGAGACCGACGCACCCCTCACCCCGGCAGTACGCACCGAGATCGACGACGTCATGGCCTCGTTCGACCGTGAATGGTCGCGCTTTCGCACCGACTCGGTCGTCGCCGAGCTCAGCACCGGCGGCCGGTCGGTTCCCGCGCCCCCCGATGCGGCGGTGATGCTCGACGTGTACGCGGAGCTCGATGCGGCGACCGACGGGGCGGTCAATCCCCTCGTCGGCGATGCGTTGTCCCGCCTCGGCTACGACCCGGGCTACACGCTCGCGGTGCACGGCGAGCCGGTTGCCGCGCCCGCCCGGTGGCGCGACGTGCTGCGGTGGGATTCATCGACGCTCGTGCTCGACGCACCCGCGATGATCGACGTCGGGGCGCTCGGCAAGGGGCGCCTCGTCGACCTCGTCGCCGCGGTGCTCTCCGAGCGGATCGACGGCGGGTTCATCGTCGACGGCGGCGGCGACCTCGTCGCGCGGGGCGTCTCGCAGCGGGTCGGGCTGGAGCATCCGTACGACCCGCGCCGCGTGCTGGGCGTTTTCCAGGTGACGGATGCTGCGCTCTGCGCGTCGGCGGTCACCCGCCGAGCGTGGGGCGACGGCCTGCACCACGTACTCGACGCGCGAACGGGGGAGCCGGTGCGTGCGTACGCCGCGACGTGGGCGGTCGCAGACGACGCGATGCACGCCGACGCCCTCGCGACGGCGCTGTTCTTCGAGGGCGGGCCGGAGCTCGCCGCCTCGTGGGGGGCCGAGTGGGTGCGCATGAGCACCGACGGCCGCGTCGAGTGGTCGCCGGGCAGTACGGCAGAGTTGTTCTCGTGATCGCCGTACTCGCTTCGGGCTCGGCCCGCGTTCTCGCCGTCCTCGGCCGGCTCTCGATGTACCGCCTCGTGATGCTGTCGCTGGGCGTCCTGGCGGCGCTGTCGTTCGTGCTGTCGTTCTTCGACCTCATCGGCCCCGGTCCGTTCGAGATCCTGGTCACCGCGGTCGTGCTCGTCCTCGCCTGCGCCGGCACCGACCTCGCCGCGCAGAGCGCGCTGCGCATGCCGCGCCGATTCGAGTCGTCGTTCATCACCGCGGCGATCCTGCTGTTCATCCTGCGTCCGACGCTGGAGCCGCTCGGAGTTCTCGGACTCGTGCTCGCGGCGGTCGCCGCATCCCTCTCAAAATACGTCCTCGTCTGGCGCGGACGCCACATCTTCAACCCCGCAGCGGTCGGCGCGTCGGTGCTCACCTTCGTGAGCCTGCTCGCCCCTGAACTCGGCTCGTCGGCGTGGTGGGTGGGTACCCCGGTGCTCGCCGCTCCCGTGCTGCTGTTCGGCATCGCCGTGCTCTGGCGCACCGAGAAGCTGCGCATGGTGCTGGGGTTCTGGGTCATCGCGACGGCTGTCGCGTTCGTCCGAACCACCTCGCAGTATCAGGCGGCCGGTCTCGAGATGGAACCCGCGCAGCTGCTGTCGCAGGTCGCTTTCGCCTCGCCGTTCCTCTTCCTCGGCGCGTTCATGCTGTCGGAGCCGCTCACGATGCCGCCGCGTCGGTGGCAGCAGTACGCCGTCGCGGTCGTCGTCGGGGTGCTCGTGGGCTGGCCCATCGACCTCGGCGCGGTGACGCTCGGCCAGGAGCGGGCTTTGCTGATCGGCAACCTCGTCGCCTTCCTCTTCACGCTCCGTGCCGCGGTGCGACTCACGGTCGAGGGGCGTCGGGACATCACCCCGACGGTGCGCGAGCTCACCTTCCGCGCCAAGCGGTCGTTCGCCTTCCGCCCCGGTCAGTATCTCGAACTCGACGTTCCGCACAAGCGGCCCGACGCTCGGGGAACGCGTCGCGAATTCTCGATCGCTTCGGCACCCGAAGACCTCCCCACGGTGCGCATCGCCTTCAAGGAGGGGTCGAAGAGCAGCTACAAGCGTGCGCTCGCCGACATCGAACCCGGCTCGGCACTCGCGGTGACGGGGGTGTGGGGTGACTTCCTGCTGCCGACGAAGTCGACCTCGCCGGTGCTGTTGGTCGCCGCCGGAATCGGAGTGACCCCGTTCGTCTCGCAGCTGCGGCACCTCGTCGCGACCGACCAGGATCGCGACATCGTGCTGGTCTACGTCGCCTCGTCGGCGAGCGAGCTCGCCTTCCGTGACGACATCGCCGCCGCCGGCATACCCGTCGTGCTGTTCACCCGCGATGAGCCCACCGATCTTCCTCCGCGGTGGACGTGGGCGGGCCGCAGCACGCGCCTCGACTCCGATGGCCTCGTGCGGGTCGTCCCCGACATCGAGAGCCGGCACGCCTACATCTCGGGGCCGCCCGCGTTGATCGCCGACCTCGCGCCGGCCCTCGGACGCGCCCGCTCGCTGACGACCGACGCTTTCGCCGGCTACTGACGCCGCAGCATCCGGCCCCGCGTCGAGAGCGCGGGCCGGGTGCGCGGCGTACGCGTGCGGACGTTCGCGGCGCTGCGCGGAGGGGCGGGGCGGGGCGGATGCTGCGCCCGACCGGGCCGACGGGGATTGCGCGATCAGGCCGGGTCGGACGGCTTCGCGGGCAGGCGCACTTCGAAGGTCGTGTCTCCGGGGATGCTGCGGACCGACAGCGTGCCGCCGTGTGCCTGGGCGATGGCCCGGGCGATGGAGAGGCCGAGGCCGGTGCCGCCGGTCTTCCGCGCGCGGGAGCGGTCGGCCCGGGAGAAGCGCTCGAACAGTTCGTCGGCGATAGCGGGGTCGACGCCCGGGCCGTCGTCGTGCACGCGCAGCACGGCCTCGTCGCCCTCGCGCCGCACCGAGACCGTCACGGTGGTGCCGGCGGGGGTGTGCGTCCGGGCGTTCGCGAGAAGGTTGGCGACCACCTGGTGCAGGCGAGAGGTGTCTCCGGCGAGCTGCACCGGCTCGTCCGGGACGTCGATCTCCCAGTTGTGGTCGGGGCCCGCGGGTCGCGCATCGCCGACCGCCTCGAGCGCGAGCTGGGTGAGCTCGACGGTGCCGTAGACGAGCTCCTGGCCCTCGTCGAGGCGGGCGAGGAGCAGCAGATCCTCGACCAGCGTCGTCATTCGCAACGACTGCGCCTGAATGCGGGCCAAGGCTTCGTGCGACGTGTCGCTGAGGGTGCGGTCGCGCAGTGACAGCTCGGAGTACCCGCGGATCGAGGCGAGGGGCGTCCGCAGTTCGTGGCTGGCGTCGGCGACGAACCGCCGCATGAGCTCTTCGTTCTGCTGGCGGGCCGCGAGCGACGCATCGACGTGGTCGAGCAGGCTGTTGAGGGCCGCGCCCACCTGTCCGATCTCGGTGCGGTCGTCGGCTTCTTCGGCGGGAACGCGCTCGGTGATCGACACCTCGCCCTGGTCCATCCGCACGGCGGCGACCCGTTGTGCGGTCTCGGCGACGGCGTGCAGGGGCTTGAGCCCGGCGCGGATGACGATCGCGATGACCGCCCCGAGCAGGAGGAGCCCCCCGGTGGTCACGAGCGCGATCGTGGTGAGGATCTGCGCGATCGTGGAGGTGACGTCGGTGAGGGGAAGACCCAGCACGTACGACCCCGACGCGTCGGCCGCCATGCGGTATTCACCGAGCCCGGGCAGGTCGACGACCTCGGATGCGGGGGCGTCGAGAAGTGTCGTCACGATGCCGCTGACCTGGTCGGCGTCGAGCTCGCGCACCTCCCCCCCGTCGACGTATGCGCCGGAGAACTGCCCGATGAAGTTCCGCACGACCAAGACGGTGCCGTCTGCGAAAGACGGCCCGTTCAGCATCTCGCTGGCCGTGCTCTGGGGGCCGGCGCGGAGTTCTTGCACCTGCGACCGCACCTTCGTCTGCAGGTTGTCCTGCAGAACGTTGCTCAGGATCGCACTCGTGCCCAGTGCGATGATCGCCAGGATGATCGCGACCATCCCGATGATCGCCGTCATGAGTCGCGCCTGCAGGCTGAAGACACGCCCCTGGCGCTTCGCGGCGGGCTTTTCGGGTGTCGCGGTCGTCACTGCGGTGCTTTGATCATGTATCCGACGCCGCGGACGGTGTGGATGAGCGGCTCGCGGCCGGAGTCGATCTTCTTGCGCAGGTACGAGATGTACAGCTCGACGACGCTCGATCGTCCGCCGAAGTCGTAGTTCCACACTCGATCGAGGATCTGTGCTTTCGACACGACTCGACGCTGGTTGCGCATGAGGTAGCGCAGCAACTCGAACTCCGTCGCCGTGAGCTCGATCGAGTCGGAGCCGCGGACCACCTCGTGGCTGTCCTCGTTCAGCGACAGGTCGCCGACGTGCAGAATCGGCTCGCCGCCGCCGGCGAGGGCCGTACCGGCGCGACGCATGAGACCGCGCAATCGTGCGACGACCTCCTCGAGGCTGAAGGGCTTCGTGACATAGTCGTCGCCCCCGGCGGTGAGTCCGGCGACGCGGTCGGCGACAGCATCCTTCGCCGTGAGGAAGAGCACGGGCACGTCGTTGCCCGAATGACGCAGGCGCTGCAGAACGGCCATGCCGTCGAGGTCGGGCATCATGATGTCGAGCACCATCGCGTCGGGGGCGTATTCCCGCGCGACCTGGAGCGCTTGCAGTCCCGAGGCGGCGGTCTGCACGTCCCAACCCTCCATGCGCAGTGCCATCGACAGCAGGTCGGTGAGCATCTGCTCGTCGTCGACGACGAGGACGCGCAGCGCGGAGCCGTCGGGGCGGGTCAGGGCGGGGGAGGCGACGGTCGCGGTCATGCCTCTATTTTGCGCTCCCTCCTATGGCTTTCCTATGGGGAATGCTATGGCCGCGCTGTGAAAGCGGCTCATCGGTTGCTCATAGCGGTGACAGACGGCGCGCATCGGTGCGATTCCTACTGTCGGGTCGACGGCGGCATCCGGGCGCCGGAAGGAGATTCATGTACTGGACGTACTTGCGCCGCGAACTCGCGGGCCGAAAGAAACATACGATCATCGTCGCCGCAGGGCTCGCCATCGCGATCGCCCTCGTCATCGTCGTCAACTCGCTGTCGGCGGGCGTTCGCGACGCTCAGACGCAGGCGCTCGCGTCGGTCTACGGCGTCGGAACCGACTTGACCGTGACCGGCGCCGCGGTGGAGCCCGGGGCGGGGCGGGGCGGGCAGCAGTTCGAATTCGACGAGGGAGCGGGCGAGACCGCCGACGGCACGACCAGCCTCAGCCAGTCGCGATTGATGACCGACATGATGCGCGGCACCCTCGACGCAGCGACCGTCGACAGCGTTGCCGAGCTCGACGGGGTGGCCGCAGCATCCGGCGCCCTCGCGTTGACGAACACCACCTTCTCGGGCGAGATGCCCGACCGGTCCGATATCGCCGAGGGCGGTGCCGCCCCCGGTGGCGGCACCGGACAGCCGCCCGCCGGTGGGCCCGACGGTGCGGGAGGAAGCGCGTTCGGCGTCGAGTCGTTCAGCGTGCTCGGCGTCGACCCGGCGACGGCGGCAGTGGGACCCCTCTCTGCGGTGACGGTCACCGAAGGGCGGGGGTTGGATGACGGCGACGCGGGCGCCGACGTCGCCGTGCTCGACAGCGGTTACGCGTCGACCAATGAACTCGCCGTCGGCGGCACGGTCGAGGTCGCCGGAACGGCCATGGAGATCGTCGGTATCGTCGCCTCGACCTCATCCGACGCCGACACCGCCGCGAACGTCTACCTCCCGCTCGACGTCGCCCAGGCGCTCGCCGGGGTCGACGACGTCGTCTCCACCGTCTACGTGCAGGCGTCCTCCGCCGAGGGCATCACCACCGTGCAGACCGAGATCGAGGCGGCCGTGCCGGATGCGACGGTCAGCTCCCAGTCCGACCTCGCCTCGACCGTGTCGGGCTCGCTGTCGAGTGCCTCGGCGCTGGTCGCGAACCTCGGCACCTGGCTGTCGGTTCTCGTGCTGCTCGTCGCGCTGGCGCTCGCGGTGCTGTTCACGATCTCGGGTGTTTCGCGCCGTACCCGTGAATTCGGCACGCTCAAGGCCATCGGCTGGTCGAACCGACGGGTCGTCGGCCAGGTGGCGGGCGAGTCGCTCGTACAGGGGCTCATCGGCGGGGTTGCGGGTCTGGCTATCGGGCTCGCCGGCATCGCCGTCATCAACATCATCGGCCCGACGATCTCGTCGGCTCCGACGACGACCGGCGGGCCGGGCGAGGGAATGGCCCGTGGGGGCCCGTTCGGTCAGGCCGCGACGCAAGCGGCCGACGTCGTGCTGAGCGCTCCGATCACGATCGGAGTCGTGGTGGCCGCCGTGGGGCTGGCCATCGGCGGCGGACTCGTCGCCGGCGCGTTCGGCGGCTGGCGCGCGGCGCGCCTCAGCCCGGCAGAAGCACTGAGGTCGGTGGCATGAGCACCGGCGGAACGTTCGAGACGACTGGAAGAGAGAACAGCATGACCATCACCCAAGCCGGCAACCCCCTGCTCGACATCGACGAGCGTTCGCCCCTGTACCGCCTCAAGGGGGTCACCCGCACCTATCGGCAGCGCGATCGCGTCGTCACAGCGCTCGCGGGCATCGACATCGAGATCGAGCAGGGCGACTTCGTCACCATCCAGGGGCCGACGGGCGGCGGCAAGTCGACGCTGTTGCAGCTGCTCGGCGCGCTCGATCGGCCGTCGGCCGGCTCGGTCCGCCTGGGCGAGGTCGACGTCGCCACGGCCTCGAATGCGGAGGTCGGACGCCTGCGGGCATCCGAGATCGGATTCGTCTTCCAGGGGTTCAACCTCATTCCGACGCTGACGGCCGCGGAGAACGTCGACATGGGACTCGAGCCGCTGGGCCTCACGCGCGACGAGCGCAGAACGCGTGTGGCGGAGGCGCTGGGCCAGGTGGGTCTCTCGGACCGTGCCGACCATCGGCCGGGGGAGCTGTCGGGAGGGCAGCAGCAGCGCGTCGCGATCGCGCGGGCGGTGGCGAAGCATCCGCGCGTCCTGCTGGCCGACGAGCCCACCGGAAACCTCGACGAGGGCATGCGCGATGAGATCCTCGCGGTGCTCGAAGCGCTCAACGATCAGGGACTCACGCTCATCGTGGTGACGCACGATTCTGCGGTCGCCGCCCGTGCCCGGCGGCGCCTGCGTCTCGAGCGCGGTCGCGTCGCCGACATCACGCGTCGCTGAACACCCGTGAACCGCGAGACTTCTTCCGACGGACGAGACCGTGGGTACCACCCGCAGCCTCGTCCGCGAGGTGAAGTCTCGCGGTTCACGGTGAGGTCAGTGCGTGTCTTCGGCCTCGATCTCGGTGCGGTCGCCCGACCACAGCGTGTGGAAGGTGCCCGGCTTGTCGATGCGCTTGTAGGTGTGCGCTCCGAAGAAGTCGCGCTGGCCCTGGATCAACGCGGCGGGCAGACGCTCGGCGCGGAGACCGTCGTAGTAGGCCAGCGACGACGAGAACGCCGGGGCCGGGATGCCGACGCGTGCCGACGTCGCGACCACGTCGCGCCACGCCGACTGGGCCCGCTCGAGGGCTTCGACGAAGTACGGGGCGGTGAGGAGCACCGGCAGATCGGGGGTCTCGGCGTAAGCCTCGGTGATGCGGTTGAGGAACTGCGCGCGGATGATGCAGCCACCCCGCCAGATGCCGGCGATCGCACCGAGGTCGATCTGCCAGTCGTACTCGGAGGCACCGGCGCGGATCTCGTCGAATCCCTGCGAATACGCGACGATCTTCGATGCCCAGAGGGCCAGACGGATCTTCTCGATGAACTCGTCGGCGTCGTCGACCACCCACTCCGCGTCGCCATCGCCCGAAGGGCCGGGCAGGCCCCCCGAGATCTCACGCTGCTCGGCGTGCGACGAGAGCGAGCGGGCGAAGGTCGCCTCCGCGATGCCCGAGACGGGCACGCCGAGCGAGAGGGCGGTCTGCACCGTCCACGCTCCGGTGCCCTTCGCGCCGGCCTGGTCGACGATGACGTCGACGAGCGGGCGTCCGGTCCCCGCATCCGTCTGGCGCAGCACTTCGGCGGTGATCTCGATGAGGTACGACTCCAACTCGCCGCGGTTCCATTCGGCGAACACGTCGGCGATCTCGGCCGGCGACTTGCCGGTACCGCGGCGGATCAGGTCGTAGGCCTCGGCGATGAGCTGCATGTCGGCGTACTCGATGCCGTTGTGCACCATCTTCACGAAGTGTCCGGCGCCGTCGTGGCCCACGTGGGTGACACACGGTTCACCCTCGGCGACCGCGGCGATGGACTTCAGGATCGGGCCGAGGGTGATCCACGACTCGTCGGAACCACCCGGCATGATCGATGGACCGAGCAGTGCGCCCTCCTCGCCACCGGAGACGCCCATGCCGACGAAGTTGATGCCGGTCTCGCGAACGGCCTTCTCACGGCGGATCGTGTCGGTGAACAGCGCGTTGCCGCCGTCGACGATGATGTCGCCCGGCTCGAACACGCGGACGAGTTCGTCGATCACCGCGTCGGTGGGCCGACCGGCCTTCACCATGATGATCGCGGCGCGCGGCTTCTGGAGCGACGCGGCGAACTCCTCGTACGAGAAGGCCGGGGTGAATCCGGCCTCGGGGTGCGCTTCGACGAGGTGGGTGGTCTTGTCGGAGCTGCGGTTGTACACCGCGACCGTGTTGCCCTCGCGGCTGGCGAGGTTGCGGGCGAGGTTCGAACCCATGACCGCGAGCCCGACGACGCCGATGTTGGCGGGGCCATCGGTGGCGGGAGCGTCGACTCCGGCTTCGCCGACGGGGCGGGTGACGTCTTCTGCGCCGGGCGCCGATTCGTGGTCAGGGCCGGAATCGGGCCCGTCGGCGGGATCCTGCGAAAGGTGCATCTGGGCGGACGGATTGTCAGAAGACACGCGAACTCCTTGAGGTCTCGGAACTCCTTCAGGGTATCGGGATAGCAGCGGGCGGGTCCGCAGCGAGGTCGGCTGCGAACGTCGATCAGCGTCTCAGGAGTCCAAGACCTCGCCGGCGACGAGCGCGAGATGGTGTCGGGCCTCCCGCTCGGCGGTCTCGGCATCGCCGGCGAAGATGGCGGTCGCCGTCGCGACATGGGCCTCCAGCGTGCCGGCCCGCGGGACTGCGGGGGTGAGGCCGTGCGATGCCCGCCCGCGGAGGATCTCGGAGATGGGCCCGGTCATCTGCGCCAGCAGGGCGTTGCCGCTCGCCGCGAGGAGGAGCGAGTGATAGGCGATGTCGGCGGCGAGGTACTCGTCGGAATCGCCGCCGCCGAGGCTGCCGAGGTCGTTCAGCGTGTTCGCCCAGCGCAAGAGGTCGGCGCGCTCGGTCGCACTCGCGCGCTGGGCGGTGAGCCGGGCGGCGACAGGCTCGACCGCGGCGCGGAGGTCCATGAGCTCGATCAGCTGCTCTCGGCGTCGCGGCCCGTCGAGCGTCCACTGGATGACCGAGGCGTTGAGGTTGTCCCACTCGGAGCGGGGCTGCACGGTGATCCCGACGCGACGTCGAGCACGCACGAGCCCGTGCGTCTCGAGCACGCGGATCGCTTCACGGACGACTGTTCGCGACGTGCCGAACTCCTCTTCGAGCCCGGCCAGGGTGAGGACCGTGCCGCTCGGGAGCGTGCGACCCGTGATGCGACGACCCAGTTCTCCGACGACGCGGCTGTGCGAGCCCTCGCGCACCATTCCGGTCATCATGCCCCCTGCTTGCAAAAGTACTACCTTTCTGTCACCCTGGCAGTGGCTTCCGGGGAAGCACACCGCTGAGGCGGTCCCACCCTAGTCAGCCTTGGCCGCGGCGACGGAGACTCACTCCGACCGACCGCTCGAATTCAATGGAGAATGCCCATGGAAGAGTGGACTCAAACACTCGGCGCGATACCGCTACTGCTCATCGCAGCGGGAGCGATCGCCCTCATCCTGTTCCTCGTCATCGTCGTCAAGCTGCACGCCTTCCTGGTGCTGGTGCTGGTGTCGCTGCTCACCGCGGTCGCCACCGGTATTCCCACCGGGGAGATCTCGGGAGTGCTGGTCAGCGGATTCGGGGGCACGCTCGGATCGGTGGCGCTCCTGGTCGGGCTCGGAGCGATGCTCGGCAGTCTCGTCGAATCCAGCGGTGGCGCACGCGTGCTGGCAGAGAAGATGGTCGACGTCTTCGGCGAGAAGCGCGCCGCCTTCGCCCTCGGTATCGCCTCGCTCATCATCGGCTTCCCGATGTTCTTCGACGCGGGCCTCATCGTGATGCTCCCCGTCGTCTTCGCCGTGGCGCGTCGCGTCGGCGGTAACAACCTCCTGCTCTACGGCATCTCGTCGGCCGCGGCGTTCTCGGTGATGCACGTCTTCCTGCCGCCGCACCCGGGTCCCGTCACGGCCACGGAGTACTTCGAGGCCAACCTCGGGATCGTGCTTCTCGTCGGCATGCTCGTGGCCTTCCCCACCTGGTACCTCTCGGGGTACCTGTGGGCGAAGCGGGTCAACAAGCGCATCCCCATGCCGGTGCTCGCGCTCTTCGGTCGCCCCGAAGACGACGTGCAGCCGACCAACCCGCCGAAGGCCGGGACGATCATCGGCATCATCGCCGTTCCGATGCTGCTCATCTTCCTCAACACCGGCTTGGACGCCCTCGGCTCCATCGGCGTCGTCGATCCCGAAGCCGTCTGGGTTCAGGCGCTCACCCTCATCGGAACCAGCCCCGTGGCACTCCTCATCGCCGTGCTCGTCGCCCTGGTCGTTCTCGGCCGGGCGCGCGGCGTCGGCGGCAGTGCACTCGAGAAGGTCGTCGAGCGTTCGCTCGGCCCGATCTGCTCGGTGATCCTCATCACCGGCGCCGGCGGCATGTTCGGTGGCGTTCTGCGCTCGTCCGGAATCGGGGACGCGCTGTCGGGAACCCTGAGCGATCTGGGTCTGCCCGTGATCTTCGCGGCGTACGTCATCGCCGTGGTGCTCCGACTCGCCCAGGGTTCGGCCACGGTGGCGCTCGTCACCTCCGCCGGCCTCGTCGCTCCCGCGGTCCTCGCGGGAGGGTTCAACCCGCTCGAGGTCGCCGCCATCACCCTGGCCGCCGCGGCCGGTTCGGTGTTCGCCGGGCACGTCAACGACTCCGGGTTCTGGCTCGTGGGGCGCCTCATGGGAATGGACGTCAAGACGACGCTGCGCACGTGGACCGTTCAGCAGGCGCTGGAGTCGGTCATCGGCTTTGTGCTGGTCCTCATCGTGTACATGATCGCCCAGCTGTTCTGAGAGAGAGGCTGACGATGCCGGACATGTTCGACCTCACCGGGAAGACCGCACTGGTCACCGGCTCCTCCCGCGGCCTCGGCCAGTCGCTCGCCATTGCGCTGGCCGGGGCGGGAGCGCAGCTGATCCTGCACGGACGCGACGAGGCGGCGCTGGCGTCATCGGCCGACCTGGTCGCCGACGCCGGCGGCAGGCGCCCGGCGTCGGTGCGGTTCGACGTGACGAACCCGGAGGAGGTCGAACACTCGATCGCCGCGCTGGTCGACGAGCACGGCGTGCCCGACATCCTCGTCAACAACGCGGGCATTCAGCGTCGCGCGCCCATCGCGGAGTTTCCGGTGGCCGACTGGGATGCCGTGATCGCCTCGAACCTCTCGAGCGTCTTCTACGTCTCGCGTTTCGTCGCGCCGGGCATGATCGAGCGGGGTTCGGGAAAGATCGTCAACATCGCCTCGGTGCAGTCGATGCTGGCACGCCAAACGATCGCGCCCTACTCAGCCAGTAAGGGCGGGGTGGCGCAGTTGACACGGGGCATGGCGGCAGACCTCGCTCGTCACAACATCCAGGTGAACACCCTGTCGCCGGGTTACTTCGCGACCGAGATGAATGCCGCGCTCGTCGACGACCCGGCCTTCACCGCGTGGGTCGAACAGCGCACGCCCGCACAGCGGTGGGGGCGCCCGGAAGAGCTTCGCGGCACCCTCGTCTACCTCGCCTCCGCGGCGAGCGACTTCGTGAGCGGTCAGAACATCTTCGTCGATGGCGGAATGACCTCCGTGGTCTGACCGACGCGACGCCCCCGGCAACGAAAGGAGCGACCATGAAATCGGTCGTCATCAACGGCAAGCTCGACCTGGTCGTCACCGACGTCCCCGTACCGCAGCCCGCCGATGGTCAGGTGCGCGTGCGCGTCGACTACGTCGGCATCTGCGGATCGGATCTGCACTACTATTACGAGGGCGCCAACGGTGCTTTCACGGTCGACGAGCCCCTCGTCCCCGGTCACGAGCTCTCGGGCCGCGTCGACCTCGATCCGAGCGGTCAGTGGGCACCCGGGACCCCGGTCACGGTGCACCCGGCTCGGTTCGGCTCGCCGACGCGCGGCACCGAAGACGAGCCGCATCTCTGGCCCGGCGGGTCGTACCTCGGCAGTGCCTCGACGCATCCGCACACGCAGGGGGCGATGAGCGAGATGCTGATCGTCGACGCGGGCATGATCCGGGTGCTCCCGGCAGATCTCCCGGTGCGTCGCGCCGTGCTAGCCGAGCCGCTGGCGGTCTCGCTGCATGCCGTCGCCCGAGCCGGATCCCTCGTCGGCGCCCGCGTGCTGGTCTCGGGAGCGGGACCGATCGGGCTCCTGACGGCGGCCGCCGCCCGGGCGCACGGTGCGGCGCACGTCACCGTGTCGGACGTCCTTTCCGAGCCTCTCGCCCGCGCCGCGGCCCTCGGCGTGGATGCGGTCGTCCTCGTCAGCGAAGAGCGTCTGGAGGCCGATGCCTACGACGTCGTCTTCGAGTGCTCGGGGGCGGCTCCCGCGATCACCGCCGCTTTCGGAGCGGTGCGGCGCCGCGGCACGGTCGTGCAGGTGGGAATGGTGCCCAACGAGCCGCGTCCGCTGAACATCGCCCCGCTCATCGCCAAAGAGGTGTCGCTCGTCGGCGTGTTCCGGTTCAAGGACGAGATCGACGAGGCGGTGCGCCTCCTCGCCGAGCGGCCCGAGATCGAGGCGGTCATCACGCACGTGCTGCCGCAGGTCGACGCGCTCCGAGCTTTCGAGATCGCGAAAGACTCCTCGGCCAGCGGCAAGGTCGTCGTCGATCTCACGTCGACCCCCTGAGAGGCGAGAATCAGATCATGACGGATGCTGCAGACCTGGTCATCGGCCTGGATCTCGGAACGACGAGCACGAAAGCCGTGGCCTTCGCCGTCGACGGCACCCAGGTCGCCACGGCGTCGCACGGCTATCCGCTGGAGACGCCGCACCCGGGCCACGCGGTGCAGGATCCCGAGTCGATCCTCGCGGCGGCGTACGCCGCCGTCCGGGACGTCGTCGCGGTCGTGGGTGTGGAGCGCGTCGCCGGAATCTCGTTCTCGTCCGCGATGCACAGCCTGCTCGCCCTCGATGCCGCCTACCGGCCGCTGACGCCCGTCGTCACGTGGGGCGACACTCGGGCGGGCGTGCACGCCGAGCGGCTGCGGGCCAGCCCCGGCGGGTTGGAACTCCACCGCCGCACCGGCACGCCGCTGCATCCGATGTCACCGCTGCCGAAGCTGGTGTGGTTTCGCGAGCTCGAGCCCAAACTGCACGAGTCCGCCGCCTTCTGGGTGGGCATCAAAGACTGGGTGATCGTCCGCATGTGCGCGGCGTTGGTCGTCGACCACTCGCTCGCCTCCGCCAGCGGTCTCATGAACATCCACACCCTGAGCTGGGACGACGAGGCGCTCGCGATCGCCGGTGTCTCGGTCGAGCAGCTTCCCGAACTCGTGCCCACCCGCCACGTGCTGAGGGGGCTCACCGACGAGGCATCCGCCGCGATGGGGCTCCCCGCCGACACGGCTGTCGTCGTCGGAGCGGGCGATGGGCCGTTGGCCAATCTCGGTGTGGGAGCTGTCCGCCCCGGGGTCGCCGCCTGCTCGATCGGAACGAGTGGCGCTCTGCGGGTCGGGGTCGACAGGCCCGCCGTCGACCCGCAGGGCGGGGTCTTCTGTTACGCCCTCACCGAAGACCGGTGGGTCGTCGGCGGAGCGATCAACAACGGGGGAGCGACCCTCGACTGGGCGCGCACTCTTCTCGCCCCCGAGCTCGAGATCGGCGACGAGAAAGAACTGCTCGAGCTGGCGGCGCGCGCGCAGCCCGGTTCGGGAGGGCTGATCATGCTCCCGTACCTCCTGAGCGAACGCGCCCCCCACTGGAGTGCATTGCCGAAGGGCGCCTACATCGGCCTGACGCGCGGCCACACCCGCGAGCACCTCATCCGTGCCGCGCTGGAGGGCGTGTGTCTTCAGCTCGCGCTCGTCCTGCAGTCCATGCGGGCCGCGGGGCTCGAGATCACCCAGGTGCGGGCGACCGGGGGAGTGATGAAGAGCGATCTCTGGCGCGATGTTCTCGCGTCGGCGTTCGACATGCGGATCGACTTCGCCGAGGGTCAGGAGGGATCGAGCTTCGGGGCGGCTCTCCTCGGCATGGAGGCGCTCGGCTTGATCGACTCCATCGACGTGGCGGCGGATCTCATCCCGATCGACGACTCAGCTCGCCCCGACCCCACCGCAGCATCCGTGTATCGACAACTGCAGCCCGTCTTCGCATCGCTGTACGACCAACTGGTGCCGACGTTCGCCAGCATGCGTCGTCTTGCGCCGTCGCTTCCGATCGAGCTGCGCGACGAGGAGTGACGCCGTCGTCTCAGTACTTGCGAGAACCCTGCCGGCCCATCGAGAAGAGCGCGGCGACCAGGCCCAGCCCTCCGACGGCGGTGATGCCGCCGACGATCCACAGCATGAGGTGGGAGAAGAAGTTCGCGTCCAAGGGGTCCTCCGGCGGAAATCGGGTGCGTCTTCATCGTAGTGGCGCCGCTGGTAGACTCGATTCTTGAACTTCGGCGAGGGATGCCCTGGTCGCCCGTGAGGGCGGACGCAGCATCCGTGATCGACGCAGTGATGCAGGCTCATGGCTTTCCTCACGCGCTCGCGTTCGAGTCGAATCCAGACCCCAAGACCACTATCACTGGGCAGCATCCGCGAACCGCGGCTCGCATGCCCGCGAGGAGAACAACCATGTCGGAAGACAACAAGGTCATCGCCGAACTGCGCGAGAACTTCGGCAAGGGCTTCGCCCGTCGCCTGCGCGCCGAGGGCAAGATCCCCGCCGTCATCTACGGCCACGGCACCGAGCCCAAGCACGTGTCGCTGCCCGGCCACCAGGTTTCGCTGCTCATCCGCCGCGCGAACGCGCTGCTCGACCTCGACATCGCCGGCACCCCCGAGCTGGCCCTGGTCAAGGACGTGCAGAAGGACCCCGTGCGTCAGATCATCGAGCACATCGACCTCCTCGTGGTGAAGAAGGGTGAGAAGGTCTCGGTCGACGTTCCGATCAACGTCGTCGGCGAGCCCGCCCCCGGCACCATCGCGAACCTCGAAGGCGCCACCGTGCTGCTCGAGGTCGAGGCGACCGACATCCCGCAGAACCTCGAGGTCAGCGTCGAGGGCCTCGAAGACGGCACGCACATCACCGCCGGCGACCTCAAACTGCCCCGCGGTGCCGTGCTGGCCGCCGACCCCGAAGCGCTCATCATCGCCGTCTCGGTGCCGGCTGCGACGCTCGCCGCGGAAGAGGAGATCGCCGAGGCCGACGCCGCCGTTTCTGCGGCACAGGCGATCGAAGCCGAAGCCGCCGAAGAATCCGAGTAATTCACTTCGGGCTCTCGGTCAGTCCGAGAGCGTGAAGGTCGAGGGGGCGCCGAGTGCGCCCCCTCGTTTCGTTTCCGGCGGGGCGTTCATTGCAGGATGTGGGTATGGCAGATACGTGGCTCGTCGTCGGACTCGGCAACCCCGGTTCGCGGTACGAATCGACCCGACACAACGTGGGGCAGATGGTGGTCGACGAACTCGCCGCTCGGCGCAGTGAGTCGTTCCGCGCGCACAAGGCGCAGGCGCGCGTCGCCGAGACCTGGTTGCGGCCGGGGGGTGCGAAGCTCGTGCTCGCGAAGCCCAACAGCTTCATGAACGTCTCGGGCGGCCCCGTCTCGGCGCTCGCGAACTTCTACAGCATCGCGCCCGAGCGGGTCGTGGTCGTGCACGACGAACTCGACATCCCCTTCGACACGATCAAGTTGAAGACCGGGGGAGGGCACGGCGGGCACAACGGCGTCCGCGACGTCGCGAAAGCGCTCGACAGCCCCGAGTTCCCCCGGGTGCGCGTCGGAATCGGCAGGCCGCCCGGACGACAGGACGCGGCCGACTGGGTGCTCGACCCGTTCGGAGCTACCGAACGCAAGACGCTGCCGATCCTCGTGGGCGACGCCGCCGACGCGGTCGAGCAGCTCATCTCCGAGGGCCTCGTCGCCGCCCAGCAACGCTTTCACGCCCCGCGCGAATAGCGCTCGCTTCGCGCGAGTCCATCGAGCCGGTCCGTGCGCGCGAACGAAGAAGGCCCCGCCTCCTCAGGAGACGGGGCCTTCTTCGGTGAACGTGTCAGGCCGAGAGGTACGGACCCGCGCCGGCCGTGAAGCCGGCGAACCAGAGGGCGCCGACGATGCCGCCGCCGATCACGGCGAGGATGATCGCGGCGATGCCCCAACCGCGACCACGGTTCTTCACCGCGGCCACGATTCCCTGGATGAAGCCCCAGAGAGCGAGGATGCCGAAGATGCCGAAGCCGACCGCGGTGACGAGGGCTCCCGAGGCCGCTGCCGACTGCGCCTCTGCGGGGAGGGTCTCCGCCTCGACGGTGCCCGTCGTTCCGGTGTACTCCACCAGACCGCCGAGAGTCTGGCCGCCCATGTAGACGACGATGGAGCCGATGATGACGGCCGCGAGAGTGATGATGAGGGCGATGAGCCCGAGCCGGTTAGACGGCTTCGGCTGCGCGGCGGGATCGCTGCCGTACGACGCGCCGGGTGCGGCGGGGTAGGCGCCGGGCGTGTACTGCGGGGCCGGCGGCTGTGCCGAGGCTCCGGGCGCGGGGGGCTGGTAGGCGGGCTGCGAGCCCTGCGGCTCGGGGGCGGGCGGGATGTTGCTCATGGCTTCTCCTGGCTGTCGGCGAGCGGAAGGCAGCCAGGGCGGCTGCGACGGCGCAAGTCTAGGGCGGGCGGTGTTTCCGGGTCGAGAGCCGCGCCGCCCCTCGCGTCACACGCGTTCTCGGGGATATGATCCGGCGCGACGCGGGGGTCGGATGCTGCGCCGAACCCCGATGGGGACGGTGGCGCGTATGCTTCTCCGGTGACAGTTCCCGGGATCGTGCGCGCCCTTGAGCAGGATGAATCGTTCCGGGAGGCGATGGCCGCAGCAGTGGTCGACGCCGACCTCTCGCTGGTGGAGGGCCTGCACGCACCCGCCCTCGCGGGCCTGATCGAGCGCCGGCGCGCCGCGGGCAAGCCCCCGGCCGTGCTCGTCATCGCCCCCACCGGCCGGCGGGCAGACTCGCTCGGCCCGGCACTCGAGGCGCTGATCCCCGGAGCCCAGGTGCTCCACTTCCCCGCGTGGGAGACGCTGCCGCACGAGCGGCTCAGCCCGAGTCCCGAGACGGTGGGCCGCCGGCTCGAGGCGCTCCGCCGCATCGCGGCCTGGGACGGCACGTCACCCCTGATCGTCACGGCCTCGGTCCGTAGCGCCCTGCAGCCCCTCGCCGCCGGTCTCGCCGACGTCGCTCCGATCGAACTGACCGTCGGCGGACGCGGGCACGACCTCGAGGCGGTGTCGGCGCAGCTCGTCGAGCGCGCCTACCACCGCGTCGACATGGTTTCCCGTCGCGGGGAGTTCGCCGTTCGCGGCGGCATCCTCGACGTGTTCCCGCCGGTCGCCGACCACCCGCTCCGCGTCGAGTTCTTCGGCGACGAGGTCGACCAGATCCGGGCGTTCTCGGTCGCCGACCAACGCTCGTTGCCGGGCGACGTCGCATCCGTCTCGCTCGTCCCGAGCCGCGAGCTGCTGCTCACCGCCGAAGTGAGGGCCCGTGCCGCGGAGCTTCGCGACGAGTTGCCCGCGCTCCGCTCGATTCTCGAGAAGATGGCCGAGGGCATCCCCGTCGAGGGGATGGAGTCGCTCACCCCGGCGCTGCTCGATCGCGTCGTGCCGCTCGTCGAGTACCTGCCCCTCGAAGCCGCGGTCGCGCTCGTCGACCCCGAGCGCTCGTTCGCTCGCGCGACGACGCTCGCCGACACCAACCGAGAGTTCCTCGATGCGGCGTGGTCTGCCGCGACGGCGGGAGCCGAGACGCCGATCAGCCTCGGCGCGGGCGACTTCCTCTCACTCGCCACGCTCCGCGACGCAGCGCGCGACCGTGGCGGCGCGTGGTGGTCGCTGTCGGCGTTCGATTCGGGCGCCGCCGACGCGTCGGCCGAACTGAGCGGCACCGAGTACGACGGCCTCGCCGGCGACGGTTCGGTGCGCATCCGCGCCGAGGCGGTGCCGTCTTTCCAGGGCAACATCGACGGTGCGACCGAGCACGTCGGTCAGTTGCTGTCGAGCGGATGGCGCGTGGTCGTCGTGGCGTCGGGCCCCGGTCTCGTCGACAGGGCGCGCGACGTCCTCTCCGAGCGCGGCATCGCCGCCCGCCGCGAAGAAGACCTTCTGGCAGCCCCCGAGCCGGGGGTCGTGCGGCTCGTCTGCGCCGAGCTCGAGCGCGGGTTCGAGATGCCGGCGTCTCTCCTCGCGGTGCTCACCGAGGCGGAGTTCTACGGCCGGACGATCGCGAACGACTCGCGGGTGGTCAAGAAGCTCGCCTCGAAGCGGCGTAACGTCGTCGATCCCCTGCAGCTGAAGACCGGCGACTACGTCGTGCACGCGACCCACGGGATCGGCAAGTTCGTCGAACTCTCGCAACGCGAGGTGTCCAGCGGCGGGCGCAACGCGGTCAAGAGCATCCGCGACTACCTCGTACTGGAATACGCGCCCTCGAAGCGTGGTTTCCCGGGCGACAAGCTGTACGTGCCGACCGACCAGCTCGATCTGCTCTCGCGCTACGTGGGCGGAGAAGCCCCAACCCTGTCGAAGATGGGCGGCAGCGATTGGGCGCAGGCGAAGGGGCGTGCCCGCAAGGCGGTGCGCGACATCGCCGTCGAACTCGTGAAGTTGTATTCGGCACGCATGGCGGCGAAGGGGCACGCGTTCGGACCCGACACCCCCTGGCAGCGCGAGCTCGAAGAGGCTTTCCCGTTCGCCGAGACGCCCGACCAGTTGCAGACGATCGACGAGATCAAGGCCGACATGGAGAAGCCGATCCCGATGGACCGCCTCCTCTCGGGCGACGTCGGCTTCGGCAAGACCGAGGTGGCCGTCCGTGCGGCGTTCAAGGCCATCCAAGACGGCAAGCAGGTCGCGATGCTCGTGCCGACCACGCTCCTGGTGAAGCAGCACACCGAGACGTTCGGCGAACGGTTCGCGGGCTTCCCGGTGAAGGTGCGCGCCCTCTCGCGGTTCCAGTCCGACAAAGAAGCGCGCGAAGTGCTGGCCGGGATCACCGACGGCACCATCGACATGGTGATCGGGACGCACCGCATCCTGACCGAGAAGGTGCAGTTCAAAGACCTCGGACTCATGATCATCGACGAGGAGCAGCGATTCGGCGTCGAGCACAAAGACTCGCTCAAGAAGATGAAGACCAACGTCGACATCCTCGCGATGAGCGCGACGCCCATCCCTCGAACGCTCGAGATGGCGGTCACCGGCATCCGCGAGATGTCGACGCTGCAGACGCCGCCCGAAGACCGGCACCCGATCCTCTCCTATGTCGGTGCGCGCAACCCGAAGCAGATCGCCGCGGCCATCCGGCGCGAGCTGCTGCGCGAGGGGCAGGTCTTCTACGTCCACAACCGGGTGCAGTCGATCCAGAAGGTCGCGGCCGAGCTCGCCGAGCTCGTGCCCGAGGCGCGCATCGCCGTGGCACACGGACAGATGGGCGAGCATCAGCTCGAGCAGGTCGTCGACGACTTCTGGGAACGCCGCGCCGACGTGCTCGTGTCGACGACGATCATCGAGACCGGCCTCGACATCGCCAATGCCAACACGATCATCATCGATCGTGCCGACAAGTACGGGCTGTCGCAGCTGCACCAGCTGCGCGGGCGGGTCGGGCGTGCCCGCGAGCGCGCCTACGCCTACTTCCTCTACGACGACCAGAAACCCCTGTCCGAGACCGCGGCCGACCGGCTCGAGACCATCGCCGTCAACAACGACCTCGGCAGCGGAATGCAGGTCGCGCTGAAAGACCTCGAGCTCCGCGGCGCCGGAAACCTCCTCGGCGGCGAGCAGGCCGGCCACATCGCCGGGGTCGGATTCGACCTGTACCTGCGCATGGTCGGTGAAGCCGTGGCGACCTTCCGAGGCGAAGAGACCGAGGGCCCGTCGGAACTGCGCCTCGAGCTGCCGGTCGATGCGCGCCTCCCCGAGACCTATATCGACAGCGAGCGGTTGAGGCTCGAGGCCTACCAGAAGCTCTCGGCGGCAGCATCCGCCACCGCGAAAGACGACGCGATCGACCTCGTCATCGACGAGATGCGCGACCGCTACGGCGAGCCGCCGGCCGAGGTCGACGGGCTCATCGCCATCGCGCGCCTGCGCCGCCGCGCAGCCCGCGCGGGGCTCGAAGACGTCGTGGCCATGGGCCCCAACCTGCGCGTCGCGCCGGCGCATCTCGCCGACTCGATGAAGGTGCGCCTGCAGCGCCTCTACCCGAAGGCGAAGCTCGTCTCGGGCGGTGACGCCATGGTCGTCCCGCTGCCGACCGACGCCTCGGACGCGAACCTCATCGCCTGGGTGCGGCAACTGCTCGACGCGCTCTTCCCCGAGCCGGCAGCCGTCGAGCCGCAGCCCGCCTGACGCCCGAGCCACACTTCCCCTGTCGCCAGTGGCGCGTTCGACCCGCCGTTTGTGACAGGGGAGCGGGGTTCGCGTGCAGGCGCGACGCTTCCGCTGTCGTGAGTGGCGGCTTCGACTCGCCGTTCGTGACAGGGGAGACGATAGTCGCGGATGCGGTGCGCTCAGCCGGTGTTCTGAAGCCCCGCGGCGACTCCGCTGACCGAGAGCAGCAGGAGGCGCTCCTGTTCCGGGTCGCGCGGTGCCGCGGCATCCGCCGCCCGCAGCGAGCGCAGGGCCCGCAGCTGCAGCAGCGAGAGCGCGTCGACGTAGGGGCTGCGCATCTTCACCGCACGCTGGAGGACCGGCTTGTTGTCGAGCAGCTCTTTGCCCGCGGTGACACGGATGACCCACGAGCGCGTGAGCAACATCTCGCCCATCACGAGCTCGGCGAGGTCGTCGCGGTCGCCGAGGTCGAGGTAGCGCTGCGCGATGCGGGTGTCGGCCTTGGCGAGGCTCATGGCGACGTTGTCGACCATGGTGCGGAACAGCGGCCAGTCTGCGTAGGCCTGACGCAGGCGGTGCTCATCGCCGACCGCCTCGAGCGCCGTGCCGAGGCCGAACCATCCGGCGAGGTTGATGCGGGCCTGTGTCCACGCGAACACCCAGGGGATCGCCCGCAGGTCTTCGAGCGATTCGACCGAGAGTCCGCGGCGCGCCGGCCGTGAACCGAGCGCGAGGTGGCCCAGTTCTTCCATCGGCGTGACCGTCGCGAACCACGGGGCGAAGCCCGGTGCCTTCACCAGGTCGAAGAAGCGCGCGCGCGATGCTTCGTCGAGCGTCGCTGCGACGTCGGCGTAGCGCTCGGCGGCGTCGCGGTTGCGATCCTCGTTCGAGGGCGCCGAGGCCATGAGTACCGCGGCGGCGACCTGATCGATGTGGCGCATGGCGATGGCGGGGTCGCCGTAGCGGGCGAAGATGACTTCGCCCTGCTCGGTGAGCTTGAAACGCCCGTCGACCGAGTGCGGTGGCTGGGCGAGGATCGCGGAGTTCGCCGGCCCGCCGCCGCGCCCGAGGGCGCCGCCGCGGCCGTGGAACAGGGTCAGTTCGATCGCGCTCTCGCGCGCCCACGCCGAGATGAGGGCCTGCGCCTCGTAGAGGGCGAGATTCGCCGCGACCGGGCCGACGTCTTTCGACGAGTCGGAGTAGCCGAGCATGACCTCGAGGCGGCGGTCGGTCGCATCGAGGCGCGCGGCGAACTCGGGGTGGTGCACGACCTCGGCGAGGATCGCGGGAGCTGCCTGCAGATCGGCGAAAGTCTCGAACAGCGGGATGACGTCGAGAACGGGGAGCGTCGCGCCCTCACCCATGGCGTAGCGGGCGAGCGTGTGCACGTTCGCGAGGTCGTCGGCCGACTGCGTGAACGAGACGATGTAGCGACCCGCCGCGCGGGGGCCGAAGCGTTCCTGAACGAAAGCGATCGCACGGAAGACCTCGAGCACCTCTTCGGTCTGCTCGCTGCGCGGGCCGCCGCCCTCGAGCTCGGCGAGCACGGCCCGATGAACGGCGGAGTGCTGGCGCACCTCGAGCTCGGCGAGGTGGAAACCGTAGGTCTCGACCTGCCAGATCATGTGCTGCAGGTGGCCGTACGCCTGACGGGCGGCACCGGCGGCGACGAGCGAGTCCTGCACGGTGCGGAGGTCTGCGAGCAGGTGCTCGGGGTCGCGGTAGGCGAGGTCGGCGTCACGGCTGCGGGTGGCCGCGATCTTGCGGGCGACCAGCAGCAGGATGCGGCGGTGCGGCTCGTTCGGCGAACGCTTGGCGATCTCGGTGGCGGCGTCTTCGTCGGCGGCCCGCAGACGCCGCCACAGCGACACCAGCGCCTCGCTCGGCGGGGTCGTCGTGGCGTCGAGGGTCAGGCCGCGACCGATCCGCAGCGCGGTGCGCTCGAGGCCCAGCAGAATGTGCTCGCTCGCGATCCCCGCGGCCTTTCGCGTCACCTTCGCGGTGACGAAGGGATTGCCGTCCCGGTCGCCGCCGACCCACGAGCCCACGCGCACGAAAGGGCGCACGATCGGCGGGCGGGAACCTGCGTCGGCGCCCTGCAGCGCTTCGTCGACGCGGCGATAGACGTCGGGCACGGCGGTGTAGAGCGTTTCGTCGAAGATCGCCATGACGGCGCGCACCTCGTCGGTGGGCGACGGCTTCTCGGCGCGCAGCGGCGCGGTGCGCCACAGCGTGTCGATCTCTTCGATCATCTTCGGCTCGACGCGAGCCGCGTCGGCGCCATCGCGGATCGCCGCGTCTCGTTCGTCGATGAACTCCGCGAGGCGGCGGATGCTGCTCGAGATCGCGCGGCGACGTGCCTCGGTGGGGTGCGCGGTGAACACGGGGTGGAAGCGGAGTGCCTGCAGACGGTGCAGCGCAGTCTCTTCACCGACCTCGGTCGACAGCTGCGCGAACGCGCCCGCGATGGAGTCGGTGGCCGACCTGCCGGGGCGGCCGTCGCGCTCGCGCAGAGCGCGCACGCGCTGGTGCTCCTCGGCCAGGTTCACGAGGTGGAAGTACGCCGTGAACGCACGGGCGACTTCGTCGGCGCGTTCGATTGTGAACCCGTCGGCGATCGCCGCGGCACGCTCGAAAGCCTCGGGGGTCTCGTCGGTGTAGGCGTGGATCGTCGCCGTTCGCAGGTTCTCGACGTCTTCGTACAGGCCGGGTGAGCCGCTCTCTCGTAGCACTCGGCCGAGGAGCGAGCCGAGCAGGCGCACGTCGGCGCGCATCTGCTCGGGGATCTCTTGGCCCGCTTCGAATCGGCCGACCAGATCGATGGCCTCCGTGTGGGTCAGTTCGCGCATCCCTCCACGCTAGCGCCGCCGGGTGACGCCGTTGACACGGGGGCGCCCGGGTAAACTGTGCGCAGGAGTGCCGGGAAGTCTGGTCGGCTCACCGCGCACACGCCGCGGTGGAAACGTTCGTCGAACGGAAACCCCTCATGAATCTGCTCCGCTCCGCCCGCTTTCCCGCTGTCGTGCTGCTCATCGCGGCGGCCGTGGGCCTCATCGTCGCGAACACCCCGCTCGGGCCGGGGGTCGAGGCCTTCATGGGCCTGCACCTCGGCATCCCCGGGGTCTTCGACCTGTCGATCGATCACTGGATCGCCGACGGACTGCTCGCCGTTTTCTTCTTCGTGGTGGCCGTCGAGCTCAAATACGAACTCACCGCCGGCCAGCTCGACAGTCCGCGCAAGGCCATACAGCCCGCGATCGCCGCCGCGGGCGGCGTGGTCGTGCCGATCGTGATCTATGCCGTCATCACGGGCGGATCGGATGCTGCGCGGGGATGGCCCATTCCCACGGCCACCGACATCGCGTTCGCGCTCGGGGTGCTCGCGGTATTCGGGCGGGGTCTCCCGTCTGCGGTGCGGATCTTCCTCCTCGCACTCGCGATCCTCGACGACGTCGTCGGCATCATCTTCATCGCCGTGCTCTTCACGACCGACGTCGACTTCGGAATGATGATCGCGGGCGCGGTGCTCGTCGGTCTGTTCGGCCTGCTCAGTCGTCTGCTCGGCACCCGTGCGAGAATCCTGGTGCTCATCGCCCTGGTCGTCGTCGGGATCGCCGCCTGGGTCGCCGTCTACCTCTCGGGCGTGCACGCGACGATCGCGGGCGTCGCGCTCGGGCTCATCATGATGCAGCGACCCGCGCTCCGCGTCAGGCACGCCCTCGAACCGTGGGTGAACGCCGTCATTCTGCCGCTGTTCGCCTTCGCCGCCGCGCTCGTGGTCATTCCGGCCGTCGCGCCGAGCGAGTTGTCACCGGCGTTCTGGGGTGTGCTCGTCGCGCTCCCCGTGGGGAAGATCATCGGCATCACTGTCTTCGGTTGGGTCGCCCAGCGGGTGGCCCGCACCGACGCCCCGCCGCTCCCGATCGCCGATCTGGTCGCCGCGGGCGCCCTCGGCGGCATCGGGTTCACGGTGTCGCTGCTGCTTTCCGAACTCGCCTTCGCGACGACTCCGGTGCTGCGCGACCAGGCGACACTCGGGGTTCTCGCGGGATCGGCCGTCTCGGTGGTCTTGGCCGCCGTATTGGTGTCGAGCCGTGCGCGGGCGTACCGCAGCATCCGAGCGAAAGAGAGCGCCGCATGAGCAGTCGAGATCCGCTTCGCGAGGCGGCCGAAACGATGCGTGCCGTCCGCGACCGCTGCGTCTGGTCGCAGGAGATCGATCACCGCGCGCTCGTGCCGTACCTGGTCGAAGAGAGTGCCGAGGTGATCGAGGCGGTCGAGACCGGCGACCGCGCTGAGCTGCGCGAAGAGCTCGGCGATCTGCTCTGGCAGGTGCTGTTCCATGCCGAGATCGCGTCGCGCGACGCCGACGACCCCTTCGACATCGACGACGTGGCGCGCGTGCTGACCGAGAAGATGGTGCGCCGGCACCCCCACGTCTTCGCCGGCGCGACGGCGAACACCCCCGAAGAGGTGCTCGTGCACTGGAACGCGGCGAAAGCCGCCGAGAAGCGCGAGCGCACGAGCGTGCTCGACGGCGTATCCGCCCACATGCCGTCGCTCGCCCTCGCCCAGAAGCTACTCGGTCGCGCCGCCCAGGTCGGAGTCGGTGCCGCGAGAATCGGCGGCGCGCCTGAGACTCCGCGCGACGCGCCGATGCTCGAACGCCCCACAGATTCTCGACCCCGGTCCGAGGCCGACCTCGGCGACGCGCTGCTCGCGCTGGTCGCCGAGGGCCGCGAGCACGGGTGGGACGCCGAGCGCGCCCTGCGCGAACGACTGCGGACGCTGCAGGCCGACGTCCGGGCCGCCGAGGCAGAAGCGCCAGCCGGGCTCTGAGCCCGTCGCTGCGTCCCGGCCGGCCTCCGCGAGCCGACCTGGAACAATGGACCCGTGGCAACCGTGAACCCGCCGCGCGGCATGCGCGACTTCCTCCCCGCCGAGAAGGCCCGTCGCGAGCGTGTGCTCGCCGTCATCCGTGAGCGTTACCACGCGCACGGGTTCGACGAGATCGAGACTCCGGTCATGGAGGAGTACGGGCGACTGCACGCCGGCATCGGTGGCGACAACGAGAAGCTGGCTTTCAACGTGCTCGCCCGGGGGCTCGACGCTGACAAGATCCGTGCGTCGGCCGACGATCCCGCGAGCCTCACCGATCTCGGGCTCCGCTACGACCTCACCGTGCCGCTGGCGCGTTTCTACGCCACTCACCGGGGCGAGCTGCCCGGGGTGTTCCGTGCCGTCCAGATCGCACCGGTCTGGCGGGCCGAGCGCCCGCAGAAGGGCCGCTACCGGCAGTTCGTGCAGTGCGACATCGACGTCATCGGCGACGCGACGGCGCGCGCCGAGGCCGAGCTGATCGCGGCCACCCTCGACACCCTCGACGCGCTGGGTCTCGAGGGCGGCAGCGTGCGCGTGAACGACCGCCGGGTACTCGACTGGATGCTGCAGAGCTTCGGCTTCGACGAGGCCGAGCGCCCCCGCGTGCTGATCACGATCGACAAGCTCGACAAGATCGGGCCCGACGGCGTCGTGCGCGAACTGTCGGAGCGCGGCGCGACGCCGACGGCGGTGGATGCGTTCGGAGAGTTCCTGCGCCGACCCGCCCCCGACACCTCGCCCTTCGGCGACCAGCACATCCGCACCGCCCTTCCCGGCGGCATCCCCGACGAGATCGTCGCGCACCTGGTCGGCATCGGCGACGCCGTAGCCGCCGCGCGGCCGGGGGAGCGCAGCATCCCGGTCGTCTTCGATCCGTTCCTCGTGCGCGGCATGGGCTACTACACCGGCACCATCTTCGAACTCGCGCACCCCCGCGTGGACTACTCGCTCGGCGGCGGCGGTCGCTACGACGGCATGATCGGGCGTTTTCTCGGTCAGGACGTGCCCGCCGTCGGCTTCTCGATCGGCTTCGAGCGGATCGTCGACCTTCTCGAGGGCGATGCGGATGCCGCCGACCGCGCGATCGTCCTGGTCCACGACCGCGACGTCTCGGTCGCCGAACTCGTCGCGCTCAAGGCGGGACTGATCGCCGACGGAGCGCGCGTGCGCCTGGAACAGCGGCCGAAGAACCTGAAGCCCCTCCTCGAACGCGCCGCCGCCGACGGCTACACCGGATTCGCCTTCGTGCGGACGGGCGACGTCGCAGCAAGTCTCGAGGTCAAACCGCTCGCGTGATGTCAACTCCAGGTTGACGGAGCCATGGTGTCAACGTTATGTTGACACCATGGCTCTCTCACCGACACCTCGTCCACGTCTCGCCCCCTTGACGGCGCTCTCGCTTTCGATGGTCGGGGTGGGCGCGGCCCTTCTCCTCGTCGGCACCGTCCTCGACTTCGGCGGCTTCTGGGGCGGCTTCGCCCTCGGCGGCGGGGTCATGTTGGCTGTTGCAGGTGCCTACTTCTCGGGCTACGCGCGAGGGCTGCGTCGGGCGGGTTCCGCCGCCATCTGGCTTCCGAGCTCGAGCGCGAGCGAGTGACAGACCTTTCCGATGCCGTCGCGCGCGCCGTCGTGGAGACCGCCGGGGTAGGCGACGTCGACGATCTCGGCATCGACGACCATCTCGCCCTCGTTGCTGCCAGCGCCCGCGCCGAAGGCGAAGTGCGGGCGCTGCTCCAGCGCTCGGTCGCGGCGGCGCGCGCGGGGGGCGCGAGCTGGGCGCTGATCGGGGCTGAGCTCCGGATGACGCGGCAAGCCGCTCAACAACGATTCGGTGGCGCCGAATACGAGCCATCCGACGTCGCCGGCGAGCGATGGATCGGCCCGGTCACGGCGTTCGACGAGATGGCCGAACTCGCCCTTGCAGGACGAGCCGGGTGGCACACGGTGGAGGCGGGGATGCTGTCGCACCGGGTCGTCAAGACGAACACGCAATGGGAACATCGACGCGTCCTCTGGCGGGCCTCCATAGCGGCCGACGCAGCGAGCGGGTGGGAGGTCGGGTGTCGAGCGTTCCCCTGGATGTACCTCATCCGTGACACCGGGGTCCCGGCTGTCGAACCCCTCGCGGATCTCTGACCCTGATCCCGCGTCTCGCAGCCCGCTGATACGGCGATGTCAGACGCTGTTCACCCGGGCAGTGTCGAATCGTCGCATGGGTCGCTCCACTCGTCTGGCCGTCGCCGTGACGTCGTCCGTCGCCGGCGTCGGGGTGACCGCGGTCGCGCTCCGCGAGATGTTGCGCCGCCAGGCGGCGGTCGCGCGCCGGCGGATCGGCAAGCCCCTGGGCGAGCTGGCCCCGAACGCGGATCGTGTGTGGCGGCGGTCGCTGGAGGGCACCCCTGTCGAACTCCTCCTCCTCGGCGACTCGATCGCCGCGGGCCTGGGCGCCGAGCGGCGCAAAGACACCCTGGGCGCGCGCCTCGCGAAGAGCCTCGCCCGGCGCACGCGTCGCCCCGTGCGCCTTCGCACCGCGGCCGTCGTCGGATCGGAATCGTCGGCGCTGTCGCCGCAGCTCGACGGCCTCCCCGCCGACTACACCCCCGACCTCGCGATCATCATCGTGGGGGGCAACGACGTCACCCACCGCATTCCGCTGACCGTTTCGACCGGGCATCTCACCGACGCGATCCAGCGCCTTCGCGACCGTGGTGCGGCCGTCGTCGTCGCGACGTGCCCAGACCTGCGCGCTCTCCGGGCCGTGCCGCAGCCGCTTCGGAGTCTCGCATCGCGGCTGTCCCGGCAGCTGGCGAGCGCGCAGGCGGAGGCGGCGCTCGCGGCCGGCGCGTCGGTGTTCTCGCTGCGACGCACGGTCGGGCCGATGTTCCTCTCCGAGCCCGAAGAGATGTTCAGCCTCGACCGGTTCCACCCCAGTGCGCTCGGCTACCGCCGGACCGCCGACGCGCTGCTCCCGGTCGCCCTGGACGCGCTGGGTCTCGACGTGCACGGCAACCCCGACGCGCACCCGCCGAGCGCCGCGATCACACTGCCCGTTGCTTGACGGCGCACCGCGGCCCCGCGAGGCTGACGGCATGGCCGATCTGACTCCCGAGGCGTACGGCGCGGTCGACGCGTACCTGTCCGAAACCCTCGTCGGACACGACCCTGCGCTGGAGGCGGCGGTCGCCGATCAGGATGCCGCCGGGCTCCCCGCGATCGAGGTGGCGCCCGTCAACGGCAAGCTCCTCCACCTGCTCGCGCGGTTGAGCGGTGCTCGCCGCGTGCTCGAGATCGGCACGCTGGGCGGGTACTCGACGATCTGGCTGGTGCGCGGTCTGCCCGCCGACGGGCGCGTCATCTCGATCGAAGCCGAGCCCGCGAACGCCGCCGTCGCCCGAGCGAACCTCGCCCGGGCGGGAGAGAGCGAGCGGGTCGACGTGCGCGAGGGGCGCGCCGCCGACGTGCTCCCGACCCTCGAGGGAGGCGAGCCGTTCGACCTCGTCTTCATCGACGCCGACAAGCAGTCGAACACCCTCTACCTCGACTGGGCCGCGCGGCTCGGCCGACCGGGAACCGTCGTCGTGCTCGACAACATCGGCCGCGGGGGAGATGTCGCCGACGCCGATTCGACCGATCCCATGGTCATCGGCACCCGTGCCGCGCTCGAGATGCTGGGCACCGACCCGCGCTTCGACGCGACCGCCCTGCAGACCCTCGACCGCAAGGGGTGGGACGGCACCGCCATCGCGCTCGTGACGTCCGCAGCATCCTGATTCCTTCCATCCCACCGCGACGTCGCTCGGTGCGGCGGCGCGCGCATCACTAGACTCGACGAGGACCGACGACGCTCCGCACCACCTCACACCCCGAGATCACACAGGGAGTCCTCCGTGGCACTAATCGAGGCTGTCAACGCGCGCGAGATTCTGGATTCGCGCGGAAACCCGACCGTCGAGGTGGAGGTGTTGCTCGACGACGGCATCGTCCAGCGCGCGGCCGTTCCGTCCGGCGCATCCACCGGCGCCTTCGAGGCGTACGAACTCCGCGACGGCGACAAGAGCCGCTACAGCGGCAAAGGCGTGCTCAAGGCGGTCGCTGCGGTCGTCGACGAGCTCGGCCCCGCGCTCGAGGGCGTCGACGCCAGCGAGCAGCGCATCGTCGACGAGATCCTCATCGAGACCGACGGCACCGAGAACAAGTCGCGCAGCGGCGCCAACGCCATCCTCGGCGTCAGCCTCGCCGTCGCCAAGGCCGCCGCCGACAGCGCCGACCTGCCGCTGTTCCGCTACCTCGGCGGACCCAACGCGCACGTCCTCCCCGTGCCGCTGTTCAACGTCATCAACGGCGGTTCGCACGCCGACAACGGCATCGACTTCCAGGAGTTCTTCCTCGCGCCCATCGGTGCCGAGACGTTCTCCGAGTCGCTGCGCTGGGGCACCGAGGTCTACCACGTGCTCAAGGGCGAGCTGAAGGCCGCGGGCTTCGCCACGGGCCTCGGCGACGAGGGCGGCTTCGCCCCCGATCTGCCGAGCAACCGCGAGGGTCTCGACTTCCTCATGCGCGCGATCGAGAAGGCGGGCTACACCCCCGGCTCCGACATCGCCGTCGGCCTCGACGTCGCCGCGACCGAGTTCTTCTCCGACGGCGTCTACACGGTCGAGGGCAAGGCCTGGTCGGCCGAGACGCTGAACGACTACTACGCCGACCTGGTTGCGAACTACCCCATCGTCACCATCGAAGACGGCCTCGCCGAAGACGACTGGGACGCATGGAAGGTGCAGACCGATCTGCTCGGCTCGAAGGTGCAGCTCGTCGGCGACGACCTGTTCGTGACCAACCCCGAGCGCCTCCAGCGCGGCATCGACCTGGGTGTCGCGAACGCCCTGCTCGTCAAGGTCAACCAGATCGGCACGCTGTCCGAGACGCTCGACGCCGTCTCGGTCGCGACGCAGAACGGCTACCGCTCGATGCTGTCGCACCGTTCGGGTGAGACCGAAGACACCTTCATCGCCGACCTCGCGGTCGCGGTGAACTGCGGCCAGATCAAGACCGGCGCGCCCGCTCGCAGCGAGCGCGTCGCGAAATACAATCAGCTTCTGCGCATCGAAGAAGAGCTGGGCGACGCGGCGGTCTTCGCCGGCCGCTCCGCCTTCCCGCGTTTCAAGGGCTGAGCACGCTCGACGCACCATTGCATGACGAGAGGGGGGAACCATGAACGACCGGGTTCCCCCCTCTCGCACGCCCGACGCGGGCGATCCGCGGGTCGACGTGCGCGCATGGCTCGGCGGCATCCGGTTCTCGGGCTTCATGGTGATCATGCTCGGGCTCGTCGTACTCGCGGTCTTCGTGCTCGTGCCCACGGTCGGCACGTACGTCGACCAGCGTCAACAGATCGCGGCGCTTCAGGATGCTGTGTCGCTGAGCGAGTCGGAGGTCGCCGACCTCGAAGCGCAACGCGACCGCTGGACCGACCCCGCCTACATCACCACGCAGGCGCGGGAACGGCTGTATTACGTGAAACCCGGCGAGGTCGTGTACCTCGTCGACAACGACCTCCCCGCTTCGGCGCTTCCCCAAGATGAAGCGCCCGTCAGTGAAGACGTCGAGCAGACGCGCACCGATTGGATGTCGCAGCTCGTCCGCTCCGTCACGACCGCCGGCCTGGCTCAGACCGCGCTGCCCGCCCCCTGACGGGCGTCGTCGGCCTCCGCGCGACAGCGGGGCCGCACGGTACCCTGAGAGGGATGAGTACGCCGCCCTACCCGCCGGTCACCGACGCTGAGCTCGACGTTCTCCGCGAGCAGCTCGGTCGTCCCGCGCGCGGCGTCGTGGGCGTCGCGGCGCGATGCGTCTGCGGAAACCCCACGGTCGTCGCCACGCTTCCGCGCCTAGGCGACGGTTCGCCTTTCCCGACGTTCTACTACCTCACCCACCCTGCGGCCACCGCGGCGATGTCGGTGCTCGAGGCCGACCACGTCATGCGCGAGTTCACCGACGTCCTCGTCGAAGACGACGACGTCCGTGCCGAGTACCTTCGGGCGCACGAGGCCTACCTGAGCGACCGCGCTCAGTACGGAGAACCCGAGGAGATCGCGGGCATCTCGGCCGGCGGCATGCCGACGCGTGTGAAGTGCCTGCACGCTCTGGCGGGGCACGCGCTGGCCGCAGGCGCCGGGGTCAACCCCATCGGCGACCGCGCGCTCGCACTCTCGACCTGGTCGCCCGATCGGTGCGTGTGCGTGACCCCGGGGAACGCGGCGTGAGGCGGCTGACCGCGGCCGCCGTCGCCATGACTCTTGCCGGCACCCTGGTGGGCGCGGCCTCGCCGCCCCCGCCGGTCGCCGACGAGCCGACCGATCAGGTGCGCGCGGCCGAATATTGGCTCGATCAGTACGGGGTGCGCGAGGCGTGGAACACCACGCGCGGCGCCGGAACCCGCATCGCGATCATCGACACCGGGATCGGCAACGGTCCGGTCGAATTCTCCGGAGCAGTCGCCGGGGGCACCGACGTCTCGGGCGTCGGATCGCCCGACGGACGCACCCCCGTCGGGGGTGTGGACAAGTCCCACGGCAGCTGGGTGGCCTCGCTCGCCGCCGCGCGCGGAACGGGCGATGGTCGAGGAATGATCGGCGTGGCCCCCGAAGCGGAGCTGCTGTCGATCTCGGTCGGCTTCGGTGCGACGACGACGGTGCCGTTCACCCAGCAGATCGCCGAAGCGATGCGGTGGGCCGTCGACAACGGCGCCGATGTGATCAACCTCTCGCTCACGACGAACACACTCGATTGGGACGTCAGCTGGGACGACGCGTTCCTCTACGCCTTCGAGAACGACGTCGTCGTCATCGTCGCCGCCGGCAACCGGGGGAGCGGCACCAACCGTGTGGGGGCTCCGGCCACCATCCCGGGCGTGCTGACCGTCGGCGGCGTGGATCCCGCCGGTGTCGCGAGCCAAGAAGCATCCACCCAGGGCATCACGATCGGCGTCGCCGCGCCCAGTGAGCGCCTCCTGGGGGTCTCACCCGACGGGCAGCTCGTCAGCTGGAACGGGACGAGCGGGGCCGCACCCCTCGTCGCGGGGATCGCCGCCCTCGTGCGCTCCGCCCACCCCGAGATGAACGCCGACAACGTCATCAACCGACTCATCAAGACGGCGAGCCCGGTGCCCGGCATCGGCGAGACGCCCGACCCGCTGTACGGGTACGGGCTTGTCAACGCCTCCGCTGCGGTCACGGCTCAGGTCTCCACTGTCACCGAGAGCCCGCTCGGACTGACCCTGGCCGAGTGGATCCGCCTCTATCGACGCGCCGACGCCGGCCCCGCGCCCGAGCCCACCGCGGCACCGGTCGAAGTGCCGCCGCTCCCCGAGCGCGAGGAACAGACGCGCGCGGCGCCACCGTTGCTTCCCACGGCTGAGACGGTCCGGTACGGCACGGTGCCGCTCATGGCCGGTACCGTCGCGGCTATAATGATTGCGCTCGGCCTCACTGCTGCTGCCCGGCGCATCAGATCGGCGCGCGCATCTCGCGAGCCGAGCCGGAAACCCATCTAGGAGCTCTTCCACCGTGACCAACACCGTTCCCAGGATCCTCATCGTCGGTGGCGGATACGCGGGGTTCTACACCGCGTGGCACCTCGAGAAGCAGACCCGTCGCGGCGAAGCCGACGTCACGATCGTCGACCCGCTTCCGTACATGACCTACCAGCCCTTCCTTCCCGAGGTCGCGGCCGGCGCCATCGAGCCGCGCCACGCCGTCGTCGCGTTGCGCCGGCATCTCAAGCGCACCACGGTCGTCACCGCGAAGATCACCAAGATCGACCACGCCAACAAGGTCGCCACGATCACCCCCGCCGACGGCGAGCCGTGGCAGCACGAGTACGACCAGATCGTCGTCACCGCGGGTGCGGTCTCGCGAACCTTCCCGATCCCGGGAGTCGCCGACAACGCGATCGGCCTCAAGACCATCGAAGAGGCCGTCGCGGTGCGCGACCGGTTGATGTCGAACTTCGACCGCGCGTCGGTGCTCCCCGCCGGACCCGAGCGCGAGCGTCTGCTCACGGTCGTCGTCGTCGGTGGCGGATTCGCCGGTATCGAGGTCTTCGCCGAGCTGCGCTCGATGGCGTCGGCGCTGCTGAAGAACTACCCGCAGCTCTCGTTCGACGAGACCCACTTCCACCTGATCGAGGCCATGGGCCGCATCATGCCCGAGGTATCGCTCAAGACGAGCGAGTGGGTGCTGAAAGACCTCGCCAAGCGCGGGGCGCTGGTGCACCTCGACACCCAGCTGAAGAGCGCCGTCGACGGCATCGTGCAGCTCTCGACCGGAGAGTCGATCCCGACCGACCTCATCGTCTGGACCGCCGGCGTCATGGCCAACCCCACGGTCGTCCGCGGCGGAGACCTCCCCGTCGAAGAGCGCGGGCGCATCCGCACCCGGCCCGACCTGCGCGTCGGCACCGACGAAGACATCGTCGAGGGCGCATGGGCTGCCGGTGACGTCTCTGCCGTGCCCGACCTCTCGGGCGGTGGCGTGGGTGGGTTCTGCGTTCCCAACGCCCAGCACGCGGTCCGCCAGGGAAAGCTGCTGGCGAAGAACCTCGCCGCGGTCATCCGCGGTGAGGTCCCCAAGAACTACGTCCACAAGAACCTGGGTGCCGTCGCCGGTCTCGGTCTGTACAACGGCGTGTTCCAGTCGGGCAACATCGCCCTCAAGGGAGTCGTCGCCTGGTTCGCCCACCGCGGTTACCACGGTCTGGCCATGCCGTCATGGGAGCGCAAGGTTCGCGTGGTCATGGGGTGGGTCAACAACTTCTTCCTCGGGCGCGACATCGTCAGCCTCGAGGCCGTGCAGACGCCCCGCGCCGTGTTCGAGGAGTTCGCCGCACGTCCGAAGCCTCCGCAGGCGGCGCCGACCGATGACGCCAAGCCGATCGAGAAGAAGGCCGAGCCCGAGAAGGTCGCTGCCGGCTGAGCCGTCGTCAGAGCCCGGGCGGCCCGCTACGGTGGGTTCGGGTTCGGCCCTCGTAGCCCAATGGCAGAGGCAGGCGACTTAAAATCGCTTCAGTGTGGGTTCGAGTCCCACCGGGGGCACTCCCGAACCAGCCTCTGACCAGGTATCAGTTGAACCGAGAAGCCCCCTCCGACATGGGGTCGGAGGGGGCTTCTCGCTGTTTACTCGCTGTTTTCGTCGAACTCCGACAGTGCTGAAGTCGCATCGGGGCCGATGGCGAGCGGCTCCGCGTAGTGCTTCCGCGTCACCTGGGCGATCCTGTGGCAGCCAGCTCGTCGAGCGCCAACTCGGCCTGCTATTCCTTCGCGCCCCCCTAGGGAACGAAGGCGAGCACGACTGCGGCGGCGTTCGCGATAACGAACGTCCCGAGCGCGAACTGCCAGAGCACGTATGACGGGAGCCGGCGCCACCACGTTGATGCGGGTGCCTCATCGCCGCGACGGGGGGCGAAGCGGCGGCTGCTGATAGCGGGAATTCCGAGCCGGACTTCGAGCTGCGCCAGCAGTGTCCTATCGATCGCGGCGAGCTGTCGGTGCTTCGCCATGAGTTGCATCGAGACGGCTGCGATGACGATCCCCAGCGAGGCGGCGATCAGCTGGCCCCACACGGTCACCTCAGGGTTCAGCGCGATAGTGAGCAGGAAGGCTTGCGCGGCGAGAGCGAGAGCCGGCGTCTGCCACAGCATCGCATCTTGCTCGAGCTCGCGGAGCGCGAGCATCTCGTACGCGAAGACGTCAGCGGCGTGCTGGTCGCTCCAAGCGGTTGGTGTGGCGGCGGGCGGGCGGCGCAGTCTGCGGAGAAGGCTCACCCGGGAACAATATCCAGGAGGACGGTCGGACGGGCGGCGGGTTGTGCCTGCTGTTCTGCAGGCCCGCCGGTACCGTCCGACGGTCACCCAGCGTTCGGCGCTGCTGATCCCTCCGGAGTCGGAGCGCCCAAGACCCACCCATCTCATCGTTCACCAAGCGCGAGAGGAGCTTATGAGCGCGGAATTCGGAAGGAAGTCCGCCCATGACGTTTTGTACGTTTTGCCGGTCGCTCCAGGGATCGGATGAGCGTCGCGGAACCACTGATAGCTGACCCCGGCGCCCGTTACCCACGGCGATGTCTCGACGGTGAGGGTCGATCCGGGCACTCCGCTGCGTCACTCGGTGGTGCGCGGAAAGCCCATCTCGAATCGGCCGATGCGGAGCGTGAGGCCGTCGGGGCGCCGGAGCAACGTCAGCATGGTGTGCGTGCACGCACGGCAGCGGACGATCGCGCCCACGTCGTCGAGCTCGACGAGCGCCTCTGCCAGCACGCTGTGTCGGTCGCACGACCCGCAGGTCAGCTCGATGAGCGTCGCGTCGGAATGCTGCAGATCGGAGAAGAGCCCGGCGACGGCATTGCCGTCGACGACCACGCTCTCCACGTTGTCGCCGGGTGTGACTGCTCTGACCATGGTCAACCTCCGAATCGCTCGGTGCGCACGCGCGCGGGGTCGTGGCCGAGCGCGACCAGCGCCGTGGCCACCGTTTCGACGAAGCCGGTCGGGCCGCAGACGAAGACCGCGGGCTTTTCGGTCGGCGACCACGCAGCATCCTGCAGCAGTTCACGGCTCACCCTCCCGACGGGGCCGCTCCACCCCTCGGGAGCCTCGCGGGTGTACGCCCAGCTGACGTCGATGTCCGGGCCGAGAGAGGCGATCTCATCGCGGTACATCGCGTCAGCGGGCCGACGCACCGAGTAGAGCAGGCGGAACGGCGCCGACGATCCCGATCGCGCGCGGGCCCGAGCCATGGCGATGAGCGGCACGATGCCCGAGCCACCGGCGATGAGCTGCACCGGGGTGGGATCGTCGTCGTGCCACACGAAGTAGGCCCCGAGGGGTCCCTTCACTTCGAGGGCATCGCCGGGCCGCGCGTCGAGCACGAGGTAGGGCGACACTTCGCCGTCGGGAACCTCATCGACCCCGAGCTCGACGTGTTCACCCGGTCCGAACGACGCGATCGAGTACGAACGCACGGCCTGATAGCCGTCTTCGGCGGTCAGGCGCAGGTCGAGGTGCTGCCCGGGCAGGTTTCCCGTCCATCCCGGTACCGCCAGTCGCAGAACGCGAGCGGTGGGGGTCGACGGTTCGACAGCGGCGAGGGTCGCGGGCAGCCAGCCGCCCACGGTCACCAATACCGCTCCTCGGTCCAGGGGTCACCGTGGAGGTTGTACCCGTTCTGCTCCCAGAAGCCCGGTTCGTCGCGTTTCTGCATCACCAGGCCGTTCACCCACTTGGCGCTCTTCCAGAAGTACAGGTGCGGCACGAGGAGTCGGGCGGGTCCGCCGTGCTCGGGAGCCAACGGTTCGCCGCCGAACTCGAAGGCAACCCAGGCCTTGCCGCCGAGAAGGTCGGCCATCGCGATGTTCGTCGTGTAGCCGCCGTAGGAGTGCGCCATCGCGTAGGCGTAGTCGGTGTCGACATCGGCGAAGAGCGTGTCGAGCGACACCCCCCGCCACGACGTGCCGAACTTCGACCACCGCGTCACGCAGTGGATGTCGGTGTCGATACTCTCGATGGGCAGCGAGTGGAGCTGCTCCCACGACCACGTCGTCGACGTGTTCTTCTCCGTCCGGATGCTGAAGCTCCAGTCCGCGGTGTCGATGCGGGGCGTGGGACCCGCCGAGAGAACGGGAAAATCCTCGGTGAGGTACTGGCCCGGGGGGAGGTTCGGATCGGATTCGCGCCTGCGGGCGCCGAAGCCTCTCGAGAATACGGCCATGGGGTCCTCCTGGTCCGACGACGGTGCGCACTCGCGCCCCGCACCAGCGTACGGCGGCGGGTCGTCGATCGGGGAGGCACTCGGGCAGGTTCCGACCGTTGTCGTGCGGGGGTCCGGTAGTCTATCCGCACGTATCCGAGTTGCTTTGGGGGCAACGATGGCCGTCATGAACCCGACCGCAGGCAATCAGATCTTCGTTCTCACCGAGACCGTCGACCGCTTGTCCAGCGCGGCGAGCCTCGCGCAGGTGACCGAGATCGTCGCCGCCGCGGTGCGTGCGCTCACCGGCGCCGACGGTGCCTCGTTCGTTCTCCGCGAAGACGATCAGTGTTTCTACGCCGATGAGAACGCGATCACCCCGCTCTGGAAGGGCAATCGCTTCCCGCTCACCGCGTGCGTGAGCGGATGGGCGATGCTGCACCAGGAGACGGTGGTCATCGCCGACATCTACTCCGATCCTCGCGTGCCCCACGATGCCTATCGGCCGACGTTCGTCACCAGCCTCTGCATGGCCCCCATCCGCTCTTCCGACCCGATCGGCGCCCTCGGGGCGTACTGGGCCGACACGCACGTTCCCGACCCCGAGGTGGTGCGCCAGCTCGAGGTGCTCGCCAACAGCACCGCGGTGGCTCTTGAGAACCTCGAGCTTCGCGGAGCGATCGCCCGGCGCAGCGCGGAACGCGATCAGCAGGCCGCCCGTGCCGATGAGCTCGACGCCGCCATGCACTCACTGGTGCACGACCTCCGAGGTCCGCTCGGCGCCATGATGGGTTTCTCCGAACTGGTCGCCGACGGCACCGCGACAGACGTCTCGAGCGCCGCAGCTTATGCGCACTCGGCGCTGGGAGCCGGGCAGCGCATGTCAGCGCAGATCGACCGGATGCTGTCGATCTACCGGGTGACCTCCGAACCCCTGCGGCTCGAGACCCTCGATCTCAGCGAGGTGGGCGAGGGGATCGCGTCGGACCTTCTCGTGCAGAACCGAGGGCGCGACATCGCGATCGACATCGAACCGGGTCTCCGCGTGTCGGCCGACCCCGCGCTCGTGCACCTCCTGCTCAGCAACCTGTTCGACAACGCGGTGAAGTACACGTCGAAGAACGACGCCGCCGTGATCCGGCTCAGCGCGATCGGCGCGGGCGGGCCGTTCCAGACTTTCGAGATGAGCGACAACGGCGACGGATTCGAGACCACCGACCCCGACAGCCTGTTCCGTCCGCTGACCCGACTGCACTCCGTCGACGAGTTTCCCGGCACCGGGCTCGGCTTGGCGTCCGTAGCGCGGATCGTCGCGCTCCACGGCGGCGTCGTGTCGGCTGCCGGGCGGAAGGGCGAGGGCGCGCGGTTCACGTTCTCGCTACCCGTCGCGTCCTGACAGACGAGCCGAGACAGCTTCAGCGCCGGGTCCTAGGCTGGGGCGATGCGCAGAGGGAGGCACCCGCGGTGCCGATCGATCTGATCTCTCGCGCGGGAGCGCACCCTCCGGGCCGTGAGCTGTGGCCCGAGCTCACCCGTGCCGTGTCGGCGGTGAGCGGACCGGTGGCGACGATCCACCTCCCTGCGCTCCGCTACAACGCCGCCGACCTGCTGGTGCGCTCGGCCGGTGTGCCGATCCGGGTGGCCAGCAAGTCGGTGCGGGTGCGGTCGGTGCTCGACGCGGTGTTAGCTCTCCCGGGGTACCGGGGCATCCTCGCGTTCACCCTTCCTGAAGCACTGTGGCTCGCGGCAGACCACGACGACATCGTCGTCGGATACCCCACGGTCGACCGCGACGCCCTCGCGGAGTTGGTCACCGACGACCGGGCAACCGCCCGGGTGACCCTGATGATCGACGATCCGGCTCAGCTCGACCTCGTCGACGCGATAGCGCCCCCGAAGGGACGGGCCCGGGTCCGGGTCGCGATCGACGCGGACGCATCGTGGCGGTCGGTCGTTCTCGGTCACGTCGGCGTTCGGCGATCGCCGGTGCACGACCCCGCGGAGGTCGTCGCTCTCGCCCGCCGCGTCGCCGAGCGACCGGGCTTCGCCCTGGTCGGACTGATGATGTACGAAGCGCAGATCGCCGGGCAGGGTGACGCGACCGGGCTGAGCGACCCCGTCATCCGATGGATGCAGCGGCGTTCCGTCGCGGAATTGACCGACCGCCGCGCCGCCATCGTCGACGGCGTACGCGCGGTGGCGCCGCTCGAGTTCGTGAACGGCGGCGGCACCGGCTCGCTCGAGCGCACCGCCGCCGACGCGGTCGTCACCGAGCTCACCGCCGGCAGCGGACTGCTCGCCGGACATCTCTTCGACGGATACCGCTCGTTCCATCCGGCTCCGGCCGCCGCGTTCTCGCTCGAAGTCGTCCGCAAGCCCCAGCCCGACATCGCCACGGTGCTCGGCGGCGGCTGGATCGCCTCGGGGCCGCCCGTCGCGTCGCGGCAGCCGCTGGCGGTCTGGCCCGAGAAGCTGAGCTTGCTCGCCCGAGAGGGTGCGGGGGAGGTGCAGACGCCGCTGCGCGGAATCGCCGCGCGTGGCCTCCGTGTCGGCGATCGGGTCTGGTTCCGTCACGCCAAGAGCGGGGAGCTCGCCGAGCGTGTCGACCGGTATCTCCTCGTCGAGGACGGCCGGATCGTCGACGAAAGTCCCACCTACCGCGGCGAGGGGAAGGCCTTTCTGTGACCCGCCCGGGCGGCACGTGGCGCAACTGGGGTCGGTCGCAGAAAGTGCGCCCTCGTCGCATCGAGTTCCCCGCAGACGAGGGTGCGGTGCGACGCGCGGTGGCGGCAGCATCCGCTCGCTCCCTCACGGTCAAGGCCGTCGGCGCGGGCCACAGCTTCTCGGGCATCGCGGTCGCGGCCGGGATCATGCTCGACCTGCGAGATCTGCGTGGTCTCGTCGAGGTCGACAGGGAACGGCAGCGCGTCCGTCTGCGTGCGGGTACTCGCCTGTACGAGATCCCCGGGCTGCTGGCCCCGTTCGGGCTGGCGATGCCGAACCTCGGAGACATCGATCGGCAGACGATCGCGGGCGCGATCTCGACCGGCACTCACGGCACCGGGCTGCGCTTCGGGGGGCTCTCGACCCAGGTGGTCGGGGCCACGATCGTGACCGGCGCCGGCGACCTGCTTCGGATCGACGACGAGCACGAGAGCGGATTGCGCCCCGCGGTCGCGCTGGGTCTGGGGGCTCTGGGGATTCTCGTCGACGTCACCCTGCAGTGCGTGCCGGCGTTCGTGCTCGCCGCGACCGAGAGTCTGGAGCCGCTGGGCGATGTCACCGGCGCCTTCTCCGAGCGCGTCGCAGACGTCGACCACTTCGAGTTCTATTGGTTTCCGCACACCGACGGAGCCGTCACGAAGACCAACGCCCGGCTCGACGGCGGTAGCCCCCTGCGTCCTCTCCCGCTCGTCCGGCGATGGGTCGACGACACGCTGCTGGCCAACGGTGTGTACCGAGCGACGTGCGCCGTCGGCACGGTGGCGCCGGGAACGGTGCCCCCGGTGGCGCGTATCGCGAGCGCGTTGATGGGGAACCGCGAATACGTCGACCGGTCGCATCGCGTGTTCACGCAGGCGCGCACCGTGCGCTTCCGCGAGATGGAGTACGCCGTGGCGCTCGATGACCTGCCGCGAGCGTTCGCCGCCGTGCGCGCCGTGATCGAGGAGCGGGGGTGGCGCATCTCGTTCCCGATCGAGGTGCGCGTCGCCGCGGCCGACGACCTCTGGCTCTCGACGGCGGCGGGGCGGCAGACCGGCTACATTGCCGTGCACCGCTACTGGAGGGAAGATCCGACCGAATACTTCGACGCGGTCGAAGAGATCATGCGCGAATACGACGGGCGTCCGCACTGGGGCAAAGAGCATTCCCTCGGTAGCGACGAGCTGCGGCGCCTGTATCCGCGGTTCGAGGATTTCGCGGCCGTACGCGAGCGTTTGGACCCCGATCGGCTCTTCGCGAATCCCTACCTCGCGCACGTGCTCGGTGAGTAACGGCTGAGAGGCGTATCGCGGGGTCTTCGCGGCCGCCGCCCGCGGCTAGGATGAGGAAAATCGTCGAACGGAGAACCCGGCAATGTGGGAATGGCTGATCCCCGTCTTGATCGTCGTCGCCATCGTGGTGATCGGCGGCATTTACCTCTGGGCGACCTATAACTCGCTGGTGCAGTTGAACGTCCGCGTCGATGAGGCGTGGAGCGATATCACTGTGCAGCTGAAGCGACGCGCCGATCTTCTCCCCAACCTCATCGAGGCGGTGAAGGGGTACGCCGCTCACGAGAAGGCGGTGTTCGAGAACGTGACGCGTGCGCGAGCCGAAACGCTCTCTGCGGGCGGGCCCGCCGAAGCCGGAGTGGCCGAGGGTCACATGCAGCAGGCGCTGAAGTCGATCTTCGCCGTAGCCGAGGCTTACCCCCAGCTGCAGGCGAGTCAGAACTTCTTGCACCTTCAGCAGTCGATCGTCGACACCGAAGACAAGATCCAGGCCTCGCGCCGGTTCTACAACGGCGGCGTGCGCGAACTCAACACCAAGGTCAAGGTCTTCCCCAACAACCTCTTCGCCCGCCGTCTCGGTTTCTCCGAGCGCGAGTTCTTCGAGGTCGTCGACGGCGCCGCCATCTCCGAGCCGCCCCGCGTGCAGTTCTGAGCCGCTAGCTCATCAGTGCGTCGGGCTCCGGCTCGGCTGCGCCGGGTTCTGCGGTCGTGAGGCGGTCGTGGCGGGTCGCGCCCGGCATCGTCCGGGCGAGATCGTCTGTCGCGTCACCCCATCGCGAGAGCGAGATGTGCTCGAGGCCCTGCCACGACGCGGCGAGGCGTAGTTCGGCGGACACCCGCTCGGCCGCATCGTCAGGCCGTCGGCGCTCCCACCACGCGGACTGCACGAGCAGCGTCTGCGTCGCGCGATCCGCTTTGAGATCGACGCGGGCGACCACGTCGTCACCGACCAGGACGGGCAGCGAGTAGTAGCCGAAACGACGCTGCGGCGACGGCGTGTAGATCTCGATGCGGTACTCGAAGTCGAATAAGCGCTCTGCGCGATCGCGGAACCAGACGACGGGGTCGAAGGGCGTCAGGATCGCCGCGCCGCCGATGCGACGGGGGAGAACCGCGTCTCGGTGAAGCCAGGCTTTCGCCGGGCGGCCGCCGATCTGCCACCCCTCGACCGCCACCGGCTGCACCTCACCCGACGCCGTGAGGTCGTCGAGAGCCGCCAGCACCGCGCGGCGGTCGCGGATGCGCCAGTAATCGGCGAGGTCGGATGCTGTGGCCACCCCGTATGCACGCGCTGCCCGACGAATGAGCTCGCGGATGGCGTCGGGTCGGTCGACCGGGGCCGCCAGAACGGCGGCCGGGATCACCTGCTCTGCGAGGGCGTAGCGACGCTCGAACCCGCGTCGCCCCGCGATCGCCACCTCGCCGAGCAACCAGAGGTACTCCAGAGCGAGCTTTACGTCGTTCCACCCCCACCAGGGGCCCCGCTGCCCCTGTGCGGCGTCGTGTTCGATCTGCGCGGGGCGGAGGGGGCCGCGAGATGCCAGTTCAGCGCGCACCCAGTCGACGATCTCGGCATGGGTGCTCACCCACCCATCCGGTCGCGCGTACTTCTCGCGATGGTCATCCATGCGGAAGCGGAACAGCGCCCAGTCGTCGGCGGGAATGAACGCGGCGACGTGAGCCCAGAACTCGACGTAGGGAGGTTTGCGGGCGAACAGGAGTCGATCGAGGAGGGCGGTGTCGTAGGCGCCGAGGCGAGAGAACAGCGGCATGTAGTGCGACCGGGCGAAGACGTTGACCGAGTCGATCTGCAGCGTCGCCATGCGGGCGAGAGCACCGTTGAGCTGACGCGTGCCGACGGCCTCGGGTCTGGGGCGGGCGAACCCTTGCGCGGCGAGGGCGATCCGCCGGGCTTCGGCGCGGCTGAGTGTGTCTCTCACGGCGTCAGCCTAACGACGGCCACCGACAGCGCCGCGGCCATGCGCTTCGCGGAATGCGCCGAGCCTAGACTGAGTGGATGAGCGATCCCGCCCCCGAATCACGCGGTTCGTTCTTCGACGCGCTACGTCGTCGCACGGTCTCGATCGACACCCCCGAGGTCGTTCCGAACGGGCTGCGCATCGCGACCGCGTACGCGTGGCGGTTCCTCGTACTCGCCGCCGCGATCGGTGTCGTGATCTGGCTCGTGATCCAGCTGAAGCTCCTGGTCATCCCGCTCCTCATCGCCATCCTCATCGCCGCCCTCACCTGGCCCGCCTTCAGCGCGATGCTGCGCCACCGTTGGCCGCGGTGGCTCGCCATCGTGATCACCGTGCTCGGTACGATCGCGATCGTCGGCGGTCTGATGTGGCTCGCCGTCTGGCAGATCACGCGGGAGTGGGGATCGGTACGCGATCGCACCGTCGCGTCGGCCGGGCAGTTCCGCCAGTTCCTGATCGACGGACCGTTGCACCTGACCGGTACGCAGATCGACGACGGGCTGTCGCAGGGTCTCGAGTTCGCTCAGCAGCAGGCCGAGGTGTTGCTGTCGGGTGCGCTGGCGGTGGGCAGCACGGTCGGGCACGTCGCGACCGGCCTGTTGCTCACGCTCTTCATCCTCCTCTGCATCCTCGCCGACGGCGGCGGCATCTGGCGCTGGACCACCCGCCTGTTCCCGAAAGCCGCACGACCGGCGGTCGACGGTGCCGGGCGCGCAGGCTGGCGCACCGTCGTGACCTATGCGCGCACCCAACTTCTCGTCGCGACGATCGACGCGGTCGGAATCGGCGTCGGGGCGTTCTTCCTCGGTGTTCCGCTGGCCATCCCCATCGCCGTGCTCGTCTTCCTGGGGGCGTTCGTGCCCTTCGTCGGTGCCGTGGTGACCGGCGCGGTGGCCGTCTTCATCGCCCTTGTCTACAACGGTCCGTGGATCGCACTGTGGATGCTGATCGTCGTCCTCGCCGTGCAGCAGATCGAGAGCCACATCCTGCAGCCCATCCTCATGGGCTCCGCCGTCAAGGTGCACCCGCTCGCCGTCGTCCTCGTGGTTGCGGGCGGTGCCATGGTGGGCGGCATACCGGGTGCGCTGTTCGCGGTGCCGCTCGCGGCGTTCGTGAACGTCGTCGCGGTGTATCTCTCGTCGCACGCGTGGAAGTCGACGGGGGAGTCATCGCCCCCGGCGAACCTGATCTGGAGCACCGTGCCGCGCAAAGAGAGAAAAAAGGCATGACCGACCCGACACTGGCCGAGTTCGAAGACGCGGCCGAATCGCTGCGCGGCATCATCACGCGCACATTCCTCGACCAATCCCAGCACCTGAGCGATCTGTTGCACGTACCGGTGCACCTGAAGCTCGAGAACCTGCAGCGCACGGGGTCGTTCAAGATCCGCGGGGCCACCTACCGGTTGTCACGGCTCACCGATGAGGAGCGGTCGCGGGGCGTCGTCGCGGCCTCCGCGGGGAACCACGCGCAGGGCGTGTCGCTGGCGGCTCAGCAGCTCGGCATCCCCGCCACGATCTTCATGCCACTCGGAGTCCCGTTGCCGAAGCTCCTGGCCACCCGAGGCTACGGTGCCGAGGTGATCCTGCAGGGCGACACGGTCGAGACCCCGTTGCAGCTCGCGGCCGAGTTCGCCGAGAAGACCGGTGCCGTGCTGATCCACCCCTTCGATCACCGCGACATCGTCGTGGGTCAGGGAACGCTCGGCCTCGAGCTGATGGACGACCTCCCCGATCTCGACACCGTCATCGTCGGCATCGGCGGAGGGGGTCTCGCGGCGGGCGTCGCCGCCGCGGTCAAGGCGCGCGCCGCCGCCGAGGGTCGCACGGTGCGCGTGATCGGGGTGCAGGCCGAGAACTCGGCCGCTTACCCCGCCTCTCTCGCCGCCGGGCGCCCCCTCCAGGTCGAGACCTGGCCGACGATCGCCGACGGAATCGCGGTCGCGCGGCCCGGCAACCTTCCCTTCGAGCTGATCAGCAAGCACCTCGACGACGTCGTGACCGTCACCGAAGACGACATCGCACGAGCCCTCCTCGTGCTGCTCGAGCGCGCCAAACAGGTCGTCGAACCCGCGGGCGCGGTCGGGGTGGCGGCGATCCTCGCCGGCAAGGTCACTGCGGCCGGCCCCACCGTGTCGATCCTGTCCGGCGGCAACATCGACCCGCTGCTGCTGCAACGCGTCGTCGCGCACGGCCTCGCAGCATCCGGTCGCTACATGACCCTGCGTATTCCGCTGCCCGACCGCCCGGGCCAGCTGGCGCGGGTGTCAGAGCTGCTCGCCCAGGTGGGGGCCAACGTCGTAGAGGTGATGCACACCCGTCACGGTCAGGGCATGCAGATCAGCGACGTCGTGCTGCAGCTGAGCGTCGAAACGCGCGGCGAAGACCACCGTGGTCTCGTCATCAGCACGCTCGAAGAGGCCGGGTTCGTCGCGACCGTCACGCGCGACTGAAGCCCCTTCGTCGCGGCGGCGGCCTACTCGCCCGAGTAGGTCTCGACCTTGACGACCTCGACGGGGATCTCGCGACCGTTGGGCGCCGTGTAAGAGACGTTCGCTCCCTCGCGCTGGCCGAGGATCGCGGCTCCGAGAGGAGACGCTTCGCTGTAGACGTCGAGCTCGGAGTCGACGGCGATCTCACGGTTGCCCAAGAGGAACCGCTCTTCGCCACCCGCGACGACCGCGGTGACGATCGTTCCGGGCTCGACGACGCCGTGGCTCTCAGGCGCTTCGCCGACCGTGGCGTTCTTCAGCAGGAACTGCAGGGTGCGAATGCGTGCCTCCTGCTTTCCCTGCTCGTCCTTGGCGGCGTGGTAGCCGCCGTTCTCTTTCAAGTCGCCCTCTTCGCGCGCCGACTCGATGCGCTTCGCGATCTCTTCACGGCCCGTCGTCGAGAGGCGGTCGAGCTCACCGACGAGGCGGTCGTAGGCGTCTTGCGTGAGGAACGTCACCGGGGCGTCGTTGGACACGTCGGTCTCCTTCAATGGTGGGCGGGCGGCGAAAAGACGCCGACAAGTCGAAACGCCCCGGCATCGGCCAGGGCGTAGATCGAACGTTTCGACTGAGTTTACGTGACCCAGCAGCTGTTCACCAAACCTGTCGTGGCCAGGCCGACCGTAGGAATCCGCTCGGTGAACGCCCGCGCGTGCGCATCGACGGCGGGGTACTCGACGACGCGCCAGCCCACGATGCCGTGTTCTTCGTCCTGCGCCTCCAGGGCGCAGGCGACGGTGCTGCCCGGGGGGGAGGTGATCTGGAACGACACCGAAGTGGTGTGCTCGTCGGGAACGTCGAAGGCGGTGAGGTCGACACCGACTTCGACGGCGGAACGCGCCACCACGCCCCATCCGACCCAGCCGATGAGCCCGAGAGCGAGCGCGCCGACGATCGTCCAGCCGATCACGCGGCGCCGCGTGGAGTGCCGTCGGCCATAGCGCTCATCGAGCATCTGCTGGGTCATCGGTACCTCGGGTCGGATCTAGGCTGAGACTCCAGGCTAAGCGCTTCCGCGCAGAACGAGGATGTGTGATGTACGCCGCGATCTTTCTCGCCGTAGCGACCCCCGAGCCGTCGGCTCCGCCGCCCGAGCTCGTGACCCCGGGTCCGTGGGGCTTCGCGGCGATCGCTTTCGTGGCCGTCGCGGTCTTCGTGCTCGTCTGGGACATGCTGCGTCGCATCCGCCGGGGAAACTACCGCCAAGCGGTGAACGAAGAACTGGATGCTGCCGAGGCTCAGGCGAAGGCCTCCGAGAACGCGTCCGACATCGACGATCAAGACATCGACCCGGGCGACGACCCCGCGCGGCGCTGACACCGCCGTCACGTTCACCCGGCGTGGAAGGCGGGGTGGAGCACGATGAGCAGCGACGCCGTCCAGTGGCAGAGGAACGCCAGAACCGTGCACACGTGGAAGATCTCGTGGAACCCGAAGTGTCCGGGCCAGGGGTTCGGCCGTTTGAGCGCGTAGACCACCGCGCCGCCCGAATAGAGCACTCCGCCGATCACGACGAGCACCATCATCGCGAAGTTCGCCGCGAAGAGGTCTCCCATGTACACGACCGCCGCCCATCCGAGGGCGAGATACAGCGCGACGTACAACCAGCGCGGCGCGTTGATCCAGAACACGCGGAAGAAGATGCCGAGGATGGCGCCTCCCCAGACGATCGACAGCAGGATGATCGCCTTGTCGGTGGGGAGCGCGAGCACCGAGAGAGGCGTGTAGGTGCCGGCGATGAGCAGCATGATGTTCGCGTGGTCGATGCGCTTGAGCACCGCGAGCGTCTTCGGCTTCCAGTCGAACCGGTGATAGAGCGCGGAGTTGCCGAACAAGAGCAGCGACGTGGCCATGAAGACCACCGACGCCCATTTGGCCGGAGCTCCCTGCGCCACGGCGATCAGGACGATGCCGGCGACGATCGCGACGGGGAAGGTCGCCGCGTGGATCCAGCCGCGCCAGGTCGGCCTGACCTCGGCGCTCGCACCCACTGCCGCCGCGTCGATCAGCGGAAGTTGGGGCATCTCGGCGCCGTCGCCTTCGGTGGGAGCAGAAGAGGCGGGTCGGGTCACGTCTCGACTTTACGTCCGGCCGTATACCGGCACGGGTACTCGATGGGGTTCCCCATGCACTCCACAGGTCGGGGGGTAGCGTAGGGGCGTGACGGCGAACGGGATCAACGAGGGTAGGGGGCCGCTCTACCGCCTCTACATCAAGCGGCTTCGTCGTCGGCTCACACCGCAGTTCGTCCCTCACCACGTGGCCATGATGATCGACGGCAACCGTCGGTGGGCTCGCCAGCTCGGGTTCGATTCGGCGGCGCACGGGCACCGCGCGGGCGCGGCCAAGATGCGCGAATTCCTGCGCTGGTGCGATGACCTCGGCGTCGGTGTCGTGTCGCTGTACCTGTTGTCGAACGACAACCTGCGAAAGCGCGATTCTCGCGAGCTCGCAGATCTTCTCGACATCATCGCCGAGCTCGCCGACGAGGTGTCGCGCGAGCCGAACTGGCGGGTCCAGCACGTCGGCCGCTCCGACAACCTCCCGCCCGAGCTCGCGAGGGTGTTGGCCGAGTCCGAAGACCGCACTCGTGCGCATACCGGCCTCCACGTGAACCTCGCCGTGGGGTACGGGGGCCGCAGCGAGATCGTCGACGCGGTCCGCAGCATCATCGCCCAACACGACAGCGAGGGCGGTTCGCTCGAGCAGCTCGCGGCAAGCCTGACCCCCGAGCAGATCGGTGAGCACCTCTACACCGGCGGGCTGCCCGACCCCGATCTCGTGATCCGCACGTCGGGCGAACAACGGCTCAGCGATTTTCTGCTGTGGCAGAGCGCGCACAGCGAGTTCTACTTCGTCGAAGCGCTCGGCCCCGACCTGCGTGAGGTGGATTTTCTGCGTGCTGTTCGGGACTTCGCGAAGCGGGACCGCCGTTACGGCAGCTGAGCCGGCGGCACAGGCTCACAACGAGCTTCTCCTTCGTCGAAGCGCTCGGCCCCGACCTGCGTGAGGTGGATTTTCTGCGTGCTGTTCGGGACTTCGCGAAGCGGGACCGCCGTTACGGCAGCTGAGAGTGAGAGAATTGCCTCTCGTGACCGATCTCGAAACCTACGCGGACTCCTTCGGCGACGAAACGGGCTACCTCGACTGGGCATCGTTCGGGCCTCTCGCACCTTCGGTTCTCGCCGAGGCGACCGCCGATGCGGAGCTTCTCTCATCGGGTCGGCGCTCGAGCATCGACCTCGTCGTCGACAACGTGGCCGAGGCCCGCGGCGCTGTGGCAGACCTCCTGGGCGCGCCGCTCGACCAGGTCGTGCTGCAGCCTTCGACGGCCTACGGGCTCATGCAGGCGATCTACGCCCTTCGGGGCACCGTGCTCGTCTCGTCCGCCGAATTTCCGAGCCTCACGGTGGCGGCCGCGCGATCGGCGGCTGTCGGGGGAGCGCAGGTCTCGTGGATGCTGCCCCCCGCCGGATACGTCACGCCCGAGGTGGTTCGAGAAGCCCTCACCGACGACGTGACGGCGGTGGCGGTCAGCCTCGTCGACTTCCGCACCGGGTACCGCGCCGACCTCACCGCGCTGCGCGAAGTCATCGGCGACCGGCTGCTCATCGTCGATGCCATCCAGGGGTTCGGCGTCGTCGACGCCGACTACGCATCGGCCGATGTCGTCTGCGGCAACGGCTACAAGTGGTTGCGCGCCGGCCGGGGTACCGGATACTCCTGGTTCGGCGATCGCGCCCTCGACCGCCTCGATCCGGTGCTTTCAGGGTTCATGGGAACAGACGTCGAAGGGCTGCCGCTCGATGAGGTTCCGCCCCCCGCGCGCAGCGCGCGGGCTTTCACGGTCAGCGACATCGATCCGCTCGCCGCCGGCCGCCTGGCCACCGCGGTCGGCGACATCCGCGAGGTCGGAGTCGCCGCGATCGGCACCCGCGTCGGCGAGAGGGCCTCCGAAGTCTTCGCCCTCGCCGAGCAGCACGGTATTCCTGTCGCCACGCCGCAGGATTCGGAACACCGGGCGGGCATCGTCGCCCTGGCACCCGAGGCGCAGGATGCTGCCCCGCTGGCGGCTGCGCTCACGAATCACGGACTCGCCGTGACGGTCCGCTCGGGCGGCATCCGCGTCGCCGTGCACGCCGGGACGAGCCCCGAGACCCTGCGCCAGATGGGCGACGCGCTCGCCGCGTTCGCTGCCTCCCGCGTCTGGTAGCGAGTTCACCGGGTCTTAACATTTCGGACCAGGCGTGTCGCTTCCCACGGATGGGTGTCGGGTCGTAGCTTGATCGCATCGGGCATGGCGCCTGGTCGAGTCGGCCTTCTGGATCGCGACTCGTGACCCCTGGTCGACTCGTCGCTTTCCGGGATGTGATCCCGGGTCGGGAGTGAGTTGTGACCGTACGAGCACCTCAGAAGCAGCGCCTCGAGAACTACGTGGACGACACGTCGACGGAGCAGACGCTCCGCACGTACGTGTTGGACACCTCGGTTCTCCTCAGCGATCCGCGCTCCATCTTCCGATTCGCGGAGCACTCCGTCGTCATCCCCGTGGTGGTGATCACCGAACTCGAGGGCAAGCGCCACGACCCCGAGATCGGCTACTTCGCTCGCCAAGCCCTGCGTCATCTCGACGAACTTCGCGTCGAGCACGGTCGCCTCGACTTCCCGGTGCCGGTCGGCACCGGCGGAACGTTCCGCGTCGAGCTGAACAACACCGACCCGTCGGTGCTGCCCTCGGGCATGCGTTTGGGTGACAACGACACCCGCATCCTCGCTGTAGCCACCCACCTGGCACAGGACGGCAACGAGGTCACGGTCGTTTCGAAAGACCTGCCGATGCGCGTCAAGGCGGCATCGCTCGGTCTCTCCGCCGAGGAGTACCTCGCCGAGCAAGCCGTCGATTCGGGCTGGACAGGTATCGCGACCGTCGACGTCTCGGGCGACGACATCAGCGACCTGTACGAGAGCGAGGTCGCCCTCAGCGACGACGTCGTCGGTCTCCCGGTGAACACCGGCCTCATCATCCACTCCGAGCGTGGTTCGGCTCTCGGCCGCGTCACCGGCGACGGCAGTTTCAAGCTCGTGCGCGGCGACCGTGACGTGTTCGGACTCCACGGACGCTCGGCCGAACAGCGCATCGCCATCGACCTGCTCACCGACCCCGAGGTGGGAATCGTGTCGTTGGGCGGCCGGGCCGGCACCGGCAAGTCGGCCCTCGCCCTGTGCGCGGCTCTCGAAGCTGTGCTGGAGCGACAGGAGCAGCGGAAGATCATCGTGTTCCGTCCGCTGTTCGCCGTCGGTGGGCAGGAGCTCGGCTACCTGCCCGGTGACGCGCAGGAGAAGATGAACCCCTGGGGTCAGGCGATCTTCGACACGCTCGGGTCGGTCGTCTCTCCGAACGTCATCGAAGAGGTGCTCGCGCGAGGGCTTCTCGAAGTCTTGCCCCTCACTCACATCCGCGGACGCTCGTTGCACGACGCGTTCGTGATCGTCGACGAGGCGCAGTCGCTCGAGCGGAACGTGCTGCTGACAGTCCTCAGTCGCATCGGCCTGAACTCCCGTGTCGTCTTGACGCACGACGTGGGTCAGCGCGACAACCTGCGCGTCGGCCGTCACGACGGCGTCGCCTCGGTCATCGAGACGCTGAAGGGTCACGCCCTGTTCGGGCACGTCACCCTCACACGTTCGGAGCGGTCGGCCATTGCGGCACTCGTGACGGAACTCCTCGAGGCCGGTGAGCTTTCCTGAGGCCCGGCGCGAAGCATGCGTCGAGATGAGAGGACTCTCACGCTCGATTCCTGAACTTCTCACGCATCCCATTCAGGATGAGAACCAGCGGGGGTGACCCCGCTACCGCCCTACGGCGGATTCCCCCATAGAGGTACGGACCCATCGGGTCCGCCACGGAGAAAGAATCTTCGCGATTCGGGTATCGCGCGAGATGCGACCGGAGCTTCCCCCAGAACTCCGGGTCTCCCATAGCCCCCGGCGTCCCCCAGCGCCGGGGGCTCTCTCTTTGCGCGGAGGCTTCCGGGCGGGTTCGCGGTGACGTGAACTGCCGGCACGCGCCATAATCGGACGATGAGTCGCCCGCCGAGACTGTTCTCGGCGCGCGCGCGGATTCTCGGGGCCGTCCTCGCCGTCGCGTGCGTCGGCTTGATCGTCGTTGGCGCGGCCACCTTCTGGTCGCAGCGCAACCACGTCTTGAGCAACATCGACGCACAACTCCGAGCCTTCGCCGCTGCCGTCGACGGCACGCCGAGCATCGACGAGGCCCGCGCGATCGTTTCGAGAACTCTGGGCGGACCCATGGAGGGCGCCCTCGTGCTCTCGGGAGGAGAAATCGTCGCGTCGTCGGGCGCATCGGGGCTCGACCTCACCTCTGACGCGGAGTTCATGCGCCGCATCGTCGACGCGCCCCCGGGGATCGGCGATATGCGTGGTGACGCCGCCGCGTACCGCTACATCGTTGTGCCGGCTGAAGGAGCAGTGATCGTCGCCGCGGTGTCCTCCAGCGCGCGCGGGGAGCTCGTGGCGGTAGGGGTCGGTACGTACGCGATCGCCGCCGTCATCACACTCGTCGCCATCGGCATCGTCGGGTGGTTCGTGACGGGTCGATTGCTGCGTCCTCTTCGTCGACTGCGAGAGACGGCTGACTCCATCACCCTCGCCGACCTGGGCGCCCGGATCACGACCGAGGGCACCGATGAGATCTCCGACCTGGGAAGAACCGTCAACTCGATGCTCGATCGTCTCGAAGGGTCGGTCGATGTGCAGCGGCAACTGCTCGATGACGTCCGCCACGAACTCAAGACTCCGATAACGATCGTGCGCGGGCACCTCGAGGTGATGGACACCGGCGATCCCGCGGACGTGGCGAACACGCGTGACATCGGTATCTCTGAGCTCGACCGGATGACGCGTCTCGTCGATGACATCGACATGCTGGCCTCGGTCGAGGGCGGCGGGTTCGCGATGGGCGTCGTCGACGTCGAGGCGCTGACCGCTCGGGTCGGTGAACTGGTCACGGTGATCCCCGGGCACCGCTGGTCGGTCGAGCAGCGCGGGCGCGGACGCGTCGAGGGGGATTACGACCGGCTGCTTCAGGCCTGGCTGCAGCTCGCCGACAACGCCTCGAAGTACACGCCCGAGGGTTCACCCGTCGAGATCGGGAGCACCGTCGACGAGTACGGAGCCGTGCTCTGGGTGCGCGACCACGGGCCGGGCATTCCTCCCGCGTCGCGCCACCGGATCTTCCGTCGCTTCGACCGCGCCCTGGGTAAGCGAACCGTGGGCGGATCGGGGCTGGGGCTCGCCATCGTCGATGCCATCGCCAAGGGTCACGCAGGACACTGCGCCGTGGTGGACACTCCCGGGGGCGGTGCCACCTTCGCGATCCACCTTCCCCTCGCGCGGGCGACGGCACCCGCCGACCTCCCCGCGCCGGTACGCGCCGGTGACGTCGTACTTCAGAGAGAGGCCGCCGGATGACCCGCATTCTCATCGTCGAAGACGAGAGCCGCATATCGGCCTTCGTCGCCCGCGGGCTCGAGTCCGCGGGATATCAGACCGTCATCGTCGAAGACGGCGAGGAGGCCCTGAACCTCGCCATGACGGGTGAGGTCGATCTCGTTCTGCTCGACGTCGGTCTGCCGACGATGGACGGGTTCGAGGTGCTCCGCCACCTCAGAGGTCAAGGATCATCGCTGCCGGTCATCATGCTGACGGCGCGATCCAGCACCAGCGACACGGTCGACGGGCTCGATGCCGGAGCCAACGACTACATCGCCAAGCCTTTCAAGTTCGACGAGTTGCTTGCACGGGTTCGGTCTCGACTGCGCGAGAACGTCGCCTCCGCCACGATCGCGTTGTCGCACCTCGACGTGAGCCTCGATGTGCTCTCGCGGCGCGCCACCGTCGCGGGGGCCGAGGTCGACCTCAGCGCCCGCGAATTCGCCCTCGCCGAGCAGTTCTTGCGGCACCCCGGTCAGGTGCTCAGCCGCGAACAACTCCTCAGCCGAGTGTGGGGAATGGACTTCGACCCGGGCTCGAACATCGTCGACGTCTACGTGCGTTATCTCCGAGGCAAGTTCGGGCACGACCGCATCACCACCGTGCGCGGTGCGGGCTACCGCTGGGAGTGAGCCCCGCGGAGGCTGGTTCAGCCGGGGCGGGTCAGCCGGGGTGGGTCATCGACAGCAGGTCGAGCTTCTCGTCGAGCTGCGCCTCGGACAGCTCGCCGCGTTCGACGTAGCCGAGGTCGATGACTGCTTCGCGCACCGTGATGCCCTTCGCGACGGAGTGCTTCGCGATCTTCGCCGCGGCCTCGTACCCGATCAGCTTGTTGAGGGGCGTCACGATCGACGGCGACATTCCGGCGAACGCGGCCGCGCGCTCGACGTTGGCCTCGAGCCCGTCGATGGTCTTGTCGGCGAGCACGCGCATGGCGTTCGACAGCAGCCGAATTGACTCGAGCAGCGCGGTGCCCATCACCGGGATCGCGACGTTAAGTTCGAACGCACCGGATGCCCCGGCCCACGCGACGGTCGCATCATTGCCGATGACACGGGCTGAGACCATGAGCACCGCCTCGGGAACCACGGGGTTCACCTTTCCGGGCATGATCGACGAGCCCGGCTGCAGATCGGGGATATGCAGTTCGCCGAGACCGGTGTTGGGCCCGGATCCCATCCAGCGGATGTCGTTGTTGATCTTCGTCAGCGAGACGGCGATGGTGCGGAGGGCGCCGGATGCTTCGACGAGGCCGTCGCGGTTGGCCTGTGCTTCGAAGTGGTCTTTCGCCTCGGTGATCGGCAGCTCGGTCTCAGCGGCGAGCAGCTCGATGACGCGCTGCGGGAATCCGGGAGGGGTATTGATGCCGGTGCCGACCGCGGTGCCGCCCAGCGGCACCTCGCTCACCCGGGGGAGCACCGACTGCACGCGCTCGATCCCGAGCCGCATCTGCCGCGCGTAACCACCGAACTCCTGGCCGAGGGTGACGGGGGTGGCATCCATGAGGTGGGTGCGTCCTGACTTGACGACCGTCTTCCACGCATCGGACTTGGTCTCGAGCGCGACGGCGAGGTGGTCGAGCGCCGGGATCAGGTCGTCGATCAGAGCCTGGGTCACGGCGATGTGTACCGAGGTCGGGAAGACATCGTTCGACGACTGCGAGGCGTTCACGTGGTCGTTCGGGTGAACGGGTGCCCCCAGGCGCCGCGTCGCCAGCGTCGCGAGCACCTCGTTCATGTTCATGTTGGACGAGGTGCCGCTGCCGGTCTGGTAGGTGTCGACGGGGAACTGGTCGTCGTACCGGCCGGTGACGACGTCGTCGGCCGCACCGGCGATCGCGTCGGCGATCGCCGCATCCAACGTGCCGAGTTCTTTGTTGGCGAGAGCCGCGGCCTTCTTGATGCGGGCGAGCGCCGCGATCTGGGTCGACTCGAGACCGGAACCCGAGATGGGGAAGTTCTCGACGGCGCGCTGCGTCTGCGCGGCGTAGAGGGCGTCTTTCGGAACGCGCACCTCGCCCATGGTGTCGTGCTCGATGCGGTACTCGGTGTCGGTCACGTCGTTGTCCTCCATTAGCCGATGTGCGGTGGTGTTCGAAAGATCAGGGGCGGGAGTCGCCGGCGTCGCCCACGATGACGTCGGGCTCGACCAGCCCTTCGTCGAGGCGATAGTTCGCTCCGACGATGGCGATGCGACCGTCGGCGACGGCGTCGCTGATGAGCTCGGACGAGTGCAGAAGCTCGGCGACGGTGTCGCGGAGGTGCTCGCGACCGACCAATTCGGGATCAGCCGGACCCTCGTTCGCGCGCAGCACGCGCCGCACGGCGGGGACGATCGGGGCGATCTGCTTCCAGATCTGGGCCGGCAGATCGGGGGCGTCGATGCCGGTGCTGTCGATCGCCGCGCTCACGGCGCCGCACGCGTCGTGACGGAGCACGACGATGAGTTGCACGTCGAGCACCGCGACGGCGTATTCGAGGCTGCCGATGACCGAGTCTGAGATGACCTGGCCGGCGTTACGCACGACGAACAGGTCGCCCAGGCCCTCGTCGAAGATGATCTCGGCGGCGAGGCGGGAGTCGGCGCACCCGAACAGTGCGGCGCGGGGGGTCTGACCGGCGGCGAGCTCGTGACGGTGCTCGACGTCTTGCCGCGGATGCTGCGGCTCGCCCGCAACGAAACGCTCGTTGCCGAGCCGCATTTCGTCCCAGACCTGGCGGGGGGTGAGACGGGTGTCTGTCACGGTGCGACCTCTCGGAGTGTGCGGATGTCGTCGGCGAGCGCGGTGGCCGCCACTTTGGCTACGTCGGGCGACGCAGTGCCGAAGATGAGTGCGCGGTCAGGGCCGGCGGTCGTCGCGAGAGCATAAGAGACGTTTCCGGCACCGGCCGCGTCGGAGATCGAGTATTCGTCCCACACGATGCCGTCGATGGTGACGCTGCCCGTGATCGTGGCGCCTCGCAGCTTCTCGGCGGGCCACGATTCGCCCGCGTCGAAACCCTGGGCGATGTTCAGAAAGCCTCGTGCACTGTCGGGGACATACGAGATAGTGAACGCCTCGACGTTCCCGCCCTCAACCCGGGCCGCGTTGACGCGCCACGTCTCAGGGACCGCCGGATCGATCACGAAGCGGTTAAAGGTCGATGCCAGGGCATCGGACTCGGACGACACATCGATGGGCGGCGGATCGGCCGGTGTTCCGCGCGGGACACCGAGAACCACGACGAACATGATGGCCAGCGTCGCGAGCACGGCGCCGATGAGGCTGGGGAAGGTCTTGCTCGACCGGTAGCGACGCGAGAACTCGGCCTTGCGGGCCGCTGTCTCATCAGGGGTCTCGGGGCGCCCGAGTTCGGCGACGACGCGTGCCATCATGCCTCCGCGCGCGCGTCTGCGGCGGTGTCGGAGCGTGCAGCGTCAAGGCGGCGTTTGGCGCCCAGCAGCCACTCCTCGCATCGCGCAGCGAGCGACTCGCCACGCTCCCACAGCGACAGCGACTCTTCGAGGGTCGGAGCGCCCTGCTCGAGTTCGGCGACGACGCGCACGAGCTCGTCGCGGGCCTGCTCGAACGACAGGTTCGCGACGTCGGCGGCGGGGTCCGAGGGTGTCGCGGTCATGTCGTCCATTCTAGTTCGGGGCTCGGACGTCGGCCGGACCCTTCGTTCGCCGAACGTGTCCTGCTCGCGCGGCCGATGCATCCCCGCTCGCGCGGCCGGTTAGTGCAAGCGCGGCCCAAAGATGCGCAGCGCGGGCACCGAAGAGCGGCGCGACACACGAAACGGCGGCGCGACGCACCGAACGGCAGCGCGAGAACGGCCGTGACGCGGGAGTCGGGTCAGTCGGTCGATTCGGCGATCTCGCCGTCGGACCGCGCGCCGACCGAACCGTGCGCGACCGTGATCGTCATGGCCGTGCCCGCGGGAGCCTGCGCGGCGTCGCGCACGATCACGCCGTCGCCGATGTGGGCGATCGCATAGCCCCGGGCGAGGGTGGCGACGGGGGAGAGCGCCCGCAGCGAGGCGCGCAGCTCCATCGTGCGTCGCTCGCTCAGCGACACGGTGCGGTCGAGGAGGTCGCGGCCGCGGCTCACCAGCATCCAGATCTCCTGCGCCCGCGCGGTGAGCGTCGACTCGGGCGTGCGCAGCACCGGCCGGGAACGCAGCTGCTCGAGCTGCGCGATGTCGTGGCCCACCCGCTGCGAGAGGCGGCCGACCAGCCGCGCGCGCAGCTGCGCGACCAGGGCCCGCTGCTCCGAGACGTCAGGCACGACGCGCTTGGCGGCGTCGGTCGGGGTGGAGGCCCGCAGGTCGGCCACATCGTCGAGCAGCGGGTGGTCGTTCTCGTGACCGATGGCACTGACGACGGGGGTGGATGCTGCGGCGACGGCGCGCAGCATCCGCTCATCGCTGAATCCGAGGAGGGTCTGCGGGTCACCGCCGCCGCGCGCGATGATGATGACGTCGATGTCGGGGTCGGCATCGAGCGCCTTCAGCGCCGCGATCGTCTCGGGGACGCAGCGATCACCTTGGACGGCGGCGTGCTTCGTGCGGATCTGCACGTGCGGCCACCGCAGCTCGGAGTTGCGGTGCACGTCTTTCTCGGCGTCGGAGTTCTCGCCGGTGATGAGGCCGATGTAGCGGGGGAGGAAGGGCAGCGGCTTCTTGCGGGCCGGATCGAACAGGCCCTCTTTGCGCAGGGACGAGCGCAACTGTTCGAGCTTCTCGAGCTGATCGCCGAGGCCGACGTGCCGCATGGCGGAGACCGAGAAGCTGAAATCCCCGGTGCGGGGGAAGTAATCGGGCTTGACGCACGCGATGACGTGATCGCCGACCTTCAGGTCGCGGGGGAGCCGCTGCAGGGTGCTCGACCAGATGCGGAACGAGATGGTGGCGTCGGTGGCGAGGTCTTTCACCCGACCGAACACGTTGCCGCCGCGCTGGTTCCACGAGGTGATCTCGCCCTCGACCCAGACCGATCCCCACTTCTCGACGAACCCGCGGATCGTGTCGTTCAGCCGCGCCACCGAGGTGGGTGCCTGCGCGGTCGAATCGCGTGGCGGCACCGAATCCGGGGGTGGCGGTTGGCCCGGCACGTTCTCGGGTTCGAACGTCGTCATGGGCTCCGGCTTCGTCGGGTTCTTCGAGGTGGGGTGTATCGCGGCCGCTGCACAGGGGTACCCCCGTAGAATCGAGGGGTGAGCACTCCTGTCGTCAAGCTGCCCGTGCCCCGAGTACCGGGGCGTCGAGGGCGGCTCCAGGATATCCCGGTGCTCGGACACAAGAAGGTGCTGCTCGCGGCTCCCCGCGGCTACTGCGCCGGCGTCGACCGCGCGGTGGTCGCCGTCGAGAAGGCGCTCGATCGCTTCGGCGCTCCGGTGTATGTGCGCAAGCAGATCGTCCACAACGTCCACGTGGTTCGCGAACTCGAAGCCCGCGGGGCCATTTTCGTCGAGGAGGTCGACGAGGTCCCCCGCGGTGCGCACCTCGTCTTCAGCGCGCACGGCGTGTCGCCGGCGGTCGTGAGTGCGGCGGCCGAGCGTGAACTGCAAGCCATCGACGCCACCTGTCCGCTGGTGACGAAGGTGCACCGCGAGGCCGTGCGATTCGCCCGCGACGACTTCGAGATTCTTCTCATCGGCCACGAGGGCCACGAAGAGGTCGAGGGAACGGCCGGGCACGCGCCCGACCGCATCACGATCGTCAACTCACCCGACGAGGCCGACACCGTGGAGGTGCGCGACCCGTCGAAGGTCGTCTGGCTCTCGCAGACCACGCTCTCGGTCGACGAGGCCATGGAGACCGTGCGTCGACTGCGGGTGCGCTTTCCGCAGCTGCAGGATCCGCCCTCCGATGACATCTGCTACGCCACGCAGAACCGTCAGGTCGCCATCAAGAAGGTCGCAGAAGACGCCGACCTCGTGATCGTGGTCGGATCGGCGAACTCGTCGAACAGCGTCCGCCTCGTCGAAGTCGCCCTCGAATACGGCGCCAAGGCCGCCTATCGCGTCGACTACATCGACGAGGTCAAGCAGGAATGGCTCGATGGCGTCGAGACCGTCGGCGTCACCAGCGGTGCGTCGGTGCCCGAGGTGCTCGTCGAAGAGGTCATGGCCGAACTCGCCGTCGCGGGCTACCGCGATGTCGAAGAGGTCAAGACGGCCGAGGAAGACCTGTTGTTCTCCCTGCCGAAAGAGCTGCGCACCGATGCGACGGGTCGCCGCGACGATCGCGCTCTCGGCGGCCGGGGCACCGCGTGAGCGCTCCGGTACCCGGCCAGGGCGACACGGCGCAGACCCCCGATCCGCGTCCGCGGCCGCAATACGGCGAGTACGCGACCGCCGAAGAGCAGCGGGCGCGCATCAGCCAGCCCGACGCCACCGATGCGTTGCTCGCCGGTCAGGCACTCGATGCGCCCGCGAACCCCGACGCCGCCGCTCCGGTCGCGCCCCGTCGGCCCGAGCGTGGCAGGCCCGCGGGTTCCCTCCTGGCGCAGCGCGTCACCGGTTGGCGGCTCGCCGACCGGATCGTGACGTTCGGTCTGCTCGGCTACGGCCTGTTCAACGCCATCGCGACATCGGTGCAGCTGTTCTCCTTCGAGCGGTACGCCAACACAGCTCTCGGTCTCTTCGGTGTCGACGAGGCCTTCACCAACATCGCCCAGGGCCAGCTGTGGGGCACGATCGCGGGAATCACGATAATCCTCGGGTGGGCGCTCACCGCTTTCGTCTCGTGGCGCTCGCTTCGTCGCGGCCGCGTGACGTTCTGGATCCCCCTCGTCGGGGCCGTCGTTTTCGGCCTCGCCGTATCGATCTTCATCACCATCCCGATCTTCAACGACCCCGCCTTCGGCGAGCTGTTCAACCAGGTCGCAACCTCGGGCGGTTGAACCCCCGTCGCCTTCGTCTCGTGTTCTGAGGGGGAGGCGAATGATGCGTGCAGACGAGGCTGAGCAGCTCGCGGCGCTCTACGACGCGCATGCGGCTCCGGTCTGGCGTTACGTCGTCTCACTGACAGGTGACCGCGCCGGCGCCGACGACATCGTGCAAGAAGCGCTCCTGCGGGCGTGGCGGACCCCGCGCGTGATGGCGGACGACCCGGCGGCCCTGCGCTCCTGGATGATCACGGTGGCGCGCAATCTCGTCGTCGACGAGGCGCGAAGCGCGCGTCGTCGACACGAGAACCCGGTGGCCGATCTTCCTGAACGGGCCACCGCCGACGACACCGACGCCCTCTTCGACGCCATCCTCATCGAAGAGGCGCTGGCCGGACTCAGCCCCGATCACCGAGCCGTGATCGTCACCGCCTACTACGGGGGGCGCAGCGTCGCCCAGTGCGCCGCCGAACTCGGCATTCCCGAGGGCACCGTCAAGTCTCGGCTGCACTACGGATTGCGAGCACTGAAGCTCGCCCTGCAAGAGAAGGGAGTGACGCGATGAATCCCGATCACGCGCGCTTCGTGGAGTGGGACGCCGCATTCGTCCTCGGCGCACTGTCAGCGACCGATCGACGCGCCTACGAGGAACACCTCTCCACGTGCGCGGAATGCACACGCGCGGTCGCCGAAGTCGCACCGACCGTGGGTCTTCTTTCCCGGGTTCCGGCTCCGCTTCCGCAACCCGCCGCAGAGGCGGGGCCGGATGCTGCTCGCCGCACCCAGCTGATCTCGATCGCCGGTCGACGCGCCCGGCGGCGGCGCAACGGATGGATCGCCGGAACGGTCGCCGCTGCGGCACTGGTGGTCGCCGCGATCGCCGTCCCGCTCGCGGTGCAGAGCTCTACGGACCCGGGCCCCGTCTACGCCCTGACCGATCTCGCCGACGCCCCGCTGGAAGCATCCGTTCGTCTGACCGACGCCGCCTGGGGCACCCGCATCGACCTCGTGTGCCGGTACAGCGGTGAAGTGCTCGACGCGCCCGAGGGCGGGTGGCCGTACGCGCTCGCCGTCGTCGACGCGGACGGCGAATCCACGACCCTGTCGACCTGGCGCGCAGCACCGGGGTCGACGACGCAGCTGAGCGCGGGCACCGACCTCGGGGTCGGTGATATCGGCGCGGTGGAGATTCGCACCGTTGCGGGCGACCGGGTGCTCATGCGCTACGAAGCCGACCTCTGACGGCAGCCGGACCGCGCGGGTCGTAGGATCGGCCAATGCCCCGACTTCTCGCCGTCTGCGCCGTCCATGAGTTGCGGGCCGACTCCGGCTCGGTCGGGGTGACCGCGATCGACAAACGCGCAATCGATGGCGACGTACGTATCGGCCCGTTCGGGGTGCGCGGTGACGTGCAGGCGAGCCGTAAGCATCACGGCGGTCACGACAAGGCGCTGTACGCGTACTCCCAGGACGACGCCGCGTTCTGGGAGAGCGAACTCGGTCGTGCCCTGCCGCCGGGCTGGTTCGGCGAGAATCTGCGTGTCGAGGGGATCGACGTCAATGCCTCGCGCATCGGCGATGTGTGGCGCATCGGCGAACGCGTCGAGGTCGAGGTCACGATGCCGCGCACTCCCTGCGCGACGTTCGCGCGGTGGGTCGGTGGATCCGCCGCACGCGGGTGGGTCAAGCGTTTCGATGCCGAGCGCCGGCTCGGCCCCTACCTCCGGACCCGGCGCGCGGGCATCGTTCGCGCCGGCGACGAGATCATCGTCGTACCGGCACCCGACGGCGCACCCGGCCTGCTCGACGGCTACCGCGGCGCCTGAACGCTCCGCATCCGCTGACGAGAAACGGGCGCCCTGCCGAAGCAGGACGCCCGTTCGAGAGAGTGCGTCAGACGCCGAGCGATTTGCCCTGCGAGCCGAGCTGCTTCGTCGCTTCGACGACGCGGGCGGCCATCGCCGACTCGGCGACCTTGCCCCACGCGCGCGGGTCGTAGACCTTCTTGTTGCCGACCTCACCGTCGAGCTTCAGGACTCCGTCGTACTTCGACAGCATGTAGCCCGCGATCGACCGGGTGAACGCGTACTGCGTGTCGGTGTCGATGTTCATCTTCACGACGCCGTTCGAGACGGCCAGAGCGATCTCTTCGTCGGTCGAGCCGCTGCCGCCGTGGAAGACGAGGTCGAGGGGCTTGGGGCCGGTGCCGAAGTGCGCGGCGATGCCTGCCTGGATCTCGCCGAGCAACTCGGGGCGCAGCTTCACGCCACCCGGCTTGTACACGCCGTGCACGTTGCCGAACGTCAGCGCCGAGATGTACCGGCCCTGATCGCCGAGGCCGAGAGCCTCGACGGCCTTCGTGACGTCGGCGACCGTCGTGTAGAGCGCCTCGTTCGAGCCCTCGTGCTGCACGCCGTCTTCTTCACCGCCGACGACGCCGACCTCGATCTCGAGGATGGCGCGGATCGCCTTCATACGGGGGAGGAGTTCTTTGGCGATCTCGATGTTCTCGTCGAGCGGAACCGCCGAGCCGTCCCACATGTGGGACTGGAAGATCGGGTTGCGACCGGCGCGGACTTCTTCTTCGGACGCCTCGAGGAGGGGGAGCACGAAGCCGGGAAGCGCGTCTTTCGGGCAGTGGTCGGTGTGGAGGGCAACCGTGATGGGGTAGTTCTTCGCCACCTCGGTCGCGAACTTCGCGAAGGCGAGGGCGCCGGTGGCGCGGGACTTGACGGTCTGGCCGGCGAAGTAGTCGGCGCCGCCGGTGGTCACTTGGATGATGCCGTCGGAGCCCGCCTCAGTGAGGCCCTGGAGGACGGAGTTGATGGTCTGCGAGCTCGACACGTTGATGGCGGGGTACGCGAAGCCGCCCGCTTTGGCGCGGTCCAGCATGTCGGCGTACTGCTCGGGGGTGGCGACGGGCATAGCGGCTCCTTGGGTTCGACAGAGGTCTTCGCTCAGCCTACCGAAGGCCGTGGATCCGACCCGGTGTGCTTCGACGGGCGAGGCCGTGCCGAGTGGATGCTGTCGCGTTAAGAAACGCGATTCCTTCGGGCGCAGTCGGCGCGAAGCATCCGATTCGGCAAAACCCCGGGTTTAGGCTGGCCCCATGGTGAGCCCTACAGCAGACATGACCCCGTTGCACCCCGATCGGAACCTGGCGCTGGAGCTGGTCCGGGCGACCGAGGCGGCGGCGATCCGCGCGGTGCCGTTCGTCGGGCGCGGCGACAAACTGGCCGCCGACGGGGCTGCCGTCGACGCGATGCGGGCCTTCTTCAGCACCGTCGACTTCGACGGCACCATCGTGATCGGTGAGGGCGAGAAAGACGAGGCGCCCATGCTCTACAACGGCGAAAAGGTCGGGAGCGGTCGCGGACCCCAGTGCGACGTCGCCGTCGACCCGATCGACGGCACGACCTTGACGGCGGCGGGGCGCCAGAACGCGCTTTCTGTCATCGCCGTGTCCGACGCCGGGACGATGCTCGACGCCTCGACCGTCTTCTACATGGACAAGCTCGTCACCGGCCCCGCGGGCGTCGGTGTCGTCGACATCCGGCTGCCGATCGGCGAGAACATCCGGCTGCTCGCAGAAGCCCTCGGAAAGCCCGTCGAAGAGATCGTCGTCTCGGTGCTGAACCGGCCGCGGCACGAATCGCTCATCGAAGAGATCCGTGCGGCGGGCGCGGGCACGCGGCTCATGAGCGACGGAGACGTCGCCGGGGGAATCAACGCGGCGCGTCACAACGCTCGCACCGACATGTGCGTCGGCGTCGGGGGAAGCCCGGAGGGCATCGTCACCGCCTGCGCGATCAAGGCGCTCGGCGGACACATCCAGGGTCGGTTGCGGCCGGGCTCGGACGATGAGCGGCAGAAGGGGATCGACGCCGGACTCAGGTTCGACGACTTCGTCTACGAGGCCGATGATCTCGTCAAGGGCAAGAACACGATCTTCGTCGCCACCGGTGTGACCGACGGTCAGCTCGTCGGCGGCGTGCGCCGAGAGGGCGGCCTGCTGTACACCGAGAGCGTGGTGATTCGGGGGGCATCCGGAACCCTCCGCTGGATCTCATCGGAGCATTTGACCTCGAAGTGGCTCTGAGCCCGAGGTCGTGACCGAGTCGCAACGCCTCGTTCGGGTGGGGCGTGGCAAAATCGAAGTCGGTGTCAACGGCGATGCTTCCGTGATTTCCGACGTGAGGAGAGTGGACATGTCCGCTCAATCGAGTCAGTCCGCGCCGCAGACCGGCGCCCAGGCCGTTGTGGCCGATGCGGTCGCCCATGCCGCATCGGTTGCGCACGGCGCATCCGTGGCACCGGTCGACCCCGCGCGTCGCCCCGACGTGCTCTTCCGCGTTCGTCGCGAAGAGGGCCACGAGGCAAGCGTGTGGTGGATGATCGGCGCCTTCGTCGTCGTCTCCGGTGCCGTCATCACCATTCTGAGCTTCGTCCCCGGCGGCGCCTGACCCGCGTTCCTCAGGTGGTTCGCCGCTAGAGTCGCCCGCGCAGATCGCCGATGTCGGCGATGACGGGTCCGCTCGCGGCGACCGCTGACTCGTCGCCCTCGCGTGTGCGGGTGTCGTCATTCTGGCGGAGGCGATCGTCGGCCTCGTCGAGGCCGTCGAGCAGTTCGGGAGCCGTCCACCGGCGGGTGCTGCGGTCGATGACCGGGGGAGCAGCCGCGGCTTCGAGTCGGGTGTCGTCGATACCGGGGAACTTGCGCGCGCTGACGAGAACGCGACTCTCGAGGGAGCCGGCGAACTTGTTGTAGGAGTCGACCGTGCGTTCGATCGCGCGCCTCAGATCGTCGGCGTGGCCGGCGACGACCCCGATGCGGTCGTAGAGCTCTGTGCCGAGCGCGACCAACTGGCGTGCCTCTTGCGAGACGTCTTGCTGCGTCCAGGTATAGGCGACGGTTTTCAGCACCGCCCAGAGATTGACGGGAGAGGCGAGCGCAACACGCTTGCCGAAGGCGTAGTCGAGCAGGGCGGGGTCGTGCTCGAGCGCGGCTGAGAGCAAGGACTCGCTGGGAATGAAGCAGATCACGAACTCGGGGCTCGAGGCCAGCCCGGTCCAATAACCCTTCTTCGCGAGAGCGTCGACGTGCGCGCGGACCGCGCGCGCGTGACGGTCGAGAAGAGAAAGACGCCGTGCGCCCTCTTCGCCCTGGGCGGTGAAGGGAATCGCGCTCGCCTCGAGGTAGGCGTCGAGGGGAACCTTCGCATCGATGGCGAGAGTCTTGTCGCCGGGCAGCCGCACGATCATGTCGGGTCGCCCGGTGCCGTCGACCGTCGTGACGGTAGCCTGCGTGTCGAAGTCGACGAACCGGAGCAGCCCGGCCGCTTCGACGACCCGTCGCAGCTGCGTTTCGCCCCACACCCCGCGCGAGCTGCTCGACCGCATAGCGGAGGCGAGGGCCTCGGTCGTCGTTCGCAGCACTTCGTCGGACTCGTGGGCTCGACGCAGCTGCTCGCTCAGGGAGCCGAACTGCACGCCGCGCTCGCGTTCGAGATCTTCGACTTTCCGCTGCATCGAGTCGAGCGAGTCGCGGACGGGCGCGAGGGCTCGAAGGACGGTCTGCTCTCGCCGTTCCCGCTCTTCCCGCGCTGCCTGATCGGCGCGAGCCTGCCCGGAAAGCTCCCGGTAGAGCAGCTGCTGGTGGTCGAGTTGCGCCTGCACGCCCGCCCGCGCCGCCTCCGCCGCGGCGAGCCGCCCAGCCGCGTCGGCGCGTTCTCGTGACGACCGGGCGCTCGCGAACGCGAACCCGGCGACGAGGCCGAGCGCCAAGCATCCGATCGCCGTCAAAAACAGTGCGAGTGCGTCCATGTCGTCAGGATGCCGCAGCCCTCCGACATCGGGTCACGCCACGGCGGCGAGGAGGGGAACGCGCTGCTCGGCGGTGATCTGCGAGACGCGCACACCGGCTGCGGCGGCGAGTTCGCCGATATCGGCGGCACCGGCCCGCCGTGCCGCGTCGATGACGATGTGGGCGCAGGCGAGCGAATCGGCGACCGCGTCGTGATGGGCGAACCCGGTGAAGCCCGCTTCGGCGGCGACGAAGGGCAGACGGTACGACGCGAGGTCGTAGGTCTTTCGCGCGACCTGGAGGCTGCACAGGTAGCGGTAGGGCGGGCAGACGTCGCCCGTCGCCTCGCACGCGCGGCGGAGGACGGCCATGTCGAAGCCGGCGTTGTGGGCGACCAGGATGTCGGCGCCCGCGAACGCCGCCAGCTCGGTGAGCTGGGCCGACCAGCCGAGAGCGTCGGCGCAGTCTTCTCGCCGAATGCCGTGGATGCCCGTGTTGAAGTCGAGGAACTCGTCGTGCCCGGGCGGCGGCTGGATCAACCAGCCGGCGGTGGCGACGACACGGCCGTCGCGCACCCGGGTCAGTCCCACCGAGCACGCCGAGGCGTTGCTGGAGTTCGCCGTCTCGAAGTCGATCGCGGTGAAGTCCAGGGCCACGGATCCAGGTTCTCCGGCGGTCGCCCGGTTCGGGGGAGGCGCGCCGCCGCGGGCGCAACTCCGGGCCCCGCCTAGACTTGGTGCCCGTGGCTCTTACCATCGCGATCGTAGGACTGCCCAATGTCGGCAAGTCCACCCTGTTCAACGCTCTGACGAAGAGTTCGGTCCTCGCAGCGAACTACCCGTTCGCCACGATCGAACCGAACGTCGGTGTGGTAAACCTCCCCGACCCCCGGCTCGACCAGCTCGCCGAGGTCTTCTCGAGCGAGCGGACGGTGCCGGCTGCTGTGTCGTTCGTCGACATCGCCGGCATCGTGCGCGGCGCTTCTGAGGGTGAAGGGCTGGGCAACCAGTTCCTGGCGAACATCCGCGAAGCCGACGCGATCGCACAGGTCGTGCGCGGCTTCGCCGACGACGACGTCGTGCACGTCGAAGGTGCGGTGAACCCGCAGAACGACATGGAGACGATCAACGCCGAGCTTCAGCTCGCCGATCTCCAGACGCTCGAGAAGGCGATGACCCGGTACGAGAAAGAGGTCAGGGGAAAGAAGATCGACCCGGTCGTGCTCGAGACCGCCGTCGCCGCGCAGAATGCGCTGCAGCGCGGAGAGGTGCTGTCGGCCAGCGGCCTCGACCTCGCGCCCATCCGTGAACTCGGACTGCTCACCGCCAAGCCCTTCATCTTCGTCTTCAACGTCGACGAAGCAGTGCTGACGGATGCTGCGCGCAAGGCCGAACTCGCGGCCCTGGTCGCGCCCGCCCAGGCCGTCTTCCTCGACGCGAAGATCGAGTCGGAGCTCATCGATCTCGACCCCGAAGACGCGGCCGAGCTGCTCGCTTCGACCGGTCAGGAGGAGTCGGGCCTCGACCAGCTCGCCCGCATCGGATTCTCGACGCTCGGACTGCAGACCTACCTCACGGCGGGGCCCAAGGAATCGCGGGCCTGGACCATTCCGCAGGGATCGAAGGCGCCGCAGGCGGCCGGTGTCATCCACACCGACTTCGAAAAGGGGTTCATCAAGGCCGAGGTCATCTCGTTCGCCGACCTCATGGCGACCGGATCGGTCGCGGAGGCCCGCGCGAAGGGCAAGGCCCGCCTCGAGGGCAAGGACTACGTGATGCAGGACGGCGACGTCGTGGAGTTCCGCTTCGGAAATACATCTGGCGGCTCGAAGTAGGATGCCGAGTCTCGTCTGTCCGCTGTGCGGATTGGGTCAAAATCCCGCAGGCCCAGGCGTGGCATCGTCGCGGGAGCGGCCCAGCGACTCATGGACTTCTCGGTGGGTTCCATTCATCGAGGACCTTCGCGGTGAGCCGCAACGACTGGTGCACCCCCGATGCTTTGCGACTGATACTGACATCGAGGCTCTCGTGTCGCTCATCGCCGCGCACGACACAAAGATCCGCGAAGAGCTTTCTCGCTTCCGGCGAGCGTGATCGACGGCGACGTCGTGGAGTTCCGGCCCAATAACTGAGCTGGCCAGGTTAAGCCGACGCTCGCCGCACCAACTCAGGCTGGATCGCGCCGTCGGCCACTGCACCCGCGTGATTCCGCGCCTCTGCGCGGTGGTCGCCGCGTTGAGCCTGAGTTAGTGCAGCGGAGTGGGGTCGTCGGCGCCTCGCACGGCTCGCTGGGCTGGGTTAGTGCAGTTGGGTGCCCCCCGCGGCCGCACCGCCCGCCCTCCGCACTAACTCAGGCTGGATCGCGCCGCCGGTCACAGCACCCGCGTGATTCCGCGCCTGTGCGCCGCGCTCGCCGTATTCAGCCTGAGTTAGTGCAGCGGGGCGGGCCGCAGGCGGCGGTTGCAGCCCACTGAGGTAGCCCAGCGGGGGCGTCCGTCACCGTCCCAGGGCATCAGGGAGAATGGAAGCATGTCGATCAGCGCGCCCCAGACCTTCGAGCCCGATGGCCGTTCCATTCCCTTCATCGACGAGGGGGAGGGGCACCTGCTGATGCTCCTGCCCGGGCTCGGGCTGAGCATCACCTCGCTCGGCACCCTCGCTCACGTGCTCGAGGAGGAGGGATTCCGCATCCTCCGCATCGGCGTTCGCGCGCAGCCGGCCGACACCGCAGCGCTGACGCTGCACGACCTGTCGAGCGATGTCGTCGACGTGCTCGACTCCCTCGGCATCGACAGGGCCTGGATCGGCGGGCATGGGTTCGGTGGAGCCCTCGCGCGCACGATCGCCCGCGATCACGCCGGTCGGGTCGAGGGGCTCGTCCTGCTCGGCGTCGAGAGTTCCGAGCTGCCCGCCGACGGGGTCGTCGAGGCGCAGAATGAGGCGTTCGCCGCGGAGACCAGAGTCGAAGCGATCCGCGTGCTGGCGGGCGACGCGGTCGACCCGACGTTCGCGTGGAACGTGTTCTCGCGCTCGCGCGATGTCGGTGCCCGGGCGCTGCAAGCATCCGCTCTCGCTGCGACGCCGGCGGATGATTGGGAGCCGCTGCCCGACAGCATCCCCGTGAACATCGTCCAGGGCGCCGACGACCGGGTGAACCCGCCGTCGCACGCTGAGGCCCTCCGCGCGACTGCCCCGACACGGGCCAGCCTTGCCACCATCGAGGGCGGCGGGCATCTGTTCGTACTCACGCACCCGGGCGAGATCGGCGCCGAGATCGAGGACTACCTCGGCTGGGATTGAGCCGAGCACCGCTGACGACAGGATGAGACGATGACCGCGACACTCGTGGCTCGCGGCGTAGCCGGCGGTTACGGCCACCGCACGCTTTTCGACGGGCTCGACCTGACCCTCGCTCCGGGCGATGTGGTGGGCGTCGTCGGCGCGAACGGCGCGGGCAAGTCCACGCTGCTGCGCCTGCTCGCGGGTATCGACGAACCGCAAGCCGGGTCGATCGCCCTCGCTCCTGCCGATGCCTTCGTCGGCTGGCTGCCGCAGGAGCACGAGCGTCTCGCCGGTGAGACGGTCGCCCAGTACGTCGGTCGTCGCACGGGGTGCACGCGCGCCACAGAGGAGATGGATGGTGCGGCGGCCGCGCTCGCGGATCCACCGCCCCTGATCGACGGCGTCGATCCTGCCGACGTCTATTCGGCCGCGCTGGAAAGGTGGCTCGCGAGCGGCGCGGCCGACCTGGAGGAGCGGCTCCCGGCCGTGCTCGCCGACCTCGGCCTCGAGCTCGCGGGCGAGACGGAAATGACCTCTCTGTCGGGTGGCCAGGCCGCCCGAGTCGGATTGGCGGCGCTGCTTCTCTCGCGTTTCGACATCGTTCTGCTCGACGAGCCCACCAACGATCTCGACCTCGACGGCCTCGAGCGGCTCGAGGCGTTCGTCCGTGGGCTCCGCGGCGGGGTGGCTCTCGTCAGCCACGACCGCGAGTTTCTGGCACGCTGCGTGACACGCGTGCTGGAACTCGATCTGGCGCAGGCCTCGAACCGTGTTTTCGGCGGAGGCTACGACGCCTATCTCGAGGAGCGCGCCACAGTGCGTCGCCATCAACGCGAGAAGTACGACGAGTTCGCCGAGAAGAAGGCCGACCTCGTCGGTCGCGCACGCACTCAGCGCGAGTGGTCGAGCCAGGGCGTGCGCAACGCGATGAAGAAGTCGCCCGACAACGACAAGATCCGGCGCAAAGCGGCGACCGAGTCGAGCGAGAAGCAGGCGCAGAAGGTGCGGCAGATGGAAAGCCGCATCGCGCGGCTCGACGAGGTGGATGAACCCCGCAAAGAATGGCAGTTGGAGTTCACCATCGGGGCAGCTCCCCGCTCGAGTTCCGTGGTGTCGACCCTGAGTTCCGCCGTGTTGAAGCAGGGCGCGTTCACGCTCGGCCCCGTGTCGGTGCAGGTGAACGCCGGGGAGCGGATCGGCATCACCGGGCCTAACGGCGCCGGAAAATCGACGCTGCTCCGCGCGCTCCTCGGCACTCAGACACCGACCGCCGGCACGGCCAGCCTCGGCGCGAACGTGCAGATCGGCGAGATCGATCAGGCGCGGGCGCTCCTTGCCGGGTCCGTTGCGCTCACTGAAGCGTTCTCGGCGCTGGTTCCCGACATGGCGCCGGGGGAGGTGCGCACTCTGCTCGCCAAATTCGGTCTGAAGGCCGATCACGTCAATCGTCCGGTCGATGAGCTTTCTCCCGGAGAACGCACCCGCGCGGGGCTGGCGCTCCTCCAGGCGCGGGGAGTGAACGTGCTCGTACTCGACGAGCCGACGAACCATCTCGACCTCGCCGCCATCGAGCAGCTCGAGCAGGCGCTGGAGACCTACGAGGGCACGCTGCTTCTGGTGACACACGACCGTCGGATGCTGACCGCCGTCCAGACCGATCGGCACTGGCGTGTCGAAGCGGGGCAGGTCACCGAGGTGTGACGAGGGCTACCGCCCCTGACGCTTCTTGAACGGCTTGGGCTCACCCTTGACCACCGGTGCGCGTCCTTTTCCTTTCGACGCCTTGGCCTTGCCTCCCGCGGGGGCAGGCGATCGCTCCGAGGTCGGCGTCTCGGCGATCTGCCGTCGCGCCTCGTCGAGGAAGACTTCTCCCGCGGCGGTCAGGCTGGTCTTGCCGTTCTCGCGCGTGAAGAGCGGGTGTCCTACCTCGGCCTCGACCTTCTCGATGCCCGAATAGAGGGCGGGCAGAGAAATACCGAGCGTTTCGGCGGCGCGCGGGAAGTGCAGTTCTTCGGCGGCGGCGACGAACCGGACGAGGGATTGAAGACGGCTCACCCTTCGAATCTAGCCGGGGCTCCGCCCGAGGTCCTGTGCGTACCTGCCAGACTGCCGAGATGACCGACGTCGAGATGGCCCGAATCGAGGCGGGAATGGTGGGGCTGCACGACGCGCGGCGCAAGCTGCGATGGTCGGTCGCGCTCGAGCCGTTCGAGATCGGGGTCTATCCCGTCACCCAGCAGCAGCTTGCCGAGATCATCGGTGAACCCGCGCCGCATCCGAGGCGCCCCGCCACCGAGGTGAGCTGGCTGCGCACGATCCGCTTCTGCAACGCCCTGTCGGAGTGGGAGGGACTCGATGCCGCCTACACGTTCGACGGGGAAGACGTCACGTGGCACGTCGATTCCGACGGGTATCGACTTCCTACGGAGGCCGAGTGGGAGTTCGCCTGCCGAGCGGGCTCGAACGGACCGCACTACGGCCCGCTCGCTGAGGTCGCGTGGACGAGTGCCGACGGCGTGACGACTCCGCAGGATGTGGGCGGAAAGCATCCGAACCTCAACGGCCTCTTCGACACCCTCGGAAACGTGTGGGAGTGGTGCTGGAACCTTCTCGACCCGGCGCGGTACGACTCTTACCGCGTCTTCCGTGGCGGCGGTTTCGCCGACGACGCGTGGTCGGTGCGCGCATCCACGCGGAGAGGCGGGCCGCATCGAGCCAGTCAAGACGACGTCGGGTTCCGATTGGCCCGGGGTGGATTCGACGGTACGGATGCTGCGCAGGGGTGGTCTGCAGCGATTGATGCGGGACGCGGATCGGACGACGGCCTCTCACCGTTGGGGTGGACACCGCGGGGGCGAAGGCCGGAAACACGGGCATAAACCACCATATGCCGAATTTGGCATGCTGTGGGTGCGGCGTCGTGAAGTCAGCAGAATCTGGCTTGTCTGCGCGTGGGTCGCTTCTGCCCCGGGACTCGACTCTCCGAAAAGTCGACTACTTAACTTCCGTCCAACATGTCCCCCGAACGGGGGACATGTGACTAGGCTGTCCCGGTCGGGCTACCCTCACTGTCAAGCACAAGGATGCCCCCTCCGTGGCAGTGAGGGTCGCTCAGACATCTGCTCGAAACCGTTGTCCCGGGAGTTCCCGCCTCGAGTTTCGAGCCTCGCGGATCAGGATCTTCGGGGTGATGCGCGTACACGCTAGCTCGTAGGTGACCAACCGTCGTTAGCAGATCTGAAACGCCGGATCAACCGTAAGAGTTCGGTTTCTCGTACCGGTTTGTTATCCGTAATGTAATCGGCGCGGTGCTCGGGGGGGCCTGATAGCCGGAGGTTCATGGTGCGAAGCGCCGATGACCACACAGCAGGTGCACGACTTTTTTCGCTCAAGAACAACGGGGGCCGTTTCATTGCGGTCGCCGCTGTGAGCGCTATCTTTTTGTTCGGCGGGGCCCAGGGGGCCTACGCCACGGGCGGCGGTGAGACACCCCCGCCTACGACGTCGACTGACGCGCCGGGGACCACCGACGCGACCGACTCGACTGATTCGACGGACACCAAGGACTCGACCGAAGCTCACGACTCCACGGATTCGACCGACTCGACCGAGGCTCACGACTCGACGGACACCAAGGACTCGACCGAAGCTCACGACTCCACGGATTCGACCGACTCGACCGAAGCTCACGACTCGACGGATTCGACGGACACCAAGGACTCGACCGAAGCTCAGGACTCCGCGGATTCGACTGAGGCTCACGATTCGACGGATTCGACGGACACGAAGGATTCGACTGAGGCTCACGATTCGACGGATTCGACGGACACCAAGGACTCGACTGAGGCTCACGACTCGACGGATTCGACCGAGGCTCACGACTCGACGGATTCGACGGACACGAAGGACTCGACCGAGGCTCACGACTCGACGGATTCGACCGATTCGACGGACACGAAGGATTCGACAGAGGCTCACGACTCGACGGATTCGACCGATTCGACGGACACGAAGGATTCGACCGAGGCTCACGACTCGACGGACACGAAGGACTCGACCGAGGCTCACGACTCGACGGATTCAACCGATTCGACGGACACCAAGGATTCGACAGAGGCGCACGACTCGACGGACACGAAGGACTCGACCGAGGCTCACGATTCGACGGATTCGACGGATTCGACGGACACGAAGGACTCGACCGAGGCTCACGATTCGACCGACTCGACCGACTCGACGGACACCAAGGACTCGACCGAAGCTCAGGACTCCACGGATTCGACTGAGGCTCACGATTCGACGGACACGAAGGATTCGACTGAGGCTCACGACTCGACGGATTCGACCGACACCAAGGACTCGACTGAGGCTCATGACTCGACGGATTCGACCGAGGCTCACGACTCGACGGATTCGACGGACACGAAGGACTCGACCGAGGCTCACGACTCGACGGATTCGACCGATTCGACGGACACGAAGGATTCGACAGAGGCGCACGACTCGACGGACACGAAGGACTCGACCGAGGCTCACGATTCGACGGATTCGACGGACACGAAGGACTCGACCGAGGCTCACGATTCGACCGATTCGACCGACTCGACCGACTCGACGGACACCAAGGACTCGACCGAAGCTCAGGACTCCACGGATTCGACTGAGGCTCACGATTCGACGGACACGAAGGATTCGACTGAGGCTCACGACTCGACGGATTCGACCGACACCAAGGATTCGACTGAGGCTCACGACTCGACGGATTCGACGGACTCGACCGAGGCTCACGACTCGACCGACTCGACCGACTCGACCGACTCGACGGACACGAAGGACTCGACCGAAGCTCACGACTCCACGGATTCAACTGAGGCGCACGACTCGACGGATTCGACGGACACGAAGGATTCGACCGAAGCGCACGACTCGACCGACTCGACGGATTCGACGGACACGAAGGACTCGACCGAAGCGCACGACTCGACGGACTCGACCGACTCGACTGAGGCTCACGACTCGACGGATTCGACCGACTCGACGGACACCAAGGACTCGACGGATTCGACCGACTCGACCGAAGCTCACGACTCGACGGATTCGACCGAGGCTCACGATTCGACCGATTCGACGGATTCGACGGATTCGACGGACACGAAGGATTCGACTGAGGCTCACGATTCGACCGACTCGACGGACACCAAGGACTCGACCGAAGCTCACGACTCGACGGATTCGACCGATTCGACCGATTCGACCGATTCGACCGACACCAAGGATTCGACTGAGGCGCACGATTCGACGGATTCGACCGACACCAAGGACTCGACCGAAGCTCAGGACTCCACGGATTCGACTGAGGCGCACGATTCGACGGATTCGACCGACTCGACGGACACCAAGGATTCGACTGAGGCTCACGACTCGACGGATTCGACGGACTCGACCGACTCGACGGATTCGACGGACTCGACCGACTCGACGGACTCGACCGACTCGACCGACTCGACGGACACCAAGGACTCGACCGAAGCTCACGACTCGACGGATTCGACGGACACGAAGGATTCGACCGAGGCTCACGATTCGACCGACTCGACGGACACGAAGGATTCGACGGAGGCTCACGACTCGACGGATTCGACGGAGGCTCACGACTCCACGGATTCGACGGAGGCGCACGACTCGACGGATTCGACCGATTCGACCGACACCAAGGATTCAACTGAGGCTCACGACTCGACGGATTCGACCGACTCGACCGAGGCTCACGACTCCACGGATTCGACGGATTCGACGGACACCAAGGACTCGACCGAAGCTCACGACTCCACGGATTCGACCGATTCGACGGATTCGACCGACTCGACCGAGGCTCACGACTCGACCGATTCGACGGACTCGACGGACACCAAGGACTCGACCGAAGCTCAGGACTCCACGGATTCGACTGAGGCGCACGACTCGACGGATTCGGCCGACTCGACGGACACCAAGGATTCGACTGAGGCGCACGACTCCACGGACTCCACGGACTCCACGGACTCGACCGAGGCGCACGACTCGACGGATTCGACCGAGGCGCACGATTCGACGGATTCGACCGAGGCGCACGATTCGACGGATTCGACTGAGGCGCACGACTCGACTGATTCGACGGACTCGACCGAGGCGCATGATTCGACGGACTCGACCGAGGCGCACGACTCGACGGACTCGACCGAGGCTCACGACTCGACGGACTCGACCGAGGCTCACGACTCGACGGACTCCACCGAGGCCCACGACTCGACGGACTCGACCGAGGCGCACGACTCCACCGACTCCACCGATTCGACCGATTCGACTGATTCGACGGATTCGTCTGACTCGATCGACGCATCCGATTCCTCCGACTCGACCGACGCGCCCGCATCGGTGAAGTCGCAGCCCTACAGTGCCGCCGGCGGCCTCGCTGTCACCGGGCTCGAGATGGATGGCCCGCTGGCCTCCGGATTCGCGCTCGCTCTGATCATCGGCGGCGCGATCCTGATGATCGTGCGGCGGCGGTCTGGGGAGAACGAGCCTTCGCTGGCCACTGCATCTGTCCCCGACGCGCGGCCGACCGAGCGCGGCGACGGGACTGGGTGGCGCATGGCGGCAGGTTCGCTCTCGCTCCACGGCTCTCCGCCGGTGCGGGCCCGATCGCTGCCGGCGACGGCTCGACCCGCACAGGGGGTGAGGCCTCTCTTCGAGTCCCGGAAGACACCGACGCGGGGCCGGCCGGGCCACGACGTTCGTGGCGATAGTCCACCGCTGCTCAGTCGTCTGCGCGCATTCTTCACTCGAACGCACCCCACGGAGAAACGGCAGAACTGACGCCCGGCGGCGCTGACCTCACGGTCGGTGCCTGACCTCCTCACCCGTCCTCGATAGCGCTATCCGCTGACCCGGAGGGGCTGCACGCACACGCGTCAGCGCCTCCGGGCCAGAGGGCGGCGCGCAACCCGGCAATGGAACACCGTGAAGAACCAGAAGAAGGCGCGGAAGGCGCAGGCCGCCCCACCGCAGAAAAGTCGAGGTCGCGCGACCGCGACCATCGGCACCCTCGCGATCGTCGCGGGCTACGTGTTCGTCAGCGGCGCTTTCACGATGCCGCCCACGCCCGCTCAGGCGGCGGTCGAGAACGTGTTCGCTCCCTACTTCTCGCAGCGGTGGGACGTCTTCGCGCCGAACATCCTCAAGACCAACAGCTCTCTCGAGCTGCAGGCGCAGTGGCGCGACGCTGATGGTGAACTCGTTCACAGCGACTGGGTAGGGGCGACCGACATGGAACTCGGGGCCGTCAAAGGCTCCAGCTTCTCGTCGCGGATCTCGAAGAACACGGTCAATGCGGTCGGCACCTACATCACACGCTACGAGGAGTTGTCCGAGGAACAGCAGGAGCGCGTCGAAGACACGTTCATCGAGGTGACGGACGATGGCGGCTTCTCTCCGATCGCCGACGACGAACTCGTCAGCGAGCTGACCGACCTGGGCGACGACAACGAAGCAGACGTCATCCGTTTCATGCGTTACGACTACATGCTCGGCCGTTACGCCGACGCCTTCGCCGAAGCGCATTTCGGCGAAGAGGTCGAACGCGTGCGGTGGCGCATCCGTTTCGATCGGCCGAACGATTTCGAGGAGCGATTCGAGTCGCGGGTGAAGCCGACGTCGTACATCACCTTCGGATGGCGTCAGCCCTCGGGCGATCCCGCCGACGATACCGCCGCCGTGTTCGACGACGTACTGGGGAGGTACGAGCCGTGAGTGTGAAGAATCGCGGGAGAGCGACCAGGCCCACTCGGGCGGACCAAGGGTCGTCGACTGGCGCCTGGACCCGTTTGCAGGACTGGTTGACGGGCGTCCCCCACGCGACGGTGAGCTTTTCGCTGCTGCGGATCATCTTCGGCATCAGCATGCTGATCGTTCTGATTCCCAGCTTCGCCGACCGCCAGTACCTCTGGGGTGTGGGATCGCGGTGGATCGACCCGGAAGCGCGCCGTCGGGGGTGGTTCGAGCCGCTGCGCATGGTGTTCTCCAAAGACAGCGCGCTGTGGTTCGACGTCGCCTACTTCGTGTTGATCGCGTTGGTTCTGGTGTTCATCATCGGGTTCAAAACCCGCTGGGTGACGCCGGTGCTGCTGGTGTTCTGGGTGGGACTGTCGACGAACAGCACCCTCCTCACCAACGGCGGCGACGTGCTGATGCGCATCGTGCTGCTGTTCGCGGTCTTCGCGAACTTGAGCCAGCATTTCTCCGTAGACGCCTGGCTGCGAAGGCGAGCGGAGGCGAGAGGCGTTGTTCGTGCGCGGCGGTTCGAGTGGATCAGCCCGTGGATGCACAACACGGTGCTCATTCTCTGCTGCTACCAGATTCTGCTGGTGTATCTCGTCTCGTCGATCCTGAAACTTCAGGGGGACGAATGGCTGCAGGGGTCGGCGCTGTACTACTCGCTGGTCATCGAGGAGTTCCGCATCTTCCCGGCACTGAGCGACACCGTCTGGCAGTCGACGCCGCTCGTCATGCTCGGCACCTGGCTTGCGCTCGGCGTGCAGCTGTTGTTCCCCGTGGCCCTTCTGTGGAAGCCGAGCCGCTACGTGGCCGTCGTACTCATCACGGGGATCCACCTCGGTATCGCCGTGCTTCTGGGTCTGTGGCCGTTCTCGCTGGCGATGATCGCGCTCGACCTGCTTCTGATCCGCGACGGGTCGTGGACGCACGCGTGGGGCCTCGTCCGCAGAACGGTCACCGCCCGCGCACGAAAGGCGGGGACGAGGCCCGCGCTGTCACGCGTCGGTTGACACGCCCGGAGCCGCGACGGTTTCAGACGGTCGACGAGCGGATCCTTCGGCGAAGGCCTCGCCGATCGCCCGGCCCTGAATGATCGAGCTGAGGTCGATGCCCGTCGCCGCCTTGACGGCGTCGAACGAGGCGCGCAGCCCCATGGCCGATTCGCTGGCGAGGTGGCTGCTCGCGCCCTCGCCGCCGAGCACGGTGATCGAACCGACCTTGTCGTAGCCCTTGGCGAACTCGGTCATCATCGGCACGAGCGTCTCGAGTGCACGCTGGGCCAGCAGTGCCTGCTGGTTCTTCGACAGTGCCTCGGCCTCGGCGCTGATAGCCGATGCTCGCGCTTCACCGGTGAGGCGCAGCGCGTCTGCTTCAGCCTCGGCGCGCAGGCGGACGGCCGTCGCTTCCTGGGCAGCGATCTGAGCCCGGGCTTCGGATGCCTTCACTTGCGAGTAGGCCTCGGCGTCAGCATCCTGCTTGCGCTGGTAGAGGTCGGCGTCGGCCACTCGGCTGACCTCCGACTCGAGGCGGGCCTGCGTGTTCTGGGCTTCTTGGACGAGAACGGCCTGCTGGCGCTCGGCGCGGGCGAGGGCTTCGGCCTGCTCGGCCTCGGCGTTCGCGCGACCGACCTCGGCCTTGGCGGCGGCGTTGTTCTTGTCGAGGGCGGTCTGCTCGATGAGGTTGGCCTCGTCGGTCGCGATCTGGCGGGCGCGGACTTCGCGGACCGCGTTGATGCGGGCGACCTCGGCCTCACGCTTGACGCGCTCGACCTCGGTGGCGCCGAGGGCGGCGATGTAGCCGTTCAAGTCGGTGATGCCCTGGATCTGGAAAGAGTCGAGGATCAGACCCTGCGAAGAAAGGTCTTGCTTGATGCCCTCGGCGATCTGGTCGGACAGGCGCTGGCGGTCGCGCATCAGCTCTTCGACAGTCAGCGTGGCGACGACACCGCGAAGGGCACCCTCGAGCTGCTCGGTCGTGAACTGTTCGATCGCCTTGTCTTGCGACGCGAACCGCTCAGCGGCACGGCGCACCGATTCGGGGTCGGATCCGATCTTCACGAGAGCAACACCGCTCACGTTGACGGTGACGCCGGTGGAGGATTGCGCGGTCGGCTCGAATTTGATCTGGCGTGCGCGCAGCGAGATCATCTCGGCGCGCTGGGTCAGCGGGTTCACGATCGCGCCGCCGCCGGTGATCACGGTGATCCGCGACGACGTGACCCCGTCGGTGTTCTTCTGGCGCTTACCGACGATCACCAGGGCTTCGTCGGCCTTCGCCACGCGGTACCACGCGCGGATGAGGATCGCCCCGAGCACGAGAGCGGCGACGACCACCGCCACGGCAATCAGAACCAGTACGCCGATTGCTGCAAACTCCATGGGGTCTCCTCCGTCGTGCGTCGATATCGACGCGGCGGTGTGCCGGCCACGACCCAATCTATCTGTCACCTGTGACGCACCGTCAACCGATCCCGGCGTGACGCGCTCTTCTCCGGCCGCCGCATCGGGGGTGCGACCCCGTCAGCGAGAGGAATCTTCTCCCAGGTCGGTGTCGGTGTACTCGCCGGGCACGACGTCGTTCTTGTGACTGTCGCGACCGTCTTCGGTCTCGATGTCGGTGTACTCGCCCTCGTTGGTGGTGGCGCGCTTCGCTGCGTCGTCCGAACCCTTGCGATCGGTCATCGCCGTCTCCTTTGAATGTGGGGATTCGTACGCTACGCCCCGCCGCACGGGCCCGCACCACCTTGACAGATGCGCCTCACCCGTCGGCGGTGCCGGGATTTCCCGCGGCCGCGAGCGGAACGAGATCCTCGCGCAGATAGCGCGCGTACCCGCCCGGGGTGCGTCCCTGCGTTCGGCCGCTGGTGCGCACGCTGGCGTCGGCGGATGCGGCGACCCGCGCGCCGTGCGACGTCGCCCGCTCGACGAGCCTCACGTCTTCGTGCTCGGCGATCGGCTCGAAGCCTCCTGCCGCGAGGAGTGTCGACAGCCGCATACCGAGGTTGGCGCCGTGCACATGACCATTCGCCGTGCCGGGGACGTGGGTGGCACGCCACGCCTGCGCGCGGTCTTCGTCGAGGTCGCGGAAGTCGGGGTGCACGGTGCCGATCACGACATCCGTTCCCCGCGCAGCCAGCTCCCGTTGCTGTGTCAGCCAGTTCTCGGGCACGACCGAATCGGCGTCGGTGTGTGCCGTCCAGACTGCGGCGGGCGGGACGTCGGACAGAAGGGCGAGTGCGGCGGTGACCCCCGCGGCTCGGGCCGCGCCGACGCTTCTCGCTTCGATGAAGACCGTTTCGACGTCGCGGACGGCGGCGATCGACGGTGATCCGTCGGTGCACGCGTCGAGCACGACGACGACGACGATCCGCAGGCCCCGCGCATGACGCGCGGCCCGTTCGATCGACACCAAGCACGCGTCGAGCAACTCCTCTTCGTCGTGCACGGGCACGATCACGGCGATGGCCGAGACGTCGTCGACCGCGGTCACGCCAGACCTTCTCTCTCAGCCACCGACGCCGACCTCACCGTGAACACTTCGAGAAGAAAATCGGCCTCCTCGTGACGGACGAGACGATGCATGCCGAGAGCGTGCGCCAGCTCGAGGTGCACGCGGTCACCCGACGACGGCGCGTCATCGATCGGTCGTCGCCAGTGACACGCGACGACGACGCCGTCGGGGGTCAGAGATCTCCGGATGCTGCGGGCGAGGCCCTCGCGGTCGGTTCGGCCCAAGTAGTAGGCCAGCTCAGAGACCACGATGAGATCGAAAACGCCGTCGGGCCACTCGGCGGGTAGGCGACGCTGTGCGATCCGCACGTTGTCGAGTCCGGCGGTGCGCGAGACCGCGGCGCTCACAGCGTGGGCAGACCCGTCCACGGCGAGGAGGTCGCCGCATCGGGGGGCCAAGTCGGCCGTCGTCACTCCGGTCGCGCATCCGAGCTCGAGGGCGGTGTCGAAGAAGGGGCGGGGGAGCGCGGCGAGGAGAACAGCGCGTTTGCGCTGTTCGTACCAGCGGGTGTCGAAGCCCCACGGGTCGTCGTGGCGTTGGAAGAAGTCGTCGAACGCAGCGACGCCGACGCTCGCCTCGAGGGGTGCCGGAGCCGTGACGAACACCTCCGTCGCGCGCAGGAAGTGGGCGCGCATGCCGTCGTGGACGGTCGGCCCGCCGTCAGGACCATCGGACTGCCGCGCGACCTGGGTGCGATGACGGCCGATCGCCACCGACTTCGCGTGGAGCTCAGCATCCGTCAACTCCACCTTCTGCCACGCGGAGGTATCCGCGTCGGCGGGGGTGCCCCAGTGCCAGAACCAGATGGGGTACCCGATGACCTCGATCGATGCACCGGCGAGGTCGATCGCGATCTCGCCGAGCACGCGGTGGTCGCGGTGTCCGTCGCCCCACCACGGCGCCGCCAGCAGAATCCTCGTCCCGGCGACGCCCGCCATCATGCCGCGGATCGTCTCCGCGATCTCCTCGCGTTGTTCCCGGACACGTCCGTCGGTGAACCCGAGGAAGACGAGCGACGCCGACGGTGCGAGGTCGGCCACCGCATCGACGACCTCGCGCCGTCGCTCGCGGCGGAGCGCGTCGCCGTCGTCGGAAGACGGATGCGAGGCGCCACCGTCGGTGACGACGATGACCGTCACCGGCACGCCGTTCGTTTGGCATCGGGCGAGCAGACCGCCGGCTCCCAGCGTCTCGTCGTCGGGGTGCGCCGAGAGGATCACCACAGCGTCGGCCTCCAGCGGCAACGGGGGAGACGATCGCCAGGGGGCCGCATCGGCCCACTCCGCTTCGAGGGTTCCCGGGTCGCGATGATCGAACGTCACGCCCACGACGCACCGAGCTTTCGTCCGAGGCTCGCCAGGTCGCGGAGTCCGTGGTGCTGCCTCAAGTAGATGCGCAGGTCGGCGACCCGTCTTGCGTGACTCTCGTCGGTGGTGAGGGGGCCGGGCCCGAGGGAGCGATCCGTGACGGCGATGATCCGTTCCGCCGCATCCGCCACCGTCGCGCGCACGCGGTGCGCGATGACGGCCGGTGCCGCGTCTCCCGCCTGCGCCTCGCGGTCCACGCGCGCGGCCGCATCGGCGAGTACGGTGCGAGCGACCCACGCCGCAGCATCCGCCTCTCCGGCAGCCGCGGCCGCGATCTGGTCCGCCCGGTCATGGGCGGCCGCGCCGATGACGGCGTGCACGAGGGGGAGCGTCGCGCCCCACCACACGGCGGCGACCCCCACGCCGCCCCATGCGAAGCCGGGGCGTTGCAGGTACCACGCGTTCCCTCCCACAGGCGCGGCAGCGGCGTCGTCGAAGTCGACCGGTGCGCTGACCACCTGCGCCAACCCTCTCGAGACCCAGGGGCCGCCTCTCGCGTGCACTCCGGGTGCGCGCAGATCGACGGCGAACAGTCGTCGCTCATTGCTGCTTGTCCACGCCGTGACGAGGGAGTGGCTCAGGTGACCGGCCAAGGAGCACCAGGGCTTCGTGCCCGACAACGTCCATCGGTCGCCGACCTGCCGCGCGTGGAGCGAGACGCCGCTTCCCTCCGCGGCGAAGACGCCCCACGTTGCGTCCTCTCCGGCGCCGACCTCGTTGCGCACCCCGTCGACATCGGTGACGGCGGCCGCCTGCGTCAGGATCTGGAGCGCGTCGACGTGGGGTTCCAGCATCCGGGCGCCCGCAACATCGACCGCCGCCGCGGCGGCCAGCGCTTCCCAGGTCGCCGAGGTCTGCGGGGCCGATGCGACCGCCGCGCCCGTCGCCCGCACCCAGCCGAGAGTGCCCTCGACGTCGAGACCGAAGCCCGGAGTCTCGCGGGCGGTGAGAGCGACCGAGGTCGCCAGAGGCGAGGGGCCCGTCGCGCCGAGACCGAGGGGGAGTCCGGCAGAGATCGGGTCGTCCATGGCGCGAGCCTAAGCAGAACGCACGGCCCGCGTTTCGGGATTGCCCACTCTGCACTCGGCTGATATCCATTCGGCATACTGGTGACGTGACCAACCCGACCGTCTTGTTCGTCTGTGTCCACAACGCCGGCCGCTCGCAGATGGCGGCGGGCTATCTCCAGGCGCTCGCCGGAGACCGCGTCGACGTGCGTTCGGCGGGTTCTGAACCGAAGGACGAGATCAATCCCGTGGCCATCGCGGCGATGGCCGAGGAAGGCATCGACATCGCCGGCGGCAGCCCGAAGGTCTTGACGGTCGACGCGGTGCGCGAGTCCGACGTCGTCATCACGATGGGATGCGGCGACGCCTGCCCGATCTTCCCCGGCAAGCGCTACGAGGACTGGGAGCTCGACGACCCGGCCGGCCAAGGCATCGAGGCCGTACGCCCGATTCGCGACGACATCCGCGCGCGCGTCGAGGCGCTCATCGCGTCGCTCTCACCGAGCTGAACCGTGCCGCGGCCAGGCACGGTCGGCGAGGTCTTCGCCGTCTTCGCCAAGCTCGGAGTGACGTCGTTCGGCGGGCCGGTCGCGCACCTCGGCTATTTCCGTGACGAGCTGGTGACCCGACGGCGCTGGCTCGACGACGAGCGATACGCCGACCTGGTCGCACTCTGCCAGTTCCTCCCAGGGCCCGCGTCGAGCCAGGTCGGATTCGCGATGGGGATGCTGCGCGCCGGCGTCGGCGGTGCGCTCGCCGCCTTCATCGCGTTCACCTTGCCGTCGGCGGCGCTGATGATCGCCTTCGCGTTCGGGGCCGAGTTTCTGCGCGGACCCCTCGGGGGCGGGATCATCGAGGGTCTGAAGGTCGTCGCGGTCGCGATCGTCGCACAGGCCGTGTGGGGTATGGCGAAGACGCTGACGCCCGACCGTCGACGCGCCGGGATCGCCGTGGCCGCCGCGGTGATCGCGGTCGTCGCGTTCGGAGCGGCCGGTCAGATCGTCGCGATCGTGCTGGGTGGCCTCGCGGGCCTGTGGCTCTGCCGATCGAAGGATGGCACCGCGGCGGGGTCGCTGACATTTCCGGTGTCACGCGTCGTCGGCGGGATCTGCCTGGCGACGCTGGCGATGCTCCTGATCGCGCTCCCCGTGTCCGCCGCGCTCACCGGGAACGGCGCCGTGGCACTCGCAGACGCCTTCTTCCGCGCGGGCGCCCTGGTCTTCGGGGGCGGACACGTGGTGCTGCCGCTGCTCGACGCCGGTGTCGTGCAGACGGGCTGGGTGACGCCGGAGCAGTTCCTTGCGGGATACGGAGTCGCCCAGGCGATGCCCGGCCCCCTGTTCACCTTCGCGGGCTACCTCGGGGCGCTGTCGGGCGTCGGCCCGGGAGGAGTCGTCGGAGGGGTGCTCGCGCTGGCGGCCGTCTTCGTGCCGGGGTTTCTGCTGCTGGTCGGGGTGATGCCGTTCTGGAACGTCCTGCGCGCACGGCCGTGGGCCGGCGCTGTCCTCCGCGGCGCCAGCGCGTCGGTCGTCGGCATCCTGGCGGCGGCTCTCTACGACCCCGTTTTCGTCTCGGCCGTCATCGACGGCTGGACATTCGCACTCGCCCTGGTCTGCTTCGTGCTGCTGACATCGTGGCGCGTCGCGCCGTGGATCGTCGTGCTGGTGGGCGCGGCGGGCGGCGTGCTGCTCGCGTTCGTGTGAAGCGCCGTCGCGGATCCGATTCGGCGGCTACGCCGACGTGGCCACTCGGTGGAGAGGCGCGAGAGCGTTATCGAGCGCGGCCTCCAAGGGCCAGGCGGATCCCTCGGGCTGGCTGAGGACGAGACCGCCCTGAATCGCGGCCAGGATGACCGTCGCGATCCGCTGCGCGTCGGCTGATCCATCCACGATGCCGGCGCTCTGCATCCGCTGCACCCCGTCGGCCAGGGCCCCGCGCCACACCCTCATGGCCTCGGCGATCATGCTCGCCAGCTCGGGATCGGTTGTGGCCGCCTGCGTCGCGAGCGAACCGATGGGGCACGCCCAGCGGCCGCGGCCGATGTAGTACTCCACCAGCCGCGCGCGCCACCGCTCCCACGACTCCCACGACCCGAGATCCCCGATGTCGGGCTCCTGGGCCTCCCGCAGCTGCCGTTCTTCCCAGTGGGCGACCTCGCGAACCAGTTCGGCTTTACCGCCGGGGAAGTAGTGGAAGAGCTGGCTCTTACTGGTCAGGGTGGCCGCTCGCACGGTGTCGAGCGTGGTGCCGCCGATTCCGGAAGCGAGGATCTGCTCGCCGGTGGCTTCGATGATCCGCTGACGGGTCTGTCGTCCGCGCTCAGTCGTTGCGGTGGCAGCCATGCCGTCACTATAGCTTAATGGACCAATGAGTCCAGTGTGTGTTAGGAATGGACCATGAAGTCCAATACCGAAATCCTCCAATCCCTTCCCTCCGATTCCCGTCTTGCCGGGCGCACCGCGGTCGTGACGGGCTCCAGCAGCGGCATCGGCGAGGCCATCGCCCGTGTGCTTGCCGCATCCGGAGCCACCGTGGTCGTCAACGGCCGTGACGCGGGCCGAGCGCAGGTGGTCGTCGACGCGATCGTCGCCGCCGGGGGAGCGGCTCACGTGGTCGTGGCCGATCTGGCGGGCACCCCCGACGATCTCCGCTCTTTCGCCCGCTCCGCCACAGAGATACTCGGTGGTCGCGTCGACATCCTCGTCAACAACGCCGGTATCTACCCAGTGCCCCCGACGCCCGGTCTCTCTGACAGCGACCTCGACGCGGTATTGATGACGAACGTACGGGCACCGCACGTGCTCGTGGCAGAACTGGCCCCCGCCATGGCGGAGCGGGGCACCGGGGCGATCGTCAACATCGGCTCCTGGATGTCGCGGGTCGGCCTCCCCTTCGGCGCGATGTACACCGCGTCGAAGGCCGCACTCGAGCAGATGACCCGAACCTGGGCGGCCGAGTTCGGGCCGCGCGGCGTCAACGTGAATACCGTCGCGCCCGGCGCGACGAGCACTCCGGGCAACGCCGACAGTGCGGAAGCGCTCGCGGTGATGACCGCTGCCACCGCCGCCGGCCGACCCGTTCGCCCCGTGGATGTCGCTTTCGCAGTTCGCTACCTTGCATCGGATGAGGCGTCGTTCGTGCACGGCAGCGTGCTCGATGTCGACGGCGGCATCGCCCACACCCGAGTCGGCTGATGCAGACCCGTACCTTCGGTCCGGATGCCTCCGCACTCGACGTGGTGGAAGGTCTCGACCTGGGTGGCAGGTCGGCGATCGTGACGGGATCGAGCTCCGGCATCGGCGTTGAAACCGCGCGGGCGTTCGCAACCGCGGGCGCGAACGTGACTCTTGCGGTCAGGGATATCGATGCCGGTCGACGAACCGCTGCATCCCTCCGCGCCGCGACCGGCAATTCTGCGATCGATGTCGTCGAGCTGGACCTCGCCGATCTCGCGTCCGTGCGATCGTTCTCGGCATCGTGGTCCGGCCCGCTCCACTTCTTGATCACCAACGCGGGGATCATGCACGCGCCCGAGCTCCGCACGGATGCGGGCTGGGAGATGCACATGGCCGTCAATCACCTGGGTCACTTCGCGCTCGCCACCGAACTGCTTCCCGCGCTCGCCGAAGCGGGAGACGCGCGCATCGTCTCCGTCAGTTCGAGCGGACACGCATCGAGCGGCATTCGCTTCGACGACATGTTCTTCCAGCGAGACGTGTACGATCCGGGACTCGCGTACGGGCAATCGAAGACCGCGAACGTGCTCTTCGCCCTCGAGGCGACGAAACGCTGGGCGCCGTACGGCGTCACCGCCGCCGCGGTCATGCCGGGCGGCATCTGGACCAACCTGCAGCGGTACTGGGACCCCGTCTTCCTCGCGGACATGAAACGTCGATACCCGACGAAGACTCCTGCGCAAGGGGCGGCGACCTCTGTCTGGGCTTCGACCAGGGCCGAGGTGACCCCCGGTGGGCCCGTGTACTTCGAGGACTGCCGCCCCGCGCGCGTGGTGACGTCGATCCCGGATGGTCTGCACGGCGTGTTGCCGCATGCGCTCGACCCGGCCGCCGCGGAAAGACTGTGGAACGTCTCGGCCGAACTCGTCGGGGGAGCTCGCAACCGAGAGGGGAGCTTGCTTCGCGAGGGCGGCGGCTTCAGATAGAGGCGGATGCTTCGCCGAAAACGCCGACGGGTCGACCCGCGACGTCGAGGTCGAACGTGAACAGCGAGCCGCTGAGGGGCGCGGCGGCCAGATCGGACTCGGTGAGGTTCTCGCGGGCGGAGCCGACGAACAGGGTGCGACGATCGGGCCCGCCGACGGCGACCGACGTGAGGTTGGGGGCGGGAACCCGCAGGGTCATCGTGACCTCCCCGTCCCGGCTCCAGCGCAGCACCTCACCGGCGCCGTAGACGGCGTTCCAGAAGCATCCGTCCTCGTCGCGAACCAGGCCGTCGGAGTCGTACCCGCGCAAATACGGCTCGAACTCGCCGAGCTCGCCGCGCGCGGGACCGTAGGGCGCGCGATACACGGTCTTGGTCGACGTGTCGGTCACGTACATCTCGCGGCCGTCGCCCGACCACTCGAAACCGTTGGCGACACCGAAGCCGCCGCGAAGGAGTCGCGGCTCGTCGCCCTCCGCGAAAGCGTAGAGCGCTGCGTCGGGTTCGCCAGAGGTCATGTTCATACCCCCGACGATGAACCGCCCGAACGGATCGACCTTGCCCTCGTTGAACCGGATCCCCGCATGGGCATGCTCGATCTCGGCAAGCGTCGCGACGATGGCACCGTCGCCGTCGAGGGTCACGATGCGGTCCTTCAGCGCCGCCACGTATCCGCCGCCCCGAGCCGGTTGCACCGCACTCACCGGCGCCGGCAGTTCGACCACCCGGTCTCGCGAACCGTCGACAGGGTCACCGAGATGCGCGCGATGAAAGGTGCCGGCGGTGATGTCGACCCACGCGACCTCGTCGTGGCGATCGTCCCAGAAGATGCTCTCCACGAGCACCGAGTTCAGGCGTCGGAAGACCTGCGGTTCATCGTTCATCGAGAAGCTCCGGGGGAACGAGGTCGCGGATGGTCAGAGCGGCGCTGACGAGAGCGAGGTGGCTGAGCGCCTGCGGCAGATTGCCCCACGATTCGCCGTCGGCCTCGGCGATCATCTCGGCGTAGACACCCACGTCGTTGCCACGGGTGACGAGGTCGTCCATGGCGGCGACGGCCTCGTCGTGGCGGCCGACGCACGCGAGGGTCGCCGCACGCCAGAAGGCGCAGGCGACGAACGTGTGCTCCTCCTGGTCGACCCCGGTGTAGCGGTAGATCAAGTTGCCGGCACCGAGGTCACGGGTGATCGCGTCGATGGTGGACGACATCCGCTCGCCCCGGTCGAAGCCGCTCGGACCGTGCAGCAGAACCGACGCGTCGAGGTCTGTCGTGCCCGGATACATGACGTAGGCCTGAGCCTCTTCCGACCAGCCGTGCTCGTCGACCCAGAGGCGTACGCGATCGCGCTCGGCGGCCCACCGGGCGGCACTGCCGGGGATCTGCCCCGCTTCGGCCAGTGACACCGCATCGTTCAGGGCCTGCCAGCATCCCATCTTCGACGAGGTGTAGTGACGCACCTCGGGAAGCTCCCACATGCCGGAGTCGGGGTTGCGCCACAGATCGCAGACGCGGTCGGCCATGTCGGCCAGCATGCGGCCCGTGGCGACGTCGAGGATGTTGCCCGAATCCACGTACGTGCGGCAGATCGCGAAGAGGTCGCCGTACACGCCCAGCTGCAACTGGCCCTGGGCGGGGTTCCCCGTCACGACGGGGCCGATCCCGCGGTAGCCGGCGACGTCGAACTTCTGCACCTCGGTCTTGGTCTCGCCGCGCAGCGTGTACATCACGTGCAGATCGGGCCCGTTCTCGCGAATCGTCCGGAGCAGCCACGAGATCGCCGCGTGGGTCTCTTCGCGGAGGCCGAACAGAATGAGCGCGTGCGCGGCGTAGGCGAGGTCGCGCACCCACGCGAAGCGGTAGTCCCAGTTCTTGCCGCCGGCGGGGTTCTCGGGCAGCGACGTGGTCGCCGCGGCGGCCATCGAACCCGTGGGGGAGTAGACGAGAAGTTTGAGCGCGAGCGCACTGCGTTGCACATCGCGCGCCCAGGGACCCTCGTACGAGAACTCCCGCGACCAGTCGCGCCACCCCTCGATCGTGCGGTCGATGCCGCGGTCGACGTTGTCGGGATCGGGAAGGTGGAGGGGCTCGTCGTCGGTCGCGGCGAGCACGATGAGGTGGCGGGATTCGTCGGCCGTGGTGAATCGGCCGCGCATGCTCGGCCCCTCGACGGTTCCCGACTCCGAGTCGTCGCGACCGTGGTTCTTGCCCACGACGGCGAAAGAGATCTGGCCGACGCGCATGACGCAGGCCCCGTCGATGTCTTCGATCCACGGGGAGGCGGTCTGCAACTGGGTGCCCGGCTGCACGATCCACTCGAACGCGACCTCGCCCTCGATGCCGTCGATGCGGCGGGCGAGTTCTGCCCAGGGCAGACGCCCGGCGACGCCGGTGACCATGGCGTCGGTCACCTTGGCCTTCCCCGTCGCGGTGGTGAACGTGGTCTCGAGCACGTTGGTGCGCGGGATGTAGCGCCGCGTCACCTCGTAGTCGTCGGAGGGGTGCAGATCGATCGCTCCGCCGGTCTCGGGATCGAGCAGACGCGCGAACACCGGGAGCGAATCGAGGTTCGGGAGCGGCATCCAGTCGATCTGACCGTGCATCCCCACGAGAGCAACGGTCCGCCCATCGCCGATGGGGGCGTACGAACTCAGGGGCTCAGCAAGAACAGGGTTGTCGGGCACTCTTCCACCGTAGGAGGCGAGGAGCCCGGGGCGACGGGCTTGCGTGAACCACCTCGCGGGTCTAGCCGGGCTCCCTAACAACGAACGGATGCTTCGACAACCCCCGAGCCCGCCGCCCGAGCCGGGTCTAGCGTCGAGCACGAAACCCCGTTACGAACGTGAGGAGACATCATGGCAACGACGTCGAAGACCACCGACGCCCCCCGCAACCGCCGCCGTCCCGCCAAGGGAGGAAGCGGCGCAGGCCTCACCGCGACCGAGAACGCCGAGAACGGCTTCACCGCGTCCGCCGAGTTGAGCGAGCTTCTGCAGCGCGTGCTCGTCGATCTCATCGAGCTCTCGATCCAGGGCAAGCAGGCCCACTGGAACGTGGTGGGGAAGAACTTCCGCGACACCCACCTGCAGCTCGACGAGGTCATCGAAGCGGCCCGTGAGTTCAGCGACACCGTCGCCGAGCGCATGCGCGCGCTGCACGCCCTCCCCGACGGCCGCAGCGACACCATCGCCGAGACCACGACCCTGCCGGAGTTCCCGCAGGGCGAGGTCGACACGAGCGAGGTCGTCGACCTCATCACCGTGCGTCTCGAGTCGGCGATCTCGACCGTGCGCGAGGTGCACGACGACGTCGACGACGAAGACCCGACGAGCGCCGACATCCTGCACTCCATCCTCGAGCGCTTCGAACAGCTCGCGTGGATGGTCAGCGCGGAGAACCGCACGCCGCAGAAGCGCTGAACCGCGCGCGCAGTCGCCTCGCGTAGTCGGCTGAGACCGCCGCCGCAACCCCCGGGAGCGGCGGCGGTTCGTCGTCTTACCGTGGGGCCATGGCCGACAACATGTACACGCCCCAAGATCCCAACACCCAGTACCCGCGGCCGCCGTTCCCGGCGCAGCAGCAGACCGGCCCCGGCGACATCCGCAAGATGGACCCGGCTCCCGACCACGGCGAGACCAGCTACATCGGCAACAACCGCCTTCCGGGCCGCAAAGCGCTCATCACCGGAGGCGACTCCGGCATCGGCCGGGCGGTCGCCATCGCCTATGCGCGCGAAGGCGCCGACGTCGCCATCAGCTACCTCCCCGAGGAGCAGGAGCAGGCTGAAGAGGTCGCCGCCCTCATCGAGAAGGAAGGCCGCAAGGCCGTGCTCCTCCCCGGTGACCTGCAGGACGAGACCGTAGACCAGGAGATCGTCGCGAAGACGGTCGCCGAACTCGGTGGACTCGACATCCTCGTGATCAACGCCGGCACGATGCCGACGGTCGACAGCATCGACGACTTCGAGACGAAGACCCTCGACCACGTGCTCAAGGCCAACATCTACCCGCTGTTCTGGCTCACGAAGGCGGCCTCGCCGCACCTCAAGCCGGGCGCGTCGATCATCACGACCTCCAGCATCCAGGGCTTCGTTCCTTCGCCGAATCTCGCGGAGTACGCCGTGTCGAAGGCCGGTATCGCGAACTGGACGCGCGCGATGGCGCAGCAGCTCATCGAGCGCGGCATCCGCGTGAACGGCGTCGCACCCGGACCGGTGTGGACGCCGCTCCAGCCCGCGTTCGTCCCGAACGAGAAGATCGAGAACTTCGGCGAAGAGACCCCGATCGGTCGCGCGGGACAGCCGGTCGAGCTCGCGGGGGCCTTCGTCTTCCTCGCGTCGCAGGAGTCCAGCTACGTCATCGGTGAGACCATCGCGGTCACGGGCGGCTCGCCCACCCACTGATCGATGCGGTGCAGCCCCGGACGCCTCGACGAGATCGGCGACCGGGGCTGTGCTGTGTTCAGGCACCCGGTCCCTGAGCTTGTCGAGGGGTCCGGAGAGCCTCGGAAAGAGGAGGATGGTCTCGTGCCCGAGTCACCCGAAGTGCAGGCGCTCGCCGAGATCCTCGATGAGCGCCTCGTCACGCAGACAATCGCGGCGGTCGAGCTCGAAGAGTTCCGCGCGCTGAAGACACGTGCCCGGCCGCTCGACGAGTTGGTGGGCGCGACGGTCACCGCCGTTCGCCGTCACGGCAAACACGTCGAGATCGCCACCGACCGTGCCTCTCTCGTGATCAGCTTCGGCCGTGCCGGGTGGGCGCTCCTCGACGAGGACTCGGATGCTGCGGTGCTCGCGCAGCTGCGCTTCGACAGCGGTTCTGTGCTCACCGTCACGGATGCCGGGTCGTTCCTCTCGCTCGGCCTCTCGGTCGTCAGCGATGCGGGCGAGGTCTCATCGATCGCGAAGCTCGGTCCTGATCCGCTCGACCCCGCTTACACGCGCGAACAGTTCGAGGCCGCGCTCGGCGCGCGTCGGAAGCAGCTGCGGGCGCTGGTGCAGGAGCAGGAGTCGATGGCGGGGATCGGCGGAGCCTACTCCGACGAAATCCTGCACCTCGCGAAGCTCTCGCCGGTGGTTCACGCGGCTGATCTGTCCGCTGACGATCGCGACCGTTTGTTCGCGGCGGTCGTCAGCGTTCTGACCGACGCCGCCGCGGCCCGTCGCGGCATCCCGCTGTCGCAACAGAAGGCGGCGAAGGTCGCGGCGATGCGCGTGCACGGGCGAGCAGGCGAGGCGTGCCCCGTGTGCGGCGGCACCGTTCTCGACGTGCCCGGGTCGAAGGGGTCGGCGCAGTACTGCCCGCAGTGCCAGACCGGAGGCGTTCCGCTCCCCGGCTGATCGGTCAGCCTGCCAGCGCGCGGTGCACCGACGCGACGGCGCTCGATCCTTCTCCGACGGCGGCTGCGACGCGCTTCATCGATCCACGCCGCACGTCTCCCGCCGCGAACACGCGGGGGATCGACGTCTCGAACGGGAGCGGTTCGCGCCCCAGCCGGCGCCACGGCGACCCGACGTCCATGGCCGCGATGTCGGTACCCGTGCGCAGGAACCCGTCGCTGTCCCTGTCGAGGCTCGTGAGCCACGTCGTCGCGGGCTCCGCCCCGATGAAGCAGAACAGTCCGCGCGCGTCGACATCGCCGGCGGTGTCGATGCGCACCCGTTCGAGTTCGGACTCCCCGTGGAGCGCGGTGACCCGCGAACCCGTCATCACTTCCACGCGACCGTCTTCGAGAAGGCGGTCGACGAGATAGGCCGACATCCGGCTGCTGAGGTCGTCGCCGCGCACCACGAGGCGCACCGGGCATCCGCCCGAGGCCAGGAAAAGCGCCGCCTGACCCGCGGAGTTGGCTCCGCCGACCACGACGACGGGGGAGTCGGTCACGTGGCGCAGTTCGAGCTGGGTCGCGGCGTAATAGATGCCCGCCCCCTCGAAGTCGTCCCAGCGCTCAAGCGGCAGGCGCCGGTACGCGGCACCCGAGGTGACGATCGCCGTCCGGGCGTGCACGACGCGGCCGTCGGTGAGGGTGATCTCGAGTCCCTCGTCGGTGCTGCGCAGATTCACGGCCTCGCAGGGTGCGTACACGCGCACGCCGAACTTGAGCGCCTGGAGCGACGCCTGTCCGATGAGATCGCGGCCGCTGACGCCGAAGGGAAAGCCGAGGAAGTTCTCGATGCGCGACGTCGCGGCCGCCTGGCCGCCCGGTGCGACGGCGTCGAGGAGAACGGTGCTGAGCCCCTCGGATGCTCCGTAGATGGCCGCGGCGAGACCGGCCGGCCCGCCACCGATCACGACCAGGTCGACGACCTCGTCGGCCTCGCCCTGGTAGCTCAACCCCAGACGATCGGCGACCAGCCCGGGGGTCGCCCGCAGGAGCGGCTCGCCCTGGATGTAGGCGAGCGGCAGGTCGCCCTCGGAGAACTTGTGCTTGGCCATGTCGGCCTGGTCGGCGAGGTCGACCTCGACGGCGCTGTGCACGAGATCCAGGCGCTCGGCGAAGCGACGGAGAGCGAGGAACTCGCGGGAGGATTCCACACCGACGAGTTTCAACGTCAGGGCGGCAGGGCCTTTGCGCAGCGATTCGCGCCGGTACCAGAGGGTCCGGAGCAGCAGATCGCACAGCTCGTCGTCTTCGCTCATGACTTTGCGCAAGGCGGTCCGCGAGACGCGGAGGATCGTGCCCGGCTTCGACACCCGCGCTGACAGGAACGCGCCCTGATGATTGAGCAGACCCAGTTCGCCCACGAACGTTCGCGGGCCCATCGTGGCGAGGATCGTCTCGCCGATCCACCAGAGCGAGTCGCGGACGACCTCGACCTCCGCGGTGTCGACGAGGAGGAGGTCGTACTCACGATCTCCGGAGCGGAAGCCGTAGTCGCCGGCCTCGACAGCCTCGGGCACGCCGAAGGCGGTCAATCGCTCCCACTGGGCGTCGGTGAGCACGGGCTGCTGAACGAGAACGGGCTCGGTAGTCTGCACGAGGCCAGGCTACCGAGCCCATCGGGGCCGTGGGTCGTCAGTGCGCGAGCGGCAGTTCAGACGGCGCGTCGGCCGGCTTCTTGACGAGGAACGCACCGACCAGCAGGGGCAGCGAGATGATCGCGGCGACGAAGAACGCGCCGCGCGCGCCCGTCGCTTCTGCGACGGCGGCCGTCTCGGTCGACGCGGCCATGACGGAGGCCATGGTCGTGATGAGGATCGAGATTCCCGCAGCTCCCGCGACCTGCTGCAGAGTGTTGACGATGGCTGAGCCGTAAGAGTACTGCCGGGGCTGGAGCGAGCCGAGCGACGCCGTGATGAGCGGGGTGAACGACAGGGCGAGTCCGAGCGACAGGAGCGTCTGCATGATGACGATGAGCCAGATCGGTGTCGTCGTCGTGCTGACGAGCGCGTACGCCCAGAGCATGCCGCTGACCAGGATCGCACCGGGAACGAGGAGCACCTTCGTGCCGACGCGATCGTAGATGCGGCCGATGAACGGGCCGGCGAGTCCCATCGCCAGCGCGCCAGGGAGAAGAACGAGCCCGCTCGCGCCCGCTTCGAGCCCGAGACCCTGCTGCAGGTAAAGCGGGAGCAGCGTGATCGTCCCGAAGAACGCCAGCGACATCACGCCGAGCTGGGCGACGGCGAACGAGAAGTTGCGCACCCGGAACACGCGCAGATCGAGAAGAGCGTCATCGGTGCGCTGCAGGCGCAGCTGGCGCCACCCGAAGAGCACGAGCGCGGCCGCGCCGACGACGAGTGCGACGATGAGCACGAGCGGAGACGAGGGTTCGCTCGACCCCTCGGCACCGCCGTGGCCGCCGCCGCCGAGCTGGCTGAGTCCGAAGACCACGCCGCCGAAACCGACGGCCGACAGGACGACCGAGAGGATGTCGATCCGGCCGTGCTCGGTCTCGGAGATGTTGCGGATCCACTTGGCGCCGATCGCGAGCGAGACGAGCGCGATGGGGAGAACGATGCCGAAGTTCCAGTGCCAGCCGATCGTGTCGACGATGAAGCCCGACACGGTGGGGCCGATGGCGGGGGCGAGCGAGATGACGATGCTCACCCGGCCCATCATGCGGCCGCGCAGGTGCGGCGGGACGACCGTCATCAGGGTGGTCATGAGAAGCGGCATCATGATCGCCGTGCCGGAGGCCTGGATCACGCGAGCCCCGAGGAGCATGGGGAAACCGACCGAAACGAAGGCGACGAGCGTTCCGAGGGAGAAGAGCGACATCGCGGCGATGAACATCTGCCGCGTGCTGAACCGGCGCAGGAGGAACCCGCTGATCGGGATGATCACGGCCATCGTGAGCATGAACGCGGTGGTGAGCCACTGGCCCTCGACAGCCGAGATTCCGAGGTCTTCGATGAGGGCGGGAATCGCCACACCCATCGTCGTCTCGTTCAGGATGGCCACGAATGCGGCGACCAGGAGCAGCCAGATGACGCGGCTCTGCTCGGGGGTCACCCCGGAGGCGGAGGTCGTCGGCGCAGCGGTACGGATGCTGTCGGTTGCGGGGGCGGCCATAGATGGCTCCTCATCGTGCAGTCTGGGGCGCTGGTCGCCACCGGGACGGGTGGCACCCACACCCTAACGACGACGGACGACACGGAATTCCCGCGGGAGTGAACAATCTCCGGACGGTCAAGACCGCCTCCGGTGTCGTCGGCCGGACGTAGGCTGACCGGCATGAGCATGGCTGGCGGTGGAGGTGCCTTTCGCGGCGTCGACATCGAGGCGCAGCGCAAGCGCAACGCCGATGCCCCGCGCGTCGCCCACCTCGGCCGCCGGGTGGTCGTGCTGTTCCGCCCCTATCGGTGGCGCATCGCCATCACGGCGCTTCTCGTCATCGCGGGTGCGGCGGTCGCCGTCATCCCCCCGCTGTTGGTGCAGCGCATCTTCGACGACGGGCTGTTCCCCGTCGACGGCGGTTCGCCCGACATCCCGGTCCTCGCCCGTCTCGTCGTGCTGATGATCGTGTTCTTCCTGCTGTCGGCGGTGCTCGGCGTCGCGCAGACCTGGCTGACCGCGACCGTCGGCAACGCCGTGACGGGTGATCTGCGCCTGCGCTTGTTCGATCACCTGCAGGCCATGGAGCTCGGTTTCTTCACCCGCACGAAGACGGGGGTCATCCAGTCACGCCTGCAGAACGACGTCGGGGGAGTGTCGGGGGTGCTGACCAACACGGTCACGAGCATTCTGGGCAACACCGTGACCGTGGTCGCGTCGCTCGTCGCCATGGTGCTCATCGACTGGCGGCTCACGCTCATCGCCGTGGTGATGATGCCGATCCTCGTGCTGGTGCAGCGCCGTGTCGGGCAGGTGCGCGCGCGCATCGCCGGTGAGACGCAGGAGTCGCTGTCGGAGCTCACGTCGATCACACAAGAGACGTTGAGCGTGTCGGGCATCCTGCTGTCGAAGTCGTTCAACCGCCAGCGCGCCGAGTCGGCGCGTTTCGCGGGTGAGAACACCAATCAGGTGCGCCTGCAGATCCGCCGCGCGATGAGCGGTCAAGGCTTCTTCGCCGTCGTGCAGGTGCTCATGGCGAGCGTGCCCGCGGTCATCTACCTCGTGGCGGGCTATCTCGTCACGGGGGGCGCCGACACGATCACGGCCGGCACGATCGTCGCGTTCACCACCGTTCAGGCGCGGTTGCTCATGCCGCTCCTCGGGCTCATGCGCGTTGCGCTCGACCTGCAGACCTCGGCCGCGCTGTTCGCCCGCATCTTCGAGTACCTCGACCTGGTGCCCGCGATCCGCGACGTTCCGAACGCGATCGATGTGGCGGATGCGCCCGGCCCCGTCGGACGACTCGAATTCCGCGATGTGCAGTTCCGTTACCCCGATGCGTCCGCGGCGGGTCATCCCACGCTCGACGGCGTCTCGTTCGTCGCCGAACCCGGCCGTCACGTCGCCTTCGTCGGCCCGTCGGGCGCCGGAAAGACGACGATCCTCTACCTCGCGCCGCGCATGTACGAGGCGACGGGCGGGTCGGTGATGTTCGCGGGGGCCGACGTGCGGAGCCTGCGCGCCGAATCGGTGATCGACAACATCGGCATCGTCTCGCAAGAGACCTATCTCTTCCACGCCACGATCCGCGAGAACCTGCGGTACGCCCGCCCCGAGGCCACCGACGACGAGCTCGAAGCAGCCTGCCGGGCCGCGAACATCCACCACGTCATCGCAGGATTCGAGCAGGGCTACGACACCGTCGTCGGCGAACGCGGCTACCGCCTGTCGGGGGGAGAGAAGCAGCGCATCGCGATCGCGCGCGTGCTGCTGAAAGACCCGCCCGTGCTCCTCCTCGACGAGGCGACGAGCGCCCTCGACACCGTGTCGGAGCGCATCGTTCAAGAGGCACTCGATGCTGCTGCGCGCGGACGCACCACGCTCTCGGTGGCCCACCGGCTCTCGACCGTGATCGGCGCCGACGTGATCCACGTCGTCGACGGCGGGCGCATCGTCGAGTCGGGCACGCACTCGCAGCTGCTCTCCGCGGGCGGGCTGTACGCGAGTCTCGCCGCCGAACAGCTCGCCGCGACGCGCGTGCTGACCGAGGAGCAGAACGCCGGCTGAGTCCCGGCAAGAGACGACGGCGTCGCTCGTGGTGGCGCGCAGTGTTCGTCCACGGGCGAGGTCTCGTTCACCTACGCGCACACTGCGCGTTCCTCGCCTTGCGCGAGCGTGACGGTTACCCGAAACCGCCCGTTCCGACGGACGCGCCTGCGCGCGCGCCCGTCTGTCATGGAGAACCATGCCCCCTCTGCTCGATACCCCGAAGCGCCGACTTCCCCTCTTCATCGGCGCGGGGGTCGCCACCGCCGTCGTCGCCGCCGGCGTGATCACCGCCACTCTGCTCGGGGGTGCAGCATCCGCCCTCGAGGGAGCCGGTACCGCCGAGACGCCCTACGTCATCGACGACGCGGCCGAGTTCTCGACGTTCATCCAGACCGTCAACGCCGACACCGCGGGCACGGGCGCCGCAGCTGCGCACTACGAACTCGGTGCCGACATCGCGCTCACCGCGCCCGTCCCCATGATGAACACGTTCTCGGGCGTGCTCGACGGTGCCGGACACACCGTCTTCGGTCTCACGATCGACTACACGACATCTGCGGCCTTCCAGGCGTCGAACGGCACCAACAAGACGGCGGCGCTCATCAACGCGCAGCGCGGAACCGTCGAGCGGATTGGCTTCAGCCAGGTCTCGATCAGCGGCAACAGCGCCGCGGAGAGCCAGACGACGGCGACGAAGAAGGCGACGGTCGCCGCCCACAACCACGGGCTCATCGATCAGGTCTACGTGGTCGGCTCGGTCGACGGCGGATGGCGCACCGGCGGAATCGTCGCCGACAACATGGGCGGCGGCACCATTCAGAACAGCTACTTCCGAGGCTCGGTCACCTCGGGGTGGGAGACGGGCGGCATCACGGCCCGCAACGACAACGCCGGCGTGCAGAAGATCACCAACGTGTACGTCAGCGGCGCGATCGCGACCGGAACACGCAACATCGGCATGGTGGCGGGGTACAGCTACAGCAACGCGACGATCCGCGGCGCCGTGGCTCTCGACGGCTCGGTCACCCAGGGCTCGGGACAGTCGACGAGCAACATCGGCCGGGTGAACGGCCAGAACAACACCAGCGTCGGCGGCAAGGGCGCGTCGTACGCCGACAACCTCGCGCTCGACACCCTGCGCCTGACGACCGGCACCGCCGCGAACACCGTCACCGGTACCGCGACAGACCGCCAGGGCCTCGGCAAGACCGCGGCCGAGCTCACCCAGCGGGCCACCTACGAAGCCATCGGTTGGGACTTCGACCGCACGTGGCGGATGGATGCGGCGACCCTGCGTCCGCACCTCAGCGCGGTCGCCGAGAAGACCGAGCCGACCATCGAGCCGACCATCGAGCCGACGATCGAACCCACCCCGACCCCGACGCCGACGGTCACCGACCTGACCGCGACCTCGCTCGTCACCAGCCCCGACGGCAAGACCGTCGCCACCGTGTCGACCGACGCCACCGGCGAGCTCTCGTACTCGGTCACGCAGGACGGAAAGACGATCGTCCGCGATTCGGCACTCGGCCTCGTGGTCGACGGTGTCGACTGGGGAGCGGCCGTCACCCTCGGCGCCGCTGCCACCTCGAGCACCGACGAGACGTACCCCCTCATCGGGCTGAACGACTCCGGCCGCGACCATCGCAACACGAGCGTCATCCCGCTCGTCCGCGGCGACGGATCCCTCGTGTCGGTCGAGATCCGGGCGTTCGACACCGGTATCGCCGTGCGCTACGTGCTCGACCCGTCGCTCGCCGGCAAGGTCGTCTCCCGCGAAGACACCGCGTTCGCGTTCGACCCCGCCTCGACCCTGACCTACCAGCCGGTCACGGCGAGCACCATCGACGACCTGCAGAACAGCTTCAGCCGGGCGAGCTTCGACGGCGCCGGCGACCGTGACATCACGGTGCTGCCGACGGTGGAAACCCCCGACGGCCACTTCGCCAACATCACCGAGGCCAACATCCTCGACTGGCCGGCGATCGCGCTGAAGACGACCCGCGGCGGGGTCATCTCCACCTACTACTGGGCCACCGACAACAAGCAGGGCACCTTCGCCGTCACAGCCGCGCGCCCCTACTCACCGTTCCGCGTCGTCACGATCGCCGACAACCTGACCGACTTCACCAACTCCGACATCGTCACCGCGGTGAACCCGGCGGTCGATACGTCGGTCTTCCCGGACGGCGACACGAGCTGGATCGAACCGGGAACGAACGCCTGGTCGACCCTGACGACGAACGACCAGAGCGTCGCGGGAATGCAGAAGCTTCTCGACGACGCATCCGCGGCGCGGATCCCGGGAATCCTCATCGAGGGCAACCTCACCCATGCCTCATGGGGTACCACGACGGCCGAGCGCTTCGCGAACATCGCGGCCCTCGTCGACCGCGGGGAGTCGAAAGCCTTCCCCGTCTCGGTGTGGCTGTGGACCGATTACGACAAGGCCGCGGGCGTCGACAGCACCTTCACCAGCGGCGTGACGTACGACTCGGGCAGCGCCTACCCGCAGGTGAGCCTGCAGAACCCCGACCTGCGCGACGCCTACCTCGACCTCGTGAGCGAGACGGGCATCGCCGGCACCAAGGTCGACCACACCAACGAAGAGACCGAGACCAAGGTCAACTTCTTCCGAGACTTCGCCCGGGACTCCGCGGCCGAGAAGCTCATGGTGATCTACCACAACCCGCTCGAACCGACCGGGCTGAACCGCACCTACCCGAACGAGCTCGGGCGCGAAGCGATCAAGGGCCTGCAGTCGGGGTACAGCGCGAACCAGCAGACGCTCGCGCCCTTCTCCCGCATGATCGCCGGCACCGCCGACTACACCCCCTTCCTCCTTTCGGGAGCCGGCGGCAACGTGACCTGGGCGCACCAGCTCGCGTCGACGGTCGTGTACTCGATGCCGTTCCTGCAGTTGTCGGAGCGTCCCGACTACCTCGCTCCCGGCGGGCAGTACCACGACATCGCGGGCGACGTCATCGCGAACCTGCCCACGACCTGGAAGCAGAGTCGGATGCTGCCGCAGAGCGACATCGGCAGCCTCACCGCGGTCGTCCGCGAGACCTCCGACGGTGAGTTCTGGGTGGCCGTGACCTCGGGCTCGACGGCGCCGGGCGAGATGTCGATCCCCCTCGACTTCCTTCCCGCCGGCACCACCTACAACGCCGACGTCTACGCCGACAAGACCACGTCGACGGCGATGAGCCGAACCGTGTCGGAGGTCGACGCCTCGAGCACCCTGACGGCGTCGGTCCGCAGCGGCGGCGGGTTCGTCGCCCGCATCACGACCGAGGCGATCGACAACCCGCTGGGCGAGGGCGGGGCGAACGGTTACACGATCGACGACGAGGCAGATCTCGCGCTCATCGCGCAGCATCCGATGGCCACCTTCACCCTCACCGCCGACATCACGCTGACGAAGCCGTGGGCGCCCGTGCCGCTGTTCATGGGCACGATCGAGGGCAAGGGCCACAAGATCTCGGGGCTCGAGGTCGAGGGCGGAGCGTCGAAGGCGTTCATCGTCAACAACTCCGGCGTGATCCGCCAGCTCGGGTTCGTCGACCCGGTCTCGACCGTGCCCGCGCCCTATGTGCAGACGACACGCGTCGCGGTGGTCGCCGTCGCCAACGCCGGTCTGATCGACGAGGTGTTCGTGCGCGGCGCCGAGGTGTCGGGCGGATGGCGCACTGCGCCGATCGCGGCCGAGAACACCGGCGAGGTGCGCTCGAGCTACACCGTCGACGCGAAGGTCGTCTCGAACTGGGAGGCGGGCGGACTCGTCGCGTTCAACTCGGCCACGGGCGTGCTGACGAAGAACTACGTCGCCGGCGCCGACGTGAAGGCCGAGGTGCAGAACGGCGGCATTCTGAGCGGCTACGGCTATGCCGGAACCCAGGTGCGCGGCAACGTCGTGGTGAGCGGTTCGGTCACCACCGCGAACAACCCGCGCGCCCGCATCCTCGCCCGCGAGAACGGGGTGCCCACGTACACCGACAACCTCTCGCTGGCGACGGCCACGGTGAACGGCGCAGCGGTCACGGGCGGCACCGCCTCGAACCGCAACGGCGCCGACCGCACCGCCGACGAGCTGGCGACGGCTTCGACGTACGAGGGCATCGGCTGGGACCTCGCGGGGGTCTGGGAGTTCGACGCCGAGAAGAAGCGGCCCGTGCTGCGCGCGGTGTCCGAGACTGTCGCGCAAGACCCGTCCACGGCATCGCAGCAGGTGCAGGTCGCCGTCCCGCTGATCGCGGAGGGCGAGTTCGTCTGGAGCGTCGACGGTTCGAACGCGCCCGTCGACATGGGCGAAGCCGTGCAGGGCCCCGGCTACTACGAGGCCACGGGTGAGATCCACCCCATCCGCGTCACCGACACCCGCCGCGCGGCGGGCGCCTGGTCGCTCTCCGCGCAGGTGAGCGATTTCACCGGCACAGCGGGAACGTTCGGCGCTGAGCACCTCGGCTGGACGCCGAAGGTGATCGATGCCGGAGCGGGAGCCCGGGCGGGCGTCGCCATCGCACCGGCATTCGACGGCGGAGCAGGCCTTGCCGTCTCGGCGACCCTCGGCTCGGCCGACGCCGGCCACGAGCTGGGTTCGGCCCGGCTCGGTGCCGACCTGCTGCTGAAGCTCCCCGTCGAGGTGGCGAACGGAACCTACCGCGCCACGATGACGCTGACCGCGCTCGGCTGATCGAAACGCGCGACAGAACTCCTGCACTCCGCGGGGCGCTTCGCCGCCGGGGCCCGGAAACTCGGGCCTCGGCGGTCGCGCACGCGCCCGGTATGCAGGAGTTGTGCGCGGTCGTGCTTCACCACCGCTCGGCGGCCGCTGCCACCGGGTCGGGCACGGCGGGGGAAAGCGCGCGCAGATCTCGCGCGAAAGACCCCACGGCCCGCCGGTAGGCGTCGTCGGGGTGGGTGCGAGCCGTCTCGACCAGGGGTGGCAGGTCCATCGCCGCGATCAGCCGCACCCGCTCCCTCACCGCGTCGCGGTGGCCGGCGGCATCCAGGATCGCGACGCCGGCCCGCATCGCCTCGAGGTAGTCGACGAGCACTTCGAGGCGGGCGGTGCGCTGCGTGATCGACGACCCGTCGGCGCGGTGGCGCCACTGCACCACGACGTCGGGCACCACGTCGAACGTGCGGGCCCGCGTGTACATCAGCTGGGCCACGACCTGATCTTCGTACAGCCGCCCCTCCGGAAAACGCAGTCCGGCGGAGCGCCAGAACCCGGTGCGGCTCACCTTCGACCACGCGACGATGTTGCCCGACGCCGCGGGGTGCTCATCGATCGTCGTCGCGATGCGCGCGGGGTCGGTGGCGGCCGCGACCCACGGCTGCACGGTGCCGGCGGTGTAGCCCCCCGCCGAATCGGGACGCAGCCGCACATAAGCGCCGACGGCGAAATCGCTGCCCGATGCGCCCAGCGTTCCGGTCAATGCCGCCAGAGCGCCGGGGGTGAGGATGTCGTCGGCGTCGAGGAACCCGACCAGGGGCGTCTCGACGAGATCGAGACCGACGTTCCGCGCCGCGCCGAGACCTCGTCGCTGCGGCTGTGTGACGACACGGAACCGGGGGTCGGATGCTGCGGCGGCGGCGAAGATCTCACCCGTCGCGTCGGTCGACGCGTCGTCGACCAGAACCGCGGTCCAGTCGGTACGGGTCTGCGTGCGGAGTGAGGCGAGGGCGTCGGCGGCGTACTCGGCGACGTCGTATCCGGGGACGATGATCGTGACGACGGGACTGCTCACGCGGCCGATCCTACGACCGCGACCGACGCGGCGAGGGCGTCGGCGACGTCGTCGAGCGGGGTGTGGAGGTCGCGCGGAAAGGTGAAGCGCACAGCGGTGCGGGCGTCGTCGTCGCCGACCCCGATCGCCGTGAGCACGTGGGAGGGCTCGTCGCTGCCCGCGGCGCACGCCGAGCCGCTAGAAGACACCACGCCGCGTCGTTCGAGTTCGAGGAGGATCGCCTCGCCGCTCGTACCCGGGAAGACGAAGCTCGCCGTTCCCGGGAGACGATGCACGGGGTGGCCCGTGAGCACCGCGCGCGGCACGGTCGCGAGCACCCGCGCGACGAACGCGTCGCGAAGCCCACCCACCCGGGCCGCCGACTCCGCCCGCTCGGTTTCTGCGAGCTCGAGCGCGGTGGCGATCCCGACCGCCCCGGCGACGTCTTCGGTGCCTGATCGGCGGCCGCGTTCCTGACCGCCGCCGTGCATCAGCGGCTCGAGGGGAATGCGTCCGCGCACCGCGAGCACCCCGGTCCCCTTCGGTGCGCCGAGCTTGTGCCCCGCGATCGAGAGGGCGTCGGCACCGGTGTCGCGCAGCGGCAGCCACCCCGCGGCTTGGACGCCGTCGAGGTGCAACGGCACACCCCGGTGACGGGCCGCGGCGACGAGGGCAGCAGCATCCTGCACCGTCCCGATCTCGTTGTTCGCGTACCCGATCGACACCAGGGCGGTGTCGTCGGTCACCGCACGGGCCACCGCAGCCGGGTCGACGCGTCCGGCGGCGTCGACGGGCAGCAGGTCGACCGTGAACCCGTGGATGCGTCGGAGGTAATCCGCCGACTGCAGGATCGACTCGTGCTCGAGGGGGGTCGTCACCACGCGCCGGGCGCCCCGGCTCGCGTGGGCCGCGATGGCGATGCCCTTCACCGCGAGGTTGTTGGCCTCCGTGCCGCCGGAGGTGAACACGACATCGCTCCGGCGAACCCCCAGTTGGCCGGCGACGCGGGCGCGGGCATCCTCGAGGGCGGATGCGGCGGCCTCGCCGACGGTGTGATGGCTCGAGGGGTTGCCGAACCACCGCGTGAGGTACGGCATCATCGCCTCGAGCACCTCGGCTCGCACCGGGGTCGTGGCGGCGTTGTCGAAGTAGCGCACGGTCAGCGTGCGGCGATGACGGGCGCGGCGTCGATGGTGATGTCGAGGCCCAGGTCGAGAGCGCGCGCGGAGTGGGTGAGCGCGCCGACCGAGATGACGTCGACGCCCGTTTCGGCGATCGCGCGCACGGTGTCGAGATTCACGCCGCCGGATGCTTCGACCGTGACGCGCCCGGCGATCTGGGCGACGCCGCGGCGGAGGTCGTCGAGCGAGAAGTTGTCGAGCATGATCGTGCCGATGCCGGCGGCGAGCACGGGCTCGATCTGGTCGACGCGGTCGACTTCGACCTCGATGTGCGTGGTGTGGGGGAGCCGCGCGATCGCGCCTTGGAGGGCGGCCGTCACCGACACCCCTCCGGCCGCGAGAACGGCGAGGTGGTTGTCTTTCGCCATCACGGCGTCGGAGAGCGAGTGGCGGTGGTTGTGGCCACCGCCGCTGCGCACTGCGTGGCGCTCGAACGCGCGGAGCCCGGGCGTCGTCTTACGGGTGTCGACGATCCGCGCACCCGTGTGAGCGACTTCGGCGACGTAGGAGGCGGTGATCGTCGCGATCCCCGACATGCGCTGGGCGAAGTTGAGCCCGATCCGCTCCGCCGTGAGGATTCCTCGCGCCGGCCCGCTGACCCGTGCGAGGACGGCGCCCGAGGCGAATCCGTCGCCGTCGTCGACGAGCAGTTCGACCGTGATGCGCGGGTCGGTGAGTCGGAACGCGGCGGCGAAGACGTCTCCGCCGCTGAAGACGCCCGCCTCGCGCGCGACCAGCTCGGCGCGGGCGGTCGCCGTCGCGGGTATGAGGCTCTCGCTCGTCAGATCGCCCCAGGGTGCGTCTTCTTCGAGCGCCGCGATGACCACGCGGTCGATGATCGATGGTGTCAGCATGCGAGTACTCCTTCGGTCTCTACCGCCTCTTCGGGCGCGCCAGCGGCGCCGTCTCGTCGATGTCCGGCCGGTTCTCCGACGGTATGACGCAACTCGTCGGGGGTGTCGGAGCGGTGGTGGGCACCGAGCGAGGCGGTCCGGCGCCGCGCGGCATCGACGACGTGTCGAGCGACGAGCAGCAGATTGGCGTCTTCGTGGTCGGCGACGGTCCGTGAGTCGGTGGCGACGGCCGACCAGCCGGCGAGGACGGATGCAGCGCGCTCGAGGCCCTCCGCGGTGCGGGTGAGCGCAGCATCCGCCCACATCAGTCGTTGCAGTGCGGCTCGAGTGAAGGCGATCGCGTGCGGGGCGGTCGGAGGCGTCGGGAGAGCGGGCGGCGATGTGACCCGCGGACCCTGCCAGGCGGGGGAGGTGAGGTCGGACGCGATCGCGTCGCCGACGCGGGCTCCGAACACCGCGCCCTCCAGCAGCGAGTTCGAGGCGAGTCGGTTCGCGCCGTGCACGCCCGTGCGGGCGACCTCTCCGGCGGCGTAGAGCCCGGCGACGGTCGTTCGCCCGTCGAGATCGGTGACGACACCGCCCATGAGGTAGTGCGCCGCCGGGGTCACCGGGATCGGCTCGCGCGACCAGTCGAGGCCGCGCTCACGGACGGTGCGGTCGATGGTCGGAAAGCGGCGGGCGAGAAAGCTCGCCCCGAGCGCCGTCGCGTCGAGCACGACGGGCCGACCCCCCTGCGCCGCCATGGCGCCGTCGATGGCTCGGGCGACGATATCGCGCGGCGCGAGCTCGCCGTCGGGGTGCGTATCGAACGCGAAGCGTCGGCCGGTGACGTCGCGCAGCACCGCCCCCTCGCCGCGGACGGCTTCGGAGATGAGGAACGGCGCCGCGTCAGCCTGCCCCGACAAGACCGTCGGGTGGAACTGCACGAACTCGAGGTCGGCGACCGCCGCACCGGCTCGCAGCGCGAGAGCGATGCCGTCGCCCGTCGCCACGGTCGGATTCGTGGTGTGCGCGTACAGCTGGCCGGCGCCTCCGGTGGCGAGGACGACGGCGTCGGCGGCAAGGGTGCGGCGCTCGCCGTCTCGGAGCACGTCGACGCCCACGACGCGGTCGCCGTCGAGTGTCAGGCCGGTCGCCAGGGTGTTCTCGGCGACCGTGGCGGCGCTCGCCCGGATGCGCGCGACCAGTGCCCGCTCGATCGCGAACCCCGTGGCGTCACCGCCGGCGTGCAGCACCCGGGCGAAGGAGTGCGCGGCTTCGAGACCCGCGCTGAAAGAGCCGTCGGGGTTCCGGTCGAAGGCGACGCCGTGGGCGATGAGTTCGGCGACCCGCGCGGGGCCTTCCGAGACGAGTGTGCGCACGGCGGTTTCATCGCCCAGTCCGGCGCCGGCGACGAGCGTGTCGTGGGCGTGGCTGTCGACGGTGTCGTCCGGGTCCCACACCGCCGCGAGTCCGCCCTGCGCGTAGCGGGTGTTCGACTCCGCAATCGACGTCTTCGTCACGATGGTGACGCGGCATCCGGTGGCGAGGGCGTGAAAGGCGGCCGTCAGTCCCGCGATGCCGCTCCCGACGACGACGACGCGTGCGCCTGTTCCCGATCCCACCCATGTCCCGAATTCCGCAGGAAATGGCCCCATTCCTTGCGGAAATCGGGACATGCCGGCGCTGTCGGTGGCGCTCATGGCTTGGCCGCCAGCATCCGTTCGAGTGCCACGGTGGCGGGCTCGGCCACCGATGCCGGCACCGTGATGCGGTTCAACACCACGCCGGCGACGAGCCCTTCGAGCACCCACGCGAGGTAGCCGGGGTGGATGCGGTACATCGTCGAGCACGGGCAGACGACCGGGTCGAGACAGAAGATGCGGTGTTCCGGATGCTGCGCGGCGAGCCGCTGCACGAGGTTCACCTCAGTTCCGATCGCGAACGTCGTCGGCTCGGTCGCTGCGGCGATGGCCTTGCGGATGTAGTCGGTGGAGCCCGCCTCGTCGGCCGCATCCACGACGTCCATCGGGCATTCGGGGTGCACGATCACGCGCACGCCCGGGTGTTCCGTACGAGCGCGATCGATCTGGTCGACCGAGAAACGGCGGTGCACCGAGCAGAAGCCGTGCCAGAGGATGACGCGGCTGTCGGTGAGGGTGGCGTCGTCGTTGCCGCCGAGCGGCCGGCGAGGGTTCCACATCGGCATCTGCTCGAGCGGCACCCCCATCGCCTTCGCGGTGTTGCGGCCGAGGTGCTGATCCGGGAAGAACAGCACCCGGCGGCCCCGGGCGAACGCCCATTCGAGCACGGTGCGTGCATTGGACGACGTGCAGACGATGCCGCCGTGGCGTCCGACGAAGCCCTTGATGGCGGCGGAGGAGTTCATGTACGTCACCGGGATGACGGGCACGAGGCCATCGGCGTCGGTGGCCTCGAGGTCGCCGAAGACGTCTTCGAGCTGCTCCCAGCACTCCTCCACCTGGTCGATGTCGGCCATGTCGGCCATCGAGCATCCGGCGGCGAGGTTGGGCAGAATGACCGACTGCTCGGGGCGGGAGAGAAGGTCGGCGGTCTCTGCCATGAAGTGCACGCCGCAGAAGATGATCGCCTCGGCATCGGGGTGCGCTTGCGCGGCGTTGGCGAGCTGGAACGAATCGCCGACGTAGTCCGCGTGGCGGATCACCTCTTCGCGCTGATAGAAGTGCCCGAGCACGACGACGCGATCGCCGAGGGTGGCCTTGGCGGCGACGATGCGGGCCTCGAGCTCTTCGTCGGAGGCGTCGCGGTACTCCGGGGGCAACTCGCCCTGGCGCGGAGACCCGGTGGGAATCACGTCGCCCATCGACGCGCCGGGGCCGTAGCCGGGGCGACTGTCGAAGTTCCAGGGCCCGGCCGCGAGGTCGGTGGTGCACGTCGCGGTGAGGGAGTCGCCCGCGACGATTGCCTGGATCTCGTGGTCGACCGACGGATCGGCGAGCGGGCCGGGGTCGCGCCGGTCGAGGGTGAGGGGTATCGCGGTCATGGGGGCTCCCATCAATGGCGGGCGGTCAGCGGACCGCGCTCGGCGAGCTCGACGTCGGGGTCGTAGCGGTACAGGCGGGCGGGGCGGTGGCTTCCGGTGCGGAAGCGGTCGGTGGGGAAGAGGGTTCCGGAGTTCTCGACCTGCCGCCGGAAGTTCGCGGGGTCGAGCTTGCGCGACAGGATCGATTCGTACACCTCTCGCAGTTCGGCGAGGGTGAATTCGGGCGAGAGCAGGCCGTGGGCGATGCGGCTGTACCCGACCTTGCTGCGCAGCCGCCAGAGGGCGTAGTCGACGATCGCGTTGTGGTCGAAGGCGAGCTGCGGAAGTGCGGCGACATCGAACCACGCCACGTTCTCGGGCGCGTCGGCCGAGAGCGCGTGGGCCGCGACCTGCGCGTCGACCTCATCGGCGCGCAGCAACGCCCAGTAGACGATCGACACGACGCGGGTGGGGGAGCGATCGACGGCCCCGAAGGCGTAGAGCTGCTCCAGGTAGCTCGCCGAGAGACCCGTGGTCTCGGCGAGCGTGCGGGAGGCCGCGGCATCCAGACCCTCCGTGGGATCGAGCCAGCCGCCCGGCAACGCCCACGAACCGTCGAACGGGTCACGGGTGCGCCGCACGAGGGGTAGCACGAGATCGGACGACGCGGCATCGTCGGTGCGCCGCAGGCTGAAGATCACCGTCGAGACGGCGACGCGTGCGGCCTCTGTGCCAGGGGCTGCAACAGGGCCGGGGGCCGGAGCGGTGCTTTGTGTCATCATGACCATTACCTCACGATCATCTTATAGTCAGAGCGACTCGAAGGGCAAACCAGGGGTCTGTCAGCCACCCCCCGTAGCCTGGCCGAGGAGGTGGAACCGTGATCGTGGTCGACGTCGTTCTCATCGTGCTTCTCGTCGCTTCGGCCCTCGTCGGCTTCCGCCGAGGACTCCTCGCCAGCGTGGGTCTCTTCGCCGGGATCGCGCTCGGCGCTGTCGCCGCCTATTGGGTCATGCCCCTCGTCAGCTCGTGGATCCCCGAGGCGATCTGGCGTGCTCCGGCTGTCGTCGGGGTCGGCATCCTGCTTCTCTTCGTCGGCGCCGCCGTCGGCTCGGGGATCGGCCGAGCGATGCGGCGAGGGGTCGACCGCATCAAGCTCCGCGTCCCCGAGCGACTCCTCGGGGGGCTCGTCAGCTTCGCCGCCGCGGCGCTCGCCGTGTCGTTCCTGGGCGGCGCGCTCGTGTCGACCGGAACGCCGATCATCTCCAGTGCGCTCGCATCGTCGACGGTCTTGCGGACGATCGACGGGGTGACCCCGCCGCCGGTGCGGGCCACCCTGGCAGAACTGCGCGGCTCGGTCTTCGGCGACGGCCTGCCGACGCTCGGTCAGCTGCTCGAGCCCGCGTTCGTCCCGACCGCGCCCGCCGTCGCCCTCGATGATCCGGCGCTGACGGCCGCCGCGCAGTCGGTCGCGAAGATCACCGGCGTCGCCTACGCCTGCGGCATCACCGCGAGCGGCACGGGGTTCGCCGTCGCGCCCGACCGCGTCGTCACGAATGCGCACGTCGTGGCGGGTGTCGCGCAGCCCGTCGTCGAATTGCCCGGACGACCCGCCCGCGAAGGACGGATCGTCTACTTCGACCCGATCGACGACCTCGCCGTCATCGCGGTCGACGACCTCGACGCGGCGCCCTTGACCGTGGTGCCGACGCTCGCGGTGGGTGCCGCAGCCGTCGTGCAGGGCTACCCGCACGGCGGACCCTTCACGTCGGGCACGGCTCAGGTCGTGTCGGTCGGGTCGCCGAACGTGCCCGACATCTACGACTCGAGCTCGGCGGCCCGAGACATCTACGCGCTGGCAGCCGTGGTGCGCCCCGGAAATTCGGGAGGACCGCTGCTCACCCCGTCGGGCGAGGTGGCCGGCGTGGTGTTCGCCCGCTCCGACTCCGATGACGACGTCGGGTACGCGATGACACCCGTCGAACTCGCACCCGTCATCGCGCGGCTCGGCGAACTCGACTCCGCCGTCGCGTCGGGCGACTGCACCGCTTGACCCGCGGCGCGGTCGAGCGTCTGCCCGGCCCGACGGTGGACCGGCCGAACCGGCCGCTATGCTGATCGCGACAAGTCCATACGGCCCCACGATCGTTGCGGGAGAGCCTCGGAGATCCACGCCGAGCACCGAAGGAGCAAGCCTCCCCGCCAATCTCTCAGGTACGCGTACCGCGCCGATCGGGCCACTCTGGAAAGCGATGTCGAGCGTGTCTCGGCGTCCGCCGACGGTGAAAGGCGCAGCATCCGCTCTCCGGGGTGACGCACCGAAACTCTCAGGCCCATGACAGAGGGGGAGTTCCCGTCGCCGCGAGGCGACAACCCGATGCTGAACCGGGAGAACTCCATGTCAGAACCCCGCGGCGCAGAACCTGATCACGCAGAACCCGTCTACACGGCGCTCCGGGAGCGTCACGAGGCACACGGCGCGGCCTTCACCGATTTCGGTGGGTGGATGATGCCCGTGCGGTACGGCTCCGACCTGGCCGAGCACCGTGCCGTGCGCGAGACCGCCGGCCTGTTCGACATTTCGCACATGGCCGAGTTCTGGGTGCACGATGGCCGGGCCGCCGACTTCCTCGATTACGCGCTCGCCGGTCGCATTTCGGCGATGCCGGTGGGCAAGGCCAAGTACTCCCTGGTGCTGGCCGACGATGGCGGCATCGTCGACGACGTGATCGTCTACCGCACGGGCGTTTCGTACTTTCTCGTCGTGGCGAACGCTGCGAACCGCACCGCGGTGGCCGGGGCATTGGATGCTGCGCTCGCGGCGTGGAAACGGGTGCACGCGTTCCTCGACGGGCCGTTGCGGGGCGATTTCGCGTTCGTCGTCGGCGCCGAAGTCCCCCGAGTCGAAGACGTGAGCGACCAGACCTCGCTGCTGGCTGTCCAGGGTCCTCGGGCGCGCGAGATCGTCGAGGCCACGGCCGGCATCGAGATCACCGGCACCCCGCTCGCCGAACTGCCGTACTACGCCTCGACCGCGGGCGCCTTCGAGAAGCAACCGCTGTTCGTGGCACGCACGGGATACACCGGCGAAGACGGCTTCGAGCTGCTCGTACCGAATCGGGTCGCGGTGCCGCTGTGGGACGCCCTCCTTGCCGCGGGCGAGCCGTCGGGGCTCGTGCCGGCGGGCCTCGCCGCCCGCGACACCCTGCGCCTCGAAGCCGGGATGCCCCTCTACGGTCATGAACTCTCGCGCGATATGGTCCCCGAAGAAGCGGGCCTCGGCCGGGTCGTCGCGCTCGACAAGGCCGACTTCATCGGCAAGGCGGCACTCGAGACCGCTGCTTCTCCCGCGCGCGTCCTGGTCGGCCTGACCAGCCAGGGCAAGCGCGCAGGCCGGGCCGGTTACGCGGTGTTCGACGCCGACACCCTGGTGGGCGAAGTGACGAGCGGAGCACTGAGCCCGACCCTGCAGCATCCGATCGCCATGGCGTATGTCTCTCGCGAGGCGAGCGCCCCCGGAACCGCACTGACCATCGACGTACGCGGCACCCGCATACCCGCCACTGTGACCGCCCTGCCGTTCTACCGGAGGAAGAAATGACCGATCTCGACGCCCTCTTCTACACCGCCGAACACGAATGGATCGGCTCGGACCCTTCGACGGGCCCAGGGGCCGACGGAGGCTCGGCGCCCGGCGTGGTCACCGTCGGAATCACCGACTTCGCCGCCGACAAGCTCGGCGACGTCGTGTTCGTCGACTTGCCTGCCGTCGGGTCCGCGGTCGAGGCGGCCGGCGTCTGCGGCGAGATCGAGTCGACCAAATCGGTCGGCGAGCTCTACGCGCCGCTCACGGGCGAGGTCGTCGAGATCAACGACGCCGTCGTCGACGACCCGTCGCTCGTCAACAGCGACCCCTACGGGGAGGGCTGGCTGCTCAAGATCCGGGTGACCGACGAGACGACGGTGCTTCTCGATCGCGCGGCGTACATCGCTCTCACGGAGGGCGACGCATGAGCGCTCCCTTCGTCGCACGACACATCGGCACGGATGCTGCCGCGCAGCGCCACATGCTCGACGCCCTCGGCTACGACTCGGTCGAGTCCCTCGTGCAGGCGGCGGTCCCCGCATCGATTCACGTTCGCGAGCGCGCCACCACCGCGATTCCCGCCGCAGCGAGCGAGGCCGAGACCCTCGACGAGCTGCGGCGCCTGGCGAGCGGCAACCGTCCCGCGAGAGCGATGATCGGACTCGGCTACTACGACACGTTCACCCCCTCGGTGATCTCGCGCAACGTGCTCGAGAACCCGTCGTGGTACACCGCGTACACGCCGTACCAGCCCGAGATATCGCAGGGGCGGCTCGAGGCGCTGATCAACTTCCAGACGATGGTCAGCGACCTCGCGGGGCTTCCGACGGCCAACGCGTCGATGCTCGACGAGGCGACCGCCGCGGTCGAGGGCATGCTGTTGGCGCGGCGCGCGTCGAAATCGCGATCCGATGTCTTCATGGTCGACGCCGACACCCTGCCGCAGACGAAGGCCGTGCTCGAGCACCGCGCCGCCGCGGTGGGCGTGCGGCTGGAGTACACCGACCTCGGCTCCCTCGACGCCCCGGTCGAGGCGTTCGGCGCGCTGATCCAGTATCCCGGTGCGTCGGGGCGGGTCTGGGACCCGACCGAAGCCATCGGCGCCGTGCAACTCGGCGGTGGCGTCGTCGTCGTCGCGGCCGACCTCCTCGCGCTGACGCTGCTGCGTTCACCGGGATCGTTGGGCGCCGACGTCGTGGTCGGAACGACGCAGCGCTTCGGCGTCCCTCTCGGCTTCGGTGGGCCGCACGCCGGATACATGGCCGTGCGCGCGGGGCTCGAGCGCCAGCTTCCCGGGCGACTGGTGGGGGTGTCGCAAGACGCCGCGGGTCACCCCGCCTACCGGTTGTCGCTGCAGACGAGGGAGCAGCACATCCGCCGCGAGAAGGCGACCTCGAACATCTGCACCGCACAGGTGCTCCTGGCCGCCATGGCCGCGATGTACGCCGTGTATCACGGGGCCGAAGGCCTCCGCGCGATCGCCGCCGACGTCTCCGGCAAGGCCGATGCGCTGTCGCAGGCACTGCGAGCATTCGGGCTGTCGACAGCATCCGAGGCGTTCTTCGACACGATCCGCGTCACCACCCCGGGCCCTGCCGGGCGGGTGATCGATCGCGCACGCGAGCTCGGTTATCAACTGCTGTGGGTCGACGATGCCACCGTCGGGGTCTCCGTCGACGAGACCACGACGGCGCGCGACCTCGCTGCCGTTGCCGCGGCGTTCGGCCTCCCGGTGAGCGATGAGCTGTCGCTCGAGGCCGCGGTGCCGCTGCGTGGTGTGCACGAGGGGATGCTGCGCTCCGATGAGTTCCTCACGCACCCGGTGTTCTCCGACCACCGCAGCGAAACCGCGATGATGCGGTACCTCAAGCGGCTCGCCGACCGCGACTACGCGCTCGATCGCGGAATGATCCCGCTGGGTTCGTGCACCATGAAGCTCAACGCCGCAACAGAGATGGCCGCGGTGACCTGGCCGGAGTTCGCGCGCGTGCACCCGTTCGCCCCCGAGGCCGACGTGCGCGGGTACCTCGAACTGGTCGAACAGCTCGAGACGTGGCTCGCCGAGATGACCGGGTACGACGAGGTCTCGCTGCAGCCCAACGCCGGATCGCAGGGCGAGCTCGCGGGGCTCATGGCGATCCGCGGGTTCCACCGGGCGAACGGCGAAGAGGGCCGGGTGGTCTGCCTGATCCCGTCGTCGGCGCACGGCACCAACGCCGCCTCCGCGGTTCTCGCCGGCATGCGCGTCGTCGTGGTGGCCTGCGACGAGGCCGGCAATGTCGACCTCGGCGACCTGCGGGCGAAGATCGCCGTACACGCAGACGAGCTCGCGGCGTTGATGATCACGTATCCGTCGACCCACGGGGTCTACGAGCACGACGTGCTCGACATCACGGGGGCGGTGCACGACGCGGGCGGGCAGGTGTACGTCGACGGCGCGAACCTCAACGCGTTGTTGGGGTACGCGCGTTTCGGCGACCTCGGCGGAGACGTGTCGCACCTCAATCTGCACAAGACCTTCGCGATCCCGCACGGCGGCGGCGGCCCCGGGGTCGGGCCCGTCGCCGCGAAGGCGCACCTGGCGCCGTACCTCCCGTCGCATCCCTTCGCGCAGCGGATGGCCTCGTACGGCGTCGACGGCGGACCCGTCTCTGCCGCTCCCCACGGCTCGGCGGGCATCCTGCCGATCTCGTGGGCGTACGTCCGCATGATGGGTGCTGCGGGGCTTCGGGAGGCCACCGGCGCGGCCGTTCTTTCGGCGAACTACCTCGCCGCACGCCTGCGCGCCCACTATCCTGTGCTGTACACGGGCGAGAACGGGTTGGTCGCGCACGAGTGCATCCTCGATCTTCGGCCGCTGCGGGAGCAGACCGGCGTGAGCGTCGACGACGTCGCGAAACGCCTCGTCGACTACGGCTTCCACGCGCCGACGATGTCGTTCCCCGTCGCGGGCACGCTGATGATCGAGCCGACCGAGTCCGAAGACCTCGCCGAACTCGAGCGTTTCGTCGAGGCCATGATCGCGATCAAGGCCGAGGCGCTCGCGGTCGCCGCGGGGGAGTGGCCCGCGACCGACAATCCGCTCGTGAACGCCCCGCACACCGCTGAATCGGCGATCGCGGCCGAGTGGCAGCATCCGTACTCCCGCGAGCTCGCGGTGTACCCCGTGCGTTCGCTCATCCGCTCGAAGTACTGGCCGCCGGTCCGCCGCATCGACCAGGCCTACGGCGACCGCAATCTGGTGTGCTCCTGCCCGCCGGTGGAGGCCTTCGCCTAGCCGGCGCGCTCGCCGCGCGCCCGTACCCCGTGCCTAGCCGGTGAGACTTGGCGCTGCGTCCGAGAATTGGTGCGGCGCACTGATTCCCCGACGCCGCGCCGATTCGCTGGGCGACAGAGAGCGCGAATGGCTGCGCAGGGTCGTCAGTGCGGCATTGTTCCGGCGAGCCAGAACGGGGAGCCCCATCAGGGCGAGCTTCCGGTCGAGCGGTTCCGCGCGCATCGTGTCGCGCCAGTCCCATCTGCCGAAGGAGCGCTCGTAGCGGCGAAGGCGATCCTCGCGGACCTTCTCCGCCCGGAGCCGCTCTCGAACCTCTTCCGGGGTGCCCTCGTATTTCCCCCAGCCGTCCGACTCACCGATGGCGCGGTACTCACGCCAGAAGAAGTCAGCGCGGTCGGTGATTCCTTCGTACCTGAAGGTGTGTTGCAATTCCGGTCGCGGGTATCCCAGCCATTCGATGACGGCTCGGCTCACCGACTCGCCGGGCGACTCGGGCACGGCATCAATCCGATCGGCGAGCCACCGCAAGCGGGCGCGGCCTCGGGGGCTGATCTGCTCCGTGACGCCGCGCCGGAACGCGGCTATCGCGGCGGCCGCGTCGATGGACGACCGAGCCGCGGAGTCGGCGACGGCCAGTCCGAACGCCGGTGGGAGGACTCGGCCCAGATCGAGCGCGGTCTGGATGGAGGCGGTGACACGCAGGCCTCCGGTGCCGGCGAACAACGGGCGGTCCTGAGCGCTGGTGTGAATGACTACGTCGCCGTACCGCGTCGACGTAGGGCGGCCCTGCGCGTAGGTGTGGATATCTCGCGGCTCGCCGAAGACCGGCATGCCGAGCAGCACCGCCGCCGACTCGAGGCAGAACACCGCACCCGGCGAGACGAGCGCATAGGCGTGCACGCGTGAAAGGTACCTCTCCCAAGGGTGCAGCTTCGCCCACGCTGCGGAACGGGCGTACACGCGAAAGCGCACCCGCAGCATGGTCGCGGCCGTGCGAAGTCTCGTCGAGCCGATACCGTCGTCCGCGGCGAGGTAGAGCTCCACGGGCGAGGGATGAAGCGTGATGAGGGGCATCACGTCAGCGTGGCCCTTACGCTCTCGCCGCAGGCTGGGGCCTGGATCACCGTGGACAACCGCCCGCGTAGCCGGGTGGGGGAGGAATCGTCGGTGAACACTCGATCGGTGCGGCGTCTGACAATCACCGCGGCGCGCCGAGTCCCTGACGCCCGGCCGATTCTCGCGGATGCGCGGGCGCGGGCGGGCGAGGGGGGTCAGGATGCTGGCGCGAAGACGCCGGGCCACAGCGCCGCGGCGACGGGGTAGCCGACGAAGGCGACGACGTCGAGCAGCGTGTGCGCGAGGACGAGCGGCATGACGCGACCCCAGCGGCGGTAGCACCATCCGAAGACGAGGCCCATGACGAAGTTTCCCAGCACCGCGCCGAGGCCCTGGTAAGCGTGGTAGGCCCCCCGGAGCGCGGCGGTGGCGACGATGATCGTCCACCACGACCAACCGACGCGCCGCAGCCGGTCGAAGAGGTAGCCGATGAAGATGACCTCCTCGGTCAGACCCGCGCGCATCGCCGACAGCACGAGGAGCGGAACGACCCACCACGCGGAATCGAGCGGTGAGGCCTCGACGGCGACGTTGAACCCGGTGAGCCGCGCCACGGCGTACAGGCCGAGCCCGGGGATGCCGATGAGGGCGGCGAGAGCGAACCCCCGGCCGAGGTCGCCGCCGAAACGCGTGAAGTCGAGCCCGATGCGGCGCAGTGCGTTCGTGCCCGGCTCCCACAGGAGATAGATCACCAGTGCGACGATCGTCAGCCCGAACGCGATCGACAAGAAGCGGTAGACGACGTCCCAGAGCGCCTCCGAATCCTGCGCGGGGTTCAGCTGGGTCTGCTGCTCGCCGATCGGGGTCGTGCGCATCGCCGCGCGGATGAGCGACAAGACCGAGTACAGCGCCGACTGCCCGACGCTCACGGCCAAGACCAACGAGATCTCCCATGCCCACCGGGCGCGACCGCCCGGCGAGGTCGGTGCGGGCACGGCTTCGGTGGGCATCCTCCCAGGGTGCCACAGCACGGTGTGCGACCATCTGAAAGTGTTTCACGCAGGAGGTTTACGGTTTATGGGTTCGGGACGAACGCCGAGGAACATCGTGGGTGCAGCGGTTGCGACCGTTGCCGCTCTGGTGGTGCTGAGCGGATGCACCGCCGTGCCGCCCGAAATCGCCCCGACGCCTCCACCCACGACCGTCACCGTCGGTACGGTCGGACAGCTCACGAGCTTCAACCCCGAGACCGCGCACGGCGCGACCGGCGCGAACCTGGCCGTCGCCCAGTACCTGCAGGAGTCGTTCGCCTTCATCGGCGACGATCTGCAGGTCACCGCCAACATGGGTTTCGGCGAGGTCGAGAAGATCTCCGACGATCCGCTGACGGTCGTCTACACGCTGCACGAGGGGCGCATGTGGTCGGACGGCACGCTGGTGTCGCTCGAAGATCTGCTCTTCGGCTGGGCGGTGAGCTCGGGATGGTTCGACGACGCCACGTACGACGAGCAGGGCAATGTGGTCAGCGGCACCCGGTACTTCGACACCGCCGATACGCCGGCTCCCTACCGCAACACTTCACGCGCCGAGCTCAATACCCGCCAGCGCACCCTGACCGTGACCTACGACGACCCGTTCGCCGATTGGAACCGGCAGTGGCTGCTCGATCGTCCCGTGCACGTGGTCGCCGCGAAGGCGGGGCTGCCTGCCGGAGAGATACTCCGCGCGATCCGCGAGTCCCCCCAGGGCGACCCCGAGGCGCCCGCCGAGCCGAATCCGGTGCTTTTGGCGGCCGGAAAGGCGTGGTCCACCGGCTTCGACGTCGACCCGAACGCGCCGGACCTCTCCACTGCCGTCTCGAACGGGCCCTATCTCGCGGAGTCCTGGCAGGGCGACCGGCTCGAACTCGCCCGCAACCCCGATTACGCGGGTACCCATTACCCGGCGTTCGACCGCCTCACCGTGAGATTCTTCCCCGACGATGAGGCTCAACTCGCCGCCGTGCGCTCGGGCGAGGTCGACGTGGCGAATCTCGGCAGCCTCTCGGAGGCATCGATCGCCGACCTCGAGAGCAGCGGCGCCGACATCCTCACCGGTCCGCGTCCGCGCACCATCAGTCTCGTCTTCGTCGACGAGGCCGAGCGCCTCGAAGAGACGACCCGAGAAGCCCTCATGCTGTCGCTCGACCGCGATGAGCTGGTCGCCGAGACGGTGAAGGCGACGAATCCGGATGCTGCGCCGCTCCGCTCCTTCCTCGCGTCAGCGGCATCCGGCTCGGCGTACGACGACATCATCGCCGACAACGGCTCGCCGGGGGGCGGCGCCGATACTCGTCGCGCCGCCGAACTCCTCGATGGGGACGAGCCGCAGGTGCGGGTCCGTTACGACCCGACAGACCCGCTCTCGGCTGATCTGTTCACTGAGATCACCCGGATGGCTGACGTCGTAGGGATCGACGTGCGCTCCGCGACCGGCGATGACCCGGCCGACGCGGAGTTGGTGTCGTCGGAGGTGACCGCTTCGCTCTACGAAACCGCGCGCGAGCGCGTCGTGGGGGGAGCGGGCGGAGCTGACGCGGTACGAGCGCTCATCGAGATGCGCGAGAGCACCGATCCCGAGCACGTGGTCGAGGTCGCTCAGGAGATCGATCGGGAACTCTTCGACGACCTCTACGGCATGCCGTTGGTCGAAGCATCCGGAGTCGTCGCCCACTCGGCGACGGTGGGCGGTGTCTCGTATACGGCCTCGCCCTGGGGAGCGCCCCGCGAGTTTTGGACCTGGCAACCCCTGAACTGACCGCGCACCGGAGTGGCTTTGTCAGATTGCTACATCGGTGAGGGGTCGAGTTAAGGGTATGTAACGTTTGCGACCACAGTTTTGACCAAGGCTGGTCGTTTACCTATCGTTTCCCTAACTGCGTCCCGTTGAGGGCCCCCCGATTCGGCGTGGACGCGCTCACCCCTTGCACAGGAGGAAATGTGTTTTCACACACGTGGCGCAAGCGCGCCCTCGTAGCCGGAACGGGCATCGCGGTCACCGCGCTGGCCCTCGCCGGTTGCACCACCGCGCCCCAGGCAGAGACCCCGACCGAGAGCGGCGGGACGATCACGGTCGCCACGACGAACGCCTTCACTTCGTTCAACGCCGACACCCCCGACGCGAACCTCGACACCAACGGCATGGTGGGTTACCTGACCGGTGTGTCGGGCGGCCTCGGCCTCGGCGGCTTCCTCCGTCTCGACAAGGACTACAGCGTTCTGCAGAACGACGACTTCGGCACCATGGAGGTCGTTTCGGAGGACCCCCTGACGGTCTCGTACACCCTCAACGAGGGCCTGACCTGGTCGGATGGCGAGCCCATCACCGCGGACGACATGCTCGTGAACTGGGTCATCAGCTCGGGCTACTTCAACGACGCGGAGATCGACCCCGCAACGGGCGACGTGACCAACGGCGGCACGCAGTACTTCAGCCTCGCCGGCAGCACGGCGGGCATCGACACCACCGCTTACCCCGAGTTCGGCGACGACGACCTGTCGATGACGATCACCTACAGCGACCCCTACGTCGACTACACCCTCTTCAACCCGATCGGCAAGCCGGCACACGTGCTCGCCGAGAAGGCCGGCGTGTCGGTCGATGAGCTCGTCGAGAAGATCTCGACCCTCCCCAAGGGCGACGTCGCTGCGCCCGTCGCTGCCGACCCTACCTTGAAGGCCGTCGCCGACTTCTGGAACACCGGTTACGACGTCACGACGATGCCGACCGACGAGAGCCTCCTCGTCGCGAGCGGCCCGTTCATCGTGACCGACTTCCAGCCCGAGTCGAACATCACGCTGGAAAAGAACCCCGAGTACAAGGGTGAAATGTCGCCCGCGTACGACCAGCTCGTGATCCGTTTCATCGGCGACGCGAACGCCCAGGTCACGGCCCTCCAGAACGGTGAAGTCAACGCCGTCCAGCCGCAGCCGTCGGCCGACACGTTGGCCGCGCTCGAAGCGAACGGTGCCACGGTTCACGCCGGCGACCAGCTCGCGTACGACCACCTCGACCTGAGCTTCTCGGGTGTCTTCGCCGACGCGAACGTGCGTGAGGCCTTCCTCAAGACCATCCCGCGTCAGCAGATCCTCGAGTCGATCGTCACCCCGGTCAACCCCGACGCCGAGGTTCTGAACTCGCAGATCTTCCTCCCGACCGACGCCCAGTACGGCGACGCCGTCGCCGCCAGCGGCTACGACGCCTACACCGAGCCCGACATCGAGGGCGCCAAGGCCCTCCTCGCGGGCGCGACCCCGACGGTGAAGATCCTCTACAACACCAACAACCCGAACCGTGTCGACAGCTTCCGTGCCATCCAGCAGTCGGCTCAGGAGGCGGGCTTCGTGATCGAGGACGCCGGCTCGCCCGACTGGAGCTCGCTGCTCGGCAGCGGCACCTACGACGCGTCGATCTTCGGCTGGGTCTCCCCGGGTGCCGGTAACGCTGCCCTGCCGCAGATCTTCAAGACCAACGGTGGCGGTAACTACAACCTGTACAGCAACGCCGACGTGGACACCCTCGTCGACGAGAGCCAGGTCACGGTCGACGAGGATGAGCTCGGCCAGATCAAGATCGACATCGACGCAGCGACGGCGAAGGACTTCTACGGTCTGCCGCTCTTCCAGTCGCCGGGTCTGTTCGCAGACAACGGCACCGTCACGGGCATCGACTACTTCGGTGGACAGACGGGCATCGTGTGGAACGCCCAGGAGTGGACCCTGGCCGGCTGATAGCCGCCCGGTGACCACTGGCTGAACCGCATCTCAGCGAGGCGCCGGAGTCGAAAGGCTCCGGCGCCTCGCCTTGCCCGTCTCGGGTAGCCGTTATCCTGTCGTGATCGCATCTGCGATGCGCGCACCCTCTCGACCGAAGGAAGTCCCGCGATGGTCGGATTCGTCCTCAGGCGCATCGCCGTCTCCATCCTCGTTCTGCTGGCGGCGTCGTTCATCATGTACGTCTTGTCGGCGAACTCCGGCAACCCGCTGGAAGACCTCCTGGGCAGCAACAGTCCCAACCGCGATCAGCTGATCGCCGCGCGCATCAGCGCGCTCGACCTGGATGTGGCCCCGCCGCTCCGGTATTTCATGTGGCTCGGCGGCGCCGCTCAGTGCCTCGTGCCGTTCGTCGGTCAGTGCGACCTCGGCGTGACGATCTCGAACGCACCGGTTGCGGCGATCCTGCCGGCCGCCATGGCCTCGACCATCCAGCTCGTCACGGTCGCGTTCGTCATCGCCATCGTCCTCGGCGTCTCGGTCGGTATCATCACCGCACTCCGCCAGTACAGCGGGTTCGACTTCGGCATGACGCTCGTCAGCTTCTTCCTCTACTCGCTGCCGTCGTTCCTTATCGCGGTGCTCCTGAAGGAGTTCCTCGCGATCGGATTCAACGACTTCCTCGTCTCGGCGACGTCGATCCCGCCGGTGGTGATCGTGGTGATCGCCCTGATCAGCGCCGTCGTCTGGCAGGCGATGATCGGTGGCAATCGGCGCCGACGTCTCTTCGTCGCCCTGGTGTCCGCGGGCGCCACCGCAGCGCTCCTGGTGTACTTCGACCTGGCCGACTGGTTCCGCAACCCGGGATTCGGCCCCGTCGGGCTCTTCCTCCTCATCGCCGGCACGGTCGTGCTCACGACGGCGCTTCTGGCCGGACTCGAGAACCGTCGAGCGTTGATCGTGGCGGTGATCAACGGAGTTGTCGCCTACATCGCCTATTTCGCGCTTCAGGGCCTGTTCGACATCTCGTCGCTGGGAACGCTGATCATCCTGGGTGTCGCTCTGGTCGCGATCGGAATCATCTCCGGTCTCGTCCTCGGCGGTAACGATCGGGGTCTCGCTGCCCGCATCGGTGCGATCGTCGCCCTCATCTCCTATGCGCTCGTCGTGCTGGATCGCTTCATGCAGTCGTGGCCCGCGTACGTGAATTCGCCGCGTATCGGCGGGCGTCCCATCGCGACCGTCGGCGCGAGCACACCTGGTTTCAACGGCGACGTGTGGCTGACGGGGATCGATTCCTTCACCCACCTCCTGCTGCCCACGATCGCGCTGCTGCTCATCTCGTTCGCCGGGTACACCCGGTACGCCCGCTCGGGACTCCTCGAGGTGATGAACCAGGACTACATTCGGACGGCCCGTGCGAAGGGCCTCGGTGAGCGAACGGTCGTCATGCGCCACGCGCTGCGCAACATGCTCATTCCCATCGTCACCCTCATCGCGACCGACGTCGGCGCGCTCTTGGGCGGGGCGGTCATCACCGAGCAGGTCTTCGCCATCAGCGGGATGGGACAACTTTTCGTCTCGTCGATCCGGCGCGCCGACCTGAACCCCGTCATGGGGTACTTCCTGGTGATCGCGGTGACGGCGATCCTGTTCAACTTCCTTGCCGACCTCGCTTACGCCGCGCTCGACCCGCGCGTGCGGGTGGCGGCATGATCTGCGACGACCGCTTCGGCGGGGAGGTTACGCGATGACTCAGATGATGCCCGAGCCGGTGGACCCGCAGACGGGCCCCCCGACCACGCAGACCATCGACACCACCGTCGGGGTCAGCCAAGGCCGGTTGATTCTCCGCCGGTTCCTGGCGAACCGGGTTTCGGTGGTGTCCGGCATCTTGTTCGTGCTCATCGCCGTGTTCTCGATCTCGGCGGTCGGCATCGGACCCATCCCGGGCTGGTGGAAGTACGACTACTCGACCCTCAACGCCCAGCTCGACGGCGGCGCCCCCACCATGTCGATCCTCCCGCAGTGGCTCGGCGGATCGGGAGTGGCGTTCGGGGAGCACCCCTTCGGACAGGACCGCATCGGCGTCGACTACTTCGCGATGACGATGCGGGGGATCCAGAACTCGATCCTGGTGATGTTCGTGATCGGCATCGTCGGTACCGTCGTCGGCACCGTGATCGGTGCGCTGGCGGGGTACTACCGCGGAATCGTCGACTCGATCCTCATGCGCATCACCGATGTCTTCATCGTGATCCCCGTACTCGTGATCGGCGCGGTCGTCGGTCGGACCGTGGGCAACATCGGAGTGCTCCCGCTCGCCTTCTTCCTCGCGATGGTGTCGTGGATGGTCATCGCGCGTCTCGTCCGGGCCGAGTTCCTGTCGCTGCGGGAGCGCGAGTTCGTCGAGGCCGCCCGCGTCGCGGGAGCCAGCGATGCGCGCATCATCTTCAAGCACATCCTGCCGAACGCGATCGGGGTCGTCATCGTGGCCGCCACCTTGCTCGCGGCGTCCGCCATTCTGCTCGAGACTGCGCTGAGCTATCTCGGGCTCGGTGTGAGACCGCCCGAGGTGTCGCTCGGCCTCATCATCTCCGACAACCAGTCGGCGTTCCAGACGCGGCCGTGGCTGTTCTGGTGGCCGGCGGCGTTCATCGTGATTCTGGCGTTGCTGATCAACTTCGTCGGCGACGGCCTGCGCGACGCGTTCGATCCGCGGCAGAAGCGTTTCTCGCTGCGCCGGACGAAGGAACAGGCGTGACCCTTCCCACGCTCTCAGACGAGCAGCGCCGCTCCGGCGAGGGCGAGAACGGCCGTCGCCACAGCGGCTATCGCGCCCACGCGGGGGACCGGGCGCACGGTGATCGACTCGGCCAGACCCGTTTCGATCAGCCCGCGATCACGACGGTCGTGCCACCGCGCGAGGACCAGCTGCGCGGCATCCCCGGAGTCGGTTCCCGGCAGGTCGCCGGGACGCACCCCGGTGGATTCCGCGCCGGTGCGTCGTCGGTACGACCGGGCGGCGCGCAGCGACGAGAGCGAGCCGGGCGCCGGAGCGGCCGTAGCGCGGACGCGACGATGGGGCGTCCGAAGGGTCAACGCGAACTGCGTCTCGACGTGGATCAGCGCCTCCCACGGAACGCGGCACGCACTGAAGACATTGGTCACTTCGACGCCGCCGTCGTCGACGCTGAGGCGCGGCGACCACAGCAGCGCCCACACCAGCGCGGCGCCACCGGCGCATCCCAGCGCGACTCCCGGGAAGACCGAGAGTCCGCCCGGCGTCACCAGGGTGACGACCACCGCGGCGGCGAGCAGACCCCACGCCACGAAGCTCAGCACTTTGTTGAACGTCGAGCGGAAAACAACGGCTGCCATACGGCCATTCTCCCATCCACGATCGTCGCGCCCCTTCGGGTGACGGCGGGAAGGATCGCATCATGAGCACTCCCGTCCAGCCCAAGGCGCCCGCACTCGAGATGACCGACGTCAGCGTCGACTTCGCCGTCGACGATGTGTGGGTCCCCGCGGCGAAGCATCTCGACTACCGCATCGAGCGCGGCCAGGTCGTGGCAGTGGTCGGCGAATCGGGGTCGGGGAAGAGCGCGAGCTCGATGGCGATCCTCGACCTCCTGCCCCGCAACAGCCGGGTCCGCGGCAGCATCAAGCTCAACGGGCGCGAGATCACCGGGCTGACCCCGCGGCAGCTGCGCCAACTCCGCGGCCCGCAGGTCGCAGCGATCTTCCAGGAGCCGATGACGGCGCTGAACCCCGTGCTGACGGTCGGCTTCCAGGTCATCGAGGCGATTCGGGCGCACACGTCGAAGAGCCCGTCGGAAGCGCGCGAGCGCGCCATGGAGCTCCTCGGCCTGGTCGGTCTTCCCGACCCGGCGAAGGCGTTCGCGTCTTATCCGCACCAGCTTTCGGGTGGCCAGCGCCAGCGTGCGATGATCGCCCAGGCCATCAGCCTCGACCCCGCGCTCCTCATCGCCGACGAGCCCACGACGGCGCTCGACGTGACCGTGCAGGCGGAGATCCTCGATCTGCTCCGCGACCTCCGGGACCGTCTCGATTCGGCGATCCTCCTCATCACCCACGACATGGGCGTCGTCGCCGACCTCGCCGACTGGATCATCGTCATGAAGGACGGTGAGGTCGTCGAGCAGGGCGAGGTGTCGCAGGTGCTCCGTTCCCCGCGAGACCCGTACACGAAGGAACTCCTCGCGGCGGTGCCCCGTTTGGGTGAGGGCGCGGGCGGCGACGAGACGGTCGACGTCGTACAGGCACTGGCGCAGGTCGTCCAGGAAGTACAGGGGGGCGGCGACGAGCGGGCGGTGCCGGATGCTGCTGCCCCGGCGCCCCTGGTCGGCGAACCCGTCCTTTCGCTCGACCGCGTCTCGGTCGAGTACGGAAAGCGGGGGAAGGTCGGCGCGTTCCGAGCGGTCGACGAAGTTTCGCTCACGATCGCCGAAGGCGAGATCCTCGGTCTGGTCGGCGAGTCGGGGTCGGGGAAGTCCACGATCGGCCGCGCAGCCATCGGCCTGCAGCCGATCGCCGGGGGCAAGCTCGTGGTCGACGGCGTGGACATCAGTGCGGGGGGTCGCAAGCTGATCGGTTCGCTCCGCCGTCGGGTCGGCATCGTCTTCCAAGACCCCTCGTCTTCACTGAACCCGCGTCTCCCCATCGGCGAGAGCATCGGCGAACCGCTTCTGCTGTCGGGCGAGGCCAAGGGGGCAGAACTCGACCGCCGCGTCGAGACGCTGCTCGACGAGGTCCGTTTGCCCCGCAGCTACCGCAACCGCTACCCGCACGAGCTCTCGGGCGGGCAGAAGCAGCGAGTGGGCATCGCCCGGGCCCTGGCCCTGAAGCCGCGCCTTCTGGTGGCCGACGAGCCGACCAGCGCACTCGACGTATCGGTGCAGTCGCGCGTGCTCGAACTGCTGGTCGAGCTGCAGCGCGAGTACCGCTTCGCGTGCCTTTTCATCAGCCACGACCTCGCCGTCGTCGACGCCATGGCCGACCGCATCGTTGTGCTGCACAACGGCAAGATCGCCGAGCAGGGCACGCGTGACGAGATCCTCCGGTCTCCGAAGGAGGCGTACACGCAGCGCCTCATCGCGGCCATCCCGGTGCCCGACCCCGAGATCCAGGCGGCCCGCCGCGCTCTGCGTCACCAATTGCTGAAGGCCGAACGCGACGCATCCTGACTCGGGATTCGGGGTCTGAAACGGTCGTGACCGCTTGCTGAGCCGGGCCGGATAGAATAGAAGCGCCCGCTTTCGGGCACCCTCCCCGAACTGCAAGGATTATTCATGGCGCACGCCCTCCGTTCCGACCTGCGCAACGTCGCAATCGTCGCGCACGTCGACCACGGCAAGACGACGCTCGTTGACGCGATGCTCCGCCAGACGGGATCGTTCGGCTCTCACGAGCACATGGAAGAACGCGCCATGGACTCGAACGATCTCGAGCGCGAAAAGGGCATCACGATCCTCGCGAAGAACACCACGATCACCTACACCGGCAAGCACTCCGAGACGCCGATCACCATCAACGTGATCGACACCCCGGGCCACGCCGACTTCGGCGGTGAGGTCGAGCGCGGCCTCTCGATGGTCGACGGCGTCGTGCTTCTGGTGGATGCTTCGGAGGGCCCGCTTCCGCAGACCCGTTTCGTGCTGCGCAAGGCTCTCGAGTCGAAGCTCCCCGTCATCCTCCTGGTGAACAAGACCGATCGTCCTGACGCCCGTATCGCCGAGGTCGAAGAAGAGGCGCACGACCTTCTTCTCGGGCTCGCCTCCGACCTGCAGGACGACGTTCCCGATCTCGACGTCGACGCACTCCTCGACGTGCCCGTCGTGTACGCCTCCGGTCGTGCGGGTGCCGCATCGCGCAACCGCCCCGACAACGGCTCGCTGCCCGACAACGACGACCTCGAGCCGCTGTTCGAAGCGATCCTGGAACACGTTCCCGCTCCGGCGTACGACGACGAGGCTCCTCTCCAGGCGTGGGTCACCAACCTCGACTCCTCGCCGTTCCTCGGCCGACTCGCGCTCCTGCGTGTCTTCAACGGCACGCTGAAGAAGGGCCAGACCGTGGCCTGGGTGCGCGCTGACGGATCGACCGCGAACGCCCGCATCACCGAGCTGCTGAAGACCCGCGCGCTCGAGCGTTACCCCGCCGAATCCGCCGGCCCCGGCGACATCGTCGCCATCGCCGGCTTCGAAGACATCACGATCGGCGAGACGATCGCCGACCCCGACGATGTGCGACCGCTCCCGCAGATCCACGTCGACGACCCGGCGATCTCGATGACGATCGGCACGAACACCTCGCCGATCATGGGCAAGGTCAAGGGCCACAAGCTCACAGCCCGCATGGTGAAAGACCGCCTCGACCGCGAGCTCATCGGTAACGTCTCGATCCGCGTGCTCGACATCGGTCGCCCGGATGCCTGGGAGGTCCAGGGCCGTGGCGAACTCGCGCTGGCGATCCTCGTCGAGAACATGCGTCGCGAGGGTTTCGAGCTCACCGTGGGTAAGCCCCAGGTGGTCACGAAGAAGGTCGACGGCAAGACGTACGAGCCGTTCGAGCACCTCACGATCGATGCGCCCGAGGAGTACCTCGGCGCGATCACCCAGCTCCTGGCGGCGCGCAAGGGCCGCATGGAGAACATGACGAACCACGGCACCGGATGGGTGCGCATGGAGTTCATCGTTCCCTCGCGCGGTCTCATCGGGTTCCGCACCGAATTCTTGACCACGACGCGGGGCACCGGCATCGCCAACGCGATCTCGCACGGCTACGAGCCATGGGCCGGCGCGATCTCGACCCGCCAGAACGGATCGATCGTCGCCGACCGCGCCGGTGTCGTCACCCCCTTCGCGATCATCGCCCTGCAGGAGCGCATGTCGTTCTTCGTGCAGCCGACGTGGGAGGTCTACGAGGGCATGGTCATCGGCGAGAACTCGCGCGCCGACGACATGGACGTCAACATCACGAAGGAGAAGAAGCTCACCAACATGCGTGCGGCGAGCTCCGACACCTTTGAATCGATGACCCCGCCGCGTCTGCTCACGCTGGAGGAGAGCCTCGAGTTCGCCCGCGACGACGAATGCGTCGAGGTCACCCCCGAGTCGGTCCGCATCCGCAAGGTCGAGCTCGACGCGAATGCCCGCGGCCGCAGTGCCTCGCAGCGCAAGCGCCAGGACGCCGGCTCCTGACCTAGCGTCATCGTCACCGGAAGGGCCCGCCGATTCGTCGGCGGGCCCTTCTGGGTGTCAGCGCAGTTCTGACACCATGACGGCGCTGGTTCGAGGCTCGAGCGCCTCGAACACGTGCGCGGCGTCGCCGGCATAAGCCAGGTAGTCGCCGGGCTCCAAGACGACGGCGTCGGCGGTCGGCCCGACGCGCGCTCGCCCGCTGATCAACACGACGTGCTCGGTCGTGCCCCGCTGGTGCGGCTCGGATGCCCGCGGCTCGCCCGGTTCGGCGCGCAGGAGGTAGATGTCACGCCGCGTGTGCGGGGGGCTCGCCGAGAGCAGCGAGACCAGGTACGGCGCGGCCGAAGACGGCACGCCGGATGCGGCCGCCGCGCGCACGAGCGTCGGCGCGCTGGCCTCCTCGTCTACGAAGACGGCGAACGCGACGCCCAGGGCGTCGGCAAGAGCCCACAGCGTCTCGACACTGGGATTGCCCGCTCCGCCCTCGAGTTGCGAGACCGTGGCTTTCGAGACCCCCGCTCGACGCGCGAGCTCCGACACCGACACTCCGGCGGCCTCGCGCTCGCGACGCAGAGCATGGGCGATTCGGGGTCCGAGGGCGGGCATGTGTTCAGTATGGCAAACGATCGTTCATCTTGACAGTCATTCCCCGGTCGTTCAGGATGGCAGGCATGCGTTCAGTGCGACACCCACGATGACCCGCCCGGTGGATCTCGCCGCTCGGCGCGCATGGCGCCAGGGGCTCGCCGTCGCGCTGGCGACGAGCGCCTACGGCATCTCGTTCGGGGCCCTGTCCGTCGCATCCGGGCTCGACGTCTGGCAGACCTGCGTCCTCAGTCTTCTCATGTTCACCGGCGGATCGCAGTTCGCCTTCGTCGGCGTGATCGGGGCGGGTGGACCGGCCGCGGCTCCCGCCGCCATCGCGTCGTCAGCTCTCCTCGGTGTGCGCAACGCCGCCTACGCGATGCGGATGTCGCCCGTGGTGGGACGAGGCTTCCGGCGGCGGGCCGGTGCCACCCAATTCACGATCGACGAGTCGACCGCGGTGGCGCTCGCCCAGACGACCCCCCGAGCGCGATCAGTCGGGTTCTGGGTCACCGGCATCGGCGTCTACGTCGGGTGGAACATCTCCACCCTGCTGGGAGCGCTGCTGGGCGACGTCCTCGGCGATCCGCGGCAGTACGGACTGGATGCGGCGGCCGCGGCCGCCTTCCTCGCCCTCCTCTGGCCCCGTCTTCGGGGCCGTCAGGCGATCGCGGTGGGGGCCGCCGCGGCGGTCGTCGCCGCCCTGCTGACACCGGGGCTGATGCCGGGCATGCCCGTGATCGTCGCGGCGGTCGTGGCCATCGCGGTGGGGTGGTTCAACTGGTTCGCGAGAGCCGGGGTCCCCGAGCCGGGCGGTGCGTCTGCGGCCGAGTCATCGCACGTGCCCGAACGCGAGGGGCTGCCGTGAGTCTCTGGAGCGCCGTTCTTCTCGCCTCGATCATCTGCGTGGCGGTGAAGGCCGTGGGGTACACGGTGCCCGCCCACTGGCTCGAAGCCCCGCGCCCCGCTCGGATCGCCGACCTGCTGACCGTCGCCCTCCTCGCCGCCCTCGTCGCGGTGCAGACCGTCGGCGTCGGCCAGGCGATCGTGGTCGATGCTCGCGTGCCGGCGGTGCTGGTCGCCGGTGGTCTGCTCGCGATCCGCGCCCCGTTCGTCCTGGTGGTCGCGGCCGCGGCCACGGTGGCGGCACTGCTGCGGCTCTGGGGCTGGGCGCTCTGAGACGGCCTCGGAGGTCGCGCACCTAGACTGTCGCGGTGATGACGAAGGTGACCCGAGTGATGACCTGGCTGGTGGCGGCCGTGATCGGTGCCGTCTATGGAACCGCCGCGACGATCGCGCACGCCTACCGCCTCGGAGTCCTGCCGCTGGGTCTGGTGCTGGCGAGCATCGGAACGGCGGCGCTGCTCGTGGCCCTGCGTCAGCTGACGAGCGATCGCTGGGCGGCACTCGCGGGCGGGCTCGGGATGCTGCTGGCGATGATCCTCTTCTCCAACATCGGGCCGGGTGGATCGGCGGTCGTCGCCGCTCCCACACCTGACACGGAGTGGATCCCGCTTGCCTGGACCTTCATCGCCCCCATCCTCGTGGCGCTCGTCATCGCGTGGCCCGACACCTCACGCCTCTCTGCGCCGCCTAAACTGGTCGAGTGACGTATGTGATCGCTCTTCCGTGCGTGGATGTCAAAGACCGCGCCTGCATCGACGAATGTCCGGTCGACTGCATCTACGAGGGTGAACGGTCGCTCTACATCCACCCCGACGAATGCGTCGACTGCGGTGCGTGCGAGCCCGTCTGCCCCGTCGAAGCCATCTACTACGAAGACGATCTGCCCGAAGAGTGGTCGGACTACTACAAGGCCAACGTCGAGTTCTTCGATGACATCGGCTCTCCGGGCGGAGCGGCCAAGGTCGGCGTGATCGCCAAGGACCACCCCGTCATCTCCGTGCTCCCGCCCCAGGGCGAGTGACCCGTCGCTGATGGGTATCGCCGATCTCGCCGATTACCCCTGGGACGCCGTAGCCCCGTACGCGGCGACGGCCCGCCGGCATCCGGGTGGCATCGTCGATCTGTCGATCGGGTCTCCGGTCGATCCGACGCCTGAGATCGTTGCGGCCGCGCTGAAGTCTGCGACCGACGCGCATTCCTATCCGCAGACCGCGGGAACTCCGGCGCTTCGCGCGGCTATCGCGCAGTGGTACGCCCGCCGCCGCGGCGTCGCCGGGCTCTCGGACGAACACGTTCTTCCGACGGTGGGGTCGAAAGAACTCGTCGCCCTGCTGCCGCTCCTCTTGGGGCTGGGCGAGGGAGATGTCGTCGTGCACCCCCGCGCCGCCTACCCGACGTACGAGGTCGGAGCGCGCCTCGTCGGAGCGGTACCCGCCGCCTCCGATGACCCGGCGGACTGGCCCGCCGACACCAAACTCGTCTGGATCAACTCTCCCGGCAACCCCGACGGGCGGGTTCTCGGGGTTTCCGACCTCCGCGCAGCGGTCACGCGCGCGCGAGAGCTCGGAGCGGTCCTCGCCTCCGACGAGTGCTACGCCGAGCTCGGATGGGAGGGGGAGTGGGCAAGCGCACCGACCCCCAGCATCCTGGACCCGCTCGTCATCGGCGACGATCCGACGGGGGTCTTGTCGGTCTACTCGCTGAGCAAGCAGTCGAATCTGGCGGGCTATCGCGCCGCTTTCGTCGCGGGCGACCCGTCGGTCGTCGCCCGACTCCTCACCGGCCGCAAACACCTCGGTCTCATGCCCCCCGCTCCCGTGCAGGCCGCCATGCTCGTTGCGCTCGGAGACGACGCGCACGTGCGCGAGCAGAAGGCGCGCTATGCATCACGTCGGGCCGTGCTGAAGCCCGCGGTGGAGGCCGCCGGCTTCCGCATCGACCGCAGTGAGGCCGGGCTCTACCTCTGGGCGACCGAGGGGCGCGACGCGTGGGAGAGCCTCGGGCGGCTGGCCGACCTCGGCATCTTGGCGGGTCCCGGCCACTTCTACGGACCGCACTTCCCGCAGCACATCCGGCTGTCTCTGACGGCCACCGACGAGCGCATCGCGGTCGCCGCAGAACGCCTGCGCTCGGTATAGAGCCCCGATTTGGACGGTACCTCCATTCGGGCGAAGCATCCTTTGGCGGTGTCGGTTGTACCGGCCGACGACTTATAGGCTGTAAGGACCGACATATTTCGCGAGGAGGCGCCATGAGCGACGCGGCAGCGCAGCACGACAAGGCCACCGTCACCGTCGGCGGCAAAACCGCTGAGTTCCCGGTGCTCCGGGGGACGGACGGCGCCTCGAGCGTCGACATCTCGACGTTCGCTCGGCAGACGGGCCACACGACGCTCGACTACGGCTTCGTGAACACGGCGTCGACGAAGTCGGAGATCACCTACATCGACGGTGACGAGGGCATCCTCCGTTACCGCGGGTACCCTATCGAGCAGCTCGCGAAGAACAGCACCTACCTCGAGGTCGCCTGGCTGCTCATCTACGGCGAACTGCCGACAGCTGACGAGCTCGCCGCTTTCGACGAGCGCATCCGACGCCACACACTTCTCCACGAAGACCTGAAGCGGTTCTTCTCGGCTCTCCCTCACACCGCGCACCCGATGTCGGTGCTGTCGGCGGCGACCGCGGCGCTTTCGACCTACTACGAGGGCGAGTCCGACCCGCACAACCCCGAGCACGTGGAGTTGAACACGGTGCGGATGCTGGCGAAGCTGCCGGTCATCGCGGCCTACGCGCACAAGAAGAGCGTCGGGCAGGCCTTCCTGTACCCCGACAATTCGCTCGGCTTCGTCGACAACTTCCTCAAGCTCAACTTCGGGGTGCTCTCCGAGGTCTACGACGTCAATCCGGTCATGTCGCGCGCGCTCGAGCGCCTGTTGATCCTGCACGCCGACCACGAGCAGAACGCGTCGACTTCGACCGTGCGGCTCGTCGGGTCGACGGGCGCCAACCAGTTCTCGTCGATCTCGGCCGGCATCAACGCGCTCTACGGGCCGCTGCACGGCGGGGCGAACGAAGCGGTGCTGTCTATGCTCGGGCGCATCCGCGACTCGGGCGAGAGCGTCGAGCGCTTCGTCGAGAGGGTCAAGAACAAAGAAGACGGTGTGAAGCTCATGGGCTTCGGGCACCGCGTCTACAAGAACTACGATCCGCGCGCGAAGCTCGTCAAAGAGTCGGCCGACGAGGTGCTCAAGGCCCTCGGAGTGAGCGACCCTCTGCTCGACCTGGCGAAGGAACTCGAAGAGATCGCCCTCCACGACGATTACTTCAAAGAGCGCCGCCTGTACCCGAACGTCGACTTCTACACCGGCGTGATCTACAAGGCCATGGGATTCCCCACCCGCATGTTCACCGTGCTGTTCGCGATCGGCCGCCTGCCCGGGTGGCTCGCGCACTGGCGTGAGATGCAGCACGACCCGCAGACCAAGATCGGTCGCCCTCAGCAGCTCTACACCGGGGCGCCCGAGCGCGACTACCCCGGCGCGAGCTGACGCGACGGCGTTAGCCCGCGAGACCCGTTTCGCGTGGCGAGACCCCCGCATCATGTCGGGGTTTCGCCGCGCGGGACGGGTTTCGACGTCGCGGGGGCATGACGGCGACGTCAGGCGTGCAGCGCCTCGTTCAGCGTCACCCCGACGCCGGAGCGGACGGATGCTTCGACGGCGCCGGTGAGGGAGTTACGGCGGAAAAGCATTCCGTCGCGGCCCGAGAGGTCCGCGCCCTTGACTGTCGGCCGCATGCCGTCGGCGTTCGCGGGTTGGTCGGCGAGCACGATCTTGGAGCCCGCCGTGACGTAGAGCCCCGCTTCGACGATGCAGTCGTCGCCGAGCGAGATGCCGATGCCGGCATTCGCTCCGAGGAGTGTTCGCGCGCCGATCGAGACCCGATGCGAGCCGCCGCCCGACAACGTGCCCATGATCGAGGCACCGCCGCCGATGTCGCTGCCGTCGCCGACGACGACCCCCTGCGACACGCGACCTTCGACCATCGAGGCGCCGAGCGTGCCCGCGTTGAAGTTCACGAATCCCTCGTGCATGACGGTCGTACCGGGGGAGAGGTACGCACCCAAGCGCACGCGTGAGGCGTCGGCGATCCGCACCCCCGCGGGCGTGACGTAGTCGAGCAGCCGCGGGAACTTGTCGAGGCTGTGCACCTGGATTCCCTCGCGGACAAGGAAGGGGCGCAGGCGCGTGGCGTCGTCGGGGTGCATCGGGCCGGCGTTCGTCCACGCGACGTTCGGGAGGTGCCCGAAGATGCCGGTGAGGTCGACGTCGTTCGGACGCACCAGGCGGTGGGAGAGGGCGTGCAGGCGAAGATACGCATCCACCGTCGAACGGGGTGCCTCATCGAGGTCGATCTCGAGGGCGATCACGTCGACACTCACCGCGCGGCGGTCGTCGGCGACGGCGAGGCGGTCGAGCGGGGCCGGCGGGGTCGTCGCGTCGGCTCCGAGGGGGAGCCGCCCGACCGTCGGCTCGGGGAACCACGCGTCGAGCACCGTGCCGGCGTCGGTCGTCGTCGAAAGGCCGTAACCCCATACCCACCGGTCATCGCTCATGCATCCACGGTACTGGTCCGCGGTCGCCCCCTCTGCGCGCTGCCGTTCTGGCGGGCCGCCCGGACCGCGGTCGATAGAATCGGGGCATGCCGGAACTCGACCTGACGTCGTCCGCGGTCGACCTCACCCGCACCATCTGCGACATTCCGAGCGTGTCCGACGACGAGGGTGTCCTCGCCGACGCGATCGTCCGGGCACTTGCTCAGCTGCCGCACCTCGAGGTGTACCGCGACGGTGACACGATCGTCGCCCGCACCCACCTCGGTCGTGCACAGCGCGTCGTCATCGCCGGGCACATCGACACCGTTCCCATCAACGAGAACGTGCCCACCCGCGACATCGAGGTCGAGGGCGAACCCTTTCTCTGGGGCCGAGGAACGGTCGACATGAAGGCGGGCGTCGCCGTACAGCTGAAGCTCGCGGCCGAGCTGACCGACCCCCGTCTCGACATCACCTGGATGTGGTACGACCACGAAGAAGTCGCGGCCGAACGCAACGGCCTGACCCGGCTCTCGCGCACGCGCCCCGATCTGTTCGCGGGCGACTTCGCGATCCTCGGTGAGCCGTCGAACGGTCAGGTCGAAGGCGGCTGCAACGGCAACCTTCGAGCCGTCGTGCGCACCCGCGGCACCAGGGCGCACAGCGCCCGCTCGTGGGTGGGTGACAACGCGATCCACCGCGCCGCGCCGATTCTCACGCGACTGGCGGAATACCGTCCGCGCGACGTCGAAGTCGAGGGGTTGGTGTACCGCGAGGGTCTGAACGCGGTCCGCATCGCCGGAGGCGTAGCAGGAAACGTGATCCCCGATGCCTGCGAGGTCGAGGTCAACTACCGTTTCGCCCCCAGTCGCGACGGCGACGAGGCATCCCGTCACGTCCGTGAGGTCTTCGCGGAGTTCGACGTCGAGATCATCGATCTGTCGGAGGGCGCCCGCCCGGGTCTCGATGCCGCGCTGGCGCAGGAGTTCGTGCGCGCCGTCGGCGCGGAGCCTCGCCCGAAGTACGGCTGGACCGACGTCGCGCGGTTCTCGGCGATGGGCGTACCCGCGGTGAACTACGGCCCGGGCGATCCGAGCCTGGCGCACCACGACGAGGAGCGCGTGCCGCTCCGCCAGATCGAAGACGTCGAGCGCGGACTTCGGACGTGGCTGACGTCGTCCTGACCCGCGACGCGCGGGGATGGACCCGGTTGCCCATCGCGGCGCGTATCGGAATCATCTACGTCGTCGCGAGGGTGGTCACGACGGTCTTCCTCCTCCTCGCCGCCGACATCTCGGCGCAGGGCTCGCGATTCGGCGAGGGGGCCGGAGTGGGCGACCTGGCCGTCGGCTGGGACGCCACCTGGTATTGGTTCGCGGCGGTGAACGGGTATCCGGCCGAGCTGCCGCTGACGGCCGACGGCGGCGTGGCCGAGAACACCTGGGCCTTCATGCCCCTCTACGCCTATGCTTCGGCGGGCGTGGGTGCGCTTCTGGGATCGTGGGGAGCCGGCGCCGTCGTCATCTCGCTGCTCGCGGGATACGGAGCGTCCGTCGCCCTGTACGCCCTCCTCCGGCCGCGACTCGATGCGCCCGCCGCGCTGTGGGCGGTGGCGTTCTTCGCTTCGGGCCCGCTGGCCGCGCTCTTCCAGGTCGGTTACGCGGAGTCGCTGTTCCTCTTCTTCCTCTTCGTGTTGCTCCGGTGTCTGCAGCGACGTCGATACGGCTGGCTCTACGTGCTGATTCCGCTGATGGGGTTCACCCGGCCCGGGATCCTCGCCTTCGCGCTGCTCCTGGGCATCTACGGTGTGTGGCGATGGTTCCGGCGTCGGCGCGACGCCCTTCCGACGGCCGACGTCGTGCACATCGTCGCGCTGGGTGCCTGGGCGACCGTGGTGGGATTCTCGTGGCAGGTGATCGCTGCGATCGTGACCGGCGACCCCGGCGCCTACCTCGCGACGGAGTTGGCATGGCGACGCAACTGGCTGGGTGAGGCTTCACCCCACTTCGTGCCGTTCGAGGGGTTCGTGCAGGCCGCCGCCTTCTGGTTCCGCGCCTGGGGGCTCGGGGAGGTGACGGGGTACGTCGTGCTGGCGGTGCTCGTCGCCGGGGTGGCCGCGGCGCTGCTGTGGCTCCCGCAGGTGCGGCGCCTGGGCGTCGAGGTGCGCCTGTGGTCGGCGAGTTATCTGCTCTACCTGCTCGCGGTCTTCTTTCCGCAGTCGAGCATTTTCCGGCTGCTGGTGCCGCTTTCACCGCTCTGGGGAGCTCTGGCGGTGCCGAAGTCGATCTTCTGGCGACTCGGCGTACTCGCCGCGGCCCTGCTCGGGCAGTGGTGGTGGATCTACAACATGTATGCGCTGGGTAACACGTATTGGCAGATCCCCTGAGACCGCCGTCACGTTGCGCCGGCTCACGATAAACTATGTCCAGACCTACGACGAAAGGGAGCCACGATGGCAGCCATGAAGCCGAGAACCGGGGACGGGCCGATGGAGGCCGTGAAAGAGGGGCGCTTGATCATCGTGCGCGTGCCGCTCGAAGGCGGGGGACGCCTGGTCGTCTCCGTCAATGACGCCGAGGCCAAGGAACTCTACGACGTGCTCAGCGGGGTCGTCAGCGCCTGACGCCCTTCCCTTGTGATGGCGGTCGGTCTTCGGACCGGCCGCCATCGCTGGTTTCAGGGGGCTTCGGGAAGAGTCGTGAGCTGCAGCAGACCCTCACCGGTGATCGAGAGGGCGCCGATCACCGCGGGGGAAGCCTGGGTTTCCTGGATCAGCGAACGATACGCGGCGGTCTGGGGATCACGGCGCACCGGATCCGAGACGGCTCCGCCCGCCAGCACGCGGGGGACGAGCACGGTGCCCCCCGCACGCACGAGGCGAAGGCCGTGCTCGACATACTCGATGACCCCCTCGGGGTCGGCGTCGATGAGCACGATGTCGTACGACGCCTCGTTCATGCGGGGGAGGACGTCGGCCGCCCGCCCCGTGATGAAACGCGCGCGGGCTGCGGGGATCTTCGCGTCGGCGAAGGCCTGACGTGCGGCGCCGAGGTGCTCGGGCTCGCTGTCGATGGTCGTGAGGGTCGCGCCGGGCGCGCCGTGCAGCAGCCACAGTCCCGATACGCCGCCGCCGGTTCCGACCTCGATGATGCTCTTGGCGCGGGAGGCGGCGGCGATGACGGCCATCTGCGCACCCACCGGAGCGCTCACGGGGTGGGCGCCGAGTTCGAGCGCGTGCGCGCGGGCACGACCGATGTGCGCGGGCTCCACCGTCGCCTCCGCCACGAACCGCTGGTTGGCTTCGCTACCGCTCATTTCGACCTCCTCGGTCAGATTACGTGGGCGAACCACAGCCCGTGCGTAGGCGCGACGAGTACGCTGAGACCCATGTTCTTCGGGCTCACGATCGAGAAGCTGCTGCTGATCGGCGTGATCGCCGCCCTGCTGATCGGCCCTGAGCGCCTTCCGCGTTATGCGGAGGGGCTGGCGAGACTCACCACCCGTGCGCGCGAGATGCTGCAGGGGGCCCGTTCGCGTGTCCGCGACGAGATGGGCTCGGAGTTCGACGACGTCGACTGGCGCAAACTCGATCCTCGCCAGTACGACCCTCGACGCATCATCCGCGAGGCGTTGCTCGACGATGCGCCGGTGGCGAGCGTGCAGGCGGCCAGCGTCGCGGCGACCATGGCCGCCGCCGGCACCGAGCCGACGCGCGGGGCCTTCACGCCCGACGTGCGTCCGCCGTTCGACTCCGAAGCCACCTGATCCGAGCGCACCCATCGGGGTAGGCGGCGATCCTCTCCTCCCCAGCGGGCATCGAGGGGATCCTCTCCTCGCATTCAGGCACAGCCGGTTCATCGGACAGCGGAGGCGGAAGTCTCGCCGGTATGAACACCTCCTCTACCCCCGCGTCCACCCAGTCGTTCACCGATGACGCGCTCGTGCTCGAGCGCCTCGAAACGCTCCTCGGCCCGGCGTCTCGCCGCCAGCTCTGGCTGCTCTTCGTGAACGCCGACCGCACCCTCGCCGAGGTGATCCTGCCGTGCGAGGGTCTCCCTGCCGACCCCGAAGCCACCGTCCTGACAGACAACGGACTCATGACCCACGCCGATGCGCTCAGCAACACCCTCGCGCACCTCACCGATGAGTTCGGATTCGCCGAGGTGATCCTGGTCTGGGAGCGACCGGGCGGGCCGGCGGTGGGTGCCGACGAACGGCGGTGGGGCGGCGGCCTCGCCGAATACTGCGGCCGCCGCGGGGTGATCCTCGCGGGACAGTTCCTGGCCCATGACGGGGGAATCCGCCGGCTCGAACCGGGCGAGTACGCGCGCTGAACGGCCTGCTCTCCGGGATCGTGCTCAGCGGGGCGTGAACGGAAGGGGGCGTCTCGCGAGCCCGCGGCCCTGCGCGACGAGGGCGCCGGCGATCTCATCGATGGCGGCCGCAGCCGGATCGGTGGGATCGCCGACCACGACCGGCAGGCCGATGTCGCCGCCGGTCCGCAGCGCGGGGCTCAGCGGAACCGTCCCGAGCAGAGGCACCGTCTCGGCAGCCGTCGACAACGCCGTCGCCACCTCCTCGCCGCCGCCTGATCCGAACAGGTCGAGTGCGGTCCCGTCGGGGAGGGTCATCGCCGACATCGTCTCGACGACTCCGACGATCCGCTGCCCGGTCTGGCGGGCCACGAGACCGCTCCGCACCGCGACATCGGATGCTGCCGGCTGAGGCGTCGTGACGACCAGAACGTCGGCGTGGGGGAGGAACTGCCCCACCGAGATCGCGACGTCGCCGGTGCCGGGCGGCATGTCGATGAGGAGAAGGTCGAGGTCGCCGAAGAACACGTCGGTCAGGAACTGCTGCACCGTCCGGTGCAGCATCGGACCACGCCACGCCACCACGCCCGCGGCGTCTTCGCCGGGGCGTCGGAGGAACATGCCGATCGAGATGACCTTCACGTCGAATGCGACCGGCGGCAGCATGAGGTCGTCGATCCGCGTGGGTGCGGGGGGGAGTCCGTCGTCGTCGAGCAGGCCGAGGAGCGCGGGGATCGAGAACCCGTGCACGTCGGCGTCGACCAAACCCACCCGCAGCCCGCGACGCGCGAGGGCGACTGCCAGGTTCGCCGTCATGGTCGATTTGCCGACGCCGCCCTTGCCGCTCGTGACGGCGATCACGCGGGTCAGGGAGTCGGGCCCGAACGGCATCTGCCGGGCGGGGCGTCCGTCGCGCAACTTCTCGGTCAGGGCGCGTCGTTCCTCGGGTGTCATCACACCCAGCACGACCTCCGTGGACTCGATCCCGGTAACGCCGCCAGCGGCGGCACGCACGTCGCGTTCGATCCTGTCGGACGCCGGGCACCCGACGATCGTCAGCGCGATGCCGACCCTCGCGATTCCTCCGTCGACATCGATCTCGCGCAGCATGTCGAGCTCACCGAGGGGGCGTCGAAGCTCGGGGTCGACCACCGCGGCAACGGCTGAACGTACCGCGCCGGCCAGTGCAGCGTCGGTCAAGACGCGGTCGTCTCGCGGTCGTCGCGCCGGTCGAGCTTCTTCAACAGACTCTTCAGCTCGGCGCGCAGAACGTCGCGGGTCACGACCTCTTCGGTCGACTCCTGCACCGCCATGCGGAGGGCGACGACCTCGCGCGCCAGGTACTCGGTGTTCTCGAGGTTGCGCTCCGCACGCTGGCGGTCCTGCTCGATCTGCACCCGGTCGCGGTCGTCCTGCCGGTTCTGCGCGAGCAGGATCAGGGGCGCCGCGTACGAGGCCTGCAGCGAGAGGATGAGCGTCAGCAGCGTGAAGTTCGTCGCCTTCGGGTCGAACTGCAGCTCGACGGGCGCCGCGGAGTTCCACGCCAACCAGACCACCACGAAGATCGTCATCCCGATCAAGAAGCCCGACGTGCCCATGGCCCGCGCGAAGGCTTCGGAGAACTTGCCGAAGCGATCGCGCGACGGCTGCGAGGTGCGGGTCATCTTTCCGCCGCGGTCGCGGGGGGCGTCGAGAGCGGTGCGCTGCTTCTGCCGTGCCATCATCGCCTCCTCTGCGTGACGGTCTGGATACTGGTCGTGTTGAGCGGTCTCACCGGCGACGGCGACTTCGGATCGTCGCTGTCATGCGATCGCCAGTCGTCGGGCAGCAGATAGTCGAGCACGTCGTCGACACTGACCGCACCGACGAGGCGGTGCGCCTGATCGACGACCGGAAGCGAGACGAGGTTGTAGCTCGCCAGCATGCGGGCGACCTCCGCGGCCGACGCCATGGCGGGTACGGCCGAGACGGTGTCGTCGATGATCGCGCCGAGGCGCTCGTGCGGGGGGTAGCGCAGCATCCGCTGGAAATGCACGGTGCCGAGCAGTCGCCCGGTCGGGGTTTCGTACGGCGGGAGGGTCACGAAGACAGAGGCCGCCAGGGCCGGATGCAACTCGTGACGGCGGATCAGTGCCAGCGCCTCGGCCACGGTCGCGTCGGCCGACAGCACGATCGGCTCGGGGGTCATGAGCCCACCGGCGGTGTCGGGACTGTACTTGAGCAGCGCACGGACGTCGTCGGCCTCGTCGGGCTCCATCAGCTGGAGAAGCTGCTCGAGCCGGCCCTCGGGCAGTTGACCGAGGAGGTCGGCCGCGTCGTCGGGCTCCATCGCATCGAGGATGTTGGCGGCCCGCTCGTCGCCGAGCTGCTCGAGGATGTGCACCTGCTCCTCTTCGGGCATCTCTTCGAGGGCGTCGGCGAGGCGGTTGTCGGGCAGTTCTTCTGCCACCTCGATGAGGCGGTCGGCGGGCAGATCGAGAAGGGTGTTCGCCAGATCGGCGGCCTTCAGGTCGGCGTACGTGGCGACGAGCTGCTCGGCCGATTGCGACTCGCCCGGCACCTGCTGCTCGCGGACGTCGGTCCAGGAGGCGAAAGTGGTGGCACCCCGTGCGAAGGGCGAGGCGCTCGTCTTCGGTCGCCGGAGGAAGAGCTGGCCGACGTCCCAGTCACCGAGCCGGTTGCGCTCGATGGCCACGTCTTCGATGACGGCATCGCCCGAACCGTCGACGAGGAACACGCGTCGACCGAGCAATTCGGCCATGACCCGCACCTCACCGCCGCGCTGCTGAAAACGGCGCACGTTGATCAGGCCGGTCGTGATGACCTGACCGGTCGCGATCGAGGTCACGCGTCCGATCGAGACGAACACATGCCGGCGGCCCGGAATCTCGACGACGAGACCGACGACCCTCGGCGGATCGGCGGCCCGGTAGATCACCACCACGTCGCGGACCTTGCCGAGCCGGTCTCCGGCGGGGTCGAAGACCGTGCAACCCGCAAGGCGAGCGACGAAGACTCGTTGCGTGCTCACCTCCCCAGAGTAGTCCGCGACCCCTCTCGATCGGGCCCCCGGCGCCGCGTGAGAGAATGGGGGCATGAGCATGCTCGGCGGACGCGTTCCCTCTGGACGCGAAGAAGTCGGGGAGCCCGTCTCTTCGTTCCCCACGTACGAAGCGGCGCAGAAGGCGGTGTCGGCTCTGATCGCCGCCGATGTGCCCGCCCGTGAGATCGCGATCGTCGGGCAGGGGCTGCGCTCGATCGAGCGCGTGACCGGCAGGCTGGGCTACGCCACCGCGGCGCGCTCGGGCGCCGTGAACGGTGTGCTGCTCGGTCTGCTCTTCTCCTTCGTCTTCGTCCTCGGCACGCCGACCGTGCAGATCGCGGCCTTCCTGGGCGTGATGTTCGTGGGTATCGCTCTCGGGATGCTGATGAGCCTCATCACCTACTCGATCGTGCGTCGACGTCGGGATTTCGCGTCGGTGATGCAGGTCATCGCCGACCGCTACGACGTGTGCGTCACACCGTCGAGCCTGCAGCGCGCGCGTCAGATCGTCGGCCCGGGCTCCGCACCCGCCGTCGCCCCCGCCGCGGGGCCCGACAGTGCAACGCCTCCGGCACCCGAGGAGCCCCCGCGCTACGGCGAGAGGATTCCTCCGCAGGCCCCGACCGAGGCCGCCCCGCACGCAGAACGGCTCGAACCTCCCGCGTGAGCGATCGGCCGCTGGTCGTCGACCTCCCCGCGGGAGCGGTGGAGGTCTCGGCCGCCTGGCAGCGCCCCGACGACGCCTGGGCGACGGTCGCGGTGGCGCACGGCGCGGGCGCCGGGTACCAGCATCCGTTCCTCGAAGGATTCGCGGGGGCGCTCACCGACGCCGGGGTCGCCACCCTCCGCTTCAACCTTCCGTACGTCGAGGCCGGGCGCCGCATGCCGGGACCGGCCGGTCACGCGATCGCGACCTGGCGCGCCGTGTTCGAATGGCTGACGGATGCTGCGGCACCCGGGCCGATCTGGGCGTCGGGAAAATCGTACGGCGGGCGCATGGCCTCGATGGCGGCGGCGCAGGGCGCGATCGCGCCCGCGGGTCTGGCGTACCTCGGCTATCCGCTGCATCCGCCGGGTGATCCGACCAGAACGCGCACGGCGCACCTGCCCGGCATCGACGCGCCTCAGCTGTTCGTCTCGGGGACGAACGACCCGTTCGTCGACCCCCACGCACAGCTCGAGCAGGCGGTCGCGTCGTGCCGCGACGCCACCCTGCGATGGGTCGAAGGCGGCGGTCACTCCTTCGAGGTCAAGGGGCGCAAGCGGCCGGCGGATGAGGTGGGCGCGGGGATCGCGCCGCTCATCGTCGAATTCCTCCGACACCGATCGGCAGACGGGAATCGGTCGGGCGACTGAGCGGCCCTGCCTGTGAGACGCCGGAGCGGATATCGCCCGAGGTCTACCGTGCCGACAGTCGCGCCACCCACTCCTCGACCTCGTCGGCCGTGCGGGGGATGCCGGCCGAGAGGTTCTGCGGGCCGTCGACGGTCATGAGGATGTCGTCCTCGATGCGCACGCCGATTCCTCGGTACTCCTCGGGCACGGTGAGGTCGTCGATCTGGAAGTACAGCCCCGGCTCGATGGTGAAGACCATTCCCGCCTCGAGCTCGCCGTCGTAGTACATCTCGCGACGCGCCTGCGCGCAATCGTGCACGTCGATCCCGAGATGGTGGCTCGTACCGTGCACCATGTAGCGCCGGTGCTGGCCGCCCCGTTCGGCATCCAGTGCTTCGTCGGCGGTGACGGGCAGAAGACCCCACTCGGCGACGCGCGCAGCGATGACCTTCATCGCCGCTTCGTGCACCGAGCGGAACTTCACGCCGGGTCGTGCAGCGGCGAACGCGGCGTCGGCGGCTTCGCGAACCGCTTCGTAGATCTTGCGTTGCACCGGCGAGAAGGTTCCGCTCACGGGAATCGTGCGCGTGATGTCGGCGGTGTAGAGGCTGTCGACCTCGACCCCCGCATCGACGAGGAGCAGGTCGCCCGGCACGACGGCGCCGTCGTTGCGGGTCCAGTGCAGGTAACAGGCGTGGGGCCCGGATGCGGCGATCGTGTCGTAGCCCTCGGTGTTGCCGTCGCTGCGGGCACGCTGATGGAAGACGCCCTCGATGATGCGCTCGCCACGCGGATGCGCGACGATGCGCGGCAGGTCGGCGACGATGTCGTCGAACCCCTGCGCGGTCACGTCGACCGCGAGCCGCATCTGCGCGACCTCCCACTCGTCCTTGACCAGGCGGAGCTCGGAGACGAAGCGGGTCAGGTCGTCGTCATCGTCGAGGATCACGTCATCGTCGTGGTGATCGAGCGTATCGATGTGCGCGGTCGCGATCGCGAGGTCGGCGGCGACGCCGGCGAGGGAGGGCCGCGGGCCGATCCAGAACTCTCCGACCGACGCATCGGCGTAGAACTCGGTCGTCGTGCGGTCGGCGCGCTCGCGGAAATACAGGACGACGTCGTGCCCGCCCTCCCGCGGCTCGAAGACGAGCACCGAGTCGGGCTCGGAGTCCGTCGCCCACGCGGTCAAGTGCGCGAAGGCCGAGTGCGCGCGGAACGGGTAGTCGGTGTCGTTGCTGCGCTGCTTCAGGCCACCGGCGGGGACCACCAGCCGCTGTCCGGGAAAGGCGCGCGACACGGCGGCACGACGACGCGCCGCCCAGGACGCCTGCTCGCGCTGCACCGGGGTGCTCTCGGGCCGCTCCGCCCACCCCTCGGCGATCGAGTCGAGAAAGCCGCGCGGGAAGGGCTGCCGCCGGTTGACCGTGGTGGGGGCCGGCTTCTCTTCTGCGGTGATGTTCTGGCCTGCGTCGTCCATGCTTCCAGTGTCCCACCGTGGGGCGGGATCAGCCGTTCGTGGGCTCGAGCTGCACCACGACCGGGCGGTGGTCGCTGCCCGAGGCATCGAGCGACTTGAGCACCGCTGAGCCGGTCGGCTGCCATCTCGGCGAGACCAGCACGTGATCGATCGGCGCGCCGGCCAGGGCGGGGAGCTCGGTCGTCCAGGTGCCCACGGCCCCGTTGCCCGTCTCCGACGCGGCATCGTGGCAACGGCCCAGCACGCCGCCATCGACGCCGAGTCCCGACATGTGGTCGAGCGTCGCGTTGAAATCGCCCGCGAGGATCACGTTGTCGGCGCTGCACTGGTCGGCGAGCCACTGCAGATCGTTGCGCCACTGCTGCATGTACGACTGCCGGGGGGCGACGGCGTGTGCGGCGACGACGATCGGACCGTCGCCCGACGTCGGCATCGCCACGGCGCTCGGAACCGTCGAGGTGTTGCTCGTGCCGTCCTGCGACGACTCGATGACCGAGTAATCGCCGAGGTCGGGGCTGATCAACACCGTGGTGGACGTCGCATCCCACCCGTCGATGCCGTATTCACCGTACTCCGCGTGGTGGGCCCACATCGGTTGTCCGAGGTCGCCCATCACGATGGCCACCTTCTCGCCCGTGTCGATGGTCGTCTCGGGCAGGGTGATGATGTCGGCGTCCATGGCGACCGCGATCTGGGCGATCGTGTCGGGCGCGGTTGCCGAGCCCGCGGTGTTCCACGTCATGACCCGGATGCTGCTGTCGGTCTTCTCGGGGAGGGCTTCGGTGCCGATGCCCCGGTAGACGAGGATCCCGGCGTTCGCGCCCGCGGCGAGAAGAGAGATACCCGCCAGCGACAGGGCGAGCGCCCGCACCGGTCGGGCCAGCGCGAAGATCAGCGCGAGGACGGCCAAGGCCGCGAACAGGGCCGCGACGAGGCCGCGGAACGACACGATCTGCGCGATCGGAAAGGTGCGCTCCAGGCGGAACAGCTGCGGCCAGGTCACCACGGCCGCCCCAGCGGCGCACAGCAGCGCAACGAGGACCCCGATGACGCGACGCACGCGCCGACTCTAAGACAGCAGCCTGGGAGATCGGCGGATGCGGCTACTCTCGGGGGGTGGAGTCGGCGCAGAGGTTCGAGGGTCCGAGCGACTTGCACCTGCATTCCACGCGCTCAGACGGCACCGAGGCGCCGGCGCTCGTGATGGCGGCCGCCCACCGGCACGGTTTGCGAACGGTGTCACTCACCGACCACGACACGACCGACGGATGGGCGGAGGCCGCCGAGGCGGCCTCGTCGCTCGGCATGACGTTCCTCCCCGGCATGGAATTGTCGGCGCGGCACGAGTGGCGGAGCGTGCATCTGCTGGCCTACCTCGTCAATCCCGATGACGAGGCGCTCCGGGCGATGACCGACCGCATACGTTCGTCGCGTCTGGACCGTGCACGGGTGATGGCCGACCGCATCTCGCAGGACTACGACCTCGTGTGGGACGACATCGTCGCCCAGACGTCCGACGGGGCGACCGTCGGGCGCCCTCACATCGCCGATGCACTGGTCGCGCGCGGCCTGGTGAGCGACCGCACCGAGGCGTTCGCCGGCATCCTGAGCCCCGCCGGCGACTACTACGTCGCGCTGTACGCCCCCGATCCGGTCACGGCGGTGAGCCTCATCGTCGGCGCCGGGGGAGTGCCGATCATCGCCCACCCCGCCGGGCGGGCGGGCCTTCTTCCGGCTCGACTGCTCGACCGCATGCTCGACGCGGGTCTTGCCGGATTCGAACTCGGCCACCGTGAGAACCTCGGTCCCGGCATCCGGACCCTCCGGGGCATCGTCGACCAGCGCGGACTCATCGTCACCGGGTCGAGCGATTATCACGGCCTCGGCAAGCCGAACCAGCCGGGCGAGAACACGACGGCAGACGCCGAGGTCGCGCGCATCATCGCCCGGGCCACCGGTTCGCCACCGGTCTACGCCTGAGGCGTCTCTTCGCCCGAAGCCGCTCTTCGCCACCCGCGTCTCTTCGCCACCCGCGTCGCGATCTCCGGCGCGGGTGGTCGTGGCACGACCAACCGCGCCACTTTCCGTCATCCGCGCCGTCGGAAAACGGCGCGGATGACGCGAAATGGCGCGGGAAGGATTAAGCCCGTCAGCGAAGTGCAGCCGTCGACGGGAAGTGCAGCGGATGCTGCGCGTGCGGGATCAGACGGTGGGTGCGCCGCCGGTGCGGGCACCGCCGCGACGACGCCGACGCCGACGGGGTGCGGCGTTGCCGTCGTGGTGCTCGGAGCCGCCGCCGTCGTGGGTTCCGCCGCCCTCGGTCTCGGTCGAGCCCTCGGGTGCGGGCGGGCCGTCGACGATCGCGGCGGGAGCGGCTTGCGGGGTCTTCTCGGCCTCGGGACGGTCGCGGCGGGTGCGGCGTCCGTCGGAAGACCGGGACTCGCCGCCCGACTTCGAGCCGTCGCGGGATTTCGACGCGTCGCGCGACTTCGAGGCATCCGCCGACTGCGCGCGCGGCGCCGTCGTCAGGCGGCCCTTCGTGCCCGCGGGAATGTTCAGGTCGCTGAACAGGTGGGGGCTCGACGAGTAGGTCTCGGTCGGCTCGGGCTGGCCGAACTCGAGCGCGCGGTTGATGAGCGCCCACTTGTGCAGGTCGTCCCAGTCGACGAAGGTCACCGCGATGCCGGTCTTACCGGCGCGGCCGGTGCGGCCGGCGCGGTGCAGGTAGGTCTTCTCGTCGTCGGGGATGGTGTGGTTGATCACGTGGGTCACGTCGTCGACGTCGATACCGCGCGCGGCGACGTCGGTGGCGATCAAGACGTCTTTCTTGCCCGCCTTGAAGGCCGCCATCGAACGCTCGCGCGCCTCTTGGCTCATGTCGCCGTGCACCGAGGCGGTGTTGAAGCCGCGGTCGCCCAGCTCGTCGGACAGACGCTGCGCGGCCCGCTTGGTGCGGGTGAAGATCACGGTCTTGCCGCGGCCCTCGGACTGCAGGATGCGGGCGATGACCTCGTCCTTGTCGAGCGAGTGCGCGCGGTAGACCAAGTGCTCGATGTTCGCCTGCGTCAGACCCTCGTCGGGGTCGGTCGCGCGGATGTGGATCGGGTTGGTCATGAAGCGGCGCGCGAGCGCAACGATGGGCCCGGGCATCGTCGCCGAGAACAACTGCGTGTGGCGGATGGGCGAGACCTTCGTGAAGATCTTCTCGATGTCGGCGAGGAAGCCGAGGTCGAGCATCTTGTCGGCCTCGTCGAGGACGACCTGGACGGCGCCCGAGAGGTCGAGCAGCCGCTGGTTGTTGAGATCGATGAGGCGCCCGGGCGTGCCGACGACGATCTGCGCGCCGGCCTTCAGCTGGTCGATCTGGCCCTCGTAGGCCTTGCCGCCGTAGATCGCGACGACGCTGGTCGCGCGGCCCGACGTGAGCATGTCCATGTCTTCGTACACCTGGACAGCGAGCTCGCGGGTGGGAACCACGATGAGCGCCTTGACGCCGGGTGCGGGGTTCAGGCCGAGGCGCTGGACGACGGGGATGCCGAAGCCGAACGTCTTGCCGGTACCGGTCTTGGCCTGGCCGATGATGTCCTGGCCCGGCAGACCGAGGGGAATGGTCTGTTCCTGGATGGGAAAGGCATCGACGATGCCTTTCGACGCGAGCACGTCGACGATGTCTTGGTCTACGCCGAGCTCAGCGAAAGTCGTCACGATAAGAGCCTGTCCGGCGGAAGAGAGCCCGCCTAGAGTGTTCGGTCCACGCCCTCACTCAGCCGCAGGCGCGGGGTCCCGATCCGACGCCGGGACACTTCCACGATACCGGAGGCCGGTGAATGCGGCGGAAAGCCGCGTGTGTCGGCGGGGCGGGAGGCAGCGGGCCTAGGCTGGCGTACGTGTTCGAGTGGTTGCGTCGTCGTGGTCGCCCTGCCGGTCGCACCCTCACTCTGAGGTCGCGCGGCGACTTCGGCAATGCCGTGCGGGTGGATTTCGCAGAGCTCGCACCCGAGGTCGATACGTTCCTCGGTCAGGCTGCCTATCTGCAGCTGGGCTTCTTCGAGACGTTGAGCGAGTTGATCGCCTCCACGCCCGAGTTGGCACAGAAAGAGGCGCTCTCCCGCGCCGCGGGAGCAGCCCTCACCAAACACGAGGCGCTCGTGTCGTTGATCCGCGAGCGGGGCGATGATCCGACGGCGCTGATGTTGCCGTTCCGTGAATCGCTCGACGCGTTCCGCCGCGAGACCCACGGGGTGCGGCCCCCCGAGACGATGGTTTCGGTGCACATCACCGCGGGCATGCTCGACGACTTCTATCTCGCGCTGTCCGCGAGCTACGGCGACACCGGTCGCCGGGTGGCGCGCATCCTCCGCGCGGACGATGATCGGCAGGCCATCGTCGAGATCATCGCGGCCACGATCGACAGCGACGAGCAGTGGCGCTCGCTCTTGGCGATGTGGGGGCGTCGGCTCGTCGGTGACACTCTGCTCGTCGCTCGAGCCGCCCTGCGTCCGACCACACTCGGGGCGGCGGACGAAGAAAAGGTCGAGCCGGTGTTCACCGAGCTGATGGCCGGCCATTCCCGGCGCATGGACGCGACGGGGCTAGCGGCCTGACCGCTGGTGGTCTCAGCGACGACGGGGTTCAGACGAGACCGAGGCGCTCGCGCTCCCGCTGATCGCCGCGAACGCGCGTACGGCTCAGCGCCAGCACGACAGGCACGGCGATCACGAGCGGTACGACGATGGCGGCGAGCCAGATCCACGGGTTGTCGATGCCGACGCCGGCCCAGGTGAGCGCGGCCCAGACGATGGTCCCCACAGCCGCCGCGATCGCGGGGGCCACCATCACTCCACGGTTCTGGCGGTGCGGGAGCGCGAAGTGCACGCCGATGCCGACCACCGCGGCGATGAGCAGAGCGAGCGCGATCTGCATGGTCTTTTCCGTCAGGCGACGAAGCCGACGCGGCGCGACTCTTCGGTGCCGAACTCGATGTAGGCCAGGGTCGCGGTGGGAACCAGGTAGCTGTTGCCCTTCACGTCGGTGAACGTGATGTGCGAGGCGGAGGCGTCGAGCGCGTCGACGACCGACTTCTTGACGGCGTCCGAGGCCTCGCTGGTGTCGAAGCTCAGTTCACGGCCGGTGTTCGCGATTCCGATGCGGATCTCCACGATGTGCCCTTTCCGGCCCAGGGTTGCCCGGGCGCAGGAAAACTCTACGACAGGGCGCCGACCCGCCCGGCCGCTCGGCGCACGCTCTCGGCGAACGCCGATCGACCCGGTGTCGGCGATCGGTGTCGGCGGGTGCGGTTAGCGTGATGGGCATGGGGATGTCGGATGCTGCGGCGCACAGTCTCACCCGGAGCCCGGCTCTCGACGACGTCCAGCGGACCGTGGTGCAGCTGCCGATCGAGGCATCGGGCGTCGTCATCGGCGCGCCGGGAACCGGAAAGACCACGGCTCTCGTCGCGCGGCTCCGCGGGCTCGTCGATGCCGGGGTCGCGATCGACGAGGTACTCGTTCTGACGCCGTCGCGACAGACGGCGACGGCGCTCCGCGACCGGCTCGCCATCGTCGTCGGCCGGGCTTCTTCCGGGGCTCTCGCCCGCTCGATGGCGTCGTTCGCCTACCAGGTCGTGCGCGCGGCCGAGGTGCGCGCGGGCGAAGAACCGCCCCAGCTTCTCGCCGCGAGCGACCACGACCGCATCCTCGCCGACCTCTTGGCCGGCGACATCGACGATCATGCGGCAGGCGGGGCCGCCGTGGCGTGGCCTGCCACGATCGGCCCCGAGGTGCGCGGATCACGCGAGTTCCGCGGCGAACTGCGACAGTTCATCGCAGCGTGCACCGAGCTCGATCTCGACGCCGTCGATCTCGGCCGTCTCGCCGCAGCTCGCGGCGAAGCGGGGTGGGCTGCCGCGGCATCCTTCATCCGCGAGTACCGAGACGCCGTCGATCAGATGAACACGCGGGCGCGGGATGCTTCCGACCTCTTGCGCGAGGCGTCGGCGGTGCTGCACCGCACACCGTCGGGCGCGGAGGGCGAACGACTACTGGGAACGGCCGGGCGGCTGCGGGCCGTGCTCATCGACGACGGTCAAGAGCTGACGCGCGGCGGGCTCGACGTGGTCGCGGCGCTCCGCGCACGGGGTGTCGCCGTCATCGCGTTCGGTGACCCCGACATCGCCTCGGGCGCGTTCCGGGGGGCGAGCCCCGCGTTGTTCTCCGAGCTGTGCGCGGTTCTCGGCACGGCGTACGTGCTCGACGCCCCGCACCGCGCGGGGGCAGCCCTCACGCGCCTGACGCGCGTCGTCACGTCGTCGATCGGTGCCGCCGGACGCATCGACCATCGGCGGCCGCCCGGTGAACTCGACGCCGACGACACGTCGGTGCGCGCGATCGTCGCGGGGTCGCCGTTCGAAGAGATCGACGCGATCGCCCGCACCGTGCGCGAGTGGCACGTGCTCGACGACGTGCCGTGGTCGCGGATCGCCGTCATCGCTCACGACACGCGCCAGGTCGCGACGCTCGAGACCGAGCTCGCGGCTCGCGAGGTTCCGACGCGCGCGGCGGGGGTGCAGCGCCCCCTCGGGCGCGAACAGGTGGTGCGCGATCTGCTCGAACTCGTCAGTCTGGCCCTGATCGATCCCGACGCGCGCGATCCCGACGCCGTCGCGGCGGTGCTGCTCTCGCCTTTCGGCGGGCTCGACGCTGTGGGTCTTCGGCGCCTCCGCGGCCGCCTGCGGCACGCCGAGCTCGCCGAAGGGGGCACGCGGCCGGCGCGGCACCTCCTCGCCGACGCTCTCGCGCATCCCCTCGAACTCGCGCTGATCGACTCACCCGAGGGTCGCGCCGCCGAGCGGGTCGCCACGACGCTGGCGCGTCTCGCCGCCGAGGCCGAGAAGGGCGCGACGGTGCACGAGCTGCTCTGGCTCGCCTGGGACCGGGCGCGCGATGGCGCGGGGCGTCCGCTCGCCCGTGCCTGGCACGACCTGGCCGTGGGCGGCGGCGGACTCGCGGCCGAGACGGGGCACGCGCTCGATGCCCTGGTGGCGCTGTTCGACGCGGCGAAGCGGTTTCTCGAGCGCGACCCCGACGCGCAGACGGCCGTGTTCATCCGGCGGATCCTCGACAGCGACGTACCCGAAGACATTCTGGCCTCACCCGACCGGGCCGAGACGGTGACGGTGCTCACCCCGGCGACGGCGCTCGGGACCGAGTTCGACGCGGTCGTCGTCGCGGGTGTGCAAGACGGCGTCTGGCCCAACCTCCGTCTGCGCGGCGGCATTCTCGATGCGTGGCGTCTGGGCGACGAGGTCGCAGCCTGGCGAGCGGGCGGCGACGCCCCGACCACTCCCGCGGTCATCGACCGCCGCCGCGCCGCCCTGCACGACGAGCTGCGCCTGTTCGCGCGAGCGATCTCGAGGGCAGGCCACCGCCTGGTCGTGAGTGCCGTCGACGACGATGATCTGGGCCCCAGTCCGCTGTTCGAGCTCCTTCCCGAGCCCGATCCGCTCGTGGTCGACGAGGTCGAGGCCGGGCATCCGCTCACACTTCGCGGTCTCGTCTCGCAGCACCGCCGCACCCTCACGGCGTCGGCCTCCGAGACGGCTCGCGCGCACGCCGCAGCCCAGCTCGTCGTGCTCGGACGCGAGGGCGTGCCGGGCGCACACCCCGACCAGTGGTTCGGGGTGGCGGCGCCCTCGTCCGACGGGCCGCTCCGCGACCCCGACCGCGCCCCCGTCCCGGTGTCGCCGTCGAAGATGTCGACCTTCGCCGACTGCCAGGTGGACTGGGCGGTGCGTGCGCTCGGAGGTGAGACGCAGTCGTGGTCGGCCGGTGCCGGGGTCATTCTGCACGCCGCCATGGAGGAGGTGCCCTCGGGCGACCTGTCAGAGCTCAAGCGGATCGTCGACGACCGGTGGGGCGAGCTCGACTTCGAAGCCGCGTGGCTGTCGCGCAAGGAGCACGCCTGGGCGCACCTGCTCGCCGACCGTCTGCACGCGTACCTGCGTCGGTTCCACGCCGAGGGTGGGCGCACGATCGGCGCCGAAGCACGATTCCGGCTCGCCGTCTCGCTCGACGACCTCGACGGCGATGCCGCGGGCGAGGCGCCCCGCGTGGTCGCGATCGACCCCGACGCTCCGCCTCCGGTGGGCCGTTTCGCGATGCTCACCGGGTCGATCGACCGTGTCGAGGTCTACCGGGCCGGTCGAGGCGAGAAGGTGCCCCCGGGTGTCGAGTCCTCGGAGAGCGTGCTTATCGTCGACCTCAAGACCGGCCGGTCGGAGGCGCGCGTCAGCGACGAGAAGGTGGCGGACGACCCGCAGCTCGCGGCCTACCAGCTGGCGCTTCTCGAGGGCCTCGTTCCGGGCGCCCATCCCGGGACGAATGCCGGGGCGCGCCTGATCGTGCTGTCCAAGACCACGTCGAAAGAACCGCATTACCGGCTCGCGCGCCAGGCTCCCATGGAGGGCGCCGATCGTACGGCATTCTTGACCGACATCGTCGACACAGCGCGGCTCATGGCCTCCGATCGGTTCGATGCACCCGTCGACGCGCACTGCGCGACCTCGCGGTTCGGCGTGTGCGCCCTGCACACGATCAAGGCGGTGTCGTCGTCGTGACCATCTCCGCAGAGACGATCGCCCGGGCGCTCGGGCTGCCTCCGCCGACCGACGATCAGCGCGCCGTGATCGAAGCACCGCCGCGACCGGCGCTCGTGGTCGCGGGTGCGGGAAGCGGCAAGACCGAGACGATGGCGGGCCGCGTCGTCTGGCTCGTCGCCAACGGGCACGTCGCCCCCGACGAGGTGCTCGGGCTCACGTTCACCCGGAAGGCGGCGGGCGAACTCGCCGAGCGGATCGGTCGTCGGCTGGCGACCGTGCGGGAGTACTCCCGGCGCGACCTGTTGCCGCACCTCGATGCCCTCGTCGACGGGGGCCCCATTCCCGCGTTCTGGGAGGCGCATGCCGACGCACCGCCCCGGGTGCGCGACGCCGCCTTCGGCGCGCTGCTCGACCGTCTGGCCGATCAGATCGTCCCCGACCGCGCGCCGCGCGCCGTCGACGGCGAAGACCTCGTCTTCCGCCCGAGGGTCGCGACGTACAACGCCTTCGCCGACGCCCTCGTCCGCGAGCACGGCGCGCGCATCGGCCGCGATCCCGACTCGGCCCTGTTGAGTCAGTCGGGGTCGTGGCTGCTCGCGCGACGGGTCGTCATCGGCTCCGACGACGAGCGCCTCGCTGAGCGCGAAGAGGCGTTCTCCACCGTCGTCGATGCCGTCCATCGCCTCTCCGGAGACGTGCTCGACAACCGCGTCGACCTCGATGGGCTCATCGACTTCGCGCGGTCGTGGGACGCACGCCTGTCATCGGTGACCTGCCGCCTGAAGGGCGACCAGGACAAGGTCGACAAAGCGCGTCGCAGCATGACAGGTCTCCCCGTCCTGGCCGAGCTCGTGCGCGAATACGCGCGTCGCAAGCGGGTCGACGACACGCTCGATTTCGCCGATCAGGTCGCCGATGCCCTCACCATCATCGAGCAGGCCCCCGAGGTCGGCGACGCTCTGCGTGCGCAGTACCGGGTGGTGCTGCTCGACGAGTACCAAGACACCTCGGTGCTGCAGACACGCCTCCTCGCCGCGATCTTCCGAGACACCGCCGTGATGGCGGTGGGTGACCCGCACCAGTCCATCTACGGATGGCGCGGGGCCTCGGCCGACAATCTCACCGCCTTCCCGCGGGCGTTCTCGTCGACGGGGGAGTGCGACCACTTTCAGCTCATGATCAGCTGGCGCAACGACGTCGCGATCCTCACGGCCGCGAACGCCCTGCTCGATGCCGCCCGGGGCGCCGACGTCGAGACGCTGTCGCCTCGACCGGGCGCGGCGAGCGGACGGGTGACGCGCATCTTCGCGCCGTCCGCCGAAGACGAAGCCCGCGAGGTGGCTGCGTGGTTCGTCGAGGTGCGCGCCGCCCACGCAGCATCCGGCGCGTCGCGGGCGCATTCGGGGGCGGTGCTCTTCCGCACCAAGCGCCACATGCAGCTCTTCGCGGATGCGCTCGACGCCGCGGGCGTCCCCAACCGCATCCTGGGCCTGGGTGGTCTCCTCTCGACCCCCGAGGTCGTCGATGTCGTGGCGGCGTTGCGCGTCGTGCACGACCCGGCGCAGGGCTCGTCGCTCATCCGACTCCTCGCCGGGCCGCGCTTCGCCGTCGGCGTCGCCGATCTCGCCGGACTCCACGCTCTCGCCGATACGCTGTCGCGTCGCGACGCGGCGCTCGACCCGCTCGCCCCCGAGCTCGCGGCGCGCGTCAGGGCCTCGGCGGGCGCCGACGAACAGCTGTCGATCATCGACGCGCTCGAGTTCATCCGTCGCACCACCGACGATCACGGCTTCTTGCGCGGGATCTCGGTCGAGGGGCGCACGCGCCTGCGCGATGCGGCCGAGATGTTCGACAGGCTGCGCCGGGCGGTCGGGCAGCCCATCCCCGACCTGATCCGGCTGATCGAGCTCGAACTCCGGCTCGACATCGAGCTCGCTGCGAACGAGGCGCGGGGGCCTGCCCGCGTCTCGACCGCGCGGCTGCGGACGTTCCTCGACGAGGTGCGCGCCTTCCTCCTCGCCGATGACCGGGGCTCGGTAGGAAGCCTCCTGGCATGGCTCGCCCACGCCGAAGAGACCGACGAACTCATGCCGCGCCCCGAGCCTCCCGAGCCCGGAGTCGTGCAGTTGCTCACCATCCACGGGTCGAAGGGCCTCGAGTGGGACGCCGTCGCCGTCGTGCGGCTGGTCGACAAAGAGCTGCCGAAAGCACCGCGGACCGTCAACGGGTGGCTGGGGTTCGGGGTGCTGCCCTACCCGCTCCGGGGCGATCGCGACGCGCTGCCGCGGTTGGACTGGGCGTTGGACGGCGATGATGCCGATCTTCCCGACGCCATCGAGGAGTTCCGCGCCACCGACCGCGCCCATCAGGAACGCGAGGAACGGCGCCTGGCGTACGTCGCCGTGACGAGGGCGAAATCCGAACTGCTCCTCACCGGCTCGCACTGGGCCGGTCAGAAAGAGCCCCGCGTGCCGAGTCGATACCTCGTCGAGATGCTCGAGGCGCTGGGGGCACCGCCGATCGAAGAACCCGCGCCCGAAGAGAACCCCTATCTCGACAAAGGCGGTCGCATCGTGACGTGGCCGCTCGATCCGCTCGGCGGACGACGCGACGTCGTCATGTCGGCCGTCGACGAGGTCACCCGTGCCGCAGACCTCGACCCCGTGCCCGACGAGACGCTCGTACGACTCCTCGCCGAACTCGAACGGCGTCGTCGCGGCGTGCCCGTGCGACCCCCGGCGCGGATCCCCGCTTCCCGGTTCAAGGACTACGTCACCGACTACCGCGGCACGGTCTCCGCGGTCACTCGGCCCCTTCCCGAGCGGCCCTTCCGACAGACGCGACTCGGAACCCTCTTCCACTCCTGGGTCGAGCAGAGGTCGGGTCGAGCGGGGAGCGCCGGATCGGTCGACGACGCCCTCTGGGAGGTCGACGACGACGATGCCTCCGAAGCATCCGTCTCGGACGCGGTCGACCTCGCGCGCCTGAAAGCGGTTTTCGAACAGTCGGAGTGGGCGACGCTTGCTCCCCTCGAGGTAGAGAGCGAGATCGACTTCACGTTGTCGACCGACGACGGCGAGCAGCACGTGATGATCTGCAAACTCGACGCCGTCTTCCGCCGTGACGATCGCGGCGGGCGCATCGAGATCGTCGACTGGAAGACCGGACGCGCCCCGACGACGGCAGCCGAACGAGACGAGCGGATGCTGCAGCTCGCGCTGTACCGGCTGGCCTACCACAAGAAGCACGGCATCCCGCTGGCCGAGATCGACGTGACGCTCTACTACGTGGCAGATGACCTCGTCATCCGGTCAGACCGGGTCTGGACCGAGAACGAACTCGCCACGCGATGGCAGCGTGCCCGCGATGCCGCTCGGCCGAGAGCTCAGACGCCCTGACCGACGCGGGTGTCGTCGCCGCCGGTCGCGCCCCACCGGCGCAGTGCGGCACGCGTGGCCCGCTGTGCTTCATCACGCAGGTCTTCGTCATCGATCGAGTCGGCCGACGGAGCGCTCTTCGGTGTCGCGTCCGCCGGGGTATCGGTCACCGACCTTTCGGCAGCGGGCGCTTCGTCGCCGGGTGTGCCGGGGGCGGAGCTGTCGCCGCCGAGCGACTCCCACCCGGCCATGTCGATAGGCGCGGTGGCCTGCTCTTCGGGCTCGCGGAGTCCGGCGAGGCCGAAGTCGGGCGCAGAGGCCGCGGACTGGCGGTCGCGCTCGGCCGAGAGGAAGAGCGAGACCATCTGAGGGTCGTACGCGTCGGTCTGCATCGACGTGTCGACGGGCTTCGCCGAGGAGGCGGGGATCAAATGCGCGTACGCCAGAGCGGCGTCGACGTCGGGACGCGCCTCGGGAACGATGTCGTCGCCCGCCACGCCGTCCGAGAGGGCCTCGAGAAGTGCCACCGCATCCGCGACCACCTCGGGGCGGCCGTTGTCATGGCCGTGGACGAGCCACTTGACGAACTCGAGCTCGGCGTACATGCGGGCGCGTTCGCGCAGCAGACCGTCGGGGGCGCGCGAAGCGTCGGCGACGTACCCCGCGTACACGTCTTCGGCGGCCGTCGGCGCCGAAGCCAGCCAGCGCAGATCGGTCGCGGGGTCGCCGACGCTGAGGCCGCCCCAGTCGAGCAGACCCGTGACGGTGGCGGTGTCGTCCTCGGACATCAGGAACGACGCGGATGTCGCGCCGCCCAGCACCACGGCCGCCTCGAAACGCCAGAGGTCGTCAACCTCCACGGCGCGGCGCCAGCGCTCGATCAGCACGCCGGGAACGCGTCGCGTGGCCTCGGCGCGGTCGAGGAGCCGCGTGACTTCGTCGCGGATCTGGTCGGGAGTCTGAACGGGGAGCCCGTCGGTGCGGACGATCGACGGCGGCAACGCGTGCACGGCGGCGAGGGCGCCGCCGATCGCCGTCGCGAAGCCGGAGCCCTTCGGCAGGTGCGCCGGGTCGACGCGGTAGCCATCGAGCAGTTCGACGACGAGAACCCGCGCTGCGCCCGAGCCGGCCTCGCCGAGCACCTCGGGGACGCGAAAGGGAAGAAGGGCGCGGACGCCGGGGGTCAGAGCATGCAGGGCGCGGGATTCGGCCGCGAGTTCGGCGGCGGAGTCGTCGTCGGCGGGGGTGCGGACGACGACCTCGCGCCCGTCGTCGAGGCGGGCTACGGCGGTGTCGAACCGGCCGGCGCCGTTCTCGGTGAGCTCGGCGACTCCGACGACTCCTGCCCCGGGCAGGGCGGCCGTGATCGACGCGGCTAGAGTGAGAGGGGAGCGTGCCATGGGCCCAGGGTAGGCCGGGCTCGCCTCCGTTTCCCCGCGCCACGCCCTTGAAAGAGGTCATCGATGACGGCGCCAGTCACGCCACCCGCTTCGGTTCCGAACGACCTCGTCGTCGACCGTCGAGCCGAAGAGCGAACGGATGCTGCGCTCCTCCCGACGCTGCGCGTCGACCCCTCGTCGAGGGTCCTCGTCGTGCATGGCGACGCCGCCCCGCTGACGTCGGACGGGCGTCTCGACCTCGTCGGAGTCGGCGTCGTCCCGGAGGACGCCGAATGGGCGTTCCTCGGACGCGCCGCCGACGGTTCGGCCGTCTTGCTCGCGGCGTTCGACTCCGCCCGAGACGCTCCCGTTGCGATACCGGGCACGTGGGGGGCGCTGCGCTCCGTCGCGGGCGCCCTGCCCGCGGGCGAGGCGTCGATCTTCGTGACCGCCGTGGCACTGGCGCGCTGGTTGGTCGACGCGCCCTTCTGTCCTGCATGCGGCGCGCGCACCATCGAGCGCGATGCCGGCTGGTCGCGGCGCTGCCCGTCGTGCGGGCGTCAGCATTTCCCCCGAACCGACCCCGCCGTGATCGTGGCGGTGACGCGCTCGGATGACCCCGACCTTCTGCTGCTCGGTTCGAACGCGCTGTGGGACGACAACCGTTACTCGTGCTTCGCGGGCTTCGCCGAAGCCGGTGAGTCGCTCGAAGACGCCGTCACCCGCGAGGTGGGCGAAGAAGCGGGTGTCGTGGTCGAAGACGTCGTCTATCGCGGGTCGCAGGGGTGGCCCTACCCCCGGTCGCTGATGCTCGGGTTCCGCGCCCGCGCCTCGGTGCCGGCGGATGCGCGCGCCGACGGCGAAGAGATCCTGGCCGTGCGATGGTTCACTCGCGCCGAGATCGCCGCCGGACTCGCGGGTCGAAGTGAGCTGCGTCTTCCCGGCCCCGCATCGATCGCCCACCGGCTGATCAGCGAGTGGTTGGCAGAATCCGCATGAGCGAGGGCGCTCTCGACGGGCTCGACGAGCGGCAGCGGGAAGCAGCATCCGTTCTTCGCGGCCCGCTCTGCGTGCTCGCGGGCGCCGGCACCGGAAAGACCCGCGTCATCACCCACCGCATCGCCCACGGCGTCGACACCGGCGCATATTCGCCGGGCAGGGTGATGGCGGTGACGTTCACCGCGAAGGCCGCGGGCGAAATGCGCGGACGCCTGCGCGCGCTCGGCGTCGAGGGGGTGTCGGCCCGCACGTTCCACGCCAGCGCTTTGGCACAGGTGAACTACTTCTGGCCGACGCTCGCGGGCGACTCCGCACCGTCGATCATCGACAACAAGGTGAAGATGCTCGCCCACGCCGCCGACGGCATCGGGATGAGACTCGATACGGCGACCCTCCGCGACGTGGCGGGTCAGATCGAATGGCGGAAAGTCACGATGCGCTCGGTCGAGGCCTACGCGGCGGCGCGCCCCGAAGGCATCGGGCGGCTCAGCCTCGAGCGTGTCATCGACTTGCAGCGCGCCTACGAGAAGCTCAAAGACGAGCGCCGTCAGATGGACTTCGAAGACGTGCTTCTCGCCTGCGCCGGAATGATCGAGGCCGAGCCGCGCGTGGCGGCGGCGGTGCGCGAGCAGTACCGCCACTTCACGGTCGACGAGTTTCAGGACGTCTCTCCGCTGCAGCATCACCTCCTCGAGCTCTGGGTCGGCGATCGGCACGATCTCTGCGTCGTCGGAGACGCGAGCCAGACGATCTATTCGTTCACCGGCGCCGACGCGACGTTCTTGCTCGACTTTCCGCGCCGGCGGGAGGATGCCCGTCTGGTCCGACTGGAGACGAACTACCGTTCGTCCGCGCCGATCCTCGCCGTAGCCAACGAGCTGATGCGCGATCGCCCCGGCTCGTTGCACCTCAGCGCGGTGGAGGGTGCCGATGGGCCCCCGCCGAGCGTGCGGGCGTTCGACGACGACGCCGCCGAGGCCGCGGGGGTGGCCCGGTCGATCTCCTCCGCCATCGCGTCGGGGGTCGACCCGGGAGCGATCGCTGTGCTGTACCGGGCCCACATGCAGTCGGCGGGCGTCATCTCGGCTCTCGCTGCGGTGGGAGTCGCGGCGACCGTGCTCGGCGGAAAACGCTTCTTCGACCAGTCAGAGGTGCGGCAGGCCGTGATGGCGCTGCGTGCGGCGTCGGTGGCGCCGCTCGAGACCGGTTTCGTCGCGACGGTTCGCGATGTGCTGCGCTCACTCGGGTTGACCGATGAGCCGCCGGCTGCGGGGGGAGCGCTCCGCGACGCCTGGGAGGCGCGCGCGGCGGTGCTGCGTCTCGCCGAGGAGGCCCCCGCCGAGACCACCCTCCGCGATTTCACCGACCAGTTGCTCGCCCGCGCGAAAGACCAGCACGAGCCCGCCACGCGAACGGTCACCCTGTCGACCCTGCACGCCGCGAAAGGGCTCGAGTGGGATCACGTGCACCTCGTGGGTCTGAGCGAAGGGTTCTTGCCGATCTCGTACGCGAGCACGTTCGAGGCCGTCGACGAGGAGCGCCGCCTGGCCTACGTGGGCATCACGCGGGCCGCGCGAACCCTCTCGCTGAGTTGGGCTCGATCATCGGGACGAGCCGAGCGGGCGCCGTCGCGATTTCTTCTGGAGATCGGCAACCGCACGCTGCGTGAGGCGGATGCTGCCGCCACCGCCGGTGGGGCGAGTCGAGGCGCAGGCGCACCGACGAGCGGACGGGCCCGCGGGCCGGCTCGCTGATCAACTGGTGCGCGACGCGCCCCGCCTCCGAGGCGAGCTCGGAACCGGCGACAGGTGCGCGACTGCGGATGAGTTGCGACGCGACGAGCGGCCACGCCGCATCCGCATCCCTGGCATGAGCGTCGCCGCACGCGAGACAGGCGGTGCGTCCCGGCTCGACGAGCGGACCGACCAGTGCGCCGGCGCCGTCGAGGATGAGCGGGAGGTGGCGGATGTCTTCGCTCACGAGCGCCGCCGCCCGACGAGGCTCGACGAGGTGCGCCGCGAGCAGGATCACGGTGGTATCCCGCGGAGCCGGAGTCGTCGAGCGACCGGACCACACCCGCACTTCGGGTTCGGAGCCGAGGCGCGCGATCGTCGTCACGATCTCGGTCAGGTCGCGGTCGGTCATCTCGTCTGTCGTCTGCACGACGATCCGGAGCGGTGGCGGGTCATCGAGCAGAACCGGTTGCAGTTCGCCGAAGAATGCGTCGGCTCGTGCCGCGTCGATGTCGCGGGAACGCAGGAAGGCCTGCACGGCGGCAGGCGTCACACCCCGGGCCAGCTCGTGCACGAGCCGTTCTTCCCACGGCTCGGGGTCGTCGAGCCGAGCCGCGTCGTCGGTGCCGAACTGGAGGCAGGTCGCACTCCGCCAGAGCGGCGGATATGCGGGGTCGATGCGGAGCATGGCTCGATTGTGCTCCGCCGACGCCGACGACGAGTCGAGCTGTCCACAGCCCCCGCACGAACGAAACGCCCGCTCCCCCTGGGGAGGAGCGGGCGCCGTCGCGTCTCAGACGGGGCGCGGATCTTCGGGTGAGTCGGTACCCGCGTCGTCCGTGTCCGACGAGTCGCCCGGCGTCGCCGGAGCGTCGTCGGTGCGGTCGGTCTCTTCTGCCAGCAGCTGGGCGAGCGCGTCGTCCATCGCGTCGGGTGCGGGCGCCTCGCCGCGCGCTGTCGCCTGCAGGCGGGAAACGAGTGCCGCGGGGTCGTCGATGTCCTCGGCGGCGGGGATCAGGTCGGGGTAATCCCAGAGGGCGTCGCGGCCCGCGATTCCCACCGCATCCGTGACAGCCCGCCACATCGCCGCGGCCTCCCGCATGCGTCGAGGCCGCAGTTCGAGACCGACGAGCGAGCTGAGCGCCTCTTCGGCGGGGCCGCCGACGGCGCGGCGTCGCCGCACGGCCTCGGCGATCTTGCTCGCAGACGGCAGGCGTGCCGTTGCGTCGTCGGTGACGACGTCGACCCACCCCTCGATGGTGGCCAGGAGATTCTCGAGTCGGGCGAGCGCGGCCGTCTGCGCTTCGGAGCGTTCGGGGAGGAGCGCACCGGTCTCGAGCGCGCGGCGGAGCTCTTCGGGCTCGGACGGATCGAAGCGCGCTGCGAGGTCTTCGAGCGCGTCGGTGTCGACGTGGATTCCCTGGGCGAAATCGCGCACCTGCGCGATGACGTGCAGGCGCAGCCATTTCGCGTGGCGGAACAGGCGCGCGTGCGCGAGCTCGCGGGTGGCGAGATACAGCGCGAGCTGGTCTTCGGGGATCTCGAGATCGCGGCCGAAGTCCGCGAAGTTCTGCGGCAGGATCGCCGCGTCACCGGCGGGCATCACCGGGATGCCGACGTCTCCACCGCTGACGACCTCGGTGGCGAGGCGACCGACCACCTGACCGAGCTGGGTCGCGAAGAGCGAACCGCCGACGGCGCGCATCAGACGACCCGCGTCGGCGATCAGCCCCTGCATGTCGTCGGGTGCCTGCTCGCGCAGGGCCGCGGTGAGCGCGTCGGCGATGCTCGTCGCCACCGGCTCGGCCAGTTCCTGCCAGACCGGAAGAGTCGCCTCGACCCAGGCGCCGCGCGAGATGGTGCGCCCGGGCGACGGCAGATCGGCGATCGTCGTGGCCTCGCCGAGCCAGAGGGCGGCGAGGGAGAAGGCCTGGTCGAGGTCGCGACGCTCGCCGGTCGTGACGGCGAGGTCGCTCTGATTGGCGATGTGCAACGCCTGACGCTTCGCGAGGTCCCACGAGATGCCGTCGTCGGAGTTCGCGAACGCCCCCTGCAACTGCGACATCATCTGCTGCATCATCGCCGGGTCGATCTGCACGCCGGAGAGGCGGGAGAGCTGCTCGGGATCGATGGCGCCGCCCTCGCCCGAGAGCATTCGCCGCAAGATCTCCTGGAACTCCTCTTCGGGGTTCCGATCATCGTCTGCCACTTCAGCCGCCTTTCAGCCGGGGGATGCGCGTGCGATCTACGCTAGTCGCACGGATTCATCGCACTCCCCGGCACGGCCATCGCCCTGTACGCCGGTCGCGAACGACCAGGCAAGGTAGGTCCCAGTGACGCTGTTCGACGAGAACGTGACGGTCGACCCTGCCCCGAGGAGCCAACCGAGCCGCCGGGTGGTCTCGGGCACCTGGGCGCTGTCGATCGCGCTGCTGGTACTTCTCGTCATCAGCTTCCTGCCGACGGCCTACGTCATCCAGCAGAAGGGCCCGGTGTACAACACGCTCGGCACGGCCGAGAACGCCGACGGCGACGATGTTCCGCTGATCTCGATCGAGGGAGCCGAGACGTATCCCACCGGTGGCGCTCTCGACCTCCTCACGGTGCAGGTCGTCGGTAACCGCGAGCGGACACCGTCGTGGTTCGAGTTGGCGGTGGCGTGGTTCGACCCCTCTCGAGCGGTCATCCCGATCGACCGGATCTTCCCCGCCGGGCAGACGACCGAGCAGCGCAATGAAGAGAGCGTGCAGCTGATGGTCGATTCGCAGACGGAGGCCACGGCCGCGGCGCTCCGAGAGCTGGACTATGACGTCGAGCCGCACCCCGCCGTGTACGCCGTGTCGGAGGGGTCTGCCGCCGAGGGCGTGCTCGAGGCGGGCGACGTGATCCTCGCGGTCGACGGCGAACCGATGACTGAGACCGCAGAGGTCTCGGAGCGCATCGCCGCGGGCGAGGGTGAGCCGGTCGAGCTGACGATCGAGCGCGCCGGCGAGGAGCAGACCGTCTCGGTCACCCCGCGTCAGACGGAGGTCGACGGTGAGCAGCGCTGGCTCGTCGGGGTGCAGCTCATGGCCGACTTCGACTTCCCGTTCGACGTGAACCTGCAGCTGAACAACGTCGGCGGCCCGAGCGCCGGCATGATGTTCGCCCTCGGCATCATCGACGTCCTGACACCGGGAGAGTTGAACGGGGCACAGCAGGTGGCAGGAACGGGGACCATCGACGCCGACGGCGTCGTGGGACCGATCGGCGGCATCCGGCAGAAGCTCTACGGCGCGCGGGACGCGGGGGCCGACTACTTCTTGGCGCCGGAAGCCAACTGCAACGAGGTCGTCGGGCACGTTCCCGATGACCTGCGGGTCTTCTCGGTGGTCGACCTCGACGATGCCCTCGATGCCCTCGACGCCATCCGCACCGGCGGCGACCTCGACGCTCTTCCCACCTGCACCGCCCCCTGACGCCGTCGTCACGGCATTCCCCCAGAACCGCGCACCTAGAATGAGGGAGTGACCACGACCTCGATGCCGACTCCGGCCACGCCGAATCGTTCCCGCCGCATCATCGCCATTTCCCTGGTGATCATTGCCGCTCTGGTCGTGGCGTTCTTCGTCTTTGCGAACCTCTACGCCGATTGGCTGTGGTTCGACCAGGTCGGCTACCTCGGGGTGCTCACCACCCAGTGGCTCGGGCGAGTGGTGATGTTCGTCGTCGGATTCCTCGCGATGGCCATCCCGGTCTGGGTCGCGATCCAGCTCGCCTATCGCCTGCGCCCCGTGTACGCGCGGTTGAGTTCGCAGCTCGACCGCTACCAGGAGGTCGTCGAACCTCTTCGGCGCCTGGCGATGTGGGGAATCCCGGTCTTCTTCGGGTTCTTCGCGGGGTTCGCCGCCTCGTCGCAGTGGGAGACCACGTGGCTGTGGTTCAACGGTGTCGCCACGACCGTCACCGACCCGCAGTTCGGTCTCGACACCGGCTTCTACCTCTTCGGCATGCCGTTCTATGCTGCGGCGCTCGGTTTCGCCTCGGCGATCATCCTCGTGTGCCTGCTCGTGACCGCGGTGGTGTCCTACCTCTACGGCTCCGTGCGGGTCGGCCAGCGCGAACTGCGCATCTCGAAGGCCGCACGCATCCAGCTCGCTGTCCTCGCCGGTCTGTACCTGCTCGTCCAGGCCGGGAGCCTCTGGCTCGACCGGTACCGCAGCCTGATCGAACCGAACGACCGCATCACGGGTCCGGGTTACGTCGGCACTCAGGTGGTCATCCCCGGCCAGACGATCCTCGCCATCATCGCGGTGCTCGTCGCCCTGCTCTTCTTCGTCACCGCCGTCATCGGCCGCTGGCGGTTCCCGCTCATCGCGACGGCGCTCCTCGTCGTCTCGGCGGTCGTCATCGGGGTGGCCGTGCCGTGGGTCATCAACACCGTGCAGGTGCGACCGAACCAGCTCGCGCTCGAGAGCCAGTACTACCAGCGCAACATCGACATGACCAAGCAGGCCTACGGGATCGACGGGCTCGAGAAGCAGAACTTCACGACCGAGACGACGGCCGAGGCGGGACAGTTGCGTGAGGACGCCGCGACCACCGCGCAGATCCGCATCATGGATCCGGCCATCATCGGCCCGACCGTTCGCCAGCTCGAGCAGTACCGCGCGTACTACCAGTTCCCGGGCGTCCTCGACGTCGACCGGTACGAGATCGACGGCCAGTCGCAAGACACCGTGGTCGGCGTGCGCGAGCTCGACATGACCCAGCTCGGCGACGCCGCGTCGTGGCAGAACACCACCACCGTCTACACCCACGGCTACGGCATGGTCGCAGCGGCGGGCAACGAACGAACCACCGACGGAGACCCGGTCTTCCTCGAGCAGGGAATCCCGGCGACGGGCTTCCTGAGCGACGAAGAAGACTTCCAGCCCCGCGTCTACTTCGGTGAGAAGTCACCCGAATACTCGATCGTCGGCGCTCCCGAGAGCACCGACCCCATCGAACTCGACTACCCGATCGGCACCGAGAGCGGCAACGTCACGCGCACGACGTTCGACGGCGATGGCGGCCCCAGCGTCGGCAGCGTCTTCAGCCGCCTGATCTACGCGCTCAAGTTCCAGTCGGAGCAGATCCTGTTCTCCGATTCGGTCAACGAAGATTCGCAGATCCTCTACGACCGCGACCCGAAGGTGCGCGTCGCCAAGGTGGCGCCCTACCTGACCCTCGACAGCGACCCCTACCCCACGGTCGTCGATGGGCGGATCAAGTGGGTCGTCGACGCGTACACGACGAGCGCGAGCTACCCCTACTCCAGCGGTGTCAGCCTGTCGGCCGCCATCGCGGACACGAACAACACCGCACCGCGTTTCGCCCTCGACGACATCAACTACATCCGCAACTCGGTCAAGGCGACCGTCGACGCGTACGACGGCAGCGTCACGCTCTACGCGTGGGACGAAGAGGATCCGCTGCTGCAGGCCTGGCAGAAGGTCTACCCCTCGACGGTCGAGCCCATCTCCGAGATGTCGGCCGACCTCATGAGCCACGTGCGGTACCCGACCGATCTGTTCAAGGTGCAGCGCGAGAAGCTCGGCGTCTACCACGTCGACGACGCCGGATCGTTCTACCAGCAGGACAACCGGTGGGCGACCCCCGACGACCCCCAGAACGAGCTGCGCTTCCAGCCGCCCTACTACCTGACGATGCAGATGCCGGGCCAGGATGAGCCGACGTTCTCGATGTTCTCCACGTTCATCCCCGCGTCGGAGGGCAACGCGCGAAACGTTCTGACCGGTTACCTGGGCGTCGACGCGAACGCGGGTAACGAGGCCGGTGTGAAGTCCGAGGATTACGGGAAGCTCCGACTTCTCGAGATCGACTCGGCCACGACCGTGCCCGGGCCCGGGCAGGTGCAGAACACGTTCAACTCCGACACCGCGGTCTCGTCGCAGATCAACATCCTGTCGCAGGGTCAATCCGAGGTGCTGAGCGGCAACCTGCTGACCCTCCCGGTCGGCGGCGGTCTGCTGTACGTGCAGCCGGTCTTCGTCCAGTCGTCGGAGGGCACGCAGTTGCCCCAGTTGCGTCGCGTGCTCGTGGCCTTCGGCGATCAGATCGCGTTCGAAGACACCCTGAGCGAAGCGCTCGACGTGCTGTTCGGCGGAGACTCCGGCGCCGACACGGGCGACGAAGAAGTGACGCCGACCGATCCCGACACTCCGACGCCGACCCCGACACCGGGTGACCCGACCAGCCCGACTCCGACGCCCACCACGCCGTCAGAGCCCGCCTCGGACTACCAGACGGCGTTGCAGGAGGCACAGCAGGCCATCCTCGACAAGGATGCTGCACTCCGCGGCGGAGACCTCGTCGCGTTCGGCGAGGCCGACGAGCGCCTCCAGGCCGCCGTCGAACGTCTGATCGAGCTCGGCGACCAGGGCTAGTACCGCAAGATCGCCCCGCCCGGACGCTTCGACAACCTCAGCGTCCGAGGCGGGGCGATCTGCGTCCGCGGGGGCCGCGAGCATTCTGCGTCCGCCGGGGCGCGGGCATTCTGCGTCCCCAGGCAGCGGTCCCTGAGGCTGTCGAAGGGCCCGTTGACCGCGCCGACAGGCCCAGCGACTCGGTTGGGCGGTCCGCGCTATGCGCGCAGCAGGGCCCACCAGATGAGCAGCAGGGTCGCACCGAAGCCCGCGATCTGGTTGACCCAGAGAAAGCGGCGCCATCCTCGCGTAGCGGTTTCGGCGGTGGCGTCTGTCACCGAGCGGAACGGCCACACCACGGCGAGGTAGGGCAGCACGAGGATCGCACCCAGAGGCCCGGGCCAGGCGGAGGCGAGCATGACGAGACCGGATGCTGCGTAGCATCCGATCGCGAACCGAACGGTCCATCGCGCGCCGCGCGAGGTGGCTATCGACGAGATGCTCGCCGCCCGATCGGCGACGACGTCTTGCACCGCGCCGAACGCGTGCGAGGCCACGCCCCAGAGGGCGAACGCGATGATGATCGCCGTGAGCTGCCACGTCCACGTCGCTCCGGCGAGCACGAGGCCGTAGACCGCGGGCGAGAAGAAGTGGATGCTGCTGGTGACCGAATCGGCGAACGGTACTTCTTTGAGCCGCAGGGGCGGCGCCGAGTAGAAGACGACGAAGAAGAGACTCAGCGCCAGGACGAGCCACGACAGGGGTGAGCCGGCCACCACGAGGTAGACGACGAACGGAACGCACGCCAGCGCGGCCGCCCACAGCGTGATCGGGTGCATCCGCCGTTCGAGCACCGCGCCGTGCGTACCGCCTTTGCGGGGGTTACGAAGGTCGGACTCGTAGTCGAACACGTCATTGATGCCGTACATCGCGAGGTTGTAGGGCACGAGGAAGAACAGCGTGCCGACGACGACGGTGACGTTCACCTCGCGTGCGGTGAGGAGGTAGGCCGCGGCGAACGGGAAGGCGGTGTTGATCCAGCTGACCGGGCGCGACGAGACGAAGAGTTCGCGGACGACACGCGCGGGGGTGAGGGCGGGGGAGTTCACGCGGGCACCTTACGGGTGAGGAGCGCGAAGACGGAAGGGACGAGGAACGCCGCGCACACCGGGTAGGAGAAGTCTTCGATCGGTGCGAGTCCGATGCGCAGCCCGCTGAGGTGCTCGGGCGGGTAGGTGAAGAGGTCGAGGGCGATCATCACGTTGTCGAAAACCGCGGTCAGGACGACGAGAACGGCGGCCCCCAGGGCGGATGCCGCGAGTCGCGGGGCGAAGCGAGGCCGCACAGCGCTGGCCAGGGTGACGATCACGGTCAGCGCGACGAACGGGAGGATCAACAGGGGATAGGTCACGCCGCCTCCGCGCGTCGAGCGCGCCGTTGCAGCATCCGCTCCGCCCCGGCCCACGCCACCAGAGCGAGATAGCAGAGGAATGCGAGGAAGACCGGTTCTTCGAGCGGGAGATGGGGGGCGAGCATGATCCCCACGAAGATCGGGCTGTCACCCTTGACGAAGACGCCCGTCGCGATCCCCGCGAGGTCCCACGCCACGAAGAAGGCTGTGCCCAGCGCTACCGCGACCAGGGTCCGCACGGGAGCCGCGTGCGCGACGAGCCGCCAGCGCGCGTCGAGCGCGGCGATACCGGCGAAGGAGAGCAGTATCGCGAGGAGGTACAGCCCTGGCACGTGGTCACACCACCGAGCGGGCGGGCTCGGACAGGGGTCCTGGCGTGGAATCGCCGCGAAGACGCTTGACGACGAGTTCCGCCGAGATCAGGCACATCGGCAGGCCGATCCCGGGCAGCGACGATCCGCCGGCGTACGACAGGCCCTCGACGCGTCGTGAGGCGTTGCGGGGACGGAACATCGCGCTCTGCCCGAGCGTGTGTGCGAGCCCGAGGGCGTTGCCGCGCCACGTGTGCAGGTCTGTTTCGAAATCACCGGGCGAGATGGTGCGGCGCACGACGATGCGCTCGGCAAGATCGGGGATGCCGCAGGTTCCAGCGATCTGGGCGATGACCTGGTCGGCGGCGGCTTCGATCAGCGCATCGCCCTCACCGTCTACGCCCCCGTGTCCGAGCGAGGGATCGGCCGGAACGGGTACGAGAACGAAGAGGTTCTCGAAGCCCTCGGGCGCGACGCCCGTGTCGGTGGCGCTCGGTCGGCAGACGTACAGCGAGGCGGGGTCGGGGATGTGGGTGTCCGAGCCGAAGATCGCCTCGAAGTTCGCCCGCCAGTCTTCGGTGAACACCAGCGTGTGGTGTGCCAGCTGGGGGAGCTCGCCGCGGACGCCGAGCAGGATCAGCAGAGCGCCGAAGCTGGGCGTGCGCTTGTCCCACCATTTCTCGGGGTACGTGCGCTCCTTCTCGGCCAGGAGGTGGGTCTCGGTGTGGTGGAGGTCGGCGGTCGAGACGACGTGGTCGGCCGCGATGAGGCGGCCGTCTTCGAGCTCGACTCCCGTTGCCTCGCCGCCTTCGGTGACGATGCGCGACACCTCGGCGCCGGTCTCGATGTGCACGCCTCGCGCCCGCGCCAGGCGTTCGATTGCCGCGATGACCTCGACGAAACCGCCTCGGGGGTAGAGCACACCTTCGTCGAGGTCGAGGTGGCTCATGAGGTGGTACAGGCTCGGCACGTCGTACGGGGAACCGCCGAGGAACACCGCCGGGTAGCCGAGGATCTGGCGCAACCGCAGGTCGGAGAATCGCTTCTCGATGTGTGACGAGAGGGTGCGTGCCAGAAGGGGCACGAGGGTGGGGAGCCGCTTCAGGAGGGCGGGATCGCGCAGACCTTCGGTCGTCGTGTACGGGTCGTAGAGAAAGCGCGACACCGCGAGCTCGTAGGCGTCCGCCGCCGAGTCGAGGTAGGCGTCGAGCTTCTTACCGGCACCGGGCTCGATCGATTCGAACAGCGCTGTCGAGGCCTGGCGGCCCGAGACCACGTCGACGGGCGCGGCGTCGCCACTGTAGATGCGGTACGCGGGATCGAGCGGAACGAGGTCGAGCTCCTCGGCTGCAGACGTGCCGAGCAGGTGGAAGAAGTGGTCGAACACCTCGGGCATGAGGTACCAGCTCGGCCCGGTGTCGAAACGGAACTCCCCGCTCGACCACGAACCGGCGCGGCCGCCGAGTTCGGAGCGCGCTTCGAGCACGACGACGTCGTCCCCTTCTTCGGCGAGAAGGGCCGCTGTGGCGAGCCCGGCGATACCGCCGCCCACGATCACGGTCTTGCGGGTCATCGGCTGGCCTTTCGGGATTTGCGGAATGCTCTGACGGCGATGGCCGCCTTCGCGGTGTCGGGAACACGGACGCGCGGGGCCCCGACAGGAGATGCTCTGAGGCGCCGGGACAGCTCGGCGAAGAGATCGTGCGCCGTCCATACCGCCCGACGGCAGTCGGCGGGCAGTCGGGGAATGACCGCCGCGGCCGCCGCGAGGTCGGCGTCGATGCCGTTCAACACCTCGCCGCGTCGCGCCTCTGCGCCCGCACCGGCGAGGTAGTCGCGCCCCAAGCGTCGCGAGTCGTCGTCGAGGTCGCGGAGGAAGTTCACGTCCTGGAACGCGCGCCCGAGGCGGCGGGCCCCGTCGACGAGTTCATCGTCTGGTCGGCCCTGCCCCGCAGCATCCGCGTTGACGAAGATCTGCAGGCACATGAGTCCCACGACCTCGGCCGAGCCGTAGACGTACTCGGCGTGCGAGGCGCCGTCGTGCGCGGCGGTGTCGAGATCGGTGCGCATCGATGCGAAGAACGGCTCGATGAGGTCGGGCGAGATGTCGCTCGCGCGCGCCGATCTCGCGAACGCGTGCACGACGAGGTTCGCGCTGAACCCCGTCTCGATCGCGGCGATCGTGTCGCGCTCGAGCCCGTCGAGCACTGCCCGCTGCGTATCGACGCTGAGTCCGGCATCGGCGGCCGGGCCGTCGACGACCTCGTCGGCCACGCGGACGAGAGCGTAGACGTTTCGCACGTGGGTCCGCACCCGCGGACCGAGGAGACGGCAGGCGAGAGCGAACGAGGTCGAGTAGCGGGCGATGACGGCGGCCGCCGCATCGTCGGCCGTGCGGTCGTACAGCTCGAGGCCGGTGGGGACGTGACTCACGGGACGCGATCCTGTACGGCGTCGGCCAGATCGAGCAGCATGGCCCGCGTCGCGTCGGGGAGGAGCGAAGCGGAGACCGCCGAGCGAGCGGAGTCAAGCGTGTCGGCGACCAGTGATTCCATCCGCGCGCGGGCGCCCGACGCGGCGAGGGCGCGCTGTGCGACGCGGATCGCGACCGGTCCGGTGTGCGCTTCGGAGAGCGCGTCTGCCACCTCGGGCCAGTTCTCGCTCTGACGCGCCAGAGCGATCAGCGGTGTCTGCTTCGCCTCGTGCAGATCGCCGCCCTCGCGTCGACCCGCGACGGCGGCCGAACCGAAGGCGCCGATCAGGTCGTCGACGAGTTGGTAGGCGAGTCCGAGCTGCTGTCCGAACTGCCGCAGTGCCCGGCGCGACTCGGTCGGTGCACCGGCGAGCACGGCACCCGCCTCGAGCGGCGCCGAGAAGGAGTACACCGCGGTCTTGTTGGCGGTTGCCAGCAGGATGGCGTCGGGGTCGAGGCTCACCCCCTGGGTCACCGAGTTCTCGACGTCGGCGAGCTCTCCGGCGGTCGAGACGAGAACGGCGTCGTCGACGAGCTCCAGGAGGTCGGCGCGTGCACCGTGGTCGAGAGGGGCGAGCGCAACGACGCGGGTCGCCTCGTGGAGCAGCAGGTCGCCCGCGAGAATACCCGCGGCATCGCCGAGCAGGGAGGCGCCGGCGACGTCGGCCCCTCGCAGGCGACCCCGGGCGCGGAACTCGCCGGCGATGTTGAGCGTGCCGCGGCGGTGGGTGTCGTGGTCGATCACGTCGTCGTGCACCACGAAGGCGGTGTGGAGGAGTTCGAAGGCTGCGGCGACCGGGTACAGCGCGGGCGTGTCGTCGATGCGTCCGCCGAGTGTCTCGAAGGCGGCGACGACGAGGGCGGGCCGAAAGCGCTTGCCGCCGTTCGTCGCCCGCTCGATCGCCGCCGCGAGGGCGTCGACGGTGGGATCCACCGCGGCGGCGCGTTCGCGCAGACGTCGGAGACTCGCGTCGATCGCGGCGTCGATGCCGGCCTGTGCGAGAGGTGCGTGGGGGAGCGTGATCACGAGGCGCGTGGGCTCTCTCTGTGGGCAGAGGCGAGGGCGAGCCCCGCGGGCGAAGATGCTGTCGGATTCGTGAAGAGGGGGAGCTGCGCGGCCTGAAGGACGAGCCATGGGCTGAAGGCCCACGGGGTCGCACCGAGCGCTGCGGCGAGATCCGCGGGGTCGACCCAGCGGGTGTCGACGACTTCGCGGGGGTTCGGGAGCGGATCCTCCGACGCGAACGCCGTGTACACGGGGCAGATCTCGTGTTCGACGATGCCGGACGCGTCGGTGGCGCGGTACCGGAACGTCGGCAGTACGAGCTCGAGATCGCCGATCGCGAGGCCGAGCTCGAACTCCGCGCGTCGATGCACGGCGTCGGTCATCTGCTCGCCGGGCTGCGGGTGCCCGCAGAACGAGTTCGTCCAGACCCCGGGCCACGTCTTCTTGTCGAGTGCCCGGCGTGAGACGAGTACTTGTCCGGCGCTGTTCACGATGTGGCACGAGAAGGCAAGGTGCAGGGCGGTGTCTGTGCCGTGCACGGTGCTCTTGGGGGCGACACCGATCTCGCGACCATCGTCGTCCAGGAGCACGACGAATTCGGTCTCGCTCATGGTGCCTTCCTTTTGCTAGTTTAACTAGCGAACTTATCCGAGCATACAAGCGGTACGAGAGGAGTGTCCACAATGACCGAACAGGTAGACAACCGTGCCGATATGCGCTCTCAGGTCGCGGGCGCCCTCGTGTCGGTGCGCGCGTTCAGCGATGCTCTCGACCGCATGCACGGCGGCATGAAAGACGACATGGACATGAACGCGAGCGACCTCGGTGCGCTGCGTATGCTCATCGTCCGCGAGCAGCGGGGTCAATCGGTCAGCCCCCACGACGTGGCCCGCCACTTGCGCATCTCCACGGCCTCGACCACGAAGCTGCTCGACCGGCTCTCCGCTCTGGGGCACGTCGAGCGCCGCCCCCACCCCCGAGACGGCCGCGCGCGCGTGGTCGTGCTTACCGACGCGTCACGGCGCGAATTCTTCCGGCACTTCGGTGCGCACCTCGGCGCCATGCGTGATGTCGCCGCGCGGTTCTCCGACGATGAGCTCGCGGTCGTCGTGCGATTCCTCGGTGAGATCGGCGAGGCCGTCGATCCGCACTGACGTTCGTCGAGCGCGAGGGGATGCGCGGACAGTCACGAAAACGCGATCAGATAATGACAGAAGCCGCTTCCAAATTTCTTTGGAAACGGCTTCTGACCTGTTCTTCTTTGTTGCGGGGACAGGATTTGAACCTGCGACCTCTGGGTTATGAGCCCGGCTGATTACGGTTCCGAGTGTTTCAGGTCGGCCGCTTGAGCCGGGAAATCGCAACGGGGACCGTCCCGGCCGATGCTGCACGTTTCAGGCAGATTCAGGGTGGTCGACGAGTGACGTAGTCAGACGTGTAGTCAGGGAACGTTTGTGAGCTGACGTCCTCTGCGGGGGTCCTGTTTGTTCGTGACAACCCGCCAACCGTCGGGTTAGAGCGCGTGCGACGTTTGTCGACTAGTACCAGTCCGAGTCTGTGGCCGCGTTGAACGCGTGCATCTGGGTCGCAGAACCGGGGTCGACGTGAACGTGAGCCCGCAGGTAGCGGACGAGTTCGTCAAGCTGCGTTGCGTGTGCCTGAAGAAAATTCTTCATCGACATCGCCTCTAGAAGGCCCTCGCGAAGATCCGCCTGCGTGCCTTTGGCTCGGCCAAGTAGGCCGTTCTGGGCGGATAAGACCATCGCCACAGGTTGCGCGGCGTACTTCTCCGCCAGGACGTGAGACAGGTGCCAGGAGTCAAGGAGTCTCGCGTTGGCCTCAGCCTGGCCGTCGAAGGCACGCAGGTCACCCCATTCACCGATGTTCTTGTATGCGAGGCGGACTCCTCCAACAATGTCGACCTCTGTTCCGTCCCACCCTAGATACCCAAAAAGTCCGAATCCGCGATTGTCTGGAGCTTCCACGGCCATTCCGAAGTTAGGCACGAGTTCCATCCACTGCATCGTCCGGTAACCGTGTAGGAGCGCCTGGAGCATGTCGTTCGGATCGTAGACGTTGACGCTGATGTCCCATTGCGAACCCGCCGCTTGGAGTTCATCTAGCCATAGGCGCGCCGGAGCGACCCAACCCGGAGACTCGGCGATTACTAGGGAAATGGAGCCTCGAAGGGCAGCCCATTGGAGAGAATTTGACGTCCGCGCCCTCCCTTGGAAATGCTGGGTGGATAGACCGCCCGTCCATCCTTCGCATGCTTTTCGGACGTCTGTTTCCGGGAAGAGTTCGAGGTCCTGGAAGACACCCGAGCGCTCAATATCGTCGATCTGCCAACCGTGCGCGCCAAGCAGCGCGCCTACCTTTTCCGGATAGCACACGCCAAGCGGAAGCCCTTCGTACTCCATGCCGAGCAGCACGACTTCCTCAGTGGGCATCGCTCCTAGATCGTCCTGGTCAAAGTCGCCGTCCGCGAGCAGTACCTCGAGCATTGGCTCACGAGGCGTCTCCGCGGCGATCGTCCCAAGCGCAAGCACGACCATCTTCCCTTGCCCCGCCTCCTCAGACAGGTGCAGTGCGACGTGATCCACAACGTCCAGGGAGTTCAAGCGATCCTTCACCTCCGACCATTTTTGCTCAAGCTGCGCGCTAGGCAGTCCATCGATGCGTCTCTGTGACGCCGTCAGACTGCGTGGTGTGCTGCGCGACAACGGACTCACGCGTGAGGTTCGAATGGGCGTCAGTCCGTCGTCGGACAGCTCGAGCACGAAGCCCTGCAGATCAAAGCTGCTCTGGTGCACGTAGTAGCTAAAGGGCACCAGGAGCTCGTGCCACTCAGTGGAGATCACGATGGCTCTGATCCGGTCAGGCGGCAGCCCCTTAGCTCGACTGAGAAGGTCGACATACTTTCCGACCTCATGGAGTGCTTGCCGTGATGTTGAGGTCGACTTTTTCAGCTCGATGACGACAAACGCGCCAGTGGAGTCGCGCGCCAAGATGTCGACAAAGCCGTCAGCCCCGTGAGCGTTCCGCAGGTGGAAGTTGTTGCTCACGTGTTCAAGCCCGGGCTCAATGAGCGGCAGACGGTTCGCAAGCTCGTCACGAATGGCGTTCTCGTTGGCGGTCACGTAGGAACAGTACTGAACTGGTGGGACGGCCCACAGCTTTCGGCAATGGAACAGCTGCGTGGGCACACGCGGCCCCCGGGTTGTTGCCACGATGCGGGGTTATGCACTCGGCGCGGGGGAGCTCCCTGGGGGTTGCAGAGTGGCGGTATAACACCAAAACACACGCGGGTCATGAAAAAGCACGGTAAGAACTACGAACTAGCTCCTTGACTCGATGGGTTCTCTCGCACGGCGGAGGCCCAGACTCAGGCCTTGTGCTCGACGTCGGCAATCGTGAAACGGATGGCGATCGCGGACGATGTCCAGCTGACAACCTCCGCGTCCACTAAGACGGGGGTTCCACCGAAACGTACCCACGCGCGAGCTGACTTCGGCTGCGGATCTCGCGTTACCGGTTCGGCATCTAGCTCGAGCTCCTCGCGGCTGAGGGACTGCAGCGGTCCTGCTGTGGCGGCGACGCGCTCGACGATGCGTTGATCCATGAGCTTGTCGTAGTGATGGCTGTACCTTCGGTTCGACCCAAAAGCGCCTCCCTCCGCAGGGGCCTAGACTAGTGGGGTTCGAACGTGTGTACTAATGTTGGAAGCTATGAGCACGACGACGAGGGCATCCGAGACGACGCTATGGCTAGTCAACGACATCCCCGCGCGGATGATCTACAACGGTCGTCGCTGGCGCGTCACTGACATGCCAACCCGGTTGCGGGAGTCGGTGTGGTCAGCGCCGGTTGAGCAACACCACGGCCTGTACGGGTGGCGCTTTCAAGAAACGGACGCAATGGGGGAGAGCGTGGTATTTGACGTCTACCGCGCTGAGAAGGACTGGCATGTACACCGCGCTTACGCCTGATCGAGCGGCGGATTCTCACCGTCGAACACGTGCAGTTGTGGCTCCGTCGTCAACCCAGAGTCGTCAAGCCAGGGACGGATCGGTGTGAGTGCGCCGCGCATCTCGTGACGGTAGCGCAGAACGGCCCTTTGCCACTGCCGTTATCAACAGCCCACGCGCACGGCGGCTACCCCGGGAGCACGGACAACTCGTCAATCGGACGCAGATCAGGATGGTCCGCCGTCCGGAGTCGTCGCGACTGTGAACGCATGAGGCCAGGACCTGTCCTTTAGTGGAGAGGTGAGCAATCGCCCAGTGGCGGCATAAGACACACGTTCCCAGCCTTCCACGGCGCTTGAAGGAGCGAATCGACGGATCGTTCCTCTTAAGGGCACATGGACCTACTAGTGGCGGTATGACCTGTGCACACCTGCACAACAGCGTTGGGGCCACTCGACGTCCCGGAGAAGCATCTCAGGCTCGACCTTCGGTGCACTGGCGAAAAGGGTGTATTTCTAGAGGCCGATGTGAAGGTGGCGGATGAAGGCGGCGTTCACCGCGTTTCGCTGAAGCCGCCCCTGTCGCTACGCCGCGGCAACTGATTGTCGACGCGCCACTGGCGGACCCTGTCGATTTGGGCGTGACCGTCTTCGTGGGACGCATCAATCTTGCCGAACCACCACTTCACGGCATCTTCGGCGTAACCAATCCGGGCGATGGGGCGCGCGCGGGTGATGTGACTAAGCGCATCAACAACTTCCCAGCCCTGCGTCAGCAGGATGGCAAAGGCCATGGTCGGGCCACGGTTGATGCCTGCCTGGCAGTGCGCCAGTACGACACGGCCCCGCTCGAATTCCTCCGTGGCGTACTCCGTGCCGTCGTCGAACCAACTGTCGGGCATTCGATAGCCGGCGTCCTGAACCCCGATGTGTAGGTAGTCGATCGTGGGGTTGTCTTCCGTTACCCAGCCGATGTCATTGCCTTCGAACCGTGTGTCAATGATCGACCCGATCCCAAGCCCCTTCAGTTCTTCCAGCTGGCGCTGTGCAAAGATCCGGTCGCCCTTGCGCAGTTCACCGCCCACCCAAAGTTGGGCGGTCAGCTGGCATACGTCTGCCAACCGTGTCAGTCGTGACATGGCCATTCCTTTCTGTGCGGCGCTGTATGGCCGCACACGGGAATACGGGCGGCGACCGCACTTCGGGGACACCCGGGTACCTTTCGTTTGCTGACGGGCGCTACAGTGCCCGTCGTGGACACAAATGCAGGCGGACGACGGGTGGGACAACACGGAACCGACCTTCCGTCGTACCGTGCCGCTGAAGACGCGGTGCGAAGGACCGTCAGACGGCAGTGGGGCGGGTGGTCCGCCGCAGATCGGGATGACCTGCAACAGCAAGTCATGATCAAGTACTTCGCGACGTTCGGTCGGGATCGACTTCCTGACGATGACGAAGGCGAACCAGCTGTTCCGATTGCCTGGCTGAAGACCGTGATTCGAAATGCGGCCATCGACTTCGATCGTCAGCGCAAGGCCCGTCCAGCCGATCCCGTCGACTTCCAGGCCGCTGACGGCTTGGGGCTGGAACGACTGATGGGCGAATTGGCCCACCAACCCAGCCTTTCTAGCGATGTCGCCCAGAAGGTGGACGCGCAACGAACGCTAGGCCCGGCATTGCGGTTGTTGGCGACGGACTACCCACTGGATCTGAAGCTGATCAAATGGCGTTACATAGACGATCGGGACATCGAAACCATCGCCGAAATTTTGGGCAAGTCAACGGACGCTGCGAAAAAGGCGATCCAGTGCGCCACCAAGCGTCTTAGAGACCGGATGGAGTGAGGGCTCTCCCTGCAAAGCCTGGCAGGAGCGGTTGCGGACCTGCCGTCTTCCGGTACCTGGTCGCGTTGCTTTGTCAGCGTGGCACTTGTTGATAGTGCGCAAACCCTTCTTCGGGGCCAAGACGTCAACCCCGCGTGTTCCCGGCTGCCGGGTTAGCGCAGACAGACAGGCTGGCCAATGCCGGATAAGTCTTGAGGCAACACCCGCCTGTCGAAGTGCACCACCCTCAGTACCTGCTGAATTTCAACCCTGCATGTCTCCCTCGATGAGGCTTGGTGGCTACGGGTCGTCGTCCATCTCAGATGAATCTCCATCGTTCGCCTGGAACTTTGTCTGTAGACGCTGGGCCTTCTTCCTCACCTCGTCAGTCCGAACCCTCAGCTCCTCGGGTTCTTCTAAGAGTTCACTATTCTTCTTCTTCCTTGTATCTATAGATGCTTCTCCAGAGTCGGTATGGATAGGTACAGGAGGGTGGGGAGGTCCGGCCGGTACAGGAGATAGTACTGCTGCGCTGTCTTCAGTTGTGGCAGCAGTACTGTGCGCAGTCGCGTCTTCAGTGCTGTCTGAAGCGCTGGCCGTAGTAGGCCCCGCTTCGCCCCGAGCACGTTTCTTCTCGCTCGTGAGGAACCGGTAAACGGACGCCCGAGCGCTGTCGCCGGACCCGCCGCCGTGCTGCGTTTCCCGGATTAGTCCCAGCGTCTTCGCCTGCTGCAGAGCCCTGGACAACGTGCGCTCCGTGACGCCGCAGTCGTCTCCCAGGCGAGACAGTCCGGGGTAGGCATTCTCGCCAGTTTCGTAGTCCGCATACTCCATGAGCCGAAGAACGATGAAGCCCTGGGCGGGACTGAGATCGCGCGAGGCGACATGGCGAAACACCCGCCTGCGGGTAAGGGTTTGCCAAGCAACGGGGGCTTGCGCATTCATGAGCTGGCCCGCCGCGACGAGTTGCGTGCGATGAAATCGTCGATCGATGCCCGAACAACATACGTGCGGCTTCCGATCGCCACCGTCTCAAGCTGGTCAGCCTTGATGAGCCGCCACAGCGTCGTTCGGCTGACTCCGAGCCGGTGCGCTACTTCGTCCTGGGAAAGAAGGTGCGGTTCGCCCCATTCTGCTCGGGCGAAGGGCAAGCGCGTCATCATCATCATGAACGGGAAGCGTTCGGGGGAGAGGGGGCTGTTCTGTCGGTTCACTTCGTGTTGTCCTTTCGAGTCGAGTGATTAGAGGCCGAGTGCTTCAGCGACTTTGGCTGCGCCCGCACGTGCTGCGTCGTCGGTGACGTGGCCGTAGGTGTCCGCAGTGATCTGGATGGACGCATGTCCGAGATTGGCGCTCACAACCTTGAGTGCCACTCCGTTAAGTAGGGCGGCCGTTGCGTAGGTGTGGCGCAGGGAATGCACGGTGACCCCTATCAGATCGGCTTTCCGTGCTGCCTCCCGCACCGTGCGCAGCACATTTTGCGGCTCGACAGGAGCGCCTTCCGCGGTCGTGAAGACCAGCCCGCTGCCGCGCCACCTGTTGACAGCCCGAAGCCTTTCGGCGGCCTGTGATGCTCGATGTTGGCGAAGCAGCGTCGTCATGGCCGGGGACAGGGCGACGGTGCGCCTGCTCGCCTTGGTTTTCACTCCGGAGACCACAAGCTCACGCCCGCGGCGGGTTAGAGAACCGCGCAACTTGGCGTGTGCATTGTCGAGGTCGACGTCGGTCCAGGACAGTGCCAGGGCTTCGCCGCGCCGGACACCGGTGCCCAGAATGAAGCGGAGAACGACCTCGTAACGGTGTGACTCGGCCGTCCGGAGCAGCCTGGTCACCTCTGCGGGGGTCAGGAAGCGCGCCTCCTGGCGACTGACGCCGGGCTGCCGAATTTTGTGTGTCGGGTTGAAGGCCAGCAATCCGTTGCTGACAGCATCATCCAGCGCTTTTCGCAGCGTGGTGTAGCAGTTGCGGCGGGTGGAATCGGCTTTCCTGGCAGCCTTCATGGCCAGTAGCAGCCGGTTGATGTCGTTGCCTGTCAGGCTGCCCAGCGGGATATGCCCAATGGTGGGGATGATCCATGTCCGGCAGTAGCCGGCGTGCATGATCTTCGTGGCTTCAGCTCGGTCGCTCAGGGCTAGGTAGGTTTCCGTCCATTCGATAAGCCAATCAGCGAGGACGCGTGTTGCGTCGCGCACTGGTCCGCCGGTCCTGACCCTGGCTCGCGCCGCCTCGGCTTTTGCTTTAGCTTCGGCCTGCGTCTTCCCGTAGAAGAAGTGCCGCTTCCCATCCACCGTCCATGTGACGGTGTAGCGGTTGTCTGCGCGTTTGGTTAGTCGCCCTGCCATGTTTCCCCCTGTGAATCGGTCACATAGGAATACGGGGCACGTCGGAATCGGGGGACACCCCAGCAGTCAGTCGTGAACCGCAACCGTAGTCACCGGGGTAGTCATCGCACTACTGCGGCTAAGGACGCACTCGCCAGCGCTGCTTCGAAATGCCCGCTGATCAGGCCAGCGTGTGTCGGGATTGGTTAGGTGACCCCCGAAAGACCGGTGGGTTGCATGCCCAGCGGCGGGCGCGCAAGCGCAACCGATCAAACAACGTGCCGGGCCCGGGAGCGAATCGCAACGACGCGACTCATAAATGGTGCGCTAGGCGCTCGCGATTGCCCACTCATTCCACCCCGCTGGGACGGCATGCCCGGCAATGCTGGCGATCGTTTGCGGCGAGTAAACATCCCCTAAAGGCCAATTTCGGGTCGCACCGCCCCCAGAACCCCAGAGGCCGGCGAGTCTGAAGTAGTCGGCCAGCGGCCTCATTCCCGGGTCTTCCCACGCAACCGCCTGAAGAAGCATCGCGACAAGCACGGCCACCGGGTTAGAAGGCGACGTGTCATCTCTTCGCGGAAATGCGGTCATCACGCCCCCTTCGGCGGGAAGCCCATATGTGAGTTGCAGGTCCTCCCAGTGCTCCTTCGCGATGACGACCGGACCAACGTAAGCGACCCTGTGTAGATTCCAGGACGCGAGGTCGGATACGCAAACGACGTCTAGCAAGTCCCGCGGATGTTCCGCGTCGCGATGCAACGCTTGAATTGTGGAATCCATGTTTTTCAAAGGGTCCGACCGGGGTGAGTTCCAGGAATGGCTGTGAGCCACGAGCCCGAATATAGGCCCACGCTTCAGTTCTTTCTGAAACGTGCCCACGTCAAGCGCGCCCATATTTTTGACGATCTTCGCCGTTCTGAACGCTGCCTTGACGTGCGCCACGGTAAGGGTTGTTTTGCACTCGAATACCGCGGCTACGCCGCTGACCAAGTAGACCTTCTTGGATGCTAGACGCGGCGGATAGGAGGGTTTTAATACGATGACATCCACCTGAGGGCTGGCTGACCCGTCGGCTCCCAAGATCCGTCCTTTGGTCACAATGGTGTAAGTGGCCGGAAGCCACCGCCGCAACAACTCGGCCCAATTCTCCTCTCCCTCATCCCCGGCCGTTCCAGGATCTTCCTTCGTTCGTGCCCGAATGCGGGTGTACTCCGAAGAGATCTCATCGAGATCTTGGCTAAGAAATACAGCTAGCTCATGCGGCCGTTCTTCGCGCTCAGTCGCTTTTGGAGTTCCGTGCGTCATCGTCACATCCAACACCAGGACGCCTCCGGGCGGCATACCCCGCAAACCGTCTATGGCGTTCGCCGCTGCGCCCGTGCTGTCAACGGGCAGTCAACGGCATCGAGAGCCCGCTTGTGAACGCTTGAAGTGTCTCGTGTCAGACGAAGTTCGTTGTCATCCAGCGCTCGGTGCTAGTCCAAGCGTCTTGCACTTCTAGGTTGTCGCGGAAACGGATGGACCCGATATGTCCAAAGTGGAGCAGATCCTCCTTCAGTGAAAGCTTTTCCTGGCGAAGGAGCGGCGCGGTGCGAAGCCACTTCAGGCCTAGCGTCAGAAATACCACGTACGTGTGGGGCGTGTTTTGACCCGGGTCGAGCATGATCGCCTTCAGTAGACCCAACGCCTCTGTCACATCCGCCTGCGCGGCGGGCGACGCAGGCGCGCCCACGCTTCGCTTCAGCAGCAACATGCTCCACGCGGTGTCAATGCGGGCGTCATCCTCGAGCAACGCTCGAGATTGCCGTAGGAAATTCTCTGCCGCTCCGAGATCGCCGAAGCCAGTCTCGAAGCTGCCGCGCTGCAACCAGTAGTGGGGATCGGACGCCAGCCACTCTTCGACCTCGCCGTATATCCGTTGGATAGTAGGAGTGTCGATCACCAAGCGTTTGAGAGTGTCGTGGTTGATCAAACGGATCAGAAGGCGGCCATAACGTGTTTGCCGCACGTTGCCCAGCGTGTAGTGCGAGGCAGCCAGGAAGATCAGGTCAGCAAGCCAGTGCTCAAGCAGACCTTCCTCCCGAAAATAATCGATTGCGGATTCGGCAATCACTCGGTGCCGGGCGCGATATCCACGGCTATCGCCCACAATGATCCGAGAGTCCTCTAAGCGGCGAAGTGCTGTAAGCGCAGAGTTGGAATCGTTCGCCCGTGTAGCGGCAAATAGGACGTCCTGCCTAGTCAGCCGACGATTATCTGCCCACATAGAGGTGCAGATCAGACCGTAGATGGAGAGGTCAGCCCCAGATAGCGACCTACATTCTTCTGCGACCCGATCGTGGAACCGCGTGCCCGAGGTGGCCTCTATAAGGGTGACTAGTAGCTGGCGATCGTCGCGATCGACGATCTTCTCGATCTGCTGCAGGCGTGACAGGCTCCTGAGCGCGCCCAGCCGGTTGGCGCGAGCAAGCTGGTCCAGAAGAGCGCCCGCATCGGCGGTGCTGAGCTGCTCCTGGTGAAGAGCGGCCTCCAACACGAGGCGTTCACTATAGCGGAGTTGAGAGAAGCGAACGCTGCGGGTGGAGACGATCGTGATCAGGGTGTCTGACGTCTGGGCGAGGACCCTCAGGACGTTTGTGGCATCTCCGCCGAAGCGATCGAGGTCGTCGATGAAGACATAGTCAGGCATCAGCCTTGCAACTTCGTCTCTGATGTGAGCGAGAGTAGATTCGGTTTCCCGGTCGAGCCAGACCACCGTATGACCTCGAGCAGCAAGCGTGGCTGCCGCTCGCATGAGCGACGTCGACTTGCCGGAACCGGCACTTCCCGTCACCGCGAGCGTCCCGGACGAGAGTGCGTCGATTGCGGCCAGGAGATCTGCGTCGAACGTGAACTGGGCAGCGAACCCGTTGGCCACATCACCCCAAACTGGCGCTGACCCTAGAAGAAAGTCCGGGGACCCCGCGTCCGCATCGCGGATCAAGCGGTCCACCGACAGAAGCGGTCCAAGCGCATGAACCGTTTGGCGGGGGATGGTCTTTAGCGCGTCGACTGCGGGCGCAAGGACGCGCGCAAAAAAATCCTCCTCTGTCTCCGACAGGTGGTCAAAATTGAGCCTCTGGAGCATGGCTCTGCGACCGGGGTCTACGTGTGGTGTGACAAGCCACGACTTCGGTCGAAGTTCTGGCCCGCTTCCACGGTTCCCCCGAAGCTGCAAGTAATGCCAGAGAGGGCTCTCGTCTAGCACCGATCCGACAACGACGACGGGTCGTGTCGAGATGTCGGTGACGAACTCTTGGTACCAACCGTCCTGGCGCGCTGTTCGGTCGGCGAACTCCCATGGAGAAAAAGTCACATTTGGGAACTCTTCCAGTGTTCCGTTGACGTGAACGACGGTGAGTTGCGCGGAGTTGACTGCGCCCGGCGTGGAGCTCAGCGCGGAAAGAATCTGCAAACGATCGGGCAATAGGCCGGCCAAGGCGGAGTCGCTGTCGTCGATGTTGAGGGTGTACACGCGGTGCCATGGCAGTGAGAACCAGTCCAGATACCGCGGAGGCATCAACGCCTGGTCGATCGTGAAATGGCGCGCAAGCTGCTCGCCCAGCAGGGTACGAGAATTTCGCGAGGACTCTTCGAAAACCATTGCGAGCGCGGTGTTGTCGTCGAACGGCTCGTTGCCAAAGGCGATCGGCCAGAGGCTTTCTGCGAGCTCCGCTCCGATCGGCAACGGGTCGCCGAAGCGGTCGGTGAGTCCGCGCGAGAACCCCGCACCCGTGAGAAGTACTGCTTCTCCGCGTCGGATTGCGTTGATGATCGAATCGGCGTTAGTCATCTTTCCTCCGTTTTGTGGAGCATATCGAGTCCCGCTGGGCGGCTCGAAAGTGGCCGCGCACCTCCCTTCCTCCGCTGACGAGATCGGTAGAAGCAGTCGTCGACTTTGAGACCTGCGTGGCCATAGTCCCGACGCGCTCCTCCGCTGGCTAGCTCAATTCAAGGCGACGTTGACCACGCGGATTATGCACGACCGGCCCCGCCACTTTCGACCTGCGGGCGGTATCGAAGCGGACAGTACATTTCGCGAGCATGAAGGGGAGACTTCGCATGCAGCGTGCGTCGACGCCTGCGAACGAGAACTTTTGCGCGACGCCCCGCGATGTCCGGCCCAACGCCTGTCCCGTCGCTACGCGCGGTTCTTCGTTAAGGTGAGGATCGTCTCGATGCCCATTCGCAGGTCCAGCGCCGACCCCTCGAGGGTTGGCGGAGGCAAATACCGACGGCTCCTCGGGATCTCTCGAGTGCGCCGGTTTGACTCCTGGAACCCAACAGCGCTTCCAATAAAGCTGAGCGCGTCGTCAACACGAACGCTCGTGCCGCCGTGATTGGAGTTGGCTACGACAAAGGTTGCACTCCCGCCCGGCTTGAGCACCCTACCCATTTCGGTGAGGAGCGACTGCAGGTCGAGGAGATACCGGTTGTAGATACGGGTCTTCCGCGAGTTGAGATCACCCGACAGGGTCTCCGCACGTATGGCTGACAGCTGGGGATCATCTAGCGCGCCTCGCTCCGCGCCAATGTTGGTTCCGCGAAGCTCCCGCAGGTCAGCCACTGAATAACCCATCCACACGAGAGCCAGCCGGTGTCCGCGGAGGTAGTCAATGGCGGTGAGGTAAGGCGGGCTGGTCATGATTGCGTCGACCGTGCCAGCCTCGAGCGGCATCGCCCGCGCGTCGCCCCTTGCGATCGTGAGTCGCTGGCGCGCTTCCTCAGTCAGACCTCGTCGGCGCGAAAGTACCGTTCGCACGGCCGCGACGAAACGCATCAGCGGGTCGAAGCTGGCTTTGTCCCGCACGACATGCGGTCGGCTGTGGGAGACATCTCGAGCGCGCGACGCGCCCGCGTCCTTCGTGATGATGAGGCGCGAAAAGCCGCACCACAAGACGGCGTGCATCGATGGGTCGCTCGCGGCGATCCCGGCCGCCAGGGCAGCGAGAGACCGCTGAGAAACCGAGTCGAACCAGTAGTTCGCGAAGGTCTGGGATTCCTCGTCAGCCATAGAGAACTGAGATCCCGCTTCAAGCCGAACGATTTCGTGAGCGCGTTCCATCACGGCGTCGTCGTCGCCGACCCAAGCAGCGGCGTTCGCGATTAGAACCGCCAATGGGTCACTGTCGTAGCCAATGGCTGGGTGTCCGCTCGCAGCCGCGGAAAGAAGAAAAGTCCCCGATCCCATCATGGGGTCGAGCACGATCGAATCGGTTTGGAGTTCCTTGATGTACTCGGACACAAGTTCTGGTGCCATGCGCGCCGGGAATGGGTGAACGTTAAGCGCTGGCATCTGCAGTTCCTTGCTTAGGCACGGTGTTCAGAAACGCGTCGGCGAGGTCGCGATCAAAAAGGTCGAGTGATTCGCGGATCTCGGAATAAAGCGCAGCGGGGCTGGCGTTCAATGCGATCATCCGGTCGTCGACGTAGACGGACTTTGGCGCGAGGGCGCGTAGCGCACGCGAAAGAGAGGCAATCTGCGGGATGTCAATGTCCGGATCGGCATCGACGAGGATCGGAGCGAGGGCCTCGAAGGTCATCGGGAATCGGCGTTCGCTGTTTTTCACGAGCGAGTCGATCAGTGCTGAAACCGGTGGACGGGGCACTCTCGCTGTCTTGGACTGCTCTTCAACCCACTGGCGTGTCTGTTCAGGGGTCCGCGCATCGAACAGTGATCGCAGGTCGTAGGCGTTCAGTCCCTGCAGCGCGAACAACTCGACGAGCCGCGCCAAGTCTTCGACACGAATGGCGGTGATCTCGTCGTTCACACAGACGTCGTTGATGAGCCCTTCCGTGTCGAGAGCTCCTTGAAAGTCGGGTGCGACAAGGAGCGTGAAGTTCGGAACTACGTCGAGTTTGTGTTTTTCGGTTGCCTTCTGTCGGTGCACCTTGAGAACGGATGTTCTCGCTGTGTCGGCTCGGATTCTCCCCGCAGCCTTGACCGGCTCGCTCTCCTCGCTGAGGGCTGCGCGAACCGTATCCTTCGTTGACTTTGCTTCATAGGTGAAGGCGTAGCTGGAAGTCGTGCCGACAAGCTCCCTTAGACCCAGCCGTGCAGTCGCGATCCCGTCAGTGCCGTGCTTTGGCCCGCCGAACCGATCAACGTGGAACCCGAGCAGCTCCAGCGCATCACCCACGGCATCTTCGAGCGCGTTTTCGTCATTCGTGGCGTCTCGGAGTTGCTGCGCGATCACGCTGGCGGATCTAGGGAAACGAAGGGTCAGCTCTCGTAGGAAGACATCGCGACGAGCCACCACACGCGCGACAACCTCAGCGGGCACGTTTTCGTCCAAGAGGTACGCCTGTGTCAGCATCTCGCTCAACCCGAACAGCTTCATCGGTTCCGCTACCGTCTTCGCGTCGATGTAGTTGCTGATGAATGGATGCGACTGATTCAGGATCGCGGCCCGCTTACCCGGGTCATACATAATCATTGGTTCGTCCGGAGAGCGCGCTTCAAGAAGCACACTTTCGACTACGTCGCTGCCGCTCGCTAACAGTTCCCCGACATCGGTGATTGCATCTTCGTCGAGCCCTAGGCTCAGCGCCAACGAAGAATCGGCCGAGGCGCGCTGCAGCATACGGCGCAGCGGACCTTGACTCAAAGCATTCGACGGCTGCGACAGGCGGCCAGTTCGCGAAATGGCAGTGATGACGTCGCCTTCGTCGCCCTCAGTCGCGGCTGACCGCGCCCGGTTGAAAACGGCGACTAGGTAGTTCTTCAGCTCGTCGAGCCCCGGAGACTCTTTGATCGTCTCCCGTGCGCTTGCAACTTGCTCGTCGAGATCGTCGGCATCGATCTCCATCCGAAATCGAGTTAGTGTTCCGTGTCGCAACTCGGGGCCGACGGAGAAGTCCTCATCGTCGAAATTGATCAGACGGCCCAGGACGCGGATAAAGAATCCATGGCTGCGACCGAGTTCCTCGCTTCTGCCTCGCTGTAACGGCTGCTTGTAGAGCGAAGCGGTTCCTGAAATGACGCCGGCCTTCGGGAGCTTTAAGTAGAACCGGCCGCTCGTCTGATTGGCCTCACCGGGACCCCACTCACGATCCGAGTTCTTGACGAGCTGTCCCTCGTCCTTGCCGACCACGAACGACCAAGCGACTTCACCGTCAATCTTTGACGACTTGAGCTCTTCGTCGTCCAGCCAGAGCGCGAACTGCGGGTTGAGCGGCAGGGCACTGCGCAGAACCCATCGCAACCTGCCGAGCTTGATCTCGCGTGCTGCGGGCTTGAGCTGCGATAGAACAGCCGCTGTCCAGTGCTGTTTCGTCTGAAGTGCCTCGAGAACCCGGTCGGCGCTCACCGCACTGGATTCAATGGACGCGGCGACGGCGGCTAGAGCTGCCTCCCGTGTGAGCTTGACAACATCGAGCTCAAGTTCCGTGCTTTCCAGCATCTCGTCTGTGTGCGAAACCTTGCGGTAGTCCATCGTTACGGCGAGGTAATTCCCATCGCGGTGCGTAATGTACGTCAACTGCTCTGCAAGGACGTAGGTAGCCAGCTTCCCGATGCCAAATTTTCCGACCGGCCGCTTACGGCCAGGTGGGGGCGTGGCGGTTCGCTTTTGAGATTCCCCGATACGCCAAAGCGAGGTGAGGCCGGCGAGGTCCATGCTCTCACCGTCATCGATCACGACAAGATTCGCGTTCGAGTCCGACAAGTCGGCCGCGAGATAAACCCACACGCTGCTCGCGCCTGCATCGTATGAGTTGGTGATCAGTTCTTCGAAGGTCTTGGTGGGAGAGCTGTAAAGCCCTTCGGAGAATCGCTCGATGATGCCGTAGGAGATGCGCACCGGGACCTGTGACACCTTCGCACCATCGGAGGCGAACGCTGCGACAGGAACGGCGTCCAGCCCGGTGGTCTGGTCGGCACTGCTACTCAAGATGTCCCCCGATTCTCTTGGGCTCAATGTAGACCAGGTCTCGGACTCGACCCACATCACGCAGTGGGGATGTAACGTCTCATTTTTCAGACGGTTCGGATGCCCTCGCGCCGATGGCGTCTCGACGTGACCCGATTCGCTTGCAAGACGCGACGAGGGTTCGGGGCGCATTCCACTGCAATGTAGTCAAGCTCGTAGTCAACTCGCGCAATAATGCCAGAAGCCGCTTCCGGATGTTCCCGAAAACGGCTTCTGACCTGCGCATATCTTGTTGCGGGGACAGGATTTGAACCTGCGACCTCTGGGTTATGAGCCCAGCGAGCTACCGAACTGCTCCACCCCGCGGCACAAGAAGTTAGCCTAGCACGCGATTCGAGGTCCCGCACATCGGGGCGGCTTCACGGGTGTCCGCGAGACTCCGAAGAGGCGGAATCACCGGCGGAACTCCTACTGTGGGGGTGTTCCGTCTTCGCCCGACGACGGGGGAGGAGCATGCGATGACCGATCGTTCGGTAGCCGTCGCGGTCGCGCAGTTCGCGCCCGCCGCATCTGTCGCCGCCAATCTCGACTTGATCCGCGAACTCGTCGAGCGCGCCGCGAAGCGGAGCGCCCGCGTCGTGCTGTTCCCGGAGTACTCCAGCTACTTCGTCGACCCGTTCGACGACACCCTGACGGCGAACGCCGAAGACGTCGACGGTCCATTCGTGACCGAGCTCACCAGGATCGCGGCCGCTTTCCGCGTCGTCATCGTCGCGGGGCTGCTCGAGAAGGCGTCGGACGCCGAGCGAGTTCGCAACACGGTCGTCGCCGTGAACGGCGACGGGGTCATCGCCCTCTACCGAAAGCTCCACCTCTACGACGCGTTCGGACAACGCGAATCCGACTGGGTCGAGCCCGGTCTGATCGCCACGCCGCAGACGTTCGATGTCGACGGGCTGAGGTTCGGCCTCATGACCTGTTACGACCTCCGTTTCCCGGAGGTCGCGCGGACGATCGTCGACGAGGGGGCCGACGTCGTCCTCGTCGCCGCCGAATGGGTGCGCGGTCCGCTCAAAGAACACCATTGGCGAACGCTGCTCGAGGCTCGCGCGATCGAGAACACGGTCTTCGTCGCAGCATCCGATCATCCGCCGCCCCTCGGCGTCGGTCACTCCCTCATCATCGACCCGCAGGGAGTCGCCATCGCGTCGGTCGGTACGGCCACCGACGTCGCTGTCGCCCATCTCGAGATAGAGGCCGTGCAGCGCGTTCGACGGGTGAACCCCGCGCTCGAGCTGCGGCGTTTCCGCGTGGTTCCGTCCTGACTACGCGCCCAGGAGGGCGAGCCGGCGAGATGCTTCGTCGAGCACGTCGACACGCTTGCACGCGGCGAATCGTACGAGCGTCGCGAACTGATCGCGGTGCTCCGCGCTCGCGAAAGCCGTCAGGGGAATGCCGACGACGCCCGCGCGCTCGGGGAGCGTGCGACAGAAGTCCCCCGCATCCGTCGCCCCGAGCGCAGACGCATCGGCGACGGTGAAGTACGACCCCCGGGGATCCGAGACGGCGAACCCTGCGGCGCGCAGACCACGGCCGAGCGTGTCGCGCTTGTCGCGGAGCGTGGCGGCGAGGTCGGCGAAGAACTCGCGTGGCAGGCGCAGGCCCGTGGCGATCGCGGGTTGGAAAGGGCTTCCGTTGGCATACGTGAGGTATTGCTTGACCGTCAGGATCGCCGACACGAGAGGAGCGGGGCCGCTGAGCCAGCCGATCTTCCACCCGGTGACCGAGAAGGTCTTGCCCGCCGATGAGATCGAGACCGTGCGTTCCCACGCACCGGGAAGCGTCGCGATCGGTACGTGCGCGCCGTCGAAGACGAGGTGCTCGTACACCTCGTCGGTGACGATGACGGCGTCATGACGCTCGGCCAGTCTCACGATCTGCTCGCGCACCGCGGGCGCGAAGACCGCACCGGTCGGATTGTGGGGGTCGTTCACGAGGATGACGCGCGTGCGGTCGGTGACCGCGGCGGCGAGTTCGCCGAGGTCGGGCTGGAAATCGGGCCACCGCAGCGGCACGGTCACGAGGCGAGCCCCCGCGAGGGCGACCGCCGCCGCGTAGGCGTCGTAGTAGGGCTCGAAGACGACGACCTCGTCGTCGGGGCCGTCGAGCAGGGCGAGCAGCGTCGCGGCGAGGGCCTCCGTAGCGCCCGCGGTCACGATGATGTCGCGCTCCGGATCGAGCCGCAGGCCGTAGAAGCGTTCCTGGTGCTCGGCGATGGCCGTGAGGAGGTCGGCGAAGCCGCGGCCGGGAGCGTACTGATTCACGCCACGCGCGATCGCCTCCCGTGCGGCATCGAGGACGACCGCCGGTCCGTCTTCGTCGGGGAACCCCTGACCGAGGTTGATCGCGCCGGTGGAGGCCGCGAGACCGGTCATCTCGGCGAAGATGGTCGAACCGATCGTGCCGTCCGCTGCGCGCAGACCAGCTCCGTCGGCGGTGCGTCGCCAGGCCCCGGGAATCTCTCGCATCCCGCTCACGCTAGTCGCATAGACACAACCCACGCGCACCATATGAAACGCACAGCAACCCCCCTCAAGCTGAAGGTCGCTAGGCAGAAGGAGCAATCATGAGTGAGAACCAGGGCGACCGCCCCGACGAAACCGCTGCGGCGTCCGCGACCCCGCACACCTCCGACGCTTCATCGGCGCCGCAGAACGACGCGCCCATCGCGTCGTCGATGCCCGCCGACGCCGCGACCCCTGTCGCCCCGCCGCTTCCTCCGGCGCCGGCTGCACCTGCGGCGTCGCAGGCAGCGCCCGCCGCCCCGCAGGCGGCGCCCGCGTGGACCGGACAGCGCCCGCCGCAGCCGTCGTACCCGCAGGCGCCCTACGGAGGGGCCCCGCAGCAGCCGACCTACGGCGGACCCGCACGGGGCGGCTACGCGGGGCAGCCCGCAGGTCAGGCATTCGGCGCGGCTCCGCAGACCACGCAGCAGACCCAGCCCACGCTGCCGCTGCACAGCACGACCGAGACCGCGCCCCGCAAGAAGTCGAACGCGGGCAAGGTCGCCGGGCTCATCGTCGCGGCGGCCCTCGTCGGTGGCGCCGCCGGCCTCGGCGGCACCTACGCGGGTCTGAGCATGTGGAGCGGTTCCGAGGCCGCGCCGATGGCCGGCCCGGCAACGGTCACGGTCAACGACACCGACGATGTGAACCTCACGACGGGTATCGCCGCGAAGGTCGTTCCGAGCGTCGTGACCATCAGCGCGTCGGGCGGCACGAGTGGCGGCACCGGATCGGGTGTCGTGCTCAGCGAAGACGGCTACGTCGTGACCAACACGCACGTCGTCACCCTCGACGGCGCGACGGGCGACGCGACGATCCGGGCCACGACCTCCGACGGCCGTGTGTACGACGCCGAACTCGTCGGCACCGACCCGACCTACGACCTCGCCGTCATCAAGCTGGTGGATGCTTCGGGCCTGACGCCCATGGACATCGCCGACTCGGGCGACCTCAACGTCGGTGACGAGACGATTGCGGTCGGCGCTCCGCTCGGACTATCGAACACGGTCACCACGGGCATCGTGAGCGCGTTGAACCGCTCGATCGAGGTCGCCTCGTCGGCGGCACCCGAAGACGACCAGCCCTCGGAGGGCGGCGAGGGCGGCTCGGGCGAGAGTCCGTTCCGTTTCGACTTCGGACAGGGTGAGCAGGGAACCGGTCAGTCGAGCGAGACCATCAAGATCGCGGTCATCCAGACCGACGCCGCGATCAACCCGGGTAACTCCGGAGGCGCGCTGGTCGACGACCAGGGGCGCCTGATCGGGATCAACGTCGCGATCGCCTCGGCGGGGAGCTCATCGGGCCAGGCCGGCTCGATCGGCGTCGGTTTCGCCATCCCGTCGGCTGTCGCCGAGCGTGTGGCGAACGAGATCATCGAGAACGGCGAGGCGACCCACGGTCTGCTCGGTGCCTCGGTGCAGTCCACGTCGACGGTGCAAGACGCCACGATCTCGGGGGCCTATGTCGCCGAGGTCAGCGAGGGCGGACCCGCCGCGCAGGCGGGCCTGCGCGAGGGTGACATCGTCACCGCGTTCAACGACCTTCCGATCACCAACTCCGTCGACCTCACCGCGCAGGTTCGCGCGGTGGCTGCCGGCAGCACGGCGACCGTCACCTACGTGCGGGACGATCAGACGCGTACAGCCGAGGTCACGCTCGGGGCGTTCGCTTCCTGACGCAGACCACACGAGAAGAGCCACCCCGCATGATCTGCGGGGTGGCTCTTCTCGTGTGCGCCGGGCGTGCGGCTCAGCGACCGGTGAGTCGCTCGATCGCCGCGAGCGGGATCGCCAGCCAGTCGGGCCGGTTGCGCACCTCGTAGACCGCTTCGTACACGGCCTTGTCGAGTTCGAACGCACGCAGCAGCCGTTCGTCGGCTGCGGGACCACCTGCCGCGGCGTAACCGCGCTCGAACGCGGCGACGGCGGTGGTGGCCCAGCGGCGAGCCGCTCCGTCATCGGAGCCGAGTCGCTCCACCGATCCGGCGACGTAATCGAAGGACCGGAGCATGCCCGCGACGTCGCGCACCGCGAGGTCGGGCATGCGCCGTGCGGCGATCGGACGCAGCGGCTCTCCCTCGAAGTCGAGGAGCACCCAACCGCGCCCGTGCACTTCGAGTACCTGTCCGAGGTGCAGATCACCGTGGACGCGCTGGAAGAGCGGCCAGGGTGCGGCGGCAGCATCCGCGTACACAGCACGGATCGCCGGCGCGAACGGGGCCAGCTCGGGGATCTCGCCGACAGCGGTCTCGAGCCCGCCCTCCCAGATCGCGGCCACGCGCGCGCGGTCGGAGTCTGTGGGCTCGTGGGTCGGCAGGATTCGCGAAAGCGTGAGGTGCACATCGGCGACGGCCGCACCCAGAGCTTCGGCGCGAGCGTCGAAGTCGTCGTCGGCCTGCGCGGCGCTGAGGGCGACGCGCCATGCGTCCTCGACGTCGTCGAGGAACTCCTGCGCGAACGCCAGCGAACCGGTGACGATCAGGTCGCCGTTCACCGGATCGCGCCACGTGCCCTCGAGGGAGCCGATGGCCTGCGGCACCGACGTCGATCCGTTGTCGGCCAGGGCGGTCTGCAACTCGATGTCGGGGTTCAGCCCGGGATGCACCTGACGGAACAGCTTGCAGATCACCGCGGCGCCGTCACCGTGCGGGCGGAAGATCAGCGAGGTGTTCGACTGCTCGGCGCCGAGCACCGACGATGTCGCCGTGGCCGACGTGGCCGGGCGGCTCGCCGCGGTGCGGCTCTCGAGCGGGCCGTCGGTGCCGCTGATGCGTCCGCCACCGGTCACCGACTGGTAGAGCCATTCGCCGTACGCGGGGTCGGTGGCACCGTCGACGAGCACCGATCCATCGTCGAGGTCGGCGATGACGCCCGTCTCCGGGCGGCCGGTGCGCACGACGAGGGGCACCTGATAGAGGACGGGGGTCTCGGGCGCCTCGTCGGCGACGAGGAGCACACGCACGCGCGCGTCGTCGTCGCTCGCGACGTCCCACTCCGCGACGAGTCGCAGGCGGGGAGTGCGGCCCTTGGAGGCGTACCACCGTTGAGCGGGCATCCAGTCGGTCAAAGACTGCAGGGTGCTGTCCATGGGGGTGGTGCTACCTTTCCTCGTTGTTCTCCGGCGATGCAGGAGTGGGGGGTGTTGCGGTCGGTTCGTCGGGCGTGACGCCTTCGATCTCTTTCTTCTTCCGCCGCGGCACCGCGCGACGGCCGGCCGACCCGATGCCTCGCGCCGTGCTTCCGGCGGCGCCGGCGATGGCACCGCCGAGACGCCCGACGCCGCGCACCGCCGCACGCTCGACGCGCGTGGCGCCGGGACGAGGCTCGAGGTCGGCGGGGAGAGCCAGCGGGGGAGGCCCGAACGCGCGACGGGAACCGACGAGAACACGCCGGCCCAGGATGTGGTTGCCGGCACCCCCGACGACCGCACCGACCCCGAACGGGAGGGCCTTGCCGAGGAAGGATGCCCCGCCGCGGGCCGCGAACTGGTGGACGAAGGTGGTCTTCAGCCGGTCGACGAGCGGGCCGATGGCGGCGCGGGGGAGCGTCTTCGTGACCATCTGTCCCCAGTAGCCCGACCGGTCGGGCCCTCTCCCCGCCGCTTGCCCCGCGAGCTGAGCGAGCAGGTCGACGCCTTCTTTTCCGAGCATGAGTGTCAGCACGAGGGCGCGCGCGCGGTCGGGGTCATCGATGGCCACGCCGTGCACCTCGGCGATCGACTGGGCGAAGAGCGCGGTCGACTCCAGGAAGCCGAGGGTTTCGACGCCGCTGAGCGCGAGAGTGACGCCCGTTCCGATGCCGGGCACGACGGCAGTGGCACCGACGGCCGCGCCCCCGGTGGTGACGGCGGCGAGATAGCGACGCTCGAGAATGCGCACGATGTCGAGCGTCGACGCCTGTGGATGACGGAGACGGATGCTGCGCAGATGCGCGAGCACGACCGGACGCTGGATCGACAGCACGCGATCGAGCGCTCTGATGGTTCTCGGATGTTCGGGCGACCCCACCGGGGGGAGTCCGCCGGTCCAGGGGGCATCGCCGGGTAGCGAGTGGATACGGTGCACCTTGTCGCTCACGTGTCCGATCCTACGAACGCTCGACGGGAAGAAGGTGGGGGTTGCGTCGATCCCGGGGGCCTCCCATGACATTCCCGGCGGGACGATGTCGCGACCCTTGATAGCTTGGACTGATGACAGCATCGCTGCCGAACCCGTTCGAGTCACCGGCCGAAGAGCCCGGAGACGCGACCGGCGACGCCAGCACCGATCAGCCGGTCGTGCTGCCCCGCCCTCGACCGCCGCGCGCGAAAGCACCCGTGCCTCGCAACGGCACGGCGACTCCGAAACCCAAAGCTCCTCGCCGACCGGCGCCCGTTCGTCCCTCGCGACCCGCCGTCGCGGCGAAACCCGCGTCGATCGACCCAGGACCGCCGCCACCACTCCCCACGAACCTGATCGTGCACCCCGATCTGGTGATTCCCCCGCGGCCTCCGCTGCCGACGCGGCCTGTCGAGTCGGTCACGGAAGCCGAGGTCGAGGCTCAGACAGCCCTCGTCGAGCCCGAGGTCGTCGCGGAGCCCGAGGCAGCCGTCGAGGCGGAGCTCGAGCCCGTCGGAACGGACGAGCCGGAGCTCGCCGGAACGGTGGAATCAGAAGCCGAGGCCGTTGCTGAGTCGGCTCCGGTCGCGCCGGTTGCCGTCGAGCCCTCTCCCGTCGAGCCGGCGCCGGAAGCTGTCGAGCCGGAAGCCGTGGCGGAGCCGCAATCGACGGTCGAGGTCGCGCCACTCGTATCCCCACCGCGGATCTTCCGCGACCCGATGCCGCCCGCGTCACCCACGCCGGTGGTCGAGCCCGAGCCGTCCGTCCTCGAGGTCGAGGCCGAAGAGTTCGTCGAGCCGGAGCCCGAACCGTCCGTCGAGCCGGAGCCCGAACCGTCGGTCGACGTCGAGCCCGAGCCCGAGGTATCCGTCGAGCCCGAACCTGAGGTGCTGAGCGGACCCGAGCCCGACGTTCTTGCCGAGCCGGAGTCGCTCGTCGAAACACCGCCGATCGACGAGCCCGAGCTCTTGCAGCCCAACGTCGAAGCATCCGATGCTCTGCCTCTCGCACTCACCGACGATCAGTCGACATCCGTTGCGCCGGCGATCGTCGCCGAACGCGAAGACGGCGTCGAGGCCGAGGCTGCTGTTCCCGCTCTCGTGCTCCGCGGTGTCACCAAGGTCTTCGGCGACACCCGGGCGGTCGATGCGATCGACCTCACCGTTCCGGCCGGATCGTTCTACGGGCTCGTCGGGCCCAACGGAGCAGGCAAGACGACGACCCTCTCGATGATCGCCGGCCTGTTGCGCCCCGACGCCGGCACGATCTCGATCGGCGGCCTCGACTCCTCCCGCAAGGGGGCCGCAGCGAAGCGCATGATGGGGGTCTTGCCGGATCGCCTCCGCACCTTCGACCGGCTCACCGGGCGTCAGTTGCTCTACTACTACGGGGTGCTGCGCGGACTCCCTTCGGCCGTCGTCGAGACCCGCACCGCCGACCTCGCGCGGGCGTTCGACCTCACCGGCGCGCTCGGTCGCTCGGTTTCCGACTATTCCGCCGGTATGACGAAGAAGGTCATGCTGGCGGGTGCGATGATCCACTCGCCGCGCCTTCTCGTGCTCGATGAGCCGTTCGAGGCGGTCGATCCCGTCTCGAGTGCGGTGATCCTCGACATCCTGGGTACGTACGTGGCACACGGCGGCACGGTGATCCTCTCGAGCCACGGCATGGAACTGGTCGAGCGCGTCTGCTCCGGCGTCGCCGTCATCGTCGCGGGTCAGGTTCTGGCCGAGGGCACCGTCGACGAGGTGCGCGGTGAGTCGACTCTCGAGCAGCGCTTTCTCGAACTGGCCGGCGGTCTCGGCGACAGGGAAGGCCTCGAGTGGCTGCATACGTTCTCCGACTGAGAATCGCGACGATGCTCGGCGCCCTCCGGGGCGATCGCCGACACGTCCTGCGCGTTCTCGTCGGGCTCGCGGCGCTCGTCGCTGCGACCGTGGTGGCGGCGATCGCCGTCATGAGCCTGGCGGATGCTTCGCGCGAGACCGTTTCGACCGTGCTCATCCTCGCGGGCTCTGCCGTGACACTCGGGTTCCTGGTCGCACCTCTCGTCACGGGCGCCACCGATCCTCTCGATCCGCGACGCTTCGCCGTTCTCGGGATGTCGCCCCGCCCGCTGGCCGCGGTGCTCGCGGTCGCGGGTGTGATCAGCGTGCCGAGTCTTGTCCTCATCGCCCTGTCGGTGTGTGCCGCCCTGGTGTGTACCGCGCACGGCGCGAGCACGGCCGTCGCGGTCTTCTCCACGGTCGCCGGCGTCATCACGTGCACACTCGCCGCGCGGGTCAGCATGGCGGTCGCCTCCCTCGTCCTCCGTCAGCGGCGTTCGCGTGAGTTGTCGGGCATCTTCCTCGTGGGGATACTCGTGGTGGTCGTGCCCGTCGGTGTCTTCCTGGCCTCCCTCGATTGGCGCGGCACCGTCCCGCCGCAACTGCGCGAGGCGGTGGACGTCTTGGCGTACACCCCGGTCGGAGCCGCCTGGGCGCTGCCGTCGGCCACTACCGGGTGGAGCGCGGTCGTCGCCGTCGCGACGTTCATCGCTCTCGGTCTCGCGTGGGTTGCGCTGGTGGATCGGGCGATGACGACGACCGAGCGTCCCGTCGCCGTCCGCGAGCGGGGCGGCCTCGGGTGGTTCGCCGTCGCACCCGGAACCCCGGGCGGCGCGATCGCGGCCCGAAGCCTCATCTACTGGCTGAGGGATCGCCGATATCTCGTGAATATCGTGATCGTCCCGATCGCTGCCGCGCTCACCGTGGTGCCCCTGCTCGTCGCGGGCGTACCGCTCGAGATCGTCGCTCTCGTGCCGGTGCCGATCATGGCGCTCTTCTTCGGCTGGTTGCCCCACAACGACCTGGCCTACGACTCGACCGCCGTCTGGATGCACCTGGCGAGCGCTGTCCGCGGGGTTTCCGACCGCATCGGGCGGCTCGTGCCCGTGATCGTCGTGGGTGCACCGCTTCTCGCCGTCGCGGTGCCGGTGGCCATCGCCCTGCACGGCCGGTGGGCGCTGCTTCCCGCGATGGTCGGGGTGTGCGCTGCCCTGTTCCTGTCGGGGCTCGGGCTCTCGAGCATCACGTCGGCCCTCTCGCCCTACGCGGTGTCGCGGCCCGGCGACAGCCCGTTCCAGCAGCCGCAGCGCGCAGGTTCCGGAGCAGGCGCGCAAGGTCTCGTGCTCCTCGGTTCCCTCGCGGCGGCGGCCCCCGCGCTGTGGTGGGGGTGGCTCGCTCTCAGCCGCGACATCTCATTCGCGTCGGCGTCGATGTGGGCCGGGATCGGGGCGGGTTTCGTCGTGCTGATTCTGGGCGTGACGATCGGATCCGCCGTGTTCCAGCGGCGCGGAAGCCGTCTCATGGAGTTCGCCGAGTCAGCCTGAGGCCCTCATCGAGGGGGCTCGCGAGTACACTGACACCCTATGAGCACGCCTCTGGACAGTCCTGACCAAGGGGGTCTGGCGACCCTCGACCGTGAGCTCGAAGAGCTCATCCGCGAGGAGAACGTCGAGCCCGGCGACCACGAGCGGTTCTCGCACTACGTGCAGAAAGACAAGATCCTCGAATCCGCAGTCACGGGTAAACCGGTACGGGCCCTGTGCGGCAAGAAGTGGACCCCGGGGCGCGACCCCGAGAAGTTCCCCGTCTGCCCCAGCTGCAAAGAGATCTACGAGAACCTGCAGAAGTAGCGTTCTGAGCCGGTACGACCCACGGGGTCGCGAGGCTAGGCGACGTCGGTGAACACCGTCGGGATGGCCGGCTCCGAACGGCTGAGCGCGAGTCCGCGCACGGGCAGTTCTTCGCGCACCCGAGCGTGGTGCGCCCGCGCTGCGGCGACGCCCGACGGCCCCTCGGCAGACTCGTCGACGACTCCGTCGACCACGAGTGAGACGTGAAGGCCACGGGCTTCGGGGTGGGATGCGGCGTCGGCGAGCCGTTCGTAGCCGTCTGACACGACGATCAATTCGCTCGTCGCCACGCCGTCGTCGAGAGTGCGGAACGCGGCCTTCCGTCCGCCCGCGCTCACCTTCTCGGCCGACGTCTTCGCGACCGGTATCCAGGCGCCCTCGGCGTCTTGGCGGGCGACGAGCTTGTAGACCATGCCCGCGGTGGGCGTTCCCGATCCGGTGACGACCGAGGTTCCGACGCCGTAGGCATCGACCGGCGAGGCGGCGAGCGACGCGATCGCGAACTCGTCGAGGTCGCTCGTGACGGTGATCCGGGTCTGCGTGGCACCGAGGTCATCGAGCAGTTCGCGCACCTGCGCGGCCACCGTGGGCAGGTCGCCGGAGTCGATCCGTACGCCACCGAGTCTTGTGCCCGCGACCCGGACGGCGGTCTCGACCCCCGTGGGAATGTCGTAGGTGTCGACGAGCAGGGTCGTCCCGGGGCCGAGCGCCTCGACCTGCGAGCGGAACGCGTCTTCTTCGGTGTCGTGCAGCAGCGTCCAGGAGTGCGCGGCCGTGCCCATCGTCGGAATGCCCCAGCGAAGCCCCGCCGCGAGGTTGCTCGTCGCACCGAACCCGGCGATGTACGCGGCCCGTGCCGCGGCGAGAGCCGAATCTTCGCCGGCCCGTCGCGAGCCCATCTCGGCCAGCGGCCGGTCGCCCGCGGCGATGCTCATGCGGGCGGCGGCGGTCGCGACGGCGGAATCGTGGTTCAGCACCGAGAGTGCGAGCGTCTCGAGCAGCACCGCCTCGGCGAACGTGCCCTCGATCTCGAGGATCGGCGATCCGGGGAAGTAGAGCTCGCCCTCGTGATACCCGCTGATCGTGCCGGTGAAGCGGTAGTCGGCGAGGTAGTCGAGGGTCGACGCTCCGACGATCTGCTGCTCGCGAAGAAAGCGCAGTTCGTCGTCGCCGAAGCGGAAGTCGCGCAGCAGCGACAGCAGGCGCCCGGTGCCCGCGACGACGCCGAAGCGGCGGCCGCCGGAGAGGCGCCGAGCGAAGACCTCGAACACGCAACGTCTCTCGGCGGTTCCGTCGCGCAGGGCGGCGTCGAGCATCGTGAGCTCGTAGCGGTCGGTGTGCAGGGCCGTGGACGCGCTCATCCGCTCACCATACCCGCGGCGGGTAGGCTCGACTCCTGTGAATGACGCGCCGATCGGGATCTTCGACTCCGGTGTCGGCGGGCTCACCGTGGCTCGCGCGATCTCGGCGCAGCTGCCTCGCGAGTCGCTCCGATACATCGGAGACACCGCGCGGTCTCCGTATGGTCCGAAGCCGATCGCCGACGTGCGCCGCTACTCGCTCGAAGTTCTCGACACGCTCGTCGAGCAGGGTGTGAAGATGCTCGTCATCGCCTGCAACACCGCGTCGGCGGCGATGCTGCGCGATGCCCGCGAACGCTACGACGTGCCGGTGGTCGAGGTCATCGGCCCCGCCGTCCGCACCGCGATGTCGACCACGCGCAACGGCCGCATCGGCGTGATCGGCACGGCGGGGACCATCGGGTCGGGTGCCTACCAAGACATGCTCGAGGTCAACGAACGCCTCACGGTCTTCGCCGAGGCGTGCCCCCGGTTCGTCGAGTTCGTCGAAGCGGGCGTCACCGATTCGCCCGACGTGCTGGCCACGGCCGAGAGCTACCTCGCCCCGCTCCGCCATGCCGGCGTCGACACCCTGGTGCTCGGGTGCACGCACTACCCCTTCCTCGAGGGTGCCATCAGCTACGTCATGGGCCCCGACGTGAGCCTCGTCTCGAGCGACACCGAGACCGCCAAAGACGTCTACCGCCAGCTCGTGAGCCGCGATCTGCTCGCCGGCCCCGACGCCGTGGCCACGCACGTGTACGAAGCCACCGGCGCCTCCGCCGACGAGTTCCTCGACCTCGCCCACCGCCTCATGGGGCGCGAGGTGACCGAGGTGCAGCTCGTCCAGACCGGCGCCATCGACTTGCCGCGGCGCTGAGCCGCAGCATCCGTCCGACCATGTCCCGATTTCCGCAACAATCGCGCCCGATCGTTGCGGAAAGTGGGACACGAACTCTCACCATGTCCCGATTTCCGCGACGAATGGCACCGATCGTTGCGGAAAGTGGGACATACCCGACCTGAGGAGAACCGAATGACCGACATCACCCGCGCCGACGGGCGCGCCCTCGACCAGCTCCGACCCGTGACGATCGAACGCGGCTGGTCCAGCCACGCCGAAGGGTCGGCGCTCATCAGCTTCGGCGGCACGCGCGTGCTGTGCACGGCGTCGTTCACGAACGGCGTTCCGCGCTGGCTGACCGGCAAGGGCAAGGGCTGGGTCACGGCCGAGTACGCGATGCTGCCCCGTGCCACGAACTCGCGCAACGACCGCGAGAGCATCAAGGGCAAGGTCGGCGGACGCACGCACGAGATCTCGCGCCTGATCGGTCGCGCGCTGCGCGCTGTCGTCGACACGAAGGCGCTCGGCGAGAACACGATCGTCATCGACTGCGACGTGCTGCAGGCCGACGGCGGCACCCGCACCGCGGCCATCACGGGCGCCTACGTCGCGCTGGCCGACGCCATCGAGTGGGGTCGCCGCAAGAAGTTCATCTCGCAGCGGTCCGAGGTGCTGTTCGATTCCGTCTCGGCGGTGTCGGTCGGCATCGTCGACAGCACGCCGATGCTCGACCTCGCCTACGTCGAAGACGTGCGCGCCGAGACAGACATGAACGTCGTCGTCACCGGCCGGGGGCTGTTCGTCGAGGTGCAGGGAACGGCCGAAGGTGCGCCGTTCGACAAGTCCGAACTCGACCGGCTCCTCGAGCTGGGTGTAGACGGATGCCGCGACCTGCGCGACGCGCAGACTGCGGCGCTGGGGAGCCCCCTTGAGCGCGGCTGATCCCGGCGGCGCGGTGCGGCGGGTGGTTCTCGCCACCCACAATCCGCACAAGGTCGAGGAGTTCGCCGGCATCGTCGCGAGAGTGCGGCCCGACCTCGAGGTGATCGGATACGACGGACCCGAGCCGGTCGAAGACGGTGTGACGTTCGCGGCCAACGCGCTGATCAAAGCGCGCGCGGCGGCGGCGCACACGGGGCTGCCGGCCCTGGCCGACGACTCCGGGGTGTGCGTCGACGTGCTGGGCGGTTCGCCGGGCGTCTTCTCGGCGTACTGGGCGGGCCACGCAAAAGATGCGGGCGCGAATCTTCGACTTCTGCTCGACCAGCTCTCGGATGTCGCCGACCCCCACCGCACCGCGCAGTTCGTCTCGACGATCGCCCTCGTCGTTCCCGGCGGTGTCGCTCATCGGGCGGTCGAGCACGTCGTCGAGGGCGTGTGGCCCGGGCGCCTCGCTTCCGCGGCATCCGGCACCGGGGGTTTCGGCTACGACCCGATCTTCGTGCCTGACGGACAACCGGCCGGGGCGGAACGGACGATCGGGGAATGGACCGCCGAGGAGAAGAACGCCGCGTCGCACCGCGCGCGGGCGTTCACCGCCCTCGCGCCTCTTCTCGAGACGCTCTGACCGCGGGTCGCCGCGAACGCCGTTTCGGCTACGTTCGACGCATGGCTGCGACCCCCACCGTCTCGATCGTCATTCCCGCGTACAACGAAGAAGAGACGATCCGCCACTGCCTGATCGCCGCGATCGAACAGACCGTTCGGGCGGAGGAGATCGTCGTCGTCGACAACCGCTCGACCGACCGCACGGCCGAGATCGTCGAGGCGATGATCGCGGCCTTTCCCGAGGCGAACATCCGGCTCATCCATCAAGACGCCGAGCAGGGCATCACCCCGACCCGCAACGCCGGCTTCGACGCCGCGGCGGGCGAGGTGCTCGGGCGGATCGACTCCGACTCGGCGATCGCCCCCGACTGGGTCGAGCAGGTCAAGAGCGCCTTCGCGACAGGCGATTTCGACGCGGCGTCGGGGTCGGTCGAGTACTACGACATGCCGCTGCGCGCTTTCGGGCACCAGGCCGACGACGCGTTCCGCCGCCTGCAGGTGAAGCTCGCGGGCGACTACGTCTTCCTCTTCGGCAGCAACATGGCGCTGACGAAGAAGGCGTGGCTGGCGGTGCGCGACGACGTGTGCCCCGACCGCGACGACCTCATGCACGAAGACCTCGACCTGGCCGTGCACCTGGCGAAGAAGGGCCTCAAGATCGGGTACGTCTCGGCCATGGTCGCAGGCATGTCGGCGAGGCGCCTCGACGACAGCCCGCGCGACTTCCGGTTCTACGTCGAACGTTTCGAGCGCACCTACGCCGCGCACGGCATCCACGACGTGCGGCTGCTCGCCCCCATGGCGGTGCTGCTCGGCACCTACCCGGCGCTTCACGCCGAGCGCCGCATCCAAGCCCGCCGAGGGCACGAGGGCGTGCACCTGCCCGAGTCCGGCGGCCAGCACCACGCACGCGCCGCCGTGGAGTGAGGACTGACTGAGAATCGTCATCGTTCCCGAGAGCGGGCGAAACCGCCACCGGGCGGCCCGCCGGCTCTAGCCTGAGAGCATGCACGATCACGCGAGCCCCGACGGTGGCATCCGTGGCGCCAGCAACAGGCGCCTGCTCGCGCTGTCGCTGTCGATCACGGCCGTCGTCATGGTCGTGCAGATCGTGGGTGCCGTGCTGTCGGGGTCGCTCGCTCTGCTCGCTGACGCCGTGCACATGTTCACGGATGCCGCCGCGCTCGTCATCGCGCTGATCGCCAGCGCTGTCGCGGCCCGGCCCGCGAACGACCGCCGCACGTTCGGATACCAGCGCGCCGAAGTCGCCGGCGCCCTCGTCAACGGTGTCATCCTCATCGCGCTCGCGGTGTGGGTGGCCATCGAGGGCATCCGGCGGCTGATGGAGCCCGCCGACGCCGAGGTCGCGGGCGGTCTGATGCTCGTGGTCGCGATCATCGGGCTCGTGGCGAACGCCGTCGCCATGTGGTTGCTCAGCTCCGCGCAGCGGCGCAGCATCAACGTGCGCGGCGCCTACCTCGAGGTGCTCGGCGACCTGCTCGGGTCGGCCGCCGTGATCGTCGCTGCCATCGTCATCCTCGTCACCGGGTGGGTGCAGGCCGACGCGGTCGCGTCACTGCTCATCGCCGCGATGATCATCCCGCGGGCCTTGGGGCTCTTGCGCGAGGTCGCCTCGGTGCTCAGCGAGGGGACGCCCAAGGGCACGGAGGTAGCCCAGATCCGGAAGCACATCCTCTCCACCCCCGGCGTCGTCGACGTGCACGACGTGCACGTCTGGCAGCTCACCCGCGGTGCCCCCGTCATGAGCGCGCACGTGGTGGTCGACGGCGACGACTTCCGCGGCGGCCGGGCGGGCAGCATCCTGAACGAACTGCAGGGGTGCCTGTCGCAGCACTTCGACGTCGAGCACTCGACCTTCCAGCTCGAGCCCGCCGGGCACGTCGAACACGACGACGCCCGCCACGCCTGACCCGCGTCGTCTCGCGAGGTGCGTCGTCTCGTCGCGATTCGGGGTCGACTTCGACAGAAGGACATGACTCGCGGGGGTCGAGCCGCGCGGTCACGACTCGCGGACGACCTCGTCGGGGGTCTTGTCGGGACGAAGGCCCCGCCATCGGGCCTGTCGCAAAATGCCGCCGGGGGTGAACTCGGCGAACTCCACCTCGCCGACGAGGGCGGGGCGCACCCACAGCGCGTCGGAGGCATCGGCCCGGGGAACATCGACGAACGGCACGTCGTCGGTGCGCAGCGGCAGCAGCACCTCTTCGAGCCGGGCGATCGTCGACTCGCTGAAACCAGAACCGACACGACCGGAGTACGAGAGCCCGTCGGGGCCGGGAATGCCCACGAGTAGCGACCCGATCGAGCCCGAGCGTCCGCCCTTACCCGGGCGGATGCCGCCGATGACGACCTCCTGCGTGCGGGTCAGCTTGACCTTCAGCCACTCCTCCGACCGCACCCCGCGGCGATATCGGGAGCGCGGGTCTTTCAGCATCACGCCCTCGAGCGCGAACCGGGCGCTCGTCTCGAGTGCCGCGTCGAGGTCGTCGAACACCGGCGGCACGACGACCGGCTCGACGGCGTTCTCGGCGATCGTCTCGAGGATCCGGCGGCGCTCGGCGAGCGGCGAACCCGCCACGTCAGCGCCGTCGTACGAGAGCACGTCGAAGAGGTAGAGCTTCACGGGGGTGCGTGGCGCCTCGCGGGCGATCTCACGGGGTTTCTGGAGGTTCATCCTGGCCTGCAGCAGGGGAAAGCTCGGCCGCCCGTTCGCGTCGAGCGCGACGATCTCGCCGTCGATGACGGCGGGTGCGCGACCGAGCCCCAAATCGGCCGCGGTCAGCTCGGGGTACTTCGCGGTGATGTCCGACCCGCTGCGGGCGCGCAGGCGCAGGCGCGAGCCGTCCCAGATGCCGATCGCGCGCACGCCGTCCCACTTCATCTCGACCCAGGGATGCCCGTCGATCGCCCAGCGTCGGGCGGCGTCCTGGGCGATGCCGCGGGTGGCGGAGGTCGCGACCATCGGGGCGAGCTCGGCGGCCGGGGGAGTCGCCACGGCCTCCGAGGCGTGATCGGTGCCGCGCGGTTCGTCTAAGTGCGGTCCGTCGTCCCGCGGCACGACCGGCTGGCCTTCGCCTTGGGGACGGCCGGCAGCATCCGTCTTCATCCGGTGCAGCAGCCACGTCGACTTCGGGCCGTCGCCGTCGGTGCGGATCAGAACGAGCCGCACGCGCCCGAGCGGCCCACCGGGGCGCCCCTCGAGCGTGAAGATGATCTCGTCGTCGCGCCACTTCTCGAGCTCGTAGCGACCCTCATCCCAGATGGTCATCGAGCCGGCACCGTACTCGCCGGCGGGGATCGACCCCGAGAACGCCGCGTACTCCATCGGGTGATCCTCGGTCTGCACGGCGAGGTTGTTGCGTCCGACCGTCGGCGGTATGCCCTTCGGCACCGCCCAACTGGCGAGCACCCCGTCGCGTTCCAGACGAAGATCCCAGTGCAGCCTCGAGGCGTGGTGCTCCTGAATGACGAAGAGCGGAAGACCATCGGATGCTGCCGCGCCCAACGGATTCTCCGGAACGGGCTCGGGCGTGCGCCCCGCCGCGCGCATCGAGATGTATTCGGTCAACGGTCCGGCATCGGCGTGCCGGGCTCCCGCGCGGTAGCCGAGGGCGCTCATCGGGTCACCGTGTTCGGCGACGCGCTCGAGCACCTCCGTGAACAGCAGGTGGCGCAGGGCGGGGTCGTCCAGCTCCTCCCACGTGCGCGGGGCCGCGACGGTGGGGTGTGTGCGCCCCCGCAGCGAATACGGCGCGATGGTCGTCTTCGCGCCGTTGTTCTGGCTCCAATCGATGAAGACCCGGCCGGGGCGGGCGGCCTTGGCCATCTGGCTGACGACGAGGTCGGGGTGGTCGGCTTCGATCGCGCGGGCGAGTTCTTTCGCGAGGGCCGTGACCGCGTCGCTGGAGGGGGCGCCGGTGAGCGGTGCGTAGAGGTGGATGCCCTTGCTGCCGCTGGTGACGGGGAGCGCCTCGAGGCCCATTCCGCCGAGGATGGTCCGCGCCCAGCGGGCGACCTCGGCGCATTCGGCGAGTCCGGTGCCCGGACCCGGGTCGAGATCGAGCACGAGGCGGTCGGCGGGGCCGCGCCCTCCGTCGGCGTCGAAACGCCACTGCGGAACATGGAGCTCGAGGCTCGCGACTTGCGCCAGATACACGAGGGTCGCGCGTTCCGTCACGAGCGGATAGTCCTTCGCCCCGGTGGAGTGGTCGATCGGACGCCGCGCGATCCACGACGGTGCCCCGGCCTCGAGGTCTTTCGCGAAGAACGTCATGCCGGGCTGTTCGTCCGTGCCGACGCCGTCGGGCCACCGCTTGCGGGTGACGGGTCGCCCCGAGGCGTGGGGGATGAGCACCGGCGCGATGCGGCTGTAGTAGTCGATCACCTCGCCCTTGGTCGTCCCGGTCTCGGGGTACAGCACCTTGTCGAGGTTGGTGATCCGCAGTCGGCGGCCGTCGATCCGCACCGTCTGCTCGCCGCCCGCCATGGGTCAACGCTAGTCGGCGCGCCCCATCCGCCCCGGTTCGAGCGCGATGCCCGGTTCGTCCCCGCACTAACTCAGGCTGAGAAGAGCCGCGCGATACTCCAGCCCCCGAAAGACGGTGGTGTTCGGCGACCCGCCGGTATTGAGCCTGAGTTAGTGCGGGGGAGACCCGGGCAACGGCGCGCCGGGGCTCCGCGACGGTGCGCGGCGGAGTTGAGCAACCACGCAAGGGGTGGCCGGGACGGGTGTGGCTGCTGTTCACTGGGACCATGAGAGCGATCTGGAAGGGCGCGCTGACGTTCGGGCTCGTGAATGTTCCGGTCAAGGTGTACTCCGCGACCGAAGACCACGACGTGTCGCTGCATCAGGTGCACAACAAAGACGGTGGGCGCATCCGGTATCAGCGCATCTGCGAGATCGACGGCGAGGTCGTGCCCTTCGCTGACATCGACAAGGCCTACGACGACGGTGAGCAGACCGTGGTTCTGACGAAGGAAGACTTCAACGCCCTCCCCTCCGAGAAGAGCCGCGAGATCGACGTCGTCGAGTTCGTCCCCAGCGAGCAGGTCGACCCGATGACGCTCGATAAGCCCTATTACCTCGAACCCGACTCGACGTCGCCAAAGGCCTATGTCCTGCTGCGGAAGACCCTCGAGCAGACCGAGCGCACCGCGATCGTGCGGTTCTCGCTCCGGCAGAAGACCCGCTTGGCGGCGCTGCGGGTGCGCGGCGACGTGCTCGTGCTGCAGACGCTCCTCTGGGCCGACGAGGTACGCGAAGCGTCCTTTCCCGCTCTCGACGAATCGGTGCGGATCTCGGCGAAAGAGCTCGAGATGTCGGCGTCGCTGGTGGAGAGCTTCGCGAAAGACTTCGACCCCGAGGAGTTCAGCGACGACTACCAGGCCGAGCTCCGCACGCTGATCGACGCGAAGCTCGAGCAGGGCGACGCCCTCGATACGGCCGCGACGTTCGGCGAGAGCGAAGAGGCCGCCGACGGGGGAGAGGTCATCGACCTCATGGAGGCGTTGCGAGCCAGCGTCGAGCGCAGCCGCGCCGCGCGTGGCGACGCGAAGGACGACGCTCCGAAGGAGTCGTCCGACTCGACCGCGAAGAAACCGGCGGCGAAGAAGCCGGCGGCGAAGAAGACCGCGAAGGCCTCCTGAGCCGCCGCGAGAAGCGGACGCTGCCGCGTCAGGCCTTCGGCGCGTCCTTGTCGGTCGTGGTGCGACCATCGTGCTCGAGGACGTCTTCGTCGGTCGTGACGCGACGACCGTGCTCGAGGATGTCCTCGTCGAGCACGAGGGCCGCGGCCTCGTCGTGGTCGGTGACGGGGTCTCCGCCGTGCGGGGCTTTCTTCGCGTTGGCGCGCTCCCGGAAGAAGTTGATGGCGATGAACAGCACGGTGCCGGCGACCGCGATCAAGAGCACGACGTCGATGTACTGCGTCACGAAGTCGCGGATGGGCGGGATGAGGCCGATCGCGTAACCGAGCATGGTGAGACCGAAGCCCCAGAGGACCGCGCCGATGAGGTTGTAGAGCGTGTAGCGCCATTTGTTCATGTGACCGACGCCCGCAGCGATCGGGGCGAAGGTACGCACGATCGGCACGAAGCGGGCGAGGATCACCGTGGCGGCACCGAACCGCTCGAAGAAGGCGTTCGTGCGTTCGACGTTCTTGACGCTGAAGATTCCTGACTCTTTGCGCTCGAAGATCGCGGGCCCCGCCTTGTGCCCGATCAGGTAGCCGACTTCACCACCGAGGAAGGCGGCGAGGGCGATGAGAAAACTCACGATCCACACGTTGATGCCGAAGACACCGTTGGGCGCGGTGTCTGTCGAGTGCGAGAGCAGGCCGGCGATGATCAGCAGGGTGTCGCCGGGAAGCAGGAACCCGATGAGCAGGCCGGTCTCGGCGAAGATGATCAGACACACCACCAGAAGCGCCCAGGGCCCCGCGGCCTCGATGATCGCGGCCGGGTCGAGCCAGGGGATGAGCGCGGAGTGCTGGATCACTGAAGCCTCGGTGTTCGGTCGTCGGTCGGAAAGCGGCGGTCGAGATGACCACTGTGCGGAAGGGGGGACTTGAACCCCCACGCCCGAAGGCACAGGAACCTAAATCCTGCGTGTCTACCGATTTCACCACTCCCGCGGGTGCGATCAGTCTAGGCGAGGCAGGCGACGCTCATCAGGAACGGTCCGGGGCGCGAACCTTACGCCTTTCATCGGTCGCATTTCGCTTTCGCCCCTGATCAACCGCCATATTTCATCCAAACGGATGAGATGTATTCGTGCTGTGGACAGTGCGGCGCGCGGTCCTGAGCCTTGTTGCGAAGATGCACGCGTGAGTCTCGCCACCGCACCCGCCACCGCCACCGCAGCGGTGGCCGAGCGCGTCCGCGAGCGGCTACGGGCCGAGGAGAGCGACCCGACCCGTGACCCCGATCACGCCGCGAGAGTGGCCCGCAGCGAGGTGCGACGGCACAACGACTACGCCCTCGCTCGCGGTCTCGCTCCGCTCGACGACGAGGCGGGGTGCGTGCGCGACGTCCTCGCGCAACTGACGGGCTACGGGCCGTTGCAGGTGTACCTCGACGATCCCACCGTCGAAGAGGTGTGGCTCAACGCCCCCGACCGTGTCTTCATCGCACGGGGAGGCGTCGCCGAACAGGTTCCCGTGGCACTCACCGAAGCCTCGGTGCGCGACCTCGTCGAACGGATGCTGCAGACCAGCGGCCGCCGGGTCGACCTGAGCCAGCCGTTCGTCGACGCGTCGCTGCCCGATGGTTCGCGGTTGCATGTCGTGATCCCCGACATCACCCGCCGCCACTGGGCCGTCAACATCCGCAAGTTCCTCCCCGCCTTCCGAGACGTGCGCCGGCTCGTCGAAAGCGGGTCGCTCGCTCCGGAGGCCGCCGATCTGCTCGTCACTGCCATGCGCGAGGGGCGCAGCATCCTCGTCTCCGGGCCGACCCATGCCGGCAAGACGACGCTTCTCGCCGCCCTCGTCGCCGCTGCCGCCCCCGGTCAGCGGATCGTCACCGTCGAGGAGACCTTCGAGCTCGCCATCGATGCGCCCGACCTCGTAGCCCTGCAGGGAAGGCAACCCAGCCTCGAGGGCACGGGCGAAGTGACGCTGCGGCGGTTGGTCAAAGAGGCCCTGCGCATGCGCCCTGACCGGGTCGTCGTGGGCGAGGTGCGCGACGCCGAGGCCCTCGATCTGCTGCTCGCGCTCAACACGGGTGTGCCGGGGGCGGCGACGATCCACGCGAATTCGGCGGCGGAGGCGCTCGCGAAGCTCGCGGCTCTTCCGCTTCTCGCGGGCCAGAACATCGACGCGCAGTTCGTGCTCTCGGCCGTCGCGCGCTCGGTGAATCTCGTCGCCCACTGCGGGCGCGATGCGCGCGGACGGCGGCGCGTGCTCGAGATCGTCACCCCGACGGGACGCCTCATCGGCGATGCCGCCGAGGTGCGCACGCTCTACCGGGCAGGCAGGTCATGACGATCGTTCTGGGCGCGACGCTGGCGGGCGGGGTGCTGTTGGTGGTCGCGCCCTGGCTGTGGCCCGCCGGGCGGGAGTCTGCGGTCGTCGATGAACCCCACGGCGCGCTGGTGCGGCTGCTCGAATCCGCGGGGTTCGCGTCGGTGCGCCCGCGGGTGGTCGTCGTGCTGGGTGCCGCGTTCGCGGTGGTCTCGGCCGCGGTCGTCTGGCTCGTGACGGCTGTGCCGGTGCTCAGCGCCGTTGCGGCGACGGCCGCGGCATTCGCTCCTGTCGCGTGGCTTCGCGCCCGGCGCACTCGGCTTCTTCGGACGCGGCGCGGTCTGTGGCCGGACGTGTGCGACCTGCTGATCGCCTCGGTGCGGGCGGGGATGTCCCTCCCCGACGCCGTGGCGAGTCTCGCGTACTCCGCGCCGCCCGCCCTGCGCTCCGCCTTCGCGGCGTTCGGCCGAGACGTATCGGCGTCCGGGCATTTCGATTCGAGCGCCGTGCGCCTGAAGACGGCGCTCTCCGATCCCGTCGCCGATCGGATCGTCGAAACCCTGCGTATGGCCAGACAAGTGGGCGGCACCGAGCTCACGGCCGTCTTGCGGGCACTCGCCGCCTCGGTGCGGGCCGATGCCACCCTGCGCGGTGAGGTCGAGGCGAAGCAGTCCTGGATCCGCGGCGCCGCAGTCCTCGGCGTCGTCGCGCCCTGGGTCATCCTGGTGCTGCTGGCACTGCGGCCGGAGGGCGTACGGGCCTACGCGAGCCCGGAGGGCGTCGGCCTCATCCTCGCCGGTGCCGTGGTGTCGGTCGTGGCGTTTCGCATCATGCTGCGCATCGGGCGTCTCCCCGAGCCGCGACGGTGGTTCGGATGACCCCGGGACTCCTCACCGAATCGGCCCTCGCTGTGCTGCTCGGCTCGGCATTCGGGGTCGGTCTGTGCCTCCTCGCCTCACTTGCGCCACGGGTGAGCGCGCCCAGCCTCGCGCGTCGCCTCACCCCGTACATCCGCGATGTCATCGACCCGCAGGGGCTCGGCCCGGTGTCGCCGCCGACGACGGGGTTGCTCGACGTCTGGCACGACGCGCTCGCGCGGGTCGGTCGCCTCTTCGGGGGAGCAGACGCCCTGCGCCGACGGCTCGACCAAGCGGGGTGGTCAGTGGATGCTGCGGGGTTCCGGTCGCGTCAGGTCGTGTGGGGCCTGGTGGGGCTCGGCGTGGGCGGGCTCGTCGTCGTCGCGGTGGCCCTTCTCGGACGTTTCAGCCCCGCGGCCGTGGTCGTTCCTCCGGTGGCGGCGATGGTCGCCGTGGTGTTCTGCGACACGCGGCTGACCTGGGCGGCGCGCGCTCGCGCACGGCGCATCGAAGAGGAGCTGCCCACGGTCCTCGACTTCCTCGCGCTGTGCCTTGCCGCAGGCGAGGGCATTCTCGACTCGCTCCGCCGCGTCGGCGACGTGGGATCGGGAGAGCTGACGGCGGAGTTCCGCCGCACGGTGCTCGCCGTCGGCACGGGGTCGACGTTGCCCGAAGCGCTCTCGGCGCTGAGTCGCCGTGTGCGTATCCCGGCGGTGTCGCGGTCGATCGACCACCTCGTCGCAGCCCTTGATCGGGGCGCCCCACTCGCCGCCGTTCTCCAGGCGCAGGCCACCGACGCCCGTGAAGACGCCAAGCGCGTACTGATCGAGCAGGCGGGCCGAAAAGAGATTCTGATGCTCATCCCGCTGGTCTTCCTGATCCTGCCGCTGAGCGTTCTGTTCGCCGTCTTCCCGGGCATCTTCTTGCTGCGGGTCGGAATCGGATGACCGGCACGATCGAAAGGAGAAGAGATGGACAACGCGAGAAAGTTCGTGCGAAAGCTCCGTACTGCCTGGGGTGATGCCGTCGGCGATGAGCGTGGCGATGTTCCCGGCTGGGTGCTCATCACGCTCATGACCGCCGGACTCGTCGTGCTGATCTGGGCGCTCGCCGGGCCCGCCCTCGCCCAGCTGTTCGAGCAGGCGATCTCGCGCGTCTCGGGGATCTAGCGTGCGCGCCCTCCGACGAGCGCTCGGCGACGACGCGGGCTCGAGTCCGGTCGAGTTCGTGCTCGTCGGCGGTCTGCTGACGCTCCTCACCTTCGCGGTGCTGCAGTTGGCGCTCGGCGTCTACGTGCGCAATGTCGTGCACGACGCGGCGGTGGAGGGTGCGTTTCACGCGGCGCTCGCCGACACGACGTTGTCCGACGGTGCCGCCCGCACGAGAGACATCGTCAGCCGCGCGGTGTCCGCGGAGTACGCGAGTGACATCGAGGTCGTCGAAATCGACGAGGGCGGCCTGGAGTCGGTGCGCGTGACCGTGCGGACGACCCTGCCGCTGCTCGGACTCTGGGGTTCGTCCCGTGCTCTGGAGGTGAGTGCTCGTGCGCCGGTGGAGTCGCTGGAGTGAGAGCTTTCGTCGACGGCTGCCCGCGGACGACGACGGTTCGGCGGCGATCGAGTTCGTCTTCGTCGGGCTGCTGCTGCTCGTACCGATCGTCTACCTCGTCATCGCGCTCGGCGCGGTGCAGCACCAGGCCCTCGGCGCCGAGTCGGGGGCGCGGCACATCGCCCGTGCCATCTCGACGGCGAGCGACCCGTTCGACGCCGACGCCCGGGCCGAACTCGTCACCGCGACGATCGTCGAGGAGTACGGCATCGACCCCGCCGCCGTCGAGGTCGACGTGGAGTGCGCGGGCACAGCATCCGTCTGCCCCTCCGCGGGCGCGACCGTGGTGGTGACCGTCCGCACGACGGTGGCGTTGCCGCTGGTGCCGCCGATCCTCGATCTCGACCGGCTCGCCCGCATCCCCGTCGAGGCGGTGGCCGTGCAGAAGGTCTCCCGATTCTGGGGCGCAGGATGATTCTGAGGCGGAGGATGAGGCGGCGACCGCTCGACGATGACGGAAGCGTGCTGCTCCTGACGCTCGGGTACGCGATCCTCGCGCTTGCCCTGGTTTTCGTGTGCACGAACGCGACGACCCTGTACCTTGCGCAGAAGCGGCTCGACAGTGCGGCGGATGCTGCCGCGCTCGCCGGAGCCGACGGATTCACGCTCACGGTGTCGGGCGGGGGAGCAGTGGCGATGTTGTCGGACGACGACGTGCGGGCCCAGGCGGAGGAGATCGTCGAGGCGGTGGGCGAAGGCGTGACGCTCTCAGCCGCGTCGACCGCCGATGGGGTGTCGGCCCGGGTGACGGTGGCGGGCGTCTGGCACCCGCCGATCCTGTCGCTGTTCGTTCCGGAGGGCGTGCCGCTCAGCGCGACCGCGACGAGCCGCACCGCGCTCGTCGGGTAGGCCGTCGCGCCAGGGCGGCTGGCCGGCCCGCTCTGGCCGTCAGCGCTTTCGGGGCACGAACCGGGGCACCCACCGCACGAAGCCGAGGGCTCCGAGCACCCCGATGACGCCGATGGCGCCCGCGGCGACCGAGAGCGAGAGCACCGCGGTGATGACCGATACCAGCAGGGGCGCGAGTGCGCCGCCGGCGTCGGTGAGGGTCCGCCAGGATCCGAGGAAGGGAGCCGGGTCGGCCGGGGGAGCGACGTCTGCTCCGAGGGTCAGCAGGATGCCGCTGGAGAGCCCGTTGCCGAGCCCGAGCACGGCGGCGAACATCGCGAACCACATTTCGGGGTTCACGGTGTCGTGGGTGACCGAGAGCGCGAAGAACCCCGCGGCCATCACGATCATCGCCGGCAGAGCCGCCCAGAGTCGCCCGAAACGGTCCATCACCTGACCGCTCGCGTAGAAGAGCGCGAAATCGATCGCGCCGGAGATTCCGACGACGAGCGCGATGGTCGGGGCGTCGAGGCCGATCGACACGCCCCACAGGGGCAGCACGACCTGGCGCGCCGAACGCAGGGCCGACAGGGATGCGGCGGCCAGCCCGAGACGAGCGAGCACATTGCGGTGTCGCCACATCGTGCGGAACACCCCGATACGCACCTCCTGCCCGGCGGTCGGGACGGAGCCGGTCACCGGCTCGCCCGTGTCTTCGCCGACGGCCGGGGGTGCAGCATCCGCCCCGCCCTGCGTCAGAGCCAGTTCGGGGTCGGTGCCGAGGAGCACGAGAAGCACCGCGGCGACCAGGCAGACGCCGAAGAACCAGATCGCGGCCTGCTCGTTGCCGAACACCGCGAGAAGCCCGGCCGCGATGAACGGGCCGACGAACATTCCCAGCCGGAACGTGCCACCGAGCAGCGACAGAGCGCGGGCACGGAACGACAGGGGCACGCGCGTGGTCATGAACGAGTGGCGTGCGAGTCCGAAAGCCGCGGCGCACAACCCGATCACGAAGACGGCTATGGCGAACAGCACCAGTGTCGGGGCCAGCACGAGACCGACGACCGCGGTGAGGGCGATCACCCCGGCCACTCCCATGGTGAGGCGCTCGCCGAAGCGGGCGACCGCCCATCCGGCGGGAATGTTCCCGCAGAGCTGGCCGACGACCAGCACCGAGGCGACGAGGGCCGCGAGGGCGATGTCGGCGCCGAGGCGCGACGCGATGATCGGGATGAGGGGGATGACAGCGCCCTCGCCGAGCGCGAACAGCAGTGTCGGCCCGTAGATCATGGGGGCGAACCTCGCGAGGATGCGTCGCGGGGAATCGTCTGTCATGTCACGTCAACGATACGCCGGGGCGTCGGACCCTTCGACAAGCTCGAGGACCGGCTCGGGGGCTCGCTGTACGCAGACGGTAGGCTGGGGAGTCATGCTCGAACTCGATCTTGCCGCCGACATCCAGGCGCTGCGCTCCACCTTCGGCGACATCCGCGCCGTGGTGGACGTCGACGCGCTCACCGCTGACATCGAACGCCTGAGCGAAGAGGCCGGTGCTCCCGATCTCTGGGACGACGTCGACAAGGCGCAGAAGGTCACGAGCGCGCTCAGCCACCGCCAGTCCGAGCTCAAGCGCATCACGGAGGTCGACGCACGCCTCGACGACCTCGAGGTACTCGTCGAACTCGCGCTCGAAGCCGAAGACGAAGAATCGGCGGCCGAAGCGCGCAAAGAGCTGGCCGACCTCTCGCAGGTCATCAACGCGCTCGAGGTTCAGACGCTGCTCGACGGCGAATACGACCCGCGCGGCGCGGTCGTGACGATCCGCTCCGGCGCCGGCGGCGACGACGCCACCGACTTCGCCGAGATGCTGCTGCGCATGTACCTGCGATGGGCCGAGCGTCACAAGTACCCCGTGAAGGTCATGGACACCTCCTACGCCGAGGGCGCGGGCATCAAGTCAGCGACCTTCGAGGTCGACTTCCCCTACGCCTTCGGCACGCTCAGCGTCGAGGCGGGCACGCACCGCCTCGCGCGCATCAGCCCCTTCGGCTCGGCCGACAAGCGGCAGACGAGCTTCGCCGCGGTCGAGGTCATTCCCGTCATGGAAGAGGCCGTCGAGGTCGAGGTGCCCGAGGGCGACATCCGCGTCGACGTCTTCCGTTCGTCCGGCCCCGGCGGTCAGTCGGTCAACACGACCGACTCCGCGGTGCGCCTCACCCACCTTCCGACCGGCCTCGTCGTGTCGATGCAGAACGAGAAGTCGCAGATTCAGAACCGTGCCGCCGCCATGCGGGTGCTGCAGACGCGCCTCATGCTGCTGCAGCGCGAAGAAGAGGCCGCGAAGAAGAAAGAGCTCGCCGGCACGATCACCGCGAGCTGGGGCGATCAGATGCGCTCCTACTTCCTCTACGGCCAGCAGCTCGTGAAAGACCTCCGCACCGGCTACGAAGTCGGAAACCCCGCTTCGGTCTTCGACGGCGACCTCGACGGCCTGATCGCCGCGGGCATCCGCTGGCGCAAGCGCAAGATCGAAGACTAGAACCGCGAGACCTCATCGTGCCGACGAGACAGCGGCCCGCACCCGCGGTCTCGTGCGTCAGCTGAAGTCTCGCTGTCAGCTGAGCGGATGCTGTGGCGTCGGGCGCGTCACGAACGGGTCGGCGAGCGAGCGGCTTAGTCTCGTTGAGCCATGATCCGGTTCGAGAACGTCAGCAAACGGTATCGCGGCACCTCCAAACCCGCCCTCCATGAGGTCGACTTCGAGGTGCAGCGCGGGGAGTTCGTCTTCCTGGTCGGCCAATCCGGCTCGGGCAAGTCTTCTTGCCTGCGCCTGATCCTGCGGGAGGAGACGCCGAGCAAGGGGCGGGTGGTCGTGCTCGGCCGCGACCTGCGCACCCTGTCGAACCGCAAGGTTCCATACTTCCGCCGTCACGTCGGAGCGGTGTTCCAAGACTTCCGGCTGCTGCCGACGAAGACCGTGTTCCAGAACGTCGCCTTCACGCTCCAGGTGACCGGTGCCTCCCGCGGTTTCATCTCGCAGGCCGTCCCCGAGGCCCTGGCGCTCGTGGGCCTGGCGGGCAAGGAGAAGCGGCTTCCGCACGAGCTGTCGGGCGGTGAGCAGCAGCGTGTCGCGATCGCGCGTGCTCTGGTCAATCGACCCCAGGTGCTCCTGGCCGACGAGCCGACCGGAAACCTCGACCCGGCGACCTCGATCGACATCATGCAGCTGCTGGCCCGCATCAACGCCGGCGGCACGACAGTGGTGATGGCCACGCACGAGGCAGGATTCGTCGACCAGATGCAGCGCCGAGTGATCGAACTGCAGAACGGCGAGATGGTGCGCGACGAGCGCCACGGCGGCTACGGCGACACGTCGGGACTCCCGCGCCTCGCGCCCGAGGTCGAGAGGGGCGCGGCCGCCGTCGCCGCTCTCACCGCGGTGCTCGAGGTGCAGCGCGAGGTGGCTCAGGTCGACCCGGTCGCCGCTGTCGCCCTCGACGAAGCGGCCGACCGGCTCACTCCGGCTGCCGAGCGCGCCATGGCACCCGTCATGGCCGAACAGGTACCCGAGCCGGCCTACGATCCGGCTGTCGACGGCCCCGACGAGATGACCGAGCTCGGCCTCGCCGACCGCCTCGGCCTGCGCGGCGGGCGTCGCGACGACGAAGTGGGGCCCACCTCATGAGGGTCGGACTCATCCTCGGCGAGGCCTTCAGCGGCCTCCGTCGCAACGCGTCGATGGTCATCTCCGTCGTGCTCGTCACGTTCGTCTCGCTCACCTTCGTCGGTGCGGCGATGCTCATGCAGATGCAGATCGGCAAGATGCAGGACTTCTGGGTCGATCGCGCGCAGGTGGCGGTCTACATGTGCTCGTCGGTGTCCGGCGCCGACACCTGCACCGACGGAGTCGCGACCCAGGAGCAGATCGACGCGGTGACAGCCGCGCTCGACGACCCCGCGATCGCCCCGTTGATCCGCGACTACGCGTTCGACTCGCAGGAGCAGGCCTACCAGAAGCTCATCGCGCAGGTCAGCCCCGATCTTGCGAGCGTCCTCACGGTCGACCAAGCGAATGCGACGTTCTCGATCAACCTCGTCGATCAGGATCAATCCGACGTCTTGATCGAGCGGTTCGCCGCCTTCGAGGGGGTCGAAGAGGTCGCGGATCAGATGCAGTATCTCGAGCCGCTCTTCTCCGCGCTCACGATCGCGAGTTACGTCGCGATCGGCATCGCGACGCTCATGCTGATCGCCGCCGTCCTGCTCATCGCGACGACCATCCGCCTTTCCGCCTTCGCGCGCAGACGCGAGATCGGCATCATGAGGCTGGTGGGAGCATCCAATCGCTTCATCCAAACGCCGTTCGTGCTCGAGGGTGTGCTCGCCGCGCTCATCGGGTCGGCGCTGGCCAGCGTCACGATCTGGGGCATCGTCACGTTCGGCGTCGAGGACTATCTGCGCAGCCGGATCACTTTCATCACCGCGTGGGTGGGCCCCGCCGACCTCGCGATCGTGATCCCCGTCATCGTGGTGGTCGGTGCGGCGCTGGCCGCGCTGTCGGCCGGGTTCGCCATCCGCCGCTGGCTGCGCACCTGATCGGGGCGTAGACTGAAGGGCTTGCGTCAGCCCGACAGGTGAAGGAGGCGACCATGCCTCGAGAACAAGGCGAGAAGCTCGTCGCGACGAACCGTCGCGCGCGCCACGAGTACGCCATCGAGAAGACCTACGAGGCGGGCATCGTCCTGACGGGCACCGAGGTCAAATCGCTCCGTCAAGGGCGCGCGAACCTCAGCGACGGGTACGCGTACGTCAACGGCGGAGAGGTCTTCCTCGACGCGGTCAACATTCCCGAGTATTCGCAGGGGCACTGGACCAACCATGCCGCGAAGCGCGTTCGCAAGCTCCTGCTGCACAAAGAAGAGATCGTGAAGATCTCCCACGCCGTCTCGGCGGGCGGCTACACGCTCGTCCCGCTCAAGCTCTACTTCCTCGACGGGCGTGCCAAGGTCGAAATCGCCGTCGCCAAGGGTAAGCGCGAGTTCGAAAAGCGCCAGACGATTCGCGAACGTGAGGACAAGCGTGAGGCCGAGCGGGCCATGCGCTTGCGCAACCGCACCGGCGAGTAGCCCTCACGAGGCGCGGAAGCGAGCCTCCACGGCTGCGCCGACCACGATGTCGGCCGGTTGCAGCGCCAACGCCGGGCCGGAAGCATCCATCGCCATGGCGCGCATCATCTTCGGGGCGGATGCTGAGGCCTCGGCTTGTCCGCTCAGCAGCCCGACGTCGGCGATCTCGGCGGGAGTGAGAGAGCCGAGCCCAAGGGCTTCGGCATAAGCCTCTGCGCGGGTCACGGCGACGCCCACCGCATCGGTGGCGACCTCGCGTTCGATGGTCGCTCGGGTGGCGGGGGTGAGTTCCCAGGCGATCGCGGTGACCTGCACCTCGTCGGCCTCAGCGGTCTCGCCGAGCCACCACGAGAGCGCGGTGAAGTCGGCGAAGGTCGCCGAGACGTCGACCGAGGCGTGGTGCACGGGAGCGAGCTGGCGCCCTTCGTTGTTCCAGGGGCGGTCGGACCAGACAGAGACGCGGCCACTGGACCATTCGGCGACTTCGCCGGATCGCGCGTGGGTTTCGAGTCCGTCGCGGATCGGTGCGGTCGCCGCGTTGACCCGCTCGACGACCGGGCCGCGTTCGGGGCCGTCGGCGCGTACCGAGAGTTGCACGACGGCCCGCTCCGGCGCGACACGCCTCTCCTGCTCGCCGCGGACCGTGATGACGACGTCGCTCATGCGGCGATTCTAGGCCGGGAAGATCTGCCCGACCGGCAGGCGCTTCTCGGCCTGAAAAGCATCTTCGGTGCGACCCGCCGCCCAGTACGCCGACAGCGACAGGTCGGCGCGGTCGATGCCGCGCTCGACGAACAGGGGGCGGAGCGCCTTCATCGCCCCACGCTCGCCGTGCGCGAAGACCTGCACGCGTCCGGTGGGCCATTCCCACCCCGCCACTGCCTCGACGAGGCGTGCGCCGGGGGCATCGTGATCTTCGTCGATCCAGACCACGTCGGCCGACGAACGCGGCAGGTCGACGCGGTGTGCAGCTGACCGCGCCTCCAGCATGGCGGTCGCCGCAGTACCGACGGGGATTGCCTCCAGTGCCGCCGAGATGGCGGGCACCGCGGATTCGTCGCCGATGAGCACGATGTGGTCGGCCGTGGCGTCGGGGGAGAAGCCTCCGCCGGGTGCCGACATCGTCAGGGTGTCGCCCGGCTTCGCGGTTGCCGCCCAGGGGCCGGCCACGCCGGTGTCGCCGTGCACGACGAAGTCGATGTGCATCGTCCCGCGATCGAGGTCGACGGCGCGGATCGTGTACGTGCGCACCGTAGGAAGTGCGTCGAATGCCACTTCGTCACGGAGAGCGGCAAGGTCGAAGGGCGGCCGCAGGGTGCTCCCCGCGGGCGGAAAGAAGAGCTTGGCGTACTTGTCGGCGTCGGGGCGATCGGGAAAATCGGCCAGTTGATCGCCCCCGAGCGTGACCCGCACGAGCCCCGGTGTGAGCCACGTCGTCTCGACGACCTCGAGGGTGGTCTGCACGGCGGGGGAGCGACGAGAAAGTGAGGCCATCCTTACATCGTAGAACGGCGGCGCGACGCCGGACCGGTGCGCCGGGAATGGTGGCGCCGACGCATCCGTTATAGTCTTGAAGGCTCGGATGCTTCGGCATCCGGGTGACAACTACACAGCGTGACAGCGGTCCCTCGCACAGAGGACCACGGGGATGATCGGTTTCGACATTGCTTGTGATTCTGCGTGAAGCGGGCCGAGGATGCAGGGTTATCTCGTAAACGCTCCCTGCAAAACAATAAGTGCCGAAACCAAGCGCACTGACTTCGCCCTCGCTGCATAAGCGAGCCCGATAGTCCGTCAGACCGTGTGTGACCCCGACACGGATCCTGGCGTCATTTAGGGGTCTTGCTGCGCGATGACGTCTGAGCGTCGTGCGGGACTTTTTTCAGGCTGGGCTCGTCGACTTAGGTGTCTGTGACAAAGGTCGGAGCCGAGTAGAACGTCTGCACAGACTGCGCCCGGAGAAACCGCACTTTCTTAGTGATGGACGGGGGTTCGATTCCCCCCATCTCCACGAAGCCGCTGTCACTGAGAGGGCCCGGAGTCCGCGTCACCACGCGGTCGACGGGCCCTTTCGCTTCTCGCTGCAGCCGGCTGCTTCGTGGTCGTCGGGTCGTTGAAGCGCGCATAAGACCATGTCTTATATCGCGGTAAAATAAGTTGTAGGCTAATGGGATGGATTTCGCGGTCATCGCCGACATCGTCGGCTCGAGACGGTTGGCCGATCGAGGCGACGCTCAGTTGGCGATCGAGCGCACGGTCCTCGACGTCGATCGGGACTACGGGCGAGCGGTCCGGCGACTCGTGCCGACGGTGGGCGACGAGTTCCAGGGCGTTTACGGCGACCTGACCTCGACCCTCACGGCACTTCTCCTTCTGCAGTTGCGGTTGCCGGCCCACGTGGAGGTGCGCTTCGGCGTCGGCATCGGTGAGGTGAGATCGGTTGCCTCCACCGGCGACCGTGCGATCGAGGACGGTCCGGGGTGGTGGGCGGCGCGCCAAGCGATCGAGACGGTCCACCGACTCGAAGAATCCCGCGTACCGCGCGCTCGCACCTGGGTCACCGGCGGCGATGCGCCCGCTCCCGAGACGGCGGCCGTGCTCGCTTCGGTCAACGCCTACCTGATGGTCAAAGACCACCTCGTCGGGGGAATGGGGGACCGTGCGCGGCGCCTCGCCTACGGCACGTGGCTGGGCAGATCTCAAGAGTCGTTGGCGGCTGAGGAGGGCGTGACGCAGTCGGCGGTTTCGCAAGCCCTCGCACGGTCGGGGTCTGCAGCTCTGTTCCTCGGGCTCCACGAGATCTCGTCGAACCTGCCGGAGGGACTGAAATGATCGCGGCGGCTGTGCTCCTCCTCACCGTCGGTCTCGCCGACCTCGCCCGTCAGTTTCTCGGTGAGCGGTCGCGCGGCGCGCGGATAGCCGCCAGCATCGTCACCGTGATCGTCTTGAGCGCGGTGGCAACGAGCGTCGTCGCCCTCCCGCTCGTGGCGGTGGTGGCGCTCGTCGCGCTCGGGTGGCTCGCCCTGATGCCCAGCACGAACAGTGCGGCGATCGCCGGCTTCTGGCCGGCCATCGGCCTCGCGATCTCGGTCGCTCTGCTCGTCGTGTTCGCGCCCGGTGCGGCGGAGGGCTGGGGCGCGCAGTGGTGGGCTTCGACGACGACCGGCATGTCGTTCCCACCCGCGAAGCTCGTCCTGGCCGCCGGCGTCGTCGCGTTTCTGCTGGAGTCGGCGAACATCGTGGTTCGCGTCGCGCTGCAGAGCGAGAGGGGAGACCATGCACGCACGTCCGTTGCGGCGCCGAGTCCCACCCCGGTGCGCCGGCGCGGCGCCGGGCTCCTGGCTCGGCTGCGTCGTCCGGTTCCCCTGACCCCGCCCGCGGCGACGAAGCAACTGCGCGGCGGACGCCTCATCGGCCCTCTCGAGCGGTTGTTCATCGTCGGCCTGATCTTCACGAGTGCGGTCGCCCTGGTTGCCGCGTTCATCGCCGCGAAAGGCATCGTGCGCTTCCCCGAGATCCAGAAGGACAACGCGGGTGGCACTCAGGCCGAGTACTTCTTGGTCGGGAGCATGGCGAGCTGGGGTATCGCACTACTGGCTGCGGGCCTGTTGTGGGCCGTGGGCGCGACACCCCGCGACTTCGGTATCAGCTGATCACTTATAACCGCGCACTATCAGTTCCTCGCTGATAGTCGCCCCTCAGAGAGGCTCATCGTGTCCGACCCCCGCAGACATCCCCTCCGCACAGGCGAGCTGTCCCTCGGTCCTGCGACTGCGCCCGAGAAATGGGAAGTGCGGTCGGAGGCGGGCGAAACCGGCGTCGAAGCGAACTGGGGGGAGTGGGTGCGCCTGGCGAAACGCATCCTCGACACCGATGCCCTGTCGCGCGATCTGGAGGCCCGCGGCGACGCCTGGGACCAGGGCCACGCCGCCGCGGGCGGCGACCGGAACGGCGACGCGGTCAACCCGTTCCGCTGACGCCCGTCCGATCTGCCGGCGCGCGGGGCGCCTCGGGCAGATGAACTGTGGGAAAATTCGAGAGGACCCCCGAGTCCTTTTTTTGCGTGCCGTCGTCGTTGCGCCCACTTCGAATGCGTCGCCCTGTCGATGTTGCGACAGGAACGAGACGCATGATCCCTCCGGTGCGGCGTGAGCTGTGGGCCGACAGCGCCCGCGGTCTCGCCATCATCGCCGTCGTTCTCGGGCATGTCTTCCTCCAAGAAGACGCCGCCGCGCAGTGGTCGATGTGGGACCCCGCCCAGGCGGCGTGGACCGAACTGCGCGACCTGCTGCTCCCGGTGCGCATGCCGCTGTTCTTCCTCATCGCCGGTTACTTCGCGTCGCGCGTCATCCGCCGCCCCTGGGGCACGGTCTTGCGCACCCGCACATTCGGTCTGTACTACCTCTACGTCGTGTGGTTGCTCGCGCAGACGGTCTTCTTCCTTTTCGTCCCGCACGACGGCACAGCGGCGGCCACCACGGCGCCGGAGCTCGCGGCGCAGTTGACCTACGCGCCCACGAACCTGTGGTTCCTCGTCGCCCTGGCGGTTTACTTCGTCGTCGCGAAGGCGGGCGTACGGGTCGCCCCGGTCGCCCTCGGAGCGGCCGCGTGGCTGTCATGGTCGGCGTTCGCCGACCGCCTGCCCGACATCTTCGACCGCACCCCGATGCCCGAATACCTCGTGTTCTTCCTCGTCGGTGCGTACGCCCCGGCTCTCCTGCGCAGCATCCGGGGCAGCGTGTGGCTCACGACCGCCGGGATGCTCGGACTGTCCGCCGGGGTCGCGGCCATGCGGGACGCAGACGATCGGATGCTGTGGACCACCTGGTTGACGCTCTCGACCGTCGCCGGCGTGACCGCCGTCGTCTCACTGCTCAAGCTGCTCGAGGCGAACGGTCTCCTGCCGCAACTCACGGTCTGGATCGGGCGACGGACGCTGCCGATCTACGTCGCGCAACTGCCCCTGGCCGTAGGCGTGGAGGCACTGATCGATCTGCTGCCCCCGGGTGTCGCGCAGACGCTCCTGGGCAACCCGCTCGTTTCGACGGTCTATCCGCTCGTGGTGACGGCAGCGATCGTCGGTGCGGGGCTGTTGCTCCACGCAGCGGTCGGTCGAGTGGCGCCGTGGATGTACCGGGCTCCGTGGCTGCAGCGCGAGACGAGCCCCGCCGCAGTCGCGCTCAGCCCTGCGGGCGCTCGATGAGCAGGAGGCCCTGCTTCGTGTCGGCGATCGTGACCCACCCGTCGCCGAAGAGGTAGGTGATGCCGTACCCGTCGGCGTCGGTCGAAATCGCCGTGTCGGCGCTCTCGGTCACGTAGAGCCCGTTTTCGCTCTCTTCGCCGCGCCAGCCGCTCGAGAGGAGCTCCTGCTGGGCCGTCTCGGCTTCCGAATCGGTGGCGGGAGCCCACCCGAAGATCTGCACGTGATCGGTGGCGACCGTGTAGTCGCCCCAGGTGCACTGGAAGCCTTCGGTCAGTTCGACCGCGCCGGCATAGAAAGGCTTCTCCTGCGCGGTCCAACCGATCTCTTCGAAATCGGCCACGGTGTCGGCGGGGAGGATCGACTCGCAGCTGGCCTCTGCCTCTGCAGTGGCGCTGGTCGTCGGCTCGGGCGACGCGTCGGGGGTCGCCGACGGAGCCGCGACGCTCTGCGATGCCGAAGGCTCGGGGGCGGGGGGAGCGGTGCACGCGGTGAGCACGCCGACGGTGCCGAGGAGGGCGAGAGAGGCGAGGATGCTGCGTCGCCCCGTGCTCACGCGCGCGCCGCCGAGGTGTCGGTGTGCAGCAGCTCGAGGAAGGTTTCGTGCAGCACGCCGTTCGTGGCGAGAGAGGAACGGGCGGAGAGCGTCTCGTCGCCGTCGAAAGAAGTGAACTTTCCGCCGGCTTCTCGGATCACGGGGACGAGGGCGGCGAGATCGTACTCCTTCACGCCGAACTCGGCGACGAACTCGAGGCGTCCTTCTGCGAGCCACATGTAGGGCAGCGCGTCGCCGTACGCCCGATCGCGCCACACGGCGCGGGAGAGGCGGAGGAGCGTCGGGAGCTGCCCGGCAGCATCCCACTGTTCGATGCTCTGAAAGCTGATGCTGGCCTTCTCGACCGTGTCGACCGACGAGACGTGGATGCGGCGGCTTCCGCCGTCCGGAGTGTTCGTCCATGCACCGCCGCCCTCCGCCGCCCACCAGCGGCGGCCGATCGAGGGCTGGCTGACGACGCCGACGCGGGGGACGCCGTCGACCGCGAGCGCGATGAGGGTCGCCCAGACAGGCACGCCCTTGAGATAGTTCGCGGTGCCGTCGATGGGGTCGATGATCCATTGCCGGGAAGAACTGCCCGACACGCCGAACTCTTCGCCGAAGACGCCGTCGTCGGGGCGTTCCGCGGCGAGCATGTCGCGGATCGCGCGCTCGGTGGCGAGGTCGGCTTCGGTGACGTGCGAGTCGTCGGCCTTGGTCTGGATGTCGAGATCTGCCGCGTCGAAGCGGCTCATGGCCACGGCGTCGGCGGCATCGGCGAGGCGGAGCGCGAGAGCGAGGTCGTCGGCGTGGAGGTTGCCGTGCGCGGAAGGCGCGGACGTGGAGGGGGGCACGACCTCAACGATACCGGCGGACACCCTCCTCGATTGGCGGCGAGCCGTCATGACTGGTAACGTGAACCCTCGGTTCGCCGGGCTCCACCCTGGCGTTCCACGCACCTCTAGCTCAATCGGCAGAGCAATTGACTCTTAATCAATGGGTTCTCGGTTCAAGTCCGAGGGGGTGCACGGATCAGTCCCGGAAACTCTCGCCAGTTTTCGGGGCTTTTTCACTTTCTGGGCGCCGCATCAGGCTGGGGCGATCCCGCCAGAATCGCCCGGGCGGGTCTCAGCGCTTGACGCGCTCCTTCAGCAGGCGCTTTTGCTCGCCCTTCGACAAGGGGGAGTCGCCGGCGATGAGCTTGCCGCGGGCCGAGCGTCGGGTGTCGACGACGGCGCCGATGGCCAGTGCGAGGGTGATGCCCCAGCTCAGCCAGCCGAGCGCGGTGCGCCACGTGAAGGGCTCGTTGCTGCGCAGGCTCCGCATGAGCGTCAGACCGCTCGTGATGGCGCTGAGAAGACCGGTTCCGAAGATGTACTTGCGCATGATGAACACGCTACCGGGGCGCGGAGCATAACGAACGCGGGCTTGACAGGCACCGGCTTCGAGACGATTCGGGGCCGCTGTTAGCCTGGGAATCCCCCACCGAGGAGTACTTCTTGACCAAGGCCGATTTCGTCGTCGTCGCAAACCGACTGCCCGTCGATCGGTCGGGTGACGGTGAGCAGTGGCGTCGATCGCCCGGCGGTCTGGTGACCGCGCTCGAGCCCGTCATGCGCAAGGCCGATGGCGCGTGGGTCGGCTGGGCGGGTCAGCCCGATGTCGAGCTCGAACCCTTCGACTTCGAGGGGTCGCACCTCGTGCCCGTCATGCTCACGGCCGACGACATCGAGAACTACTACGAGGGCTTCTCCAACGACACGATCTGGCCGCTGTACCACGACGTGATCGCGGCTCCGCGATACCGCCGCCAGTGGTGGGAGGCGTACGTCCGGGTCAACCAGCGTTTCGCCGAGGCCGCCGCCGCCGTCGCCGAAGAGAACGCGATCGTGTGGGTGCAGGACTACCAGCTGCAGCTCGTGCCGCGCATGCTGCGCGATGCCCGCCCCGACCTCACGATCGGGTACTTCCATCACATTCCGTTCCCCGCTTACGGTCTGTACTCGCAGCTGCCCTGGCGTCGCCAGGTGCTCGAGGGGCTGCTCGGCGCCGACGTCATCGGGTTCCAGCGCGTCGCCGATGCCGGCAACTTCGCCCGCGCGGTGCGCCGCCAGCTGCGTTACGAGACGAAGGCCTCGGGCATCACCGTGCCCGACGGCCAGGGCGGCACGCGCCGTGCGCTCGCGAAGGCGTTCCCGATCTCGATCGACGCCGACTCCTACATCGAGCTCGCGCAGCGTCCTGATATCCAGGCCCGCGCGGCCGAGATCCGCGAGAGCCTCGGCAACCCGAAGAAGATCCTCCTCGGCGTCGACCGTCTCGACTACACCAAGGGCATCCGCCACCGACTCAAGGCTTTCGGCGAGCTGCTCGCAGACGGACGCGTCTCGGTCGACGACGTCACCCTCGTGCAGGTCGCGAGCCCGAGCCGGGAGCGGGTCGAGGCGTACGTGCAGTTGCGCGACGAGATTGAGCTCGCGGTCGGCCGTGTCAACGGCGACTACGACAACATGGGCCACACCGCCATCCGCTACCTGCACCAGGCCTATCCGCGAGAAGAGATGGTTGCGCTCTTCCTCGCCGCCGATGTCATGCTCATCACCGCATTGCGCGATGGCATGAACCTCGTCGCGAAGGAGTACGTCGCGAGCCGCGTCGACAATCGCGGTGTGCTGGTGCTCAGTGAGTTCGCCGGCGCCGCCGACGAGCTCGGCAGTGCGATCCACATCAACCCCCACGACATCGGTGGCTTGAAAGACGCCATCATGCGGGCGATCGACATGCCCGCGGCCGAGCAGGGGAGGCGCATGCGTGCGCTCCGCCGCCGGGTTCGCGAACACAACGTCGAAGACTGGTCGCGCGAATTCCTCGAGGCGCTCTCGGTCTTCCACGGACCGGGAACGGTCGGGGAGTAGAGATCATGCCGAACGTCGATGCCCGCCTCAGCGCCCTCGCGGCAACACCGCGTCTTCTGGTCGCCGTCGACTTCGACGGCACCGTTTCGCCCCTCCACGATGAACCGATGAAGGCGCGGATGCTGCCGGAGGCCCGCGCGGTGCTCTCCGAGCTCGCTGCGCTGCCCGACACGGTGGTGGCCCTCGTATCGGGCCGCAGTCTCACAGACCTGCGGATCATCGCGGAGCACGGCGACGCGTCGCCCCTGCTGCTCGCGGGTTCGCATGGCGCCGAGCATTGGGAGCCCGGAGAGGGAGCGATCGAGCCGCAGGAAGATTCGGCCGACGTCGCCCTGCGCGACCGGTTGTTCGCCGCGTCCGAGGCCGCCGTGGCCGAGTACCCCGGCGTCTGGATCGAGCCGAAGACCTTCGGGTTCGCCGTTCATACCCGCACCGCTGAAGACGCATCGGCACGCGCCGCCGCGAACGCCGCGGTCGACGAGATCCTGGCGGCGCAGGCACCGACGTGGCGTCGTCGCACCGGCCAGAACATCGTGGAGTTCGCCTTTCGTCACGAGGGCAAGGACTCCGCGATCGCGGCGCTCCGTGAACGCACCGCGGCGACGGCCGTTCTTTTCGCCGGCGACGACGTGACCGACGAAGATGCCCTGCGCAGCCTCACCGCGGGCGACCTCGGCGTGCACGTCGGCGACAACGAAACGGCGGCTGCGGTGTCGGTTCCCGACATCCCTGCCTTCGCGGCGCTCCTCGGCGAGCTGGCGCGGCTGCGAGCAGCGCGCCCGGAATAGACTTCGAGCATGGCCCACCCCGACAACTCCATCGACATCAAACCCCGCAGCCGCGTGGTGACCGACGGCATCGAAGCCACGACGTCACGCGGAATGCTCCGTGCCGTCGGCATGGGCGACGCCGACTGGGACAAGCCCCAGATCGGCATCGCGTCGAGCTGGAACGAGATCACCCCCTGCAACCTGAGCCTCGACCGCCTCGCGCAGGGCGCCAAAGAAGGCGTCCACGCCGGCGGTGGCTACCCGTTGCAGTTCGGAACCATCTCGGTGTCCGACGGCATCTCGATGGGTCACGAGGGTATGCACTTCTCCCTCGTCTCGCGCGAGGTCATCGCCGACTCGGTCGAGACGGTGATGATGGCCGAGCGGCTCGACGGATCCGTGCTGCTCGCGGGCTGCGACAAGTCGATCCCCGGCATGTTGATGGCCAGCGCCCGCCTCGACCTCTCGAGCGTCTTCCTCTACGCCGGCTCGATCGCACCGGGCTGGGTGAAGCTCAGCGACGGCACCGAGAAGGACGTCACGATCATCGACTCGTTCGAGGCCGTCGGCGCGTGCCTCGCGGGAAAGATGAGCGAAGCCGACCTCAAGCGCATCGAGTGCGCCATCGCCCCGGGTGAGGGAGCCTGCGGCGGTATGTACACCGCGAACACCATGGCGTCCGTCGCCGAGGCGCTCGGACTCAGCCTGCCCGGGTCGGCGGCTCCGCCGTCGGCCGATCGCCGCCGCGACTACTTCGCGCACCGCTCGGGCGAGGCCGTCGTGAACCTGCTGCGCCTGGGCATCACCACGCGCGACATCCTCACCAAAGAAGCGTTCGAGAACGCGATCGCCCTGGCGATGGCGCTGGGTGGCTCGACGAACGTCGTGCTGCACCTCCTCGCGATCGCCAACGAGGCCGAGGTCGAGCTGTCGCTCCACGACTTCAACCGCATCGGCGACAAGGTGCCCCACATCGCCGACATGAAGCCGTTCGGCAAGTACGTCATGAACGACGTCGACCGCCACGGCGGCATCCCCGTCATCATGAAGGCGATGCTCGACGAGGGGCTCCTGCACGGCGACGCCCTCACGGTCACCGGCAAGACGCTCGCCGAGAACCTGCGCGACCTCGACCCCGACCCGGTCGACGGCACCGTCATCCACACGCTCGACAACCCGATCCACGCCACCGGCGGCATCACGATCCTCCACGGTTCGATCGCTCCCGAAGGGGCCGTCGTGAAGTCGGCCGGATTCGACGCCAACGTCTTCGAGGGCCCGGCACGGGTGTTCGAGCGCGAGCGCTCGGCCATGGATGCGCTGGAAGCTGGATCGATCCAGGCCGGCGATGTCGTCGTCATCCGTTACGAGGGCCCGAAGGGTGGCCCCGGGATGCGCGAGATGCTCGCCATCACCGCCGCCATCAAGGGCGCGGGGCTCGGCAAGGATGTACTACTCTTGACGGACGGACGATTCTCAGGCGGCACAACCGGCCTGTGCATCGGCCACATAGCACCCGAAGCGGTGGACGCTGGTCCCATCGCCTTCGTGCGCGATGGTGATCTGATACGGGTCGATATCGCGGCTCGTACTCTCGACCTACTCGTCGACGAAACCGAGCTGAGTTCCCGCCGTTCTGGCTGGGAACCGCTTCCTCCGCGCTATACCCGTGGCGTCCTGGCCAAGTACTCAAAGCTCGTGCAGTCCGCCGCCACCGGCGCCGTCACAGGCTGACGGCCCGCCCATCTCTGCTCCAAGGAGCTTCACCATGTCCTCCGAAGTCGCCCCGGCCCTGCCCCGGCCACCCGCCCGCTCCACTGCCGCACCGATCCTCACCGGTGCGCAGGCCGTCGTCCGTTCGCTCGAGCTCATCGGCGTCACCGACGTCTTCGGCTTGCCCGGCGGTGCGATCCTCCCCGTCTACGACCCCCTCATGGACAGCTCCGAACTGCGCCACATCCTGGTGCGGCACGAGCAGGGCGCCGGTCACGCCGCCGAGGGTTACGCCTCAGCATCCGGTCGTACCGGCGTCGCGATCGCGACGTCGGGTCCGGGTGCCACGAACCTCGTGACCGCGATCGCCGACGCGTACATGGACTCGGTGCCGATCGTCTGCATCACCGGCCAGGTCTTCTCGACGCTCATGGGAACGGATGCTTTCCAGGAGGCCGACATCGTCGGCATCACGATGCCGATCACGAAGCACTCGATCCTGGTGAAAGACCCGGCCGAGATCCCCGGTGCGATCGCCGCGGCGTTCGAGATCGCCGGAACGGGTCGACCCGGCCCGGTGCTCGTCGACATCACCAAAGACGCACAGCAGGCCGAGGCGCCGTTCATCTGGCCTCCGAAGATCGATCTGCCGGGCTACCGCCCGGTGACGAAGGCCCACGGCAAGCAGATCCAGGCTGCAGCGCAGCTCCTGGCCAGCGCCAAGAAGCCGGTGCTGTACGTCGGTGGCGGCATCATCCGCTCGCGGGCGTCGGACGAACTCCTCGCTCTCGCCGAAGCCACGGGTGCGCCCGTCGTCACGACGTTGATGGCGCGGGGTGCGTTCCCCGATTCCCATCCGCAGCAGCTCGGAATGCCGGGTATGCACGGCACGGTGCCCGCCGTTCTCGCCCTGCAGGAGGCCGACCTGCTCGTTTCGCTCGGCGCCCGCTTCGACGATCGCGTCACCGGCAAGGCCGCATTGTTCGCCCCGCACGCACAGGTCGTGCACGTCGACATCGACCCGGCCGAGATCGGAAAGATCCGCGCGGCCGACGTTCCTATCGTGGGCGACCTCAAGGACGTGCTCGTCGACCTCGAGGCCGCTTTCCGCGGCGTGATCGGCGACGCGAAACCCGACATCGAAGAATGGTGGTCGTTCCTCGAGGGGCTCCGCACGGAGTTCCCGCTCGGCTACGCGCCGACGACCGACGGTCTGCTCGCTCCGCAATACGTGATCCAGCGGATCGGTGAACTTACCGGCCCCGAGGGCATCTTCGCCTCGGGCGTGGGCCAGCACCAGATGTGGTCGGCCCAGTTCATCAAGTACGAGCGTCCGAACTCCTGGCTGAACTCCGGCGGCGCGGGCACGATGGGCTACTCCGTCCCGGCGGCCATGGGAGCCAAGGTCGCCGAACCCGACCGCGTGGTCTGGGCGATCGACGGCGACGGATGCTTCCAGATGACCAACCAGGAGCTCGCGACCTGCACGATCAACAACATCCCGATCAAGGTCGCGATCATCAACAACTCCTCGCTCGGCATGGTGCGCCAGTGGCAGACGCTGTTCTACGACGGTCGCTACTCGAACACCGACCTGAACACCGGCCACGGCAGTGTTCGCGTTCCCGACTTCGTGAAGCTCGCCGACGCCTACGGCTGCCTCGCCATCCGCGTCGAGCGTGAAGACGAAGTGGACGCTGCCATCAAGCTCGCTCTCGAGACCAACGATCGCCCCGTCGTGATCGATTTCGTGGTCAGCGCCGACGCCATGGTGTGGCCGATGGTGCCGCAGGGCGTCAGCAACAGCTATGTGCAGTACGCCCGCGAGCACGCTCCGTCGTTCGACCAGGAAGACTGAGGGGGATCGACATGGCAAGACACGTGCTGAGCCTCCTCGTCGAGGACAAGCCGGGGCTTCTGACCCGCGTCGCCGGGCTCTTCGCCCGTCGCGGCTTCAACATCCAGTCGCTCGCGGTGGGTGTGACCGAAGTCGCAGGCCTCTCGCGGATCACGATCGTGGTCGACGTCGAAGGTCTTCCGCTCGAGCAGGTCACGAAGCAGCTGAACAAGCTGATCAACGTGATCAAGATCGTCGAGCTCGACCCGGCAGCATCCGTTCAGCGTGAGCACATCCTCGTGAAGGTGCGCGCCGACAACTCGACGCGGTCGAACGTGCTCGAGGTCGTCGGCCTCTTCCGTGCGTCGGTCGTCGACTACGCCCCCGACGCGATCGTCGCCGAGATCACGGGCGACCACGGCAAGGTCGAGGCCTTCCTGCGCGCGCTCGAGCCGTTCGGCATCAAAGAGCAGGCGCAGTCGGGCCTGCTCGCCATCGGCCGCGGCGGCAAGAGCATCACCGAGCGCGTTCTGCGCGGCTGACTTTCCACCCCAAACAAGGAGAAACACCGAAATGGCAGAGATCTTCTACGACGACGACGCCGACCTGTCGCTCATCCAGGGCAAGAAGGTCGCGATCGTCGGCTACGGCTCGCAGGGCCACGCTCACGCGCAGAACCTGCGCGACTCGGGTGTCGAGGTCATCATCGCGCTCAAGGACGGCTCGAAGTCGGCCGCCAAGGCACAGGAAGACGGCTTCGAGGTCAAGTCGGTCGCCGAAGCCACCGAGTGGGCCGACCTGATCATGATCCTCGCGCCCGACCAGCACCAGCGCTCGATCTTCACCGAGTCGATCAAAGACAAGCTGACCCCCGGCAAGACGCTCGCGTTCGCCCACGGCTTCAACATCCGCTTCGGCTACATCGACGCCCCCGAGGGTGTCGACGTCATCCTCATCGCACCGAAGGCTCCGGGACACACGGTGCGCCGCGAGTTCGTCGCCGGGCGCGGTATCCCCGACATCATCGCGGTCGAGAGCGACGCATCGGGCCAGGCTTGGGATGTCGCGAAGTCGTACGCGAAGGCCATCGGCGGCACGCGCGCCGGTGTCATCAAGACCACGTTCACCGAAGAGACCGAGACCGATCTCTTCGGCGAGCAGGCCGTTCTCTGCGGCGGCGTCTCGCAGCTCGTGTCGTACGGCTTCGAGACCCTCACCGAGGCCGGCTACCAGCCCGAGATCGCCTACTTCGAGGTGCTGCACGAGCTGAAGCTCATCGTCGACCTCATGTGGGAGGGCGGCATCGCCAAGCAGCGCTGGTCGGTCTCCGACACCGCTGAGTACGGCGACTACGTCTCGGGCCCGCGCGTCATCGACGAGCGCGTCAAGGAGAACATGCAGGCCGTGCTCGGCGACATCCAGTCGGGTGCCTTCGCCAAGCGCTTCATCGCCGACCAGGACGCCGGAGCCCCCGAGTTCCTCGCCCTCCGCGAGAAGGCCGCCGGCCACCCGATCGAGGCGACCGGTAAAGAGCTGCGTTCGCTCTTCGCCTGGAAGCAGACCGACACCGACTACACCGAGGGAAGCGCCGCGCGCTGACCTCCGACGAAGCCCCGGTCGCTGACGCGGCCGGGGCTTCGTGCTGCCCGGGTGCGTCTGCACGCTGTGCGGGGCTTGCGCGTGCGCGCCGGGCGCGTGCGGCGCTTGCGCGTGCGCGCCGGGCGCGTGCACTAATTCAGGCTGGATGGGCGGGTAGAGGCGGGGATGCCTGTATTGGTCGCGCCGGTGGGCGGTTCAGCCTGAGTTAGTGCGGGGGATACCCCGGCCCCGGGCCCGGCCCGGGTTCGGCCGCGTGCGCGCCCCGCGCGCGCACTAACTCGGGCTCGATGCGCGCGAGCGGTCGGGCTTTTGCGTAACGACGGTGCGGGTGGGCGGTTCAGCCTGAGTTCGTGCGGGGGGCGAGGCGCGACCCGCCCGAGAAAGGGCGAGAGCCGGGCGCCGGGGCTAGGGTGGCGGCATGCAGGCCGACCCCGACGTGCCCACCTCCCTCGGACTCGACACCTGGCTCGCGAAGCTCGCCGAGCCGAATGGCGCCCCGGGCGGGGGGTCTGCGGCCGGCGTCATGATGGGGCTCGCCGCGGCGCTGCTGCACATGGTCTGCGGCTACACGCCCGACGAACCGGCCGCCGCGGCGGCCGCAGAGCGGGTCGCGGTGCTGCGCGAACGGGCTCTCGCCGCGTCGTACGAAGACGGGGTCCGTTCCGTCGCCCTCGGCGCTGCTCTGGCGGCGGAGGGGCCGGAGCGCAGCATCCGCCTGCACCGTGAAGCCGTCGCAGCATCGGCCTCGTCGGCCGAGCTGGCCGAGATCGGTATGGCTCTCGCCGCCGAACTCCGCGTCGTCGCCGAGGTCGGCAATCCGCACCTCGTCGCCGACACGGGCGTGGCGTCTGAGGCCCTCGCCGCCGGCCTCGGTGCCGCGCTGATCAATCTGCGCGCGAACGTGCGGCTCGCGCGCAAGCACGCTCCCGACGAAGACAAGAACCACGACGATCCGCTCGCTGCCGTCGACCGGGTCGGCGAACGCGGCCGCCGCGTGCGCGGCGACGTCGACGCCCTGCGCGTCTCGGTGTCGGGCGACTGAGATCGGACCGGCGGTTATTCTGGGGGAGTGACTGCCCGCCGTGACGACGATGCCCTGAGTTGGGACGGCGACGACGACCCCACCCTCGACGTCGGTGCCGATCTGCCGCGGGCCCCGGTGGAAGAACGGGTGGCGGATGCTGCGCCTCCCGCCCCGCCTGTGACGCGCGAACCGGCGGTCGCCCCCGACGAGGAAGAGCGGGCAGGTCTGGGGAACGTCGCGCTCGTGTCGCTCGGACTGATCGCCGGCGCCTACCTGTTCTTCGCCATCGGGTGGTTCATCGCGGGCCTCCGTCTGCAGGCGCTGGGCGGCCTTCCGGTGGCGTCGGTGATGCTCACCCTCGCGACGTTCGCAGCGGCCGCCGCGCCTCTGGTCTGGTTCGCCACCGCCTTCGCCCTCACTCGCCGCTCGGCGACCTGGGTGCGTTTCGCCTGGCTCGTGGCGGGCATCGTGCTGCTCGTGCCGTGGCCGTTCATCTTCACGGGGGCGATCTGATGACCACGGATGCTGCGACTTCCCCGCGGCGTCGCCCGGTGTGGCTGACGGTCGCGATCGCCGGAATCGCCGGGCTGCTCTACTCGTACATCGTCTGGAACGCGGTCGACCTGCTCGTGCGCCAGGTCACCGGGCCACTCGGGCTCAACGGCTACGGATGGTTCGTCCACCTGGCCGCCGTTGCGTTTCCGATCGTCGCCTTCGGCGCGGCCTACGCCCTGGGCCACCGGCGCAAGACGTGGGAATTCGCGCTCGTCTTCGTGACCGGCTGGACGCTGTCGTTCGTGTTCTGGGTCAACATCGTCGCGTACGGCGTGGTGTCGTTCTCGATCTACGGCGGCTGAGCGCGGAGGCATCCGGGCCCTTCGGCAGGCTCGGGGACCGGGCTCAGCGGCTCCGGGCCCTTCGCCAGGTTCAGGGACCGGCCTCACGCGGGAGCCGTGCCGCCGGGCGTCACACGATCCGGAGGCCGTGGCGGGCCGCGATAAGCTGGCCCAACCCGTGCCCGCGGTCATGCGACCGACGCGGCGCGGCATCCACCGCACTCTCGTACTGCCGAAGGATCCCTCTGTGACGAAGCCCGTCGTCCTCATCGCCGAAGAACTCTCACCCGCCACGATCGATGCGCTCGGGCCCGACTTCGACGTGCGCCACGTCGACGGAACGGATCGCCCCGCGCTCCTGTCCGCGCTGTCCGACGCACACGCGATCCTGGTCCGCTCAGCGACGAAGGTCGACGCCGAAGCGTTCGCGGCGGCGCCCGAGCTGAAGGTCGTCGCTCGTGCCGGCGTCGGACTCGACAACGTCGACATCAAGGCCGCCACCACCGCCGGCGTCATGGTCGTCAACGCGCCGACGTCGAACATCATCTCGGCCGCCGAGCTCACGGTCGGTCACATTCTGAGCCTTGCCCGCCACATCCCGGCGGCTCACGCATCGCTCGCGACCGGCGCCTGGAAGCGCAGCTCGTTCACCGGCACCGAGCTGTTCGAGAAGACGATCGGCATCATCGGCCTCGGCCGCATCGGTGCGCTCATCGCCGCGCGCCTGCAGGCCTTCGACATGCGCGTCGTCGCCTACGACCCGTACGTCACGAGTGCGCGTGCGCAGCAGCTCGACGTCGAACTGCTGACCCTCGACGAGCTGCTCGCGCAGAGCGATTTCGTCACCATCCACATGCCCAAAACCCCCGAGACCACGGGGATGATCGGCGCCGAGCAGCTGCGTCGCATGAAGCCGACCGCCTACGTCGTGAACGTCGCCCGCGGCGGACTCGTCGACGAAGCGGCCCTCTTCGACGCGCTCACCGCCGGGGAGATCGCCGGCGCTGGTCTCGACGTCTTCACCACCGAGCCGCCGGCTGCGGACGGCCCTGCCGCCCGCCTCCTCGGCCTGCCGAACGTCGTCGTCACCCCGCACCTCGGCGCCTCGACCGACGAAGCGCAGGAGAAGGCGGGCGTCTCGGTCGCCCGGTCGGTCAAGCTCGCCCTCGAGGGCGACCTCGTCCCCGATGCGGTGAACGTCGCCGGCGGAGTCATCGATCCGTTCGTCCGCCCCGGCATCGCGCTCGTGGAGTCGCTCGGACAGTTCTTCACCGGCCTCGCGCAGGGGGCCCTGACGAACCTCGACATCGAGGTGCGCGGCGAGCTCGCGAACTACGACGTGAGCGTCTACCGTCTCGCGGCTCTCAAGGGGATCCTCGCCAACATCGTCAGCGAAAGCGTGTCGTACGTGAACGCGCCGCTGTTCGCCGAGCAGCGCGGCATCGAGACCCGGCTGATCGTCGAGGCCGAGAGCCCGCTCTACCGCAACCTCACGACGCTGCGCGGAACGCTCTCCGACGGCTCCGTGCTCAGCGTGTCGGGCACCCTCGCGGGTACCCGCATGGTGCCGAAGATCGTCGACATCAACGGTTTCGAGATCGAGGTGCCGATCGAGCGTCACCACATCGTCATGCGTTACGCCGATCGCCCGGGAATCGTTGCGATCTACGCTCGCAAGCTCGGCGATGTCGAGATCAACATCGAGGGACTCCAGGTCGCCCACGCCGATGCCGGGGGCCGCGCGCTCTCGGTCCTCACGGTCGACTCGCCGGTGCCCGACGAGCTCCTCGCCGAAATGGGCGCGGCTGTCGGCGCCGATCTCTTCCGGCAGATCGAGATCACCGAGGCCTGACCCTCGCGCGCGGCGCGGCGCGCAGCATCCGCCCGGCCCTTACGCGGTCGGCGTCCGATTGGTCGACTCTTCGACCAGGCGGATCAGCGCGGCGATCTGGTCGCCGTCGAGCTGCTGGCCGGGCACAGACCCGACGGTCAAGGCGTTGTTGAAGTAGAGGCCGTCGCTCACGAGCAGGATCAACTGCAGCGCGGTCTCGTCGCGGGCCTGGGGGCGGAGCGCCTCCTCCCACAGCACGCGGACGCGACGGAGTGCCTCGACGGCGGGGGAGTTGCCGTTCTGCGCCAGACGCGAGACGGCGACGATGGCCTGATCGAGCGGCGAACCGGTGTGGATCGACGTGCGCATGAAGGCGGCGACCGGCCCCTCGGGGGCGTTCTTGATCTCTTCGATGTCATCGAGGGCGAGCGTCTCCAGGCGCTCGAGCAGACCGGCTTCGAGCGCATCCTTCGAACCGAAGTGGTAGAGCAGACCGCCTTTGGAGACCCCGGCGGCGCGGGCGGTGGCATCCATCGTCGCCGCTCGCTCGCCGTCGTCGGCGAGGATGCGGGCGAAGGCGTCGAGCACGCTCTCGCGGGCGTGGGGTGGGCGGCTCATGATCCCGATCGTAGCTAGAGAAGGACGTCGTTCCTCTGATACTATACCGGCTAGACGGTTTATATACGGAAGCGCAGAGAGATCATGGCCAGCACCACCCTCACCCAGCCCACCTCGACGGTGAACGTCCCTCGCGCCACCTGGCGCGGATGGCTCGCACTCGCGGTGCTGATGCTTCCGGTGATCCTGGTCTCGGTCGACAACACGGTGCTGAGCTTCGCGCTGCCGTCGATCGCCTCCGACCTGGCTCCGACGAGCATCGAGCAGCTGTGGATCGTCGACGCCTACGCGCTCGTACTCGCCGCGCTGCTCGTGACGATGGGTACGCTCGGCGACCGATTCGGCAGGCGACGGATGCTGTTGATCGGCGCCACCGGCTTCGGCGTGGTGTCGGTGCTCGCCGCCTTCGCTCCGAGCGCGATCCTGCTGATCGCCGCACGGGCCGGCATGGGTGTCTTCGGCGCCATGCTGATGCCGTCGACCCTGTCACTGCTGCGCACGATCTTCGCGAACCGCGACCAGCGCCGCATCGCGATCGCGATCTGGGCCGCCGGGTTCTCTGCGGGCTCCGCCCTGGGCCCGATCGTCGGCGGGTTCCTTCTCGAGCACTTCGAATGGGGCTCGGTCTTCCTCTTGTCGGTGCCGGTGCTCATCCCGCTTCTCGTGCTCGCACCCTTCCTCGTGCCCGAGAGCCGCGACCCCCACCCGGGTCGATTCGACGCGCTGAGCATCGTGCTGTCGCTCGCGACGATGATCCCGATCGTCTACGGCATCAAGGAACTCGCGGTCGAGGGAATCGTGCCGATGATCCCCGTACTCTTCGCGGTGGGCGTGTTCTTCGGCGTGCTGTTCGTCCGCCGCCAGCGGGGTCTGACCACCCCCATGCTCGACATGTCGCTCTTCCGTCGAGGAACCTTCAGCGGTGCCATCGTCGTGAACCTTCTGAGCGTCGTCGGCCTGGTCGGCTTCCTCTACTTCGTCGCGCAGCACCTGCAACTGATCGTCGGTCTCAGCCCGATGGAGTCGGGCTTCGCCCTCGTGCCCGGACTCGTCGCCATGATCGTGTCGGGGCTGCTCATCGTTCCGATCGCGAAGCGCTTCCCTCCTCGGGTGATCGTGCCGGTCGCACTGACGTTCTCGGCCGTCGGATACGTGCTCGTGGCGGTGTCGACCGCGGAGCTCGGCCTGCTCGTCCTCGCGTTCGTCGCGCTCGGTCTCGGGATCGGTGCCGCCGAGACGGTCAGCAACGAACTGATCCTCGCGAGCGCTCCGGGCGAGAAGGCCGGCGCCGCGAGTGCCGTGTCGGAGACGGCCTACGAACTCGGCGCCGTTCTCGGAACCGCGGTGCTGGGCGGCATCTTGACCGCTGCCTACCGCGCCCAGCTCGTGCTGCCCGCGGGCGTTCCCGCAGAAGCTGCCGACGCGTCGCGCGAGACGCTCGCCGGTGCGATGAGCGCCGCCGAGGGTCTTTCGCCCGAAGTCGCCGATGCTCTGCGGCAGGCGGCCGCCCACGCCTTCGACTCCGGGGTCGTCGTGACGTCGTTCATCGGTGCCGCGCTCATCATCGTGGCGGCGGTCGTGGCGGCCACTACTCTGAAAGGGTCGAAAGCCGCGACGTCTCGCAGCCGCAGAGACTGACGCACGCGGCTCCCCCTGCAAGGAGCACTCCGCTGTGGAAACTACCCCGTCTCGTGTCGTGAAACTCGCGGTCATCCCGGGCGACGGAATCGGGCCCGAGGTCATCGCCGAGGCCGAGAAGGTTCTGGATGCTGCGACCGCCGCTTCCGGCGTGGTGTTCGAGCGCACCCGGTTCGCACTGGGGGCGGGGCGTTTTCTCGATACGGGGGATACCCTCACCGACGCAGACCTCGCCGCCATCGGCGCGCACGATGCGATTCTGCTCGGCGCGGTGGGCGGGACGCCCGGCGATCCGCGGCTGAAGAACGCGAACATCGAGCGCGGGTTGCTGCTGCGGCTGCGTTTCGCGCTCGACCACTACGTCAACCTCCGCCCGTCGAAGCTCTACCCCGGGGCGCCCGGCCCGCTCGCCGACCCGGGCGAGGTCGACTTCGTCGTGGTGCGCGAGGGTACCGAGGGGCCTTACGTCGGCAACGGCGGGGCGATCCGCGTCGGAACCCCGCACGAGATCGCGAACGAGACCTCGGTGAACACGGCCTACGGCGTCGAGAGGGTCGTGCGCTACGCGTTCGACCTCGCCGAGCGGCGGAGCAAGAAGCTCACCCTCGTGCACAAGACCAACGTCCTCGTGCACTCCGGCGGCCTGTGGAAGCGCCTCGTCGACGAGGTGGCGTCGCAGCATCCCGACGTCGCCGTAGACTACCTTCACGTCGACGCGGCAACCATCTTCCTGGTCACGAACCCGGGTCGCTTCGACGTCATCGTCACCGACAACCTCTTCGGCGACATCCTCACAGACTTGGCCGGCGCCGTCACCGGTGGCATCGGTCTCGCAGCCTCGGGGAACATCAACCCCGGCGGCGCGTTCCCCTCGATGTTCGAGCCCGTGCACGGATCGGCGCCCGACATCGCAGGACAGCAGAAGGCCGATCCCACGGCCGCGATCCTCTCGGTCTCGCTCTTGCTCGATCACCTCGGGCTGCAGGCCGAAGCCGCACGCGTGACCCGCGCGGCCGAAGACGACATCGCGGCGCGCGACGGTTCCCCTCGCACCACCGCCGAGATCGGCGACGCCATCGCCGCCCGCCTCCGGGCGTAACCTGACAGTGCGGGCTCGCCCGCTGATCGCCGCCGCGGTGGCCCGGCATGAAAGACGTGACATGACTACCATCGACACCGATCCCGACACCGGACTCGACCCGCTCGCGTTCCTCGTCAGGCGCAACCTGCAGGCGAAGAGCCCGGCAGAGCGCGACGCCATCCTCGCCAACCCCGGCTTCGGCACCAACTTCACCGACCACATGGTCGACGTGTGCTGGTCGGTCGGCGGGGGCTGGCACCGCCCCCGGGTGCAGCCCTACGGCCCGATCTCGCTCGACCCGGCCGCGGCGGTGCTGCACTACGGCCAGGAGGTCTTCGAGGGCATCAAGGCCTACCGTCACGCCGACGGCTCGATCCACACCTTCCGGCCCGACCAGAACGCCCGCCGGATGCAGCGGAGCGCTCGTCGACTCGCCCTCCCCGAGCTCCCGACGCCGTACTTCATCCAGTCGCTGCGCGAACTCGTCGCCGTCGACTCGGCGTGGGTGCCGACGGGCGATGACCAGAGCCTGTACCTGCGTCCCTTCATGTTCGCGAAAGAGGCGTTCCTGGGGGTGCGCCCGGCGCACAAGGTGAACTACTACGTCATCGCGAGCCCCGCCGGCGCCTACTTCAAGGGCGGCGTGCAGCCCGTGTCGATCTGGCTCAGCGAGGAGTACTCGCGGGCCGGCAAGGGGGGCACGGGGGCGGCCAAGACGGGCGGCAACTACGCCGCGAGCCTGCTGCCGCAGTCGGAGGCGTACGAGCACGAGTGCGATCAGGTCGTCTTCCTCGACGAGGAGCGCAACGTCGAAGAACTCGGCGGCATGAACATCGTCTTCGTCTACAAGGACGGACGGATCGTCACCCCGCAGTCGGAGTCGATCCTCGAGGGCATCACGCGCGACTCGATCCTGCAGCTCGCGATCGACCGCGGGCACAAGGTCGAGGGTCGCGCCGTATCCCTCGCCGAGTGGCGCGAAGGCGTCGCCTCCGGGGAGATCGCCGAGGTCTTCGCCTGCGGTACCGCCGCCGTCGTGACCCCGATCGGTGTGCTGAAGGGCCGCGACTTCTTCGACGAGCAGCCCACCGGCACGCTCGCCCTCGAACTGCGCCAGGAACTCACCGACATCCAGTACGGCCGCGCCGAAGACAAGCACGGCTGGCTGCTCCGCCTCGACGCCTGACCGACCCTTCGGCGAGCTCAGGGACCGGCTGGCGACCGCCCTCCCGGTCGCTGAGCTTGTCGAAGCGTCCGGGAGGGCTGGGTAGGGTGAACGGGTGAGAATCGCGCGCTTCAGCCACCAGGACGGCATCCGCTACGGCATCGTCGACGGGACGGAGTTGGTCGTCCTCGCGGGCGATCCGATGTTCGCCGGCTACGAGACGACGGGGGAGCGGGTGCCGATCGCCGACATCGCTCTGCTGGCACCGGTCATTCCCCGCTCGAAGGTCGTCTGCGTCGGCAAGAACTACGCCGACCACGCCGCCGAGATGGGCGGCGAAGCACCGAAGGAGCCGTTGCTGTTCCTCAAGCCGAACACGTCGGTGATCGGCCCGAACGACACCATCGTGCGCCCGGTGCAGTCGCAGCAGACCGAGTACGAGGGCGAGCTCGCCGTCGTCATCGGTCGTATCGCGAAGAACGTGCCGGCCGCGCAGGCGCTCGACTACGTCTTCGGTTACACGATCGCCAACGACGTCACCGCCCGCGACCTGCAGCGCAGCGACGGCCAGTGGGCCCGCGCAAAGGGGTTCGACACCTTCTGCCCCCTCGGCCCGGCGATCGAGACCGAGTTCGACCCCGCGTCGGCGACGGTGACGACCCGCCTCAACGGCGCTGTGGTGCAGGAGGCACCCGTCGCCTCGATGATCCACTCTGTTCCCGACATCATCGCCTATGCGTCGGCGGCCTTCACGCTCTTGCCGGGCGACGTCATTCTCACGGGTACGCCCGCCGGCGTCGGCGCGTTCTCGGCCGGTGATGTGATCGAGGTCGAGATCACCGGGCTGGGGATTCTGCGCAACACCGCGCGGGATGCCTGACCCTCACGCAGTCGACGGGCTCGATCTCGCCCGGGTGCAGCGGCGCACCGTTCTGGTGCTCGCGCTCGGCCAGATTCTCGGCGGCATCGCTTTCGGCGCCACGCTCTCGTTCGGCGCGGTGTTGGCGGCGGAGGTTTCGGGCGACGAAGCCTTCGCCGGCCTCGCCACCGCCGCAGTGACGTTCGGTACGGCGCTCTTCGCGATTCCGCTCGCGGCCTTCGCGCGGCGACGCGGTCGGGCCGTCTCGCTCGCGACGGGTATGACGATCGCCCTGGCCGGTGTCGTGCTCGTCGTCGCGGCGACGTCGGCGCAGGTCTTCCCCCTGCTGCTGTTCGCCTTCGCTCTCGTCGGTGGTGGTCAGGCCGCCAACCTGCAGTCGCGGTTCGCTGCGACTGACCTCGCCACCGACGCCACCCGTGGCCGCTCGCTGTCGCTCGTCGTCTGGTCGACGACGATCGGCGCCGTGCTCGGGCCCAACCTGGCGGGCCCCGGCGAAGCGCTGGGATCGGTCGTCGGAATGCCCCCGCTCACCGGGCCCTACCTCTTCACCATCGTGGGTCAGGTGCTCGGCATCGCCCTCTACCTGATCGCGTTGCGCCCCGACCCCCTCCTCCTCGCGCAGAAGATCACCGCACGGGAGGCCGAGACATCGGTCGGCGTCCGCCTCGAGCGTCTCGATCGGCCCGTCCGCGCGCGTTACGCGATCTTCGCGATCGCTGCCGCCCATGTCGTCATGGTGTCGGTCATGGCGATGACCCCCGTGCACCTTCTGCATCACGGCGCGTCCCTCTCGATCGTCGGTCTCACGCTGAGCCTTCACGTGGCCGGCATGTACGCCCTGGCGCCGATCTTCGGCATCCTCGCCGATCGTCTGGGGCGTGCGCCGACGATCTTCATCGGCCAGGTTCTGCTCGCGGCGTCGCTCGTCGTGGCAGCGGTGGGTGCCGACAGCATGCCCGCGGTGACGGTTGCGCTGGTGCTCCTCGGCGCCGGGTGGAGCGCGACCACCGTCTCGGGTTCCGCCCTGCTCACAGAATCGTCGGCCGAGCGGCTCCGCACCCGCCGCCAGGGCTTCAGTGACTTCGCGATGAGCATGGTGGGTGCCGCGGGGGCCGTGGCCGCCGGCTTCGTGCTCGGAGGCATCGGCTACGGCGGGCTCGCCCTGACCGCCCTCGCCTTCGTCATCGCCACCGCGGCGCTTCTTCCGATCGCGTGGGCGGGCAGACCCCACGACGTGGCTCGAGTCGGCGCGAACTAAGCTGGACGGCGATGCCTTCCTCGCCCGATCCCCGCACCACGACCGCCACCGGAGCCGACGTCCGCGTCCGCTTCTGCCCCAGCCCCACAGGGCTGCCGCACGTCGGTCTCATCCGCACCGCCTTGTTCAACTGGGCGTTCGCCCGGCACCACGGCGGCAAGCTCATTTTCCGTATCGAAGACACGGATGCTGCGCGCGACAGCGAAGAGAGCTACGCGCAGCTCCTCGACGCGCTGCGCTGGCTGCGCATCGATTGGGACGAGGGTGTCGAGGTCGGCGGGCCCCACGCTCCGTACCGACAGTCGCAGCGCCACGAGATCTATCGCGAGGTGCTCGCGAAGCTCGTCGCCGCCGGCGTCGTGTACGAGAGCTACTCGAACGCCGAGGAGATCGATGCACGGAACGCCGAGAACGGGCGCGCCAAGCAGCTCGGCTACGACAACTACGACCGCGACCTGACCGACGAGCAGAAGGCCGCCTTCCGCGCTGAAGGCCGCGAGCCCGCCTGGCGCCTGCGCGTGCCCGACGAAGACCTCACCTATGTCGATCTGGTGCGCGGCGAGGTCACCTTCCCGGCCGGCTCGTTTCCCGACTTCGTCATCGTCCGAGCCGGGGGAGTGCCGCTCTACACCTTCGTGAATCCGCTCGACGACGCGCTCATGGGCATCACGCACGTGATCCGCGGCGAAGACCTCATGCCGTCGACCGCCCGCCAGCTGTCGCTGTACCGCGCCTTGATCGAGGCCGGAGTCACCGACTTCGTGCCGCGCTTCGGTCACATGCCGCTGGTCCTAGGCGAGACCGGCAACAAGAAGCTCTCGAAGCGCGACCCCGAGGCCGACCTGTTCCTGCAGCGTGAGAAGGGGTTCATCCACGAGGGGCTGCTGAATTACCTAGCTCTTCTCGGTTGGTCGATCGCCGCCGATCGTGACGTGTTCTCGCTCGATGAGCTCATCGCCGCCTTCGACATCGCCGATGTGAACCCGAACCCCGCGCGATTCGATCAGAAGAAGGCCGAGTCGATCAACGGCGACCACATTCGCATGCTGGATGCTGCGGACTTCGCGGATCGCATCGTGCCCTACCTCGCCGACGCGGGTGCGATCCACGCCACCCCGACCGCCGAGCAGACGGCGATCATCGCCGCATCCGCCCCTCTCGTGCAGGAGCGGGTGCAGCTGCTCGGCGAGGTTCCCGGCATGTTGGGCTTCCTCTTCACGAACGACATCACCTACCAGGACGACGCCATGAAGGGCCTGCCTGCGAACGCGGGCGAAGTGCTCGTGGCGTCGGCCGCCGCGCTCGAGCTCGTCCCGGAGGTCGAGTTCACGGCCGCGGCCGTGCAAGAGGCATTGGCCCGCGCGCTGGTCGAGGAGCTCGGACTCAAGCCGCGTGTCGCCTACGGCCCGCCCCGCGTCGCGCTGACCGGGCGCCGGATCTCGCCGCCGTTGTTCGAATCGATGGAGTTGCTCGGCAAGACCGAATCGATCCGTCGGCTCGGTGCGCTGGTCGAGCATCTGGCGTCGTAAGCCGTCTGGGTTTGGCGGGGCCGTCAGCGTCGTCTAGACTTGATCGTCGGCACGGTTTCGGTCGTGACACTGTGTGTCAACACGGTGGGGTATGGTGTAATTGGCAACACGGCGGTTTCTGGTACCGTTGTTCTTGGTTCGAGTCCAGGTACCCCAGCTTCGAAAAAACCCCGCTCAGGCGGGGTTTTTCGTTTCTTGGCCAAGGCACGAAACCTTCCGCTCACCCCGTGCGCGGGCTACCGTCTACGGTGGGGGTCGACGATGAGCTGTGCGGATGCTGTAGCCCACCGAGTGGCCGCGGTGATCACGATCGTCGTCGTCGGCGCGTTGAGCATGACCGGTTGCGTCGCGGGGTGTTTCAGTGGCGCGACCTCCTCGGCCTCGTGCGCTGCTCCGCAAGTGAGGGTCAGTCCGGAGGTCGCGCGACCGGGTGACACCGTGGTGATCACCGGCGACGGCTTCATGGAGTGCCACGACAGTCTCAACGGCTGCGAGGCGCCGCCCACGCCCGAGGCGCAACCGGCGCAACGGGTGATGTGGCGCCTCGGCGATCACGAGGACGAAGTCGCGATGGCGGTGCCCGACAGCGAGGGGCGCATCCGCGTCGAGGTGCAGGTACCCGCCGTCAGCGGCGCGGGCTCAGCGACGCTCTCCGTCGGGGGTTCCGAACCGGTGACACTGACCGTCCGATAACGGCGCGGTGGGGCCCACCTCGCATCGGCCCTCGCCCCCGGTGGCCGCTCGATAATGGACGTATGGACGCGCCGGCGCTGACGCCTGACGAGGTCCGCGAGCTCGCAGACCTCAGATCGCGCGCTTACGGCCCCCACCCCGACATCGGGCCCGACGGCGTCACCCGGATGGAGCAGCTCGAAGCGGCTCGGCGGTTTCCCCTCACGCGGGTCTCCGCGGTTGACCGCGGATCGACGCGCATCGTCGCGGTGACGGCGCGTTCGGTCTCCGAAGAAGGATCCGCACCGATGCGCTCGCCCGCTGATGGCGACGACGATGGCGCGACCGACGGGGAACCGCTGACGGTGCGCCTTCCACGGCGCCGGTGGATCGCGGTGGCGGTGGCGGCGGCCGTGGTCGGCGCGGGCATCTGGGGAGTGTCGCAGTGGGTCGGGCCGCAGCCCGACGTCACTCTCGGGCCGGTGGTGTCGGTCGACGGCGAGACGCGGCTCGGGGTGATCGAAGCCCAGGCGCTGCGGGCGTTCGGCGTCGACACCGACGGTATCCGCGAGTACGACAGCTACTACTCGCTGAGAACCTGGGTCTTGACCGCGTCGAACGGCCAGCGGTGCCTGGCGATCTACGCGGGCTCCCACGGGCCGGCCGGTGTGAGCTGCACCCCCAGGGGCCTCGACCCGACGGTCGACGTCGTCATCTACGACGGAACGCCCGACGACATCGCGCGCGGACTCCCCACGGGCAGTGTCATCCGTTACGTGTTGTCGGGCGATCGCGTGCAGGTGTGGGAGCGTACGGCCGACACCGATCTGTAGATCGACGGCGCCTCCCCGGCGCATCTGTGGTTTGGTGTGGCTTTCGTTGCATATGTGTTGTATCGTGTGGGAATTCCATCGGGAGGACCACGATGTACGCAATGGAGCGACAAGAGCTCGTCGGGCGCCTGCTCTCGCAGGAAGGCCGAGTCGTCGTCGTCGATCTGGCCGCCCGCTTCGGCGTGACCACCGAGACCGTTCGCCGCGATCTCGCTCTCCTCGAAGAGGCCGGCATGCTGCGCCGGGTTCACGGCGGTGCGGTGGCGACCGACCGGGGCAGCACGGTCGAGATTCCGGTCTCGGAGCGACTGCTGCGGCGGGGTGACGCGAAACTCGCCATCGGTGCCCGCGCGGCGCAGGTGCTCGAGTCGGGGTTTCGCGGCTCGGTCTACCTCGACGCCGGCACGACCACCGGTGCCGTCGCCGCTGCTCTCCCCGCTCACCTCGCGTCGTCGGGGGGAAGCGCTGAGATCGTCACCCACTCGATGACCATCGCTCACGACCTCGCCGGATCAGACCTCGGGCTCACGGTCATCGGCGGGCGGGTGCGCGGTCTGACGGCCGCAGCCGTGGGCGCCGAGACGGTGGCGTCGATCGCCCACCTCCGGCCCGATGTGGCGTTCGTGGGAACGAACGGCCTCAGCGAAGACTTCGGCCTCAGCACCCCCGATTCCGACGAGGCCGCGGTGAAGGCGGCCATCATCGCCGCCGCCCGGCGCGTCGTCGTGGTCACCGACTCCGAGAAGTTCGGTGCCGAACTCCTGGTTCGCTTCGCGGGGTTGTCCGACATCGACGTCCTCGTATCCGACTCGGCTCCGCCGGTGGCCCTGCGAGAAGCCCTGGACCGCGCCGACTCGGAGGTCTGGGTCGCATGATCGTCACACTCACCGCGAACCCGTCCATCGACCGCGCCCTGGCCCTCGACGCCTCGCTGGTACCGGGCGAGGTGCAACCGGCCCGCGCCGCCCGTGAAGACGCCGGCGGCAAGGGCGTGAACGTGGCACGGGTCGTCGCCGCGGCGGGCGCGGACACGCTGGCGGTCGTTCCCGTGTCCGACGACGATCCGTTCAACGACCTTCTCCGTGCCACCGGGATCCCGATCCGCACCGTGCCGTCGGCCGGTCGCGTGCGGGCGAATCTCACGGTGACCGACCCCGACGGCGTCACGACGAAGATCAATCTGCCCGGCCCCGTTCTCGATGAGCAGGGCGCGTTCGCGATCATCGACGCGGTGGTGGCCGCGTGCGCCGACGCCCGGTGGCTCGTCCTGGCGGGCTCCCTGCCGCCGCGAGCCGGGGCTGATTTCTACACCCGCGTCATCGGGGCCGTACGCGAGACCTGGGGTTCCGCCGCCCCGCGGATCGCCGTCGATGCCTCGGGTCCGGCACTGGCCGCGGTCGTCCGCGATGCGCTCCCGGATCTGATCAAGCCCAATGACGAAGAGCTTGCCGCTCTGGTCGGCGAAGATCCGTCCGCCGACACCGACCTCGTGGCTGAGGCCGCCCGCCGGTCTCAGACCGTCGTTCCCGCGCGCGCCGCCGCGGCGCTCGTCACACTCGGCGCCTCGGGAGCCCTTCTCGTCACCGGCGGTGGAGTTCTGCGCGCCGTCGCCCCACGTATCGCCGTCGCCAGCACGGTGGGCGCGGGTGACAGTTCGCTCGCCGGCTACCTGTTGGCCGATATCGCCGGGCGCACGCCCGCCGAGTGCCTCGCCCAAGCCGTCGCCTACGGAGCCGCTGCAGCCATGCTCCCGGGAACGCAGGCACCGACTCCCGAAGATCTTCCGCCCGAGGCCATCGCCGTCTCATCCTTTTCGTCCTCGTTCTGAACCACCCTGACCACGGAGGTCACGTTATGTCCCGCATCATCACCCCCGAGCTCGTCAGCCTCGACGACTCACTCGGAGACGGCAAGGCCGACGTCATCCGAGCCCTCGCGGAGCGCGTCGTCGCGAACGGCCGGGCCCGCGACGCCGACGAGCTGTTCGCCGACGCCTGGGCGCGCGAAGAGAAAGACGAGACCGGGCTCCCCGGTGGCATCGGCATCCCGCACGCGCGCAGTGCATCGGTCACCGAACCGACGCTCGCGTTCGCCCGACTCAGCCCGGGCGTCGACTTCGGTGCCCCCGACGGTCCGGCCGACATCGTCTTCCTCATCGCCGCACCGGCAGGAGCCGACGAGGCGCACCTCGCGGTGCTGTCCCAGCTCGCGCGAAGCCTCATGAACGCCGAGTTCATGGCGGGGCTGCGTGCCGCAACCACCGCCGACGAAGCGGTGGCGATCATCACGGCGGCGATCCAGCCGGCTCCCGCGGCAGCCGAAGAGGCACCCGCGACGACTCGTGCACAGGCGAGGTCGCAGGCCGCGGCGACAGACGTCGCACCCACGCGCATCATCGCCGTCACGGCGTGCGCCACGGGTATCGCTCACACCTACATGGCCGCAGACGCCCTGTCTGCGGCGGGTATCGAAGAGGGCGTGGAGCTGACGGTCGAGCCCCAGGGTTCGAGCGGCTACAAGGCGCTGCCGCAAGAAGTGATCGACGCCGCCGACGCGGTGATCTTCGCGGTCGACGTCGACGTGAGGGAACCGCAGCGTTTCGCGGGTAAACCCGTCGTGCGTTCCGGTGTGAAGCGGGGGATCGAGCAGCCCAAACAACTCATCGCCGAGGCTGTGGCCGCATCCAGAAATCCTGACGCGCAGCGCGTACCCGGAAGCGGGGGAGCCGCAGGGGCAGCGACCCCCGCCGCCAGCCAGTCGGTCGGCGCGCGTCTGCAGCGCTGGTTGCTCACGGGCGTCAGCTACATGATCCCCTTCGTCGCCGGCGGCGGTCTTCTCATCGCACTGGGCTTCGCGTTGGCCGGCTTCCAGGTCACCGACGACGCAGCCACCGTGATCATTCAGAACTCGCTCTGGGATCTTCCGGCGGGCGGGCTCGGCCAGTACCTCGGCTCTGTCGCGTTCATGATCGGCACGACCTCGATGGGCTTCATCGTGGCCGTGCTCGCGGGCTTCATCGCGTATGCCATCGCCGACCGACCGGGTATCGCACCCGGCTTCGTCGCCGGCGCGGTCGCGGTGCTGATGAACGCCGGTTTCATCGGCGGCATCATCGGCGGGCTTCTCGCGGGGTTCATCGCCTGGTGGTTGGGCCGACTGAACGTCGCGCGGTTCCTGCGGGGACTCATGCCCGTGGTCATCATTCCGTTCCTCGGGTCGATCTTCGCCTCGGGTCTGATGATCCTCTTCCTCGGGCGTCCGATCGCGGCCCTCATGGAGTTGCTGACCGAGTGGCTCACGGGTCTCGCCGCCAGCGGCACCGGGGCGATCATCCTCGGGGTGATCCTCGGTCTGATGATGTGCTTCGACCTCGGCGGCCCGATCAACAAGGTCGCCTATGTCTTCGCGACGACGGGTCTTGCCGCAGCATCCACCAGCAACACCGCGCCCTACCTGATCATGGCCGCGGTGATGGCGGCCGGTATGGTTCCGCCGCTGGCGATGGCCCTCGCCTCGACCGTGCTCGCACGCAAGTCGTTCACCCCCGTCGAGCGCGAGAACGGCGCAGCAGCCTGGCTGTTGGGCGCCTCGTTCATCAGCGAGGGGGCGATCCCGTTCGCCGCCGCCGACCCGCTCCGCGTCATCCCGGCCTCGATGCTGGGCGGTGCGGTCACCGGTGCACTCAGCATGCTCTTCGCCGTGCAGTCCTATGCGCCCCACGGCGGCCTCTTCGTGTTCTTCGCCATCAATCCGTTCTGGGGCTTCCTGATCGCGATCGTCGCCGGCACCCTCGTCAGCGCGTTGTCGGTCGTCGCCCTGAAGAAGTGGGTCGGACGCAAAGAACTCGAAGAAGCCGAAGCGCCGGCAGCCGTCGCTGTTCCGGCATGATCGATAAACACCCATCGGAAGGAATCACCATGGCAGAACGTCAGGCCACCATCGCCAGCAGCTCCGGACTCCACGCCCGCCCCGCGAAGCTCTTCGTTCAGGCCGTGCAGGAGAAGAAGATCCCGGTGACGATCGCCGTCGAGGGTGGAGCCGACCTCAACGCCGGTAGCATCCTTTCCCTCATGGGCCTCGGCGCGGCCAAGGGCACGGTCGTGACCCTCAAGGCCGAAGGCGACGGCGCCGAGCAGGCGCTCGACGAACTCGTCGCCCTGCTCGAGACCGACCTCGACGCCCAGTAGACGCGAAACGACGGATGCTGCGGACCCGGGTGGGTCCGCAGCATCCGTCGTTTCCGCGGTGCATGGTCGCCCCGCTCACGACACGAGGTCGGCGTACACGACGCGGTTGTCGACGTACGACGACGCCGTCCGGTCGAACACCCCGCCGCACGTGATGAGACGCAGTTCATCGGTGGCGACGGCGCCGAAGACGCGGCTGGTGGGGAAAGCGGACTTCGGGTAGTCGGCGACCTCAGTGACGACGTACGTGAAGACCGTGCCCGCCGTGTCGGTCACCTGCACCTCGTCGCCCGGTACGAGTTGATCCAGCCGCAGGAACACCGCGGGCCCGGTGGGGGAGTCGACGTGCGCGGCGATGACCGTGGGTCCGCGACCGCCGGGGCGACCGCCCCCGGTGAACCACCCGACCTCGTCGAAGTCGGCGGGCACCTCCATGTCGCCCTCGGCGGTGATGCCGAGGTCGATGAGGGGCTCGTCCAGATCGATCGCCGGGATCCGGATGCCGCCGGGCGGTAGCCCCGCCTCAGCCGAAGGAGACGCCGGCACGGGCGTCGCGTTCGGGGTCGTCGTCGCAACCGGTGCGGACGTCGTCGCCGACGCGGGGGCGGAAGGGGCAGCGGGTGCCCCGGCGCACCCGCTCAGCACGAGGGTCATCGCCAGGGCCGCCACGCCCGCGGGCCCGAGCACCATCGCACGAACGCGACGGTGCTCGGGAGCCCGAAGGCGCGCGCCGGTCACGCGCCCGCGTGGGAGCGGCGACGTGCGACCACACCGAGAGCGGCGATCAAGCCGACGATCCCGAAGCCGGCGACAGCGAGACCGGCGCCATCGACGCTCGATGCGGCGGCCCCGCCCGCACCCGTGCGGACACCGCCGACCGGCACCGCCGACAGCTGGCCGCGCACGACGCCCGCGGCGAAGTCGACGGTGTGCGAGTCACCGGTGAAACCGGCGGGATCGGCTTCGATCTTCGCGAGCGTGAAGCCGTCGCCCGTGTCCGCACCGTTGGCGACGACGCCCGTGGTGAAGGGACCCTGCAAGCAGCCCGAGCTGGTGCGGGGGCCGTCGCCGACGGGTGCCGGGTTCGGGAACGCGATCCGCGGGGGACCCGGCTTGCCGACGGCCGCTTCGTGAAGGTGGGTGGCTGTCTTGGCCGGGCTCATGTAGTCGCCCGAGACGCCCTCGAGCGTGATGTCGTAGCAGATGATCTCGAGATCGCTGTTGATCCGGAACGTGAACGAACCGGTCGCTCCCTCCTGACCGGGGGTCGCGACGCCGTCGTTGTTGATGACCTGATCGGGTGTCGCCATCACGGTGAAGGCGCTGGTGAACGACGAGGGCTCGGCGACCTCGGTCTCGGCGTACGCAGGGCCACCCAGCGCGACGAGTCCGACCGCCGCGACCGCGCCGACGGCAAGCGTGCGGGGGAACGTCTTCTTCACGAGTGTTCTGTTCGACATCATCTCGACCTTTCGACGCGGATGCTGAATGCCTCCGTTGCAGGTCATACGCGCATCGTGCGGCTCGCGTTCATTGGCCCGCAGAAATAAATGCGTTGCGTGTGAACGGCATGCGGTGGCGGCTCGTATCACCCTTCAGATCCTCGGCCGAGGATGCGGTCGTTTACTCTGGTAGGAGCGTGAACCGGTGGCGGCAGTCGTCCAGATGCGCACGAGGAGCGTGATGGAGCACCCCGCCGGCATGGGCCGCGAGTTCGACACATCGCGCGCATTCGACGATCACGGATCGGTGATCCTGGGCTTCGCGGTGAACGCGCTGCGCGACAGGCCCCTGGCCGAGGATTGCGTGCAGGAGACATTCCTTCGTGCGTGGCGCTCCCGCGATCGTTTCGACCCGTCTCAGGCGAGCGAGCGCACCTGGCTGTTCGCCATCGCCCGGAACGTGATCACCGACGCCCTGAGAGCGCGCGCACGCATGCCGCGCGTCGGATCCGACACGCTTCTCGAGCAGCATCCGTCCGTCGACAGAGACCCGCTCGAACGCCTTCGCATCGTCGAGGGTCTGGCTCGACTCACTGAGGCGCACCGAGAGGTCATCGTCGCGGTACACCTCGAGGGCCGGTCGTATCAGGAACTCGCCGATGCGACCGGTGTACCTGCGGCGACTATGCGCACCCGCGCCTACCACGCACTCCGGGCCCTCCGCGGCCACATCGAAGGGTCGGAGGAACCCGATGAACAGTCCTGATGATCGCGCGGCCGAACTGATCGCCGCCGCCGTCGCCGGTGCGCTGACACCCGCAGAATCCGACGAGTTCGACGACCTTCGTCGGCGTGAGCCGTGGATCGACGACGAAGTCGCGAGCCTGCGCGCGCTCACCGGTGAACTGGACGGGGTCTCGTGGACGCCGTCCGAGCCCGACGGCTCGTTGCGTGACCGCGTCGCCTCGATCTCGCTCCACGAGGCCACCGACGCGCCCGCTCCGATGACCGAGCTGCGCCCGCGGCCCCGGCGCTGGGTGCTTCCGGCCCTGGGCGCCGCGTGTCTGGCGCTCGGCCTGGTTGTCGGCGTCGCGCTGCCGTCGTTTAACACCACGCCCTCGGGGCCGCCGGGAACGCTCGGCGCGGTGGAACCGGTCGATGTCTCCGACGGGCCGGAGGGTACGACGATCGACGCTGACCTGGTGGCCCACACCTGGGGCACCGAGGCCATCGTCGATGCGGCGGGACTCGAGGTCGGCGCCACGTACGCCGTAGTGCTGGTCGCATCCGACGGCACCGAGTACTCGGCCGGAGCGATGCTGGGCTCCGCGGTGCCCATTCACTGCAGCGTCAACGCCGCGGTGCTGCGCGAAGACGTGGCACGCCTCGAGATCCGCGACGCGGGCTCAGGCGTGGTCGCGGCGGCCGACCTCCCCGAGGTGTGACGCGCCGCCGGTCAGATGTCGGCGGAGTCGCCGGAGTCGAGCGAGAGGAACTCTCCGCCGTTCTCTTCGGTGGCCCAGGTGAGACGGGCGCGTCCCATGTCACGGCCGACCTGCGAGACCGTCATGTCGTGCGTGCCGAAGGCGCGGCGGGGCTTCACCGCGAGGACGAAGTCCATCGCGTCGCCGATCTTGAGCCACGGGGCGCCGATGGGGGCGGCGAGAAGCGCGACGTCACGCCCCTTCGGCACGGCGTAGGAATCACCGGGGTAGTAGAACTCGCCGTTGACGAGCACGCCCACGTTGTCGATGTTCGGGATCGACTCGTGGATGACCTCGTGCGTCCCGCCGAAGAACTCGAGCGTGAACGGATCGAGCGCCACGGTGTCGCCCGGATGGACCACGATGATGTCGTACCCGCCCGCGGCCTTGGCGACGCCTTCCGGTGCGTAGATCGGTACGCCGGGAACGGTCTTGAGGATGCGGTCGAGGTGTTCGGCGGTCCAGTGATCGGGGTGCTCGTGGGTGATGACGACCCCGACGACGTTCTGCAGATCATCGAGGGGGCTGGTGAAGACACCCGGATCGACGATCAGAGCCTTTCCGGCGACTTCGAGGCGGAGGGCGGCATGTTCGAACTTTGTCACTCGCATGTTCAGAGTCAACTCGCCCGGCCGGGAGTCGGCAACCGCCCCCCGCGCGTCTGCCCCGATTTGGTCGGGTCGTCGCGGGCATGGCATAATCGAACGGTTGTCGAAACGGCCCCATCGTATAGCGGCCTAGTACGCCGCCCTCTCACGGCGGTAACACGGGTTCGAATCCCGTTGGGGTCACAATCGAGAAAGAGCCCGTCCATCTGGACGGGCTCTTCTTCGTTTTGTGCTCTGAGCGCTTCAGCCCGTGGGTTCGTCCACGCGCGCGGCCGAGTCTGCGATCTCTTCGTCGGAAGACGCATCGGTGTCCGCGCCGGTCGAGCCGTTCAGCGCGTCAGCTGCCGAGTCGGCTTTCACCTCGTCGGAAGCCGCATCGGTGGGGGGACCGTCGTCCGCTTTCGCGTCGTCGGCGTCTCGCTGCGGAATCGTGTTGTCGGTCATGAATTACCTCCGGCTCGCTCTTCGAAGACGCGGCGTCGTCTTCTTCGTCGAGGAATCCCGAAGATACGCCGCTCCGCCGGGCTCGTGGGCGGGGCTTGACCGCGAGGCAGACCGTACGTTCAGGAGAGCGCCCGCAGGTAGCGCCGCCGGGCGAACCGTTGGGCGATCCGCAGCAGCGGGTGGACAGCGCGCCACAGGGGTGCGTCGGATGCCGCGGTGAGGGAGCGCACGGTGATGCTGACCGTTTCGCCTGAACGGTCGACGATGAAGGCCTCTTCGCCGCGAACGGGGTGTCCGGGCAGGGTGCGGTAGGCGAATCCGACGCGATTCGGCTCGAGGACGACGTCGATGACCTCGACCGGCTCGACGACGGTGAGCCCCCGCGTCCGAACCCTGATCAGCGGCCGGTCGCCGACCCGCACCGGCCCCTCGGTCTCGACGCGGAATCCGCTTCGGGTCTTGACCCGCCACCGCAGCACGTCGTCACAGGCCCTGTCCGAGACCTCGCCGCCGGATCCGATGACGGCAGAAATCTCCGAGCGGCGGAACTCCCCGTCGGTCGGTCCCCACTGCTCCCGACCGATGTCTGTCACGAACCCGAGCCGCTATTCAACTGCGCGACGAGGAACGCGTTGCGCTTCGCGATGAGTCGACGGAGGTACGGAACCAGCACGAAACGTTCGGCCAGGCGACCGAACACCGGGGAAGCCAGGGTGATCTCGTCGATCATGACGGCGCCGCCGTCCGCGGTTTCGCGGAAGATGTGCTCGTGCCGGAACGAGCGAAAGGGGCCCCGCGTCTGTTCATCGACGAACCTGCGCGGACGATCGAGCGCGGTGATCGTCGACGTCAGACGAAACCACACCCCGAAATGGCGGGCGCGCCAGGTCACCGACTCCCCGAGAGCGATCGGCCCGGCCGTCACCCCGGCGATCGCCCTCTCGCGCGAGCCCTCCATCGATCCCACGTGCGCGTCGACGTCGAGGGAAAGGTCGAAGAGGTTCTCCGCGGAGTGGGGCGTCCTGGTCACGAGGGAGAACGAACTGGTCATGCTCGATCCTCTCAGTCGTGACGCGCCTGTCATCGGTCAATCGCCGCCCCCGCCCCCGCCGTCCCCGCCGCCATCGCTGCTCCCGCTGTCGCTTCCCCCCGTATCGCCGCCGCCCCCGTCGAAGTGCCATCCGATGTCGGACGCCCACTCCTCGCCGAGTCCCCGGTGTTCGTCGCCCGTCACACCGTCACCGGCGATGACCGCCGGTGTGGACGTCAGGGGCCGGGGAGTCCGGTCGTCGAACAGATGCGCCCACCCCGGATACCGCCGTGCGAGCTGCGGGTCCGACCGGAGGGCGGCTTCGAACGCCACGACTTCACGAGCGGTCGACTCGCCCGGCGGGGTCCGCAGCCAACCCGAGGCGCGACGGGCCACGAAGATCGCGACGGCTTGGCCCGCGATCACCACCACGAGCCGTGCGTCGACGAGCAGTTCGACGAAGCCGACCGTCACCATCACCCAGTTCGCAGCATGCAGGGCCTGTCGCGTCCGCTCTCCTCGGAGAAACCCCCCGTTCACGAGGTATCTCCGGGCGGTGACGGCGGCCTGCCGCATCCGTTGATTCTTCTCGCGGTCACGCCGATCCACGTCGAAGGTCGCCCCCGCCTTCGCGTCACGACCGAAGAGGGCCTCTTGCACCGCCTCACGCTCGAGGTCTCGATAACGCACAAGCGGATCGACCAGGGTCAGCCGGTAAGCCGTGGGGCCGGCGTCGGCGTCGACCGCCACCCGGCCGCTGCCGACGAGGTCGACGACCGCGGCCCCCAGGGCTCGCCGCGTGCGATTGACGAGAAGCGCGGCTCCCAGCGGCCCCACGCGCGTCGGCGGTGCGGAAGGGAGCGCGTCGGGTATCTCCGCAGCCGCAGACTGCGGGCGTAGCGGCCTCGTGCGCCACGCGAACGCGATCGCCCAGACGAGCACCGGGAGGGGGAGGAGGGCGAGCACCACCGCGAAGGTCTCCATACCGGCCACGCTACGGGGCGAGCGCGAACGGGGGGTGAATCCGCTCGCGCACGCTCACGGTGCGTCGAGCACGGCGGCGCGGACGACCCAGCCGCGAGAAAAGCCACTCCACCCGCGATAGCCCCTCCGCCGAGCGGAGGGCATACGGCCCGCGGAGGACCTGCCGGGCGGAAAACCTCCTCCACCCGCCACATCCCCTCCCCCCAGCGGAGGGCGAGCGGATGCTGCGCTGCCGCGACCCGACCACGCCCCCGCCGGACGCTTCGACAAGCTCAGCGACCGGCTACCCGCCTCGGCGACCCGACCGGCCGCCCGCCGTGGTCCGCACGGGCACGCTCACGGTGCGTCGAGGACGGCAGCCACCGCCTCGATCTCGACGAGCTGACGCTCGTAGCCCAGCACGGTCACGCCGAGCAGCGTGCTGGGCGCATCGTGGTCGCCGAATGCGCGTCGGACGACGTCCCAGGCTTCGACCAGATCCGCGCGGCTCGACGAGGCGACGAGCACACGCGTGCTGATCACGTCGCCGAGCGCCGCGCCCGCAGCATCCAGAGCCTGCGTCATCGTCTCGATGCAGGCTGTCGCTTGCGCGGCATAACTCGCGCCTCCCACCACGCGTCCGCCCTCATCGAGAGGGCATGCGCCGGCGAGGAAGATCAGGCGGGCGTCACTCCGAGCGGTCGCGGCGTACGCGTAGTCCGCGCGCGACAGCGCCGAGGAACGGATCAGCTGAACGGTGCGGGACATGACCCGATCGTCCCACGGCGGTCGCGGCCGCTCAGTCCCGCCAGGGCAGATTCAGGTCGGCCGGGTCGACCTCGACCTCGCCGATGTCATCGGGTCCGCCGGTGCCGGGGGCGACCTGAACCTGGTCGGCGTCGATGTCGGGGTCGACGTTGTCCGAAAGGGTCTCGTCTTGCTTCTGCGCGGTCTCGGTGTCGCTCGCAGGACCGTACGTGCGGTCTTTTCGCACGGCGTCTGCGCTGGAGAGTCCGGTGTCATCGGCGCCGGGCTCGGTACCGGTGGGGCGGGGTGCATCTTCGGAGGTCATAGCGCCGACGCTAAGAGCGAAGCCGTCGAACCCGCCCCCGGGTTGACACGTCGCCCGAGGGCAATCCGGGCGGGGCGACCGGTGGTGCGTGCTCGTCGGATAGCCTCGAACAGGAGCGCCGAGCAGTCAGCCCGTCTCTTCGCCAAGAAAGGGACACCCATGAGAGTGGTCTCGTCAGCTGATTGGCGCGATGGCATCCCGTTCGAGACGCCGATGATCGTGGCCGACCTCGCCCCCGGCGAGCCGACGCGATGCTTCGTCTGCGGCGCGTCGTCCGAGCCCCGCCCGCGCGAGGAGCTCTGGGTCGTCAAGCACCGTCATCCGAACGACCACGGCGGCTTCGTCCGTTTCTACTGCGAAGAGCATCGTCCCGTCTTCGTGACGCCCGTCGTCGAATACGCCGGTAGATCTCGACCTGCGCCGAGACGCGAGCCCCGCGAGGCCCCCGCACGTCGGGCGCCCGTCGTCGAGAAGCAGCGGGAGATGTGCCCGAACTGTTTCGTCGAGGTCTCCGCCACCGGCGAGTGCGGGATGTGCGGCTGGACCGCCTGACGCGACATCGAACCCCGACGGTCTCACTCGGTCGGCGAATCCGAGCCCGCTGACGACCGAGGGGCCCGCGCCCGACGTACGAGGCGGATCGCGCCCCAGACCACGGCACCGACGATCGCTGCGACAGCGAGCCACGGCAGCAAGAACCCCACCGCGATGACGATCCCGTTCAGCGTCGCGATGAGTCCGTTCCAGCCCGCCGCGATCCCGTCTCCGAAGCCCGCGGGGTCGGCTTCCACCGTCGGCGTGACGGGGCTGAGCTGCACCGAAAGGGTCGACAGCGACACCTGACCTTCGAGGGACTCGAGCTGACGGCGATCGGATTCGAGAGTCGCCTGTCGATCTGCCAGCGCCGATTCCGCGGCGATGAGATCCGTGACCGATTCGGCCTGGCCAATGAGTTCGGTCAGGCGGGCGACGGATGCTTCCGAGGCGGCGACGCGCGCACGCAGATCGATCGCCTGGTCGGTCACATCCTGGCGACCGATGCTCGACGTGGTGACCTCGCCGAGTCGGTCCAGAGCGTTGACCGCGTCGGTGAGTTCGTCCGCGGGGACGCGGACGGTGATCCACGCACCGTCACCCGGGTACGGGTAGGGCGCGACCAGGGAATCCGTCGTCGAGTCGGCGCTCTTGACCGTCGCGCTCGCGTCGATGTTGGCCGATTCCACGAACCCGCCGCGTGCTTCCGCATCCGCCCCTATTTCGCGAGCGGCATCGGCGACGTCGTCGACGATGAGGGTCGCCGACGCGGTCGTTGCGATCTCGCGCGACCCTTCGGCCGAGTCGGCCGCTGACCCGGACGCTTCAGCGGAGCCGGCGGTCATCTCGGATGTCTCACCCGTGGTGGCCGAGGCGTCTGCGGGGACACCGGTCAGTCCGCGCGCAGGAGCGTCTGCGCTGCTGGCACCCGAACTGCTCTCGTTCGCGCCACCGACCGAGATGTAGGGCGCGATGGCGACCGCCACGACGATGACCGCGGCCGCGGCGACGCCTCCCAGCCACCAGCGGCCACGCCGTGAGCGCTGCGTCGAGCGTGCGTCCGAGATGCGAGCGAACACGACGCGTTCCATCGCGTCGATCCGGTCATCGTCGATCTCGGGCAGTCCGGACTCGGCGGGGGAAGTGGTGTTCATGAGCTCTCCGTCTCGGTCACAGCGCCGCGCACCCGGGTACGGATGCGCGAGAGACGATTGCGCACGACGCCGTGTGCGACGCCGAGGTGGTCGGCTGCGGCTTGATAGCCGTAGCCCTCGGCGGCGCACAACCGGAAGATGTCCCGATCGAGCGGCGTCAGGGTCGACACCTCCCTCAGGATGGCTTCGACGGTGACCGAGTCGATCACCTGCTTCTCCACGTTCACGGTGTCGGGCAGGTCGGCGTCGATCTCGGTGGTCCGTGCACGGTCCCGCGACCGCGAGCGCAGGCGATTGGCCGCCTGCAGTCGGCAGATGGTCGCCAACCACGGCAGGATCGACGCGCCTTCCAACCGCAGCGACGGCATCTTGCGCCACGCCACGACGAAGGTCTCCTGGGTCACGTCCTCGGCGTCGGCGGAGTCCCCGAGCAACCGGTGGGCGATCCAGTAGACCGGACGCGCGTTGGCACGGTAGAGCGTGCGGAACGCGACCTCCGACCCGCCTGCCGCGCGTGCGACCAGGGTGACATCGTCGATCGAGTCGATCATCAGCATCCCGTCCTCGAAGCACCCGTCTGCGTCCGGTGCATCGTCTCTCACCCCAGAGGTGTCTCGTCGGGGAGGATCGTCTCAGACGGATCGTGCTCGACGGTAGACTCGGCCTCGCGAGAGGGAGTATCCCGCCTACGCGCTCCCGTCATCACGGACCCCGATCGTGCGGTCCCGGGTCGCGTCGCGACCGGTGTCAATGGTCGCGGGGAGAGACTCTCGTCCCCCGCCGTACCCGCTTCGAAAGGCCGTCATGGACCTGGAACTCCCGCTCGCATTCGAGATCGGGTCACTCGTCGTACTGACGCTGATCCTGCTCGCCGATCTGCTGATCATCCTGAAGCGGCCCCACATCCCGTCGACGCGCGAATCCACCCTGTGGGTCGTGTTCTACGTCTCGCTCGCGCTGGTCTTCGCCGGCATCATGTGGATCATCGCGGGCGGCGAGTTCGCCGGCCAGTTCGTCGCGGGCTGGCTCACCGAATACAGCCTGTCGATCGACAACCTCTTCGTCTTCGTGCTGATCATGTCGCAGTTCTCTGTGCCGCGGCGCTATCAGCAAGAGGTGCTGATGGTCGGCATCATCATCGCGCTCGTGCTGCGCGGGGCGTTCATCCTCGTGGGTGCGACCGTCATCGAGAACTTCAGCCCGATCTTCTATCTCTTCGGTGCGTTCCTGGTCTACACGGCGATCCGTCAGGCGTTCCCCGGAGACGAGTCGCACGACGGCGACGCGAAGAAGGAGAACTTCATCGTGCGCCTTCTCCGGCGCACCGTCGACATCAGCGACGAGTACGACGGTGCGAAGGTGCGCACCGTCGTGAACGGCAAGAAGATGTTCACCCCGATGATCATCGTCTTCGTCGCGATCGGCGTCACCGACCTGCTCTTCGCGATCGATTCGATTCCGGCGATCTTCGGGATCACCACGAGCCCGTTCATCGTCTTCACCGCGAACATCTTCGCCCTCATGGGTCTGCGCCAGCTCTACTTCCTGCTCGGCGACCTGCTCGATCGGCTGCGCTACCTGCACTACGGCATCGCGTTCATCCTCGCGTTCATCGGCGTCAAGCTCGTGCTCCACGCGATGCACGTCAACGAGTTGCCGTTCATCAACAACGGCGAGCACATCGAGTGGGCGCCAGAGATCTCGACCTGGGTGTCGCTGGCCGTCATCGTGCTGTCGATGGCGGTGGCGACCGTCGCGAGCCTCATCGCCTCGTCGCGTGACAAGAAGCGGCTCGGAACGGATGCTGCTGCCGTCGTCGCCGACGAGAAGGGCACCCCCGCGACGGTGGAGCAGCCCCCGGCCCCGGGCGACGTGTCGCGCTGATCGTCAGAACGCGCTGAGGTTGGCCTGCAGGCCGCCGTCGGCGTACTCGGTGCGGAGAATGCCGCGTCGGCGGAGTATCGGCACGAGTTCGTCGAGCATGCGATGCACGGTCACGGGATGCAGGTCTCCCCACAGCAGCACGCCGTCGTTGCCCCACGTGCCGAGCTCTTCGATGCGGTCAGCGAGTTCGACGGCGGTGCCGACGAATCCCGAACCGTCGGACAGACGGCCCAGCCGGGCGTGCGCCCCGAGGATCTGTCGCAGCGGGGCGGAGGGGTCGTGCTTTCCGACGAGACGGCGGATGCTGCCCTCTGAGACGTGGTCTCCGAACACCCCCCGATCGAGGGGCTTGTCCAGGTCGAGCGCGGTGAGATCGGTTTCGAGGTCGCTCGACTGACGCTGCGCGATGAACGTCAGCGCGGCGTCGTCGGGGTGGGCGGAGGCCGCGACGAGGCGGTCGGCTTCTTCGGGCGACGACACGATGACGGGTTGGATCGCGAACAGCACCTTGACGTCGTCGGCGCTGCGGCCCGCTGCGCGTGCTGCATCGTGAATGCGCCCGCGATAGGCGGTGATGCTCGCCTCGTCGAGAGGCGCGAGCGCGAGCTGAACGTCGGAATTGGTGCCCGCGAACGACAGCCCGCGGCCCGAGCCGCCGGGGGAGACGATCGTCGGTTCACCATCGGTGAAGGGGATGGCGTTCAACGGACCGTCGAAGCCGAAGTACTCACCGCGGTGCTGCGTGGCGCGCAGGCGGGTGCCGTCGGCGTACCGACCGGAGGAGACGTCTTCGAGAAGGGCTCCGTCGTCCCAGCTGTGCCACAGATCGCGGATTCCGGCCAACCACTCCTCGGCACGGTCGTAGGCGGCGTCGTGGCCGAGCTGCGGCGCGGTGCCGAAGTGGCGAGCGCTGCCCGTGTCGGTGACGACGTTCAGACCCAGGCGATGGCCGCTCAGATGCTGCAGCGAGGCGAACTGCCTGGCCGCCGTGTAGGGAAGGTAGGCGGCCGGGTTGACCGTCGGTGCGACCCCGAGGTGCCGGGTCGCTGCGAAGAGGTACGGCGCGAGCAGCAACGGATCGAGTTTCGGACCACCGAAGGCGTGGCGGACGCGCAGGTCGATCGTTTCGGCGCTGCCGAGCGAGGGGGCGTCCTCGATGATGACGAGGTCGAACCCCGCCTGTTCGAGAGCACGCGCGGAGTCCTGATACAGATCGGGGCGCGTCCAGCGGTAGTTCCAGTCGAGGTAGGGGTGGCCCCAGCCGTGTGGTCCGAAACCTCGCGCGAGGAACCAGCCGAAGTGCTGCAGCTCGGTCACAGGACCACCGCCTGTCGGTCGAACGCCCGCGCGGGAATCGTGTCGAGAGCCTTCGCGAGGTCGCGCACGATGTCGTCGATGTCTTCGATCCCGATCGAGATCCGGAGCGTGCCGGGGTGCACTCCCGCCTCCTCGCGCTCCGCGTCGGAACGGGCGGAGTGGCTCGTGCTGGCGGGATGCAGGATAAGCGAGCGTACGTCGCCGAGGTGGGTCATGTGCGTGACGAGTTCGAGCGACTCGACGACGTGACGCGCAGCATCCTTGCCGCCCTCGAGGGTGAAGGTGAAGACCGAACCCGCACCTCGCGGGAGATAGCGTTCGGCCAGCGCGTGGTGCGGGTGCGAGGGGAGACCTGCGTAGTCGACGCGCACGACCTCGGGCCGCTCGGCCAGCCATCGCGCGACCGCGAGAGCGTTCGCGCTCTGACGATCCACCCGCAGGCTCAAGGTTTCGATGCCCTGACCGATGAAGAACGCGTTGAGCGGCGACGGGGTCGGTCCGAGGCGAGGCGCCACGCTCTCGCGGATGTACTGGCCGCGCGCGCGTGGCCCGTGCTTCTCGGTGTAGCTCGGGCCGCCGAGACGGTCGGGGGTGGTCAGATGAGGGAAGAGGGGGCCCGATTTCGCGACGTCGAATCGACCGTCATCGACGATGACGCCGCCGAGGACCGATCCTTGACCGGCGAGGAATTTGCTCGCCGAGTGCACGACGATCGCCGCACCGTGCTCGATGGGCCTCAGGAGGTACGGCGTAGTGAAGGTGCTGTCGACGATGAGGGGGATGCCGTGCACGTCGGCCACGGCCGACACCGCGGCGATGTCGAGCACGTCGTTTCGGGCGTTCGACAGCGTCTCGGCGAACATCGCCCTCGTATTCGGGCGGATGGCCGACCGCCAGGCTTCTGCGGAGTTCGCATCGACGAACGTGGTCTCGATTCCCAGCCGCTCGAGATTGTGCGTGAGCAGCCCCCGGGTGCCCTCGTAGATCTGCGTCGCGGAGATGAGGTGGTCGCCGGCGCTGAGGACGGAGAGCAATGCGACGACGACCGCCGCCTGGCCGCTCGAGACCAGCACGGCCTGATCGCCGCCCTCGAGGGACGCGAGCCGGCGTTCGACCGCATCGACCGTGGGGTTTCCGGTGCGCGAGTACCCGAAGCCGGCGCCGGTGCCGAAGTGGTCGGCGGAATGCTCGAGATCGGTGAAGCGAAAGCCCGCGGAGAGGTAGATCGGCAGCGCCCGCGGATCGGCGGCCGCAGCTTCGTCACCGACGTGCACCTGCCTCGTCGAGAATCCGGCCGGTTCGGTCATGCGTCGCCCTCCTGCGTCATCATCGCAACAGGCTGTCACGGGAGGTCGTGTCCGGCGAAAACGTGGGGCGCCGTGTTACAGCCGGGAACGACGAAGGAGCCGCCCCGAGTGGGGCGACTCCTTCTGTTCGACCTGGTGTCAGGCCTTGCGGCGACCGACGATGAGGCCGTAGATCAGCAGAACGATGATCGATCCGCCGATGGCCAGGAGCCACGTCTGGATGGAGAAGAACTCCTCCAGCGGGGCGTTGAACAGCACGCTGCCCAAGAAGCCACCGAGCAGTGCACCCACGACGCCGAGCAGCAGCGTGACGATCCAGCCGCCGCCCTGCTTGCCGGGGAGGATCAGTTTGGCGATGGCGCCGGCGATGAGGCCGAGGAGCAAGAATCCGAGGAAGCCCATGGCGAGATGTCCTTTCACTGTGTACGAGAGCGACGCGAACCGCGGGGGAGGGGCGCGCTGACCGGCGCTGGTGGTGGTCACCTGCGGACGCCGGTCGGGCTTCGTACGCGTCACTCACTGTAGAAGTTGTGGGAGTTTCGGGTGCGGACCTTGACACTTCGGCATCTGCATGTATGGCGTTCGCGGCCTGGGGCGGCACGCTCGGGGCGGTGGTATCGTGACGCCATGCGGATCGCTCGCCTTCTCCTTAGCGGCCGCGACGAGACCTCGTTCATCTAGGCCTCTCTCGTCGCGGAGTTCATCGCGGGCCCATTCGCCACCCGAGAAGAACGGCAGATCTCATGAGCACCCCATCTTTCGACGACAACTCCACCGGGGTCGTCATCCCGGATCGTCCTCGCACCCTGGCCGAGAAGCTGTGGGACGACCACCTCGTGGTCAAGGGTGAGGACGGCGAGCCCGACCTCATCTACATCGACCTTCACCTCGTGCACGAGGTGACGAGCCCGCAAGCATTCGACGGTTTGAGATCCGAGGGGCGCCCCGTTCGTCGTCTCGACCTCACGATCGCCACCGAAGACCACAACACCCCGACGCTCGACATCGACAAGCCGATCGCCGATCTGACCAGCCGCACTCAGATCGAGACGCTCCGCCGAAACGCGGCGGAGTTCGGTGTGCGCATCCATTCGCTCGGCGACGCCGAGCAGGGGATCGTGCACGTCGTGGGCCCGCAGCTCGGGCTGACGATGCCCGGGGTCACGGTCGTCTGCGGTGATTCGCACACGTCGACCCACGGCGCATTCGGTGCCATGGCGTTCGGCATCGGAACCAGCGAGGTCGAGCACGTGCTCGCCACTCAGACCCTCCCGCTGAAGCCGTTCAAGACCATGGCGATCACCGTCGAGGGCGAACTCAAGCCGGGTGTCACGGCGAAAGACGTGATCCTCGCCGTCATCGCGAAGATCGGCACGAACGGTGGTCAGGGGTACGTGCTCGAGTTCCGGGGGAGCGCCGTTCGTGCGCTGTCCATGGAGGGGCGCATGACGATGTGCAACATGTCGATCGAAGCGGGCGCGCGCGCCGGCATGGTCGCCCCCGACGAGACCACCTTCGCCTATGTGAAGGGCCGGGATCACGCGCCCACCGGGCAGGACTGGGACGACGCCGTCGCCTACTGGCGAACGCTGCCGAGCGACGAGGGAGCGGTGTACGACGCAGAGGTCTTCCTCGACGCGAACGAGCTCGAGCCGTTCGTCACCTGGGGGACGAACCCCGGCCAGGGAGTGTCGCTGAGCGACGTCGTGCCGGCGCCCGAGGAGTTCACCGATCCGAACGAGCGCGCCGCTGCCGAGCGCGCGATCGAGTACATGGATCTCGTCCCCGGCACCCGGCTCAAGGACGTCGCCGTCGACGCGGTGTTCATGGGCTCGTGCACGAACAGTCGCATCGAAGATCTGCGTGCATTCGCCTCGGTGATCGAGGGGCAGACGAAGGCGCCGGGCGTGCGGGTCATGGTCGTCCCGGGCTCAGCCCGCGTGCGACTCGAAGCCGAGGCGGAGGGTCTCGACAAGATCTTCATCGACTTCGGCGCCGAGTGGCGTTTCGCGGGGTGCTCGATGTGCCTGGGGATGAACCCCGACCAACTCGCCCCCGGTGAGCGCTGTGCATCGACCTCCAACCGCAACTTCGAGGGCCGCCAGGGCAAGGGCGGTCGCACGCACCTCGTGTCGCCGTTGGTCGCTGCGGCGACCGCCGTGCGCGGCACCCTGTCTAGTCCGAGCGACCTGATCCCAGCCCTTGGGCAAGCTCAGGGACCGAAGGTAGGGGTCTGACATGGATGCTTTCACCACGCACACGGGTGTCGCCCTCCCGCTCAAGCGGTCGGCCGTCGACACCGATCAGATCATTCCCGCCGTCTATCTCAAGCGCGTGACGAAGACGGGTTTCGAAGACGCGCTCTTCTCGAGCTGGCGGCAAGACCCGGCATTCGTGCTCAACCAGCCCGCCTACGCGGGAGCATCCGTGCTTGTCGCTGGCCCCGATTTCGGCACCGGCTCGAGCCGCGAGCACGCGGTGTGGGCGCTGCGCGACTACGGATTCCGTGCCGTGCTCAGCCCTCGCTTCGCCGACATCTTCCGCGGGAACGCGGGCAAGCAAGGTCTGATGGCCGGGGTGGTCACGGAGGCCGACGTCGAGAAGCTGTGGGCGGCCATCGAGGCGCAGCCCGGTGTCGAGATGACGGTCGATCTTCGGGAGCGACGCGCGAGCATCGGCGACCTCCAGGTCGCGTTCGACATCGACGATTACACTAGGTGGCGGCTTCTCGAAGGGCTCGACGACATCGGGCTCACCCTGCGCAACGAAGACAAGATCGCGCAATTCGAGGCTCGCCGCGAGGCATGGCGGCCGCGGACACTTCCTGTTCCGTAAGTCGGATCGACCCCACCCGGGCCGGTTTCCCCGCCCCTCGTCGATACAAGTGAGGTCCACCGCATGAGAACACTCGCCACTGGCGCCGACGCACCGGAATCAGGCGCAGGCGCGCAGGCTCCTGTCACCCTCGAAGAAGGAGAGACCCTCCGGATCCGAGGGGGGAGGCCTCTGACGGGGCGCGTCGAGGTGAAAGGCGCGAAGAACCTGGCCACCAAAGCGATGGTCGCCGTTCTCCTCGGAAACTCGACGAGCGTCCTCCGCGACGTGCCCGACATCAGCGACGTCGGGGTCGTGCGTTCACTGCTCGAAGTGCACGGCGTGAGCGTCACCGACGGCGAGAAGCCGGGCGAGCTCATCTTCGACCCGAGCGGCGCCGTCTCGGCGAACTTCGAGCAGATCGATGCGTACGCCGGCGCCTCCCGCATCCCGATCCTCTTCTGCGGACCGCTGCTGCACCTGCTGGGTGAAGCGCTCATCCCCGACCTCGGCGGGTGCCGCATCGGCGATCGACCGATCAACTTCCACATGGATGCGCTGCGCGCGTTCGGCGCGGTCGTCGACAAGTCGTACGAGGGCATCCGCATCACCGCCCCGGACGGCCTTCACGGTGCAGAGATCGAGCTGCCGTACCCGAGCGTCGGAGCGACCGAGCAGGTGCTCCTCACGGCCGTTCGCGCCAAGGGAATCACCGAGCTGCGCAACGCCGCCATCGAGCCCGAGATCATGGATCTGATCGCGGTCCTCCAAAAGATGGGCGCGATCATCTCGTACGAGCCCAACCGGGTCATCCTCATCGAGGGCGTCGACGAGTTGCGCGGTTACGACCACCGGTGCATCTTCGACCGCAACGAGGCCGCATCCTGGGCCGCTGCCGCCCTGGCCACCGACGGCGACATCTTCGTCGGTGGGGCACGGCAGCAGGAGATGCTCACCTTCCTCAACGTCTTCCGCAAGGTCGGCGGCGAGTTCGATGTGCACGAAGACGGCATCCGCTTCTACCGCGGCGGCGAGCTCCGCCCCGTCGTGGTCGAGACCGACGTGCATCCCGGCTTCATGACCGACTGGCAGCAGCCGCTCGTCGTTGCGTTGACCCAGGCGAACGGCGTCTCGACCGTCCACGAGACGGTGTACGAGAACCGTCTCGGGTTCACTCAGGCACTCGTCCAGATGGGCGCCGACATCGTCGTGCACCCCAACGGCATCGACACCCCGGGTCGGCGCGTGCCCCGGCGCGCGCTGGAGCAGGCGGCGGTCATCACCGGACCCACCCCCCTTCGCGGCGCCGACGTGGTCGTTCCCGACCTTCGAGGCGGCTACAGCTACCTCATCGCCGCGCTCGCGGCCGAGGGCGAATCGGTCGTCCGCAACGTCGGCATCCTTCGACGCGGGTACGAGAAGCTCTTCGCCAAGCTCGACAGCCTCGGCGCTGACTTCGAGGTCATCGGTTAGTCGTGGCATCCGCTCGCCGCGACACCTCGCCCGAGAAATCCCGCCCGAGCGTCTTCTGGCTGCTCGGCGGGGTTGTCGAGCCGTTGACCGCGATCTTCGCCAAGATCGAGATCGAGAACCCCGAGAAGCTGCCCCGCGAGGGCTCGTACGTGCTCGCGCCGAACCACTACTCGAACTTCGATCCGATGGTGGTGGCCGTCGCGGTCTGGCGCATCGGGCGGGCGCCGAGCTTCATGGCCAAAGAGAGCCTGTTCCGTGTGCCCGTGCTGGGTTGGGCTCTCCGTGCGACCCGAATGGTGCCCGTTTCGCGCAGCTCGTCGGCCTCTGCCGCGCGCGACACGATCCGCGGCTCCGAGCAGCTGGTCAAAGACGGCCGGGGCGTGGTGGTGTACCCCGAGGGCACGCTGACCCGCGATCCCGATCTGTGGCCGATGCGCGGCAAGACCGGAGCGGTGCGCCTGGCCCTCGCGGGCGGGGTCCCGCTCGTCCCGATGGCCCAGTGGGGTGTGCAAGAGATCATGCCGCGTTACGGCAAGCTGCGGCTGTGGCCGCTGCGGCGACGCGTCCGCGTCGTGCTCGGCGACCCGGTCGACATCGTCGCCCATGGCGCTGACCTCACCCGGCCGGCGACGCTCGTCGCGGCGACCGACCTCCTGATGGATCGGATCGCCGAACTGCTCGGTCCGCTCCGCGAGGGCACTCCGCCCGCGCAGCGGTGGAATCCTTCGGCGCACGGCCAGAACGAGACGGGCCGCCTTGAGTCGTAGATCGGATGCCGCGCTTCCGCGGGTGGCTGTCGTCGGCGCCGGCAGTTGGGGCACAACGTTCGGCAAGATCCTCGCCGACGGCGGAGCCCACGTGACCATGTGGGCCCGTCGGGCAGAGATCGCCCAGGAGATCAACGAGGCCAAGCGCAACAGTCAGTACCTCGCGGGCATCAACCTGCCGCGCGAGATGTCGGCGAGCGTGCACCTTTCGGAGGCGGTCGACCGCGCCACCCAGATCTACCTTTCCGTACCGAGCCAGGCCTTGCGCGAGAACTTGAAGGCGCTCCGCCCGCTCGTCGCCGCGAGCGACGTGCCGATCGTCTCGCTCATGAAGGGCGTCGAGAAGCGTACGGGCCTGCGCATGAGCCAGGTCATCGCGCAAGAACTCCAGTGCGACCCGGCCCGCATCGCGGTCGTCTCGGGCCCGAACCTCGCGCTGGAGATCGCGCGCGAGCAGCCGACCGCCGCCGTGATCTCCTCGGTCAGCGAAGAGACCGCCGAAGCCGTCGCGCGCCGCGCCAGAAACCGGTACTTCCGTTCCTTCGTCAACACCGACGTCATCGGCACGGAGTTCGGCGGTGTGTTGAAGAACCTCATCGCGGTCGCGATCGGGATCGTCGACGGTGTGGGCTACGGCGAGAACACCAAAGCCTCGATCATCACGCGGGGGCTGGTCGAGATGACCGATTTCGCCGTGGCGCAGGGCGCTCAGCCCGAGACGCTGCAGGGCCTGGCCGGCCTCGGCGATCTCATCGCCACGTGTCAGTCGCCCCTCAGCCGCAACAACACGGCCGGGCGCCTGCTCGGGCAGGGATACAGCCTGCAAGACGTCGTGAAGCAGATGGAGCAGACGGCCGAGGGACTCTCGTCGGTCACGCCGGTGCTGCAGCTGGCTCGCGACGCCGGGGTCGAGATGCCCATCGTCGCGCAGGTCAAGCGCGTACTCGACGGCACCATGAACCCGCGCGACATCGCGCCGCACTTGACGACCGACGACGACAAGCCGAAGGGCGAGAGGACGCAGCATGGTTCGAACAACGGTGGCGGTGCTTTTTGGCGGTCGATCCAGCGAGCACTCGATCAGTTCCGCCACGGCGGGCGGGGTTCTGCGGGCGATCGACCGTGATCGCTATCGGGTGATCCCGGTCGGCATCACCCGTGACGGTGTGTTCGTCCTCGAAGACGACGACCCCGACAAGTTCGCGCTCGACGTTCACGCGCTCCCCGAGGTGGTCGACAACGGCACTCGGATCCTCTGGCCGCACGCCGGGGATCGAGCTCTCGCGGTGCGCCGCGCCGACGGCACGGAAGAAGACCTCGGCGACATCGACGCGGTATTGCCGATCCTCCACGGCACGCACGGCGAAGACGGCACCGTTCAGGGCTTCTTCGACACCCTCGGGCTGCCGTACGCCGGGGGCGCCGTGCTCGACTCGGCGATCTGCATGGACAAGCACTTCATGAAGATCGTGTTGCGTGACGCGGGGATCGCGGTCTCGCCGTGGATCACCGTGCGACGCGCAGAGTGGACGGGTGATGCGGCAGCGGTCGCGCGGCGGGCATCCGCCCTGCCCTTCCCGTGGTTCGTGAAGCCGGCCAGAGCGGGGTCATCGGTCGGGGTCTCGAAGGTGCACGACGAATCAGAGCTCGCCGCCGCCCTCGATCTCGCATTCGCCGAGGACGACAAGGTGCTCGTCGAGCAGGGCATCGTGGGTCGAGAGATCGAAGTCGGGGTGCTCGGACCGCGGGCCGGTGGGGCGCCGCGCGTCTCGCTCCCCGGTGAGATCGTGCTCACCGGACGGGAGTTCTACGACTTCGAGGGCAAGTACCTCGGCGGCGACGGCGTCGACGTCGTGTGCCCCGCCGACATGACCGAGTCCGAGACGACGGCGGTGCAGGATGCTGCGCTCCGTGCGTTCGCGGCGGTGGAGGGGCACGGGCTCGCCCGCGTCGACTTCTTCCTGGGGGCCGACGGACCGGTCGTCAACGAACTCAACACCATGCCCGGTTTCACACCGATCTCGATGTTCCCGAAGTGCTGGATCGCATCGGGCCTGTCGTACGACGCATTGATCACCGACCTCATCGAACAGGCGATCGAGCGCGCCTGACCCCGTCGATAGCCCGCTCTCCGAGACTGTCGCTCAGCGGGTCCCTGAGCCCGTCGAAGGGTCCGGGTGGGGTCACTCGATCGTGTCGGCGGTTCCCGGGCGGTCGGTGCAGACGCTGCCGGTCTCGGTCAGCTGACGGGCGAGGATCGGCGAGACGGCTCGAAGGGTGTCAGCGCTGCCGACGACATCGAAGTTCAGGTAAACCTCGACGGCAGGGGTGCGCCCGAAGGTGGTGAACCGATAGAACGGTGCGTCCGTATCGTCGACCAACCAATCGATGCCCTCGACAGGCTGACACGGCCACGTCGAGGGCCCCGGCTCGTCTACGCCGCAGGTGAGAAGCACGGCGGCCGGGTCTCCCCACGCTCCGGTCGCCTGCGCGTCGGTGAAGCGGCGCTCCTGGCCCGCGATCGTCTCGGGCAGGCGCACCGACACGTCGGCGCACAGCGGATCGTTGGCGCCGGGCGCCGCCTCCATGGCGACGGTTCCGGCGCAGGCCGAGAGCCCGGCGGCGAGGGTGAGAACCGCGGCCGCGGCGAAGGGGCGGCGCAGGCGGATCACCGTTCCAGGGTACCCGTCGCGGGGTCGCCACGACGCGGCGGGCGATAGCGTGGAGGCGTGGATGAACGCACCGTCGGTGAACTGAGCGAGGGCGCGATCCTGCGCCGCATCCTGGATCGGCTTCCCGAGACCGACGCCATCGTCGGCCCGGGTGACGACGCGGCGGTGATCAGCGCCCCCGACGGCCGAGTCGTCGCCACCACCGACACGCTTGTACACGGACCAGACTTCCGCCTCGCGTGGTCGAGCGCGTTCGACCTGGGCTGGAAGGCCGCGGCGGTGAACCTCTCCGACGTCGCCGCGATGGGTGCGCGACCGACCGCTCTGCTCGTCGCCCTCGCCATGCCCGACGACACGCCGGTCGCGTTCGTCGACGGGTTCGCCGACGGGCTCGCCGCCGCGTGCGCGGAGCTTGCGCCCGGGTGCGCGGTCGAGGGTGGAGACCTGACGGTGTCCGACACGTTGACGATCGCGGTGACGGCGCTCGGCTCGCTCGACGGGCGAGAGCCCGTGCGACGCTCCGGCGCCGTTCCGGCCGACGTCGTGGCGATCGCGGGCGACCTCGGGATCGCGGCGTTCGGGCTCGCCGTGCTGTTCGACAGGTTCGTCGGCGCCGACGGTTCCCCCTTCGCGATCACCGCCGAACGGTGGGCGGAGCTCACTGCGGCCGAGGTGACGGGTGTCCGCCGCCAGCGGGCTCCCCGCCCGCCCATCGGGCTCGGACCGGTCGCCGCGCAGCGGGGTGCCACCGCGATGATGGACGTCTCGGACGGTCTCGCACTCGACGCGCGGCGCATGGCCGATGCCTCCGCAGTCACCATCGAGTTCGCGGCCGGATCCCTCGGTGAGGACCCGGCCGCCGCGCTGAACGGGGGAGAGGACCACGCTCTGCTCGCCACGTTCCCGCCCGGGGTCGAACTGCCCGAGGGCTTTCGCATCGTGGGTGTCGTCCGTGAGCGCGCCGAGGCCGCCGTGACCGTCGACGGAGTGCCCTTCGCAGGACCCGGCGGATGGGACCCCTATCGCGACTGGGACTACGCCCGGGGCTGACCCCACCACATCGTGGTGTCTCCATAGGCGCGGTCGCGTACCGAAGCGAGCCCCGCGGCCTGCCAGTCGGGCGACACGGAGCGCTTCGCCCGCTCGACGATGACCGTCGCGTCGGGGGAGAGGAGCGGTGCGAGCGCGGCGAGAGCCGCGGTCAGATCTGCATCGGCGAGGTCATAGGGCGGATCGAGGAAGACGAGGTCGTAGGGGCCCGCCGCGTCACGCAGGTAGCCGGCGACGGTCGCGCGGTGCACCCGCGCGGGCACGGGTGCACCGATCGCCTTCGTCACCCGATCCGCGTTGCGCCGGATCACCGTGACGGCCTGGGGGGAATGCTCGACGAGGTCGACGGATGCGGCGCCCCGGCTGACGGCTTCGAGTCCCAAGGCTCCCGAGCCGGCGTAGAGGTCGGCGACCCGCGCGCCATCGATGATCCCCGCGGCCTCCAGCGCACCGAACAGCGACTCGCGGACGCGGTCGCTGGTCGGTCGCGTCCCGCGAGGGGGAACGTCGAGCACGGTGCCACCGGCGGATCCGGCGATGATGCGGGTCACCGTCTCACCCTACAAAGCGTGCGCCGCCGGGCGCGCACCGGAGCGCGGCCCGTGTCGGGGATCCTGCCTAGACTTCCCCCATGCCCGGCTTCTCTCTCGCGACACGCCTCGACGGTGTGGTCGGCGGGAAGACGGCGTCGGCCCTCGAACGCGCGTTCGGCATGACCACGGTGGGTGAGCTGCTCGGTCATTACCCGCGGCGGTATGCGCAGCGGGGCGAGCTCACGCCGATCGCGTCGCTGCCGCTCGGGGAGCCCGTGACGATCGTGGCCGAGGTCGTGCGCGCCGGCGAACGTCGGATGCAGAACCGGCGGGGGTCGCTGCTCGAGGTCGTGATCACCGACGGCGACGGACACATGAGCCTGACGTTCTTCAACCAGGCGTGGCGGATCAAAGATCTCTATCCCGGCAGGCGTGGCATCTTCTCGGGCAAGGTGGGCGAGTACCGCGGCCAGACCCAGCTGACGAACCCCGATTACGAGCTCTTCGAAGACGTCGAAGAAGCCCGCATGACCGCTGAAGCGAACGCGAACCTGCCGATCCCGATCTACCCGGCCACGAGTTCGGTTCCCAGCCACTTGGTCAAGAAGTGCATCGACCTCGTCTTCGAGGGGCTCGGCGCCGTGCCCGATCCGCTTCCCGAGACGCTGCGCGCGCGGCACGGTCTGCTCGACGCGCGAACGGCGTTCGAGCGGGTTCACCGCCCCGATTTCGAAGATCAGGTCGGGCCGGCGGTCGCGACCCTTCGCATGCACGAGGCGCTCGTGCTGCAGTCGGCGCTCCTGCAGCAGCGTCAGTTCGTGCGCGCGATGTCTGCGACGAAACGGCCGGCCGCCGGCGGAGGTCTGCTGGAGCGCTTCGACGCGGCCCTGCCGTTCGAGCGCACACCCGATCAGGTGACGGTCGGCGATGCCGTCGCGGCCGACCTGGTCGGGGAGTGGCCGATGAATCGGCTCATCCAGGGCGAAGTGGGCTCCGGAAAGACCCTCGTGGCACTCCGCGCGATGCTCCAGGTCGCCGAGTCGGGCGGTCAGTCGGCCTTGATCGCCCCCACCGAAGTTCTCGCCGGGCAGCACATCCGCTCGATCGCGCGCATGCTCGGTCCGCAGCTGGCTCCAGAACTCATGCCGACCCTTCTCACGGGCCAGATGCCCGCCGCCGAGCGGCGGAAGGCGGCGCTGCGCGCCGCATCCGGGCAAGCGCTGATCATCGTGGGCACGCACGCCCTGCTCAGTCGATCGACGACGTTCGCCGATCTGGGACTCGTGGTCGTCGACGAGCAGCATCGGTTCGGCGTCGAGCAGCGGGAAGCTCTTCGCGCGAAGGGTTCCACGCCCCACACCGTCGTGCTCACCGCAACGCCGATTCCGCGGACCGTCGCCATGACGGTCTTCGGCGACCTCGATGTGTCGACCATTCGCACAATGCCCGCGGGGCGCGCCGGCATCCAGACGTTCGTCGCGCCCGTGGCCGAGAAGCCTGGGTGGTTCGCCCGAGTGTGGGATCGCGTGGCCGAAGAGATCGCGGTGGGTCGCCAGGCTTTCGTGGTGTGCCCGGCGATCGATGCCGAGGCGTCGACGAAAGACGACACCGCCGACGAGGTGGTGCCCGACAACGAGGCCGCGGCTCCCCGCATCCGGTGGGGTGTCGTCCAAGTCGCCGATGTGCTGTCGCGGCATCCGTCGTTCGCCGCCCTGCGCGTCGAGATCCTCCACGGCAAGATGCCGTCCGACGAGAAAGACGCCGCGATGCAGGCGTTCGCGCGAGGCGAGATAGACGTACTCGTCGCCACCACGGTCGTCGAGGTCGGCGTCGACGTGCCGAACGCGTCGGCGATGGTCATTCTCGAAGCCGACCGGTTCGGCGTCTCGCAGCTCCACCAGCTACGCGGTCGCGTCGGCCGGGGGGGAGTCCCGGGCATCTGTCTCCTCGTGACCGAGGCGTCGGCCGGCTCATCGGCCAGGGCGCGTGTCGAAGCGGTGGCCGCCACCCTCGACGGGTTCGAGCTGGCAGAAGTAGATCTGGAGCTGCGCGGCGAGGGCGACGTGCTCGGCGATGTGCAGTCGGGGGCACGCTCGTCGCTGCGGCTGCTGCGCGTGGTCAAAGACGCCGACGTGATCACCGAAGCGCGCGCGGCCGCGGAGAAGATCTTCGCCGAAGACCCGGCGCTCCTGCAGCATCCGGCGCTGGCCGACGCGATCGACCGTCGCGTCGGTGCGTTCGAGCGGGCGGCTCTCGCGCGATCGTGAGCGCGTCTCGCCCTCGCTCCTCAGACGCCTCGGAGCTTCGGCTCAGGTTCGCGACGAAGCCGCCTGGGTAGGCTGACGGCATGGACAGCAGGATCGCCGTCGTACCGGGCTCGTTCGACCCGCCCACGCTCGGACACATCGATGTCATCCGCCGGGCCGCCGCGCTCTTCGACCAGGTGCACGTGCTCGTGGTGCACAACCCCGGCAAAGAAGCGCTGCTGCCCATCGCCCAGCGTCAGGCGCTTCTCGAGCAATCGATCGCCGAAGACGGGATTGAGGGCGACGTGATCGTCGCCGCGTGGAGCGTCGGCCTCCTGGTCGACTACGCCACAGACGTCGGCGCCGGCGTGCTCGTGAAGGGCATCCGCTCCCAGGTCGACGTCGCCTACGAGTCGCCGATGGCGATCGTGAATCGACATCTGGCGCACGTCGAGACCGTCTTCCTCATGCCTGATCCGGCCCACGCGCTCGTGTCGAGCTCCCTCGTGCGCCAGGTGGCGGCTCTCGGCGGCGACGTGTCTCCCTTCGTTCCTCCGGCCGTCGCCCGTTTCCTCGGTACGGGCACCGTCACCCGGTGACCGGAGCCCCGCCGGCGAACCGCGGGTAGCATTGACGACCGTGAGAACTCGTCGTCCCGGACCCATGATGCTGCCCGTCCGCGATATCGTCCACCACCCGGGCGAGATGCGCGAGTTCGAACTCGATCTGAAGACGGCGGAGAAGTGGGGCGAAGGCCTCGTCTCGGTCCCGATGGGCGAGCCGCTCGATCTCGACGTGCGGCTGGAGTCGGTGCACGAGGGGATCCTCGTCACGGGTACCGCCGACACGCGGGTCACGGGCGTGTGCGGCCGTTGCCTCATCGACATCGCCGAGCCCGTCGAAGTCGAGTTTCAGGAGCTTTTCACGTATCCTGGTGAAGAAGCGGCAGACTTCGAGGTTCTTGACGACTACGTCGATCTAGAAACTCTGGTCAGGGATGCCATTGTCCTCTCGCTTCCGTTCCAGCCGGTGTGTCAGCCGGATTGCCTCGGGCTAGACCCCGATACAGGCGAACGACTGACCGTGAGCACCGGCGAAAGTGAGCGGACGCCCATCGATCCTCGGTGGGCTGCGCTCCAGCAGTTCCCCACAGACCCCGACGGCGAAGCGCCCAGCCGCGCCACGCCGGATCCCGAAGACACCGTCACAGAGAAGAGCTAGTCATGGCAGGTAACCCCCCGAAGCGGAAGGTCTCCCGCTCCAACACGCGCTCGCGTCGTGCACAGTGGAAGGCAGCCCCCATCACGCTGACCACCACCGTCGAGAACGGCAAGACCGTCTACAGCCGTCCGCACCAGGCGAAGGTCGTCACCGACTCGCAGGGCACGGAGCTGTTCTTGGAGTACAAAGGCCGCAAGGTCGCAGACGTCTGATCTCGCGGCGGATGCCGTGACAGACGTTTCTTCTGGGCGCCAGGCGCTCACCGACAAGCTCGGGGTCGTCATCGACCCCGAGCTTCTGTCGCTTGCTCTCACCCATCGTTCTTTCGCATACGAGAACGGCAACGTCCCGCACAACGAACGCCTCGAGTTCCTCGGTGATTCGGTGCTGGGCCAGGCAGTGACCGTGCGCCTCTACACGCGCCACCCCGACCTCGACGAGGGGTCCCTGGCCAAGCGCCGCGCCAGCGTCGTGTCGACCGTCGCTCTCGCCGAGGTCGCGCGCCGCATCGGCCTGGGCGATCACGTGCTCCTGGGTCGAGGCGAGATACTCACGGGCGGTCGCGACAAAGACTCGATCCTCGCAGACACCATGGAGGCTGTCCTCGGTGCGGCCTATCTGTCAGCCGGACCGGATGCGGCCACCGCCCTCGTCCTGCGGCTCGTGGAGCCGCTCTTGGCCGATCCGGAACGCTACGGCGCCGCCATGGACCCCAAGACCAGCCTCCAAGAGCTCGCCGCTCAACAGGGTGCATCCGCCCCGAGCTACGCCGTCGATGCGAGCGGCCCCGACCATGACCGTCGCTTCACCGCCACGGTGCGCGTCGGCGACGTGGTCACGCGAGGCCAGGGCACCAGCAAGAAGCAAGCCGAAATGGCGGCGGCCCTCGCGGCCTGGCGCGAGCTCGGCACCCGTGCCTGAGCTTCCCGAGGTCGAGGTCGTTCGCGCCGGGCTCGCGCCCGCCGTGACGGGCGCTCACATCTCGGGCGTGTCCGTCGCCGATGAGCGCGCGTTGACCCGCCACAACGACGACGGGCGTTCTTTCGAGTCCGCTCTCACCGGGCGCACCATCTCGGCCGCGGTCCGGCGGGGCAAATTCCTCTGGATGCCGCTCGTGCCCGCTGCCGCGGGCGGCGAGGCCCTCATCGCACACCTCGGAATGAGCGGTCAGCTGCTCCTGCGTCCACCGGGCGCGCCGCCGGAGCGCCACGAGAGGATCAGGCTCGACCTGCAGCATCCGATCCACGGTGAGGTCTCGGTCGTGTTCGCCGACCAGCGCACGTTCGGATCCCTCGCTGTCGACAGACTCGAACCGACGCCCGACGGCGCGGCGGGCGGGTCGGGAGATGGGGCGGCGGTCGTACCGAGTCAGGTCGCGCATATCGCTCGCGATCCGCTCGATCCGGCGTTCCGCGACGACCGATTCCGCGCGCTCGTCTGGCGCAAAGTCTCGGGTATCAAGCGCGTGCTCCTCGACCAGACCGTGTTGAGCGGCGTCGGCAACATCTACGCCGACGAGGCGCTGTGGGCAGCGCGCCTGCACCCCGAGACCCCCGCACGCGATCTTTCGACGCGGGCAGCCAACCGGTTGCTCTCCGAGGTGCGCTCGGTGCTGCACAAGGCGCTGGCCGAGGGCGGCACGAGCTTCGACGCGCAGTACGTGAACGTCAACGGGCAGGCGGGTTATTTCGCCCATTCGCTCAACGCCTACGGGCGCACGGGGCTCCCGTGCGCTCGGTGCGGACGACCCATCGTGCGTGTGTCGTTCACGAACCGATCGAGCCACTATTGCCCCGGCTGCCAACGGCAGCCGCCGATCACGAGTCGGTGAGCACCCGCTTCCACGCGCCCTCATAGGCGATGGGTGCGAAACCGATCGCCTCGTTGATGTCGAGCATCGGGCGGTTCTCTTCGGCGTTGTAGGTGATGACGCGGGGTGATCGTGGTGCGACCTCACGCCAAGCCAACAGACCCGCGCACTTGACCAGCATGCCGAGCCGGTGTCCTCGGTGATCCGAGAGCACGAGGGTGTCGTACTGGTGCGTGGCCTCTGACAGGTCGCGGTTGACCACGAGTTCGTTGAACGCGACGAGGTCTCCGGTGTCGAGGTGCTGCGCGGCGGTCACCAGAGCCGTGCGTCCGGCGTCGACGATCGTGGCATCGTGCCGGGCCACACGCTCGGCGTCCCAGGTCTCTTCGTCGAAGTCCAAGCCGGCCGCCGGAGCATCGGTGTTCATGCGCGACTTCATCCAGGCGTACCCGTCGGCGAATTCGGGCGGCGTCGGCAGCCGCCACTGCACCACGCGGTAGCCGGCGGCGGCCTCCGTCGCCTTCTCGAGCATCTCGCGCACGCGCGGGAGCCCGCCCGAAAGATCGAGTGCGCTGACGCGCACCACCTGCTCGAGCCGGTAGTGCCGGTTGAGAAGGAACCTGGCTATGTGATCACGGGGGATGCTGCCGTACCCGGTCGGAGCCTCGAGGCGCTCTCCCGCCGCGGGCGGGTGCTCCGCCCAGGTCTGCAGCACGGTGCGGCCGTGCGCCCGGGCGGTGTCTTCGACGAGCGCGAGGGCGGCTGAGCCGATGCCGCGGCCCCAGACGGAACGACGCAGCTCGATGAGCCAATACACGATGCGCGAACCCGCCTCTTGCGGAATATCGACACCGATGCGGCCGACGGGGTCGCCGTCGACGAGCACGAGCCAGACGTACCTGAGTTGGGCGGGGTCGGGCGCGAAGTTGGGCAGCAACTCCGCCGGTGACATGCGGTGATCGTCATGGCCCGATACCTCGGCGTAGACGAGGTTGCGTATGAGCGCCATCGCGACGAAGTCCGCGGCGTGCGGGTCGTCGACGGACGGAGGGAACGTGAGGGGCCGGAACTCGACTCCGTCAGGTGCGGTGATCATGGATGTTCCTCGGTCAGGGAGGGGGCCGCGGGATGCGCGGCCCCCTCCGCGTCAGAAGTGGAGGCGCCGGTCGAACTGCGCCCAGGCATGGAGCCGGTCCCGTTCCTCCTCCGCCCGGAGGCGAGCGAGGAGGCGAGCACGGTCGGCGTGGTCGTCCACGCGTCGGATGCGGCGGGTGCTCCGTAGGAGCAGCCACAGGCCGAGGCGTAGCGACAAGCGGTCGAGGGGTGAGATGCGGACGCCGGGATCGACGACCGAGAGGAGGATCTCTTGCTCGGTCCGGTCGGTCGACCGAACGCGAGAGGCCAGATCGTTCATGGCAGGTGCTTTCGAAGAAATGTGACGGCATCGCCGCGGGCGGGAACTGTCACCGAGTGAAAAGAAGAAGGGTGCGTGACGGGGCGGCCGTCTCGCACGGGTGTCCCCGAGCGGGGGGAGAGAGCTGGAGAGTCGCGTCTGTCAGACGGCGATCAGCGTGAACGCCATCAAGGTACGGGCCACCGCAGCGCGGGCGCGGAATGTGATTCCGGTGAGAATGGGCTGGATCATGGTGACCTCCTTTCGGCGAGGATGCGGGTCGCTACGTTACCGGCCGGTTCGAGCGCGCGTCAAGCTTTCTCCCAGTTTGGAGCGGCGACCGGGTGTGTCGCGAGCGGTCGGATGGTCGCACCCGGCTCGCCGTCGCGGGTGTCGGCGGGTTCTCCGGTACCGTGATGCGTTGATCCGGAGGACGACGCCATGCATCTGAAGAGCCTGACGCTCAAGGGCTTCAAGTCGTTCGCCCAGCCGACGACTTTCGCTTTCGAGCCGGGCGTCACATGCATCGTCGGGCCCAACGGGTCGGGCAAATCGAACGTCGTCGATGCCCTCGCCTGGGTGATGGGGGAGCAGGGAGCGAAGACCCTCCGCGGCGGCAAGATGGAAGACGTCATCTTCGCCGGCACCTCGACACGGGGGCCCCTCGGCCGTGCCGAGGTGCAGTTGACGATCGACAACAGCGACGGTGCCCTGCCGATCGAGTACACAGAAGTGACGATCAGTCGCACCCTCTTTCGAACCGGGTCGAGCGAGTACGCGATCAACGGCGAGAGCTGCCGTCTCCTCGACGTGCAAGAACTGTTGAGCGACTCCGGGCTCGGCCGCGAGATGCACGTCATCATCGGGCAAGGACGCCTCGACAGTGTGCTGCAGGCGACTCCGGAAGATCGGCGAGGCTTCATCGAGGAGGCCGCCGGGATTCTGAAGCACCGCCGCCGCAAAGAGAAGACCCTGCGCAAGCTCGAGGCGATGGAGGCCAACCTGACCCGGTTGAGCGACCTCGCCGGAGAGCTGCGCCGTCAGCTCAAGCCGCTGGGGCGGCAGGCCGAGGTCGCGAGGGAAGCGGCCACGATCGCGGCGGTCGTCCGCGATGCGAAAGCGCGACTGTTCGCCGATGAACTGGTGACCTTGCGCCGCGAACTCGCAGACCACGCACGCACCGAGCACGGCCGACATGCCGAGCGGCTCGTGTTGCAGGATCAGGCTGAGACGCTTCGGGCACGGGTCGAGCGGTGGGAAGCAGAGCAGCGATCCGAAGCCGTCGACGGGGCACGACGTGTCGCGTTCTCGCTCGAACAGGTGCAGGAGCGACTTCGCGGCCTGTACTCGCTCGCCGGTCAACGGCTCTCGCTCCTCGGCTCCGACGAGGTGGATCCCGCGGCCTTCGCCGCCACCGTCTCGCAGGGCGCGATCGACGAGGTCCGCGCCGAGATCGGCGATCTTGCGGCCGGGCTCGGCGATGCGCAGGACGCGGCGACGGCGGCGTCGCGCGACGTGACGCGCGCCCGCGCCGAACTCGATGCGCTCGACACGGATATCGCCGCCCAGAGCGCGTTGGTCTCGGAACACGACATGTTGCTCACCGCGCTGCGGGGGCGGTCCGATGCCGCGGGGTCGGCCCTCGCTGCCGTGCGCGCGGGCGTCGAACGCCAGCAGCGAGCGTGGGATGCCGCGACCGCGCGGCGTGCAGAGGCGGCGCAGACGCTCGAGGCGCTGGAGCCCGTCGTCGTTCCCGAGGAGTCTGTGGCCGAGCACGCTGCGGCGTACGAGCGGGCCCAGAGGGACGCGACCGAAGCCGAGAACGAGGTCGGGGCACTGCGTGAGAAGCTGCATGCCGCAGAGCGCGAGGTCGAGGCGCTGACAGCTCAGACCTCGGCGCTCGGTCGCGCCCTGGATGTGCGGAACGCCGCTGCGGGACTCGCCGGGCGGGACGAGCCGGGATACCGAGGCCTCGTCGCAGACAGCGTGAAGGTCACCGCGGGCTTCGAGGCGGCGATCGCCGCCGCTCTCGGCACGCTCGCCGAGGGGCTGCTCGTCGCGGAATGGGACGACGCGTATGCGGCGGCGTCGGCGGCGCGCAACGAAGATCTCGGGGTCGTCGATATCGCGGTCGCCGAAGCGAAGCCCGTCGCCGACTCTCCCGCGGCGGCGGGAATGACGGCGGCCCGCGACGTCGTCACCGCACCGTCGGGACTGATCGGGCTGCTCGCCGACGTCTTCATCGCCGACGACCTCGACGCCGCGCGGGCGGCGCTGTCAGAGCTCACGCAACAGAACCCCCACGCATCAGTCGTCACCCGCGCGGGTGAGATCGTGACCGCCTATACGATTCGCGCCGGATCGGGCGAGGGACGATCCCGGCTCGAGCTCGCCGCCGAGCGCGACTCCGCTGCCGAGCGGCTTTCCGAAGTCGTGGTGATCGCCGACTCACTCCGCGAGGCGCTGACCGCTGCGGCAGCCCGGCACCAGGACGCCCGGCAACGGACGAGAGAAACCCTCGCCGCATTGCGGGAGCACGACGCGGTGCTCGCCTCGCACGCGGAGCAGGTGAACCGCGCCACGGTGCGTCTCGAAGCCGCCGCAGCGGAATGCGACCGGTTGGCCGCCGGCCTCGCGCAGGCCGCGGCAGCCGTCGTCGAAGCCGAGGACGCCGCCCGTGTGGCAGAGCAGACCCTCGAAGCGGCCCAGGAAGTGCCCCGCCCGATTCTGGATGCATCGGCACGAGAAGGCATGCTCGCCGAACTCGAGGCCGCTCGTGACGGCGAGATGCGTGCGCGTCTGGAGGTCGAGACGCTCCGCGAGCGGGTGCGTGCCGGAGAGGCGCGCATCGTGCAACTCGAACGGCAACGCGAGCGGGAACGTGCCGCGGCCCAAGAGGCCGCTCGTCGGGCGGTCATCCGTCGCGCCCAGCGCGAGATCGCCGCGGAGGTCGCGGAGCAGCTTCCGGCTCTGCTCGATTCGGTCGATCGTTCGGTCAGCGAGGCCAGGGTCGAGCTGGCCGCCGCCGAGGCCTCGCGCACCGCGGTGACGGCCGAGCTCATCACGGCGCGCGCGCAAGAGACGACCGTTCGCGAGCGCCTCGCCCGATTGACCGAGAGCGTTCACGGCCTCGAGCTGCAGATCCACGAGAAGCGGTTGCACGCGGGCAGCCTGCTCGAGCGCGTCTCCTCCGAACTGGGGCTCACCGAAGAGATCCTCGTCGCCGAGTACGGTCCGGATCAGCCCGTGCCCTCGGATGCTCCCGCACAGTCAGCGCCCACGGCACAGGATGCGTCCGACGAAGCATCCGTCGCCTTCGATCGCGCGCATCAGAGACGACGACTGCAGGACGCGGAGCGCAAACTCGGTCAGTTGGGCCGGGTGAACCCGCTCGCTCTCGAAGAGTTCGCCGCCCTGGAGCAACGCCACGCATTCCTCACCGAGCAGCTCGCCGACTTGGCCCAGACCCGCACCGATCTGATGACGATCATCGACGACCTCGACGAGCGCATGCAGACCATCTTCATCGCCGCGTTCGAGGACATGCGCGTGGCGTTCGGCGAGATCTTCCCGATCCTCTTCCCCGGGGGCACGGGCAGCGTGACGCTCACCAATCCGGACTCGCCGCTCACGACGGGCATCGAGGTGTCGGTGCGCCCGATGGGCAAGAAGATCGAGCGACTCTCCCTCCTCTCGGGAGGGGAGCGTTCGCTGGCGGCGGTGGCGTTCCTGGTCGCCATCTTCACGGCGAGACCGAGCCCCTTCTACATCCTCGACGAGGTCGAGGCGGCTCTCGACGACGCCAACCTCGGGCGTCTGCTCGGCGTCTTCGAGCGGTTGCGCGAGAGCAGCCAGCTCATCGTGATCACGCATCAGAAACGCACCATGGAGATCGCGGATGCCCTCTACGGGGTGTCGATGCGCCAGGACGGTGTGTCGGCCGTCGTCGGCCAGCGGGTCGGTGACCGCGCCGCGCGGTGAGCACCTGGGCGCGCGTGTACCGCGGTTTCGGCGTGCCGGCCAGTGCGCGGACAAGCGGTGCCGCACCGTTAGCGTTGCCCCATGCCCTCCACGACTCGCCGTCTGCCCGCCGTCCTTCTGCTCGCGCTCGCGCTACCCCTCGCCCTGGCCGCCTGCGCACCGGCCACCGTTCCGGTCGACGGTGCGGCGAGCGAGGCGGCCGAACCATCGAGCGCCGCGTCCGAGACGCCGGACGGCGGGGAGTCGGGTCTCTCCGACGACATCACGTTCGCGGCGGGGAGCCAACTCGATCCCGCCACCCAGGCACAGTGGGGTGACGCGATGATCAGCGACGAGGCGTATGCCCCGGCCGCGGTCGATGACGGCAACGGCAACTGGTCGTACACCCATCTCGCGACGCAGTGCGTCGTCGGATTCTGGCAGGGCGACATCAGCAGTCTGCCGGCGGCGGCCGACGACGAAGCGCTTTCGGACGAGGTTCTCGCCTACTTCTTCCAGGGCGAGGCCGAAGAGGTGTCGCCGTACGCCGAGAACGAGACCCTGCCGCTCCAGCTCGGCGGCATCGGCAAGTTCGACGTGCGAACGGTCGCCGGAACGAATCCTGAGACCGGTGGCGGGTACCTCGTGTCGGCGCGGGGCTTCGATGCCTTCCACGGCGGCTACGTCGTGAGCGTGACCTGCCCGCAAGGGCAGAACCCGCTGACCCTGCGCGACGAGATCCGAGACACGCACCTCTCGCTGATCCTGTCGTGAGGCGAATCTCCGCGACCGTAGGCTGAAGACATGGCTGAGAATCCCTGGTCGCTCGGTCGTGCGTTGCGCGGCATGTTCGTCAAGCCCACGATCGACGAGACGACGTGGGACGACCTCGAGACGGCGCTCCTCACCGCCGACTTCGGTCCGGATGTCACCGAGCGCATCGTCGACGAGCTGCGCGAGAAGGTCGAGCGCTACCGCACGACCGATCCGAAAGACCTCCAGCGGATGCTGCGGGAAACCCTCGAAGAGCATTTCGCGAAGTTCGACACGACGCTTCGGCTGACCGAGCGCCCGGCCGTGGTGCTCGTCGTCGGTGTCAACGGAGTGGGAAAGACCACGACCATCGGCAAGTTCGCCAAGTTCTTGCAGCGCTATGGGCGCTCCGTCGTCGTGGGCGCCGCAGATACCTTCCGCGCGGCCGCCGTCGATCAGCTCGCCACGTGGGCCGAGCGGGGCGGCGCCGCCATCGTCCGTCCGCAGCACGAGGGGCAGGATCCCGCATCCGTCGCCTTTCAGACGATCACGTATGCGAAAGAGACCAGCACCGAGATCGTTCTGATCGACACCGCGGGCCGCCTGCACACCAAGGGCGGGCTGATGGACGAGCTGGGCAAGATCAAGCGCGTCATCGAGAAGCAGGCGCCGATCAGCGAGGTGCTGTTGGTCCTCGACGCGACGACCGGCCAGAACGGACTCCGACAGGCTCAGGCGTTCCTCGACAGTGCCGGGGTGACCGGACTCGTGATCACCAAGCTCGACGGGTCGGCGCGCGGCGGCTTCGTGCTCGCGGTTCAGGAATTGACCGGCATTCCGGTGAAGCTGCTGGGGCAGGGCGAGTCGATCGGAGACCTGACCGGTTTCACCCCCCACGTCTTCGCCTCGGCGTTGGTGGACTGACCGTGATGCGACGAGGCGGCCCGACCCCGTGCGGTGCGGCGACTACCGTCGTCGGCGCGAGACTGGTTTCATAGGGCCATGGCGATCGAGCACGACTTCTTCGGACTTCTCGAGTCGGGCCCGGACGGATCCATCTTCTGGTCGGAGAACGTGGAGTTCGGCGAGCAGACGGTAACGGTCGATCTGACCGCTCCCGACCAGGACGATGTTTCGCAGGAGGCGCTCGATGCGGCGGCGGGCATGGTCTCGTCGATCGAGGGCATCGACCGAACCGCGCGCGACGCGATGGTGGCGGAGCTCGATGACCGCACGAGCGAGGTCATCGAGTACATCCTCCAGCAGCAGCAGCTGCTCGGAGACGAGCTCGACGACCTTCTCGTCGATGTCTCGGGAGATGTGCACATCGACGTGATCCGCTCGCTGCAGCTCATGAGCATGACGATCCTGGCCGACGAGCACGGCGGCACCGACCCCTTTGCGGTGCTCGAGTACGCGCTCGACCCCGAGGCGACCGACGACGTGCTGCTGGTGAACCTCGCCTCGGACGGCGTCGTGCAATCGGTCACGAGCGCCGACTGACGTCGCCCGGTGCGGGCCGGACACGTCCGGTGACTACCGTCAGACGGCCTGGGCGAAGCCTTCGTCAGACGCGGCGATGTCTCGGGCGAGGTGGGCCAGGTGCGGGGGGATGTCGCGACCGAGCGACACCATCGACTGCGCCCACAGGCGGCCGGCGCGATACGACGACCGCACCAGCGGGCCGGCCAGCACTCCGAGGAACCCGATCCGCTCCGCCTCCTCCTTGAACTCGACGAACTCCGACGGTTTCACCCACCGGGCGACCGGCAGGTGGCGGGGAGAGGGCCGCAGGTACTGCGTGATCGTGATGATGTCGGTGCCGGCTTCGCGCAGGTCTTCGAGCGCCTGAACGACCTCTTCGGGCTCTTCACCCATGCCGAGGATGAGGTTCGACTTCGTGATGAGGCCCGCCGCGCGAGCCTGGGTGAGCACGTCGAGCGAACGCTCGTAACGGAACGCGGGGCGGATCCGCTTGAAGATGCGGGGCACCGTCTCGACGTTGTGTGCGAAGACCTCCGGTCGAGCGTCGAACACCTCGCCGAGGAACGCCGGGTTGCCCGAGAAGTCGGTGGCGAGGATCTCGACGCCCGTTCCCGGGTTGTCGGCGTGGATGCGGCGAACGGTCTCTGCGTGCAGCCAGGCGCCCTCGTCGGGCAGGTCGTCGCGCGCGACGCCGGTCACGGTGGCGTATCGCAGGTTCATTCGCTGCACACTCTCGGCGACACGGCGGGGCTCGTCGGTGTCGTAGTCGGCGGGCTTCCCGGTGTCGATCTGACAGAAGTCGCACCGGCGGGTGCACTGCGATCCGCCGATGAGGAAGGTGGCCTCGCGGTCTTCCCAGCACTCGAAGATGTTCGGGCAGCCGGCTTCCTGGCAGACGGTGTGCAGGTCTTCCGTCTTGACCAGCGCCTGGAGTGCGGTGTACTCGGGGCCCATCCGAGCTTTGGTCTTGATCCACTCGGGCTTGCGCTCGATGGGGGTCTGCGCGTTCCGCACCTCGAGGCGCAGCATCCGTCGCCCATCGGGGGCCGCCACGCTCACGCCGCCACCCCCGCGTACTCGGCGGTGAACCCTGCGGTGACCGTCGCCACGATGTCGGCGGGGGACACCCGCGTGCCCACGATCTCGCTGATGCTCGTCACGCCGGCATCCGAGATGCCGCAGGGAACGATCTGCCGGAACGGTGCGAGCGTGTTGTCGCAGTTGACGGCGAAGCCGTGCATGGTGGTGCCCTTCTCTACGCGGACGCCGATCGCGGCCACTTTGTCTGCCGTGAGAGCCCGCCGCACCCAGACGCCGCTGCGACCCTCGATCTGGTGGCCATCCACGCCGTGGACGGCGAGAGCCGAGATCAGAATCCGCTCGAGCCGGCGCACGTGAGCGACGACGTCGAGGGGTTCCGGAAGCCGGACGATGGGGTAGCCCACGAGTTGTCCGGGGCCGTGCCAGGTGATGCGTCCGCCGCGATCGACATCGATCACCGGCGTTCCGTCCGACGGGCGATCGGCGTCGGTGGTCCGCGTTCCGGCCGTGAAGACCGGTTCGTGCTCGAGGACGATGAGAGTGTCGGGTCGGGTGCCGCCCGCGACCTCGGCGTGGGTGCGTCGCTGCAGAGCCCACCCGTCGGTGTAGGCGACGTAGCGGGGTGCGAGCCCCGCGTCGACGATGTCGAGCATCTGCGACCTCCGCTGGTTGTTGAACGCAGTCTAACAACCAGTCGCACGGGGGTGGTCACAGGCGCGCACCTACCCTGGAAGACATGACCACAGAGCAGCGCGGCGGACGCCCGCGGGCTTCCTCTCGCGAGATCCTCGCCGAGGCTGCGTCCGAGCTCTTCCTCGAGCGAGGCTTCGACGAGACGTCGGTCGCCGACATCACCACGCGGGCGGGGGTGAGTCGGTCGAGCTTCTTCAACTACTTCGCGACGAAGAGCGACGTGCTCTGGGCGGGGTTCGACGAGCGCGTCGACGCGCTGGGGGCGCAACTCGACCGCGATGAAGAGCCCCAACTCGAGACCGCGGTACGGCGCGCTCTGGCGGGGCTGGTGCGGGGGTTCCGCCCAGACACGCTCGCCCTCGCGCTCGCTCAGGCCGATGCGATGGGTCTCGCCGACGAGCTGGAGCGCGAGTCGGCGGTGCGCCGCGCACGCATCGGTCGCGTGGTGGCGGAGCGGCTCCGCCGCGGCGGGGTCGACCCGATGCGCGCCGAGGTTCTCGGCGCGGCGTACGGGGGAGCGGTATTGGCGGCGGTCGCGCACTGGGCCGGAGCCGGCGCGGGGCGCACACCCCTCGACGGACTGCTGTCGGCCGCGCTCGAGGCGGTAGCGCCTGTCGCCGCGCGCGGCGCCGTGCGCCAGTTGCGCGTCGTGGTCCGCGCAGACGACTTCGATGCGGCCGTGGCGTTCTACCGCGACGTCATAGGCATGCCCGAACGGGCGGCATACGAGGGCGAGGGTGACGCGCGCGTGATCATCCTCGATGCGGGTACCGCCACCCTGGAGTTGGCGAACGCGGCTCAGGTCGAACTGATCGATCGGGTCGAGACGGACGGCGATCGCAGCGACCGCATCCGCATCGGTCTCGAGGTCGCCGACGGTGAAGAGGCGACGACCCGGCTGGTCGAGGGGGGAGCGTCGCTCATCGCCGCGCCTCGTCTGACCCCGTGGGGCTCACTGAACAGCCGGCTCCGCGGCCCGGCCGACCTGCAGCTCACCCTGTTCGACGAAGATCCGGCATGAGGTGAGCGGATGCTGCGGGCGTACGCCGGTGCGCAGCATCCGCTCGCGTAAACTTGACGGATCATGGCTACCTTCGGCACGCTCTCCGACCGTCTGACAGAGACGTTCCGCAACCTCCGCACCAAGGGCAAGCTCACGCCCGCGGACGTCGACGGGACGGTGCGCGAGATCCGGCGCGCGCTGCTCGACGCCGACGTCGCGCTGCCCGTGGTGAAAGACTTCACGGCTGCCGTCCGCGAGCGCGCCCTCGGCGACGAGGTCAGCAAGGCGCTGAACCCCGCGCAGCAGGTCGTGCAGATCGTCAACGAAGAGCTCGTCTCGATTCTGGGTGGGCAGCAGCGTCGCCTGCAGTTCGCCAAGAACCCGCCGACCGTGATCATGCTGGCGGGTCTTCAGGGCTCGGGTAAGACGACCTTCGCGGGCAAGCTCGCCAAGCAGCTCGAGAAAGACGGGCACACCCCGCTCCTCGTCGCCGCCGACCTCCAGCGGCCGAGCGCCGTGAACCAGCTGCAGGTCGTCGCAGAGCGCGCCGGTGCGGCGATCTTCGCCCCCGAGCCGGGCAACGGCGTCGGCGACCCCGTGCGGGTAGCCCGCGACGGCGTCGAGTACGCGCGTCGGCACCAGCATGACGTCGTCATCATCGACACGGCCGGTCGCCTCGGCGTCGACGCAGAGCTGATGAAGCAGGCGGCGAACATCCGCAAGGCGACGGACCCCGACGAGGTGCTCTTCGTCATCGACGCGATGGTCGGCCAAGACGCCGTGAACACCGCGAAGGCGTTCCAGGAGGGTGTCGATTTCACGGGCGTCGTCCTGTCGAAGCTCGACAGCGACACCCGCGGCGGTGCAGCGCTCTCGGTCGCCTCGATCACGGGCCGTCCCATCATCTACGCCTCGACCGGTGAGGGTCTCGACGATCTCGAGCCGTTCCACCCCGATCGCATGGCGTCGCGCATCCTCGACCTCGGCGACATTCTGACGCTCATCGAGCAGGCGCAGTCGGCCTTCGACGAAGAAGAGGCGATGAAGGTCGCCGAGAAGCTGGCGACGTCGAACTTCACTCTCGAAGACTTCCTCGAGCAGATGCAGCAGATGAAGAAGATGGGCTCGATGAAGAAGATGCTCGGGATGCTCCCGGGTATGGGCTCGATGAAAGAGCAGATGGAGAACTTCGACGAGCGGGAGATCGATCGCACCGAAGCGATCATCCGCTCGATGACGGTGGCGGAGCGCCGCAACCCGAAGCTGCTCAACGGTTCGCGTCGGCTGCGCATCGCCCGGGGTTCGGGCATGACGGTGACCGACGTCAACTCGCTCGTGCAGCGGTTCGACCAGGCCGCGAAGATGATGAAGACCATGGCGCGCGGCGGGGTCCCCAACATCCCCGGCATGGGCCCGGTGCCCGGCGGCGGGCGCCCCGGAGCCTCGTCCAAGCGCGGCAAGCAGCAGAAGGCGAAGGGGTCCCGCTCGGGAAACCCGGCCAAGCGCGCCGCCGAGAACGCCGGCATCGCCGCATCCGCTCCCGCGGCCCCCACGGGCTCGGGCTTCGGGCTCGGCGGAGGCGCACCGAAGGGTGCCCCCTCCGAGGCCGACATGGCCGAGCTGCAGAAGATGCTCGGCCGCGGCTGACCCTCGTCCCTCGCGACGTTCCGCTCCCGGCGGGCGCGGAGGTAGGTCATGACGCGGGCGTAGGAGAATCTCGGCCGAATCTTCCTACACGGGCATCTTGGCCTGCGCCGGTCACCGCCGGGCCGTCCTCCCCAGCGAGGTCGGCGGCAGCATCCGTCCCCAAAAGCCCGTCGCTGTCGTCACATTGACGCGCAGCAGTCGAGCCTGGGGAGATGGCACACCTTGCTTTTCCCACCTGGCTGCATCAACAGGGCGGCGTTGCCCACACGTCGACAGCTCGCGCCGCGGGATACGGTCAGCGTGCCATGGCCGAGGCGATCTCTGCGGGGGCGGTCGACAGGGTGCGGCGATCGTGGTTGGTCGCGCGCGACGCCGACGAGCATGCGAGATCAGCCGCCGCAGCGGGAGGGCGCGTGTCATGCATCAGCGCGGCCAGGCGTGCCGGCTTGTGGGTGCCGCCAGATGACGGCTCGACCCACGTCTCGGTGAGGCCGAGCGCCTCTCGCCTGGTGGGCGGGTCACTGGTCGTCCACTGGGGTTCCGGACCAGCGCTCGTGCCGCCGCACTCGCCCACAGAACCGATTCTGAACGTGCTGTTCCACGTCGCGCGATGTCAGCCGCGACGGCACGCTTTCGCGGTATGGGAATCAGCGGTTCATCAGAAGGTGGCGCATCCAGCCGAACTTCTCAGGGTGAAGTGGGGTTCGATCGCTGCGAAGGAGATCGCCTCGAGCCTTTCTGCGTTCAGCGACTCGGGGGTGGAATCGATTTTCGTACACGGGATGCGGGCCCTCGGCCTTGCGGTGCGTCAACAGGTGTGGATCGACGGCCACCCCCTCGACGCCGTCATCGGAGAGCGACTGCTGGTCCAGATAGACGGCTTCGAACATCATTCGGCCCCGAAAGACAGGCGTCGCGATATTCGCGCCGATGCTCGGTTGGCGCTCCGTGGGTTCACGACGTTTCGGTTCGACTGGTACCAGGTGATGTTCGATTGGGCGTTCGTGGAGACGTCGGTTCTGACTGCGGTCGCTCAGGGCCTGCACCTCGCGCCGAAGGGGTCTCGGGCGTAGGCAATGACAGCGAGGTAGGAGGATTTGTTGGGGAATTTTCCTACGCCCACGCCATCTCCTGCAGCGGGGGAGAAGAGCGGGCGGATGCTGCGGTCAGCGCACCGTGGAGAGGTGTTCACGCAGCGTCGGGCCGCCGCGGAACTCCCGCACGAGGTGCTGCACGACCTCGCGCAGGTCGCCGTCAGCGGCGTCGGCGACGGCGATCTGCCGGGCCGAGCTTCCGCCGGTGGCGAGGATCGTCTCGAGTCCCTCGAACTCCCGCGCGCAGTGGAGCTCGGCGGCGACCTCACGCAGACGGGCGATCGTCTCGTGGATGTGCTCGACGACCGGCACCTGCCGGCCGTCGGCGTCGACGATGACCTCGGCGGCGAGCCCGTACCGGGCGGCGCGCCACTTGTTCTCCCGTGCGAACCACGGCTGGATCCGCGGAAGCTCGCGCCCCTCGTCGATGTCGCGCGAGAACTGCTCGACGAGCGACTGCACGAGGGCGGCGACCGCGGCGAGTTCGGGCAACGTCGACATACCGTCGCACGCCCGCACCTCGATGGTTCCCCAGCGGGGTGCGGGGCGGATGTCCCACCGCACCTCCGAAGCATCCGCCATGACCCCTGTCCGCACCATGTCGTCGAGGTACCGCTCGAACTGCGCCCAGTCGTCGAGCGGCCACGGCAGCCCGGCCGTCGGGAGCTGCTGGAAGACGAGCGAGCGGTTCGACGCGTAGCCGGTGCGCTCGCCCGCCCAGAACGGGCTCGACGCCGATAGCGCTTGCAGGTGGGGGAGATAGGTCGTCAGGGCTCCGATGATCGGCAGCACCTTGTTGACATCGTCGACGCCGACATGGATGTGTATGCCCCAGATCATCATGTTGCGCCCCCACCACTGGGTGCGGTCGATGAGGCTTTCGTAGCGGGTCTTGTCCGTGACCTGCTGGTCGTACCACTGAGCGAACGGATGGCTGCCGGCGCACAGCAGTTCGAGGTGGCGCGGTTCGGTCTCGGCTCGGACGGCCGCGATGGCGTCTGCGACATCGTCGACGGCGGCGGCGACCGTGTCGCCGATCCCGCTCGTGATCTCGACGGTGTTGGTCAGGAGTTCGCCCGTCACGGTGAATCGCTCGAGCGCTGTGGCCTCCTCGAGAGCATCGAGAATCTCGGGCGCACGGGGCGCGAGGTCTCCCGTATCCGCATCGGAGAGCATGAGCTCCCACTCGATTCCGACCGTGGAACGGGGGGATGTCGCGAACGGCACCGTCATGGCCACATTCTGACACGCCGCGCCCACAGAGCCGTCGTTTCGCGGCATGGCCCGTCATCTGGCAGAATGGAGGGTCGGACCCGGTACTCGACCCTCTATCCAGTTCCCGGTCCACCTATTTGAGCTTCCGCCGGGTGTGCACCCCACTCTCCAGGCGTCCGGTTCGTTCGTTTATCCACACATTCAGGAGAATCGTGGCTGTAAAGATCCGTCTCAAGCGCATGGGCAAGATTCGTGCGCCGTACTACCGCATTGTCGTCGCCGACTCGCGCACCAAGCGCGACGGTCGCGTGATCGAAGAGATCGGCAAGTACCACCCCACCGAAGAGCCCTCGTTCATCGAGGTCGACACGAACCGCGCGCAGTACTGGCTCGGCGTCGGCGCACAGCCGAGCCCGCAGGTGCTCGCCATTCTGAAGATCACCGGCGACTGGGGAACCTTCAAGGGAACCGACGCGACCTCGACCCTCCGGGTCAAGGCCGAGAAGGTCCCCTTCGAGGTGGATGCTTCGAAGAAGTCCGTCCTCAAGCCCAAGGCCGACAAGCCGGCCGAGGCGCCCGCTGCAGCCGAGGGCGACGCCGACTCGGCGTCCGCCTCCGAGTAAGCCGTTGCTCGCCGCCGCGCTCGAGCACGTCGTCAAGGGGATCGTCGATCACCCCGATGCCGTGTCCATCCGCTCCTCCACGTCGCCTCGCGGTGACGTGCTGGAGGTGCACGTGCACCCCGATGACCGGGGTCGCGTGATCGGGCGCGGCGGACGGACGGCGAAAGCCCTTCGCACCGTCATCGGTGCACTCGCCGACGGTCGTCGCGTGCGCGTCGATGTCGCCGATGACTGACCTGCCCGCCGAGGGTCGCTCGCACTCCCCGCGTCCTGCGCGAACGCAGTTGCGTGTCGGACGCCTCGTGAAGGCCCATGGGCTCAAGGGTGCTCTCAAGATCGAGCTGTACACCGACGATCCCGACGGCCGCTTCGCGGTCGGGTCGACGTTCACGCTTCAGGTGCCGGAGTCATCGCCCTGGCACGGCAAGCCGCTTACGGTGCGCGAGTTCCGCTGGATGAACAGCCACCCCGTCGCGTTCTTCGAGGGCGTCGACGATCGCGCGGGTGCCGAAGAACTCGTTCGTGCGATCCTCTGGATCGATGAAGATGCGCAATCGGCCCCCGCCGAAGACGACGCCTGGTACGACCACCAGCTCGTCGGACTCGAGGTCGTCCGTGACGGGTCCGTCATCGGCCGCGTGACCCGTGTCGACCACCTCCCTTCGCAAGACCTGCTGGCGGTCCGTCCGACGGGCGCGGCGGACGAAGAAGTGCTGGTGCCCTTCGTCAAGGCCATCGTTCCCGAGGTCGACATCGTCGCGGGCCGCGTCACCGTGACACCGCCCGCGGGGCTGTTCGAGGCCTTGCCCGACGATGCCGAAGACATCCCCTCCGACGGAGCCGCTGCCGAAGAACCCGCCGCCGACGGAGCGACCACCGGCGAGATCCCGGCCTCCCCGCTGTCGAGCGAGCACGGCGACGCGCCGGACGCTTCCGAGGGCGACGACACGGAGCGCTGACATGCGCATCGACGTCGTCTCGATCTTCCCGACGTTCTTCGAGGCGCTGGAAGTCTCTCTTCTCGGGCGCGCCCGAGGTGCGGGCATCCTCGACATCCGCGTGCACGACCTCCGCACCTGGGCTCACGACCGCCACCGCACGGTCGACGACACCCCGTACGGGGGTGGCGCGGGCATGGTCATGAAGCCCGAGCCGTGGGGCGAGGCTCTCGACTCGATCGTCGCGGATGCTGCCGGAGACGCCGACCCGCAGAATTCGGCCGATGCGCAGCATCCGGTCATCATCTTCCCCTCCCCGGCGGGCGAGGTGTTCACCCAGGCGAAAGCGCGAGAACTCGCGGCGGAGCCGCACCTCGTCTTCGGGTGCGGACGCTACGAGGGCATCGACGAGCGCGTGTTCTCGTATGCCGAGACCCTCGGGCGGGTACGCCTGGTGAGTCTGGGCGACTACGTCCTCAACGGCGGTGAGGTTGCCGCGATGGCGATGATCGAAGCGATCGGGCGCCTCGTGCCGGGCGTGGTCGGGAACCCGGCGAGCCTGGTCGAGGAGTCGCACGAAGACGGGCTGCTCGAGTACCCGTCGTACACGAAGCCGGCCGCGTGGCGCGATCGCGATGTGCCCGCGGTGCTGTTGAGCGGGCATCACGGCGCCATCGCCGATTGGCGACGCGCACAGCAGATCGAGCGCACCCGGCTGCGCCGTCCCGACCTTCTCGGAGAGTGAGCGCGCTCTCTCGGCTCAGTCGACGCCGAGGAACGTGCGGTCGGTGAGCACGATCGGGCCGTCTTCGGTCACGGCGACGGTGTGCTCGGCGTGGGCGCCTCGCGACCCGTCAGCGCTCCGGAGCGTCCAGCCGTCGGCGTCGGTGACGAGCTTGTCGGTCGAGGCCAGGAACCACGGCTCGAGGGCCACCACGAGTCCGGGGCGCAGGGGGTAGCCGCGCCCGGGCTTGCCGTCGTTGGGAACGTGCGGGTCGCCGTGCATGACGCGGCCGACGCCGTGCCCGCCGAAGTCGGTGTTGATCGAGTAGCCGTCGGCGTGCGCGACGGCGGCGATCGAGGCCGAGATGTCACCGATCTTGCTGCCGACGGATGCGGTGTCGATCGCGGCGGCGAGCGCGCGCTGGGTCGTGTCGATGAGCGCCAGGTCTTCGTCTCGCGGGGTACCCACGACGAAGGAGATCGCGGAATCGGCGACCCACCCGTCGATCGAGACGGCGAAGTCGAGAGAGACGAGGTCGCCGTCGCGGAGGACGTAGTCGTGGGGCAGGCCGTGCAGCACGGCGTCGTTGATCGACGTGCAGATCACTTTGCCGAACGGACTCGCGCCGAATGACGGGTGGTAATCGATGTAGCACGACTCGGCTCCGACTCGACGGATGAGCTCGTGCGCCCGGCGATCGATGGCGAGCAGGTTGGTGCCCACCTTCGTCTCGTCACGTAACGTCGCGAGCGTCTCGGCGACGAAACGGCCGGCCGGGCGCATGGCCTCGATCTCGGCGGGGGTGCGCAATTCGATCATGGGTGTCCTTTCGACCCTCCCATTCTTCCCGATCGGAAACCGTGAGGATGCTTCGCGCTCGCCCCGTTCCCGCGGACGGTCGGGCGGCGCGGCGTAGCATCGAGGCATGTGGCTCCGACGGCTCTTCTTCCGCTGGCTCTTCCCCGCCGCGATCGTGCTGCCCCTGTGGTTGCTGGTCGGCTGGGGCGTCTTCCAGGCTGGCGGGCTCGCGTTCCTGTGGGTCCTGTTCATCGCAATCCCCTCGGTCCTGATCGGGCAGACCCTGCTGAGCCTGCTCGTGCGGGCGCGGGGCACGGTTCGTGCCGAACGTGCCGTGTCGTGGTGGGACGTACTGGCCTTCAGCGTGTGGCACGCGCTGATCATCGCGACCGGCTTCTATGACTCGACGTGGTTCGCTCTGACCCTCGTCCTCGCCATCGTCGCGGCCGTCGGCGTTTTCTGGGTGTCACTGGCACAGCTGTGGCGCGAGAGCCGTGGGTCGATGGTGCTTCTGCGCGCCACCGACGGCACCGGCTACATCCCGCCGACGCGGGCGCCGCGGGAAGAAAGGGTCGACCCGTCGGTCGTGGTGCTCGAGGAGCGCGCGCCCCGCTCCTAGGCGTTTTGGCGGGGACGCAGCATCCGTGGCAGAATGAGCGTTTGTGCCCTGATCGACTCTGCCACAGGGGAGTCCGCCGCTCGCGCGGCACGGGTACGCACACCCATTCTTTTACGACATCATGCGCGTCGACCTGTGGCGGCCGCAGGAAGAGACGATCATGCAGATCCTCGACGCAGTCGACGCGGCTTCACTCCGCACCGACATCCCGACCTTCGGCCCCGGCGACAACGTGAAGGTCCACGTCAACATCACCGAGGGCACCCGCTCGCGTATCCAGGTCTTCCAGGGCATCGTGCTCGGTCGCTCGGGTGACGGCGTTCGCGAGACCTTCACCGTTCGGAAGATCAGCTTCCAGGTGGGTGTCGAGCGTACGTTCCCCGTGCACAGCCCCGTGATCGACCACATCGAGGTCGTCACGCGCGGTGACGTGCGTCGCGCGAAGCTCTACTACCTCCGCAACCTCCGTGGCAAGAAGGCCAAGATCAAGGAGAAGCGCGACGCTCGCTGAGTCGCTTCTCTCGAACGCCCCGGGCTTCTGCTCGGGGCGTTCGTCGTCTCGTGAGCCGACCTTCCGAGATGCACCGCGTGCAGCGACGGGTGTGCGAACCTTATCTCTGCGGTTCCCGATCGGCGGAGAGCCGAGTGAGGCATCCCATGAGTAGTGACCACGCCGGCCACGCCGATGATTCTGCACCCGAGCTGTCGGACGGGAAGCCACGCCGCGGGTGGCTGATCTTCCTCCGCGACGTCGTCGTCATCGTCGTCATCGCCCTGTTGGTCTCCTTCCTGGTGAAGACCTTTCTCGTCCGGTCGTTCTACATCCCCTCGGCGTCGATGACCCAGACGCTGCTGGTGGACGACCGCATCCTGGTCGACGAGATCACTCCCCGGTTCGGCGGCTACGAGCGCGGAGATGTGGTCGTCTTCCGCGATCCGGGCGGATGGCTGCCGCCATCCCCCGAGGTTTCGCGGTCGCCTCTTGTCGACGGCACCGACTGGGTGCTCTCTCTCGTGGGGCTCGCCGCGCCCGACAGCGACGAGCACCTGATCAAACGCATTATCGGGCTCCCGGGCGATCACGTGGTGTGCTGCAACGCGCTGGGTCAGGTGACCGTGAACGGACAGCCGATCGACGAGTCTCCGTATCTGAACCTGCCGGCCGGTAAGACGGCGCCCAGCCCCGTGCCCTTCGACGTGACCGTTCCCGAAAATTCGCTCTGGGTGCTCGGTGACAACCGCGACAACTCCCAGGACTCGCGGTTCCACCTGGACCAACCCGGCGCCGGCTTCGTCCCCATGGACAACGTCGTGGGTCGTGCGTTCCTCATCACCTGGCCGTTCGACCGTTTCGGTCTCATCGACTTCCGCCACAGCGTCTTCGCGGGGGTGCCCGCGCCCGAGAGCGCTCCGTGACGGTGACCGAGCCGCGGCTCACACTCGAGCGTCGGCTGCTCAAGGAGTATCCGCTCGTCATCGCGTGCGACGAGGTCGGCCGCGGCGCGTTGGCGGGCCCGGTGGCGGTGGGCGCAGCGGTCATCGATGCCGAGCGATCGCGCAAGCGGATTCCGACCGGCCTGCGCGATTCGAAGCTCGTTCCCGAGCTTCGGCGGGCGGAAGTTGCCGCCCGCGCGGCGTCGTGGGTTTCGGGCAGCGCGGTGGGCTGGGCGAGCTCGGTCGAGGTCGACGAGATCGGAATCATGGCGGCGCTCGGTCTCGCCGCGATCCGCGCATTGGCCGACCTTCGGGCACACGGGGTGGTGCCCGAGAGTGCCATCGTGATCCTCGACGGGAATTACGACTACATCACCCCCGCCGGAGCAGAGGGATTGCGGGTGACGCCGGTCATCAAGGCCGACCGTGACTGCGCGAGTGCTGCCGCAGCATCCGTCATCGCGAAGGTTTCGCGCGACGCGCTCATGGCGACACTGCACGATGACCTGCCCGCCTACAACTGGGCGCGAAACAAGGGTTACGCGAGCCCCGACCACCGCGCGGCGATCTCGGCGCACGGGCTCAGCCCCCATCACCGGCACTCTTGGGCGATCGCCGACGCCCCGACACTCTTCTGAAACTGCACGCTGTGCCGCGCATACGCGCGCGCCCGTAGGATGGATGAACCATGGATGACGATGTCTTCGAGGATTACGACCGCGAACTCGAACTCGCCCTGTATCGCGAGTATCGCGACGTCGTCTCGCAATTCCAGTACGTGATCGAGACCGAGCGACGTTTTTACCTCGCGAACGAGGTGAACGTCGTACGGCGCGACACCGAGCACGATTTCTACTTCGAGATCACGATGACCGACGTGTGGGTGTGGGACATCTACCGCGCCGACCGTTTCGTGAAGTCGGTGCGTGTTCTGACGTTCAAGGACGTCAACGTCGAGGAGCTCTCTCGGCGCGACTTCCAATTGCCCGAAGAGCTCTCGCTCGACAGCTGAGCCCGCGCTTCTGCTCCTCCCCAACGGCGCACGCAGCCGCTCTTCCCACATCTGCACCGGTCCGGGCGCTCCTGTGGTGTGCCGACGCCGAGCATGGGGTCATGGCAGCGAAGGACGACCTCGGACGAGCGGGCGAACAGCGCGCGGCAGAACACCTTGCTGCGAACGGTTACCAGGTCATCGACCGCAACTGGCGTTGCGCCCAGGGTGAAGTCGACATCGTCGCGACCATGCCCGGGATGCTGGTCGTCGTCGAGGTCAAGACGCGTCGGTCGGTGGCCTTCGGTCACCCCCTCGAGGCGATCGACGCCCGCAAAGCCACACGCCTCTGGCGTCTCGCGGCGGCGTGGATCGCCGCTCACCCCCAAGAAGCGCGCGGGCGACGATTGAGGCTCGACGCCATCGCCGTCATCGGGTCCGAGCCCGCCACCGCAGACCTCGAGCATCTCGAAGACGCCCTGTGAGCGTCGCGCGCACGCTGTCGGTGGCGTTGAACGGACTCGAGGGCTCGATCGTCGAGGTCGAGGCCGACCTGTCGTCGCAGACCCCCAAGTTCGTCATCATCGGGCTTCCCGACAAGTCGTTGGGCGAGGCGGTGCAGCGCGTTCACAATGCCTGCGTCAATCGCGGCCTGGCGCTGCCGCGTCGAAGACTCACGGTGAACCTGTCGCCCGCCAGCCTGCCGAAACACGGGTCGGGTTTCGACGTGGCGATCGCCGTGGCGGCACTCGCGACGGAACGGGAAATGGATGCCGCGGGGGTGGCATCGACGGTGCATCTGGGCGAACTCGGCCTCGACGGGCGCCTTCGTCCCGTACCGGGGGTGCTGCCGGCAGTCGTGGCCGCAGCGCGGGCGGGGATTCGGCGGGTGGTCGTTCCGCGCGCGAATCTCGACGAGGCCGAACTCGTCGACGGGGTGGACGTGTGTGGGGCGACGTGCCTCGCAGAAGTGGTCCGCTGGCACGGTCTCGACGTCGACGTGCCGACCCTGGAGGCGGTCGGGATAGAACGATCGGTGTCGGCAGAGGTCGAAGTGCCGGAGCTCGCCGATGTCATCGGCCAGCGGGAGGCGATCGACGCCCTGCTGGTGGCTGCCGCGGGTGGCCATCATCTCCTGATGAGCGGACCACCTGGCGCCGGCAAGACGATGCTCGCGCGTAGATTACCCGGAATCCTGCCGGAGCTCGATGAAACGGCCGCCCTGGCCGTCGCGTCGGTGAGGTCGCTGTCGGGTGAGCCTGTCACCCGCCTCAGCCGTGTACCGCCTTTCGAGGCGCCCCACCACAGCGCGAGCATCGCCGCTCTCGTGGGCGGCGGGTCAAAGGTCGTTCGGCCCGGCGCGATCGCCCGCGCGAGCGAGGGCGTGCTCTTCCTCGACGAGGCGGGGGAGTTCGCCACCAGTGCGCTCGACTCTCTGCGTCAGCCTCTCGAGTCGGGCGCGATCGTCATCCACCGGGCGGGCGTCACCGCCGCGTATCCCGCTCGATTTCAACTGGTGATCGCCACGAATCCGTGCCCCTGCGGCAACTTCGGAGTCCCCGGCGCCGAGTGCGTGTGCCCGCCGCAAGCCATCCGTCGCTACTTCGGGCGACTCTCCGGCCCGCTGCTCGATCGCGTCGACATCGAGCTGTCGATGCGACGGGTGGGGGTCGCTCGGCACGACCCGGCCTCGAGTTCGGCCGTCACCACCGCCGTGGCACGCGAGCTCGTGGCAGAAGCTCGAGCGCGCACCCAGCGGCGCCTTCATGGCACGCCGTGGCGCCGCAACGCCGACGTGCCAGGCTCGTGGCTCCGGCAAGGCCCTTTGGCTCCCGCCCCTATTGTTCGCCGCCCGATCGACGCCGCACTGCACCGCGGAATGCTGACACTGCGGGGCTATGACCGCGTGCTGCGAGTGGCATGGTCGTTGGCCGATCTCGCCGGGCGCGGGGCGATCGACGTCGGCGATGTCGGGCGGGCGCTCTATCTGAAGAAGGGCGTGCCCTCGTGAGCGAGTCGCACTCGTCGGTCGAGGTGGCGCGCGAGGCGATCCACGGGCTGCGTGACGACGAAGACGACAGCGCGACGCTTGCCGCTCATGCGCGCGTCGTGTGGAATGTTCTCGCCGAGCCGGGTGACGGGGTAGCCGGACGAGCGATCGCCGCTTTCGGCCCGTCCGACGCACTTCGCCGCGTCGTAGACGGCGGGTGGGATGAAATCGAGGGCGTCTCGGCATCGGAGCTCTCCCAAGCCGTCGCGCGATGGACCCCACGCCTCGACCCGGCGGCGGTTCGCGCGTCTACACACGCGGCGCGGCGAACCGGCGCGCGTCTTCTCGTTCCCGGCGATCCTCAGTGGCCGCAGCGTCTCGACGATCTGGGCGTGCACCGGCCTGTGGTCCTGTGGGTGCGCGGCTACCCCGGCATCTTGACCGACGGACACCCGACCGTGGCGGTGGTCGGAGCCCGCGCGGCCACGTCTTACGGTGAGCACGTAGCCTCGGAGCTCGCTGAGGAGCTGGCGGCGGCAGGGGCGACAGTCGTCTCCGGAGCGGCCTACGGCATCGATGGGTTCGCCCATCGTTCGGCGCTCCGGGTAGGAGGGAAGACTGTTGCCCTCCTCGCGGGCGGTGTGGATCGGCCGTATCCCGTCGGCCACACCGCCATGATCGACGCGATCGCGGCGTCGGGTGCTCTCATCGCCGAGACGCCGTGTGGAACCCCGCCCACCAAATGGAGGTTCCTCGCGCGCAACAGGCTCATCGCCGCACTGTCGGACGCGACGGTGGTCGTCGAAGCGGGCGCGCGCAGTGGGTCGCTCAACACCGCCGCTCACGCGGCGGCGTTGGGGCGTCCGCTGGGCGCCGTTCCCGGCGCCGTCACGAGCGCGGCCTCGGCCGGATGTCACCGCATTATTCGCGAGTACGACGGAACGCTGGTGACCGGACCCGGTGACGTGCGCGAACTGCTCGGTATGGCACCTACAGCCGCATTCGATCTCGGCACCGACCGCACCGATGAACTGAGCCGGCTGCTCGACGCCCTCAGCGTGCGACAGTCCCGCCCGATCTTCGAGATCGCCCGGAGAAGCGGCCTGTCTCAACCGGAGGTGCAGGCATTGGTCTCCCTGGCGTCGATCGCGGGTGACGCCGTCGAGTGCGACGACGGATGGCGGCGGGCGGCCTCGAGCCGGTAGTGCGCCGCTATTCCTCCCGGAGGCGAGGCATGCTGATCGGGTGCACCTGACCAGCGGAGGCCGCCCTGAGAAACCGACTCGGATTGCCAGGTGGAGAGGCAGCTATCCGCTGACGGCCGCACTCGCGGCTGAGCTTCGCGATTCGGTGACGTAACCCACCTTCCAACCGATGACCTGGAAGGTGATGCGCTTTCCCCTGAGATCAGGCGTGATCGTCAGCGTGGGGGAGATGGCAGACGGAATCGGTTCGCCATCTGCCAGCCACTGTCGCGACAGGACCGTGCCCGGAGTCCAGGTGCCGACCTTCCCCGCGAGACTCTGTCCGATCACGGGGGACCCGACGATCGTCGGTGTCGGGGCTATCAGGGTTCCTGCGCCGACAGGGGGCGTCGAAGTCGATGCCTTCGTCACGCCGAGGTAGCCCTCCCTCGATCCCATGACCTTGACGGTGATGGTTTTGCGCAACTGCGCCGCCGAAAGCGTGAGTTGGGACCCTGTCGCGCCGGAGATGATTTTCCCATCTGCGAACCAGTAGTACTTCAGCGACGTGCCAGGCGTCCACGTTCCCGTTTTGACCGAGAGGGTCGAACCGACGACGGGATTACCGACGATCACCGGGGCCGATGCCATCAATGCGCCGTACGCGACCGGCGCGGTGCCGCCCGAGTATCGGGTCGAATCTCGGTACCCGGAGAGCGAGCCGGTGATCTTCACGGTGATGACCTCACCCAGACGTGCGGCGGGGAGCGTGTACGTGGAAGCCGTTGCTCCCTCGATGGGTTGACCGTTGCTCATCCAGCGGATCTTCAGGACAGTGCCGGGGGTCCACGTGCCCGTCGATGCGGTGAGCGTCGACCCCACGGCGACCGCCCCGTCGATCGTGGGGCTCGGCGCATCGAGTGCGCCTTCGCCAACGGACGTCGCCAACGTGCGTGCCTGGGTCGAAGGCGAGTATCCCGAACGTGACCCCGTGACGCGGAGCGTGAGGTGCTTACCCAGTTGAGCCGTCGTGAGCTGAAGCGTGGAGTTCTTGCCCACGACGATGCCGTCTGCCAGCCACTCGAACGTGAAGGTCGTTCCCGGGGTCCATGAGCCGGTGGAAGCAGTGAGCGTCTCACCGACTCTGGCTGTCCCGAGGATCTTCGGGACAGCGCTGGAGAGAGTACCCACCGCCACGGGTTCCGTATCAGCCGACGTTCGTGTGACGGTGTCGTAACCTCGTCTGGTCGCGGTGATGGAGACCGTTATCCGTTGACCGGCGACCGGTGCCGGAAGAACGATGGTGGGACCTCTGGAGGAGATCAGGCGGGACCCGTTCGCCTTCCAGACGTAGGTCAGGGTGACGCCTTCGTCCCACGTTCCCGGGAGCACGGTCAGTGTCTGGCCCACACGAGGCTGCCCCGTGATCACGGGAGTCGGAGTCTGGGCCATCTGGGCGGGAGCGAGTGGTCCGATATGACCCCGCGCAAAGGCGGGAACGGCACCAGGTCGCTCCCCGCGCACTCGTACGCAGAGGAATTCACCCGGTTGGAAGAAAATGTCGGGATCCAAGAACAGATCGGGTCCCGTCGCGAGAACCTCCGGCGACAAACAGTCGCCGGAGGTGGGGCCCAGTGCGCTCCATTCGATGGTGAGCGCGATTCCGGGCCCCCAGTCGCCCGGTGATGCGTGAAGTGTTTCTCCGAGGCGCCTTTCCCCCGTCACCGTGACCTTGCGGATCTCGGAGACCGGGATGATGTTCCATATGAAGCGCCCCGCAGAAGACACAACGATCGGGTCGAACCCCGGCCATTGACCCGTGACTTGGAAGGTGAGTTCTTTGCCGGCATCAGCGGGGGTCAGCGTGTACTCCTGCTCGATCGCCCCCTCGATCGGTACGCCTTGGGACAGCCACTGATAGCTCAGGTCGGCGTACGGGTACCAGCCCTGTCCTCCCCCCTGTACTTCATCGCCTACCTTGGGCTCCTTGCTGCATACTTCGCAGGAAGCGTCCGGCGGAACTACGCGCCATATGGATGTCCCGGGCGTGAACACGCCATCGGCTACCGGGGCCGACGGAGCGGATTCCCTCGTCGCCGATTCGTAGCCGGCTTTGCTGCCTGTCGCAACGACCGTGAGCCGGCCGCCCACGAGATCGGGAGAAATCTTGAGCCTGGATTCGGTTGCACCGGGGATGTCTGCGCCGTCTTTCCTCCACTGAAAGGTGAACGTGGTGCCTTGAGTCCACCCCGTCATCAACGCCGACACAAGCCGGGCCGCCTGCGGTTCGCCCAAAATCGTGGGGGGTGTCGAGACGACCGGCGGGCCGGCTTGCGTCGCCGCGAGGGCGGGGGATGGGGTGAGGACGGACAGCAGTAATGCCAACGTCATGAGGACGGTCGCCGCCGCGCGCTTTCGGGTCGGCATCATGGCGGGGCCCCTTCACGTGGTTTTCGTCGGCTGGTCTGGCCGAACACTAACAACCACGGGACTCTGGTGCGAGCAAAATTCAGATGAATCCTGACCACGTGTTCTCCACCCGGGCGTTCCGCCGAACCCCCTCGCGCCGGTGACGCGCCGGGCCCGGCGCCCGCGCTTCGCTCGCGCGGGGGCATGCTGGGTGCATGCAACTCGAACAGGCGGCCGAGGAGCACCTCCGCTACCTGACCGAGGTGCGGCGCCTCGCGCCGACCACGGTGCGCGCCTACCGCTCCGATCTCGCCGATCTCCGCGCTCACGTGGGCCCGGTCGCCCTGGCGCAGGTCGACCTGGAGGAGCTTCGTTCGTGGTCGTGGGCCGCGACCCAGGCGGGGCTTGCCCGTTCGACCGTCGCACGGCGCACGGCGGCCGTTCGTGGACTTTTCGCCTGGGCCGTCGAGGAGGGGCTCGTCGCGACCGACCCCACGGTGCGGCTGGTGACGCCGAAGCGGGGGAGGACCCTGCCGCGGGTGGCCACAGCCGATGCGCTTCGCGACACGCTCGACCGGATGGCACAGGAAGCAACTGACGGCGATCCGACCCGCCTGCGCGACCACGCGATCCTCGAGTTGCTGTACGGCGCCGGCATGCGGGTCTCCGAGCTGTGCGGACTCGACCTCGACGACCTCGACCACGATCGGCGCACCGCGCGGCTTCTGGGCAAGGGGTCGAAGGAACGGGTCGTCCCTTTCGGCGCTCCTGCGGCACGGGCTGTGGATGCCTATCTCGTCCGTGGGCGACCGGTGCTGGCGTCGCGGACCGACCGCCCCGGCCGGGCCCTCCTGTTGGGAACCCGCGGCGGCCGGATGGGGGTGAGGAGCGTCTACGACCTGGTGTCCCGCGTGCTCGCTCCCATCGTCGGTGCGAACGTCGGCCCTCACGCGCTCCGCCACTCGGCGGCGACCCACCTCCTCGACGGGGGAGCCGACCTGCGCGCCGTGCAGGAGATCCTCGGTCACGCGAGTCTCGGAACCACCCAGATATACACCCACGTCTCCAGCGAGCGGCTCACCGCGACCTACCGGCTGGCCCACCCCCGGGCGTGAGACCGTCGGTGGCGTGAGCGAGCTACGGTTGTTCAATGCGCACCCGTGCTCGAAGCCTCACCGGTGGCCTTGCGCTCCTGGCCGCACTGATCGTCACCGGCTGCTCGGCGGCGCCCCAGCCCGTGGTGACGAGACTGCCCACCGACGGCTCGGCGTCGTCGTCGAGTTCTCCTGCGCCCACCCGTTCGGTGTCGCCCGCTGCGACGCCGTCTGACACGCCCTCCGCCTCGACCGCACCCACCGATCCCGTCGACGACGCGACCGACTGCGCGGGCGGTGAGCGAACCCTGGCCGGAAGCTCGCAGACTTTCGTCATCACGGGGGAGTGCCCCGTCGTACGCATCGAGGGCAATGCGGTGACGGTTGACGCATCCGGCGCCATCGTCGACACCGTGACCATGTCGGGTGACCGCATCCGTCTCGACGCCGGACCCGTGGGCGACCTGACGGTGCAGGGCAACGACATGACGGTCAACGCGGCGTCGGCACGCTCCGTCACGGTGCGGGGCGACCGCAACGCGGTGTCGGCGCCGGGCGGCAGCGGTCGTGTGGTGATCTCCGGCAACGACAACGTGGTGACGGCGCCCTCGGCCGACGTCACCGACGACGGGCAGCGCAACCGTCTCGGCTGACCCGCGCCCCGCCCTTCAGCAGCAGGGCAGCAGCACGGCGCGCGGCACCCCGCCGAGCAGCAGCATGGGGTTGATGTATTCCCCCTCGAGGCGAACCCCGAAGTGCAGCACGCCCGGCGGCGCATGGCCGCCGGAGGCCACGGACGCGACCGTCTGGCCGCGATCGACGTGGGCGCCTGCGGTCACCCGTGGGGCGACGGGCTCGAGGGTGGTCACGAGTCCGCCGCCGTGATCGATCGTCACGACGCCCCGGCCAGCCACGGGGCCGGCGAAGGCGATGATCCCGTCAGCGGGCGCGTGAACGTCGAGGGCGTCCGCGGCCAGGTCGATGCCGCGGTGCCCCGGCCCGTAGTCGTGAGGGGGTGCCTGATAGGCGGCGACGATCCGCACCGGTTCGACAGGCCACCGCCAATCGAGCTCCGACGGGTCTGTGGTGAGAGCTGCCTCGCCGGTAGCGGCGGGCGAGACGGCGAGCGTGACGAAGACGGATGCTGCGGCCACCGCGCGCGTCCATCGTGCTCGCTGGGCCATGAACCCAGGGTGGTCGATCCGCGCGTAGGCCGGTGGCCCTCGGAAGAACGGGGGAGAACCCGCGCGACCGCTCGGTCTGGGGAGGACGGGCGCTTGCCCGCGATGACGGAGCGCCCTGGTAGAGTTGTGCCCGCACCTCGTTCATCGGGGTGACTCCGCGTGCCCAGAGCGCTCCGTGGTTCTCGAATCACACCGCGTGGCATCCGCACCCATCGGTCCCCGAGTTTTCGTCGGGGTGGGTGCAGGCCGGGCACCAGGCCCGCCGTTCCTTCCGGTTCGGCGCGATCAACCGCAGACGACGCGTGCGCGCGTCGAGAACAGGAGAACGGCCATGGCCGTCGTCACCATCCGCCAGCTGCTCGACAGCGGCGTTCACTTCGGACACCAGACCCGCCGGTGGAACCCGAAGGTCAAGCGCTTCATCCTCACCGAGCGCAGCGGCATCCACATCATCGACCTCCAGCAGTCGCTGCACTACATCGACAGCGCCTACGAGTTCGTCAAGGAGACGGTCGCCCACGGCGGCACGATCCTCTTCGTCGGCACGAAGAAGCAGGCGCAGGAAGTCCTCGCCGAGCAGGCTACGCGCGTCGGCCAGCCCTTCGTCAACCAGCGGTGGCTCGGCGGTCTGCTGACGAACTTCCAGACGATCTCGAAGCGCCTCGCTCGCATGAAGGAGCTCGAAGAGCTCGACTACGAGACCCCGGCCAACAGCGGCTTCACGAAGAAGGAACTCCTTCTCAAGAAGCGCGAACTCGACAAGCTGCACAAGTCGCTGGGCGGTATCCGAAACCTCACCAAGACGCCCTCGGCGATCTGGGTCGTCGACGCCAAGCGTGAGCACCTCGCCGTGAACGAGGCCAAGAAGCTCGGCATCCCCGTGATCGGCATCCTCGACACGAACGCCGACCCCGACGAGTTCCAGTACCCGATCCCCGGCAACGACGACGCGATCCGTTCGGTGGGCCTGCTCACGCGAATCATCGCCGATGCCGCCGCCGAGGGACTGATCCAGCGCCACAACCCCACCGACGAGACCGCCGCCACGGCGGAGCCCCTCGCTGACTGGGAGCGCGAGCTGCTCGAGCAGGGCACGCCCGAGCAGTCGTCTGCCGACACCGAGAAGGTCGCCGACCTCGCCGAGGCCAAGGTCGAGACCGCCGAGGTCGTCGCCGAAGAGCCGGCCGCCGAGATCGAGCGGGCCACCGAGTCGATCGGCGACGCGATCGGCGAAGAAGCGCACGACGAGGCCATCGCTGCTGCCGCCGACGAGACGACCGAAGAGGTCGCCGCCGACGAAGCAACCGCCGCAGAAGACGCCCCCGTCGAAGCAACCGACGCCAAGTAACCGACGCTTTCCCCGCAGACGCTACGATCGGCGCGCCCGCCCCTCCGACCAGTTCGGAGCGGTGGGCGCGCCGGGCATCCGTCACACACATACGAACCAAGGAGCCAGCACCCCATGGCAAACTTCACGATCGCCGACATCAAGGCTCTGCGCGAGCAGCTCGGCACGGGAATGGTCGACACGAAGAAGGCACTCGAAGAGGCTGACGGCAACGTCGAGAAGGCCGTCGAGATCCTCCGCCTCAAGGGAGCGAAGGGCAACGCGAAGCGCGCCGACCGCTCCACGAGCGAGGGCCTCATCGCCGCACGCGAACTGGGCGGCAAGGTGACGCTCATCGAGCTCGCCTGCGAGACCGACTTCGTTGCGAAGAACGAGCGCTTCATCGCCCTCGCCGACAAGGTCGCCGACGCGGCTGCAGCGGCATCGGCCGATTCTGCAGAAGCCGCCCTCGCCGCAGATGTGAACGGTCAGACCGTCGACCAGCTCATCTCGGACGAGGCGGCCATCATCGGCGAGAAGGTCGAACTCCGTCGCGTGCGCACCCTCGCGGGCGACCACTTCGAGATCTACCTGCACAAGACGAGCAAGGACCTCCCGCCCCAGGTCGGCGTGGTTCTGGCGTACTCGGGAGACGACGCAGAGACTGCTCGCAGCATCGCGCAGCACATCTCGTTCGCCAACCCGTCGTACCTCTCCCGCGAAGACGTTCCGGCGGCCGACGTCGACAAAGAGCGCGAGATCGTCACCGAGATCTCCCGCAACGAGGGCAAGCCCGACGCGGCATTGCCCAAGATCGTCGAGGGTCGCGTGAACGCGTTCTTCAAGCAGGTTTCGCTGCTCGACCAGGACTACGCGAAGGACAACAAGCTGTCCATCGCCCAGGTCGCCAAGAACGCCGGCATCACGCTCACCGACTTCGCCCGATTCAAGGTCGGCGCGTAGCTCGCTCGAAGAGCCCGGGGTGCACCAGCATCCCGGGCTCTTCTCATGCCCGCTGCACGGCGCGGTACCTTTGACACCGACGAGAGGACGACACCCGTGACCGATGAGAACACCGCCCGCCGCAGGGTTCTGCTCAAGCTTTCCGGGGAGGCGTTCGGTGGGGGTCAGCTGGGTGTGAACCCCGATGTCGTCAGCCAGATCGCCCGCGAGATCGCCGCCGCTGTCCACGAAGTCGAAATCGCCATCGTCGTCGGCGGAGGCAACTTCTTCCGCGGCGCCGAGCTCAGCCAGCGCGGCATGGACCGCGGCCGCGCCGACTACATGGGCATGCTCGGCACCGTCATGAACGCTCTGGCGCTGCAGGACTTCCTCGAGCAGGCCGGTGCCGCGACGCGCGTGCAGTCGGCGATCTCGATGACGCAGGTCGCCGAGCCTTACATCCCGCGCCGCGCGGAACGGCACATGGAGAAGGGTCGCATCGTCATCTTCGGCGCGGGCGCCGGACTGCCGTACTTCTCCACCGACACGGTGGCGGCGCAGCGCGCGCTCGAGACCGGGTGCACCGAAGTGCTGGTGGCAAAGAACGGTGTGGACGGCGTGTACACGGCGGATCCTCGCACCGACCCGACGGCCACTCGGATCGACCACATCACCTATATGGACGCCCTCCAGCGCGGCCTCAAGGTGGTCGACTCGACGGCCTTCAGCCTGTGCATGGACAACCGTATGGACATGCGCGTGTTCGGGATGGAGCCGGCGGGCAACGTGACCCGCGCTCTGCTCGGCGAACCGATCGGCACGCGCGTCTCGGTCTGAGCGTCCGTCGCACCAGGGAACCGCGCCGTGCCGCGGCTAGAGTAAAGATTCACGTCCGAGGAATGGAGTCACCGTGATCGCCGAAGTTATGGCCGATGCTGGAACGCGCATGGACCGCGCAGTGGAGGCGGCGAAAGATGATTTCGCCACCGTCCGCACCGGGCGGGCGAACCCCCAGATGTTCCAGAAGATCCTCGTGGACTACTACGGCACGCCCACCCCGCTCGCGCAGCTCGCCTCGCTCAACAACGCCGAGGCCCGCACCCTGGTCGTCACCCCGTACGACAAGACCGCGCTCAAGGGGATCGAGCAGGCCATCCGCGACATGCCGAACCTCGGCGCGAACCCCACGAACGATGGCAACCTCATCCGTGTGACCCTTCCCGAGCTCACTCAGGAGCGTCGCAAGGAGTACGTCAAGATCGTCCGGACGAAGGGCGAAGACGCGAAGGTGCACGTCCGCGGCATCCGCCGCAAGGCGAAGGACGACCTCGACGCGCTGAAGAGCGACATCGGCGAAGACGAGATCGCCCGTGCCGACAAAGAGCTCGACTCCCTGACCCGCGCGCACGTCGACGCCATCGACGAGGCGCTCAAGCGCAAAGAGGCCGAGCTGCTCGAGGTCTGAGCCTTTCCGATGACCGACGCCCCCGGTTCGGAAGGCGCAGCTCCTTCCGACCTCCCGAACAGCCGCCGCCAGGCGGGGGGTGTTCGGCGTGCCCAGAGTGCGTCGGATGCTTCGGCGGGGCCACCGTCGGCCATGCGCAACGCCCGGTCGGAGTTCGAGACGCAGGTGGCTCACGCCCGTGCGGAGTTCGAAGAAGCCAACGAGCGCATCAAGCAGCGGACGGGCCGCGACCTGATCGTCGCGATCGCCATCGGACTCGCCATCGGCGCCGTCGTCATCGTGTCGCTGATCTTCTTCAAGTGGATCTTCCTCGTCTTCGCCATCGCGGCGACGTCGCTGGGCGTCTTCGAGTTCGTGCGTGCCCTTCGCGCGTCCGGCAGACGAGTGGACCTCGTGCCGCAGTTGCTCGCCGGGGTCGTGCTCATGCTCAGCGGCTACTTCGTCGAACTCTGGCTGCACTGGGTCCTGACCCTCGTGGTCGTGGTCGTGCTGATCGTCTGGCGCCTGCTCGCGCAGATGCTCGCCCGGGACGGGCGCGCGTACGGCGCAGTGATGTCGGACGTCCTCATCACGTCGCTCGTGGTGCTGTACGTCCCGTTCCTCGGCAGCCTGGCGACGATTCTCCTGAGCCAGGACGGCGGGGAGTGGTGGGCGCTGGCGTTCATCATCGTCACCGTGGCGGCCGACACCGGTGCGTACGCGACAGGGCTCACCATCGGTCGACACCCGATGGCGCCGCGGATCAGCCCGAAGAAGACGTGGGAAGGTTTCGGCGGTGCCCTGCTCGCCGCCCTCATCGCCGGCGTACTGCTGGCGATCTACATGCTCGGGTTGCCGTGGTGGACCGGCCTCATCATCGGAGCCGCGATCCTGGGAACGGCGACCATCGGTGACCTCGGCGAGTCGATGATCAAGCGCGATCTCGGCATCAAAGACATGAGTTCGTGGCTACCCGGTCACGGCGGCGTGCTCGACCGGCTCGACTCGATCCTGCCGTCGGCTACGGCCGCGCTCGCGCTCTACTACCTCCTCACTCCGTTGGCGGTGTCATGACGACCTCTCCCGATTCCGAGGTCGCCCCCGCGGCGGCCCCCTTCCCCGACGTCGTCGGACGCCAGAAGGGGTACGAGAAGCGGGCCGTCGACGCGTTCCTCGCCCGGGCGCGCGAGGCCTTCGAGGCCGATGAGCCGGGAACCCTCCGCTCCGCAGAGGTGCGCGCGACCGCGTTTCCGCTCGTTCGCCGGGGGTATGCCATCGCACCGGTCGACGCGGCGCTCGGGCGCATCGAAGACGCCTTCGCGGCTCGGGAGCGCGAGCAGGCCATGTCGCGACGCGGAGCGCGCGCGTGGGTCGCGGAATCCCGCGAGACCGCACAGACGGTGCTCGACCGTTTGACGCGTCCCCGCGGCCGGCGTTTCGCTCGCGTCAACGTTCTGCGTTACGGCTACCGCATCGACGAGGTCGACCTCGTCGCCGACAAGCTCGCGCGCTACATCGCCTCCGGCGACCCCGTGACACCCGAGCAGGTTCGGGCCGTGGCGTTCCGGATGCAGCGCGGTGGGTACCACGAGGTGCAGGTCGACGCCGTGCTCGACGCGGTGGTCGAGGTCATGCTCGCCGTCGGTTGAGGCGACTCGCCGCCATCGGATGACACGCCGGTAGCCCGGACGTTAGACTCGAGGGCATTGTGACTCCTGGGACTGAGATGACGCGTGCCTCCTCACGGCGCCTCTCGCGCCGGTCGACTCTCCCGGTCGATGTGATCTCGCCGGTTTCGGTTCACCGGGCCGAACCCCGCTGGTCGCGGCGTCGTGGCGTCCTGTCGGTTTTCGCCGCGGGCGCTGCGGTGGCCTTTGCCGCTGCCTGGGTCGGTCCGCTCGGCGGCGCGATGGTCGACGCGCAGGCGGCCGAGATAGACGGTGTGTCTCTCTACGCGCTGTCTGCCGACGACACCCAGTCGTTCGCGACGGCCGACGGTGAGGCCGCCGCCGCCGACCTCGACCGCGCGGGATATTCGGTCTACGTGACCCCGAAACCCACTCCGACGCCAACCCCGACGCCCTCGGCGTCGAAAGACCCGGGCCAGCAGGTGCCCACGGCGCGTCCGCAATACACCGGCGGGGGTTCTGCCGCCGAATGGATGGCGGCCGCCGGTATCGCGGAGAGCGACCAGGGGTACGTCGACTACATCGTCAAGCGAGAGAGCGGCTGGAACCCCAACGCGACCAACAAGTCGTCGGGTGCCTGCGGGCTCGTGCAGGCGCTCCCATGCAGCAAGGTCCCGGGGAACGGCTACGACCCGGTCGACAATCTCCGCTGGGCGACGGGCTACGCGGTCGGACGCTACGGCAGCTGGGCCAGCGCGTACGACTTCTGGATCAACAACCACTGGTGGTGAGCGCGTCGCGTCATGCCCCGCTCACATCGCCGTCGTCCTGAACCCCCGTCCGACGACTCGTTCGATCGTCTTCTCGCGGGCTGGAAGCGCACCGAGACCAAGCGTGGGGGAGCGTGGACCGTACAGCCCGTGTCCGCCGCGAAGGCGGTGAAGGAGTACACCTGCCCGAAATGCGGGCGGGTGGTCGCGATCGGAACCGCACACGTCGTCGCCTGGCGTGCCGACGGAGTGCTCGGTGACGCCGCCGATCTCGCCGCCCGGCGGCACTGGCACACCCACTGCTGGAGGTTGAGCTGACATGGACATCCGAGGACCCGTCGTGCTGCCCGCGCATCGCGAAGAGATCGAACTGCAGACGTCGGACGGCTTGCGGCTCGTCGGCGAACTCGCCGTCCCGGAGGAGGGTGCTCCTGCCGCCACCCTCGTGACACTTCACCCGCTTCCGACCGCGGGCGGCTTCATGGACTCGCACATCATCCGCAAGGCCGCGGCGCGGCTGCCCGCTCTCGCCCGCCTCGCGGTGCTGCGGTTCAACACGCGCGGCACCGCGTCGCCGCGGGGCACCAGCGAAGGCGCCTTCGATGGCGGCGCGGGCGAGCGCTTCGACCTGGCGGCGGCGATGGACTTCGTGCGTGAACGCGGTCTGCCGCGACCGTGGGTCGTCGGCTGGTCGTTCGGCACCGAACTCGCGCTCAAGTACGCGCGTGAGCATGACATCGAAGGGGTGATCCTCCTCTCGCCCCCGCTGCACCGCGCCACGCCGGAGGAGGTGTCGGCCTGGGCGGGTGATTCCCGACGGGTGATCGTTCTGGTCCCCGAGTTCGACGACTACCTGCGTCCGGCCGAGGCCGCTCAGCGTTTCGCCTCGATTCCCGAGGCTGTGCTCATCCCCGTCGAGGGCGGCAAACATCTGTGGGTCGGCGAAGCTCAGACGAGTCGGGTGCTGACCGAGATCGTCCGAGCTGTGAACCCCGCCGCGCTGCCGCTCCCGACCGAATGGAGCGGCGGCGCCGAAGCATCCTGAGGCCTGCTACCTCTCGTTCTGACGCGGGATGATCACCTGGCGGTAGATGATCAGGATGCTGGCGGCCACCGGAATCGCGATGAGCGCCCCGAGGAGGCCCAGCAGGGCTCCACCGGCCAGGGCGGCGATCACGACGACGGCGCCGGGGATCGAGACCGCGCGGTTCATGATGCGCGGCGAGATCACGTAGGCCTCGATCTGCATGTAGACCAGGTAGTACCCGAGGGCGATGAGCGCCGTCGTCGGCGAACCCAGCCCGGGGATCAGGCAGGTGAGCACGATGATCGTCGAACCGGTGAGGGTTCCGACGAGCGGGATCAGGGAGAAGAAGAACGCGATGACGGCGAGGACGGCCGGGAAGGGGGCGCCGATGATGGTGAGCAGGATCGCGCTCAGCACGCCGTTGATGACGCCCAGGCTGATCTGGCCGATCACGTAGAAACCGACGGAGTCGACGATCTGCTCGGCGAGGTCGATGAACCGGGGACGCTTCGACGCCGGGACGAGCTGGTAGACGGCCGCCTTCAGCGAAGGGGTGGAAGCCGTGAAGTAGATCGTCAGGATCAGGATGATAAACGCTCCACCCAGGCCGGCGATGATCGTCCCCAGCACCGCGATGATGCCGCTGCCGATCTCGCCGCCGATGGATCCCACGTCGAGCGAGGTGTACCAGTTCTCTATGTACTGCCACGCCTGGTCGACGTCGAGGGCCGGGAACGTGGTCTCGATCCAGGTGCGGGCGCCCGCGACGATGTCGTCGAGATTCCCCTCCTGCACGATCGTGTCGATCTGGGAGATGAGCTGCGACACCTGGCTCACGATGATCGGGACGATCATCAGGATGATCCCCGCGAAGACACCGAGGACCGCGAGGATGGTGACGAGCACGGCCGCCCAGCGGGGGAGCTTGCGCTTCTCGAGCCATCCGACGATGGGCTCGAGGCCGAGCGAGAGGAACAGCGCGGTGCCGACGTACAGCAGGATCGTCGACAGTGTCTGAATACTGTTGATGAGCAGCAGGCCGACGCCGACGCCGAGTGTCGCGACGAGGGCGACCCTGAACGGGTTGTGGATCTTCACGGTGCGTGACTCCTGACTCGGGCCGGCATCTGCCGGTCTGACGTCAGGATACGGCGCGACGCGGGTCGACGACGGAACCCGGGCCATCGGGAGAACTATCAGCCGGTGTTCGATAGTCTGGAATGTCGAGAAGCGGTCTCCGCCCCGGAGACCGGCGATGGGGTGGTGTATTCGTGCGTTTCGTGTGGGCCGTGGTGGCGTTTCTGATCGCCGCCGTCTTGATCGGCGCGGGCATCGCCCAGCGCACGGTCTTCGAGGGCCCGTCGAACGAGACGCAGACGATCGAGACCGACGGAGAGACCGCGTTCACGCTCGTCGACGGCGCCGTGCTCACCCGCCTCCCGGGCGCGCAGACCCTGACGGCAGAGGGTGACGGCACCGTCTTCGCCGCCTACGGGCGCACCGCCGATCTTCGCGCCTGGCTCGCCGACAGCGAGTTCACCCAGATCTCGGTGGATGGCGAGGGCGCCATCGGCAACGCGACCAGCACCCCGACCCCCACTCCGACACCCAGCCCCACCGCGACCGCCGATGAGGCGACCGGCGACACGGCCGAGACCGAGACGACCCAGACCGAGACCGAGACGACCCAGACCGTGCGTAACCCGGCGGGGTCCGATCTCTGGCTCGAAGAGTTCCAGGCGGAGGGCTCCTTGACGATGCCCCTGCAGCTCCCCGACACGATGAGCGTGCTGCTCGCGTCGGACGGCACCGCCCCCGCCCCGTCGACGATCACGCTCTCGTGGCCGCTCGAAGTGTCGACGCCCTGGGCCGGTCCGCTGATCGTCGGGGGCTCGCTCGTGTTGTTGGTGGGCATCATCCTGTACTTCTTCGCCATCCGACACTCCCGCCGGTCGCGGGGTCCGCGTCGGAAGGGTCTCCCCATGCCGGTCACCGAGCCGATCGATCTCGCCGTCGAGGGCGCCGACAAAGGTGTGGTCACCGCCGGTGGCGCCCCCACCCGTCGGGCGGTCTCATCGCGCCGTCGCGCGTTCGTCGTGGTCCCGGCGATCGCGGCGTCTGCCATGCTCTTCGCGGGATGCTCGGCAGACGCCTGGCCCGACCTGGCCGTATCGCCGACCCCCACCCCGACCGAGACCGTCATCGTGCCCGAGGGCCAGCAGGCGCCCGCGGTCACCGAGAATCAGGCGGAGCGTATCGTCGCCCGCGTCGCGGAAACGGTGGCGGCGGCGGATGCTGCGGGCGACGCCGATCTGGCGGCGACCCGGCTCGGCGGCGCCGCCCTGGCGGAACGCCAGACGAACTACACGCTGCGCGCCGCGATCCCCGAGCACCCCGCACTGCCCGCGGTACCGGCCGCTCCGATCGAGATCGTGCTGCCGCAGGCCTTCGACAGCTGGCCCCGCTCGGTGCTCACCGTCGTCGAAGACAGCGCCGACACGACCGTCGCCCCGACGATCATGCTCCTGACCCAGGAAGACCCGTGGTCGGAGTACAAGGCGACCTACGTCGCGAGTCTCGAAGCGTCGACGGAGCTTCCGGAGGTCGCCGCATCGTACGTCGGCGCCTACCAGGTGCCGCCTGACTCCGGCTTCCTCGCGCTCGCGCCGGAAGACCTCGCGGCGGCGTACGCCGATGTCATCAACAACGGGGAGAACAGCCCCTACTGGGCGCAGTTCGACACCCAGGGCGACCTTCTCCTCGCGGGTATCCAGGCCAACAAAGACCAGCGTTCGGCCGAGCTCGCCGAGACCGGAACCGACACCGCGACCATCGCGTTCGAGTCCGTGCCGGGAACCCATGAGCCACTGGCACTCGCGACGCAAGAGGGCGGCGCGATCGTCGCGGTGAATGTCAACGACAACGACACCGTGAAACCCACCAACGCCGAGGCGGTCATCAAGCTGACCGGCGATCCGGGCAACCCCGCGGTGCGGGCGCTCACCGGTGTCGACCAATCGTCGACGGGCTTCACGACGACCTATTCCGACCAACTGTTCTTCTACGTCCCCCCTCAGGGATCGAGCGAGCAGGTACGCCTGCTCGGTTACCGATCCAGCATCCTCGAAGCAAAGGTGATCCCGTGAGCACGCCCGCACCCGGTGCCGTCATGCGCGGCGCGGTGGACCTGTCCACCCTGCGCAACCGTCCTCAGCCCCCGGCAGAGGGCACGCCGCCGTCGGCGCCCACGAACGATGCGGGGGCGCTCGTTCGCGACGTCACCGATCAGACATTCGGCGAGGTCCTCGAGCTCTCGCGAACCGTTCCCGTCGTCGTCGACCTCTGGGCGGAATGGTGCGGGCCGTGCAAGCAGCTGAGTCCGATCCTCGAGAAGGTCGTCCGCGAACTGGGTGGTCGGGTCGTCCTCGCCAAGGTCGACGTCGACGCCAACCCGCAACTCGCCCAGGGATTCCGCGCGCAGTCGATCCCGATGGTCGTCGCGCTCGTCGCCGGCCAGCCCGTGCCCATGTTCACCGGCGCCGTTCCCGAGCAGCAGGTGCGCGAGGTCTTCGCGCAGTTGCTGCAGATGGCCGCGCAGAACGGCGTGTCGGGCACGCTGTCGGTTTCGGATGATCAGGTGGATGCTGCCGAGCCCGAGGAGCCGGCGCTGCCGCCGCTGCACGCCGAGGCGTTCGACGCCATCGAGGTGGGGGACTACCCCCGCGCGATCGCCGCTTACGAGAAGGCCCTCGCCGAGAATCCGCGTGACGACGACGCCCGCGCCGGTCTCGGACAGGTGCGCCTGTTGGATCGTGTGCAGGGCCTCGACCTGCAAGAGGCCCGCGCCGCCGCAGCGGCGGCGCCCACCGATGTCGCGGCGCAGTTCGCCGTGGCCGACCTCGACATCGCCGGTGGCCACGTCGACGACGCGTTCGCACGACTGCTCGAACTGTTCGCCGCGCTCCCGTCTGACGATCGCGCGCCCGTGCGCGAACGCCTGCTGGAGCTGTTCGGGCTCGTCGGTGACGCCGACCCCCGCGTGGGTGCCGCACGACGCCGGCTGACCTCGCTCCTCTTCTAGCGCGAGACCGTATAACGCGAACGGGACCCCGACATCATGTCGGGGTCCCGTTCGCGTTATACGGTTTTCGCGGATCAGGCCTGGTGCTTGAGGAACAGCACGCCCAACGGGGGGAGCGTCGGTGTCGCCCGACCAGAGTCGTCGGTGTGGACGACTCCGAAGTTGCCGACGCCCGAGCCGCCGTAGACCTCGGCGTCGCTGTTGAGGATCTCGGTCCAGACGCCGCGCTCCGGAAGGTCGAGCGGGTAGTCGTGCAGCGGCTCGCCCGAGAAGTTGCAGACGACGACCACCGTGTTGCCGTGGGAGTCGCGCCTCGCGAACGCCGACACGGTCGGGTTCCACGCCGGTGCGCCGATGCGGTTGAAGGCCGCTCCGTCGTGGTCGCGTGCCCACAGCGCGGTCTCGTCGCGATACACCCGGTTCAGGGCGGCGACGAAATCGTGGAGCTGCGCGTGCGCCGGTTGTTCCAGCATCCACCAGTCGAGGCCTCGGCCCTCCGACCACTCCGACATCTGGCCGAACTCCTGGCCCATGAACAACAGCTGCTTGCCCGGGTGCCCCCACATGTAGGCCAGGTAGGCCCGCATGTTGGCGAGTTTCTGCCAGTGGTCACCGGGCATGCGTCCGAAGAGGCTTCCCTTGCCGTGCACGACCTCGTCGTGGCTGATGGGCAGGACGAAGTTCTCGGTGAAGGCGTAGACGAACGAGAACGACAGCTCGCCGTCGTGGTGGTCGCGATACAGCGGATCCCGCGAGATGTACTGGAGCGAGTCGTTCATCCAGCCCATGTTCCACTTGAACCCGAACCCGAGGCCGCCCTGCGACGTGGGTGCGGTGACGCCGGGGAAGCTCGTCGACTCCTCGGCGATCATCGCGATGCCGGGGTAGCGCTTGTAAGCGGTGGCGTTCACCTCTTGCAAGAAGCGCACCGCTTCGAGGTTCTCGCGGCCCCCGTACTGGTTCGGCGCCCATTCGCCCTCGTTGCGCGAGTAGTCCAGGTACAGCATCGAGGCGACGGCGTCGACGCGGAGTCCGTCGACATGGAACTCCTCCAGCCAGTACAGCGCGTTGGCGACGAGGAAGTTGCGCACCTCGCTCCGGCCGTAGTCGAAGATCAGCGTGCCCCAGTCCTTGTGCTCGCCGCGTCGCGGGTCGGGGTGCTCGTAGAGGGGCTCGCCATCGAATTGCGCGAGGGCGAAAGCGTCCTTGGGGAAGTGACCGGGAACCCAGTCCATGATGACGCCGATGCCCGCCTGGTGCAGGCGATCGATGAGGTAGCGGAGGTCGTCCGGCTGTCCGAAGCGGCTGGTCGGGGCATAGTAGCCCGAGACCTGGTACCCCCACGAACCACCGAAGGGGTGCTCCGACAGCGGCATGAACTCGATGTGCGTGAAGCCCTGCTGCGTGACGTACTCCACGAGCGGGTCGGCGGCCTCGCGGTATCCGAGGCCCGGGCGCCACGAGCCGAGGTGCACTTCGTAGATCGACATCGGTTGGTCTGTCAGCGGAGTGGCGGAGCGGTGCCCGAGCCACGCTTCGTCGGCCCAGGTGTACTCCGAGGCCGTGACGACGGATGCTGTGGCCGGCGGCACTTCGGCCAGCCGGGCCATGGGGTCGGCCTTCTCGATCCAGTCGCTCGCGCGCGTGAGGATCTCGAACTTGTAGCGGGCGCCGGTCGACAGACCCGGGATGAAGATCTCCCAGACGCCGCTCGAACCCATGGAGCGCATCGAGTGCGACTGTCCGTCCCAACCGTTGTGGTCGCCGATCACACGAACGGCCCGCGCATCGGGGGCCCATACGGTGAAGGCGACACCGGAAGAGCCGTCGAGCGTCCGCTCGTGAGCACCGAGGAGGCGCCAGAGCTCTTCGTGGCGTCCTTCGGCGATCAGGTGCAGATCCAGCTGACCGATCGCGGGGGAGTGCCGGTACGGGTCGTCGGCGGTGTACACCGAGCCGTCTTCGTAGGTGGCGGTGACGGTGTAGGCCCCCGGCGATGCGTCGACCGGTGCCTCCCAGATGCCCGCGCGGAGGTGGGTGAACTCGACCCCCGAGCCGTCGGCGAACTCGGCCGTGACTGTGGTCGCCAGCGGGCGCAGCGTGCGAAGCACCCAGGTGCCCTCGTCGTCGGTGTGCGCACCGAGTACGGAGTGCGGGTCGTGGTAGCTGCCCGTGGCAATGGTGTCGAGAACGACGTCGCCGGGGGTGGATGACAGGTTCATCGAGATTCCTTCACGTGCAGGATGTGAACGGGTTCAGCGAACGCGTCGAGGCGGACGAAGTTGTGCTGACCCCAGGTCCACTGGGCACCGGTCAACAGGTCTTCGACCTCGTATGTCTCTCCGGCGTCGCTGTCGACTCCCCAGATGCGGGTGTCGAGGTGCACCTCGGTCTCGCGCGCGGAGTGGGGGTCGAGGTTGACGATGACGATGAGCGTGTCGCTCTGCCCGGTCGGGCTGAGGGCGGCGTCGAGGTGCTTCGAATACACGAGGATCGCGTCGTCGTCGCTCCAGTGGATCGAGATGTTGCGCAACTGAGCGAGCGCCGGGTGGTCGCGGCGGATCTCGTTCAACCGGCGGAGGTAAGGCGCGAGCGACTCGCCGCGCTCTTCGGCTCCGGCCCAGTCGCGGAACTTGTACTCGTACTTCTCGTTGTCGATGTTCTCTTCAGAACCGGGCCGCGCGACGTTCTCGATCAACTCGTAGCCCGCGTAGACGCCGTACGTCGGAGCGGCCGTCGCCGCCAGAGCCGCGCGGATCTTGTACGCCGGTCGCCCGCCGTACTGCAGATACTCGGTGAGGATGTCGGGGGTGTTCACGAAGAGGTTCGGCCGGAAGAAGTCGGCGGTGTCCTGCGCGAGCTCGGTGAAGAACTCCGTCAGTTCCTCTTTGGTGTTCCGCCACGTGAAGTAGGTGTAGCTCTGCTGGAAGCCGGCCATGCCGAGCCCCTGCATCGGAGCCGGACGCGTGAACGCCTCGGCGAGGAAGACCACGTCGGGCGATTCGGCGTTGACCGTGGCGATGAGCCACTCCCAGAACTGCAGTGGTTTCGTGTGCGGGTTGTCGACGCGGAAGATCTGCACGCCCTGCGCGATCCAGTGCCGGACGACGCGGAGCACCTCGGCCCTGATGCCCTCGGGGTCGTTGTCGAAGTTGACGGGGTAGATGTCCTGGTACTTCTTCGGGGGGTTCTCGGCGTAGGCGATCGAACCGTCGGGAAGCGTGGTGAACCACTCGGGGTGCTCGGTCACCCAGGGGTGGTCGGGCGAGGCTTGCAGGGCCAGGTCGATGCCCACTTCGATTCCGTGCGCCGCCGCCTCTGCGACGAAAGCGCGGAAGTCGGCGAGATCGCCGAGATCGGGGTGGATCGCGTCGTGGCCGCCGGCAGCCGAGCCGATGGCCCAGGGCGATCCTGGGTCGCCGGGCTGGGGGTCGAGCGAGTTGTTCGGACCCTTGCGGTTTCGTTCCCCGATCGGGTGGATCGGGGGCAGGTACAGCACGTCGAAGCCCATGGCGGCGACCCCGGGAAGACGCTTCGCGGCGGTTCGGAACGTTCCGCTGGTCACCGTTCCGTCGGCCGCCATCTCGGCCCCCTCGGAGCGGGGGAAGAATTCGTACCACGATCCGACGCCCGCGCGGGTGCGCTCGACGAGGAGCTGCTGCTCGTCGCCGACGGAGACGAGCGAGGTGAGCGGACGAAGCGCGAAAGAATCGGCGATCGCGTCGTAGCGGACGACCTCGAGGGCGGTGTCATCGGAGGCCGCGGGGTCGCGCAACGTGACGGCTCCGCGTTCGAGAAGGCGGCGCTCGTCTGCCGGACGGGACTGCTCTTTCGCCGCACGGAGGAACAGCAACGCGCCGCTCTCGCGCATCAGGTCGGTGTCGACGCCCGCGGCGATCTTCACATCGGCGGCGTGCCGCCACGTCGCGTAGTCGTCGGCGAAAGCCTCGAAGCGGAAGCGCCAGAGGCCCTGTTCGAGCGGCACGACCTGGGTGGACCAACGGTCGAAGCCGTCGCCCAACGGGCGGAGTCGGTGCAGCGATTCGTCGCCGCTGGGGGCGAACAGCCGCACGTGCGTGCCGATGCGGTCATGGCCCTCGCGGAAGGCGGTCACGGTGAAGGGCACGGCCTCGCCGACGAAGGCGCTCGGGGAGAACTTTCCGTCGGGGACGTGCGGGAACGGATGGGCGAGCGGTATGCGGGGCGTCTTCGGCGCACCGGGCGAGACCGTCGCAATCGCCGGTCGTACGGGGATGGACGAGGCACTGAGCCACGCCGTAGGGGACTGGATTCGCGTCGTGGGAGCCACGCTCCGAACCTATCGTGGTGGCCGTCCCCACGACACCGGACGCGCGGCGGTTGACAGATGGCTCCGGATCATTCAGCCACGAAGAGGAGCATCGACGTTCCGGCGAGCGCGACGGTTTCGCCGGGGAGGTGGGCACGCGTCTGCCGGGCCGGGACGTCGTCGGCACTCGACCACTGCGAGACGTAACGCTCCACACCGTCGATGACGGGCAGCGTGACGTCGATGGCCTGCTCGTCGCCGTGGATGATCAGGAGCACCCGATTGCGTTCTCCGTCGTCGGGCGTCGACGTCGCGACGTACTGCAGTGTGCGGTGCGAGGGATCGGCCCAGCGGTGCTCCGACATGGTCTCGCCGCGTTCGTCGTACCAGGCCATGACCGACGATGACGGAGTGTGCTCCCCGCTCCGGGCGAAGTGGGACGGGCGCAGCGCCGGATTCTCGCGACGCAGGCGAATGAGCTTCTGCGCGTGCGCGAACATCGCCTCTTGCCACGGTTCGTGGTTCCACGACAGCCAGGTCAGCGCGGAGTCGTGGCAATAGGCGTTGTTGTTGCCGTGCTGGGTCCGCGCGAACTCATCGCCCGCGGTCAGCATCGGGACCCCGGCCGACAGCAACAGCGTTCCGAGCAGATTGCGCATGGCTTTGCGCCGCGTCGCGAGCACGTGGGGGTCGTCGGTCTCGCCCTCGAAACCGTGGTTGAACGAACGGTTCGTGTCGGCGCCGTCGCGATTGTGCTCGCCGTTGTCGGCGTTGTGCTTCACGTCGTACGACACGAGATCGCGCAAGGTGAAACCGTCGTGAGCTGTGACGAAATTGACGCTCGCGAGGGGCCCGCGCTCGACGTCGAACGTGTTCGACGAGCCCGCGAGCCGCGTCGCAAAGCCTCCGATGCCCACCGGCGCGGTGTCGGCACGGCGGGCGTAGTCGACGTCGCTCAGCCAGAAATTGCGGACGCGGTCGCGGTAACGGTCATTCCATTCCGACCACCCCGGCGCGAAGTTGCCCGTCTGCCAGCCGCCCATGCCGACATCCCACGGCTCGGCGATCATCTTCACGTCGGCGAGCAGCGGGTCGTTCTCGATCGCTTCGAAGAGTGGATGCTGCGGGGTGAACTCGTGCGTCGCATCACGTCCGAGGGTCGCGGCAAGGTCGAAGCGGAACCCGTCGATCTGCACCTCGTTCGCCCAGTAGCGCAGCGAGTCGACGATGAGGCGGCTCGCCGCATCCGTCGCCGTGTTCACGGAGTTTCCGCAACCGGTGACGTCGATGTAGCCGCCCTCTTCGGTCTGGCGGTAGTAATTGCGGTTATCGATCCCGCGGAGGCTCGTACGCGGCCCCCCGAGACCTTCTTCCGCGGTGTGGTTGTAGACGACGTCGAGAATGACCTCCAGGCCCGCTTCGTGCAGCAGCTTCACCATCCCTTTGAACTCCCGGAGCACGGCCTCCGGTCCTTCGCGCCGGCTGGCCTGGGTCGCGTAGGCCCCATGGGGGGTGAAGAAATTGAGCGAGTTGTACCCCCAGTAGTTCGCGAGCCCCAGCTGCAGCAGGCGAGGCTCCGTCGCGAACGCGTGCACCGGCAGCAGTTCGACGCTCGTGATGCCGAGGGCGTGGAAGTGTTCGATCATCGCCGGGTGCGCGAGACCGGCATAGGTCCCGTGGAGAGCGGTCGGCACGCCGGGGTGCCGTTTGGTCAGACCCTTCACGTGCCCTTCGTAGATCACGGTGCTGCCGAGCGGGACCGCGGGCTTGGCCGTGCCGCCCCAATCGAAGCTCCCGTCGACGACGACGGAGCGCCAGTCTTCGAACCCGCCCGACACCAGCCCGCGGGAGTACGGCTCGATGAGGAGGGTCTGGGAGTTGAAGGTGTGGCCGGCGGCGTGGGGGCCGTTCACGCGAATCGCGTACCTCGCGCCCGGTCGCAGCAGTTCGGTCGCCACGCTCCACACGCCTTGGCCGACGGGTTCCATCGGCAGTACCGCCACGGCCCAGTCGAGGTCGGCGTCGTCGAAGATCACCAGTTCCATGGCATCGGCTGTGCCGGACCACACCCGCAGGGTCGCCGCTGCATCGGGCCCACGGGTGACCCCGAGGTCATCGAGCGCGGAGGTGAGGAGACGGGGGCCGGAAAGAAGCGGGGACGTCTCGGGGCGGACCATGGGATCTAGAGTAATGAAGGCCCGGAGTCGGGCAGGGCACGCAGGAGGCGGCATGACGGCGGTCTACCTCGATCACGCGGCGACGACGCCGCTTCGGCCCGAGGCTCGGGCGGCGTGGCTCGCTGCGCAAGACATCGTCGGCAATGCCTCGTCGATCCACGGTGGGGGGCAGGCAGCACGCCGTGTTCTCGAGGAATCCCGTGAACGGCTCGCCGTCGTTCTCGGCTGCGACGCGGTCGAGGTGGTCTTCACCTCGGGCGGAACCGAGGCCGTCAACCTCGCGGTGAAGGGCCTCTGGTGGTCGCGGCCAGACGGAGCCGACACGGTCGTGCTCCCCGACGGGGAGCATCACGCGACACTCGACGCGGTGAGGTGGTTGGTCGCGCACGAGGGCGCCATCGTCAAGCCGGTTCGGCTCGACGGCGTCGGACGCATCGATGCGTCGGGCTTCGCCGATGCGCTTCCGGGGGCGGCGCTCGCAACCGCCCTCATCGCGAACAACGAGGTCGGCACCGTTCAGGACGCCGCCGCGATGGCCCGCGCCGCCGGTGACGCGGGTGTGCCGTTGCACCTCGATGCCGTCTCGGCGTTCGGACACCTGCCGGTGTCCTTCCGTCAGTGGCGGGCGGATGCTGTCGGCGCGGCCGGACTCGTCGCCCTCAGCGTCTCGGGACACAAGGTCGGAGCCCCGGTCGGTGTGGGCGCACTGGTCGTCTCGAGGCAGTCGACGCCCACCCCGCTTCAGCACGGCGGGGGCCAGCAGCGCGGGCTCCGTGCCGGCACGCAGGACGTGGCGGGAGCGGCGGCCTTCGCCGTCGCCGCCGAACTCGCCGAGCACGAAAGGGAGGCCGAGGCGCGGCGTCTCGACGACCTGCGCGACGCCCTAGCACGCAGCATCCGCTCGTCACTTCCCGACGCCGAGGTGCTCGGCGACCCGGTGGAGCGGATCCCCGGCAACCTGCACGTGTTGTTCCCCGGGGCGTCGGGTGAGACTCTGCTGTTCCTTCTCGACCAGGCGGGCATCTCGGTGTCGACCGGGTCGGCGTGCCAGGCGGGCGTTCCCGAGCCCTCCCACGTCGTGCTGGCGCTGGGCCGCACCGAGCGGGAGGCGCGCTCGGTGCTGCGCTTCACCTTCGGCCGCACCTCGACGGGGGCAGATCTCACGCGGGTCGTGGCCGCGCTGCCGGAGGCGTACGCGCGAGCCGCGGCGGCGCGCTGAGTCAGCTCACGAGCACGCCGCTCGACGCAGTCGTCGTCGAGCGGAACTCCGAGGGACTCTGGCCGTACTGGCGCTTGAATGCCGTGCTGAACGCGAAGGCGTTCTCGTAACCGACCGTGCGCCCGACGTGCGCCACGGTCAGCGAGGGATCGACGAGTCGTTCGGCGGCGAGCGCGAGTCGCCACCGGTTCAGATACGCGACCGGTGATGAGCCGACGGCGGAGCGGAAACGGGCGGCGAAGGTCGCCCGTGAGACGTGGGCGAGGGCGGCGAGGCTTGCCACGGTCCACGCCGTCTGGGGCTCCGAGTGCATGGCTTCCAGGGCACGACGCGCGACGGGGTCTCGAGTCGTGAGCCACGACGTGTCGAGATCGTCGGCACGGGAAGCCGCCCACTCGCGCAGGGCGGATACGACCAGGGTGTCGAGCAGTCGGTCGAGAATCGCCTGCTGTCCGAGACCCGTGTTGCCCACCTCCCGGCGGAGAAGGTTCGAGATCGCGTCGAGTGACGGTGTGCGCGGAGCGCGGGCGACAGGGGGGAGGCTGAGCGAGACCAGTCGGCCGATGGCACCGTCGTGGGCGTAGGCGCCGACGATCATCTCGGTGTCGGGGGATCGACTGTTGCCCCATCGCCGCACACCGTGAGCGAAGCTCTCGTGCAGCGCGACACCGTCAGGGGTGGTGCACACCTGCCCGGGGCCGATCACGGCGCACGTCGGCGCGTCAAGAGAGCCGGCGACGCGGTACGGCGCGGGACCTCGGACCAGCGCCACGTCGTGCTCGCGGAGGGTGACGTCGCCGATCATCGCGGCGCCCCAGGTGATCAAGACGACGGTCAGAGCCGCTTCGTCCTCGACCTCGATAGCCCAGGGCGAGCACATCTCGACCGTCATCACGAAGGCACGCGCCGCGCGGGGGCCGTCGAAGAATTGGTCGAGAGGGTCCATGACATCGAATGTTAGACGGTCACGAATGTCAGGTCGACGTTGACCCATTCTCAGTCTGGACAGGCGGTGGTCGACTCGAGCCATGACGAATTCCGCCGTGATCCACCCGCACCCTCACCCCGATCGCATGAGGGGAGGGCGGTCGTGATCGTCGTGGCGACGGCGGTCGGATCAGCCGTCGTGGGTGGGATCTACGCCGCGTTCACCGTCATGGTCATGCCGGCGCTCCACGCGCTTCCGCGTGACGCCGCAGCAGCGGCCATGAAGCGGATCAATCGCGCGGCCGAGCGGGGGCCGTTCATCGTCGTGTTCGGGGCGACCACCGTTGCAGCCGTCGCGCTGGCGGTCTCGCAGTTGCGGGAGACACCGGTTGCGCCTGCTCCGCTCGGTGCCGCTGCCCTGGCCGTCGCCAGCACCGTGGTGACGGTCGCCTTCAACGTGCCCCTGAATCGGCGGCTCGACCGCGAGGGCGCCGCCTTCTGGAACGAGTATCGCCGCCGGTGGACGGCGTGGAACACCGTTCGCGCCGTCGCGGCCGTCGCCGCGGTGGCGGTGCTCGCCGCGACCGGGGGCGGAGCGCGCTCGTAGACTGGGGGAATGCGAATTCTGGCAGCCATGAGCGGCGGTGTCGACTCCGCCGTTGCGGCAGCCCGGGCCGTGGAGGCGGGGCACGAAGTGGTCGGCGTACATCTCGCGCTGTCGCGCGCCGGTGGAACGCTCCGTGCCGGCAGTCGCGGATGCTGCACCATCGAAGACGCCATGGACGCCCGCCGGGCCGCCGACCGCCTGGGCATCCCGTTCTACGTGTGGGATTTCTCGGAGCGCTTCCGCGACGACGTGATCGACGACTTCATCTCGGAGTACCGCGCAGGGCGCACCCCGAACCCCTGCATGCGTTGCAACGAGAAGATCAAGTTCGCAGCCCTGCTCGAACGGGCGATCGAGCTGGGGTTCGACGCGGTCTGCACCGGTCACTACGCCACCCTCGTCGACGGGCCGGAGGGCCTCGAGTTGCACCGTGCGTCGGATTCGGCGAAAGACCAGTCGTACGTCCTCGGAGTCCTCACCGCAGAGCAGCTCGCCCACACCTACTTCCCGCTCGGTGAGACCCCCTCGAAGGCACTCGTGCGCGCGGAGGCGGCGGAGCGCGGCCTGACCGTCGCGCAGAAACCCGACAGCCACGACATCTGCTTCATTCCCGACGGCGACACCCGCGGGTGGCTCGCCGAGCGGGTGGGCGCCGAGCAGGGCCCCATCGTCGACCGAGCGGGCGACGTGATCGGGCGCCACGAGGGGGCGCACGCGTTCACGGTGGGGCAGCGCAAGGGGCTTCAGCTGGGCGTGCCTGCCGACGACGGCAAGCCCCGGTTCGTGCTCGAGGTGCGTCCGGTCTCGAACACGGTCGTGGTCGGGCCCAAAGAAGCCCTCGCGACCTCCGAGATCGCGGGCGATCGTCATTCGTGGGCGGGCCGCGCTCCGGTGGAGTCCGAATTCGCCTGCGACGTGCAGATCCGCGCTCATGCCGACCCGGTGCCGGCTCGAGCAACGATCAGCGACGGCGTGATCACCGTGATCCCCGCGGTACCTTTCGACGGCGTCGCGCCCGGGCAGACCGCGGTGCTGTACGACGGCACGCGCGTTCTCGGTCAGTTCACGATCGCGACCACCGTCTCGGCGGTTCCGGCCTCCGTCTGAGCGGCTGTCCACCCCTGCTGAGCGTCGGAACCCCCTCTTAAACTGACCGCATGGCTGACGACGCCCTGCAATTGCCCGACCTCACGCTCGACGAGGCGCGCGACGAAGTCGCGAATCTCATCGAGCGCATCAACGGTGCCCGCGACGCGTACTACGGCGCCGACGCCGAGATCGTCGACGATGCGTCATACGACGAATGGATGCGGCGACTCGAGGCGATCGAGCGCCTCCACCCCGAGCTGCAGGGGCAAGACAGTCCGACGCTGACCGTGGGAGCCGCATCCGGAACCCTGTTCGCGCCCGTCGAGCACGCCGAGCGCATGCTGAGCCTCGACAACGTCTTCAGCGACGATGAGTTCCTCGCGTGGGCCGCCCGCGTCGAGCGCGACGCGGGCGCTGCTGTCCACTACCTCTGCGAGCTGAAGATCGACGGGCTCGCCCTGTCGCTCCGATACGAGCGGGGGCGGCTCGTTTCGGCGGCGACTCGCGGCGACGGTCGGGTCGGTGAAGACGTGACCGACAACGTGCGCCAGATCCGCGGCATCCCCCAGCGGCTCGAGGGCACGGGGCACCCCGACGTGGTCGAGGTGCGCGGCGAGGTGTTCTTCAACGTCGCCGACTTCGAGTCGCTGAACGCCTACCAGGAATCGATGGGCGATCGGCTGTTCGCGAACCCGCGGAATGCGGCTTCGGGGTCGCTGCGTCAGAAGACCGAGGGCAAGAACGAGAAGCAGCTGCGGGCGGTGCACGAGCGGCTTTCGCGTCTGCGGCTCACCGTGCACGGCGTCGGGGCCTGGCCCGACCCGCCTGTGCAGTCGCAGAGCGAGATGTACGGCCTGCTCGCATCGTGGGGTCTGCCTACCAGCGCGTACTTCCAGGTGCACGACTCGGCCCAGGGCGCCGACGATTTCATCCGGCACTACGGAGCGCACCGCCACGACGTCGAGCACGAGATCGACGGCGTCGTGGTCAAGGTCGATGAACTCGCGCTGCACGACGAGCTCGGCGCGACGAGTCGCGCGCCCCGCTGGGCCATCGCCTACAAGTACCCGCCCGAGCAGGTCAACACGACCCTGCTCGACATCGTCGTCTCGGTGGGGCGCACCGGGCGGGCGACACCGTTCGCCGTCATGAAGCCCGCACTCGTGGCCGGCAGTGTCGTGCGGCAGGCGACGCTGCACAACCAAGACGTGGTGAAGGCCAAGGGCGTGTTGATCGGTGACACCGTCGTGCTGCGAAAGGCGGGCGACGTGATCCCAGAGGTGCTCGGCCCCGTCGTCGAGCTGCGTGACGGCACGGAGCGGGCGTTCGTGATGCCCACGAACTGCCCGGAGTGCGGTTTCGTGCTCGCTCCGTCGAAAGAGGGCGATATCGACCTGCGATGCCCGAACACGCGCGCCTGCCCCGCACAGGTTCGCGGTCGTGTCGAGCACGTCGGTTCGCGCGGCGCGCTCGACATCGAGGGTCTCGGCGAGGTTTCGGCCGCCGCGCTCACCCAGCCCCTCCGCCCCGAGACGCCGCCCCTCGATACCGAGGCCGGACTCTTCGATCTGCGGGCCGAAGATCTCTTTCCGATCGACGTCGTCGTGCGCGATGCCGAGACCGGGCTGCCTCGTCTGCTCGACGACGGCACCCCCGACACGCGCTCGCCGTTCCGGCGCCAGCGCAAGAAGACCGACCCGCCCTTCGATCCGTCGGGTGAGTTCGACGGCGACGCCGGCTCCATCCTTTCGCGCGCCGCCGCAGACCTGCTCGTCAACCTCGAGCGCGCGAAGACCCGTGAACTCTGGCGGTTCCTCGTGGCCCTCAGCATCCGCCACGTGGGCCCTGTCGCCGCTCGCGCCCTCGCGCAGTGGTTCGGATCCCTCGACGCGATCCGTGCCGCGACCCGCGATGAACTCGCGGGTGTCGAGGGGGTCGGCGGGATCATCGCCGACTCGCTCGTCGACTGGTTCGCCGTGGACTGGCACCGCGACATCGTCGACCGGTGGGCGGCCTCGGGGGCTCGCCTCTCGACGCCCGACCACCCGGGCCCCGGCGCTGCAGCCTCGGCCGGGGGAGTGCTCGACGGTGTCACGGTCGTCGCGACCGGGTCACTCGAGGGTTACTCGCGCGAGGGTGCGCAGGAGGCGATCCTCCGCGCCGGCGGCAAGGCCGCGTCGAGCGTGTCGAAGAAGACCGATTTCGTCGCCGCGGGTCCGGGCGCGGGCTCGAAGCTGGGCAAGGCAGAAGAGCTGGGAGTGCGCATCATCGACGCTGCCCAATTCCACCTTCTGGTCACCGAGGGGCCGGCCGCGCTCGGAGAGGTGCCGGCCGCCGCGGAGTGAGCCGTCCCAACGGAGTGTCGTACCTATGTTCTAATCTCGAGACGTCTCGAGAAAGGACCATCATGAGCAACCTCCCCAACGCGGCGATCACCGCCTGGCTCGACCAAGAAGACGCGTTCTTCGCAGAGATGATCCGACAGCACGGCGTCTGCATTCAATCGGTCGGTGGTGACCCTGCCGTTCATCAGCCGCCCTTCGCCTACACGGTGGGGCTGTTCGGGGTCGCTCATCCTGAACTTCTGGTCGTCGGAATGCCCGAGCCCACGGCGCAGGCGGTTCTTAACGACGTGGCTGAGCGCGTGAGGGCCGGGCGACTGCTGGTGCCCGGTGAGGTGCTCGAGTTCACCGGGTGGTCGCACCGGGTCGTCGTCGAGGTCGTACCGAACCCGGGCCAGATCGCGTTCTCGGCGAACCGCTACTACCGATTGCCCGACGACGAGACGGTCGACCTGCTGCAGCTGACCTACGACGATCTCTTCGGGCGGTTTCCGGGTGACGACGGATATTCCCGTCCCGCGTGGTTGCAACCGCGCCCGGGCGAGTTGCGTGCCTGACACGCCCGACGGTCTCAGCCGGCGTCCGTCGACGAGCTCTCGAGCTGCTCGCGCACCTGCCGACGCAGCACCTTTCCGATGAGCGACTTGGGCAGCTCGTCGACCGCGACGATGCGGCGGGGCACCTTGTACGGGGTCAGAATGCCGCGGGCGAAAGTGCGGATGAGCTCTTCGTCGAGCTCGGCGCCGGGGGTCAAGACGACGGCGGCCACCACTTCCTCGCCCGCGTGCTCGTCGGGCAGTCCGACGACGGCGACGTCTTCGACGAGCGGATGCTGTCGCAAGACGTTCTCGACTTCGGTCGGCGCCACGTTGAACCCGCCTGTGATGATGAGTTCCTTGATCCTGTCGACGACGCGGACGAACCCTGCGTCATCGATGGTGACGATGTCGCCGGTACGGAACCAGCCGTCGACGAACACCTCTTGCGTCTCCTCCGGCTTTCCGTAATACCCCCGGAAGACCTGGGGCCCTCGCACGAGCAATTCGCCCCGCTCGCCGGCGGGAACGTTCACTGTCGGATTCTCCGGGTCGACCACTCGGCACTCGGTTCCGGGAAGAGGAAGCCCCACTGTTCCCGGCACGCGGTTGGCGGCGACCGGATTCGCCATCAAGACCGGAGAGCACTCGCTGAGTCCGTAGCCCTCGACGAGGAATCCGCCCGACTCCGCCTCGAAAGGCACGACGAGTTCGTGAGGCAGCGTCATGGCGCCCGAGATGGCGATGTCGGTCCCCGTCAGCGGAATGCTCTTCGCGAGCGACGCCTTCAGCAACCGGTCGGCGATCGGGGGGACGAGCGGCAGAAAGGTGGCCGGGTGCTTCCTCGTGACGGCGAGTACCAGGTCGGGGTCGAAGCGGGGGAAGAGCACGAGCCGGGCGCCCATCGACATGGCGAAGGTGAGGCAGAGGGTCAGACCGTACGCGTGGAACATCGGGAGGACGGCGTACACGACGCACCCTTCGCCGCGGGTGATCTGCGGCACCCACGCGCGCGCCTGTGCGGCATTGGCGAGAAGGTTCCGGTGCGACAGCGCCGCACCCTTGGGTGCGCCAGTGGTCCCGCTCGTGTACTGGATGATCGCGAGATCGTCGGTGGTCGGACGAGGGTGCGACGCCGAGAGGGGTGCGGTGCGAAGAAGCGACTCCCACAGCACGGTGCCCGACACCTTCTCGGTGAGGGCCGCGCGCGATTCACGCGCCTTGGCGATCGGAAGCCGCAGGGCGAGGCGGGTCGCGGTGGGCATCGCCCGGGTCACGTCGATCGAGACGAGCGAGTGCACGTGCAGGTCTGCGGGAAAGTCCTGCACGGTCTTCACGACCTTGTTCCAGACGATCGCGTGCTTCGCGCCGTGGTCTTCGAACTGCTTCCGCAGTTCGCGTGCGGTATAAAGCGGGTTGTGCTCGACCACAACGGCCCCCAGGCGCAAGACCGCGTAGAAGGCGACGATGTGTTGGGGGCAGTTCGGCAGCACGATCGCCACGGGGTCGCCGGCTTTGACTCCCAGTTCGCGCAATCCCGCTGCGGCACGTGCGATCTGATCGGCGAGGTCGGTGTAGGTGGTCTCGCGCCCGAAGAACTGAAGGGCGGGCGCATGGGGATAGTCGCGTGCCGACGCGTCGACGATGTCGACGAGCGACCCCGATACTGCGTCGAGTTCGGCCGGGACTCCCTCCGCGTAGCTGGTGATCCAGGGGCGCGGAGGGTTGTAGGTCGTCACGCGCACAGCCTAGCCAGCCGTCCCTCCTCCCAGGTGGCCGCACTCGATCCGCCGTGCATCCGGGGAGTGGCGAAGGCTCCGTTGACCGCCTCGCCGCAGACCTAGACTGGGGGAGTGTCTGAAATTACCCCCGATCTCGTGCGCCATCTCGGTGTGCTCGCCCGGATCCAACTGAATGACGAAGAGGTCGAGCGCCTTACCGGTCAGCTCGACGCGATCGTCGACAACATCGCCAAGGTGTCGCAGGTCGCCACTCCCGACGTCGTCGCGACGAGCCACCCGGTGGCGCTGGAGAACGTCTTCCGTGCCGATGTGCCCGGCGGTCAGCTGACTCGTGCGCAGACGTTGCAGAACGCTCCGGATGCTTCGGACGACCGATTCCGCGTCACCGCGATTCTGGGGGAAGAGCAATGAGCGATCTGACACGCATGACCGCCGCTGAGCTCGCCGCCGCGCTCACTTCGAGAGAAGTGTCGAGTGCCGAGGCGACGCGCGCGCACCTCGACCGCATCGCCGCCGTCGACGGCGACGTGCACGCGTTCCTCCACGTCAACCAGCACGCCGTCGCCGCAGCGGAAGAGATCGACCGTCGACGTGCGGCGGGCGACGAGCTCGGCGCCCTGGCGGGCGTTCCGCTGGCCATCAAGGATGTGTTGGTCACGACCGACATGCCGTCCACGAGCGGGTCCAAGATCCTCGAGGGGTACATGTCGCCCTACGACGCGACCGTCGTCGCTCGTTCGCGTGCGGCTGGCCTCATCCCCCTGGGCAAGACCAACATGGACGAGTTCGCCATGGGCTCTTCCACGGAGCACTCGGCCTACGGTCCGACGCGCAACCCGTGGGACCTCGACCGCATCCCCGGCGGCTCGGGTGGCGGCTCCGCGGCTGCCGTGGCGGCTTTCGAAGCGCCTCTGGCGCTCGGCTCCGACACGGGTGGTTCGATCCGCCAGCCCGCGCACGTCACAGGGACGGTCGGCGTAAAGCCGACGTACGGGGGTGTCAGCCGCTATGGCGCGATCGCCCTCGCCTCCAGCCTCGACCAGGTCGGGCCCGTCACGCGTACCGTGCTCGACGCGGGGCTGCTGCACGACGTGATTGGCGGGCACGACCCGAACGACTCCACGTCACTCACCGACGCCTGGCCTTCTTTCGCCGCTGCGGCGCGGGAGGGCGCTCGAGGAGACGTTCTCCGTGGTCTGCGGGTCGGCGTCATCCGGGAGTTGCCGGACAGCGGATTCCAGCCCGGCGTCTCGTCGTCGTTCCGTGCGGCTCTCGCCGCGATGGAGGCCCAGGGCGCCGAGATCGTCGAGATCAGCGCGCCCCACTTCGAGTACGGCGTCGCCGCCTACTATCTGATCCTCCCCGCTGAGGCATCGAGCAACCTGGCGAAATTCGACTCGGTCCGCTTCGGTATGCGTGTCACACCGCACGCCGGCGCCACGGTCGAAGAGGTCATGGCCGCGACCCGCGAAGCCGGGTTCGGTGACGAGGTCAAGCGCCGCATCATCCTCGGCACCTACGCGCTGTCGGCCGGGTACTACGACGCTTACTACGGCAGTGCTCAGAAGGTCCGGACGCTCATTCAGCAAGACTTCGCGGCCGCGTTCGACGCGGTGGATGTCATCGCCACCCCGTCTGCCCCGACCACGGCTTTCCGGATCGGCGAGAAGATCGACGACCCGCTGCAGATGTACCTGAACGACGTGACGACCATTCCGGCGAACCTCGCGGGGGTGCCGGGCATCTCGATCCCCTCCGGGCTGGCCGACGAAGACGGTCTGCCCGTCGGCATCCAGTTCCTCGCACCCGTGCGGGAAGACGCTCGGCTCTACCGCGTGGGTGCGGCGCTCGAAACGCTGCTCGTCGAGTCGTGGGGTGGCCCGTTGCTCGATCGGGCGCCGTCCCTTCGACAAGCTCAGGGACCGACTGCACACGCTCAGGGACCGGAAGGGGTCGCGTGATGGCCAAGGCCAAGCTGATGGACTTCGATCAAGCCCTCGAGCTCTTCGAGCCCGTCATGGGTTTCGAGGTGCACGTCGAACTGAACACCCGCACGAAGATGTTCTCCGGCGCGCCGAACCCGGCGCACCAGGAGAACCACGGCGCGCAACCGAACACGCTGGTCGCACCCGTCGACATGGGCCTGCCCGGTGCGCTCCCGAACGTGAACGCCGAGGCGGTGCGGTATTCGATCAGTCTGGGTCTCGCGCTCGGCTGTTCTATCGCCCCGTCGAGTCGATTCGCCCGGAAGAACTACTTCTATCCCGACCTCGGCAAGAACTACCAGATCTCGCAGTTCGATGAGCCGATCGCCTTCGAGGGTGAGGTCGAAGTGGAACTCTCCGACGGCACCCTCGTGCGGGTGCCGATCGAGCGTGCCCACATGGAAGAGGATGCCGGCAAGCTGACCCACGTCGGCGGCGCGACCGGTCGCATCCAGGGAGCCGAGTATTCGCTCGTCGACTACAACCGCGCCGGCGTTCCCCTGGTCGAGATCGTCACGAAGCCGATCTACGGCGGCGAGCACAGGTCGCCGGAGATCGCGAAAGCGTATGTGCAGACCATCCGTGACATCGTCTTGTCGCTCGGGATCTCCGAGGCCCGGATGGAGCGGGGCAACCTCCGCTGCGACGCCAACGTCTCGCTCCGGCCCCGAGCTGCGGACGGCGAGGCCCCGGCACCGCTGGGTACGCGCACCGAGACGAAGAACGTGAACTCCATGCGGTCGGTCGAGCGCGCGGTGCGCTACGAAATCCAGCGACAGGCGGCGATCCTCGCCGCCGGTGGAACCATCACGCAAGAGACCCGCCACTGGCACGAAGACACCGGGACCACCTCTCCGGGCCGACCGAAGTCGGATGCCGACGACTATCGGTACTTCCCCGAGCCCGACCTTCTTCCGGTCGCACCGTCGATCGAACTGATCGAGGAACTGCGCTCCCAGCTTCCTGAGCCGCCGGCGGTCCGCCGCCGCCGGCTCAAGGCCGACTGGGGTTTCACCGACCTCGAGTTCCAGGACGTCGCCAACGGCGGCCTGCTCGCGGAGGTCGCCGCAACGGTGGCGGCCGGGAGCACGCCGGCAGCCGCACGCAAGTGGTGGACCGGAGAGATCAGCCGCATCGCCAACGCGGCCGACCGCGAAGCATCCGACCTGATCTCGGCCTCCGATGTCGCAGCTCTGCAAGGACTCATCGACGCCGGCACCCTGACCGACAAGCTCGCCCGCCAGGTGCTCGAGGGTGTCATCGCCGGCGAAGGAACCCCGCAGGAGGTCATCGACGCGCGTGGCCTCGCGGTCGTGTCGGACGACGGCGCTCTGATCGCGGCCATCGACGATGCGCTGGCGTCCCAGCCCGACGTGATGGCGAAGATCCGCGACGGCAAGGTCCAAGCGGCCGGGGCGGTCATCGGCGCGGTGATGAAAGCGATGAAGGGGCAAGCAGACGCCGCCCGCGTGCGTGAGCTGATCCTCGAGCGCGCGGCGCAGTGACGACTTCTCCGCCGCGGTGTCGGTGGGGAGGGCGAGAATCGACTCATGGGTCGAGCTGATGGGTCAGGACGACTGGTCTCGTCCGACACCGCAGACGATGCCGGCGCCGGAATCCTCCACGTCGACATGGACGCGTTCTACGCGTCGGTAGAGGTGCTCGATGACCCCTCCCTGCGTGGCAAGCCGGTCATCGTCGGAGGCACTCAGGGGCGAGGCGTCGTTTCGGCCGCGTCCTACGAGGCGCGGCGCTTCGGAGTGCGGTCCGCGATGTCGATGGGTCAGGCGCTTCGCCTCTGCCCGACGGCAACGGTGGTGACGCCGCACTTCGATCGCTACACGGCGTTGTCCCGACAGGTGATGCAGATCTTCTCCGACGTGACACCGCTGGTCGAGCCGCTCTCGATCGATGAGGCCTTTCTCGATGTGCGCGGGGCGAGGCGTCTGTGGGGCAGCCCGGGTGTCATCGCCCGGGCGCTCCGGCAGCGCGTTCGGTCAGAGACCGGCCTGACGTGCAGCATCGGAGCGGCGGCGACGAAGCACGTGGCGAAGATGGCGTCGACCATCAGCAAGCCCGACGGGCTCCTCATCGTCGCCGAGCGCGACACGGCGGCATTCCTCGCGCCCCGTTCGGTTCGGGCGCTGTGGGGTGTGGGTCCGAAGGCTTCCGAAGCCCTGGAATCGCGGGGCATCCGGACGGTGGCCGACATTCTGGCCACGCCGCGGGGTGTGCTCGACCGGTCTCTGGGGGTCGCGATGGGCGAGCGGGTCTGGCAGCTTGCGCGAGGGATAGACGCGCGTGAGGTCGACACGACTCGTGTCGAGAAGAGCATCGGGCACGAAGAGACGTTCGGCGACGACATCGCGTCCACCGAGGTGCTCCACGTCGAGTTCCGCAGACTGGCCGACCGCGTGGGCGCGAGGCTCCGCGGTCATGGAGTCGAAGCATCCACGATCGCGATCAAGGTGCGTTTCTCCGACTTCACCACCCTCAGCCGTTCACGAACCCTCGCTGAGCCGAGTGCCGTCGGCCACCGGATCGGTGAGGCGGCCATCGAGCTCTTCGATGCCATCGAACGTCCGCTGCCCGTCCGGCTCGTCGGCGTTCGGGCCGAGAAGCTCCGTGCGCCGACGTCGGGGTTCGCGCTCTGGGACGACGACGAGGAATGGAGGCGGGTCGAAGGAGCACTCGATGACGCGACCGCCCGGTTCGGCAAGGGCGTGATCACACGCGCCGCCCTCCTCGGGCCGTCGCGCGACACCGGCGCGCTTCCCTCGCACCCCCGTCCGTCGTCGCCCGACCATTGACGATCGCGACGAGCTTCGTCAAGACCTGGGAACGCCTCCGCGTGCCGAGTACGGTGGAGCCATGCCCAACATCGCACTAGAGCTCGGTGAGCAGTCCGCCTCCTTCGGAGTGAAGTCCTCGTACGGCGAGCAGCAGGACGTAGATGGCGTCCGCCTCGTCCCCGTCGCGCTCACCTGGGCGGGATACGGGGGAGGGTCCGACGAATCCGGCAACGGGGGAGGCGGCGGTGGCGGCTACTCCCTTCCGTTGGGCGCATACATCCGCCGCGGCGACGACCTCCGATTCGAGCCGAACGTCGTGGCCTTCGCGGCGGTGGCCATCCCGCTCGTGTGGGTCGCCGGTCGCGCGCTCAGCCGTGTCATCCGCGCCCTCAAGAAGTAGCTTCGACCCCCTCTCCCACGCGCTCGACGCGGCAGTGGGCCAGATCGTCGACGCGGTCGTGGCTGTGGGCGCGTCCAATCCCGTCGTGCTCATCGACGGTCGCAGCGGAGCCGGAAAGACGTCGCTGGCTCAGCGTCTCGTCGGACGCTGGCCATCGCGGGGGCGCGTGCAGCTGGTCGCTCTCGACTCGCTCTACCCCGGGTGGGACGGACTGACCGCCGGCGTCGAGTACGCGCGCGCCAACGTTCTCATGCCGCACGCGCGCGGCATCGTCGGTGTGTGGCAGAGATGGGACTGGGATGCGGAGGCTCCGGCAGAAGCGCACGCCGTCGATCCTTCGCTGCCGCTCATCGTCGAAGGGTCGGGTCTGCTGACCCCGTCGACGGCGCGCTTGGGTGACGTGCGGGTGTGGCTGGAAGCACCGGCGGCATCACGTCGCAGGCGAGGGATCGGGCGGGACGGCGACACGTACCTGCCCCATTGGGACCGTTGGGCGGCCCAGGAAGATGAGCACCTGTCGCGCGACGAACCGGCGCGTCATGCGACGCTCGTGCTCGGCGTTCCGTAGTCAGGCAGCATCGATGGCGTGCACGAGCCCCTCTAGTCGCACGCCGAGCCACTCGTACACGCCGAATCGCGGGTCGTGTTCGTCATGGTCGTTCTCTGTCTCGATGCCGAGTCTCGATGCGAGCACAAGACGCACAGCGGCGAGTACCCTCATCCAGGCGCCGGCCTCTTCGTCGTCGAGCGTCATGACGAAGGAGCGAGTGAGGTCTTCGTCGGACACCGAGTTGAGGTCGGCGTCGGTGTCTTCCGTGGCGAGTGTCGCGAGCACGACACCCGCGTCATGCCGCCGACGGTCGAACAGGTCGGATCCGGTCAGGCGCCGGAACTCCGTCGACGCGTCGACGTCGCCCGTGTAGGCGTCGGGCACGAGCCGTGCGATGGCCGGGTCGCTCGGGGTCGCGCCGTCGATGTCGGACGAATCGAGCAGCTCGAGGAACTGTTCGACCATCCCACTCAGGTGAACCGCCTCGAGGACGGAGATCTCGAGAACCACCACCCGCCCGCTCACGACTGCGCCCCGTTTCGGACGGTTGCCCACAATCCGTAGTCCTGCATGGCCTGGGCGTGCAGCTCCATCTGTTCGCGGGCGCCCCGTGCGACGACCGCATGGCCTTCGTGGTGGACCGCCAGCATCAGCCGCGAGGCCTGCTCCTCATCGAATCCGAAGTACTCGCGAAAGACGTGCGCGACATAGCTCATGAGGTTGACCGGGTCGTTCCACACGACGGTCTGCCACGCGTCATTCGCCAGCCGCTCGGTGTCGAGATCGTGGCGGATGCCGGGTTCCATCACTGCGGCCATCATGCCCATCCCAATTCGTGGAGTCGTTCGTCGTCAATGCCGTAGAAGTGCGCGATCTCGTGCACGAGCGTCGTGTGCACTTCGTCGCGCAACTCGTCTTCGTTCTCGCACACCGCGAGGTGCGGCTCGCGGTAGACGATGATTCGATCGGGAAGTTCTCCCACCCCGTAGCGCTCCCGTTCGGTGAGCGCCCATCCGTCGTAAAGGCCCAAGAGATCGAGGCTGCCGTCCTCGGGTCGATCTTCGACGACGAAGACGATGTTGTCGAGCCCATCGATCATCTCGTCGGGGAGTCGATCGAGTTCGTCGACGACGAGACGCTCGAACGCTTCAGCATCCAGGTCAAACATTGGGGTGAGTAACGGGGCTCGAACCCGCGACATCGGCCACCACAAGGCCGCGCTCTACCAACTGAGCTATACCCACCATGTCTCCCACTCGCGCGGGCAACCAGAGAATTCTCTCACACTCACGCGGGGAACGACGAAACGGCCGCGGCCGCCGCGGCCTTCGCGACGTCGCTCGTCGGGCCGGGCTCGGGAACGAACACCGCCTGACGGTAGTAGGCGAGCTCACGGATCGATTCGCGGATGTCGGCCAACGCTCGGTGCCCGCCGTCTTTCGCGGGGGCGTGGATATAGGCGCGGGGGAACCACCGGCGCGACAGCTCTTTCACGCTCGACACATCGACGTTGCGGTAGTGCAGCCAGCGATCGACCCGTGGCATGTACTTCGCCAGGAACATACGGTCGGTGCCGATGGTGTTGCCGGCGAGCGGCGCCTTGCCCTCGACGGGTGCGAATCGCTGGATGTACTCGAGAGCCTGGAACTCGGCGTCGGCGAGGCTCACACCGTTCGGAATCTCGTCGAGGAGGCCGGACGATCGGTGCATCTCGGTGACGAAGTCGCCCATCGCGGCGAGGGCCGAATCATCGGGCTTGATGACGATCGCAAAACCCGGGTCGAGGATGCGCAAGTCGAAGTCGGTGACGACGACGGCGATCTCGACGAGTTCGTCGACGTCGAGATCGAGCCCCGTCATCTCGCAGTCGATCCAGACGAGACGGTCATTCTCAGAGGCACCCACCATGTGCACCATCCTATCGACGGCGTCCGACACGGGCATGTGGTCCCCCAGGCACGATTCGAACGTGCGACAAACGGATTAGAAGGCCGTTGCTCTATCCACTGAGCTACTGGGGGTCGTCGTCCAGAGTAGCGGGGGCGAATGCGGCACGCACGAGTGTGGTGTCAGGCGACGACGCGCTGGCGACGCCGCGTCTCGAGATCGAACAGGGGGAGTGCGCGATGCACCAGAGGGCCGATGCAGAGCGCGAAGACGACTGTGCCGATGCCCACGGTTCCGCCCAGAACCCACCCCACGATCAGCACGGTGCTCTCGACGAGAAGCCGGCAGATCCAGATGGGCCAGCCGAGGCGACGATGCAGGCCGGTCATGAGGCCGTCGCGTGGTCCGGCGCCGAACCCGGCGCCCAGGTAGAGGCCCGAGGCGAGCGCGACGAGCACCGTGCCGCCGATCAGCATCGCGCCACCCGTCCACGGGTCGAGCGCGGCGGGCACGACGGCGAGAGTGGCTTGAATCGCGGTACCCACGAGCGCGACATTCGCAATCGTGCCGATACCCGGCTTCTGTCGCAGGGGGATCCAGGCCAGCAGCACCACCGCTCCGAGGATGTTCGCCATCCACCCGATGCCGATACCGGTGTGAAGGGAGAGTCCCTCCGCGAAGACGGTCCACGGGTCCACACCCCAGCCGGCGCGGATCGTCAGAGCGCATCCGGCGCCGTAGAGGACGAGACCGATGAGGAGTTGGGTGACGCGGCGGGGCATGCCGATATCCAATCACTGAATTGGACTGTCACGACCAGGCCAATAGCGATAGTCTGGACTTATGGACTCGCGCATCTCCGCCCGATCGCTCACCGCAGCCCTGGGGGGATGGCGGTCGAAGGAACCCGTCTATGAAGCCCTCGCCGATGGCATCAGACTGCTGTGTCTCGACAACCGCCTCGCTCCCCGTACCGCGCTCCCCGCCGAGCGGGAGCTGGCCGCTGAGCTTCGTCTGAGTCGGACCACCGTTGCCGCCGCCTACCGCAGCCTTCGCGATACGGGCCACATCGAGAGCGTGCGTGGGTCGGGCAGTGTGACGCTCCCGCTCCGCCGCACTGATCCCGGCCACCGTGCCACGGGCCCGGAGACCATCGATCTTCAACAGGCGAGCCCGCCGGCATGGCCGGGCCTCGCCGGCGTGATCGCCGAGGTGGCGACGAGGGCGGCGACCCTCGTGTCGAGCGTCGGCTACGACATCGTCGGCAGGCGGGGGCTTCGAGAGGCGATCGCCGAGCGGTACGAGGCGCGCGGCATTCCGACGAGCCCCGACGAGGTGATGATCACGACGGGCGCGCAGAGCGCCATTCACCTGATCGCTTCGGTGATGCTGGGGCGGGCCGACCGGGTGCTCATCGAGACGCCGACCTACCCTCACGCAGCAGACGCCTTTCGCCGCGCGGGCGCGAGAATGGTCGGCGTGCCCGTGACGACGGACGACGGGTGGGATCTGGACAGGGCTGAGCAGGCGTTCGCGCGCACGCTGCCGGTTCTCGCCTACCTCATGCCCGAGTTCCAGAACCCCACCGGGCGCACGATGTCGTCGAGCGAGCGGGCTGTGATCGCCGCGGCCGCCGATCGCTCGGGCACGCTGGTGATCGTCGACGACACCATCGCCGACCTCGACATCGATCGCGTTGTCCGGTCGGAACCCTTCGGCGGCGAGGGGCCGGTCATCCGGCTCGGGTCGCTGGGCAAGACCGTGTGGGGAGGGCTCCGCATCGGCTGGATCCGCGCGGAGGCGGAAACGATCCGGCGACTCGTGTCGGCCCGCGCCGTGCACGACCTCGGTACTCCGGAACTCGAACAAGCGGTGGCTGAGTCTCTTCTGCCCCGACTCGATGAGATCGCCGTGCAGCGTGCCCACCTGCTTCGGCAGGGGCGGGATGCTGTGACACTCGCGCTCCGCGAAAGACTGCCGCACTGGAGGGTGCCGGTCGTCGACGGGGGAGTGTCGCTCTGGGTCGAGCTCGACGCTCCCCTGAGCTCGGGGCTCGTGATGGCCGCGCGAGCGGACGGTCTGTACCTGTCGGCGGGTTCGAGATTCGCCGTCGACGGGGGTTACGACCGCCACCTGCGGGTGCCGTTCACCGCTCCGCCCGAGACGCTGGTGCGCGCGGTGTCGGTACTGGAACGCGTGTGGCCGACGGTGCAGGACGGAGCGCCGGACGCGTTGACCGCGCGGTTCGACGCAATGGTCTGACGCCGTGAGCTGAGGCTTCAGCGCTGGTAGCGGAGGCAGTCGAAGGCATCGGACGCGGCCCAGAACTCGCCGAGTTCTCGAAACGACCGCGCCGGCCCGTGGTAGCGCTCTGCGCGATACCGCCATCTGTCTGGGGTAGGGACGGCGCGAAGGTGCCCGAGTGGTCGTCCGCGTTGGTCTGACACCCGCCAGAGGCCGTCGCCCGCACGGGTGAGTTGAGCCCAGGCGGGTCGGTCGAGAGTGAGGGCTTCGCGCTCGATGGTCTGCATGGCTTCCTCCTTCGGCTTCGAAGATATGTGCGACCTCCGACATCGGTTTCCGCGGACGACATGGCGAACCGTTCCTCCCCAAGGCCGGCGCGGATGCCTTCCATCCCCAGCAGCCGGAACCGGCAGAGGTGCCGAGCGCCTACGGGCGAGGCTGGATCCGCTCCGGCGCCCGACGGGCACTCGGGTGCCGGAGCATCTCTCAGCGAAAGGACACTGAAATGACCGACTCCATCACCATCACGGGCAATCTGGCGGCCGAGCCCGAGCAGCGGACGCTGCCCGGGGGAGCGACCGTGACCAACTTCCGGGTGGGTTCGACCCACCGTCGGTACGACAAAGCCACCGAGCAATGGGTCGATTCGTTCACGAATTGGTACCAGGTGTCGGCGTTCCGCGCGCTCGGCGAGAACGCGTTCGCTTCGTTGCACAAGGGCGACCGCGTCATCGTCGCCGGCCGTCTCCGGCTGCGGGAATGGGAGAACGGCGCGAAGCGGGGCCTCGCGGTCGAGCTCGACGCCGACGCCGTCGGGCACGACCTCCTGTGGGGGCACTCGACGTTCCACAAGACGGGGTCGTCCCGCAATGGTTCGGCCGAGCAGCCCACCGACGCTCCGGGCGAGTCATCGGTGGGACAGGAGTCGCAGCCCGACCCGCGTGTCTCAGCGCCGCCGCGGGTGGCGGCGACCGACGGCGACGGGTGGGCGATTCCCGCCGCCCCCGCCGCGCCCGATACGGAGCCGCAACTGGCCGACGCACCCTTCTGAGGTGAGGCCGGCAACGCGCCCGTAGACTCGCAGCGTGAACCGCTCGACAGCTCCCCGCCGCGCCGGCCTCATCGCCCTCGCCCTCGCCGTTACGACGGTGCTCGCCGGGTGTACGAATGGCGGCGAGACTCCACCGGAGCCCACGAGGAGTTCGGCTGATCCGTCGGCGAGCTCGTCGGCCGCCCCGGCTCCGGAGCTCGTTCCCGAGGGCGACGCGAGCGAGAACCTGCCCCTCTTCACCCAGATCGTGCAGGGCGTCACGGCCGGGCCCGATGTCGGGCGCTCGTATGTCGATGCACTGGTGGCGGGCGGGTTCGACAAGGCGTCCATGCAGGTGACCGAAGACCTCACGACCGTCGGGAACGCTGCGGAGAGTATTCAGTTCTCGGTGCGCTGGGGCGAAGAGTGCCTCGTCGGTCAGGTCGGCCCGGCCACGGGGCAGCCCGTGACGGTGGTCATGTCGGGCCTCGCGTCCGGTGGGTGTCTGGTAGGCAACACCCGGCCGATCGATTGGTGATCTCCCGCCTCGGGTGAAAGGCCGGTCGGCCCTAGACTGGGACGGATATGGCTGAATACATCTACTCGATGGTCCGCGCGCGAAAAGCCGTGGGCGAGAAACTGATCCTGGACGACGTCACGATGTCGTTCCTTCCCGGCGCGAAGATCGGCATGGTCGGTCCGAACGGTGCCGGAAAGTCGACGATCATCAAGATCATGGCGGGGCTCGACACCCCGTCCAACGGCGAAGCCAAGCTGAGTCCGGGCTTCTCCGTCGGCATCCTCATGCAGGAGCCGGAGCTCGATGAGACGAAGACCGTTCTGGAGAACATCCAGGAAGGCATCGCTGTCAAGGCGAAGGTCGACCGGTTCAACGAGATCTCGGCGCTGATGGCGGAGCCCGACGCAGACTTCGATGCCCTCCTGGCCGAGATGGGCACGCTTCAGGAAGAGATCGACGCCGCCGACGCGTGGGACCTCGATTCCCAACTTGAGCAGGCCATGAGCGCCTTGCGTACGCCCCCCGGCGATGCCACCGTCGAGAACCTCTCCGGTGGGGAGAAGCGGCGCGTCGCTCTGACGAAGCTGCTGCTCCAGAAGCCCGACCTGCTCCTCCTCGACGAGCCCACGAACCACCTCGACGCCGAGAGTGTGCAGTGGCTTGAGCAGCACCTGCAGAAGTACTCCGGCGCGGTCATCGCGATCACTCACGACCGGTACTTCCTCGACAACGTCGCGGAATGGATTGCCGAAGTCGACCGCGGCCACCTGATCGGGTACGAGGGTAACTACTCGACCTACCTCGAGAAGAAGGGCCAGCGCCTCGAGGTGCAGGGCAAGAAAGACGCGAAGCTCGCGAAGCGCCTCTCGGAAGAGCTCGAGTGGGTGCGCTCCAATGCGAAGGGTCGCCAGGTGAAGTCGAAGGCACGACTCGCCCGGTACGAAGAGATGGCGGCCGAGGCCGACCGCACGCGCAAGCTCGACTTCGACGAGATCCAGATCCCGCCGGGCCCGCGCCTGGGTGGTGTCGTGATCGAAGCGCGGAAGCTCCAGAAGGGTTTCAACGGTCGGTCACTGATCGCCAACCTGAGCTTCAGCCTGCCGCCGAACGGCATCGTCGGCGTGATCGGTCCGAACGGTGTCGGCAAGACGACGCTGTTCAAGACGATCGTCGGTCTCGAGCCGGTCGACGGTGGCGAGGTCAAGATCGGTGAAACGGTCAAGATCAGCTACGTCGACCAGAACCGGTCCAACATCGACCCGCAGAAGACCCTGTGGGAAGTCGTCTCCGACGGGCTCGACATCATCACCATCGGCAAGGTCGAGATTCCTTCGCGTGCCTATGTATCGAAGTTCGGCTTCAAAGGCCCCGATCAGCAGAAGAAGGCCGGCGTCCTCTCCGGAGGCGAGCGCAACCGACTGAACCTCGCGCTGACGCTGAAAGAGGGCGGCAACCTTCTCCTTCTCGACGAGCCGACGAACGACCTCGACGTCGAAACGCTCGGTTCGCTCGAGAACGCCCTGCTCGAATTTCCCGGTTGCGCGGTGGTCATCACGCACGATCGCTGGTTCCTCGACCGCATCGCGACGCACATCCTCGCGTACGAGGGAACCGAAGAGAATCCCGACCAGTGGTATTGGTTCGAGGGCAACTTCGACGCGTACGAAGAGAACAAGATCGAGCGCCTCGGCCCCGATGCGGCGAACCCTAGCCGTTCGGCGTACCGACGGCTCACGCGTGACTGATTTATCGATCCGAGTGACACGCGGGGGAGTGCAGCGATGACGGATGCTGCGCACCCCCGCGTGCATATCCCCATCCACCTGCGATGGGGCGATCTCGACGCACTGGGTCATGTCAACAACACCTCGATGCTGAAGATCCTTGAGGAGGCTCGCCTCCGCGCCTTCTGGAAGAGCGACGGTGACGATGCTCCTCTGCCCACGGCGGTCTTCGAGATGGACGTCCTCGAGAGCGGCGGGTCGCGTGCGACCCTCATCGCCCGCCAGGAGATCGAATACTTCCGACCCGTTCCGTACGGGCAGCGACCGCTCGACGTGCAGATGTGGATCGGGCGCATGGGCGGCTCGAGCGCAGACATCTGCTTCGAGGTGCATACCCCGGTGGGCATCGATCCGGCCGTGCTGTACGCGCGGGCCACGGTCGTCGTCGTGATCGTCGACACGGCGACCGGGCGTCCGACACGGTGGAGCGAGACCGAGCGCACCGCGTGGGCGCCGCTCATCAGCGCCCCGATCGACTATCGCCGCTCGAGGTCCTGACGTCCGGGTTCCGGACGCACTCTGACCATGACCTCCTGCGCCACGCTCGCGACGAGGGCGCCGTCTCGCGCATAGATCCGTCCGGTCGACAGGCCGCGCCCGCCGCGTGCGCTGGGTGACTCCTGCACATAGAGCAGCCATTCGTCCACTCGAGCGGGCCGATGCCACCACATCGCGTGGTCGAGGCTCGCGACCTTCAATCCTGGAGTGTTCCAGGCGACTCCGTGCGCGCGCATGATCGATTCCTGGATCGTCATGTCGCTGAGGTACGCCAATGCGGCGCGGTGGATCGCCGGGTCATCGGGCAGCGCCCGCTTCACCCGCAGCCAAACGGCCTGGTGCGCCGACAGCTCGGCCACTTCGACGTAGATGGCACTCGGAACGTGTCGCACGTCCACCGGGCGTTCGCGGAACACGCGACCCGACTGAGGGTGCGCCCGGATGATCTCGGCCTCGACGTCGGGAAGCTCGTCGGGGTCGGGGTAGCCGGCGGGCATGGGCTCCTGATGCTCGAGACCCGGGTCTTCGTCTTGGAACGACGCGATCATCGAGAAGATCGGCACCCCCGACTGGAAGGCCTGCGTGCGCCTCGTCGAGAACGATCGGCCGTCGTGAATCCGGTCTACGGAGAAGGTGATGTCTTGACTGGCGTCACCCGGTCGGAGGAAGTACCCGTGCATCGAGTGGGGCATGCGTGCGGGCGGCAGGGTTCGAGATGCGGCCACGACCGTCTGCGCGAGGACCTGGCCGCCGTAGACCCGTCCACCCGGCATGGCCTGCGAGACACCGGTGAAGATGTCTTCGGTGGTCCGGGCTCCCGCGTCGCGAAGGTCGAGCACCGCGAGGAGCGAGGCGACGGGATCGAGGGTGTCGGACACGAATTCTCCCGTTCTGGCGAGCGCCCGCTCGCCGCTTGGTAGTTTAGGCCGGGTGTCCGCTCGCCTCGTCTTCCCCGATCAGCAGGGCGCCGCCGACGTCCTCACCTTCGCATCGAGGGCCGCTCAACTCGGCGATGGCGCCGTGCGCCTCCGAGCCGCCGACGGCACGCTGGTGATCACTGCGGCACCCCTCGCGCCCCGGGACCTGCTGGATCCGACCCCCACGGTGCTGGGTCTTCGTGCGGTCACGATCGATCCCGAGCTCGTCTGCGACCTCGTCGTCGTCGGCTCGTCGCTCGCACTCGCTCCGGATGACCCGGCGGAGATCGTGCTGCCCGATTCGGCGCTGTCGGCCATGTGGGCCGGCATCTCGCCGCCACGGGGAGGGTGGAACCTGGTGGGTGAGGTCGCCGCATCCGTTCTCGCGTCGCGGGCGCAGGCCGGTATCGCTGACGTCGCACAGACCGTCCCGCGGGACGCGGGCGAGGAGATCGTGCAGAGCGTGCGGGCGAGCGTCTGGGGAGCGCCCGAGCCTGCGCTCGGAGGCCTCCCTCTCGGCACGGCGTTCGCCGCCTTCGCGCTCGGGTTCATCTCCGGTGAAGAGCATGCGCAGGTGCGCGAGGCCGGTCCGTGGCGACGGCTGTCGTTGCGTCGCGGTCACGTGCTGGTGCGCACCACCGTGCGGAACGGGCTCACTGCTGTCCGATCGACAGGTATCTCCACCTAGGGCGGATGGCCCTATCGCTCGGCGTCGCTCCGACCGACGACGGGGATTCCCGGGGTCGACCGCCCCTCGGGGCCGGCGCCGATCCCGGTGGGCTCGAAGGTGTTCACCATCGCCAGCGCCGCCCTCTGCAGGTAGTCCCACAGCGTGGCGTCGTGGAGCGGAGAGAGTTCGAGCTCGTCGACCGCTGCCCGCATGTGCGACAACCACCGGTCGCGCGCATCGGGATTCACGTGGAAGGGATTGTGGCGCATGCGAAGCCGGGGGTGGCCGCGCTGTTCGCTGTAGGTCGTCGGTCCGCCCCAATACTGCGCGAGGAAGAGCGTCAGCCGCTCGGCCGCGGGGGCGAGGTCTTCTTCGGGGTACATCGGCTTCAAGACCTCGTCGGCTGCGACTCCGCGGTAGAACGCGTCGACAAGACGGCGGAAGGTCGGCATGCCACCCACCTGCTCGTAAAAACTGGCCTGCTCCGTCATCGGGGTTCCTCGGATGCTTCAGAGTCGGCGGCGGTCGCCGGAGGAGTTTTCGGTGCGATTTCTTCCGCAGCATCCGCCTTCGAGCGTTTGCGCGGCTTCCAGACGGGGCGTTGCTCCATCGCGACCGGCGTGGGCCGGGTTCGAGGCGGATTCGCACCTCGCACCCGCTGGGCGCCTTCGAGACCCGTCAAGGTGATGGAGTTGAGCTGGGGGAGCGTGAGCCCCAGCTCGTCGATGGCGTACTTCAGACGCATCCGGAGTTCACGGGCGACGTCGTCTTTCGCGTTCGCGCGGGTCTTCATCACGAGGCGGATGACCAGAGCGTCGCCCGACACCGACTCGAGTCCCCACACTTCGGGCTGCTCGATGATGCGGGTGCGCCACTTCGGCTCATCGGTCAGCGACTTCGCGGCGTCGAGCATCGCGCCTTCCACCTCGCGGATGTCGGCGTTGGCGGGGACGGCGAGGTCGATGATGACCCGTGACCAGCCCTGCGACATGTTCCCGATGCGCAGGATCTCGCCGTTGCGGACGTACCAGAGCGTGCCGTTGACGTCGCGCACGTGGCTCACACGCACGCTGACATACTCGACGACGCCCGTCGCGAGCCCCAGATCGACGACGTCACCGATGCCGATCTGGTCTTCGGCGACGATGAAGATGCCGTTGAGCACGTCTTTGACGATGTTCTGCGCGCCGAAACCGAGACCGGCACCGATCGCGGCGGTGAGGAGCGTCAGCGATGCGAGGACGTCGGGGGCGAGCACGCCCGCGACCAGGACCAGAGCCACGATGACGATGATGACGTTCACGATGTTCTGCAGGATCGTGCCGAGCGTGCGCGTTCGCTGTACGAGCCGCACCGCCGCGAGGGGCGAGCGCTCCAGCGCCTGGGTGTCGTCGACGTTCGCCTTGTTCTTCGCACCCGAGACCACGCGCCCGACGACGTGACGGATGACGACGCGAAGCACCCACGAGGCCAGCGCGGCCGCGACGACGATGCCGACGGCGCCGAGCACTTTGAAGCCCGCGTCCGTCAGCCATTCGAGCACCCCCTGCCAGAATTCGGGGGTCGGGAAAGCGGGGGGCGGGGTTTCGGTCTGGGTTTCAGCGAAGAGGTCGAGCATCTGCTCCATGCTAACGACGCGAGCCTCGGTGGAGGCTGGGCTCAGTCGCCGTTGTACGGGAGGGCGGTCTCGGCGGTCACGAGGCCGTGGCGGTGCGCGAGGATCACGGCGTGCACCCGATCGCGTGCGCCGAGCTTGGAGAGCACTCGCCCCACATGCGTTTTCACGGTCGACTCGCTCACGTGCAGGGCGCGCGCCACTTCGGCATTGGTGCGTCCGGCGCCCATCGCCACGAATACCTCGCGCTCCCTCTCGGTGAGTTCGGAGAGCCCCGCGGGGTCGGGCTTCGCGGGAATCTCTGCGAGGAGTTCGATCATGCGGCGGGTCACCCGCGGGGCCAAGGCTGCGTCGCCCCGGTGAACAGCACGTACGGCTCCGACCAGCTCGGCACGTTGGGCGTCCTTGAGGAGGAAACCGCTCGCCCCGGCCTGCAGGGCGGCGAAGGCGTACTCGTCGAGGTCGAACGTCGTGAGGATCAGGATTCGAGCGTCGGGCCGCGCAGCCACGATGCGTTCTGTCGCGCCGATGCCGTCGAGGTTCGGCATGCGGACGTCCATCAGCACGACATCGGGGCGCAGGCGGGCCGTTTCGCGCACTGCGTCGAGGCCGTCTACGGCCTCTCCGACCACGACGATGTCGGGCTCTTCGTCGAGCACCATTCGGAAGCCGAGGCGGATGAGCTCCTGGTCGTCGACGAGCAGCACGCGGATGAGGTCTGTCACGAGGGCTCCTCGGGGCGCGGATGGTGGAGGGGTAGCGTCGCACGCAACCGCCAGGTGTTCGCGCCGATGGGGCCGGCGACGAGCGTGCCTCCGACGTGTTCAGTGCGTTCTTCGAGTCCGCGCAGACCGAAACCGCCGGGAGCATCGGACTCCCTCGGGCTGGCACCGTCGTTCTCGACGGTGACGACGACACTCTCCCGTTCAGCCGACACGGTCACACGGATGTCGGTCGCGCCGGGCGCGTGCCGCATCGCGTTCGTGACGGATTCCTGCACGATCCTTCCCAGCGCGAAACGGACGGCGGGCGGAGCGTCGACGGTCGACCCGGTGAAAGAAGCGGTGACGGGGAAGCCCGCCCGCTGTGCGGCGGCGACCACCTGGGCCGGATCACTCGGTTCGAGCGGCTCGAGGGGAGTGGTATCGGCGGAATCGTCGCGGAGGACGCCGAGCATCGAGCGCATCTCGGTCAACGCGGCGCGCGCGGTGTCCGCGGCACCTCGACTGGCGATCCGAGCCCGCTCGGGATCGCTCGCCGCGGCCGCCCCCTCGGTGAGCGCGACGATGACCGTCAGCGAGTGCGACACGATGTCGTGCATCTCGCGGGCGATGCGGGTGCGCTCGGCCGCGGCGGCGAGCCGCGACTGCTGGTCGCGTTCGACCAGGAGTTGGCGGGACCGGTCGATGAGGGCCTCGAGGTACCGTCGGCGATTGCCGACATTGATCCCGATGAGGGTGCCGATGAGCAGGGTGACCCCGGGGAAGATCGCGGAAGACACCACCAGACCGGTCTCGGCCGGTGCCACAGCAACGGTGAGCAGGGTGTGGCCCACGACCGCCGACGCCGCGACTCCGAAAGCGATCCACGCGGCGCGCGTCGACCGGTAGGCGGCAATGGCGTACAGCGCGTAGGCAGGAAGGATGTGAAAGGTCGGCACGAGGCTGGCCGGCAGCAGCAAGAGCGGTGCCGCCGTGATCGCGAAGACCGTCAGCGGTCGCTCCCGTCGGAACATCAGAGCGGCGCACGCCACCAACGCCAATCCGACGGCGAACCAGATCTGCCCCGCCGCAGGTGGCACGGGGTAGGGCGAGCGCAGGACAGCGGCAGGGACCGAGAGGAGCACCGCCGACAAAGCGACCAGAACGTCGGTGAATCGCGGATGCTGTGCCCAGAAGCGTCGTATGACCCCCGGCTGGTGGGGCAGCAACAGGCCGTCGTCGGAGCCTGAGGCGGCTCCGACGACGGTACGGGTGCGACCGCGTGGCATCTGCCCGACTTTACGCGTCGCGAGTTCTGAGGACGCCCCAGCCGCCGGCGAGCAACGCAGCCACCCACACCAGGAGGGCGACGAGCGACCCGACGAGGTCATCGGCGCCGGGCACGGAGAGCGCCGCGGCCGCATTCATGGGGAGGTACTCGCCTGAATCGACGATCCAGCGCCCTGCCTCACCCATGATCGCGAAGATGCTCACCACGATCGGCAGAACGAAGAGAAGACCGACCGTTGCCGCGATCGCCCCGGCGCCATTTCGGATGATGAAGCCGAAGCCGACGCCGATAAGGGCGAAGGCGATCATCGAGAGAACGCCGAGGGCGAGGGGGATCAGCGATTGGGTCGGCTCAGCCCAGTCGATCTGTTCACTGAGCATGCCGGCGGTCATGGCGATGGCGATCGCATAGCTGACGATGGTGGTGACCCCCATCAATGCGGCAACCACGACGGCTTTCGCGACCAGGACGGCCCCGCGCCGCGGCTCGGCAGCGAGGGTGGAGCGGATCATCCCGGTCGAGTACTCGCCGGTCACGGCGATGGAGCCCAGGATCCCCGCGACGAGCATGGTGAACTGCGTGGGGGAGAGGATCGCGGTGACGGCGGGGAAGCCGGGGGACAGGTCCGCGGAAGCGGCAGCGATCAACATCGAGATGGCTACTGAAAGAACCGTCGCGATGGCCAGCGACCACCATGTCGAGCGCAGGCTGGTGAGTTTCATCCACTCGCTGCGCAGCAGGCGGGGGAAGGTCACCCGATGGGGCGAGGCGGTCCGGGCGCCGGTGCCGGGCGAGGCCGTCAGGGTGGTCATGCGATCTCCTTCGTCTTGTACTCGACAGTGTTGTATTCCACAGCGTCGCCGGTCAGGGCGAGGTAGGCGTCTTCGAGAGAGCCCGAGTGGGCGGTGAGCTCGTGGATGGCGATGCCGAGAGACGCGGCCGTGTCGCCGATGGTCGCAGCGGGGAGGCCTTCGATCTGGGCAACGCCGGGTTCGCTGGCCGTCACGGTGACCTCCGGCCCCGACACCGCCGCCACGAGGTCGGCGAGCCGCGGTGACCTCACCACCACGGTGTTGCGCGTCCACGCCCGAACGAGCTCGGGCAGCGGCGCGTCGGCCAACACTTCGCCCTGCCCGAGCACGATGACATGGTCGGCGGTTTGCGCCATTTCGCTCATGAGGTGGCTGGAAAGAAGAACGGTCCTGCCCTCGCCGGCGATATGACGCACGAACTGGCGTACCCACCGAACGCCCTCGGGGTCAAGGCCGTTCACCGGTTCGTCGAGGATGACGGTGTGGGGGTCGCCGAGGAGCGCCGCGGCGATGCCGAGCCGCTGCCCCATGCCCAGCGAGAACTTGCCGGCCCGCTTGCGCGCGACCGACGCGAGCCCGGTGAGTTCGATGACCTCATCCACTCGGGCGTTGCCGATGCCGTGGGTCGCGGCCATGGTGCGCAGATGACTGCGTGCGGATCGCCCGCCGTGCACAGCTTTGGCGTCCAAGAGCACCCCCACCTCGGTGAGCGGTGCGCGCATGCGGCGGTAGGACAGGCCCCCCACGGTCACCCTGCCGGCGCTGGGACGGTCGAGCCCGACGATCATGCGCATCGTCGTGGATTTGCCGGCCCCGTTCGGGCCGAGGAAGCCGGTGACCTTGCCGGGTTGGACGATGAAGCTGACATCGGAGACGGCGCTTTTCGCGCCGTACCGCTTGCTGAGGTTCTCTGCGACGATCATGATTCAACGCTAGAAAGCGTCGGGCGCCGCCGCATCCGCCCCCGGTCTCTCCCTGGGGGACACCGGCTGGTACCACGGAACGAGACGACGATGGCCTCCGCCCGGAGGTGGAGGCCATCGCGAAGACGTGGGGCTACTCCGCGTCGCGCTCCTGCACGGCGAGCGCACGCTCGACACCGGCGAGGTTCTCGTTCACGAGCCGGCGCAACGCGGCGGGCGCGTCGAGGTTCGCGGCGAGCCAGCGGCGCGTGGCGTCGCGGAGCGCGACGTCGGCGAGGGCAGAGGGGAAGAGCCCGACGATCAGATACTGCGCGATCTGGTAGGTGCGCGATTCCCACACCTCGAGCAGCATGTCGAAGTACGGCGTCACGAACTCACGCAGCACCTCGACACCGGCCGGGTGGGTGAACCCGGCGGCGGCGGCTCGAACGATCGTGTTCGGTGCGTCGTCCTTGGCGACGAGCGAATCCCACGCGGCGAGCTTGGCCTCGAGGTTCGGCAGGGCAGCCTTGGCGTGAGCGGCGAACTCGCCACCCTTGGCGGTGTTGTCCTCGGCGAGGGCCTTCTCGATGTCGGTGGCCGAAACCGCCCCGCCCGCGGCGAGCGAGACGAGCAGCTGCCACGAGAGATCCGTGTCGATGTGGAGACCGTCGAGGGTGATGTCGCCGTCGCGGAGTGCGCGCACGGTGGCCCAGTGCTTCTCGGTCGACGCCGCGCCCGCGAAGGCGGTGACGAACTGCAGTTGGCTGTCGCTCTCGGGTGCCGCGGCCCGCGCGAGCGCCCAGAGGGCGTCGGCGACCCGCGCGCGGGTGGCGTCGCGCTTCTCGGGCGAAACGTACGAGTTCGCTGCGAGCTGCAGCTGGCCGAGCGTCGTGCGGACGGTCGTCGACTCGGTCTCCGAGCCGATGTTGCGCAGGACGAGGTCGACGTAGTCGGTGGCGGATGCTTCGGCGTCACGCGTCTGGTCCCACGCGGCACCCCACACGAGCGACCGCGCGAGCGGGTCGGTGATGTCTTTCAGGTGGGCGATGGCCGTGGCGAGCGAGCGCTCGTCGAGGCGGATCTTCGCGTAGGCGAGGTCTTCATCGTTCAGGAGGACGAGGTCGGGGCGCCGGATTCCGACGAGCTCGGGAACGTCGGTGCGGTCGCCGTCCACGTCGAGTTCGAGGCGGTGGACGCGCTCGAGAGAGCCGTTGCGAAGCGAGTAGAAGCCCACCCCGAGACGGTGCGGGCGAATGGTCGGGTAATCGGCGGGAGCGGTCTGCACGATGGCGAAGCGCGTCAGCGTTCCGTCGGCCGCCTCTTCGAGCAGCGGAGAGAGCGTGTTCACACCGGCCGTCTCGAGCCACTTGCGCGACCACTGCCCGAGTTCGCGGCCGCTCGTGGCCTCGAGCTCTTCGAGCAGGTCGCCGAGTTCGGTGTTGGACCACTCGTGCTTGGCGAAGTAGGCCGCGACGCCCGCGAAGAACTGCTCGATGCCGACCCAGGCGGCGAGCTGCTTGAGCACCGAACCGCCCTTGGCGTAGGTGATGCCGTCGAAGTTGACCTGCACGTCTTCGAGGTCGTTGATCTCGGCGATGACCGGGTGGGTCGAGGGCAGCTGATCCTGGCGATACGCCCAGGTCTTCTCCATCGCGTTGAAGGTCGTCCAGGCTTCGGTCCACTCGGTGGCCTCGGCGGTCGCGATCGTCGACGCCCACTCGGCGAACGACTCGTTCAGCCACAGGCCGTTCCACCACTTCATGGTGACGAGGTCGCCGAACCACATGTGCGCGAGCTCGTGGAGGATCGTGACGACGCGGCGCTCCTTGACAGCATCCGTCACCTTGCTCCGGAAGACGTAGGTCTCGGTGAAGGTGACCGCGCCGGCGTTCTCCATCGCGCCGGCGTTGAACTCCGGAACGAAGAGCTGGTCGTACTTGGCGAAGGGGTACGGGTAGTCGAACTTCTCCTCGTAGTACGCGAACCCCTGGCGGGTCTTCTCGAAGACGTAGTCGGCGTCGAGGTGCTCCCACAGGCTCTTTCGGGCAAACACCCCCAGCGGGATGACCCGGCCGGAAGCGCTCGTCAGTTCGGAGAACGTCGACTCGTACGGGCCGGCGATCAGGGCCGTGATGTACGACGAGATCGTCGGGGTGGGCTCGAAGGTCCAGGTGGCGACGCCTGCGCCGGCCTCGGAAGGCTCCGGACTGGGGGAGTTGGACACCACGGTCCACGACGCAGGAGCGGTGATGGTGAACTGGAACGTCGCCTTGAGGTCGGGCTGCTCGAAGACCGCGAACACGCGGCGCGAGTCGGGCACCTCGAACTGCGAGTAGAGGTAGACCTCGCCGTCGACGGGGTCGACGAAGCGGTGCAGGCCCTCGCCCGTGTTGGTGTAGTCGCAGTCGGCGTCGACGATGAGCTCGTTGCGCTCGCGCAGGTCGGTCAGAGCGATCCGCGAGTCGACGTGCGCGGACACCGGCACATCGCGACCGTTGAGGGTGATGGAGTGCACAAACCCCGAGATGAGGTCGATGAAGGTTTCCGCACCGGCGGTGGCCGAGAAACGCACGACCGTGCGAGAACCGAAGACCTCGGCGCCCTTCGTCAGATCCAGCGCGATCGCATACTCGATGCCGCCATCGGCCGACGGGTCGACGACCGCGCGGCGCTGCTGCGCCTCGTTGCGGGTGAGGTTCTCTCCAGGCACGAAGGTTCTCCCAGGGGTAGAGGGGTGGATGCTGCGCGACCCGAATGGCGCCGACGACAACCGTCCCACCCTATCTCCGGGCCTTTCCTTCGCGGGGCTCCGGGCTTCCTACACCATCGAGCTATTTCTGCCAACGGACGATGCCGGAGTGGAAGGATCGGGTTGTGACGAACAGCGACCCCACTCAGTCCAGCCCGATCGAGGGTTCCCCGACGGTTCTCTTCGCCTCGGATGCCGCCTCATCCGGCGCCCCTCACATAGAGACGCCGGTCGCTTACGACGGCGTGCTGCTCGCCGGGTTCGGCGGGCCCGAGGGTCAGGACGACGTCATTCCTTTCCTTCGGAACGTGACGCGCGGCCGCGGCATCCCCGATGAACGGCTCGAAGAGGTGGCCCACCACTACCGTCATTTCGGCGGCATCAGCCCCATCAACGCGCAGAACCGGGCGCTGAAAGCAGCGCTCGAGGCCGAGATCGCCCGCCGGGGCCTCGGTCTGCCGGTCTACTGGGGCAACCGCAACTGGGCGCCCTATCTCGAAGAAGCGGTGACGGATGCTGCCGCTGCCGGTCACACGACCCTGCTGGCCGTCGCGACCAGCGCCTACAGCTCGTTCTCGAGCTGCCGCCAGTATCGCGAGGACTTCGCCCGGGTGCTCACCGAGACGGGGGCGGGTGCGTCGTTGACGATCGACAAAGTGCGTCAGTTCTTCGACCACCCCGGCTTCGTGGAGCCTTTCGTCGACGGTGTGCGTGCGGCGCTCGCGGGGTTCATCGCCGACGGGATCGCGCCGTCCGCGATCCGGGTGCTCTTCTCGACCCATTCGATCCCCACGGCGGATGCCGACCGTTCCGGTCCGCGCGACGTCGACTTCGGCGAAGGCGGAGCGTACGCCGCGCAGCACCGTGCGGTCGCGGAGGTCGTGATGGCTGCCGTCGCCGACGTCATCCCCGGGTCGGCGGAAGCGGTGGAATGGGAGCTCGTCTTCCAGTCGCGTTCCGGTCCGCCCACGCAGCCGTGGCTCGAGCCCGACGTGAACGACGTGATCGCCGAGCTGCCCTCGCGCGGTGTGCAAGCGGTGGCGATCGTGCCGCTCGGTTTCGTCAGCGACCACATGGAGGTGCTCTGGGACCTCGATACCGAGGCGATGGAGTCGGCCGAAGAGGCGGGCATCCGGGCCGTGCGCACCGCCACTCCCGGGGTCGATCCTGCCTACGTCTCGGGTCTTGTCGACCTGGTCGAGGAACGCCTGCACGGCACACCGGCGGCGGAGCGCCCCCACAAGACGGCGCTCGGCCCGTGGTTCGACGTCTGCCGGCCCGGCTGCTGCGAGAACGTCCGCGCCGGCTTCAAGCCCGCCGTGTCGGGCGTGGCACCCTGATCGCGCGACGGACGATCGCGCACTTCTAGGATGAGTGCCATGCGCATCCACATCGCGACCGACCACGCGGGGCTCGAGTTCTCGACGCAGCTCCAGCACCACCTCGCGGGCCAGGGGCACGAGGTCGTCGACCACGGCCCGCTCGAGTACGACCCGGTCGACGATTACCCCGCGTTCTGCATTCGCGCGGCGCAGGCGGTCGTGCGCGACCAAGCCGCCGGCATCGAGACTCTGGGCATCGTCTTCGGCGGTTCGGGGAACGGCGAGCAGATCTCGGCGAACAAGGTGCGCGGCGTTCGTGCTGCCCTGGTCTGGAGCATCGCGACAGCGGAACTCGCACGCGAGCACAACGACGCGAACGTCATCGCGATCGGCGCGCGTCAGCACACCTTCGAGGAGGCGGCCGCGTTCATCGACCGCTTCATCGCCACGCCCTTCTCCGACGAGGAGCGACACGCACGCCGCATCGCGCAGCTGGCGGCGTTCGAGAACGACGGCAGCCTGCTTCCCGACCCGCGGGCCACCGTCCGCGGTGGCGAAGACATCGACGCCTTCGATCCTGAGGCCGGTTAGCGGTGCCCGAAGGGCATTCCGTCCACCGCATCGCCCGTCAGTTCGAGCGCAATTTCGTGGGGCGCCGCGTCGCCGCATCCAGCCCCCAGGGTCGCTTCGTCGAGGGCGCCTCGATGCTCGACGGACGAGAGGCGACCTCGGTACGCGCCGTGGGCAAGCAGATGTTCCTGGAGTTCGACGACGACGTGTGGCTGCGGGTGCACCTCGGGATGTACGGCGCGTGGGATTTCGCAGGTGAGATCGTCGTGGATCCCACGATCGCCTCGGCGAACGGGCGCATGGGCCGGACGAACCAGCGCGGCACCGTGTCTGACGAAGAGGCGATTCAGGATGCTGCGGGCGAGAATTCGCTGTCGTCGATCGGTGCCCCGCGCAAAGCACGCGGCCGGGTGCGTATGTCGGAGCAGACCACGGGGCTGTCAGATGACGCGGAGTGGCCGCCGCCCGTGGTCGGGCAGGTGCGTCTGCGGCTGCTGACCGACGTCACGAACGCTGATCTTCGCGGGCCCACCGCGTGCCAGATCCAGACCCCCGACGAGGTGGCGACGACCATCGCCAAGCTCGGCCCCGATCCGTTGGTCGACGACGTCACCGAGGGGGAGGAGCGGTTCGCTTCGGTGGTGCGCCGTAAGCCGACACCCATCGGCCTGCTGTTGATGGACCAGAACGTGGTGAGCGGGATCGGCAACGTCTACCGGGCCGAGATGCTCTTCCGTGCGCGGTTGAACCCGCACACCCCCGGCCGTGACGTGCCCGACGAGACCGTGCGGGGGTTGTGGCGCGACTGGGTGCGGTTGCTGGCCATAGGCGTCGAGACCGGCCAGATGATGACGATGGACGACCTCGATCCGGAGGCGTACCGGGCAGCCATGGCTCGTCGCGATGATCGGCACTGGGTCTACCACCGCGCGGGTCTGCCATGCCGGATCTGCGGGACGTCGATAGTGGTCGAAGAGGCTGCGGGGCGCAAGCTGTACTGGTGCCCGAGCTGCCAGGCCTGACGGCTCTAGGCTGAGCGGATGCGGCAGAACCCGAGCTTTGCGATGACCGACGTCGGCGAGTTGCGTCGGCTCATCGAGTCGAATCCGTGGATGACCCTCGTCAGCAATACCGACGGTGGGCTGGTCGCTTCGCACTACGCGGTGCTCCTCGATGAAGAACGCGACGACCTCACCGTCGTCGGTCACGTCGGCAAGCCCGACGACCATCTGCACGGTCTCGGCGAGCGCGAGCTGCTCCTCGTGGTGCAGGGGCCGCACGGTTACGTCTCGCCGTCCTGGTATGGCGACGTCGCCGCCGTGCCGACCTGGAACTACGTGTCGGCGCACCTCACCGGGGTGCCCGAGATCCTCGCCCCCGACGAGAACCTGCGCGTGCTGGATCGTCTCGTCGAGCGTTTCGAGCGAGAGGTTCCAGAGCCGCGGATGCTGTGGGAGCGGCCGAACGATGCGACCTTCGTCGAGCGGCTCGAACGGGGCACGGTGGGGTTCCGCCTCACTCCCACGAAGGTGGTCGCGAAGCGCAAGCTGAGCCAGAACAAGACCTCGGAGGTCGTCGAGACGATCATCACCGAGCTCAGTGGAGACGGTCCGTACGCGCAGCACGAACTCGCCGCTGAGATGCGCCGTGCCGCGGATGCGCGCGTGCAGCGATGATCGGCGCGCAGATCGGCACGATTCGGCGGGCGCGCATCGCGGGCGCCGGGCGCGAGCTGCTGCCCGACGATGGGCCGTTCGACATCTTCCTCTCGGGCGGGCGCATCGTCGACATCGCACCGACCGGAGCCGTCCGATCGAGCGGCGAGGTGCTCGATGCCGAGGGCGCGTGGCTCATTCCCGGGCTGTGGGACCATCACGTGCACGCGCTGCCGTGGGCCCTGACCTCGCAGCGGGTCGACGTCGGTGCCGCCGAGACGGCGCGAGAGGCGGCGACGCTCGCGGGGGCGTCGGCCTCGCCGGACGGTCGCGTCATCGGCGTCGGGTTCCGCGACGTGCTCTGGCCCGACGAACCCTCGCTGGAGTTGCTCGACGCCGCGACCGGCGACGTTCCGACGTACCTGATCAACGCCGACGTGCACAGCGTCTGGCTCAATACCGCCGCGTTCCGACGTGAGGGTTTCGCGCCCGAACCTTCCGGCATCCTGCGCGAAGAGATCGCGTTCGAGGTCTCACGTCGGCTCAACGCCGCCGACCCGGTCGGCGGTGACCGCCTGGTCGCGCAGGCGGCCAGAGCGGCGGCCGCGCGCGGCGTGGTCGGCATGATCGATTTCGATATGACACGCAACGACGAAGCCTGGATGCGGCGGGCGGCGGCGGGTTTCGATGTGCTGCGCGTGCGGTACGGCATCTACCCCGAACACCTCGACCAGGCCATCGACGAAGGACTCCGCAGCGGCGACCGGGTGCGGGGTGGGCACAACGACCTCGTGCGCACGGGCCCGCTGAAGGTCATCACCGACGGTTCGCTCGGGACGCGCACCGCGGCGTGCGGACACCCCTATGCGGATGACCCGTCGAACCGTGGCGTGATGACGGTCGATCCGCGCACTCTCACCGATCTGATGATGCGGGCCACGGGGGCGGGGTTGGAGTGCGCGATCCACGCGATCGGCGACGTCGCCAACTCCCACGCCCTCGACGCTTTCGCCGTGACCGGGGCTGTGGGGACGATCGAGCACGCGCAGCTCGTCGCTGCCGCTGACATCCCGCGTTTCGCGCGCTTGGGGGTCGGAGCCAGCGTGCAGCCCGAACATGCCATCGACGACCGCGATGTCACCGACGAGATGTGGGCGGCCCAGACGGCGGTGGCCTACCCGCTGCGGGCTCTGTCTGATGCCGGCGCCAATCTCACCTTCGGTTCGGACGCGCCCGTGTCGCGGCTCGACCCCTGGGCCGCTATCGCCGGGGCGGTGTACCGCACGCGGGACGGTCGTGAAGCGTGGCGTCCGGAGCAGCGGCTCGACGCCGCGGTGGCGCTGGCGGCAGCGACCGCCGGCGGCTCGCTCGGCGGGGCGCGCATCGAACCGGGGGCTCTTGCCGACCTGGCACTCTGCGAGAGCGATCCCCTCGCAGCATCCGAGATCGAACTGCGCGAGATGGGAGTCCGCGCGACGCTCATCGAAGGCCGCACCACTCACGTAGCGTGAACGACGCAGGGCCCCGGGAGTCCCGGGGCCCTGCGTTCACGCCGCGGTCGCGGCGAGGGAGTGCTACGCGGCGAGGTGCGCGAAGAGGAACCAACGGTCTTTGTCGAGACCGCGCTTGATCTCGATCGCGACGTCCTGGCTCGTGAGGTCGGTCTCGTCGAGACCGTCGACGGCGACCTGGAGGTCGGCGAGAACGGCGTCGACATCGGCGATGACCGCGCGGATGATCACGTCGGAGGGAGCGAAAGCGGCGGGGACGTTTGTCGGCAACGCCTTAGCGGCCACGGTCTGCAGCCGCGAATCGACGGGCAGGCCGAGTGCGACGATCCGCTCTGCGGCGAGGTCTGCCCATGCCTGCGCGTGGCTCACGATCAGGTCGAGCAACTCGTGCACGCCGATGAAGTTCGAGCCGCGGACGTGCCAGTGGGCCTGCTTGCCGTTCACGACCAGTGCCTCGAGGCCCATGACGACGGGGGAGAGGAACTGGGCGGTCGACGCGGCCATCGTCGGGTCGGTGGCTGTTGCGGTCTCAGAATGGGTGTGGATGTCAGTCATTTTCGCCTCCGTACTGGGCACATCGTGCCCCTATGAAACCCAACGCTACTCAGACGCGCGCATTCCGCAAGCAAGCTGAGGCTCGGCTTACAGGCCCGGAAAGACGCGGCGATCCCCGATATCGAGCCGGTCGTCGACTACCGTCGAGGGGTGCACTCCGCTGACTCCCGCTCCGGCGCCGATTCCCCCTCCGGATCGACGGACGGAGGTGGCGTGGCGACGCGAGCGAACCGTCGCGCAGATGGTTCCCCCGAACACGCAGAGCCGTCGCGGTTCCTGCCGCACGTGCAGGGGCTCCGAGCGATCGCCGTGCTCTTCGTCGTGCTCTACCACTTCTGGCCGGCACGGCTGCCGGGCGGCTACGTCGGTGTCGACATCTTCTTCGTCATCTCCGGATTCCTCATCACCGGTCACCTCATGCGGGAGCTCACCGCCACCGGAACCGTGCGGCTCGGACAATTCTGGGCACGTCGCGCGCGGCGACTTCTCCCGGCGTCGCTGCTCGTCCTCGTCGTGTGTGCTCTCGTCGCGATGTCGCCGTACCTCACTCCCACATCGGCTCTGCCGAAAGAGGTGCAGGAGATCATCGCGTCGACGTTCTACGTCGAGAACTGGTGGCTCGCCTTCACCTCGGCGGATTATCTGAACCACGGTGGCGAGCCGACCACGGTGCAGCACTACTGGTCGCTGTCGCTCGAAGAGCAGTTCTACGTGATCTGGCCTCTTCTGATGCTGCTGGCTGCCTGGATCGCCGTGAAGTGGATCAAGGGCAACGTCCGGCGCACCGTGCTGGTGACTCTGGGCGTCGTTTCTGCGGCGTCGTTCGTGTTCTGCGTCGTCTTCACTCTCACGAACCCCGCACCCGCCTACTTCGTCACCTTCGGTCGCATGTGGCAGTTCGGCGTCGGCGCGATGATCGCGCTCGTCCCTTTGCTGCGCGTGCGGCACGCGGGATTGAGCTTCGTGCTCGGCTGGGGTGGAATCGCGGTTCTGCTCTTCGTGGCGTTCCGTTTCGACGGGCAGACCCCGTTCCCCGGATACGCGGCGGCTCTCCCGACACTCGGAGCCGCGGCGATCATCGCCGCATCGAACACCGAGAGGTGGTGGTACCCGACGCGGATCCTCGCGGTGCGCCCGGCCCGCTTCGTCGGTGACATCTCATACTCTCTCTACCTCTGGCATTGGCCCCTGATCGTCATCGCCCCCTCTGTCCCGTTCTGGGGGCTCACGATCTATCACCGTGTGGCTCTCCTCGGCATCTGCTTCGTGCTCGCCTGGCTGACCAAGCGATTCGTCGAAGACCCCGCGCGGGGCTGGAAGGTTCTGACCTCGCGGCCCGCGAAGACGACGCTGTGGACGTCGCTCGCGGCCATGCTGGTCGTCGCCCTGACCGCGGGCGGTGCCTGGGCCGTGAACGCCGGCGCGTATCGCGACGGTGTCACCGCCCTCGAGCAGTTGCGCGAGGACCCGCCGGACTGCTTCGGCGCGGCGGTCGTTCTCGACTCCGGATGCGAGACCACCGATTTCGGCGACAGCATCCTGCCCGCTCCCGGATTCGCCGGTGTCGACCGGCCGAGCGACGAGCAGTGCTTCATCCAGCTCAATGATTCGACGGCGAAGGCGTGCGAGTTCGGGTCGGATGCTGCGGACGCGCCGCGCGTCGCCCTCGTCGGTGACAGTCACGCGTTCCAGCTGTTGTCGACCTTCCAGAAGATCGCCGACACGGAGGGGTGGCATCTCACCACCTACTTCAAGGGCGCGTGTCCATGGAATGCGACCCCCTTGTCGACGCCGGGTGCCTTCGGCGATGCGTGCTCACAGTGGCGGGCCGGCGTGCAGCAATCGCTCGATTCGCAGGAGTTCGACGTCGTGTTCACCGCCGCGATCGCGACGACTCCGTATTCGTCAGCGGGCTACGACTCGGCGTTCGACGCGGCGGTCGCGGGCTACCGCACGTCGTGGACGACGATGCTCGATCGGGCCATCCCCGTGGTCACGGTGGTCGACAACCCGGTCTGGGAGACGGATCCGAACAAGTGTCTGCGCACGAGGGGGGTGTCGGAATGCGCCGGGCAGCGTTCCGACGTGCTCGTGGCGAACGACCCGCTCCGCGCGGCGGCCGAAGCGACCGAGGGGATCACCATCCTCGACTTCACGGACGTCTACTGCGACGAGACCGTGTGCTCACCCGTGGTGGGGGGCGCGAACATCTACCGCGACCAGGACCATCTGACCGTCACGTTCGCGAACTCCCTCGCGCCACAGATCACCACGGCGCTCCGCGATGCGATGGCGTACGCCGCCGGGTGATCCGACGCGGGCTCAGGGTGCGCGCACCACTGCGAGGACGGCCCCGCCCTCGCCTCCGACGCTTGTCACGAACGTCTGAGCGTCCAGCCAGGTCGCGTCCCACCCGCACGAAGGCGATGAGGCCCGGTCGCCCATGTCGTCGCACCCCTCGGAGGCGTCCTCGATGACCTTGCGGGCTTCGTCGGAGCCGGTCGCGATGTACCACCCGGCCGACGGGATGTCGGGGCGATCAGTCCACAGCGGTGCACCGTCGAGGCTGACACGACCGACGGGTCGGTCGGCGGGATCGTGCGCGACGCGTGCGCTGACGCCCCCGTCGGCGGCGAGGACGAACCGCTCGGTGTCGGTGACGACGAACACCGCACCGCCGCGGCCGGGCGCGATCCGTACCTCCGACCCGACGAACTCCGGGCCGACCGTCGTCGGAGCGCCGCCGGGGACCAATCGCCGGATGACGAAACGGTCCTTGACCGTCTGCTCGCCGAATTCGACGTACAGCACCGCGTCGGCAGTTGCTGCGACGTCGCCGTAGAGCTCTCCGACTGCTCGCAGCGTGGTCCAGGTCGCTGAGGCGGCCGTCCACTGGCTCAGCACGCTACGCCCCACCGGGTCGGTGGATACGGCGAAGAGGGTGTCCGCGTCACGCGCGCTCAGGGCTTGCACCTGTCCGTTCGGAGCACCCGCCTTCTGGTCGGGTCCGGCCTGCGGATCGTCGGCCGAGTAATGGGCCACGCTCTCGGAGCCGGCCCAGAACCCGCCCGCGCCGTCACCGGCGATCGTCGCCGCGGGCAGCCCTACGTCGGTCGAGACGGGACCGGACTCGGCACTCGTCGTGGACACGACGACCGGATCCACGATCCACTCGCCGGGATCCTGCGGGTCTGCAAGGTCGGCGGGCGCGCACCCCGTCGCCAGGAGGGCAATACCCCAGAGGGTGGGCAGCAGCATCCGTCGTTTCACACTCACGCGCGCAGCGTAGAGGCTGCGTGTGTCCGTGAGCTGACCGGTCGACGACGGGTCTGTCATCACTAGGGTCGGAGGATGACCATCGATCCCTCCGCGAGCGTGTTGAGCCTCGGCGACGCAGAACCGTCGCTTCATCCGTCGGCATTCGTCGCGGCGGGCGCGCGCGTCGTCGGAGCGGTGTCTCTGGCCGCTCGTGCGAGCGTCTGGTACAACGCCGTGCTTCGCGCCGACAGCGACGGCATTTCGGTGGGGGCGGGCAGCAACCTGCAAGACAACGTCTCGGTCCACGTCGATGCTGGCCACCCGGTTCGCATCGGTGAGAACGTGTCGGTCGGGCACAACGCCGTCGTTCACGGGTGCGTCATCGGCGACGGGACGCTCATCGGTATGGGAAGCGTCATCTTGTCGGGAGCCGTGATCGGCGAGGGTTGTCTCGTGGCCGGCGGGGCCGTGGTGCTCGAGGGAGCGGTCATCCCGTCGGGTTCACTCGTCGCCGGGGTGCCGGCGAAGGTGCGTCGCCAACTCACCGCCGACGAGCGGGCCAAGATCCTCCGGAACGCAGAGGTCTATCGCGAGCGGATCGACGAACATCGAGCGGCCGTCGACGGGAGCCCCGGCCACCGCGACTGAGCCGTATCGGACCAGTCAGCGCAGGTCGATGACGATCTTGTCGCCGCGGATGACGCCGGGCCCTTCACCGGGAGTGGGGGAGGGAGCCGGAAGCTCTTGCTTCGACTGCCACTCATTGCGTGCGTCAGCAGCGGTGGGCTGGAAGAGGGCGAAGAGATCCATGCCTCTCAGCCAATCCGACGGGCGGGGTCTTTCGCATCATCCGATCGGATGAAGTTTCGGAGTCAGATCTCGTCGAAGAACGCGCCGAACGGGTAGTCGACGTCGCCCGTGTCGCGCTCGTCGAACGGCACCGTCTCGACGGTGAGGATGACCCGCTCCGAGCCCGTGATGAGCGCGCTCACCGTTCGGTTTCCCACCTCGACGAAATCGACGAACGCCCCGCCGGCTCTGACGGCGGTTTCGATCTGCCGCTTCAGAGCCTCGTGGTCCTCGGATTGAGCGAGAAGGTAGGTGACATCGCCCAGTGCGATCGAGATGCGCACCATGGTCTTCGAATCGGTTGTCGTCGAATCGCTCATCATCCGAGCTTATGCCCCACGTCAGTGGAGCAATTGCATTTATGGAGGGGCTGACGGGAATCGAACCCGCATCATTAGTTTGGAAGACTAAGGCTTTACCACTAAGCTACAGCCCCGAAATTCAGTTGTCGGGCAACGGCCCCGCGACGGCTGAGCCGCAGCATCCGAAAGTCTAACGGCAATCTGACGCCACCACCGACCCCGGGTGCCTTCGGCGGGCGTCAGTGGCCCTATCGACTAGACTTCTCGGGGCCGTATCGTCGCACGAGTGTGTGCACCGCCCGGGGCGTAGCTCAGCTTGGTAGAGCGCCCGCTTTGGGAGCGGGAGGCCGCAGGTTCAAATCCTGTCGCCCCGACGAACGAGCCCCCGCAGACCCAGACCCTTCCGAACGCCGCGCTGTGCGCGGTCCATCACGAGGAGAACGAACAGGCATGGTCAACAGCACCGTCGAGAAGCTCAGCCCGACCCGGGTCAAGCTGCACATCACCGTCTCGCCGGAGGAGCTCAAGCCGAGCATCGCCCACGCGTACGAGCACATCGGCCAGGACGTACAGGTTCCCGGCTTCCGCAAGGGCAAGGTTCCCGCCCCGATCATCGACCAGCGCGTCGGTCGCGGTGCGGTCGTCGAGCACGCGGTCAATGAGGGCCTCGACGGTTTCTACCGCGCAGCGGTGGAGCAGCAGAACCTCCGCGTCATCGGTCGCCCGAACGCCGAGGTCGTCGAGCTCCCCGAGCTCAAGGACTACTCCGGCGACTTGATCATCGACGTCGAGGTCGACGTGCGTCCCGAGTTCGACCTTCCCGCATACGAGGGCCTGACCGTCACGGTCGACGCCGTCGAGGTGGACGAGGCGGCCATCGACGCCGAGCTCGACAGCCTTCGCGCGCGCTTCGGCACGCTCGTCACCGTCGACCGCCCCGCCGCCACCGGCGACTTCGTCGAGCTCGACCTCGTCGCCACGATCGACGGCGCCGAGATCGACCGCGCAGAGGGCGTGTCGTACGAGGTCGGTTCGGGCGAGCTGCTCGAGGGCATCGACGAGGCCATCGAGTCGCTCACCGCGGGTGAGGACACGACCTTCCGCTCGAAGCTCGTCGGTGGCGACCACGCCGGCGAAGAGGCCGAGGTCTCCGTCACCATCACCGCCGTCAAGGAGCGCGAGCTTCCCGAGGCCGACGACGACTTCGCCCAGATCGCGAGCGAGTTCGACACCATCGGTGAGCTGCGCGAGAGCCTGAAAGACCGCGTCGCCCAGCAGTCCACGTTCTCGCAGGGATCTGCGGCGCGCGACAAGCTGATCGAAGAGCTGCTTTCGCAGGTCGAGATCCCCGTTCCGCCCCAGCTCATCGAAGACGAGGTGCACACGCACCTCGAAGGTGAGAACCGCCTGGAGGACGACGTGCACCGCGCCGAGGTCACCGAGGCGAGCGAGAAGCAGTTCCGCACGCAGATGATCCTCGACAAGATCGCCGAAGACGGCAACGTCCAGGTTTCGCAGGACGAGCTGACCCAGTACCTCATCCAGTCGGCCTCGCAGTACGGCATGGCGCCCCAGGAGTTCGTCGACGCGCTGCAGCAGGGCAACCAGCTGCCGGCGCTGGTCGGAGAGGTCGCGCGCAACAAGGCCCTCGCCGTCGCGCTCGGTCGGGTCACGGTCGTCGACTCGAACGGCGCGCCCGTCGATCTGACCGGCTTCATCGCCGTCGAGGACGAGCCGGCCGTCGAGGCGGACGTCGTCGAAGAAGCCGAAGAGATCGCCGACGCGGCTGCAGAAGCCGACGAGGTCATCGAGGCCGAGGAGAAGCCGAAGAAGAAGGCCCCCGCCAAGAAGAAGGCCGCGGCCAAGGAGTAAGCGAAGCGAACGAAGAGGGGCGGATGCTGCAGCATCCGCCCCTCTTCGCATCCGCGGTGCTGTTCTTGCACGCCCGCTCTGCCCACGGCGAACACGACCTCGGCCTGGAAACCACGCCGGTAGATTCGAATCCGAACCCGAGGAATCAGGAGTATTCATGGCCGAACCACTAATGGCAACGAGCGTTTTCGACAGGCTCCTCAAGGACCGCATCATCTGGCTCGGCTCAGAGGTGCGCGACGACAATGCGAACGAGATCTGCGCCAAGATCCTCCTTCTCGCAGCCGAGGACCAGGAAAAAGACATCTTCCTGTACATCAACTCGCCCGGCGGCTCGATCACGGCCGGCATGGCCATCTACGACACGATGCAGTTCGTCCCGAACGACATCGTCACCGTGGGCATCGGCATGGCCGCCTCGATGGGACAGCTTCTGCTGACCAGCGGCACCAAGGGCAAGCGCTACATCACCCCGAACGCCCGCGTCTTGCTGCACCAGCCTCACGGCGGTTTCGGTGGCACGTCGAGCGACATCCAGACCCAGGCGCAGCTCATCCTCGACATGAAGCGTCGGCTCGCCGAGATCACCGCCGGCCAGACGGGCAAGCCCGTCGAGCAGATCAACGCCGACGGTGACCGCGACCGTTGGTTCTCGGCCCAGGAAGCTCTCGATTACGGCTTCGTCGACCACATCCGCTCCAGCGCGCTCGACGTGACCGGCGGCGGCGGAACCACGGCCGAGTAACGCACCCGAAGGCGAAAGAGAGACAAACTAATGCAGACCCCCACCTTCGGAGCCCCGTCGGCGAACGGCATCCAGATGCCCGGCAGCCGTTACATCCTCCCGCAGTTCGAAGAGCGCACCGCCTACGGCTACAAGCGCCAGGATCCTTACAACAAGCTGTTCGAAGATCGCGTGATCTTCCTCGGCGTGCAGGTCGACGACGCGTCGGCCGACGACGTGATGGCGCAGTTGCTGGTGCTCGAGAGCCAGGATCCCGACCGCGACATCATCATGTACATCAACTCGCCCGGCGGCTCCTTCACCGCCATGACGGCGATCTACGACACCATGCAGTACGTGTCTCCGCAGATCCAGACGGTCGTCCTCGGCCAGGCGGCGTCGGCGGCGTCGGTGTTGCTGGCGGCCGGTGCTCCCGGCAAGCGCTTGGCGCTGCCGAACGCCCGCATCCTGATCCACCAGCCCGCCGTCGGCGAGTCGGGTCACGGACAGGCGTCCGACATCGAGATCCAGGCAGCGGAGATTCTCCGCATGCGCGTCTGGCTCGAGCACACCCTCGCGAAGCACTCGAACAAGACGGCTGAAGAGGTCAACAAAGACATCGACCGCGACAAGATCCTCTCGGGCGAGGAGGCCGTCGCGTACGGCCTCATCGACCAGGTTCTGACCACGCGCAAGCGTGTTCCGGCGGCACTGACGTCCTGACACGGATGCTTTCGATGCCCCCGCCGCCTCGCGCGACGGGGGCATCGTCGTGTTCGCCCGCAGCGAGGCGGACAAGCCAGCCCCAATGCCCTCCGATGTCGCGGGCAGCGGTTAGGCTCTGAAAGCACACGGGGGAGTGGCTCCCGTGGGGGCGAGAAGGAGTCGCGATGGCACGTATCGGTGAGAGCGCCGACCTGTTCAAGTGCTCCTTCTGTGGCAAGAGCCAGAAGCAGGTCCAGCAGCTCATCGCGGGTCCGGGTGTGTACATCTGCGACGAGTGCGTCGAGTTGTGCAACGAGATCATCGAAGAACGCATGGCGGAGTCCTCTGCCGGCGTCGTCTCCGACTTCGATCTTCCGAAGCCCCGCGAGATCTTCGCCTTCCTCGAGGAGTACGTCGTCGGCCAGGTCGACGCCAAGCGCTCGCTCGCGGTCGCGGTGTACAACCACTACAAGCGCATCCGTGCTCTCGGCACGATCCAGCCCGCGGAGCAGCGGGCCGATGAGGTCGAGATCGCGAAGAGCAACATTCTCATCCTCGGACCGACCGGTACGGGCAAGACCTACCTGGCGCAGACTCTCGCGAAGCGCCTGAACGTTCCGTTCGCCGTCGCTGACGCGACGGCGCTCACCGAGGCGGGCTACGTCGGCGAAGACGTCGAGAACATCCTCCTCAAGCTTCTGCAAGCGGCGGACTTTGACACGAAGCGCGCCGAGACCGGCATCATCTACATCGACGAGGTCGACAAGATCGCCCGCAAGGCCGAGAATCCGTCGATCACGCGCGACGTCTCGGGGGAGGGCGTGCAGCAGGCGCTCCTCAAGATCCTCGAGGGCACGGTGGCTTCGGTTCCGCCCCAGGGCGGGCGCAAGCATCCGCACCAGGAATTCATCCAGATCGACACCACGAACGTTCTCTTCATCGTGGCCGGCGCCTTCGCGGGTCTGGAAGACATCATCTCGGCCCGGGTGGGGAAGCACGGTGTCGGTTTCGGAGCCCCGCTGCACAGCAAGGGTGAAGACCTGAACCTGTTCAGCGAGGTGCTGCCCGAAGACCTGCATAAGTTCGGCCTGATCCCCGAGTTCATCGGCCGTCTGCCGGTGGTGGCGTCCGTGTCGCCGCTCGACCAGAACGCGCTGATGGAGATCCTCACCGAGCCCAAGAACGCGCTCGTGAAGCAGTATCAGCGCATGTTCGAGCTCGACGGCGTCGAGCTCGAGTTCGAGCGCGATGCTCTTCTCGCGATCGCCGATCTCGCGGTAGGACGAAAGACCGGAGCCCGCGGCTTGCGCGCGATCCTCGAAGACGTTCTCGGGCCCATCATGTTCGACGTGCCGTCGTCCGACGATGTGTCGAAGGTCGTCATCACGCGCGCGTGCGTGCAAGACGGTGCGGCACCGACGATGGTGCTCGAGCAGAAGCGCAAGACCGCCTGAGCGGAGCACGACACGAAGGAGCGGCCGGGTGACCGGCCGCTCCTTCTTCGTCATCCCTCGAGTCCGCGTCGCTTCAGAAGGGGGGCGATCTCTGCCGCGCGGCCCCGGAAGTCGCGGTAGGCCGCGAGCGGATCCTTCGAGCCGCCGACGCCGAGGAGTCGGGTTCTGAACCGGTCGCCGTTCTCGCGGGTCAGCCCGCCGCTTTCTCGGAACCACTCGACGGTATCGGCGTCGAGCACCTCACTCCAGATGTACGAGTAGTAGCCCGCGCTGTAGCCGCCGGAGAAGACGTGGGCGAAGTACGTCGATGAATAGCGCGGTGGCACAGCGGGTTCGTCGAGCCCGATGTCGGCGAGCGCCGCGGCCTCGAACGCGGCGACATCGATGTCGCCGGCGGATTCCGAGGCGCTGAGCGAGTGCCATGCCTGATCGATCCACGATGCCGCGAGGTATTCGCTGGTGGAGAAGCCTTGGTTGAACGTCTCGGTCGACGAGAGCTTCTCGACCACGTCGGCGGGGAGCGGCTCGCCCGTTTCGTGGTGGAGGGCGTAATTGGACAGCACCTCCGGCCAGAAGATCCACATCTCGTTCACCTGGCTCGGGAACTCGACGAAGTCGCGGAACACGGCGGTGCCGGCGAACGACGGGTAGGTCACCGTCGCGAAGAGCCCGTGCAGTGCGTGTCCGAATTCATGGAACAGCGTGGTGACCTCGTCGAGCGAGAGCAGTGTCGGCTGACCGGGCGCCGGTCGGCTCACGTTCAGGTTGTTCACCACGACGGGCGACGTGCCGCGGACCGCCGACTGGGTGACGATCGAGTTCATCCAGGCACCCCCGCGCTTGGTGTCGCGGGTGTAGAGGTCGAGGATGAACAGCCCGAGCTCGGAGCCGTCGGCGTCGGTCACCTCGAACACGCGCGCGTCTGCGTGGTAGGCGGTGAGATCGGTGCGTTCTTGCATCGTGATGCCGTAGAGCTTCTCCGCCGCGAAGAAGACGCCGTCGCGCAAGACTCGTTCCGCCTCGAACCACGGGCGCAGAGCCGCAGTGTCGAGATCGAACTCGGCCTGGCGGAGCTTCTCGGTGTAGAACGCCCAGTCGTGGGCCTCCACCTCGACAGCGTCGTCGGCCGACACCGTTCGCAGCGCCTCGCGTTCGGCGCGGGCGTTTCGGGCCGCGGGCGCGGCCAGACGTCGAAGTAGGTCGTGAACGGCGGCCGGGGAACCGGCCGTCTCGTCATCCGTCACATAGGCCGCGTGGCTGGCGTAACCGAGAAGGGCCGCCCGTTCTGCCCGAAGGCGAACGATCTCGATCAAGACGGGGCGGTTGTCGTGGCCGCCGTCGCGCCGGCCGCGCACACGAGAGGCATCGAAGATGCGGCGGCGACTCTCACGCCTGGTCAGAGTCGCCAGATAGGGGTGACCGGTGAAGAGGGGGAGCGTGACGACATATCGGCCGTCGAGCCCTCGATCGCTCGCGGCGCGGGCGGCCGACGACAGCTGCCCCTCGTTGAGTCCGTCGAGCTCTGCTGCGGAGTCGAAAACGACGGCGAGATCGTTCGTGTCGGCGAGCAGGTTCTTCTCGAAGGTGGTGGTGAGGACGGCGAGCCGCTCGTTGACCGCCGTGAGACGCTGCTTCTCTGTGTCGCCCAGACCTGCTCCCGCGCGTGACATCTCGCGGAATCGCCGCTCGATGAGATACCGCTGCTCGTCGCTCAGGTCGAGACTCCCGACCGTCTCGTGCAGCGAGCGAACCCTGCCGAAGAGTCTCTCGTCCAGTTCGATGGCGTCGTGATGGGCCGACATCTGCGGTGCGAGGGCTTCTTCGATCCCTTGTACGGCGTCGGTCGCGTCGGCAGAGGCGATCGTGTAGAAGGTGCTGGCCACCCGGCCGAGCACTTCGCCGCTCTCTTCGAGCGCCAGCATCGTGTTCTCGAACGACGGTGCGTCGGGGTTCGTGGCGATGCGGTCCACTTCATCGCGATGCTGCGCGAACGCCGCCGCGAAGGCGGGCAGGTAGTCGTCGGCCGTGACGGCCGCATAGTCGGGCAGGCCGAAGGGGAGGGGCGAGGGGTGGAGGAGGGGATTGTGGGCCGACATCTGCCCAGCCTACGTGCGCGTGCCCCTCGGCTCGCGTTGATGCAAAGACTTGCTTGCAAAGAAGCACTTGCAACGGTATCTTTGCATTATGACCGACGAGCTGCCCGACAACCGACCCGCGCCGCGCCAAGACCGCGTCCTCGACGTCGGCGCGTTGCGAGCGTTGGCCCATCCTCTGCGTGTCCGGATGTTCGACATGCTCAGCCAGTACGGACCCCAGACCGCCAGTACGTTGGCCGCGCGCCTCGGCGAGTCCAGCGGCGCCACCAGCTATCACCTGCGGGCTCTCGCCGCACACCGCTTGATCCGGGAGGTCGAGGGGCGGGGAACGGCACGCGAACGGTGGTGGGAACGCCCAGCCGGAGGCATCGAGCTGATGAACCCCGACGCGATGAAGACCCCGGCGGGTCGAGCGGCGTCGCAGATGGTCATGACCGAGTTCCTCCGGAATCGTCACGACCAGCTCGTCGACTACTCCGAGCGGGGGGCGGACGCTGAGACGCAACCGTGGCGCGACGCGGTGATCATCTCCACCGCGAACACTCGTCTGACGGTGGAGCAGACGCGCCAGCTGTCACAGGCGATCCAAGCGCTCATCGACGAGGCCGTGTCGAACCATCGCGACCAGGTCGGGGAGGGTGTGCGTCCCGTGACGATTCGCGCCGACGTCTTCCCCCTGCCCGAGCAGGCAGACGACAAGTGACCGCCATCGATCTCTCCCGACGTGTGGCCCACCCCACGGCCCTCGACCGGGCGCTGCGCGCTTCGGCTGCCGCGATCAACGAGTTCGTGAGCGCGCGCCAGCGCCGCCGGATCGGCAGAGCAGACGTGCACGAGTACCGCCGCGCGGTCGCGGAAGCGCAACGCGACCGGGCCGGCGCGATCGCTCTCCAGATGCTGCCGCGGTGACATGGCCGAGTGTCATCGACGGCAGGTCTCAGGGAGGAAGCGCGGGGGCGGCGCGAGCGGAACCGACGCGGCCGCCTAGCGGGGCTGCTGGATGCGGATCATGTTGCCGGAGGGGTCGCGGATGGCGCAGTCGAACACACCGTACGGCTGCTCGGTCGGCTCCTGAACGATCTCAGCGCCGCTGGCCTCGAGGGCTTCGAAGGTCGCCGCGAGGTCTCGTGTGGCGAGGTTGATGCCGAAGTAGCTGCCCTTTGCGATCAGCTCCAGCAATGCACGCGTCTCGTCCTCGGTGAGGTCGGGATTCGCGGTCGGGGGGTGCAGGACGATGGCGGTGTCGGGCTGTCCGACGGGACCGACGGTCAGCCACCGCATTCCTTCGTAGCCGACGTCGTTACGGACTTCGAACCCGAGAGTGTCGCGGTAGAACCGCAGCGACGCCTCGGCATCCGTGTGCGGCAGATAGGTCTCGTGAATCGTGATGTCCATGACGCTCACGCTAGCTGCGGCGCGCGGGTGTCTGCTTCTCGATTCCTGACCGGACGCATGACGAATCTCGTGACGCAGCTGGGCAGCTCAGCAGCATCCGGAGCCGACTCCCGCCGATACACGCTCGGTGCGACTCCGACGAGCTCTGCGAACCGTGTGCTGAACGTCCCGAGCGAAGAGAACCCGACGGCGAAACACACCTCGGTCACCGAAAGATCGCCCCGGCGCAGGAGTGCCATCGCGCGCTCGATGCGCCGCGTCATCAAGTAGGCGTAGGGAGACTCACCGTAGGCGAGCCGGAACTGCCGGCTCAGGTGCCCGGCCGACATGTGCGCACCGCGCGCCAGCGCCTCGACGTCGAGCGGCTCCGCGTGCTCTCGATCGATGCGGTCCCGAACGCGGCGAAGTCGGATCAGCTCATCGAGTCGCGATGCAGACGGCGGGATGCTGCTCATGCCCGCCATCGTGCCAGACACCGCTGTCGTTCGTCAGTCCTGGCCGGAGTAGTCCCGATCGGAGAACTGCTCATGCTCGTCGTGCGTGACGACCGCCTCGCCTGACCGATCGAGCGTCACGATGACGCCGGTGTCGAGTTCGGCAATGGGGCGACCTTCGAGCCACGTCAGCGTCCAACGCGGCGCCGGCTGGCCGAACTGGTCGGCGGGCAGCGACCTCTCGACGGCGGTGATCTGCGCGTGCAGGGTGGCGGGGACGGCCGATGGTGGCGTGGCACCGGACGTCCAACGGGTTCCGAGTTGCATGTCAGACCTCCTGGGGGGCGAGCTCGATGCCGGTCACGGCAGTGGTGTCGGCGTCTTCGAATTCGATCCGCTCGATGCGCCCGACGGCTTTGAGGTCGCCCTCGGCCAGGCGGAGCGCTGCCGTGTGGGGTGACGCCACTGTCGCCACCGCGACGACGGTCTTCTGCGAGACCTTTGCCTCGGTCTTGGCCCGGCGGATGCCGATCAGCGCTTCGCCGACGGCGCGGAGCACACCGGGGTCGCCCGCGGCTTCGGTCGGCTCGGGCCACGCGGCGTGGTGCACCGATCCCTCGTTGAACCACGACCACGCTTCTTCGGTCGCGAAGGCGATGACCGGCGCGAACAGGCGAAGGAGCGTCGACAGGGCGATGCGCAGCGAGAGGGCCGCTGATGCCTGGCCCACGTCGGTCTGGTCGTAGGCGCGCTCCTTGACGAGTTCGAGGTAGTCGTCGCAGAACGTCCAGAAGAACGACTCGGTGATCTCGAGGGCACGCGCATGGTCGTAGTTCTCGAGGGCCTTCGTCGCGTCACGGACCACCTGGTCGAGCGTTGCGAGCATCGACGCGTCGAGCGCGTGCGTGACCGCGGCATCGTCGGGCACCGGGAACGACAGCACGAACTTCGCTGCGTTCAGAATCTTGATCGCCAGACGGCGACCGATCTTGATCTGCGTCGGATTCTGCGGGTCGAACGCGGCATCGGTTCCGAGCCGGCTGGACGCCGCCCAGTACCGCACCGCGTCGGAGCCGTGTTGGTGCAGAACATCGGCGGGGGTGACGACGTTGCCCTTCGACTTCGACATCTTCTTGCGATCGGGATCGACGATGAAGCCCGAGATCGCGGCATCCGACCACGGGGCGCGACCATCTTCGAGGGCGCTGCGCAACAGGGTCGAGAACAACCAGGTGCGGATGATGTCCTGCCCCTGCGGCCGCAGGTCGAAGGGTGCGACGAGGTTCCAGAGGTCTTCGTCGCGCTGCCACCCGCCGGCCAGCTGAGGCGTCAGAGACGAGGTGGCCCAGGTGTCGAAGATGTCGCGCTCGGCATCGAAGCCGCCGGCGACGCCGCGCTGGTCTTCCGTGTACCCCGCGGGTACGTCGGTCGTGGGATCGACGGGAAGCGAGGCGGCATCCGGGGTCAAGACCCGTGAGTAGTCGCGCTCCCCGTTCTCGTCGAGGCCGTACCAGACGGGGATGGGCACCCCGAAGAACCGCTGACGCGAGACGAGCCAATCGCCGGTGAGGCCGTTCGTCCAGTTCTCGTATCGCACTCGCATGAAGTCGGGGTGCCACGAGATCTCGCGGCCGAGGGCGATCAATCGCTCGCGCAGGGTTGCGTCACGCGCGCCGTTGCGGAGGTACCACTGGCGCGTCGAGACGATCTCGAGCGGCCGGTCGCCCTTCTCGAAGAACTTCACGGCGTGTGTGAAGGGGCGTGGGTCGCCCTCCATCTCTCCCGAAGCCTGCAGCAGCTCGACGATGGTCTTCTTGGCGCTGAAGACCGTCTTGCCCGCGAGTTCGGCGTAGGCGGCCTTCGCAGCATCCGTCACAATGACGTCGGGCGCTTCGGCAACGATCCGGCCGTCTTTGCCAATGATGGTGCGGTTCGGCAGGTCGAGCTCGCGCCACCAGATGATGTCGGTCACGTCACCGAACGTGCAGATCATCGCGATGCCCGAGCCCTTGTCGGGCTGCGCGAGCGGGTGGGCCAGAACCGGCACCTCGACGTCGAAGAGAGGCGTGCGCACGGTCGTTCCGAACAGCGGCTGATACCGCTCGTCGTCGGGGTGGGCGACGAGGGCGACGCACGCGGCCAGCAGCTCGGGGCGCGTCGTCTCGATGAAGACGTCACCCTCTGCCTTGTGAAAAGCGAGTCGGTGGTAGGCAGCGGGTTGATCGCGATCTTCGAGTTCGGCCTGCGCGATCGCGGAGCGGAAATCGACGTCCCAGAGCGTGGGGGCCATCGCCTGGTAGGCCTCGCCGCGATCCAGGTTCTGCAAGAACGCCGACTGACTCGTGCGGATCGTCTCGCTCGAGATCGTGCGGTAGGTCTGCGACCAGTCGACGCTGAGCCCGAGGTCGCGCCAGAGAGCCTCGAAGGTCTTCTCGTCTTCTGCGGTCAGCTTCTCGCAGAGGTCGATGAAGTTGCGGCGGCTGATCGGGCGCTGATCAGCGGCCTTGGTGCTCTTGTTGTCGCCACCCTCGAAGGGCGGGACGAAATCGGGGTCGAAGGGGAGCGAGGGGTCGCACCGCACGCCGTAGTAGTTCTGCACCCGGCGCTCGGTCGGCAGACCGTTGTCGTCCCATCCCATCGGGTAGAAGACGGTCTTGCCGCGCATGCGCTCGAAGCGCACCTTCACGTCGGTGTGGGTGTAGCTGAAGACGTGTCCGATGTGGAGGCTTCCCGACGCGGTCGGCGGGGGAGTGTCGACCGAGAAGACCCCCGTGCGGCCGACCTCGCGCGCCCGGGCGCGATCGAAATCGTAGGTTCCGGCGGCGGTCCACGCGGCATCCCACTTCTGCTCGAGGCCCTCGAGTACGGGCTTGTCGGGAATCTGCGCGTCGGACAACGGGTGCTCCTCGGTATGTGCGGCACTGTGTGAGCGTGCCTGAGTGTGGGTCGATCCGAGTCTACCGGCGGTCCGGGCCCCTTTTTCGGCGATGAGCGCTCACGGTCGCCGGGGCTCGGAGCGCAGCATCCATTCGTCCCGGGTGATCTCGAACACGAGGTGAGGCATGTCCACACCGCGGTAGTGCGTGACGATGCGTCGGCGCGGGGTCATGCCGTTGCGGATCGCGACGTTCATCGACGGCAGGTTCGTGTCGCGGACCTTCGAACACACGCGATCGACGGGCAGATTGTGGAACACCCAGTCGCGGCTGGCGCGGGCAGCCTCGATCGCGAAGCCCTGATGCCACCACCGCCGGTTGAAGAGATAGCCGACCTCCACCATCGACTCGCCCTCGATGACCTGCCGGGTCGGGCCGCATTGACCGATCAGCTCGCCGGTCTCGCGAAGGGTCACGGCCCACAGGCCGAAGCCGTCTTCGACGTAGCGCCGCTCCTGCCGGGCCAACCAGGTCGCGACTTCGGTCCGGTCGAACGGTCCCTCGTAGGCGACCATCGTTTCGGCGTCGCTCAAGATCGCGGTCAGCGCGCCGAGATCGCTCGGTCCCAACTCGCGCAGCACCAGACGGTCGGTCTCGGGGAGCGCGCGCATCACCGTTCGACGCTATCGCCTGGGTGGGAAGCTATGGCCCCGACGTTGAGGACATCTCGAGGATCGAGGATGCTGTGGGGCCGACGCGTCCTCAATGCTCGAGATCGCCTCGTTCTCTGCGGCGTCACGGTCTCGCGAGGTGCAGCCCTTGAGCAACCGCCAGCATGACCCGGTGTTGCACCTCGGGCCAGCGGTCGATCACCTGCAGGTAGCCGACTCGGATGACGAAGTATCCAAGGGTCATCAGCTCGGCGTCATGGGCGATGTCTTCGGCCCGCTGCCGTCCGACGTGGTGCGCTCCGTCGATCTGGAGCACGAGGCGCTCCCCGATGAGGAAATCGACTCGATGCCCGGCGAGCCACGCCTGGGGCACGATCGCGAGGCGGAGCCAGGCTAGGCGGACGAGTACGAAGGTCTCGAGTCCCGAGTCGGAGAACGCGGTGGTCACCTTCACCAGCTCGCGGGCCGGGCCCACCAGCGGCAAGCGCTTCATCGTGCGGAGGTCGACGAGACCGAGGCGCACCGCCGATTCCCATGTCGCGAGCGCCGCCTCGAATGGTTGGCAGGAGGCGACGAACCCCAAGACGTTCTCGACCGGATCGACGAGTGCGTGGGGGTGGCGGGCGAGGAGTGGCTTGCCCCAGTGGACATGAGCCCGGTCGGCAGTTACTCCGCCGGAATGACGAGGCGCGCCGACGTGGTGCCCGACCACGCTGGCCAACACCCACAGCCCCAGTCGCTTCGCTTGCGTGATGCAGGTGAGGACGACCCCGGCCCGCGCGGCTGCGACGAGGAGCGGATCGGCGGAGGGAAGCGCCAGCCAGCCTGCTCGTGGCCGGATCACAGCTCGGGAGGCCAACGCCTTCCGCACGCTGTGGTCGGTGAAGCCGGCCTCCGTGACGGAGCGTGAACGCACGACGCCACCCTGGTCGTCGATCCATTCGAGTAGCTGCACGGCCCGAGGTTGCCCCGGCGGCGCGCTGCGACGGGCGCGGTCGGCCGAAACTGTGGAGGAACGACTCGCGTCTTGCCCTGTGGAGGAGTGCCGCGCCGTAGCATCCACCCGTCTTCGAGGCGATCACGGATGCTGAGGACGCGGGCGTCGCGCGGGATCCTCAGTGCGCGGGATGTCCTCAGCTGTCGGCGCCGACCGCGGCCGGCTCGGTCTGGGCGCGCGCGGCGGTGTAGCGGCGAGCAGCCCAGGCGGCGAGGAGGGTGATCGCCGACATCACCGCGAGGACGACACCGGGGTGCCACCATGCGAAGCCCGTCGCCTGCCCGAGCGAGAGCGTGAGGACGGGCACGAAGCCACTGACGGTCGCCGCCAAGGCGTAGGCGAAAGAGAGCGCCGAGTAGCGGAAGTGGTCGGGGAACAGGTCGTTCATCAGCCCGCCGAGCGCTGCCCACGACATCGTCGGCAGGATCCCGCCGACGATCATCAGGGCCACGAGCACCCCGAAGTTCGCGGACTGCAGTACGAAGTAGATTGGGAACGCGATGAGCAGCGTGCCGAGCGCGCCCCATGCCACGACCCGCGCCGAGCCGATGCGGGCGGCCCAGACGCCGAACAGCGGGATGGTCACGAGCTGGAGGAGCCCACCGATCGTGGTGGCGAGGAGCAGGTCGGAGTAGGCGAAACCGAGCTGTGCGGTGCCGTAGTTGATGGTGTAGGTGTTCATCAGCGAGTACGAGCCGATACCGAGGAGGGCCGCGCCCACCGCGATCGCCATGGCGAGGGGGCGCTCGCGGAACATGGTGAGGAAGGGGAGGCGGTCGCGCCGGCCCTGTGCGACGACGTTGCGGAACACCGGCGTCTCGTCGATCGACCACCGCAGGTACAGCGACACGGCGAGCAGGGGGAGGGCGAGAAGGAACGGGATGCGCCAGCCCCACGCCGACAGCTGGTCGGCCGGGAGCGCGAGGGTCATGGCGATGAACACGCCCGCCGAGAGGATCGAACCGATGGGTGAGCCCAGCTGCGGGATCGCGGCGTAGAAGGCGCGCTTCACCGGCGAGGCGTGCTCGGTGGCCAGGAGGATCGAGCCGCCCCACTCGCCGCCGAGCGAGATGCCCTGCGCCAGGCGCAGCAGAATGAGCAGCGCCGCGCCGAACCAACCCGCCTGGTCGTAGGTCGGCAGGACGCCGATCAGACCGGTCGCGATGCCCATGATTCCCACGGTCCACAGCAGGGTCGCGCGCCGGCCCAGACGGTCGCCCATGTAGCCGAAGATGATCGCGCCCACGGGGCGGATCACGAAGGCCACGGCGATCGTGAGGAACGCCGTCAACTGGGCGGCCACGGTTCCGAGCGGCGCGAAGAAGAGCGGCCCGACGAAGTACGCCGAGAAGTAGGCGAAGACGTAGAAGTCGAAGGATTCGAGCGAGGTGCCCACCATCGACGCCACGGTCACGCGGCGGACGGAGGTGGCGGAGGCCGGAGAAGTCACGGATGCTGCGGTAGTCACGAGGATCCATCCTGCCACCGTTGCGGGTTGTTGGACGCAGCGCACAAACGGTGGATCGCGTGCGTGGCGCCCGCCGCGCCTCGACGCGTAGAATGTGAGCACGAGTTTCGATCCGGCCATCACCGGGGAGCTCCCGGAAGAACGCACCGATTCTCGGGTCGGCGTCAGTAGAACCGGGCGGGGCAGGCCCGTGACAGCCGCAGTGAAAGTGGGTGATCCGATCGAGAGGTCGGGCATCACGCGGGGTGGTACCGCGGCTCGTTCGAGTCGTCCTCGCAGGCTGATCCTCAACCTGCTGGAGTGACATGACCTATCCCCGTTCTGCTTTCGGTGCCGCTGCAGACCCTTCGACAAGCTCAGGGACCGGCGTCGCGTCGAGCCCGCGCTTTCCCGCGATCGAAGAAGAGACGCTCGCGTTCTGGGAGGCCGACGACACCTTCCGCGCTTCGATCGCCCAGCGCGACGATGCCGAGGAATGGGTCTTCTACGACGGCCCGCCGTTCGCGAACGGTCTGCCCCACTACGGGCACCTCTTGACCGGGTACGCCAAAGACCTCTTCCCGCGCTTCCAGACGATGCGCGGCAAGAAGGTCGAGCGGGTCTTCGGCTGGGATACGCACGGACTTCCGGCCGAACTCGAAGCGATGAAGCAGCTCGGCATCACCGAGAAGGACGACATCGAACGCATGGGGGTCGCCACCTTCAACGCGAAGGCGCGCGAGTCGGTGCTCGAGTACACGCGCGACTGGCAGGACTACGTCACGCGTCAGGCGCGCTGGGTCGATTTCGACAACGGCTACAAGACGCTCGACACCACCTACATGGAGTCGGTGCTGTGGGCGTTCAAGACGCTGCACGAGAAGGGTCTCGCCTACGAGGGCTACCGCGTGCTGCCGTACTGCTGGCGCGATGAGACGCCGTTGTCGAGCCACGAGCTGCGCATGGACGACGACGTGTACAAGATGCGGCAGGATCCCTCCGTCACCGTGACCTTCCCGCTCGTCGGCATGAAGGCCGAGGCGCTGGGCCTCACGGGCGTGAGGGCCCTCGCTTGGACGACGACGCCGTGGACGCTTCCGACCAACCTCGCTCTGGCCGTGGGCCCCGGCATCCGTTACGTCGTGCTGCCCGCTGGCCCGGCGGGTGCCGCCGACGTGCACCACAACCCCGACGGTCAGGCCGATGACGCGATCGAGGCCGCCGCCCACCGCTACCTGCTCGCCGAAGAACTCCTCGGCGGCTACGCCAAAGACCTCGGCTACGAGTCGGTCGACGCTGCGCGCGAGGCCGTCCAGCAGACCATCGCGGGCAGCGAGCTCGAGGGCGTCGCCTACGATCGGCTCTTCGACTACTACGCCGACGCCGAGACCTGGGGAACGCAGAACGCCTGGCACATCCTCGTCGACGACTACGTCACGACCAGCGACGGCACCGGCATCGTTCACCAGGCTCCCGCGTACGGCGAGGACGACAAGAGACTCGCGGATGCGGCGGGCCTCCCCACGATCCTCTCGCTCGACGACGGCGGCCGATTCCTTCCCGACGTGCCGGATGTCGCGGGGGAGTTGTGGCTCGACGCCAACACCCCGCTCATCCGGATGCTGCGCCAAGACGGTCGGCTGCTGCGCATGGCGAGCTACGAGCACTCGTATCCGCACTGCTGGCGCTGCCGGAATCCCCTGATCTACAAGGCCGTCTCGAGCTGGTTCATCCGCGTCACCGACGTCAAAGAGCAGATGATCGCGAACAACGCCGAGATCACCTGGGTTCCGGAGAACGTCAAAGAGGGCCAGTTCGGCAAGTGGATCGAGGGCGCACGAGACTGGTCGATCAGCCGCAACCGCTACTGGGGTTCACCCATCCCGGTGTGGAAGAGCGACGATCCCGAGCACCCCCGCCTCGACGTATACGGATCGCTCGCCGACATGGAGGCCGACTTCGGGCGGCTTCCACGCAACACCGAGGGCGAGGTCGACCTCCACCGGCCGTTCATCGACGAGCTCACGCGCCCGAACCCCGACGACCCGACGGGGCGCAGCACCATGCGCCGGGTCGAAGACGTGCTCGATGTCTGGTTCGACTCGGGGTCGATGCCGTTCGCTCAGGTGCACTACCCGTTCGAGAACCACGACTGGTTCGACCAGCACGCGCCGGCCGACTTCATCGTGGAGTACATCGGTCAGACGCGCGGCTGGTTCTACGTGATGCATGTGTTGTCGACCGCACTGTTCGACCGCCCGGCCTTCCGTGCGGTGTCGGCGCACGGCATCGTGCTGGGCAGCGACGGGCAGAAGATGTCGAAGTCGCTCCGCAACTACCCCGATGTGCGCGAGGTGTTCGATCGCGACGGGTCGGACGCCATGCGGTGGTTCCTCATGTCGAGCTCTGTTCTGCGCGGCGGCAACCTCGTCGTCACCGAAGAGGGCATCCGCGCGGGGGTGCGAGAGTTCCTCCTGCCGCTGTGGAACACCTGGTACTTCTTCGCGACCTACGCGAACGTCGCCGGCACGTCGACAGGCGCTGCGACCGGCTACGAAGCGTCCTGGCGCACCGACTCGACCGACGTACTCGATCGCTACATCCTCGCTCGCACGGGCGATCTGGTGCGCGAAGTCGCGGGCGACCTCGAAAAGCTCGACTCGACCACGGCCGCGGGGCGTCTGCGCGACTTCGCCGAGGTACTGACGAACTGGTACATCCGTCGCTCGCGCGATCGATTCTGGACGGGAGTGCGCGAAGACGACTCGTCGTCGACCGAGGCGTTCGACACGCTCTACACCGTGCTCGAGACGTTGACCCGGGTCGCGGCTCCGCTCATCCCGCTCGTGTCGGAGAAGATCTGGCAGGGCCTCACGGGTGGGCGCAGCGTGCACCTCGCCGACTGGCCCGACGCCGATGCCTTCCCGGCCTCGGCCGGCATCCGCCTCGCCATGGACACGGTGCGCGAGGTTTCGAGTGTTGCGAACGCCCTCCGCAAGCGGGAGGGGAAGCGCGTGCGTCTGCCCTTGCCGCGGTTGACCGTGGTGGTGACGGATGCTGCCGCTCTCGCCCAGTTCGAAGACATCCTGCGCGATGAACTGAACGTCAAGTCGGTGGAGCTGGTCGAACTCGTCGAGGGGGCACCGGCCGCCTACGGCATCTCGCACCGGTTGACGGTGAACGCCCGTGCGGCGGGTCCCCGGTTGGGAAAGCAGGTGCAGCAGGTCATCCAGGCCGCACGCGCCGGGGAATGGTCCGAGGTGGACGGCATCGTCACGGCGGGCGGGGTCGAATTGCAGGCCGGCGAGTACGAGCTCGTCGTCGAGACCGCGGGCCGCCCCGACGGAGAGGCGCTTGCCGTGCTCGCACAGGCCGGGTTCGTCCTCCTCGACACCACGACCGACGAAGCGCTGGAGGCGGAGGGACTCGCTCGAGACGTCGTCCGCGCCGTGCAGGACACGCGCAAGTCGGCGCGGTTCGACGTGAGCGATCGCATTCGTCTCATGCTCGGTTTCTCCGATGAGAACGATGCGGCGGCGGTGGCGAGCGCGTTCGACGTGGCCGACATCGCGGGCGAAACCCTCGCCCGCGAGGCGGCGATCGTCGGCGCCGACGGCACGACGTCGCTCGCGCGTGGAACACTGCGCGGGACTCCGGCGGAGACCCCCGACCACCAGGCCGAGTTCGCCGCGGGAACGTTCGCGAACGCCGGAGCGTTCACCGTGTCGGTGACCCGCCTGAACGAAATGAGTGCCGAATGAGCGATCGCACACGTGCCGACGCCGTCTATGCCGCGCTGCTGACGCGACAGGGCGAGCAGTGGGTTCAGCCGCGGGTGGAGCGCACCCGCCGCGTGCTCGAGATGCTGGACGACCCGCAGCGCACGTACCGCGTGATCCATGTCACGGGGACGAACGGCAAGACCTCGACGAGCCGCATCATCGAGAGCCTCGTGCGGTCGGTCGGGCTGCGGACGGGCCTGTTCACGAGCCCGCACCTGGTGCGATTCACCGAGCGCATCATGATCGACGGTGAACCCGCCTCGGACGGCGCGATCGCCGACGCCTGGGACGAGATCGAGCCCTTCGTCGACCTGGTCGACGCCGAGCTCGTGGACGCCGACGATGCGCCGCTGACGTTCTTCGAGCTGCTCACCGTGCTCGCGTTCGTCGTCTGCGCCGATGCGCCCGTCGACGTTCTCGTGCTCGAGGTCGGCATGGGCGGCGCGTGGGATTCCACGAACACCGCCGACGGCGATGTCGCGGTGTTCGCCCCGATCGCCCTCGACCACGCCGATCGGCTCGGCTCCACCATCCGCGAGATCGCCACCGTCAAGGCCGGCATCATCAAGGACGGCGCGGCCGTCGTGTCAGCCAAGCAGGAGCCGGAAGCCGCTGCCGTCCTCCGAGCCGCCGCGACCGCGCGCGGGGCGACCATCGCCTTCGAGGGCGCCGAGTTCGGGCTGACCAGCCAGCGGCAGGCGGTCGGCGGCCAGCTGCTGTCGGTGCGGGGCCTGTCGGGCACCTTCGACGAGCAATATCTTCCGCTCTACGGGTTCCACCAGGGCGCGAACGCCGCACTGGCGATCGCCGCCGTCGAATCGCTGCTCGGAAGCGTCAGCGCCGAGGTCGTCGTCGACGGGCTCGCGCAGGCCACGTCGCCCGGACGCCTGCAACTCGTCGGATCCCACCCGATCGTCGTGGCGGACGCCGCCCACAACCCGCACGGAGCGAGAGCCCTGGCCGACGGGCTCCGCGAAACCTTCGACGTCGACGAATGGGGCGTCGTGCTCGGCGTCCTCGATGACAAAGACGCCGCGGGCATCGTCGAGGCCCTCGCACCGATGGCAGCACGCGTGTTCGCCACCGCGCCGGAGTCGGAGCGCGCGAGCGATCCCGACGTCGTCGCCGACCTCGCAGAGGCGCGCGAACTCACCGTGTCGGTGCACCCCGGGCTCGACGATGCGGCGGAGTCCGCACGCGAGTGGGCGGCAGCATCCGATCGTCGTGCCGTCGTCATCGCCGGATCGGTCGTGCTCGCCGGCGAGGCTCTGCGTCTCTCCGAGGCCGAGGACTGGAAGAGCGGGTGGCAGGCGTGAGCCCCCGAGAGCCGCGCGTGCGTCGCCGTCGCGGGGCGGCGGAGTCGTTGGGTTCGGTCGTGCTCGGCTTCGAGTCGATCGTCGTCTTCTTGGGCGGGCTCGTGGTCTACGGGCTGCGCGTCCTCCCCGAGGGAGTCGAGCCCTGGTGGGGGATCGTCGGCGGGACGGTGCTCGCCGTGCTGATGATGGCCACGGCCGGCCTCCTGCGTCACCGCTGGGCGATTGCTGCCGGGTCGGGCCTGCAGGTCGTGCTCGCGCTGGGCGGCATCCTCGTTCCGGCACTTCTCTTGGTCGCGCTCATTTTCGGCGGCATGTGGGCGTATGCCAACATCAAGGGGGCGTCCCTCGACCGTCGGAACGCCGCTCTCGCTGATCCCCTCCCACCGAACGGAATGTGACCCATGGCGACCGAAGAGACACTCGTACTCGTGAAGCCCGACGGTGTGGCCCGCGGCCTCACCGGCGCGATCCTGGCCCGCATCGAGGCGAAGGGCTACGCGCTCGTCGACATCCGCCTCGTCGAGCCCGACCGCTCGACCCTCGAAGAGCACTACGCCGAGCACGAGGGCAAGCCCTTCTACGAACCCCTCCTGGAGTTCATGCTCTCGGGTCCGTCCGTCGCCATCCGCCTCGCGGGCAACCGCGTCATCGAGGGTTTCCGCTCACTGGCGGGAACGACCGACCCGACCTCTGCCGCGCCCGGCACGATTCGCGGCGACTTCGGCCGCGACTGGGGCCTGGCGGTGCAGCAGAACCTCGTTCACGGCAGCGACAGCCCGGAGTCCGCTGCGCGCGAGCTCGCGATCTGGTTCTGAGTCTGAGCCGATCAGACGAGCGAACCGATCACGTCGAGCCGTAGCTGGGCGATGATCGCGATGACCGCGTAGCTTCCGACGGCGAGGAGCGGCATCCACCCCATGGTGGCGGCTGCTCCTCGCCGGACGCGGTCGTGTGCGGGCACGATGCCCGTCCGGAGAAGGTGGAGCACCGTGACGTAGAACGTGGGAATGGTCACGATCCAGGTCACCATGCACCACGGGCAGAGCGTGCCGATCACGAAGATGCTCTGGACGATGAGCCAGACCACGAACGCGAACCCGCCGGCGGTGCCCAGAGCGAAGAGCCACCAGAACCAGCGCGCGAACTGAGCGCCGGCGAGAATGGCGACACCCACGACGATCGGGGCGATCCACGCCGCTAGTCCGATGATCGGGTTGGGGAAGCCGAAGATGCTGCCCTGTGCCGAGACCAGGTTCTTGCCGCACTGGATCAGCGGGTTGAAGTCGCACGACGCCGACGCGGTGGGGTCTTGCAGAAGGTGCAGCCGCTCCAAGGTCAGCGAGAAGGCGGCCCACCAACCGATCACGCCCGCCACGATGAGCCAGACCGCCATGACGGTCGGACGAGTCGGGGAGGTCGCGGGTGTGCTCATGGCTCGGATTATGGCACTCCGAGCTATCTCCGAGCCGGGCGACTCCCGTGTCTCACCTCGATGGTCGGCGCAGGCGTCGGGGGAGTGCGATAATGGTCGACGATGCCCCGCGGCCGCGCCGCACCGGCATCACGACAGACTTCGGGCGAACAATGCCCTCGCAGCTCGAGCCTCGGGCCGGCTGCAGACCATATGAGTTCGCGGCCCCGCCGGGTGTGGCGCCGCACGAGATTTCGTCGGACGATGCGCGGTGTCGTCCGCAGGGAGTAAGCCAGTGATGGCCGATGAGACCGAAGACCGGAACGATGTCCGTACAGATGATTCGACGCAGCAGCAGACAGAGCCGCTGACCGAAACACCCACGCCGACCATCGCCGACATCGAGGCTGTCCTCGATGCGGTGGGGTCCACCGAGGGCGAGACCGAGACGGCGGATGCTGCAATCGAGCCGGCGCCCGTCGCTGCGTCTCCCGCAGAGCAGCCCGTCGCCGCGGTGGAGTCGGGCGAAGGGCCGCAAGACGAGGCCGCCGCCGACGACGCAGGCGCGTCGGCCGATTCCGCTGCTCCCACCCCCGCCGAGCCGGACGCGACGGAACCGACGGAACTCACCGCCGTCGCGCTGGGCCTCCTTCCGGAGGTCTTCGTCTCGGCGGTCAGCACCCAGCTGCACTTCTACGCGCCGCCGCTCGCGGTGCTCCCGCCGCGACCCGACGAGGTCGACGAGCCCGACGAGTCGTCGCCGAGCAGCACCTCGGTGCGACGCCGCAACCGCCGTCGCGGCGAGACCGGTGCCTCCGACGACCGCGCGGCCGAGCCTGCCGTGAGCGCCCCGAGGCAGCGCGCCATCGAGTACGTGACCGAGCCGCAGCGCATCAAGGGCTCCACGCGCCTCGAGGCCAAGAAGCAGCGGCGCCGTGATGGGCGCGAGGCCGGTCGCCGGCGTCCCGTCGTCACCGAGGCCGAGTTCCTCGCCCGTCGCGAGGCCGTCGATCGCGAGATGATCGTCCGCTCCAAGAACGGCCGTGTGCAGATCGCGGTGCTCGAAGATCACGTGCTCGTCGAGCACTACGTCGCGCGCAACCAAGACGCATCGCTCATCGGCAACGTCTACCTCGGCCGCGTGCAGAACGTCCTCCCCAGCATGGAGGCAGCCTTCGTCGACATCGGACGCGGTCGCAACGCCGTGCTCTACTCGGGTGAGGTGGACTGGGATGCTGCCGAGACCGGCAACCAGCCGCGGCGCATCGAACTGGCTCTCAAGTCGGGCGACAAGGTTCTCGTTCAGGTGACCAAAGACCCGGTGGGTCACAAGGGTGCACGTCTGACGAGCCAGATCTCGCTCCCCGGCCGGTACCTCGTCTACGTTCCGGGCGGTGCCATGAACGGCATCTCGCGCAAGCTCCCCGACACCGAGCGGGCGCGCCTGAAGAAGATCCTCAAAGAGGTTCTTCCGGAGTCGGCGGGCGTCATCGTGCGCACGGCCGCCGAGGGCGCCACCGAAGACCAGCTGACGCTCGACGTGCAGCGCCTCACGAGTCAGTGGGAGCACGTGAGCCGCCAGATCGAGACGATCCAGGCACCGGCGCTCCTGCATTCCGAGCCCGACCTGCTGGTGAAGATCGTGCGCGACGTCTTCAACGAAGACTTCACGAAGATGCTCATCCAGGGTGACGACGCGTACCAGACCATCACGAGCTACCTGGCGAGCGTCGCCCCCGACCTGCTCGAGCGTGTCGAGGCGTATGCCGCCGACCGTGACCCGTTCGACGAGTTCCGCGTCACCGAGCAGATCGAGAAGGCGCTCGATCGCAAGGTCTGGCTGCCGTCGGGCGGATCGCTCGTCATCGACCGCACCGAGGCGATGACCGTCGTCGACGTCAACACCGGCAAGTTCGTCGGTTCGGGCGGCAACCTCGAGGAGACCGTCACGAAGAACAACCTCGAAGCCGCCGAAGAGATCGTCCGTCAGCTCCGGCTGCGCGACATCGGCGGGATCATCGTGGTCGACTTCATCGACATGGTGCTCGAGACCAACCGCGACCTCGTGCTGCGACGTCTGATCGAGTGCCTGAGTCGCGACCGCACGAAGCACCAGGTGGCCGAGGTCACCTCACTCGGGCTCGTGCAGATGACGCGCAAGAAGCTCGGCCTCGGGCTTCTCGAAACGTTCAGCGAGAACTGCGAAGTCTGCGCGGGTCGTGGCGTCGTCGTGCATCACGACCCCGTGGTGAAGCACCGTTCGAACGGTGCGTCGTCGTCGTCGTCGGGAAACAGCACGCCGAACCGCCGCTCGCGCGGAAACGGCAACGGGAACTCGAACGGCAACGGCGGCGGAAACGGTGCCCCCGGCGCCACGCACGTCATCACCGAGGGTGTGAAGTCGGCGCTCGCGCAGATCGCCGCTTCGACGATTCAGCCCGCGGTCGAAGACGAGGTCGCTCCCGTCGAAGCCGCCCCGGTCGAGGCGCCCGTCGTAGAGGCGGAGCCCGTCAAGCGGCCGCGCAAGAAGCGGTCCGACGCGCCCGCGAAGAACCCGCGCACCGAGAAAGATGTTCTGCTCGACTCCGTGCTCAGTGCCCTGCCCGAACCGAAAGCACCCGGCCAGGGGCGCTCGCGTCGGCGCGTGACCACGGCAGCACTGAGCGGAACCCCCGTGCAGGCATCACCGACAGACGAGGGCTGACGCGCGTCAGCGCATGTTGCGGCGCTCGCGCGCCGTGACACGGAGCCCCGAAGCGATCAGGCGCCGCACCAGTTCGTGACCGTCGACATGGTGCGCACCCCCGGCGACGAGCCGGGCGTGCGCATCGTCGGGAACGTCGTAGTGATCCAGGTCGAATGCTCGGCGCGGGATGTCGTGAACCCGGGCGAAGGCGTGCAACTCCGCGAGGTCGGAATCGCTCACCAGATGCGCCCACAGCCTGCCGTGCGCGGGCCAGCGGGGGTCGTCGATCAGGATCGTCACGACGCGAGCCTATTCGGGCGTCCGACACGCGGCTCCGCGCTTTTGCCAGGCGTCGTGGCATCGGGTAGTATTTCCCTTTGGTGCGTTCGTGTCACGTGCTCGGTAGCGGCCCCGGTGGGGAACGCACGACCGGCAGGCGTGACGGATGCGAACGTGATGCACCAAGACTTCCGTCATCAGACAAACCGGAGCCCAGCGCTCCCGAACGAAACAGGTATGAAGTGGTTTACGCAGTAGTGCGGGCCGGCGGCCGGCAGGAGAAGGTAGAGGTCGGCACGATCGTCGTCCTCGATCGCCTTGCAGCCAAGGTAGGCGACAACGTGCAGCTTCCTGCCGTGCTTCACGTCGACGGCGACGCCGTCACGACCGACGCTGACAAGCTCGCCGGCATCACGGTCACGGCCGAGGTGCTCGGAGAGCTGCGCGGGCCCAAGATCGTCATCCAGAAGTTCAAGAACAAGACCGGCTACAAGAAGCGCCAGGGGCACCGTCAGGACCTCACGCGCCTCCGGGTCACCGGCATCAACTAAGCCAGGGAGACGCAGAGATGGCACATAAAAAGGGCGCAAGCTCCACCCGCAACGGTCGCGACTCCAACGCTCAGCGCCTCGGCGTGAAGCGGTTCGGCGGCCAGGTCGTCGGCGCCGGCGAGATCATCGTCCGCCAGCGCGGCACCCACTTCCACCCCGGCGCCAACGTGGGCCGCGGCAAGGACGACACCCTCTTCGCCCTCTCGGCGGGCGCCGTGGAGTTCGGAAAGAAGGGCGGCCGCAAGGTCGTCAACATCGTCGCGGGCGCGGAGTAACCTCCGGCACGTACGAGCACCGGCTCACGCCGTTCGGCTCTCGAAGGGGGCGGGCTCTTGCCCGTCCCCTTCGTGGTTTTCATCGCAGGCCGTCTCATCGAGGCCGTTTCATCACCGCACGAAAGGAACACGCATGGTCACGTTCGTAGACCGCGTCACATTGCACCTGCGTGCGGGACGGGGCGGCAACGGCTGCGTCTCCGTCAAGCGCGAGAAATTCAAGCCGCTGGCCGGTCCTGATGGCGGCAACGGTGGGCACGGCGGCGATGTCATCCTCGTCGCGGACCCGCAGACCACGACTCTGCTGTCGTACCACCACTCTCCTCACCGGTCCGCTGAGAACGGCGGATTCGGGATGGGTGACCACCGCTCCGGTGCCGCGGGCGAGCCGATCGAGCTTCCGGTACCCGTCGGAACCGTGGTGAAAGACGCCTCCGGCGAGACCATCGTCGACATGATCACCCCGGGTATGCGCTTCATCGCGGCTCCCGGTGGTATCGGCGGGCTCGGGAACGCAACTCTGTCCTCACCGAAGCGCAAGGCGCCGGGGTTCGCGTTGCTGGGTACGCCCGGCTGGGAGGGCGACCTCAACCTCGAGCTGAAGACCGTGGCCGACATCGCTCTCGTCGGCTTCCCGTCGGCGGGTAAATCGAGTCTCGTCGCTGCTGTTTCAGCAGCCCGTCCGAAGATCGCCGACTACCCCTTCACGACCCTTCACCCGAACCTGGGAGTCGTGCAGGCGGGCGACGTGCGGTACACGATCGCCGACGTGCCCGGCCTCATCGAGGGCGCAAGCGAGGGGCGGGGCCTCGGGCTCGAGTTCCTCCGTCATGTCGAGCGGTGCACGGCTCTGGTCCACGTGCTCGATTGCGCGACCCTCGAACCCGACCGGGATCCGCTTACCGACCTCGACATCATTCTGCGCGAGCTCGCCGCATATCCGGTTCCCGACGGCCAGACGCCGCTCCTCGAACGGCCCCAGATCATCGCGCTGAACAAGGTCGATGTTCCCGAGGCCATGGATCTGGCGAATCTCGTGCGACCCGAGCTCGAAGCCCGCGGTTTCGCGGTCTTCGAGATCTCGACAGTGAGTCGTGCAGGTCTGCGTGAACTGACCTTCGCCCTGGGCGAGATCGTCGAGAAGCACCGCATCGAACTCGCGGCGGCTCCGGTCCCGGAGCGCATCGTCATGCGCCCGACCTCCGGTCAGAAGGCGTTCACCGTGCGCGTCGAGGGCGGCACTTACGGCCCGCTCTACCGCGTGCTCGGCGAGAAGCCGGTGCGCTGGATGCAGCAGACCGACTTCCAGAACGAAGAAGCCGTCGGCTATCTCGCCGACCGCCTCGAACGCCTCGGCGTCGAGACCGAGCTCTACAAGGTCGGCGCAACGCCCGGCGCAACCGTCGTCATCGGCGAAGACGACGCCGTCGTGTTCGACTGGTATCCCACCATGTCCTCACCGGCCGAGCTCATGACGGCGCCGCGTGGCACCGACCCGCGCCTCGACCTCAACCCGCGCCGCACCACGGACCAGCGACGCGAGCGTTACTACGAGCGCATGGACGCGAAGGCGGCCGCGCGCGCCGAAGACGAGGTCGAGCGCCTGGCGCGCCACGACGACGAGGAGATCACCGAGCAATGACCGCGCAGAACCGTGCGGATCTTCCCGGAGCGTCGCGCGTCGTGGTCAAGGTGGGCTCCTCGTCGATCGGCGGCGAAGGCGCCCACCGTATCGACACGATCATCGACGCGCTGGCCGCAGCATCCGCCCGCGGCACCGAGATCGTCCTCGTCTCGTCCGGTGCCATCGCGACGGCGTTGCCGTTGCTCGACCTCGCGGGGCGTCCGAATGACCTCGCCACCCAGCAGGCGGCCGCAGCCGTGGGCCAGAACGTGCTGATGTGGCGCTATCAGACCGCCCTCGACCGACATGGATTGCTCGGTGGTCAAGTGCTGTTGACGGCCGGTGACCTCGAGAACCCCACGCACCGTTCCAACGCACGCCGAGCGATGGAACGACTGATGGGGCTTCGCATCCTGCCGATCGTCAACGAGAACGACACGGTGGCCACGCACGAGATCCGATTCGGCGACAACGATCGCCTCGCGGCCCTCGTCGCCCAGTTGATCGGGGCTGACGGGCTCATCCTGCTGAGCGACATCGAGTGCCTGTATACGCGTCCGCCCGGCGAGCCCGGCGCGCGCGCGATCACCCTGGTCGAGTACGGCGATGATCTGTCGGGCTACGAATTCGGCACGGTGGTCGTCAACAGCGTCGGCACCGGGGGAGCAGCGACGAAAGTCTCGGCGGCGCGGTTGGCCGCAGCATCCGGTGTCGGAGTGCTCGTCACCAGCGCCGACCTCGTGGCCGAAGCTCTCGGCGGCGCCGACATCGGCACCTGGTTCGCGCCGAATCCCGGAGCCGCACCCGTGCTGACAGGCCCCGTCGGCACCCTGAACGCCGGGGATAGGCTGGGCCGATGACGACAGTCGTTGCCACGGCGCACGAACGGATGCTGAGCGCCAAAGAGGCGGCGCGGACGATCGGCCTCCTCACGGCCGAGCAGAAAACCACCGCGCTGCATGCCATCGCTTCGCAGATCGAGGTCGACGCCGACGCCATCATCGCGGCGAACGGCGAAGACCTCGCGCGGGGTCGCGAATCGTCGATCGGCGATGCGCTCCTCGACCGCCTGCGGCTCGATCGCCCCCGTGTCGCCGCGCTCGCGACGGCGGTCCGCGAAGTCGCTGATCTTCCCGACCCGGTCGGCCGTGTTCTCGACGAGCGCGTGCTGCCGAACGGTCTGCGATTGTCGAAGGTGTCGGTGCCGTTCGGAGTGGTGGGGTCCATCTACGAGGCCCGGCCGAACGTCACCGTCGACATCACGGCGCTCGCCCTCCAGTCGGGCAACGCGGTCGTCCTCCGCGGGGGAAGTGCCGCGCTCCACTCGAATGCCGCTCTGGTGCGCAGCATGCGCACGGCGCTCGCCTCGCAGGGGATCGACGCGGACGCGATCCAGTCGGTCGACGATTTCGGTCGAGACGGGGCGCGGGCGCTCATGCACGCACGCGGTCTCGTCGATGTGCTGGTTCCCCGCGGCAGCGCCCAGCTCATCGAGACCGTCGTGACCGAATCGACGGTGCCCGTGATCGAGACCGGTGCGGGCGTCGTGCACATCGTCGTCGACGCGTCGGCGCGGGCCGATTGGGCTCGAGACATCATCGTGAACGCCAAGGCGCAGCGTCCGAGCGTCTGCAATGCAGTGGAGACCGTCCTCGTCCATCAGGATGCCGCGGAGCGCGTGCTGCCGGGCGTGCTCGTCGCGCTGAAGCAGGCGGGCGTCACCGTGCACGGCGACGAACGCACGGCCCGGTACGACGGCGACGTCGTCCCCGCGACCGACGACGATTGGGCGACGGAGTACCTCAGCCTCGATCTCGCCGTGCGGGTGGTCGACGACCTCGATGAGGCTCTCGGTCACATCCGTCGGTATTCCACGCACCACACCGAGTCGATCCTCACGCAGGACGACGACAATGCGGCGCGCTTCTTGGCAGAAGTCGACTCGGCGGTCGTGATGGTCAACGCCTCGACACGGTTCACCGATGGCGGCGAGTTCGGCTTCGGGGCCGAGGTCGGCATCTCGACGCAGAAGCTCCATGCTCGCGGACCCATGGGACTCGCCGAGCTGACCAGCACCAAGTGGCTCGCGCGCGGTGACGGGCAGACCCGTGGCTGACGGCCTAAACTGGGGCTTGCGCGTCGCCGCCGCGTACACCCGAACGGAGTCTCGATGAACACCGCCACGCTGATCGCCTTCGCCGCAGAAGAAGCCGAACACGGCAACGTCGCCCTCGAGACGTTCTGGTACGGAGCTGTCGCCCTCGCGGTCTTCACACTTCTCGGACTCGTCACGCTGTCGTACCGCAACGTGGCCAACCGGCACGCGCACAAGGCCGAGGCCTATGCGCGCCGCAACGGCACTCCGACGCCCGAGGGGCACGGCCACTGAGGCTCACTGAATGACGACGACGACGCGCGCCCCACGGATCGGGGTCATGGGCGGAACCTTCGACCCGATCCACCATGGCCACCTGGTCGCGGCGAGCGAGGTCGCTCAGTCGTTCGATCTCGACGAGGTCATCTTCGTGCCGACCGGTCGCCCGTGGCAGAAGCAGAAGGTCTCGCCGAGCGAAGACCGCTACCTCATGACGGTCATCGCCACAGCATCGAACCCGCAGTTCACGGTCAGCCGCGTCGATGTCGACCGCGACGGACCCACCTACACGATCGACACGTTGCGAGATCTGCAGACGCAGCGGCCGGGTGCGGAGCTGTTCTTCATCACCGGCGCCGACGCCGTGGCGCAGATTCTGGGGTGGAGGGACCATGATGAGTTGTGGGGCCTCGCCCACTTCGTCGCCGTTTCGCGCCCGGGACACGTTCTGAGCATCGACGGCTTGCCTCGCGACTACGTGAGTCAGCTCGAGATTCCGGCCCTCGCCATCTCGTCCACAGATTGCCGAGACCGCGTTCGCCGGGGAAACCCGGTCTGGTATCTCGTGCCAGACGGCGTCGTCCAGTACATCGAGAAGCATCACCTCTATCGGAGCAAGGCATGAGCACACCCGATCAGCCCGCAACGCCTCCGCTGACCCGTCGGCAGATGCGCGAGATCCGTCATACGGGCTCGACACCCATCGTCACCGCCGAAGACATCGCGCGGGTCGAGACAGCCACGGCGGCCTCCGAGAGCAGCCCGGCCGCGGAGAAAGACGAAGCGCCCGTCATCGACGAGGCGCCCGTCACTGCTCCTGTGGTCGACGAAGCCCCCGAGCCCGTCGAGACGGTTCCGGACGCCGACCCCATCGAGACGGTGGCGCCCGCCGAGCCCGTCGAAGAGCGCGTCGCGCCCACGTCGTTCGCAGACCCCGGTGTCGCGCCGCTGACCCGCCGTCAAGCGCGGGAGCACGAGCGGATCCGCACAGCCTCCGTCCCGATCATCACGCCCGATACCGAGCACCCGTCGTCACCCGATGATGCGACGCCGGTCGAGACAGGCGCTGAGAGCCGCTCCGCCGACGACGGCGTGATCGCTGAGGTGCCGGGTCTCACTCGGCGGCCCGCGGCCGACACCGCTGCCCCCGCCGCCGTCGTCAACCCACATTTCGGCTCGGGCCTGCTGTCCGGCGAGACGCCGGTCGTCGACCTGCCGCCGTCTTTCGATCAGTTGATCACTCGGACCGGGTCGACCGGCGTTTCGACCTCCACCCCGAACGCGTTGATCCTGTCGCAGGCGCCCTCGGTCGCACCACTGGTGGCGCCCGTGACCGCAACGGGCGAAGTTCTCATCACCGGCAGCTTCGATCTGCCCGAGGGCCTCGGATCCGTCGGTCATGCCCCCGGACTCCACGACGGCAAGGATGCTGACGCGGTTCTGATCGACGGAGAACTGCCGGCAGCATCGTCTCCGACACCCATCGCCGCCAGCGCCGCCATCAGTCAGGTGCGCAATAACGACGAAATCATTCGACCGCCCGCCCCCGATAAGGGAAACCGGTTGGTGCTGATCCTCGGCATCACCGCAGGAGTGCTCGGAGTTGGCGTCATCGCCATCTTCACGCTCGTTTTCACCACAGGAGTTCTGTAAATGGTAGCCACTGACAACTCGCGAGAGATGCTGCAGATCGCGGCCCGTGCGGCCGACGCGAAAAGCGGCGAAGATCAGGTCGCGCTCGACGTCTCGGAGCCGTTGCCGCTCGTCGATATCTTCTTGATCGTGACGGGTCGCAACGAGCGGAACGTCGCCGCGATCGCGGACGCGATCGAAGAAGAGCTTCTCGAGGCGGGCCACAAGCGCCTGCGCCGCGAGGGTCGTCAAGAATCGCGTTGGATCCTCCTCGACTTCGGAGACCTCGTGGTGCACGTGTTCCACGAGGAGGAGCGCATGTTCTACGGCCTTGAGCGGCTGTGGAAAGACTGCCCCGTCGTTCCGATCGATCTGCCGGCCCCCGCTACCCAGGAGTAGCTCGCAGGACGCCCCGGTTCGTGGCATCGGATCGGATGTAGTAATCTAGGGGGGTTGCCTTCTGAGGCAACGTCAGGGCCTGTGGCGCAGCTGGTAGCGCACCTGCATGGCATGCAGGGGGTCAGGGGTTCGAGTCCCCTCAGGTCCACTTCAGCACCGCGTGATTCGTCCGAATCCACCGACACCAATGCCCGAAGCCCCCACACGGGGCCTCGGGCATTGGTGTTGCGGCGTGCGTTACGGAACGGTCACGCCGGCGTACCGCTGAGCGATGAAGCGCTCCAGTGCGGCGCCGTAGACGGCGTAACCGTCCTTGGTGGCGTGCAGGCCGTCACCCTGGCTGGAGCCGGTCTTCCACGAGTTGTCGGGGTTTCGGACCTCAGCCCAGGCGTCGACGTACGCCCAGCCCTGCCGCGCGGCGATCTGGGCCAGCAACACGTTGAGCGGGCCGACCTTCTCCCTGAGACCGTTCCACGGCGGGATCGCGTTCAGGACGATGCGCGAGTTGCCCGATTTCGCCACGATGGCTACGAGCTTCGCCTCGAACTCGGCGGGCGACATGTTCTTGGCGAGGTCGTTCGTGCCGATCATGAGCGAGACGACGTCTGCATCGGAGAGATCGGGTGTGTTCTGCAGAAGTCGATCGACCCCGGCGCCCGAATTGGCCCAGCCGCCCGCGAAGGTGATGTAGCCCTTGTTCTGGACGATCGGCGCCCATCCGAGGGACATACCCGTTGCCAGGTGACCCTTGTGTCCGTTGCTGTTCGAGTCGCCGAGCACCCCTACCCGCACGGGTATGTCGATCTGACCGGGCGTGGGCGGGGTGGTGGTTGCGGGCTTCGTGGTGACCTGGACCGCTGCGCGGTTCGCCGGCGCTGATGTCGGAGCGACGGTCAGGAAGTACTTGGTGTTCGGCGCGAGTCCCGAGATCGTCGCACCGTTGCCGGTGCTCGCGACGACCGTGCGCGAGCCCTGGTCGGCCGCGGCGGTGGTGCCCCACTTGATGGTGTATTGGGTCCCCGATGCGATCGACGCGGAGTTCCAGGCGAGCGAGACAGAGGTCGAGGTCGAACCCGTCGCGGTGATCGTCGGCGCCCCCACCGGGGTCGGGGTCGGCGTCGGAGAAGGCGAGGCGTCGGAACCCGCGTAGATCAGCTGGATTCCGTAGCTCGACGAGGTCGTCGAGGCGATCGACGGAATGCGCCCGGCACCATCCGAAAGCAGGCCCGCTCCCGCGGGGTAGGTGATCGTGCCGACCGTGACCGGCGACGAGAACGCCCCCGGTGTCTCGGACCAGCCACCCTTGGGCGCGTAGAAGGACGCGATAAGACTCTCGCCCTTCTGCAGCGTCACCGCCTTGGCGAAGGTGGCAGAGACCGGGCCCGCGACGCCCGTGATCGGAGCCGTTCCCGTGGTCACCCGTCGCCCGGTCTCCTCGTCCCACAGGCTGACCGCCGATGCCTTGCTGGCGGCGGAGCGGTAGAAGGTGAGGCCGGTGACGGTGGTCGTGCTGTTCGCGACGAACTCGACTCCCACCTCCGTCGGCGTGGTCGATGCGACGGCGGGGACGGTCGGCGCGGATGCCGCGGATGCGGGTACGGCGGCACCGAAAGCGGCGGCGCCGATCAGTGCGCCACCGAGAAGGATGTGGGCTATCGAACGGCCCAGATGCCGTGCTCGAGAAGAAATAGGCGGCATTGTTCTCTGTTTTTCGTTAACCATGAAATCAGTGACTTTCGGGGAGAAAAGGCCCGGAAAACGGGTTCGCGGGCAACAGTACAGGCCGGAGTCTTTCTCGCCGTTCGGTAATATATATTCCGCCTTCGGTAATATAAATTCGTCAATCGGTGTTCACGTGAACCGCCCAAGGAGCAGTTCGAAGACCAGATTCAGATGAATTCTCGGCGTCAAGACGGGGGCGTTCTGCCTGTCTTCAGAAGCCCACGGCGCGACCGCTCGACCGAACGCAGCCGCCCCGAGACCGCGGGTACTCGACGTGTGGATCGCGAGAGGGTTCGCGGACGAGGTGCAGGCCGGCGCGCGAGTTCGCGGAGAGTTCAAGCGCCTCGAGCCACGCAGCATTGATGTCGTGCGCACGATCGTCGTCGTCGTAGCGGTAGATCAGACCCGCTCCCGGGTGGATCCACACGCTGGTGCGGCCTGATCGGGTGACGGCCTCCTGCGTCCACGTGAAGAAGAAGCTCTCCGACCGGGCCAGCTTGGCACCGATGACGATCTGCAGATGGGCGAGCGCCCGGTCGTCGATCGCCGTCGTGGTTCCGTTGTGATAGGTGAGAACGCCCACCGAGGCCTCCGGCCCAGCGGTCCGTACTGCGCAGCAGTTCCGAAGATCGGAGGCGTTGGCCGCAAAGCGGGAGACGCCCGTGTGGTCACCGTCCTCTATTTCGCGGGTGAAGTCAATTCACCCGCACCGACTCACCGTGCGGCAGCGCCGAGAGCAGGCGTTCCCTCAGGTGTCCGGCGCGGGCCGTGAACTCCCGCTGTCGACGGACGTACTCGGCCTTGCCTTCGGCGGTCTCGATCGCGACCGGCTCGTAGCCCCAGCCTCGGAGATCGTACGGTGAGGCGCGCATGTCGATCGTGCGAATGTCGCGAGCGAGCTCGAAAGCATCGAGCAGAACCTCGCCCGGCACGATGGGGCCGAGCTTGACGGCCCACTTGTAGAGGTCCATCCCGGCGTGCAGACACCCTGGTTGCTCCCGTGAGACCTGCAATTCGCGGCTGAGCGGCTCACGGTTGCGGGGCACTGCGTCGTCGGTGAAGAAGCGATACGCGTCGAAGTGCGTGCAACGCAGATCGGATGCTTCGACCACCGCGTCGGTCTCGGCGGGCCCCAGACGCAACGGGACGTCATGACGCGGAACCGCTTCGCGGTACACCATCGCCCACTCGTGGAGTCCGAAGCATCCGAAACTCGCCGGGCGCGACGACGTGGCCCGGAGGAGGCGACCGACCGCGGCCACCAGATCACTGCGGTCGAGCAGATACGCGTTCAGGTCGACCGTGACGTCGGGGCGACCCACGCCCTCGACCAGGGTGTACCAGCGCCAGGTTGCGCGCTCGGCGGCGTCTTCGAGAACGACGGCTTTGCCGGGGTGCCACCGCCGCAGAACCGAGGGCTTGTAGGAGTAGTAAGTGAAGAGGAAGTCATCGACGGGGTGCGTTTCACCGCGAGCTGCGCGCCGACGCCTGCCCGCCGTCAGCTCGTCTGCGCGCCGCGCGTGGGCGTCGGCACGCCGGCGCCAGTCAGACGCATCGAGGACTTCAACGGTCGGGTGTGTGACCGCGGACGCCGTCGTCACTCGTCGACCGGTTCGATCAGGTCGGGGGTGTCGTTGCGCACGTTGCCCACCGCGCTCGAGACGACGTGGTCGTCGAGCGAGTCGGCCACCGTGGGAGCGGCATCGACGGCGGCGTCGAGGATGTCACCGACGTTGTCGGTGGACGGATCGAGCCAGGCGTCGGCGTAATCCGCGTCCATGAAGAGCGGCATACGGTCGTGGATCGATCCGAGTCGGCCGATCGAGGCGCGGGTGAGGATGGTGAAGCTCAGCATCCAGCGCGCCGGGTCGTCGTCGGCAAGGGTCGGGTTCTTCCACCACTCGTACAGCCCGGCGAAGAAGAGGGGGGTGCCGTCGGCCGGGTGGATGTAGTGCGGCACCTTGCCGTCGTCGGTGACCTTCCACTCGTAGTACCCCGAGGCCGGCACGATGGCGCGGCGCTTCTCGAGTGCCCCGCGGAACATGGGCTTGTCTTCGATGTCTTCAGACCGGGCGTTGAATGCCTTCACACCGATCTTCGGGTCTTTCGCCCATGACGGCACCAGGCCCCACCGCGCGGGCTCCAACCGACGCGTCGGGGGATCTGTCTTGGCCGAATCGAGCACGATCGCCACCGAGCCCGTCGGTGCGATGTTGTACGACGGTGCGGGCAGATGATCGTTCTCGACGTCGACGCGCAGAACGCTCACGAGCTCGGAACCGACGTTGGCAACCACGAAACGACCGCACATGATGTCAACCGTAGCCCGGGCCTCCGACAGCCTCAGTCGTCGGATTCGTCTTTCGCCGCAATGCCCACCGCGGAGAGTCGGTCGAAGAGGCCGGCGCCATCGGACGCGCTCACCCACGGAACCTCTGCCGCGGAGTGGTCGTCGACGACGGTGCGACCACCCGCGAGTACGGCTTCAGCGGGCGAGAGCTCGCGGATCGCGACCGCGGCGACGTTGCCGGGGTGCTCGCTCGCGAACCCGGTGTAGATGGCATCGTCGTGCTGGCCGTCATCGCCGACGAGGAGCCACTGGATGTCGGGGAACTCCTTCGCCAACCGGCGCAGGTTCGTCTTCTTGTGATCCTGACCGCTGCGGAACAGTCGGTCGTGCGTCGGGCCCCAGTCGGTCAGGAGGATCGCTCCCGACGGGTAGAGGTGGCGGCGCAAGAACCTGATGAGCGTGGGCGCGACGTTCCACGCCCCCGTGGAGAGGTAGACGACGGGCGACCCCGGGTGCTCGCGCGACAACCGCTCGAGAAGTACCGACATGCCGGGAACGGGCTGCCGCGCGTGCTCGTTGACGACAAAGGAGTTCCACGCGGCCAGAAGCGGACGAGGCAGGGCCGTCACCATGACGGTGTCGTCGACATCGGACACGATCCCGAAACGCACGTCGGAGGCGACGATGAAGACTCGCGTCTCGACGGGTTCGCCGTCTTCGACGACGACCGAGATGGTCTGCCACCCCGGCGCGAGCTTCGCCGAGAGCACCGTGTCGATCACGCCGCCGCGGTCGGCGACGACGTCGTGTCGCTCGCCTTCGATCGTCACCGATACCCGAGCGAAGCCCACCGGTACGGCGGCGAAGCTACGCCATCCGCGCACGCTCGCGTACTCGCCGTTCGAAGACTGCTTGGCCGCGGGAACGATGAGAACGCGGCCCAGGACCCGCACCCACTCCTCGCTGCCGTATCCCGGGTATCCGGTCGCGGTGGGGACGAGGCCACGCGCGCGGGCTCGACGCTCCCGCCACGAATGGAAGCGTCGCTCGATACGGGCGAGCCAGAGGATCTTGGGGCGCGAAGCAGCGTCGGAAGGCATCGCGCTCAGTCTTTCATGCCCGCGTCGTCCGCACGGGTCGGTTCTTCCTTCTCGTCGCCGAGATGCTTGCGCTCGACGCGTTCGATGACCTTCTTGCCGATGAAGACGAGCACGATGAACGCGACGATCACGCCGACGAAGATGTAGCCGGCGTAATGGATCGTGTCGGACAGCTCGCGGTAGGTGCCCGCCGCCAGCGAGGCGACGGAGATGTACAGCGTGGTCCAGACCACGCACGCGGGCGCGGTCCACGCGAGAAAGCGCCGGTACGAGAAGGTGCTCATGCCGACCGTGAGGGGAACGAGCGAGTGCAGCACGGGGAGGAACCGCGAGAGGAAGATGGCGAAACCACCGCGCCGTTCGAGATAGCGCTCGGAGCGTTGCCAGTTCGCCTCTCCGATCCGGCGGCCCAGGCGCGAGGAGCGGATGCGCGGGCCGAGGAATCGTCCGAGCGCGAAGCCGATGCTCTCGCCGGCCAGGGCTCCGAGAATCACCGCCGCGCCGAGGGCGATCGCCTCGACCGGGCCCGATACCGCGGTTCCCGCGACGATCACGACGGTGTCGCCGGGAACGACGAGACCCACCAGCACACTCGTCTCGAGCAGGATCGCGAGGCCCGCGATGACCGCCCGCACGACGGGGTCGACACCCTGCACCGTGTCGAGGAGCCACGTGAGGATCTCGTTCACGAGCACGAGCCTAGGCCGGGAGGTCGCGTCTACCCTGGGAGCGTGTCGCCAGAGAATGTCGCCGTCGCCGTGAGTCGCTGGATCGACCCCGCGGTGGCTTACGAGGCGGTCGTCGGGAACGACCCGCACGGCTTCTGGCTCGACGCGGGGACGGATGCTGCAGAGGGCTGGAGCTGGCTCGGGATCGGGGTGCCCGAGGCCGACCCCGATGCCGTCCGACGAGTGGTGCTCTCGGGCCCCGGATCGACGTCCGGCGACGCCGGGCCGTTCACGGGCGGCTGGGTCGGGTGGGTCTCGTACGAGACGGGCGCCGCCGCCGCGGGTGCGCCCGTTGCCGACGACGCCACGACGCCGGGGGAGTGGTGGCTCCGGGCCGACGAATTCCTCGCGTTCGACCACACCGCGCGCCGGGTCTGGGCGTGGGGCCGGTCGCGCGACCGGGCTGAACTTCTCGCCGCCGCCGCCGCCGCCGTCGGGCGGGCGGGGACAGAACCTGCGGACGCGCCCGCGCCCGCAGCATCCGTCGCTCGCTCCCGGCACACCCCGGCCGCCTACGCGGATCTGGTCGAGCGCTGCCGCGACAGCATCCGCGAGGGGGACGCCTACCTGCTGTGCCTCACCACGCGATTCGAGGTGGACGGCGCTTTCGACCCGCGTGCGGTGCACCGACGACTGCGCGCGTCTTCTCCGACGCATCACGGCGGCCTCATCCGAGCCGGCGACGTCTCGCTCGTCAGCGCGAGTCCCGAGCGCTTTCTCGAGGTGGGCGGTGGCGTGGTCAGAACGCATCCGATCAAGGGCACCCGTCCGCGGTCGGATGACCCCGTCATCGACCTCGCCCTGGCCGACGATCTGCGCGCGGACCCGAAGGAGCTCGCCGAGAACGTCATGATCGTCGACCTGATGCGCAACGATCTGTCGCGCGTCTGCGCCCCGGCGACGGTGACCGTGGAACGGCTGCTCGAGGTGGAGAGCTACCCGGCCGTCCACCAACTGGTCAGCTCGATCGCCGGCACGTTGGCCGACGGTGCGACTCTCGGCGATCTCTGGGGGGCAGCTCTTCCGGCGGGGAGCATGACGGGGGCGCCCAAGCTGTCGGCGATGACGATCTTGCACGACCTCGAACGATCGCCTCGCGGGGTGTTCTCCGGATGCTTCGGATGGGTCGGCGCAGACGGTGGCGCCGACCTCGCCATGGTGATCCGCAGCATCGTGGTGGGGCCCCGGAACGCCTACGTCGGCGCCGGCGGCGGCATCACCTGGCACTCCCAGCGCGAGGCGGAGGTGCGCGAGGTGGGGTGGAAAGCGCGCGCGCCGCTGGCCGCGATCGGCGCCCTTCTGCCCCCGGGCTGGTGAGGGCACCCTTCCGGTAACGTGGAGACGCGCCGCGTGCGCGACCCGAACCCCCACGATTGGCTCTTCCGTATGTCTTCTATGCCCTTTTTTCCCGCAGAAAGCGGTGGCCCCGACGTTCACGAGGTCCAGCGCAAGTGGCAGGAACGATGGGCCGAGAAAGATCCGTTCCGCGCGGGCGGCGACGGTGACACGCGCCCCCGCAAGTACGTGTTGGCGATGTTCCCGTACCCCTCGGGCGATCTGCACATGGGCCACGCCGAGAACTACCTCTACTCCGACATCGTCGCCCGCTTCTGGCGCCACCGCGGCTACAACGTGCTGCACCCGATCGGATGGGACTCCTTCGGGCTCCCCGCTGAGAATGCGGCGATCCAGCGTAACGCCGACCCCGTGAAGTGGACCTCCGAGAACATCGCGCAGCAGAAGACCAGCATGAAGGGCTACGGCGTCTCGTTCGACTGGAGCCGCGTGCTCCACACCAGCGACCCTGAGTACTACCGCTGGAACCAGTGGCTGTTCGAGCGACTCTTCGAGCGCGGCCTGGCCTACCGCAAAGACGGCGCGGTCAACTGGTGCCCGTTCGACCAGACGGTCCTGGCCAACGAGCAGGTCGTCGACGGACGATGCGAGCGGTGCGGCCACGAGGTCATCAAGAAGAAGCTCACGCAGTGGTACCTGCGGATCACCGACTACGCCGATCGCCTGCTCGACGACCTCAACCAGCTCGAGGGCTTCTGGCCGCAGAAGGTCATCCAGATGCAGCGCAACTGGATCGGCCGGTCGATCGGTGCCGACATCGACTTCGTCATCGAAGGGCGCGACGAGAAGGTCACGGTCTTCACGACGCGCCCCGACACGCTGCACGGCGCGACCTTCTTCGTCGTGGCCCCCGATTCCGACCTCGCCGCCGAACTGGTCGCCGGCTCCTCGGCCGATGCGCAGGCTCGCTTCCAGACCTACCTCGACGGTGTGCGCAAGGTGACCGACATCGACCGGCAGTCGAGCGACCGCCCCAAGACCGGCGTCTTCCTCGAGCGGTGGGCGATCAACCCGGTCAACGGTGAGCGGATGCCCATCTGGGCCGCCGACTACGTGCTGGCCGATTACGGCCACGGCGCGGTGATGGCCGTGCCCGCCCACGATCAGCGCGACCTCGATTTCGCGCGCGCCTTCGATCTGCCGGTGCGGGTCGTCGTCGACACGTTGGCGCCCGTGACGGGGGCGATCCCCGTCATCGAGCTCGACGAGCAGGGTCTGCCGATCGACCCGGGCGGGGAGAGCATCGACGACCTCGACCCCGCACGCACCGGCATCGCGCTGACCGGCGAGGGCCGACTGATCAACTCGGGCGCCTTCGACGGACTGTCCAAGCGCACCGCGATCGCGCGCATCATCGACCAGCTGCAGAAGGACGGACTCGGACGCGCCGCCAAGACCTACCGGCTGCGTGACTGGCTGATCTCGCGCCAGCGGTTCTGGGGCACCCCGATCCCGATGATCCACACCGAAGACGGCCGGATCGTCCCCGTGCCCGACGACCAACTGCCCGTGCGGCTGCCCGCCGTCGAGGGTCTCGATCTGACGCCCAAGGGCACTTCGCCCCTGGGTGCGGCGAAGGAATGGGTCGAGGTCGCCGATCCCGAGACGGGTCAGCCCGCGCGACGTGATCCCGACACGATGGACACCTTCGTCGACAGCTCGTGGTACTACATGCGATTCTTGTCGCCGGGCGACACGACGCAGCCGTTCTCGTCGCGCGAGGCCGACAAGTGGGGCCCGGTCGACTTCTACATCGGCGGCGTCGAGCATGCGATCCTCCACCTGCTGTACGCGCGTTTCGTCACCAAGGCCATGTTCGACATGGGCATGGTCGAGTTCACCGAGCCCTTCACCCACCTGATCAACCAGGGCATGGTGATCCTCGGCGGCACCAAGATGTCGAAGAGCAAGGGCAACCTGGTGCTCTTCCAAGACGAACTCGACGCCCACGGCGCCGACGCCCTGAGGGTGGCGCTCGCCTTCGCCGGGCCGGTGGAAGACGACAAAGACTGGGACGACGTCTCGACGACGGGGGCGACGAAGTTCCTCGCGCGCGCCATGCGCATCGCCCACGACGTCGAAAGCGACCGCGACGTGATCTGGGCCGAGGGCGACACCGCGCTGCGCCGGGTCACGCACCGCCTGTGGGCGGATGCTCCGGGGCTCATCGAGCAGACGAAGTTCAACGTCGTCGTCGCCCGTCTGATGGAGCTCGTCAACGCCACCCGAAAGGCCATCGACTCGGGGGCCGGGCGCAGCGATCCCGCGGTTCGCGAGGCGGCCGAGGCCACCGCGATGATCCTCGACCTCTTCGCCCCGCACACCGCAGAAGAGATGTGGGAGATCCTGGGCTACGAACCCTTCGTCGGGCTCACCACCTGGCGTCAGCCCGACCCCACGCTCCTGGTAGAAGACTCCGTCATGGCCGTCGTGCAGGTCGACGGCAAGGTGCGGAGCACGTTCGAGGTGCCGGCGCGGATCGACGCGGCCGACCTCGAAGCCCGCGCCCGCGCGGACGACAAGGTGCGGCGCGCGCTGGGCGATCGCGAGATCGTGCGCGCGGTGGTGCGTCCGCCGAAGGTCGTGAGCTTCTCCACGAAGTAGGCGAGCGGTCTTCCGGGGGAGGGCGCAGCATCCGACCCTCCCCAGGGAGTCCTGGTCGTTCGTCGTCCACCGACCGCGGCCGGCTCGGCTGCGCGGATCGCGTCGCTCCGTAGCGTCTTCCGGGTGGCAGACGAGCGTGAACGCAGTGCTTCGCGGCGCCTCGGGGTCGGCGCCGTCGTGGTGCTCATTCTGGCCGGGCTGGCGATCACGGTCGGGATCGGCATAGCCCGAGGCGCGGGTAGCGCCGGAACCGCCATCGTGACGCCGTCCGCCTCCGCCGTAGGAGGGCCGACCGATGGTGCGGTCTACGTGCACGTGGCGGGGGCCGTCGTCACGCCCGGTCTGTATCGACTGTCGGTAGGAGACAGAGTGGTCGACGCGGTCGGGGCCGCCGGTGGCTTCGCCGGCGACGCCGATCGGGCCGCCGTGAACCTCGCCCGCACCGTCGACGACGGCGAACAGCTCGTGGTTCCGGTCGTCGGCGCCGCTCCCCCCGAGCCGCCGGCGGGAGCGACGGGAGCGGGCGGTGCCGTCGGCGGGGTGATCGATCTGAACGCGGCGGATGCTGCGGCGCTCGACACCCTGCCCCGGATCGGCCCGGCGCTGGCCGAACGCATCGTGACGTGGCGAGAGGAGAACGGGCGCTTCACGAGCGTCGACGACCTTCTGAGCGTGCCGGGGATCGGCGAGAAGATCGTCGACGGCCTGCGCGACCTGGTGCGGGCGTGAAGGGGAGATGGCGGAGCGCCCGACTGGTGCCCGCCGCGCTGGTGGCCTGGGTGGTGGCGGCGGTCGCGGTGTGCGTGCCGGCGGCAGCGGGCTGGCTCTCGATGGGGTCGTGGGTGCTGGCCGTGGGCTCTGCGGCAATCATGCTGCGACGGCCTTCGCGGATCGGTGTGGTCGTCGCGGTCGCCGCGGTGGCCGGCGCCGTGGCGGCGTCGCAGGTGGCGTGGGTGCAGCCCGGTCGAGCAGCGGTCGCCGAACTCGCCTCGGCGGGCGGGCGTGCTTTCGTCGTCGACGCGGTCATCTCGGGCAAGCTCGACCCGAGCAGCTCGGGCGACGTCTGGTTCGACGCGGTCGCCCACCGGGTCGCCGCGGGCGACAGCGCTATCGCCGGTCCGTTGCCGGTACGCATGGGCGTGCCAGCGGAAGCGGTGGGCGAACTGGGGCGAGCCGACATCGGGAGTGAGGTCGTCGCGCGCGGAGCGACCATCCCGGCGAATCCGGGGGAGCGCGCCGTTCTCGTGCTGCGGATACATGAGCTCTCGGTCGTCGACGAAACACCGAACGCGGTGCTGGCAGCGACGTCAGACCTCCGTCGTGACCTCGTCGACGCCGCTTCGAGTCTTCCGGGTGCCGGTGCAGCGCTCGTGCCCGGGCTCGCGGTCGGCGAGACCTCGGCGGTATCGGGCGCCCTCGACGAGAGCATGAAAGCGTCGTCGTTGTCTCATCTGACCGCCGTGTCGGGGGCCAACTGCGCCCTGGTGGTGGGTCTGGCCTACGGCGCCGCCGCCGTGTGCGGCGCCCGCCGAGGCGTGCGGGTCGCCGCGGGTGTCGTCACCCTCGCCGGCTTCGTGCTTCTCGTCACGCCGGAGCCGAGCGTCGTGCGGGCGGGGGCGATGGCCACCATCGCGATGCTCGCGCTCGCGCTGGGCAGAGCGGGTGCGGGACTGAGCGTGTTGTGTCTCGCCGTCGTCGTGCTGCTCTCGCTCGACCCGTGGCTCGCGATGTCGTTGGGCTTCGCTCTCTCGACGGTGGCGACGGCGTCGCTCCTGTTGCTGGCGCGTCCTCTCGCGGGCGGACTGAGCCGCTGGATGCCTCGCTCCCTGGCTCTCGTCCTGTCGATCCCGCTGGCGGCGCAGCTGGCTTGCGGGCCCCTTCTCGTGCTGGTCGACCCCCGGGTCCCCCTGCTCGGCGTCGCGGCCAATCTGCTCGCCGCACCCGCCGCACCGCTCGCGACGCTGGCGGGGCTTGCCGCGTGCCTCGCTGCGCCGTTTCCGTGGCTTCAAGACGTCCTGGTGGCGATCGCGTGGCTGCCGGCCTCGTGGATCGCGGGGATCGCCGACGTCGTGAGCGCCGTTCCGGCACAGCAGGTCTCGTGGTGGAGCGACGTCGGGGGACTGATCGCCCTGGCAGCGGTCTCGGCGTCGATCGCGGTGGTCGTCGCCCTTCGTCCCGGTGGCTCGCGCCGCGGTCTCGTTCGCGGCGTCTGTCTGGTGGTGGTCTGCGCGGTCGTCGGGGTCGGCGGCGGCCAGACGGCCCTCCGTACGGTGGCGGGCCCGTTCACCGTGCCCGGCCCGTGGGCGATCGCCGCGTGCGACGTCGGGCAGGGCGACGCGGTACTGCTGCGGTCGCGGGGAGCGGTGGCGCTCATCGACACCGGGCCCGACCCGGCGCCGCTGTCTGCCTGCCTCGACCGCTTCGGGCTCGCACGCATCGACCTGCTCGTGCTCACCCACTTCGACGCCGACCACGTCGGAGGAGCGACCGCGTTGATCGGGCGCGTGGGTCAGCTCGTGCACGGACCACCCGATGACGGCGGGGCCGAGCGGCTGATCGCCGGGTTCGCATCCGGCGGGGCCCACGCGGTGGCGGCGCACCCGGGAATGCAAGGCCTCCTCGGCGAGGCGCGGTGGCGCGTGCTCTGGCCCGACGGGTCGGCCGAGCCCGGCAACGACGCCAGCGTCGCGCTCGACGTCCGCGGCGGGGGGATACCCGACACCCTCCTCCTCGGAGACCTGTCGGCCGAGGCGCAACGGGCGATGCAGCGAGCCGAGCCGCTGGCCGCGTACGACGTGGTGAAAGTCGCCCACCACGGCAGTGCCGATCAGGACGAGGGCCTCTACCGCTCAGCCAGCCCGACGCTCGGGCTCATCACGGTCGGCGTCGACAACGACTACGGTCATCCCCGAGCGACCCTGCTGGACATTCTCCGATCGGTCGGTGCGACCGTCGCGCGCACCGACGAGGAAGGGATCGTGGCGGTGTGGGAAGACGATGACGGGGTGCTCCGGCTGTGGCGGGAACGCGACGTCGCAGGCGCTGGATAGGCTGGGTCCATGGCAGCCGCACCGCGTCGATCCGCTCCGGCGAAGGTGAAGTCGGCGATTCCTCAGGTGTCATGGCGCGAGCCGCGTCCCGCCCCCGTGGTGCTGATCTCTGGTCCCGAAGAGGTCTGCGCCGAGCGCGCGATCGCCGGTGTGCGCGACTACCTGCGGGCCGAAGATCCGAGTCTCGAGATCGCCGACGTGCGCGCCGACGACTACGCCGCGGGAACGCTGCTGGGTGTGAGTTCGCCATCGCTCTTCGGCGAACCGCGATTGGTGCGCGTCGGGGGCGTCGAGAAGGCATCCGACACGTTCCTCACCGAGGCGCTGGCCTACCTCCAGCATCCGCAAGAGGGCGCGACGGTGATCCTGCGCCACACCGGGGCGAGTGTTCGCGGCAAGAAGCTCCTCGACGCCGTGCGCGCGGGGCAGGGGAGCGGTATCGAGATCCCGTGCGCCGCCATCAAGCGCGACAGCGATCGGTACGACTTCGCGGCGGGTGAATTCTCGGCGGCGAGACGGCGCATCGCCCCCACGGCGCTTCGTGCCCTCGTCTCGGCGTTCGCCGACGACGTCACAGAGCTCGCCGCGGCCTGCCAGCAGCTCATCTCCGACGTGGCGGGCGATATCGACGACCGCATCGTCGAGCGCTACTACGGCGGTCGCGTCGAGACGTCGGCGTTCACGGTCGCCGACACGGCGATAGCCGGTCGATATGGCGACGCGCTCCTCGCGCTCCGACAGGCACTCGCTTCGGGCGCAGACCCGGTGCCGCTCGTGGCCGCCGTGGCGATGAAGGTGCGCACCATGGCACGGGTCGCCGGCAGTCGCGAGCCGTCGGGGGTGCTCGCCGCTCGACTGGGAATGAAGGACTGGCAGGTCGACCGCGCGCGACGCGATCTCGTCGGCTGGTCTCAGGCCACGCTCGGCATGGCGATCCACGCGGTCGCACGCGCCGATTCAGAAGTGAAGGGTGCCTCGCGTGATCCGGTGTTCGCCCTCGAGCGCATGATCACCGTGATCGCCACGCGCACCTCGTTCGGCGACTGACCCGGGAGCGCAGGGAGGTCTGGAACGACGAAAGCCCGCCCCGTGAACGGGACGGGCTTTTCGAAGCGATCGGCTCAGAGAGCAGCGACCTGCTTGGCGATCGCCGACTTGCGGTTCGATGCCTGGTTCTGGTGGATGACGCCCTTGCTCACGGCCTTGTCGAGCTTCTTGGCGGCCTTTGCGAGGGCCAGCTCGGCGGCGGCCTTGTCGCCGGCGGCGACGGCCTCGCGGGCACGGCGCACCTCGGTGCGGAGTCCGCTCTTGACGGCCTTGTTGCGCTCGTTGGCCTTCGCGTTGGTCTTGTTGCGCTTGATCTGCGACTTGATATTCGCCACGTTCGACGGTCTTTCGTTCGGAGGATGAGGACAGATACCGAGAAACAGAAGAGGGCTGTCGCACGGTGGTCGTGAGGGTGGGAAACCCACACGCAAGTCAAACCCCGAGTCTATCAGGTCTGCTCGGCTGTCGTTATCGCGAGGTGGAGGACGGCGTTGAAGATCTGCGGCCGCATCGCGGTCACCAGATGGGAGGTGCGCGGCACGACGATGAGTTCGGCGTGGGGGACTGTACGCATGAAGAGCGACTCGTTCACTCGGAGCTGGTCGAACTGTCCGTTCACGAACCACAGGGGAGAACGGATGCTGCGGACCGCCCGCAGCGGATCGAGGGCCGTAAGGGCGGCCAGCGCGATGTGCTGAGCGTCGTAGGCGTAGCCACCCGCGCCGAAATCCTGGCGGGTCTCGTCGGGAAGCGTTCGAGCCAGGACGTAGTCCGTGAGGGCGGCACCGCGGTCGGGGAGCGAATCGAATCCCTTCAAGAATCCGCGGTAGGCGCGGAGGCCCGCGCCTCTCGGGACGGCGGTGCAGCCCGCCCCGATGAAGGCGGCCAGGGCAGGGGCCGTCTCGGATCCCGCGTACTCGAGGGAGAGGACACCGCCCATGGAGTGCCCCACCAGCATCACTGGCCCGTGCTTCGCAGCATCCTTGACCGCGCGGTCTATCGTGTCGAAAGACTCGGCGAGGGTGAACGGCTCGGCCATTCGCGTGCCGTGGCCGGGGAGGTCGACGGCGAACGCCCGATTGCCCCGTTCGGCCAGATACTCGAGCTGCGGGCGCCACATGCTGGCAGACGTGCGGATGCCGTGGACGAACACGACCCCGACCGACATGCCTCCAACATACGACGCGCCCCCTGCCCGACCGAAGTCGAGCAGGGGGCGCGTTCGTGCCGACTAGCGCGTCAGCGGTGACCGGCGCCGAAGCGCGTAGGTCAGGCCGCCGGCGACGAGCAGGAAGCCCGCGCCCAGCGCCACACCGAGCGGCAGCTCGGAGCCCGTGACAGCCAACACGCCGTTCGCGACGACCGTGACCGAGACCCGGATCGGGCTCTCGTTCGCCGCCGTGACGACCAGCTCGTGCTCGCCGAGCGCGAAGTCGGCCGGGATGGCGATGGCGAAGGTGGTGCGGCCCGACGCGTCGGCGGCGGGGATGCCCTTCGCCACGATCGGATCGCTGAACAGCGTGGCGGCGATCTGCTGCCCCGGCTCGAGGCCGGTGACGGTGACCGACAGCGAACCGCCCTGTTCGACGGGCTCGGGTGACACGGTCACGGTCGCCCAAGTGCCGTTCGGCACCTCGCCGACGGGGTTCTCGGTTCCGGGGTCATCCGTGCCCGGGTCTTCTTCGGTCGGTTCCTCGACGGCACCGCTCGACATTCCGACCTTGATCGGATCGTGGTCCGACGAACGGTACGGGCTGTTCTCGTGGAACGACGTGGCGAAGTAGTTGTAACGGCTGTACTCCAACGCGAGCGCTTCACCCGAGTTGATGTTCCAGATGTCCCCACCCGTGGTCCGCTCGCGCGCAGCCTCGTTCATGAGGATGTGGTCGAGCGATCCGGAGAGGCCGCTGAACGAGTAGCTCGATTCGTCGAGCTCGAGAACGGCCTCGGCGTCTTCGTAGCCTCCGTCGAAGAAGACCTGCATCGGGTCTTCCTGGCCGTAGGAGTTGAAGTCGCCGGCGAGCAGCACCGATTCGGTGTCACCCTGGATCTCTTCCACCCACTCGGTGAGCGCGGTGGCCTGGTTCACTCGGGCGGCGTTGAAGAAGCTCTGGCCGTCGTTGCTGTCGAGGTCTCCGGGAGGTACGACATCACCCTCGCGCGGTGCACCCTTCGACTTGAAGTGGTTCACGACGAACAGGAACTCTTCGCCACCGTCGACGGGCTCGAACACCTGGGCGATCGGCTCGCGGGCGTTGCCGAACGCCTCACCGGCGTCCGACTGGTCTCCCAGCGCGAGCGAGTCGCCGACCGGCGCCGCCTCGGCGACCTGGTAGATGATCGCGTTCGTGATGACGTCGCGGGTGGTTGCGTCAGGCAGGTCGGCCGAGGAGGGGATGAAGTCCCAGACATCGGAACCGGCATCGGCGTTCAGCGCGGCGACGAGCGAAGCGACGGCCTCGTCGGTCTCCTCGCCGAGGGCCGCCGAGTTCTCGATCTCCATCAGACCGACGACCGAGGCGTCCAGAGCGTTGATGGCCTCGACGATCTTCGTCTGCTGACGCTCGAAGTCCTCCGCGTCCCAGGCGCCTCGCTGGTCGCAGCCGCCGCTCACGTTGTTGCGCTCGGTGCCATCGCGGCTGACGTAGGCCGTGCACGTAGAGGTGTCGGTGCCGAGGGTGGTGAAGTAGTTCAGCACGTTGAACGACGCGACGCTCACGTCGCCGCCGACCGAGGCCGGGGCGGGGGTGCGCGGGCTGGTGAAGGTCACTCCGTCGTTCGCACCGGTGCCGTCGCCGACGAGGTGCACTGTGGGGTTGAACTTCCAGGCACCGAAGCTGAAGGCGACGACGACGGGCTCGTCGAACGTGACCCGGCCGCCGACGGAGATCGGCTCGGTCAGCGAGATGTATGGCGGCGTCAAAGCGGAGCCGGCGACGCTGTCGAAGTTTGTGGTCGAGGCATCGTCGAGCACGATGGCGCGCTCAGCGTTGTCGGCGGTCACCGCGGCGGCCTCCGGAGTGCCGGGGCGAGCGGCATCGGTGGGCTGGCGGAGCGGCTCCGTGCCGGTCGCGAGACCGACTTCACCGTAATTGCCCGTCGAATACGTGTTGCTCACCGTGTAGTCGCCCTGCGGCTGCACGAGCATCGACTCGAGGGCTTCGCGGCGATCGCCCTCGCGAGGCCAGGCGACAGCTGCGGGAGCGACAGCGGCCGCGTCGGCGATGACCGTCGAGCCTTCTGCGGCGACCGTGATCTGCGTGGTCCCGTTGTACTCGCTCACAGCGCCGGTGACGCGCACGGTGTCGCCGAGCGCAACGGCGTTCACGCCCGCGGGGGAGTAGACGAAGACGGCGTCCGAAGCGACGTGGGTCGCCCAGTCGAGCGTGCCCCCGGTTCCGGCCGTCTGGATGATGTAGCCGTTCAGGCCGCCGGTGGGGTAGCGCGCGGTGACGACACCCTCGGTGGTGACGGTCTGCCCGGCGAGCGGTGACGTGTCGGTCGTCCCCTGGATCTCGGCGATGGTCGCATTCGTGGGGTCGGTCGGCTCCGGGTCGGGCGTCACGCCGCTGTTGGTCGGCGTGGGTGCACCGGCGGTGAAGTCGGCGCCGTTGACCGCGGTGTTGGTGTGCGTGGCGTTGCGCGAAACGCTCGTCGTGTTCGAGGCCGCCGGTGCGGGCGAGCCGCCGGCAGCGGGGGTCGCGGCGGGGCCGTAGGCCACCCAGTCGACGACGCTGGCGTCGGTGGGGGTCTGCACGAGGCCCGCCGCGTTCGCGAGCGCGACCTTGCCGCCCGTGCCGCTGAGTGCGAGGGTGCCTTCTGCGTCGGGGGTCGGCAGCGCTTCCGTGCCGCCCGTGCCCTTCGCCAGCTGGACGAGGTAATGCGCGCCGGCCGGGATGCTCCCGGTCAAGGGCAGCTGCGAATTGAACGCGCCGCCCGCGGAACCGTACTGCAGGCTCCAGCCGTCGATGCTCTGAGCGGTGGTGCTCACGTTGACGAGTTCGACGAAGTCGTTCGTCAGGGTCGCACCGGAGTTCCCCCCACCGCCGTAGACCTCGTTGATGACGACAGCGGCCGTCGGGCTCACTGCGGCCTGGGCAGGCAGCGCGGCGATACCGAACGAGCCCACAGCGAGGGCGGTGACGACCGCACTCGCGGCGAGCGCACGGCCCTTGCCTCCTCTCGCGTGTTCGAAGCGGTCGGAGGTCGGGGAATGCGACGTCACAGAGTCTTCTCCAGGGTGGGGGCGCACGGCGATCGACACCGACGTGGTGTCGATCGGGGGTCGGGGGGACCTGGCTCGATCTTGTCCGACCCCCCGGACGTCGGGGTTGCTCCGAGATGAACAACGGGTGACGCGAATCGAAGCGCCAGGGCGCGTGCCGCCCGGAAATAGACTTCCCGCATGCCCGCAATTCCCTCCCACGTCTTCGGAATGGCGGGTTCGGGTGTGCGTCGCATTCTCGAGGTCGCCCTTCAACGGCCCGGCACGATCGTCCTCGCCGTGGGGGAGCCGGGCATGGCGGTCGCCGAGCCGGTGCGCGACGCGGGGTCTTCCGCCTGGCGGCGCGGTGACGTCCGTTACACGCCGAACGGTGGCATCCGACCGCTTCGCGAGGCGATCGCCCGCAAGCTCGCGCGCGAGAACCAACTCGAGGTCGACGTCGAGCAGATCTGGGTGACCGTCGGCGGCACGCAGGCCCTGCACCAGGCGATGACCCTTACCCTGACGGCCGGTGACGAGGTGCTCATCCCCGACCCGGGCTACACGACCTTCACGATGAACGCGCATCTCCTGCAGGCGACGCCCGTGCCCTACGTCTTACGGCCCGAGAACGGTTTCGTCCCCGATCTGGCCGGACTCGAAGCGCTGGTCGGCCCGCGCACCCGCGCGATCGTCATCAACAGTCCGTCGAATCCGCTCGGTGTCACCTACGACGCGACGACCATCGCCGCCCTCGTCGACTTCGCCCGCCGCCACGATCTGTGGGTGGTCAGCGACGAGGTGTACGAGCGCTTCACCTGGGGCCGTGCGCACGTGAGCCCCGCCACCTTCGACACCGACGGACGCGTCTTCACCGTGTTCTCGACCTCGAAGACCTACGCGATGACCGGTGCGCGCGTGGGCTGGCTCGTCACTCCGCCCGGTTGGCAGGACGTCATGCTGCGGGTGCAGGAGGCGGCCATCAGTTGCGTCGACACCCCGGCGCAGTACGCGGCGCTGGCCGCCATCGACGGCCCGCAAGACGCGGTGGCGACCGCCGCGGCGCACTACGCCGAGAACCTCGTCGCCGCATCCGCCCTTCTCGACGAGCGCGGGTTCGGCTATCTGCGTCCGACGGGCGCTTTCTACCTCTGGATCGACGTCTCGCACGTCAGCGAAGGCGACGTCGCCGCGTGGTGCCTGCGGTTCCTCGACGAGCGGGGCGTCGCCGTGGCGCCGGGCTCGGCGTTCGGGGCGGAGGGCGAAGGGTGGATCCGTATCTGCCTCGCGAGCGACCTCGACAGCATCCTCGAGGGCATCCGGCGCCTCCCCGCGCCCGCGGCGCCGCCCCGTCGCCCGTAGAATCGACGGAACATGTCACCTCGCGCCTCACATTCCCTCGAGCCCTCCGCGACTCCGCCCGAGGTGATCCGCAACTTCTGCATCATCGCCCACATCGACCACGGAAAGTCGACGCTGGCCGATCGGATGCTGCAGATCACCGGCGTCGTGTCCGATCGCGACATGCGCGCGCAGTACCTCGACCGCATGGACATCGAACGCGAGCGCGGCATCACGATCAAGAGCCAGGCCGTTCGCATGCCGTGGGCGGGCCCCTCGACGGGTTCGGGGACCGACGGGGTGCACACCCTGAACATGATCGACACCCCCGGCCACGTCGACTTCACCTACGAGGTCAGCCGCTCGCTCGCCGCGTGCGAGGGTGCCGTGCTGCTCGTCGATGCCGCGCAGGGGATCGAGGCGCAGACCCTCGCGAACCTGTACCTCGCACTCGAGAACGACCTCACGATCATCCCGGTCCTCAACAAGATCGACCTCCCGGCCGCCGATCCCGACAAGTTCGCCGCCGAGCTCGCCGGTCTCATCGGTGGCAGGCCCGAAGACGTCCTCCGCGTCAGCGGAAAGACGGGCCAGGGCGTCGAAGAGCTCCTCGACCGCATCGTGCGCGACATCCCCGCCCCGAAGGGCGATCCGAATGCCCCGGCCCGCGCCATGATCTTCGACTCGGTCTACGACTCCTACCGCGGCGTGATCACCTACGTGCGCATGATCGACGGCAGCCTCGAGCCGCGCGAGCGCATCCAGATGATGTCGACACGCGCGACCCACGAGCTGCTCGAGATCGGCGTGTCGAGTCCCGAGCCCACACCCTCGCGGGGTCTGGGCGTCGGCGAGGTCGGCTACTTGATCACGGGTGTGAAAGACGTGCGCCAGTCGAAGGTCGGCGACACGATCACCACGCACCGTTCCCCCGCGACCGTGGCACTGCCCGGCTACACCGACCCGAAGCCGATGGTGTACTCGGGCCTGTACCCCATCGAGCAGAGCGACTACGCCGATCTGCGCGAAGCGCTCGACAAACTCAAGCTCTCCGACGCATCGCTCGTCTACGAGCCCGAGACCTCCGTCGCCCTGGGCTTCGGGTTCCGATGCGGGTTCCTCGGCCTCCTCCACCTCGAGATCATCACCGAGCGCCTGGAGCGCGAGTTCGATCTCGAGCTGATCGCCACTGCCCCGAGCGTGGTCTACGAGGTCAAGACCGACATCGGCGAGACCATCGTCGTGACCAACCCCAGCGAGTATCCCGACGGTCGTGTCGCATCGGTGTCGGAGCCGATGGTGAAGGCCGCGATCCTCCTTCCGAAAGATTTCGTCGGCACGGTCATGGAGCTGTGCCAGCAGCGACGGGGCTCGCTGCTCGGAATGGACTACCTCAGTGAGGACCGCGTCGAGATCCGCTACAACATGCCGCTCGGCGAGATCGTCTTCGACTTCTTCGATCAGCTGAAGAGCAAGACGCAGGGCTACGCGAGCCTCGACTACGAGCCCTCCGGTCAGCAGGACGCCGACCTCGTCAAGGTCGACATCCTCCTCCAGAGCGAGAAGGTCGACGCCTTCAGTGCGATCGTGCACAGGGAGAAGGCGTACGCCTACGGCACCCTCATGACGGAGCGTCTGCGCAAACTCATCCCGCGCCAGCAGTTCGAGATCCCCATCCAGGCCGCGATCGGCGCGCGGATCATCGCGCGGGAGAGCATCCGCGCGATCCGCAAAGACGTGCTGGCGAAATGCTACGGCGGCGACATCAGCCGCAAGCGAAAGCTTCTCGAGAAGCAGAAGGAGGGCAAGAAGCGCATGAAGACCATCGGTCGTGTCGAAGTCCCCCAGGGCGCGTTCATCGCGGCCCTCTCGGGCGACGTCGAAGAGAAGAAGTAGGACCGACTCCCGTGCGTCGCGGCACCTTCAAGGACGAGACGGTGGATTACGCCGCGGTCGGCGCCACCCAGGCCCCCGATCTTCTGCAGTATCCGCCCGAGCGGTCGATCCCCGCCGAAGAGACGTGGCGCATCGGCAGCGGTGAGGAGCGCTTCACCACGGCGGGCGAGGCTCTTCTGGCGTGGGCGGCGCAGCGCGAGGGCGGTCTCACGATCGCTGACGTGCGTCCCGCCGCAGGGCCGTCGTACACCGGCGTCGGTTACGACGGGGAGGGTCGCCCGGTCGCACCCAGCAGGCTCGACTCCGATCAGCGCTTCGACGTCGACGGAACCCCCTTCGTCGGCCCGGGGACGACCGTGCACCTGCGCGGCCACGCGGGCCGCTATCGCGCCGATGCCGAGGCTCGCGTGATCTCGGTGATCGAAGATCCTCGGCGCGTGGGTTTCGCTCTCGGTACCGTGGGCGATTCGGTCGTCAGCGGCGAGGAGCTGTTCCTCCTCGAATGGCGCGAGAACGACGAGGTCTGGTTCACCGTGCGGGCGTTCGACCGCCCGGTGGCTCTGCTCTACCGGCTTTTCCCCGCGATGGTCCGCCAGCGTCGGCGCGAGCTGTTCTCCCGGTACTTCCGGGCGATCTCGCCGATGTACACGACACCCGCCTGATGGGGTCGGCCCTTCCTCTCGGCGACCCCGCGCCCCCCGACGGTGCGCTGCCCGACGATCTCGCGCACGACCCGTCGACCCCCTTCAGCGTCTATCTGCATGTTCCGTTTTGCCGGGTGCGGTGCGGCTATTGCGACTTCAACACCTATACCGCCACCGAACTGCGCGGGGCGCGGCAAGACCAGTACGCCGACACCGTGCGCAACGAGATCACACTGGCTCGGCGGGTGCTCGAACGGTCGGATGCCGTGCGTCCCGCACAGACGGTCTTCTTCGGGGGCGGCACGCCGACGCTCCTCCCCGCCGGCGACCTCGCGCGCATGCTCGACGGGGTGGCGGCAGCCTTCGGCCTGGCAGACGACGCCGAGATCACCGTCGAGGCGAATCCCGACACCGTGACACCCGCCGTCGTGCGCGAGCTCGCAGCATCCGGTGTCACCCGCCTCTCTATCGGCATGCAGTCGGCGATGCCCCACGTACTCGCGGCGCTCGATCGGACGCATGATCCCGAGAACGTGGCGACCGCCGTCTCTGCCGCTCGCGACGCCGGTCTCGCTGTCAGCGTCGACCTCATCTACGGCGCCCCCGGAGAGTCGCTCGACGACTGGCGTGCGTCGGTCGAGACGGCCGTCGCGCTCGAGCCCGACCACCTCTCCGCCTACGCGCTGATCGTCGAGGACGGCACGAAGCTCGCCCGGCAGATCCGCCGCGGCGAGGTCGTCGCCCCCGACGACGACACGCAGGCCGACATGTACGAGCTCGCCGACGACCTTCTCGCCGCCGCCGGGTTCGACTGGTACGAGGTGTCGAACTGGGCGCGCAACGACGCCCAGCGCTCACAGCACAATCTCGCGTACTGGCGAGGCTCCGACTGGTGGGGATTCGGGCCGGGCGCCCACAGCCATGTCGCGGGCCTGCGCTGGTGGAACGTGAAGCATCCGGCGGCTTACGCGCAACGGCTCGCCGCGGGGGAGTCGCCGGCCGCCGCGCGCGAGCGTCCCGACCCCGGGGCGCGGCACCTGGAGTCGGTCCTGCTGCGCTCGCGCATCCGCGAGGGCCTCCCCGTCGCCGAGCTCACCGCCGGGGGCCGACGCGCGGTGGCGTCGCTGGTCGACGGCGGACTCATCGATGGCGGACCGGTCACCTCGGGGCGCATCGTCCTCACCCGGCGGGGGCGCCTTCTCGCCGACACCGTGGTGCGCGCATTGACGGCGTGATGGCCACGGCCACGGCCCGCACGATCCGCTAGAATTGGCACTCACGCCAGACGAGTGCCAGAGACGCGAGAGGAGAGCCATGGTCAGCGAACGCGGACTCCAGGTTCTCCGTGCGATCGTGCAGGACTACGTCGACACACGCGAGCCGGTGGGTAGCAAGGCGATCGTCGAGCGCCACGCCTTCGGGGTGTCGGCGGCCACGATCCGAAACGACATGGCGCTGCTCGAAGACGAAGAGTTGATCGCCGCGCCCCACACCTCATCGGGTCGCATTCCCACAGACAAGGGTTACCGCGTCTTCGTCGACCATCTCGCAGACCTCCGGCCTCTGAATCCCGCTCAGCGCAATGCGATCGCGTCTTTCCTCGACGGCTCCGGCGACCTCGACGACCTGCTGGCCCGCACGGTGCGCGCCCTCACCCAGCTCACCGGCCAGGTCGCGATCGTGCAGTACCCCTCGTTCGCCCGCGCCAACGTCACGCACGTCGAGCTGGTCGATCTGGGCTCGGGCCGCCTGCTCGTGATCGTCGTCACCGACACCGGGCGGGTCTCCCAGCGCATCGCTTTCGTCCGTGACGAGCCGACCGAGGCCGAGCTCATCCAACTGCGGGCCCGCATCTCTGCCGTGGTCGTCGGTCACCTCGTGGGCGACGCCACGCAGCGGATCACCGAAGCCCTCGCAGCCGCGACCCTGCCGGCGGTGGGGGTGGATGCTGCCGCGCACGCGATTCTGCGCGTGCTCGTCGAAGAGCTCGAGGAGTTCCGCCAGGATCGTCTCGTCATGGCCGGGGCCGCCACCCTCGCTCGACGTGAGTCCGATTTCCGGGGCAGCATCTACCCGCTGCTGGAGGCGATCGAGGAGCAGGTCACGCTCCTGAAGCTCATGACCGAGATGGTCGTCGACGCGAAAGGGCTGGCGGCCAGCATCGGACGCGAGAACGAACCGTTCGGCCTGATCGAGGCGTCCGTTCTCGCGAGCGACTACGACGCATCCGGCACCGGAGCCCGCGTGGGGCTTCTGGGGCCGACGCGAATGGACTACCCCTCGCACCTGGCGGCGGTTCGCGCCGTCGCCCACCATTTGACCAGGATGCTCGAAGACGACGAGAACGCCCGCTGACGCGGCATCCGTCCATGACGATCCCCGCCACGAGCGGGCAGGAAGGCGACTGTGGCTGACCACTACGAGGTCCTCGGTGTCGCGCGCGACGCGAGCACCGACGATATCAAGAAGGCGTACCGACGTCTCGCCCGCCAGCTTCACCCCGACGTGAACCCGGGCGATGACGCATCCGAGAAGTTCAAGCTCGTCACGCACGCCTACGACGTCCTGAGCGACGCCGAACAGCGCCGTCGCTACGACATGGGCGGTGACACCGGTGCCTTCGGCGGTGGCGGGGGAGCAGCCGGGTTCGGCGGCTTCAGCGACATCTTCGAGACGTTCTTCGGCGGAGCGGGCGGCGGGGGCGGCGGCAGCCGCGGGCCGAGGCCGCGATCGCGGCGCGAACGCGGACAGGACGCCCTCGTGCGAGTCACCCTCGAGCTCGACGACGTCGTCTTCGGTGTGCACCGCGACCTCGAGGTCGACACCGCCGTGCTCTGCGAGACCTGCAACGGCGCGTGCACCCAGCCCGGTACTTCCGAAGTGACCTGCGACATCTGCCACGGCAGCGGTCACATCCAGCGCACCGTCCGAAGCCTCCTCGGAAACGTCGTCACGAACCAGCCCTGCGGCACGTGCCAGGGGCACGGCACGACCATCCCCTACCCCTGCGCCACCTGCCAGGGCCAGGGACGCGTCCGCGCCCGCCGCACCGTGTCGGTCGACATCCCCGCGGGAGTCGAGACGGGCCTGCGGTTGCAGCTTCCGGGTTCGGGTGAAGTCGGGCCCGCCGGTGGTCCGAACGGCGATCTCTACCTCGAGGTGACCGTCGCCCCGCACGAGACCTTCAGCCGGGACGGCGACGACCTGCTGGCCACCCTCGAGGTTTCGATGCCCGACGCGATCCTCGGCACCGAGACCGCGATCACCGCGCTCGACGGCTCGGTCGACCTCGAGATCCGCGCCGGTGTGCAGTCGGGTGACGTGCTCACGATCAAGGGCCGCGGTGTCACGCCCCTGCGAGGCACCCAGCGCGGAGACCTGCGCATCGGCGTGCACGTGGTCACCCCGACGCGCCTCGACGCGAAGGAGCGGTCGCTGATCGAAGACTTCGCGAAACGCACCAAGGCGCCCGCACCGCACCTGGCCGAGTTCCACCAGGGCCTCTTCGCGAAGCTCCGTGACCGGTTCCGCAACGTCTGACCGTGGCGCTCCACTTCGTCACCGACGCGGCCGCGGCGGCCCACCCCGGAGATGACGTCGTCCTCGACGGCGCCGAGGCGCACCACGCCGCCGTCGTCCGTCGTCTTCGCGTCGACGAGGACGTGACGGTTGGTGACGGTCGCGGCGTCTGGCTCACCGGACGCACCACGACCGTCAGCCCGCGCGAGGTCGTGGTGCGTGTCGACGACCGTCGCGACGAGCCGGCCCCGCAGCCGCGGATCCTGCTCGCGCAGGCCCTCGCGAAGGGTGACCGGGACGAGCTCGCGGTGCAGGCCGCGACTGAGCTCGGCGTCGACGCGATCTTGCCGTGGCAGGCCGAGCGCAGCGTGTCGCGGTGGGATGCGAAGGCCGAGAAGGGCGTCGCGCGCTGGACGACCATCGTGCGCGAGGCGTCGAAGCAAGCTCATCGCGCCTGGATTCCCGAGGTGCGTCCGCTGGCGAAGACCGCCGATCTGGTCGCTTTAGCGGCAGACAATCGGATGCTGCTGCTCGAACCGCGTGCGACCGAAACTCTCAGCGCGACCGAGCTGGTTGCAGCCGGCGGCGACGTGATCCTCGTCGTCGGTCCCGAGGGCGGGATCGCCCCCGGCGAGCTCGCTGCCCTCGAGGGCGCGGGTGCCCGGCCGGTGCGCCTCGGACGCACGGTGCTTCGCACGTCGACCGCGGGAGCGGCGGCCCTCGCGGTGGTGAGCGTGCGCCTCGGGCGCTGGTGATCGCGTTCGTCCCCCGAGTCGTCGCACCCGTGCCGTCTCACCCCGAGCCGCGGCACGCCACGCCGGTAGACTGGCGGATATGACTGAATCGTCGATCTTCACGCGCATTCTCGAGGGCGAGATCCCGGCAGAGATCGTCGCCGAGACCGAGAACGTCTTCGCCATCCGCGACATCGCACCGCAGGCGCCCGTGCACCTGCTCGTCATCCCCAAGACGGGGGAGTACCGGAGCGTCGTCGAGTTGGCGTCTCACGACCCCGCGCTTCTCGCCGAGGTCATCGCGCTCGCGCACACGGTCGCGACCGAGCACGCCGACGGAGACTTCCGTCTTGTCTTCAATACCGGCGCGGGTGCCGGTCAAACCGTCTTCCATGTGCACGCACACGTCCTCGCGGGCGACCTCGATGAGAAGAGCCTGAATGCCTGAGTCCTCCGACGGCGTCGTCGTCGAGCACGTCTACGTCGACGGTGTCGCGATGGTGCAGCTCCTCGGCCCGCAGGACCGCCTCCTGCGCGTCGTCGAGAAGGAGCACCCCGGGGTCGACGTGATGGTGCGAGGCAACGAGATCACCCTCTCGGGCGAGGCCGTCGCCGTCGCCGGTGCCCTTTCGCTCGTCGAAGAGTTGATCGCGATGACGAAGGCCGGCCACGGGCTCGAGCCCGCCGACGTCAGCAGTTCGAGCCGCATTCTACGTTCCGAGGGTGGGCCGCGCCCCTCCGAGGTGCTCGGCGAGGCGATCCTGACCTCGCGCAGCAAGGCGATCCGCCCCAAGACCCTCGGACAGAGGGCCTACGTCGATGCGATCGACGAGAGCACGATCGTGTTCGGGATCGGTCCGGCCGGAACGGGCAAGACATACCTGGCGATGGCGAAGGCCGTGCAGGCGCTTCAGCGCAAAGAGGTCAGCCGCATCATCCTGACCCGCCCGGCCGTCGAGGCGGGCGAGCGGCTCGGCTTCTTGCCGGGCTCGCTGACAGACAAGATCGACCCCTACCTGCGGCCGCTGTACGACGCGCTGAACGAGATGATGGACCCCGAACTGGTTCCGAAGCTCATGGCCTCGGGGACGATCGAGGTGGCACCTCTGGCGTATATGCGCGGACGCACGCTGAATGACTCGTTCGTCGTTCTCGACGAGGCGCAGAACACCACCCCCGAACAGATGAAGATGTTCCTCACACGTCTCGGGTTCGGAACGCGCATGGTGATCACCGGTGACATCACGCAGGTCGACCTCCCGCAGGGCGCTTCCGGGCTGAGGCTCGTCACCCGCGTTCTGCGCGACATCGACGACATCCATTTCGCGTTCCTCACCAGTGCCGACGTGGTGCGCCACAATCTGGTCGGTCGGATCGTCGACGCGTACACGGAGTACGACGAGGAGCGACTCGCCACGCGGCGCGAGCGCGACGAAGCAGCCGAGTTCGCGAACCGTGTCGACCGGCGTGGCGGCCGACCGACACCGCCCCGCGATCACCAGCCGAGACGAGGACGACCGTGACCATCGAGATCAACAACGAGTCGGGTATCGAGGTCGACGAGCAAGTGCTCCTTCGCCTCATGGAGTTCGACCTCGCCGAGATGCGCGTGAGCCCCGACGCCGATCTCGCGATCGTGCTCGTCGATGAGGGCGCGATGGAAGCACTGCACGTGCAGTGGATGGACGAGCCCGGCCCGACCGACGTGCTGAGCTTTCCGATGGACGAACTTCGTCCGGGCACCGACGATGCACCGACGCCGGCCGGGTTGCTCGGCGACATCGTGCTGTGTCCCCAGGTAGCCGAGACGCAGGCGGTGGCCGCGAAGCACTCCACGCAAGACGAGCTGATCATGCTCACGACGCACGGCCTCCTGCACCTGCTCGGATTCGACCACGCGGAGCCCGAGGAAGAACGCGAGATGTTCGCGCTGCAGAAAGAGCTCATCGCCGGTTTCCAGACCGCCGAGCGGCGCCGTCGCCGCGCATGACAGAAACCCTCCTGCTCCTCGCGGCTCTTCTCCTCGTCTCGTTCGGCGGCCTCATGGCCGCCCTCGACGCCGCCCTCGGAGTCACCTCGCGCGCCGACCTCGTCGACCTGGCCGCCGAGGGCCGCAACGCCTCATCGCTGCAGAAGATCGCCGATGACCCCGAGGCGCACGCCAACGCGGTCGTGTTCATCCGTGTTCTCGCCGAGACGGCCGCCGCGGTGCTCGTCACCGTCGCCTTCACGCTGCTGTTCGACAACATCTGGTGGGCGATGCTCGCCGCCGCCGTCTTGATGACCGGCATCTCGTTCGTCCTGGTCGGAGCCAGCCCACGATCAGTGGGACGGCACCATGCCCGCGGTCTGCTGCAGGGCGCGGCGCCGATCGTCCGAGGGGTGCGCCTTCTGCTCGGTCCGCTCGCCCACGGGCTCGTCGCCCTCGGCAACCGCGTCACCCCGGGCGCCGCGAAAGGCGCCTCGTTCGCCTCGGAGGACCAGCTTCTGAGCATCATCGACGAGGCCGCCGAGAACGAACTCATCGAAGAGGACGATCGCGAACTGATCCACTCGGTGTTCGATTTCACCGATCGCTACGTCCGCGAAGTGATGATCCCGCGAACCGACATGACCACGGTCGACGCGGCCGCCTCCACCCGCTCGGCGATGACCCTGTTCCTCGACACCGGCCATTCCCGGCTTCCGCTCGTCGACGACGAACGCGATGACATCGTCGGGATGCTGTATCTGAAAGACCTCGTGCAGTTCGGGTTCGAGGCCCAGGGATCATGGCGTGACGCCCCCATCCGCAAGATCGCGCGACCCGCGATGTTCGTCCCCGAGTCGATGAAGGCCGAGACGCTGCTGCAGAAGATGCGGCGCGACGCGGTGCACGTCTGCCTCGCCGTCGACGAGTACGGCGGAGTCGCGGGTCTCGTCACCCTCGAAGACCTCATCGAGGAGCTCGTCGGCGATATCTCCGACGAGTACGACGCGCGCTCGACAGAGGTCGTCGAACTCGAACCCGGTCGGTACCGTCTGAGCGCCCGCGTCGGTCTCGACGAAGTCGGCGACCTCTTCGGGATCGAACTCGACGACGACGACGTCGATTCGATCGGCGGCCTGCTCGGCAAGGCGCTGGGCCGTGTTCCGCAGCCGGGTGCCACCGCGCAGTACGCCGGGCTCACCATGACCGGTGGCGCGTCGCGCGGCCGGGGTCGGGGACTGGCCACGGTCTTCGTCGAACGCACCGACAGTCTTGAAGCGGCAGCGCAGGCCTTCGACGGCCGCGCGCCGCAGACCGGAGAGAGCAAATGAAAGAGTTCCACTCGGGGTTCACCACATTCGTGGGCCGCCCCAACGTCGGCAAATCCACCCTGACCAATGCCCTCGTCGGTGAGAAGGTCGCGATCACCAGCGACAAGCCCCAGACCACGCGTCGCGCGATCCGCGGCATCGTCAACCGGCCGGAAGGCCAGCTCGTCATCGTGGACACACCCGGAATCCACCGACCGCGCACCCTCCTCGGTCAGCGGCTGAACGACCTCGTCGACACCGTCCTGGGCGACGTCGACGTGATCGGATTCTGCGTGCCCGCCACGGAGAAGGTCGGTCCCGGTGACCGCCGCATCGCGGAGTCGCTGAGCGGCTACCCGCGCGCGAGGAAAGTCGCCATCGTCACCAAGACCGACGCGGCGACGCGCGAGCAGATCACCGAGCGCCTGCTCGAGGTCGACGCTCTGCGCGAAGACTGGGCGAGCGTCATACCGCTGTCAGCGACGGCCGGTGAGCAGCTCGAGGTGCTCGTCGCCGAGCTGATCGGCATGCTTCCCGACGGCCCCCCGCTCTATGACGAGGGCGTGGTGACCGACGAGCCGCTGGCGGATCGGATCGCCGAGATCATCCGCGAAGCAGCGCTCGAGGGCGTCCGCGATGAGCTCCCGCACTCCATCGCCGTGACCATCGAAGACATCGCGGCCCGCGAGGGCACCGACCTGACCGACATCTTTGCGAACATCGTCGTCGAGCGCGACAGCCAGAAGGGCATCATCATCGGCCCGAAGGGCTCGCGGCTCGCCGATGTCGGCTCGCGGGCCCGGGCGGGCATCGAACCCCTCGTCGGCACCCGTGTCTTCTTGTCGCTTCGCGTGCGCGTCGCGAAAGAGTGGCAGCGAGACCCCAAGCAGCTGGGCCGCCTCGGGTTCTGATCAGTTCGAGCCCGGCTCGACGATCCAGAGGAATCCCTCTCCGAACCGCTCGTCGAGGCTTTTTTGGGCGGGGTCATCGGTCGCAACCCGTGGGGCCACGTCATAGAGCGCGAGAAGGATCGGTGGCTCGGTCACGTTGAGGACGTCGCCGTCGACATTCCCCTGCACGGCGTACGAGCCCCACGTGACGTCGGAAGCCTTGTCGCTCCCTTCGACCCCCTCCCACGTCCAGCCGCGCAGTTCGATCCCCGCACCGCACTGGGGCGGGTACGACTCGGCCACGACGCTGCACAGTTTCGCTCTACCGGCGGCCTCGATGACCGTCCCGGTGCCCACGACGAGAGCAGGTGCGGACGGCGGTGGGGTGCCTCCCGATGGGGTGGCGCATCCGCTGGTGATGGCGAGAAGGACTGCAGCCGTCGCCGGGAGGGCGAGCGTGCGCGCAAAGACACTCATACCCTCATGGTGTCGCACCGAGCGGAATCGTCTCAGTCGGGTGGCCGCAGCATCCTGCTACCATCGACCCATGCGCTTTGGCCTGCTTCTTCTTAGCTGCCGCGACGAGTCCTCGTTCTAGGGCCCTCCTCGTCGCGGAGCTTCGTGTCGGCCCCCTCATCTGACGAGAGAACAGCGACATCATGAAGAACACCCAGAACGCTACGTCCGCGCCGATCCACAAGTATCGTCCGTACCACGAGCAGATCCGCGTCGATCTGCCGGATCGCACGTGGCCCGATGCCCGCATCACCACCGCACCTCGTTGGTGCGCGGTAGACCTGCGCGACGGAAACCAGGCGCTGATCGATCCGATGAGCCCAGAGCGCAAGCTCGTCATGTTCGAGTTGCTCGTGCAGATGGGCTACAAAGAGATCGAGGTCGGCTTTCCGAGCGCGAGCCAGACCGACTTCGACTTCGTGCGCAAGCTCGTCGAAGAGAATCGCATCCCGGACGACGTGACGATCCAGGTTCTGACCCAGGCGCGCGAGCACCTCATCGCCCGCACATACGAGTCGATCGCCGGTGCAAAACAAGCCATCGTGCACCTGTACAACTCGACCAGCGTGCTCCAGCGCGACGTCGTCTTCCGCACCGACCAGCAGGGCATCGTCGACATCGCCCTCACCGGTGCCCGCCTGTGCCGCGAGTACGAGAAGACCGTGCCCGAGACCGCCGTGTTCTACGAGTACTCGCCCGAGAGCTACACCGGAACCGAGCTCGAGTTCGCCGTCGACATCTGCAACCAGGTGCTCGAGGTCCTCGAGCCGACTCCCGAGCGCAAGGTCATCATCAACCTGCCGGCGACGGTCGAGATGGCGACCCCCAACGTCTACGCCGACTCGATCGAGTGGATGTCGCGCCACCTGAACCACCGCGAGAACGTGCTCATCTCGCTGCACCCGCACAACGACCGCGGCACCGCCGTCGCTGCGGCGGAGCTGGGCTACATGGCGGGCGCCGACCGCATCGAGGGCTGCCTGTTCGGCAACGGCGAGCGCACCGGCAACGTCGACCTGGTCGCCCTGGGGATCAACATGCTCACGCAGGGCATCGATCCCCAGATCGACTTCAGCGACATCGACCACGTCAAGCGCACGGTCGAGTACTGCAACCAACTGCCCGTGCCCGAGCGGAGCCCGTGGGCGGGCGACCTGGTCTTCACCGCCTTCAGCGGATCGCACCAGGACGCCATCAAGAAGGGCTTCGAGGCGATGGCCGCACGCGCCGAGGCCGAAGGCGTCACGGTCGACGAGATCGAGTGGGCCGTTCCGTACCTGCCGATCGACCCGAAAGACCTCGGACGTTCGTACGAGGCCGTCATCCGCGTCAACTCGCAGTCCGGCAAGGGCGGCGTCGCCTACCTGCTGAAGAGCGATCATGCCCTCGACCTGCCCCGCAAGCTGCAGATCGAGTTCTCGGGCGTCGTGCAGGCCAAGACCGACGCCGAGGGCGGCGAGGTCACGAGCGATCAGATCTGGGACGTCTTCACCGACGAGTACCTGCCCGCCTCGGCCGTCGAGAACCGATGGGGTCGATTCGAACTGCTGGGGACGCGATCGTCGAGCGAGATGACCGGCGACGTCGAGCTGCACGTGCGACTGCGTGACGGTGACAGTGTCGAAGACACCACGGCGAACGGCAACGGACCGATCGACGCCTTCCTCGAGATCGTCCGCTCGCGCGGCATCGACATCTCGCTCTACGACTACGTCGAGCACACGCTCAGCGCCGGTGGCGACGCGCAGGCGGCCGCGTACGTCGAGCTGCGGGTCGAGGGCGAGCGTCTGTGGGGCGTCGGAATCGACGGCGACATCTCGACCGCGTCGCTCAAGGCGATCATCTCGGGCGTGAACCGCGCGATCCGCACCCGCCAGACCGCCGGCGAACTCGCCGCCGTCTGACCCCTACGCCGCGAGACCCGTCCGCCGTGGCGAGACCCCGACATTCTGCGGTGGTCTCGCCACCGCGAGCGGGTCTCGTCGCGTCGGTCGATCCCAGAGGGCGGATGCTACGGGTTCGGGCGGATGATCGGGATCGCGCTGGTCTCGGCGGCCACCCGGCGGCGGTAGAGCATGCGCTGTTCGGGAAGCGAGAGGTCGAACACGACCGCGAGGATCCTGATGACGGTGGTCACGGCGATGCCGGCGATCGCGGCGCCGACGAGGGGGAGGCCGAAGGCGGCCGCGACGGCGAGGACGAAGCATCCGGCCGCCGCCGCGACGGCGTAGAGCGAACCGACGTGCATGATCGCCACGGGGAGGCCCATGAGCGCATCGCGGAGCACGCCGCCACCGACCGCGGCGCACACGCCCACGAAGACCGCGGGCACCATCGGCAGGCCCAGTGCCAAGGCCTTGCTGGTTCCGAAGGCTCCGAACATCCCGATGACGACGGCGTCGAGCACGACGATGAGGCGGTTCACCCGTTCGAAGACGCCGGCCAGCAGCATCCCGACCAGCGAAGCGCCCGTGGCGACGAGGAGGTACCAGTTGCTCTGGAGGGTCGCGGGCTGAACGCCCAGCAGGAGGTCACGGATGAGCCCGCCGCCCATTCCGATCAAGATGCCGATGATGGCGACCCCGAGAAGGTCGAGCCGACGTTGCCCGCGGAAGCCCGAGGCGAACAGGGCACCCTGCACACCGCCGAGGCCCACGGCGGTGAGGTCGGCCCACAGGGGGATGACGAACTCGGGCTGATCCACCGTTCTATTCTCGCGTCTCGCCGGGGCGGTGCCCGCCTCGCGCCGCCGTGCCGACAGATAATGGAGGGTGCCCACCTATCGCGACGAGGTCGTGATCCTGCGCACCCACAAGCTGGGTGAGGCGGATCGCATCCTCACCCTCCTCAGCCGCCGCAACGGCAAGATCCGCGCGGTCGCGAAAGGGGTCCGGCGCACCTCGTCGCGGTTCGGCGCGCGGCTCGAACCGTTCATGGTCGCCGACGTGCAGCTCTACCGCGGGCGCAATCTCGACATCGTCCAGCAGGCCGAATCGCTCGGGTCGTACGGTGCCGACATCGTCGTGCAGTACGAGCGATACACCTCTGCGAACGCCATGGTCGAGACGGCCGACCGGCTCAACGAGGCAGAGGCCACCCCGCAGCAGTACCTGCTTCTCGTCGGAGGTCTTCGGGCACTGGCGAAGGGCGACCACAGTCCCCGCAGTGTTCTCGACTCCTACCTCCTCCGTGTGATGGCGCTGTCGGGCTGGGCACCCGGACTCGCCGAATGCGCGCGATGCGGAACGCCCGGTGACCACCGTTCCTTCGTCGCCCAGCTCGGCGGAATGGTGTGCGCGAACTGTGCACCGGCAGGGTCACCGCGCGTTGCGCCCGAGACGACATCGCTCCTACGGTCGCTCATGGCGGGCGAATGGGATGAGATCGACGGCGCCCCGCAGAACGCTTCGGCGGCGGCATCCGGTCTGGTCGCCGCGTACACCCAGTGGCACCTCGAGCGCGGTATCCGCTCGCTCGAGCACGTCGAGACGGGAAGAGCGGAGATCCGCCGATGAGTCCGAAGCCCTACACCCACCGCGACGCCGTGCCGTTCCGCCCCTTGGACTGGACGGGCGAGCAGCCGCCCGTCTTTCCGCCGGGGTCGGTGCCCGAACACGTGGCCATCGTCATGGACGGCAACGGCCGCTGGGCGAACCGGCAGGGTCTGACCAGGGTCGAGGGGCACCGCGCCGGCGAAGCCGCCCTCCTCGACGTCGTCGCCGGCGCCGTGCAGGCGGGTGTCAAACACCTGTCGGTCTATGCGTTCTCGACCGAGAACTGGTCTCGGTCGCCCGACGAGGTGCGGTTTCTCATGGGGTTCAATCGCGATGTGCTGCACCGCCGTCGCGACCAGCTCAACGAGTGGGGAGTGCGGGTGCGGTGGGCGGGCCGTAAGCCCCGTCTGTGGGGTTCGGTCATCAAAGAGCTGCAGTATGCCGAGCAGCTGACCGCCGGCAACGACGCGCTCACCCTTACGATGTGCGTGAACTACGGCGGGCGAGTCGAACTCGTCGATGCCATGCGCCGGATCGGTGAAGACATCGCGGCCGGCCGAGTGAAGCCGTCGGCCGTGACCGAGAAGCTGATTCGTCGGCACCTCTACCAGCCGGACATGCCCGATGTCGATCTCTTCGTGCGCTCGAGCGGCGAGCAGCGCACGTCGAACTTCCTGCTGTGGGAGTCGGCCTACGCCGAGTTCGTCTTTCTCGACACGCTGTGGCCCGATTTTCGACGCACCCATCTGTGGGATGCGATCGGTCACTACCTCGCGCGCGATCGCCGGTTCGGCGGCGCGGTCGATACGCCCGACGACGAATAGGTCGTCTGGGCAGGCTCATGCCTGGCCGTGCATGAATCATGGTCGGATGCTGGAATGGCAGACGGGGCGATCGTGTTGCGCATGACATGACAGACGCCATCAAGATCGACGTGTGGAGCGACATCGCCTGCCCGTGGTGCTACATCGGTAAGCGCAACCTCGAAAGCGGCCTCGCCGCAGCATCCACCGATGACGACGCACCGGTCGTCGAAGTGGTGTTCCACTCGTTCGAGCTCGCCCCCGACACACCCGTCGACTTCGACGGCGGCGAGACCGACTACCTGTCGCACCACAAGGGCATCCCCGCCGATCAGGCCCGCGAGATGCTCGACCGCGTGACGGGCGTCGCCGCCGACGCGGGGCTCGAGTACCGCTTCGACAAGCTGAAGCACACCAACACCGTCAAGGCGCATCAGCTGCTGCACTTCGCGAAGTCCGAGGGCAAGCAGCCCGAGCTGACCGAGCGGCTGATGTCGGCCTACTTCACCGAGGGGCGGCACCTCGGCCGTGACGACGAGCTCGTCGCCCTCGCCGCCGAGGCGGGTTTGGACGCGGATGCTGCACGCGAAGCGCTCGCATCCGAGCGATTCCTCGGAGACGTCCGTGCCGATCAGGCGCAAGCGCAGGAGTACGGCATCAGCGGCGTGCCGTTCTTCGTGATCGACGGCAAGTACGGCGTCAGTGGCGCTCAGCCGGCCGAGGCCTTCGCGCAGATCGCCCGTCAGGTGTGGGGCGAGCGGCGCGAGGAGGCGGCAGCAGCCGAGGCGGAGTCAGTCGCTTAGCGCGTTCTCGATGACCGCGACGATCGCGGGGTCGTCGGGCTTGGTCGTCGGACGGAAGCGGTGTACGTCGCCGGTGGGCGTCAGCACGAACTTCTCGAAGTTCCAGATGATGGGTCCGTGCTTGCCCTCGAGGTCTTCTGCCTTCTTGAGCGCCTTGTAGAGGGGTGCTGCTCCCGGGCCGTTCACTTTGACCTTGTCGAGGATGGGGAAGCTGATGCCCCAAGTGGTGGCGCAATAGTCGAGGATCTCGTCCATCGATCCGAGCTCCTGCAAGAACTGGTTGCACGGAAAGCCGAGCACGGTGAAACCGCGGTCGCCGTACGTGCGCTGCAGCTCCTCGAGCTGCTCGTACTGGGGCGCGAGGCCGCACTTCGACGCGACATTGACGATGAGCAGTACTTTCGACCCGTACGCGCCGAGGGTCGTGGCCTCGCCCTCCGCGGTCTGGAACGGAATTTCACGGAGATCTGTGGAATCAGCGGTCATGCTTCCAGGCTAGGGCGCAGAACCCCTCGCGGCGCCGATCGTCTGGGAGAATAGAGAGATGACTTCGACCCTCGCTCCGACGCGTGCCCTGCGCATCGGGCCGATCACGCTCGACGCGCCCGTCGTGCTCGCGCCCATGGCGGGCATCACCAACACCGCCTTCCGCCGCCTGTGCCGCGAGTACGGGTCGGGGATGTACGTGAGCGAGATGATCACGACGCGCGCGCTGGTGGAGCGGAACGCCGTCACCATGCGGCTCATCCGCCACCACGAGTCCGAGACCCCCCGCTCGATCCAGCTCTTCGGTGTCGATCCCGCAACCACCGAACAGGCCGTACGCCTGCTCGTCGAAGAGGACCGCGCCGATCACATCGACCTGAACTTCGGTTGCCCCGTACCCAAAGTCACGCGGCGCGGCGGCGGTGCGGCATTGCCCTGGAAGCTGGGTCTGTTCCGCGACATCGTGACGCGAGCGGTGAAGGCTGCCGGCGACGTGCCCCTCACCGTGAAGATGCGCAAAGGCATCGACAAAGACCACCTCACTTTTCTCGACGCAGGGCGCATCGCCGAAGACGCCGGTGTCGCCGCGGTGGCGCTCCACGCACGCACGGCGTCGGAGTTCTACTCGGGCCATGCCGACTGGTCGGCGATCGCCGAACTGAAAGAGGCCGTCACGAGCGTTCCGGTGCTCGGCAACGGTGACATCTGGTCAGCGGATGACGCTGTGCGAATGATGGCCGAGACCGGATGCGACGGGGTCGTCGTGGGCCGCGGATGCCTCGGCCGCCCGTGGCTCTTCGGCGATCTCGCGCGGGCCCTCGGGGGGCCGGGCGCCGCGACCGGCGAGCCGGTCGACGCCACGCTCGGTTTCGTCGCCGAGGCGTTCCGCCGGCACGCCGAGCTGCTCGTCGAGTTCCACGAAGACGAGGTGCGCGGGTGCCGCGACATCCGCAAGCACGCGTCGTGGTACTTCAAGGGCTACCCGGTCGGCAGCGAACTGCGCACCCGGCTGGCGCTGGTGTCGTCGCTCGCCGAGGTCGATGAGCTCCTGGCGCTGATGGATCTCGACGCGCCCTACCCCGGCGCCGGTGCCGAGGGGCAGCGCGGGCGCGCGGGCACCCCGAAGCGCACGGCCCTGCCCGACGGTTGGCTCGCGTCGCGAGAGATCGGCGTCGCAGCATCCACCGCCCTCGCCGACGCAGAGATCGACAACAGTGGTGGCTGAGTTCGGCGCGACCGTCGCCGCCGTGAGGCCGGTCGGCTACGACGACCCCGATGCCGCGCGCTTTCGCGTCGAAGAGCACCGCTCGCGCCGTGACGACTTCGCTCGCGACCGCGCGCGGGTGCTGCACTCCGCTGCCCTGCGTCGCCTGGCGGCCAAGACGCAGGTCTTGAGCCCCGCGAGTCCGGCCGACTTCGCGCGCAACCGCTTGACCCACTCGCTCGAGGTCGCGCAGGTGGGGCGCGAACTCGCCACCGCGCTGCAGTTGTCGCCCGACGTCGTCGACACGGCGTGCCTCAGCCACGACCTCGGGCATCCGCCTTTCGGACACAACGGTGAACGTGCGCTCAACGACTGGGCGGCCGACATCGGCGGCTTCGAGGGGAACGCGCAGACACTCCGCATCTTGACGCGCCTCGAGCCGAAGGTCGTCGACGACGAGGGTCACAGCTTCGGCCTGAACCTCACGCGGGCGAGTCTCGACGCGACGTGCAAGTACCCCTGGACGTCGGAGCACCCCCTGCCCGATCCGGGCGGACGGCTGAAGTACGGCGTCTACCCCGACGACGAAGCCGTGTTCCGTTGGATGCGCGATGGCGCACCCGGGCGCGTCCGGTGCATCGAGGCGGAGGTGATGGATCTCTCGGACGACATCGCTTACTCGGTGCATGACTTCGAAGACGCGATCACCAACCGCTACCTCGACCCGAGAGTGCTCGCCGACACCGGTGAGCACTCGGCACTGCTCACAGCCATCCAGACGTGGGTCGGCTTCGACTTCCCTCGCGAAGAACTCGAAGACGCGCTCTACCGGCTCATGCGTCTGCCGGAGTGGCTGCCCTCGTTCGACGGGGGCCGCCCCGATCTCGCGCGGCTGAAGAACCTGACGTCCGACCTCATCGGACGATTCGCCCGCGCCGCGACCGCCGCCACGCGTGAGGCCTACCCGCTCGATGCGCTGACCCGGTACCGCGCGCACGTCATCGTTCCCCGCGTCGTCGAGGCCGAGATGGCCGTGCTCAAGGGCATCATCGGTGCCACGGTCGTCTCGATCGAGGGGCGTAAAGCGCTCTACAAAGAACAACGCGGTGTGCTCAAGCGTTTGGCCACCGCACTGTGGGAGCGCCCCGATTCGCTCGACGCGATCCACGCCGACGATTTCGCCGGCGCTGACGACGACGCCGCTCGTCGTCGCGTGGTGGTCGACCAGGTCGCCAGCCTCACCGATCAGATCGCCATCGCCTGGCACGGCCGACTGGTCGGTGAGGTGGATGCTGCGTCGCTCGGCATCTGGGCACCGAGCGCGCCGGCACCCCGCACCGGAGGACGCTGATGGCGGGGCGGATTCGCCAGGCCGACATCGAAGAGGTGAAGGCCCGCACGAACATCGCCGACATCGTGGGGGAGCGGGTCGCTCTCAAGCAGGCCGGCGTCGGTTCGCTGAAGGGTCTGTGTCCGTTCCACGACGAGCGCAGCCCGAGCTTTCACGTCAGACCCCAGGTCGGCTTCTACCACTGCTTCGGCTGCGGTGAGTCGGGTGACGTCTACTCGTTCCTCCGTGCCATGGACCACGTGTCGTTCACCGAAGCGGTCGAGCGGCTCGCCGGCCGGGCCGGCTACACCTTGCACTACGAAGACGGCGGAGCCGCTCCCGAAACCAGCGGAAGATCGCGGCTGTACGCGGCCAACGCCGCCGCGGCGGAGTTCTACCGCTCGAAACTACTCGACCCCGAGGCCGAGACCGCTCGCCGCTTCTTGGGCGAGAGGGGCTTCGATGCGGGCGCCGCCGCGCACTTCGGCGTCGGCTACGCGCCCCAGGGATGGTCGGCGCTGACAGACCACCTCGTCGCCCAGAAGTTCTCCCGCGAAGAGCTGACGCAGGCCGGACTCGTGTCACCGGGTCAGCGGGGCGTCTACGACCGGTTCCGCGGCCGGCTCGTCTGGCCGATCCGCGATGTCACCGGGCAGGTCATCGGGTTCGGGGCGCGCAAGCTCTACGACGACGATCAGGGGCCGAAGTACCTCAACACCCCCGAGACACCGATCTACCAGAAGTCGAAGGTGCTCTACGGGCTCGATCTCGCCAAGCGAGACATCTCGCGCGGGCACCGGGTGGTCGTGGTCGAGGGGTACACCGACGTGATGGCGTGCCACCTCGCCGGGGTCACCGGCGCGATTGCGACGTGCGGCACGGCGTTCGGCTCCGACCACATCACGGTGCTCCGCCGCGTGATGGGCGACGATTCGGCCTCGGGCGAAGTGGTATTCACCTTCGACCCGGATGCTGCGGGGCAGAAGGCCGCGCTGCGCGCGTTCACGGAGGAGAAGCGGTTCGCGGCGCAGACCTACGTCGCCGTCGCACCGGAGGGCCTCGACCCCTGCGATCTGCGTCTGAAGCGCGGCGACGGGGCCGTTCGCGCGCTGATGGACAACAAGGTGCCGATGTTCGAGTTCGTCATCGATCAACGTCTCTCGGGCTATGACCTCGCGACCGTCGAAGGACGCGCAGCCGGTCTCCGCTCGGCCGCCCCCATCGTCGCCGAGATCCGCGACCCGTCGCTGCGACCCGGATACACACGCGTTCTCGCGCGCCGGCTTGGTCTCGATCTGTCCGAGGTCTCGACCGCCGTCGACCGCGCCGCGCGAAGCGCACGCACCGAGAGCGGCACGCCTCGCAACGATGCGCGAACGCCATCGGGGGTTGCTCCTGCACCCGAGGCTCCGCAACCGGAGCTGCGCGTCACCGTCGCCGGGCTGCCTCGCTCACGCGACGTGTCGATCGAACGCGACGCGCTGATGGCCTTCCTCCAGTACGGCCATCACGTCGAGCCTTCCCTGCTGTCGCGCGCTCTGGCTGCACCGTTCACCCACCCGGCTCTCGAAGCCGTGCGCTCGGTTCTCGCGTCGTCCGACGACGTGTCGAAGCCGGGCTGGGCGGCGAACGCCGTGGGTGCGGTTCGTGAGCCGTACCGCACCCTGGCGGCCGAGCTGCTGACGTCGGACTTTCCCGCGCGCGATGAGGCGCACGCCATCGCCTCGGCGAACGACCTCGCGTTGAACCTGCTGCGCCGCGTCCTCGAGCGTGAGAAGACCGAGCTTCTGGGGGCGATCCAGCGCGTGCCCGCCGACTCGACCGACGGGCGCACGTTGCGACTCCGGCTGCGCGAACTCGACCTCGAGCGCCAGCGGCTCGTCGCCGCCCAGTAGCGTTCCCGGCCGCGGCGGGGCAGGATGAAACGCATGCCCCGCGCCAAGAACCCCGACGTCGCGATCCGAGCGAACGATCTGTCGCTGGCCCGCGGCGATGTGCGCGTGCTCGACGGGGTGTCGTTCACTCTCGCGCACGGCGCGACATTGACCGTGATGGGCCCGACCGGGGCCGGCAAATCCAGCCTCGCCGCCATGCTGGCCGGACGCGGGGGAGCAGGACTCACGGTCGCCGGCGGAGAGGCCCTCGTCGAGGGGATCCCGGTGAAGCATCCGGGCCGTGCGCTCCGCACGCTGACCTACATCGCGGGCTATCTGCCGCAGGGCGCGGGCTCGGACCTGCCCGCGCGCATGACCGTGTCAGACGTCATCGGCGAACCGATCACGAGCCGCGACCGCCGCGTGAATCCGCGTGCCCTCGCCGTGCGCGTCGCCACCCTGCTCGACGAGATGCAGCTGCCGCTGGGAGCGGCCCCGAAGTATCCGTACGAATTGAGCGCCGGGATGCGTCAGCGCGTCGCGATGGCGCGGGCGCTCGTGCTCGACCCGCGGGTGCTCGTCGCCGACGATCTCTACGCGAATCTCGACATCGAGGTACGCGAGGCGGTGCGCGCGGCGATCGTCCGCCGCCGCACGGCTTACGGCATGTCGGCGTTCATCGTGACCAATGATCCGGATGCGGCGCGCGAACTCGAATCGGATGTGCTGGTGCTGCGCGCGGGTCATACCGTGGCGTACGGCGCGGATGCGGCGACCCTGGCGTGGACGCCCGACGAGGCGAACGACCACCGCGCCGTCATTCGCTGAGCGAACCCGCCGTCCCGCCCGGCAGAAATGAAAAAGCACCTCTCCACAGCGGTGGGAGGTGCTTCTTCGTTGGCTCCTCGGCTTGGACTCGAACCAAGAACCTATCGATTAACAGTCGATTGCTCTGCCAATTGAGCTACCGAGGATTACGCGGCCCGTTTCAGGACAACCCCTCGATACTAGCAAGTGCGAGGGGGTGCTCGGAACTCAGGCGTCCAGATCGTCGACGCCCGGCGTCCACGACTGGTCTGGGCGATTCCATCCTCGCTTCTTCGCGATCTTCTGCGCGGTCTTCCAGTCGGAGTCGTCGAGGCGATCGACGTAGAGGATGCCGTCGAGGTGGTCGAACTCGTGCTGCATGATTCGTGCTCGCCATCCGTCGACCTGGATGCTGACCGATTGGCCGTCGAGGTCGGTGCCGGTCACGAGCACCTCGTTCGATCGCCGCAGGGGGAACCGCTCGCCGGGGAACGAGAGGCAGCCCTCGGCTTCGTCGTCCTCGTCGGGGAATCCCGGTTCGAGGGGGCGCATCCACAGTTCGGGGTTCAGGATCACCCCTCGCCACGGGGTTCCGTCGTCGCCGGCGTAGTTGTAGGTGTAGATGCGCAGGCTCACACCCACCTGGGGCGCCGCGAGTCCGACGCCGGGAGCCGCATCCATGGTCTCGAACATGTCGGCCACCAGCGTGCGGATCTCATCCGAGATCTCGACGACGCGGGCGGCGGGGGAGTGGAGAACGGGGTCTCCCATGATGCGGATAGGAAGAACGGCCACGCCTTGAGCCTATCGAGCGACTGCGGCGGTTAGTGTCGGAGGGTGATTGGCGCCGAAGTCTCGTTGAACGACGTCACAGAAGAACTCGTCGGTATCTTCCGCGACCCCGGAATCCTGCTCGGCATTCCGTTGGCGCTGGCCGGAGCGGTGTTCATGTCGTTCGGTGCTCAGTATCAGCACCGTGGAGTGATGAAGGTCGAGCACGCGACCGGCGAGAGCGGTGCGGGCCTGAGCGGCCGACAGCTTCTCGCACTCGCGGGCCGGCCGTCGTGGGTGCTCGGCACCCTGATGCTCGGTCTTGCGATCATCTGTCAGCTCGGCGCCCTCTCGGTGGCGCCGCTGATCCTCGTCCAGCCGATCGGTGCGATCGCGCTCGTCATCACGACGCTGTTGAACGCGCATGTCTCGGGGCACAAACCCACCCGGCGGTCGCTCTTCGCCATCGTGCTGTGCCTCGCGGGCATCTTCGCCTTCGTCACGATCGCCGCCTTCTTCGCGACGGAGCACGAGATCACGCCGCGCGAGCTGTGGATCATCCTCGCGATCCTCGCGGTCGTGCTGGTGATCTTCTGCGGCATCTGGCTCTGGCGACGCCGTCAGCTTCGCGCCTTGTTCTACATCTCGGCCGGTGGCGTCGTGTACGGCTTCGTCGCCACCCTCGCGAAGGTCGTCATCAGCCGCATCCAGTCGGACGACTTCGATTGGCTCACGGTTCTCTGCATCGTCGGCCTTCTTGTCGCCGCGGGCGTCGGGTCGTACTTCGTGCAGACCTCGTACTCCGTCGGACCCCCCGACCTCGTGATCGCCGGACTCACGGTCATCGACCCGATCGTGGCGGTGGTCATCGGGCTCGTCGTGCTGGGCGAAGCCTCGACGGCTCCCGGATGGGCGCTGGTCGGATTCGCCGCAGCCGGCGCCGTCGCGATCGTGGGCGTGTTCCTGCTGACCCGCTACCACCCCCAGGTCATCAGTGACAGTCAAGACCTCCACATTCCCCGGGGCAGTCACGGCACGACTCCGTCGGTCTGACGACCGTGGGGCGATAAACTCTTCGTCGCAGGGGGCGGTGGCCAAGCTGGTCAAGGCAGCGGGCTCATAACCCGACGATCGTGGGTTCAAGTCCCACCCGCCCTACGACAGCCCTCCGTCAGGCAATGCCTGGTGGGGGGTTTTCTATTGCCGCTGATCGTTGTCGAAGTCCGGCGCGGCACATCTCGCTGGCAGACCGTGTCGGCCTTCCCGAGGGAGAACGATGCTGACGCCGACTAACGACCCGATCCGCGCTGACCGGCGAGAGCGCGGCCGGTACGCGCGGGAGACTCGCGAGGCGCTGGCCGCCCGCGGCGCGCAGCCGTTCCAGGTGGTGCGGAAGCTGCAGCAGCAGATCACCGATCTCCGCGAGCTGGTCGTCCGGCTGCCGCAGGTCGCGTCTTTTCAGACGCAGGCGGGCGGCTTCGGGCTCGCAGGGCAGAACGGGTGGCGCGCGTTCCGCCCTAACGGTTCCGAACGATGCAACGAAGAACCGCGTCGTGATCCAGGCATCGGCGGAGGGCGCTATGGTCGACAACACTTCCGGCGGTCTCGCGACGTCTGAGTGCCGGCTCGTGATCGGCGACGTCGTGTCGCCTGTCATCCCTGCCTAAAGGACGCTGGCAATAGCGCCGTGAACAACGTGCTGGTCGTCTCGCGGACCCACGAGCTGAGCCCGATACCGGGCGGCGGCGTCGAGGTGCACTTCCAGATCAACCCGTTCAACGCGAAGGCCTTCCCCGGGATGCCTGGGAACATCGCCAATCTGAACGTCTACGCCGGCTACTCGTCGTCTAAGAAACGATCGTGACGATGGCAGTAGCCACGGCGGGCGCGCCAAAGACTGCAGCGTAGAGCGACGCAACGGCAGCGGCATCCTCGAAGGCCTTGCCGCCGTCTGCTAGACCGTCGGCCCGGGCGAATGCGGAGAGGGCTTCCTTCGCGATGATGCAAATTGCAGCCAAGATTGCGGCGCCAATCGCAATCACAGGCGAATCCCTCAGCCAGATCAGTAGCGCGACGAGGACGACGAGTAGAAGCGCGGCGATTGCGATTTTCCACCTGGTGACTCGCAACTTGCTCCAGATCGACCAGTTTCTCCAGTTCCCCATACCGACGACGTTATCGGTTCGGGACGTCTCGACGCGACGCGTGCGTCGCGGAAAGGAATCACGCATGAGCGTTCTCACACAGGGCACGGGCCGCGGCGACATTCTGATCCGACGGGGCATCACCGAATCGTGGGGGCGGGTCCGGGGGGAACGGTCCATCGACGGAGGTGACACGTTCGAGTTCGTCGACCTGTCCGACTGGACCGGGGTGCTCGAGCTACGGTCGCGGATGGGCGGCGTGTGGCTCTCGAAGCCAATCCTCACCGATGCTTCCGGATTGACGATGGTGACTCTCGTCCGCGCCGACACCGCCGCCGTCGTGCGGGCTGCAACCTGAAGGTCGACAACGGCTGGGGCCGCAAGTCCTCGGACGCTCTCGCCGACTTCCAGGGTCGCAACGGCCTGAAGGTCGACCGGCGCGTCGGTGACCTGACCTGGGCGAAGCTGAATATCGATTAATGGACCGCCGCATTCTGGCCGGCGCGGGGGTCTTCGTGGGTGTCATGCTCGCGGCGCGCGCTGTGAGGTTGGTCGGTCTCGCGGCCGTCGCGCTCTTCGTTCTCACCTCGTGTTCAGCCCGACGAAGAGGAGGAAGCCGTGAAGCGTTCCCGCCCCGTGGACCGGGCAGGCTCGGACCCGCAGCACGCCCGGTACATCGTCAAGTGCGCGATCATCGCGGTCTACGGCATCGCGACGTCAATCGTCGGCACGTCGACCATCCGCGAGGTATCCGGGCCCTTCGTCGAGCAAATCTGGGCGTGGCTCGTCCCCCGATCATCGGCGACGGCCACGCCGTCGTAGACCAGCACTGACCCGCTCGCGGAACCTAAGTCGCGGCCCCCTTCTCACCTTCGGGTGGGGAGGGGGTTTCGGCGTTCAGCGCGGGTCAGCGACGAGCTTGCAGACCCCGTGTGATGGGTGCCGTGGCGTCATGAAGTCACCGTGGCTGAATAGTCGGACCCGCTACTCGCCATGCCAATGTCCCAGCTGATCCGCCAACCAAACCTAATCCGGCACCCGACGTCCGCGGCCTTGACCTTGTAGGTCTTTGTCTTGGCGCCCTGGATTTCGTAGTCGAAGCCATCTCGTTCACACGACCACACGTACTCGTACTGGTTAGGCGCAGGGTCCCAACTGCCGGTCTTCCCCACGAGAGTGTTGCCAACGGCGGCAGTGCCTTGCATGGTGGGTGCGGGGAAAGTGATCAGGTAGGTCGGCTTGCTCGCCTTCGTCTTGATGAGGTAGCGAGAACCTGGTGCAGTCACGGTGACTCCGATGTTGCGGGCTGCGTCTGCCCACGACGTTCGGTAGGTGCTTCCCGTGGCGCCGGGGATGGGCGTTCCGCCTCGGTACCACTGGTATGTGACCGGGCCACCCTTGACCCAGTTGCTCACGTTGGCGGTGAGGTCAGTTCCGGGTGTTCCGCTGCCGTGGACGATCGGGTCGGGGGGGAAGAGCCCATTGAGACGCGCAGCAGCTGTTCGCCCGGCGCTGTTCATACTGGCCGTCGTGTATTCCAGGTGGATGTGCTTGTCGTTCGCGATTCGTGCTGCGATTCCCGCGGTGTTGTAGATCATCTCGTTGGGGCTGCCGAGGTCGCAGACGGGGTCGTAGGACTTGCAGTACTCGATGGTCTTTTGTCGGTATGCGTCCGTCATCGGGGCCATCTCTAGATCGGCGACGTGGAGCAGCCCGCTCGTTCGTTTGCTGAGGCCGTTGTGAGTGGCAGCGCGGTAGTCGGAGTGACGCGCGGGGTCTGCAATGAGGATGATCGAGGAAACCTTGTCGGGGTAGGGAAATTCGCTGAAGACGCGGTGAACTGCGCCGGCACCTGAACTGTAGCCCGCGACGACGATGCGTTCAGCCGGACAGTTATTGACGGAGTGCATCATCACGGTCCAGAGCCTTTGAACGCCGTCCAGCATCCCATCCAGGTAGACGTTCGTCGCGTTCGCAACGTCCTGGCCGATCTGTTCGACAGGCGGGGCCGGGTACCGGATCGCTACTTGTCGAACGTTGATCGACGAGTTCAGCGTGCTTTTCAGACCGTCTCGCACATCCCACACCATGCGGCCGAACGCGTCGTAGGCCCACATGTCCTCGCCGGATCCCCGAAGTCCGACGAACAGGACGTCGGCGCAATTGGTATCGGGGACACCGGTGTCAATGGTGTACTTCCAGCTCTCTTGTTGCGGTGCCGGTGGTGGTACGGCCGCAGATGCGGGCGAAACGGTTCCCCCCAGCATCAGTGCCAGTACTACCACCGCGGTTGCCACCGTGCGGACAGTCTTCATCATCAGAACCCCCCAGTCCCTCGACTTTCGACGCCAACGTAGCAGACACGCCGTATCGCTTTTTTTGCAGTCCGCGAGCCGGGGGTCCGTCCTCACACGAGCGCGCGTCGAACCCTCCTTCTGCCGGTCCGGTAACTCTCAGGAATCTGCATGAGCGCGCGGATGCTGCGGAGCCCGGTCGTCAGCACGTCGACGTCCGCATCTCGCTGCCGCTGATGGGTGAGGTGTTTCGGTACACCGGCAGCTTCCGATATCGGCTGGTCAACGCTCACAACGGATAGGCGAGGGCGTCCCCCGCGCGGAAGGTGAACCACACGCGAGACCCGGCGGCGAGGTCGAGTTCGGCCACGCGAAGAGGGAGAAGATCTGCGGCCATGACCGCCGACCGCACCCGCACGAGATCTCCGCGCGGTTCGAGGTCGGTGATCACGCCCGTGAGGGTCGTTGCATCGGGGTTTCCCGCAACGGGTGCCTTGGCCGCCACGGTCACCAGCGAGGGGCGGATCGAGACCCCGACGTATGCCCCGATGTGAATCTCGCCGGGGACATCCACGCGAATGTGCTGGCCTTCCGTGGTTCGGATTCCCGTCGGCGTGCGGATTCCCCGCAGGAGGTTCAGTGCCGCGAGCCCGGCGGCGAACGGCGTGCGCGGTCGGTCGAGGAGGTCGCGGGTCGGTCCCGCGTCGACGATACGACCGCCTTCGACGACGATGACTCGGTCGGCCAGGGTGAACGCGTCGAGCACGTCGTGAGTGACGATCACCGCCATCCGATCGGTGAGCACGTCTTTGAGGACCCGCCGAATCGCGGGAGCGACCGATACGTCGAGCGCGGCGAGCGGTTCGTCGAGCAGGAGCAGGGCAGGGTTCGATGCGAGAGCGCGCGCCACGGCGATCCGTTGGGCCTGACCCCCCGACAGCTGTGCGGGCTTTCGCGCCTGCAACTCGGCAGCATCCACCCGTTCCAACCACTCAATGGCCGTGCGGTGCGCGTCGGAGCGGGAGGCGCCCTTGCTGCGAGGCCCGAAGGCCACGTTGTCGGCGGCGCTGAGATGGGGGAACAGCAGGGCGTCCTGTGCAAGGAGCGACACGCCCCGCCGATGAGGGGGCGTCCATCTCGTCGGTCCCTGCTCGCCGATGTCGAACAGCACCTCGCCGTCGAGGGTGGCGCGACCACTGTCGGGGCGGAGGAGACCCGCGGCGATAGCGAGCAGGGTCGATTTTCCGGCGCCGTTCGGGCCGAGGATGGCCACGGTCTCGGTGTCACCGACGTCGATCGTCACGTCGAACCGGCGCTCGGCGAGCGTGGCTGACAGGTGGAACGTCACGGCGCCACCGCCACCTTTCGCAGTCCGGTGCTTTCGCCCGCCTGGTGCGCGATCGCGACGATGACGACGGCCGCGACCACGAGCACGAGGGAAAGTGCCACGGCGGCATCGGGATCGCTCTCGCGCTGCAGATAGATCTCGAGCGGCAGGGTGCGCGTGACCCCCTGGAGCGACCCGGCGAACGTGAGGGTCGCGCCGAACTCGCCCAAGGCTCGAGCGAACGACAGCACCGCCCCCGAGAGCAGCGCGGGCAGCACGAGGGGGAGCGTGATGCGGCGCAACACGACGGTGGGGCCGGCGCCCAGGGTGGCTCCGACCGCCTCGTACCGGGTGCCCGCGGTGCGGAGGGCTCCCTCGAGGCTGAGCACGAGAAACGGCAGCGCAACGAAGGTCTGCGCGAGCACCACTGCGACGGTCGAGAAAGCGATGGTGACCCCCAGCGCTTCGAGGCTCTGTCCGAGCAGCCCTCGGCGGCCGAAGGTGTACAGCAGCGCGATGCCGCCCACCACCGGGGGGAGCACAAGGGGGAGAAGCACCAACGATCGGAGGATCTTCTGCCCCCAGAAGGTCGTGCGGGCGAGCACCAGCGCCATCGGGACACCCACGACGATGCACAGGGCCGTTGCGGTCACCGAGGTGCGCAGGCTCAGCCAGAGCGCGTCGAGGGAGGACGCAGACGTCACCAACGGTACGAACTGCGACCAATTGACCCGGGTGACCATCGCCACCAGGGGCACCACGACGAAGCAGGCTCCGATAGCGGCGATGGCGATGACCCAGCGGGGGAGTCCGGCGTAGAGAACCCTGGGGCGTCGGGTGGGCATCGCAGACCTCAGGGTGCGCCGAAGCCGGCGGCCTGCAGCACGCCTTGCCCGACCGACCCGGTGACGAAGGCGACGAAAGCGGAGGCGACGTCGGCCGCGGCCGACTCCTTGACCACGGCGATCGGGTAGGTGTTGACGGCTTCGCTCGCCCCGGCGAATTCGATCCCCTCGACCGCGTCTCCGGCGGTGATCACGTCGGTGACGTACACGAGGCCGGCGTCGGCCTCGCCCGAGGTGACTTTTCCGAGCACGTCGGTCACCGACGACTCCTCGCTGACCGGAGCGATGTCGATCCCCGCGGCCTCTTCGACCGTCACCGCCGCCGCACCGCAGGGAACCTGCGGGGCGCAGATGACCGTTTTCACGGCGGGGTCGGCGAGGTCGGCGAACGACGTGACCCCCGCGGGGTTGTTCGACGGCACGACGATCTCGAGGGTGTTGGTCGCGAAAGCGACGGGTGCACCGGCGTCGACCAACTCTGCGTCGATCAGCTTGGCCATGTTCTTCTCGTCGGCCGAGGCGAAGACGTCGGCCGGGGCGCCCTCGGTGATCTGCGTCACCAGGTCGGACGAGCCGGAGAAGGTCAACGCCACCGCCGTGCCGGGGTTCTGGGCCTCGAATTCCTCGGCAAGCTCGGTGAACGTCGCCGTCAGCGAAGCCGCCGCGTAGACCGTGATCGACCCCTCGAGTTCATCGACCGCCGCCGGAGAAGAGCGATCGGCCGTGGCTGCGGGAGACGCGGCGGCACACGCAGACAGCGTCACCGCCAACGCCACGGCCAGGAGCGCGGTCACGAGCTTCGTGGGCTGGCTCATACGTGCCCCTTGCCCTCGGGCGTCTCGATGAGGACCGTGGTGGCCTTCATCACGGCGACGGCGACGGAACCCGGTTCGAGTGCGAGCTCGCGGACGGCCTCGCTGCTCATGAGCGAGACGATCCGATGGGGGCCGCACTGCAGCTCGACCTGGGCCATGACCTTGTCGACGATGACCTCGGTGACAACGCCCACGAGTCGGTTGCGCGCGGAGCGACCGATCTCGGACGGGTCGGCGGGCAGAACGGCGTTCTTCCGGGCGAGATGGGCTACTTCGAGGGAATCGACCACGCCGCGGCCGGAGTCGTCCTTCTCGGTCGACAGGGCACCGATATCGATCCACCGCCGCACGGTGTCGTCACTCACGCCGAGGAACGCAGCGGCGTCTCTTATCCGAATTTGCGGCATAGATTCGATGCTAGATCCGCGAACGCGGCAATACTAGGCGTCAGGGCATCGCGTTTCCGGTGTAGGAGTACTTCACGAAGACCTCCGACGCGAGTCCGGCTTCGTCGAGCACGCCCTGCAACGCGGTGAGCATGTACCGGGAGTCCCATCCCATGTAGAGGAAGTGCGCGTCGTCGAGAGCATCCCACTGACCGTTCCACGACTGCGCGCCGTAGACGGGTCCGCCTCGACGGGCGCTGAAGGCGACGACGGATTCGCGGGAGTCGGCCCAGAGCCTTTTGAAGACGCGGTTGAACAGGTATTTGACGTCGTAGACCTCCCAGTGCTCGCCGCAGTACTCGACGTAGTCCCACTCCCGCTGCCAGCCGCGCGGCCAGCCGCGCCGGCGCTTCGCGTCGAGGATCGGGGTCAGACCGTCATCGTCGATGGCCACCACGGGGGGCTTGGCCCAGATTTCGATGAAGCTCTCCCCGAGGGCGGAGGACCGCGCCGAAATCGCGGCGGTGTTCCACGCCGGCACCGAAGCCAGCTCGGTCGAGAGATTCACGGCGCTGCGCGGGTACACCGTGTCGCGCTTCTCGGGGAACGACCGGTCGGCGGCACGCTCGGCCAGACCCTCCTCGAGGAGTGTCAGGTTGCCCAGCGTCTTCGCCAGCGCGCGGTGGCTGTTCTGCTCGTCCTCCGTGTACTGCGACCACTCCCGTGAGCCGTCGCCGCTCCAGGCCTGCGACGGGGCCGGCGGAAAGATCCACTCGAGTTCGAGGTCGGATGCACCGGCGGGTGCGTCGATACCCGCGAGGCGATGAAGCACGTATGCCGCGTGGGGGAGTTCGCTGTACTTCAGCCCGACCCGTACGCGTTCGTCCGACGGGGTGATGCGCGAGATCGCCCGCTCGAGCTCATCCTGTCCGATCGAGCGGGATCGACACAGCCGGGCCACGAGGCGCTCGTTGGTGAGGCCCACGACCGTGCGGCGGAGTTGGAGGGCCTGCACGTACTCGAGGGTGCGCACCAGCTGCGGCTTCTGCGCAGCATCCGTCAGGTAGTCGCCGTAGGCACGCATGACCAACGGATACATCCCGCGCCCGAAGGTGTTGAGGAAGCCGATCTGGCGCGCGATATCGCGGTCGCTCTCGTGCGCGGGGTCGAGGAGCACGCGGTAGATCTCCGAGTACGCCTTCCACTCCGCGGCGTCCGAGCGAAGCTGAGCGAGATCGAGGCGGGGAAACTCCGCGCGGAAGGCGTCGTACACGCCGCGTTCGCCCACGGTCGCGACTTCGCGGCCGGTGCGCATGACCAGGTAGTGCCGCCAGAAAGCCGCGATCGCATCGCCGGTGTTCTGCTCGATGGGCACCCAGAAGCCGTCTTCGATCTCGGTCTGCTCGTCATGAGACAGCCCCATCAGAACGTAGTTGTGGATGAGCTCGTGATCGCGGAGCGGCTCTCCGGTCGAGTTCAAGCTCTCGAAGATCTGCTGCGCGTTGGCACCCGCACCCAGGGTGATCGACACGTGCTCGAGCTTCTGCAGGCCGCGCCAGATGCGGGGAGCCTCTTCCAGGCTCACCTGGCTGCGGAAGAAGGAGTAGTTGTCATCGAAACGTGTGTCGCGGGCGTCGTCGTCGGAATGGGCATCGAGCACCACGGCGCGAAACGCCGCCGCCCACGCGCGGTGCGGTCGAAGCTTGGTGCGCGATGGATCGGCCGCGCGCACGAGCACTCGTTCGACCTCGGCGGCCATCTCGGGCAGGGTCGCACGGACCGTGTGATGCAGCGCCGCGGCCAGCAGCATGAGCGTCGTGATGCGCTGCTGTCCGTCGATGAGCACGAGCTCACCCGAGGGGTCTTCGGTGTTCACCGCCGACAGGATCGACCCGATGAAGTGCATCTGCCGATCGTCGGAGTCGGCCACGGCTCTGATGTCGGCGAGAAGCTGCTCGCACCCGCCGATGTCCCAGCGGTACTGACGCTGATACACCGGGACGACGATGCTCGTCTCGGGCGACGAGAGCCACCCCACGGTGTTGACGGCGGTCGCATCGACGTTCGTGGCGCTGACCATGCTCGGTACGGGTATCCATTCGGTTCGGTGGAGCATCGAACCGAATGCGGCGCGAGCCCTGGCGAGTCTAACCGAGCTCCCGGGATGCTCAGGGGCTCGGATGTAGGCTTGCCTTACCAGGGCCAGGAAAAACGTACTGGCCCCCTACGGAAGGCATGACTCACCTCATGGGTTACATCAAATCAGCCGCGCTCGAAGAGACCGGCTACGTGGTCCTCGATCGCTACAACAAAGAGATCGACCCCAAGGAATGGCTCGACATCGAGTACGTCGACTGGAAGTCGTCGGGTGACACCCGCTTCGCACCGCTGGCCTCGCGCGATGGCGAGATCGAGTGCGCCGGGTTCTGGAGCGGTAAGAACCCCCGCACCGACAAAGACGGCATCTGGATCGACTCGCAGACCGCTCTTGCTCCGACCCTGACCGAGCGCGCCAAAGAACCGGGCGCCAACGTCGGCCGCTGCCGCATCATCGAGCTCCAGCCGAACACCTACGCCGACTGCCTCTACAACCTGCACCAGGACGACAACAACCGTCTCAACACCGACGGCACCGGATGGGTCGTCCGCGGGTTCTTCAACCTCACCGACGACAAGGACAGCTACTTCGTCTTGCGTGAGAACCGCACCGATCCGAGCATCGAGCACCGCATCGCGCTGCCGGCGGGCGCGCAGCTGATCGTCGACACCCAGCGGCTCTGGCACGCCGCCACCCACCCGGGCAACGACCCGCGCTACTGCCTCATCACGTCGTGGACCTCGGGCCCCGAGCTCGACGCCTACATCGAGAAGTACAACGGCAAGCCGTTCGTCGAGAGCTACGAGGTTCCGCAGGACCAGCTCGATGCCGGGCAGGCCGAGCAGACCCGCCGTCTTGCCGCCCGCGCCGCCGCTCTCGCGGCTCGCGGCCAGGCCGAGCAGGCGGTCATGAGCGAGGCCTGAGCCTCTTCTGCGATGGCCCCGGTCGATCTCGGCCGGGGCCATCGTCATGCCCGGGAATGACACGCTTGTTATTCTCCGGTGCACCGGAGATAATGGCGGCAAGCACAATCGAATATGCCGGGTTCCGGTCAGGTCGTAGGGGAAGACGTACCTGACGAAGGAGAAACCATGGCGACAACGTCTGCGCGCGGAGTGATCTACATCCACTCAGCGCCGAAAGCTTTGTGCCCACACCTCGAGTGGGCCGTCGGTCGCGCCCTCGGGCGCGCCGTGAACTTCGAGTGGACCGATCAGCCCGTGCAGCCGGGAGCGCGACGGGCGGAGTTCTACTGGGAGGGTCCGGTCGGCTCGGGTGCCGCGCTGGCGAGCGCCATCCGCGGATGGGAGCACCTCCGGTTCGAAGTCAGCGAAGATCCCACACCCCGCAGCGACGGCGGTCGCTGGATGCACACTCCCGGCCTCGGCATCCACTACGCCCAGACAAACTCCTCGGGCAACGTCGTGATCGGGGAAGATCGTGTCCGCTATGCCATGGAGCTGGCGGGCAGCGACGCATTCGAGTTGCAGCGCGAGCTCCAGGTCGCACTGGGCGCAGCCTGGGACGAAGAGCTCGAGCCGTTCCGCCACGCCTCCGACGAGGTGCGCGTGGTGTGGCTGCATAAGGTCGGCTGACGCCGCGGAGGCTCCCCGACCCGAAAGGGGACTCAGGCGGAGCGAGGCGTCGGTAACGGCGGCCGGTGTTCATCCCCGGTGCCGCGAAAGCGAATCGCCCGCCTGATACGACAGATGCCCCCGGCTTCGGCCGGGGGCATCTTCGTGTGATCGGTCGTTACTCGGACGCGAAGGCGACGACGGCGTTGTGCCCGCCGAACCCGAACGAGTTGCTGATCGCGAGCTGCGGACCGTCGCCGAGCGGAGTCGACGAACCCGACAGCCGGAAGGGAACCGCGGGGTCTTGCTCGGTCAGGTTGATCGTGGGAGGAGCCTGGCGATCGCGGATCGCGAGGATCGTGAAGATGGCCTCGAGCGCACCGGTACCGCCGAGGAGGTGTCCGGTCGATGCCTTCGTCGCCGAGACCGGAATCTCATCGACGCGTTCACCGAAGACGGTGCGCAGAGCGGTGTACTCGTTGGGGTCTCCGACAGGGGTGGATGTGGCGTGCGCGTTGATGTGCGTCACATCGTCGGGCGAAGCATCCGCCATGTCGAGTGCCATGCGTACGGCCCGTGCGGCTCCTGTGCCCTCGGGATCGTTGGCGGTGATGTGGTACGAATCGGCCGTGACCCCGCCGCCGACCACCGTGGCGTAGATCTTGGCGCCGCGGGCTTTGGCGTGCTCTTCGGTCTCGAGGATCAGGACGCCCGCGCCCTCACCCATGACGAAGCCGTCTCGGTCGATGCTGGCGGGCCGCGATGCGGTCTCGGGGGAGTCGTTGCGGCGGGAGAGCGCCTGCATCGATGCGAACGAGGCGATCGTGATGGGGTGGACGGCCGACTCGGTACCGCCGGCGATGACCACATCGGCGAGGCCGTCTTGCAGATGCTCGACGGCGTTGATGATCGACTCGGTGCTCGACGCGCACGCTGATGCGACGGTGCGAGCGAAGGCGCGTGCACCGAAGTGAAGGGAGAGGTTACCCGCGGCAGCATTCGGCATGAGCATCGGGACCGTCATCGGCATCACGCGCCGCGGCCCCTTTTCGCGCAGGGTGTCCCACGCGTCGAGCAGGGTCCACACGCCCCCGATACCGGTGGCGAAATCGACGCCCAGCCGATCGGGGTCCACCTCGGGGCTGCCTGCATCTGCCCAGGCCTCGAGGGCGGCGACCATCGCGAGCTGCGACGACGGGTCGAGGCGCTTCGCGATCGGACGTGCCAGTACCGTTTCGGGGCGCACGAGCGCCTCAGCGGCAAAGGTGACGGGCAGTTGATACTTTTCGACCCAGTCGTGCTCGAGGGTCCGCGCGCCGGAGGCGCCGCTCAGCAGGGCGGACCAGCTGTCGGGTGCCGTGCCGCCGATGGGCGACGTGGCACCGATGCCGGTGACGACGATGCGTGTGGTGCTCATGATGTGGATCCTCGAGGTTTGAGGTGGGGGCACAGGAACTGTGTCGGGACGCAGCGGCCCCCACCGCAGGGGTTACGGCTGGTTCGACGTGATGTAGGTGACGGCGTCGCCGACGGTCTTGAGGTTCTTGACCTCGTCGTCGGGAATGGTGACGCCGAACTTCTCTTCGGCGTTCACCACGATCGTCATCATCGAGATGGAGTCGATGTCGAGGTCGTCGGTGAACGACTTCTCGAGAGCCACCTCGTCGGCTGAAATGCCGGTTTCGTCGGTGATGAGCTCTGCGAGTCCGGCGAGGACCTCGTCGCTGGTGAATGCCATGGTGTCTCCTGTTCTGGGGGTGTGGGCCCGATGGGCCTTGATCAGTCTAGAGTTCGGGGCGCCGCGGCTACGGGAGCACCACGACCTGCGCGCCGAAGACGAGACCCGCCCCGAAGCCGATCTGCAGTGCGAGACCGCCGCTGATCTCGGGGTGCTCCTCGAGGAGGCGGTGCGTCGCCAGCGGAATCGATGCCGCAGACGTGTTGCCGGTCGTCTCGATGTCGCGGCCGATGACGACCGTGTCGGGAAGCCCCAGTTGTTTGGCGAATTCGTCGATGATGCGCATGTTCGCCTGGTGGGGCACGAAGGCGGCGAGATCGGATGCTTCGATCCCGGAGCGCTCGAGAGCCTCCCGCGCGACCTTCACCATCTCCCAGACGGCCCAACGGAACACCGTGGGGCCCTCTTGACGGAGGGTCGGCCACGGCGCCACGCCGTCGCGGAACTCGGTCAGCGTGTGGTTCATGCCCACGGCGTCGGCCTTCGAGCCGTCGGAACCCCACACCGTGGGGCCGATCCCGGGCGTGTCGCTGGGGCCGATGACCGCGGCTCCCGCTCCATCGCCGAGGAGGAACGAGATGCTCCGGTCGGTCGGGTCGACGATGTCGCTGAGCTTCTCGGCTCCGACAACGAGCGCGTAATGAGCGAGACCGCCCCTGATGAGCGCGTCGGCCTGAGCGACCGCGTAGGCGAAGCCCGCGCAGGCGGCGTTCACGTCGTAGGCCGCGGCCGGGTTCGCCCCGACCCGGTCTGCAACGATCGCCGACACCGAGGGGGTCTGCTTGGGGTTGCTGACCGTGGCGACGATGACGGCGTCGATGTCGGATGCAGCGACACCCGAGCGCGCGATGGCCTCGGCTCCGGCGATCGCGGCCAGGTCGATCGCCGTCGTCGACGACTCGGCGCGCACCCGCGTGACGATGCCCGTGCGCTGGCGGATCCACTCGTCGCTCGAGTCGATCGGGCCGACGAGGTCGTCGTTCGGAACGATGAGCTCACCCCGCGCGGCGCCGTACGCGTAGATGCGCGTGTGCGCGGGGCCTTCGAGTTGACGCAGAACGGCGCTCACGCGGGAACTTCTTCCAGGAGGGCCGCCGCAGCGGCCAGGTCATCGGGGGTCTTCACGGCCACGGCGGGTGTTCCGCGCAATCCTCGCTTGGCGAGGCCGGTGAGCGCGCCCGCGGGGGCGAACTCGATCAGGCCGGTCACGCCGCTGCCGGCGAAGGACGCCATCGTGCGGTCCCACCGGACGGGGGAGGCCACCTGCGCGACCAGCAGGTCGAGCGCGGCGCGACCCGACGCGACGGTCGTTCCGTCGGAGTTCGTCCACAGTTTCGTCGCGGGGTCGGTGGGGGTGATCGCGTCGGCGGCCTCGCGAAGGGCATCGACCGCGGGCTGCATGAAGCGGGTGTGGAACGCGCCGGCAACGGCGAGGGGGATGACGCGGGTTCCGGGGACCGGGGCCGCGGAGAGCTCGCCGAGGGACTCGAGCGTGCCGGCCGCGACGATCTGTCCTGCGCCGTTGTAGTTCGCCGGAGTGAGGTCGAGCTCTTCCAGGCGCTGAAGCACGGCCGCTTCGTCGCCGCCGAGGATGGCGCTCATTCCGGTGCGCGCCAGGGCCGCAGCATCCGCCATCGCTCGGCCTCGGAGGCCCACCAGGCGCATGCCTTGCGAATCAGTGAGAACACCCGCGGCGACGAGCGCGGCGATCTCGCCCACGGAGTGGCCGGCGAACCCGGCGGGTCGCCCATCGGCAACCGCGGAGAGGGCCTCCCACGAGATCAGGCTGGCCGCCACGATCAGGGGCTGGGCGACACGGGTGTCGCGGATGCGATCGGCATCCCACTCGGTACCTGCGGCGACCAGGTCGATCTCGCAGACGTCCGAGAACGCCGCGAGGCGTTCCCGCACACCGGTGAGTTCGAGCCAGGGGGCCAAGAACCCGGGGGTCTGAGAACCCTGCCCGGGGAAGACGGCGATGATCACTGATCCATCCTGTCAATATTCGTCGAGCGACAACTGTCGGAAGCGGATCAACAATCCCACGATCCATTGTGGAGATTCGATAGGCGACGCGGCGCGTCGACTCAGATCAGGGCGCGTGGCGTCGAAGAGTAGACGGGCGTCGGCGCGACGCATCCGTGCCGATCGAGCCGAGGATCAGCGCTGTCTGCAGGATCAGGGCTTCGCGCGGGCCGGTCGCATCCCACCCGATGACCTCCGATACGCGCTTCAGGCGATACCGCACGGTGTTCGGGTGCACGAAGAGCTCGCGTGCGGTCGCCTCGAGCGAGCGCCCGTTGTCGAGGTAGCTCCACAGCGTCGCCACCAGGTCGGGGCTGTGCGTGTGCAGCGGACGGTAGATGCGCTCCACGAGCGTGTGTTTCGCGACGGCATCGCCGGCCAGCGCGCGCTCCGGCAACAGGTCGTCGGCTTCGACGGGGCGCGGCGCATTCCGCCACGCGCGGGCGACCGCGAACCCCGCGAGAGCGGCGCGGGCACTCTGACTGGCCTCTACGAGAGCGGGAACCGTCGGTCCGAGAACGAGGTGGCCATCGCCGAACCCGGGCTCGAGTCGGCGGGCGATCTCTTCGAAGGGCAGCTCGACGGTGGTCTCGTCCACGCGGCCGGCGAGCTGTGCGCGCCCCACGACCAGCACCAGGCGCGAGCCCTGCACCCCGATGAGCACATCGACTCCGAGCTTGCGTGCGGTGCGACGCACCTGGTCGACGTCGAGCTGCGAGGGAGTCGTGCCCACGAGTACCGCGACCTCGCCGTGACCGTGCCACCCCAGGGCGGCGATTCGGCTGGGAAGTTCTTCGTCGGTCTCACCGGTCAGGATCGAATCGACCACGAGCGCTTCGAGCCGGGCGTCCCACAGCCCGCGGGCCTCGGCCGCGCGGGCGTAGACATCTGCCGCAGCGAATGCGACGTCGCGGGAGTAGAGCAGGATGCCCTCGCGGAGCTGCCCGCCCTTCCCGCGAACGCGCTCCTCGGTCACCTCGACCGTGACACGGATGAGCTGCAGCGTCTGCTGCAGACTCACGCTGCGCAGCAACTCACGAGGGGCCGCCGCGAAGATGTCGGCCGCGACCCACGGCGTCGACGTGGGGTCTTCGTACCAGGTGATGAACGAGGTGATTCCTGCCTGCGCGACGAGCCCGACCGCCGAGCGCCGTGCGGGAGGCATCTCGGCGTACCAGGGGAGTGACTCCTCGAGCCGGTTCAGCGTCGCGGTCGCGAGGTCGCCCGAGATGCGCTTCAGCCACGCAAGGGTCTCGGTCTTGTCCATCTGGGCGATGCCGCGAGTCACGAGTGGATCAGCTCTCGCCGCCCGCGTTGCCGCTGGTACCGGCCGAGACGTCGTGCAGCTTGTACTTCTCGATGGCCTTCACGGCGAGGTCGCGGTCGACCGCGCCCTCTTGTGCGAGCGCCTGCAGCGTCCGAACCACGATCGACGGACCGTCGATCTTGAAGAATCGGCGAGCGGCGGCACGGGTGTCGGAGAACCCGAACCCGTCGGCGCCGAGCGTCGAGAAGTTGTGCTGCACCCACGGCCGGATCTGGTCTTGCACGGCGTGCATGAAGTCGCTCACCGCGACGACCGGACCGGGGGTGCCCGCGAGCTTCTCGGTGATGTAGGCCGTTCGCGGCTCTTCTTCGGGGTGCAAGAAGTTGTGCTCGTCGGCGGCGAGTCCGTCGCGACGCAGTTCGGTCCACGAGGTGACCGACCAGACGTCGGCGGCTACCCCCCAGTCTTCCTTGAGCAGCTTCTGCGCCTCGAGCGCCCACGGCACACCGACACCGGAGGCGAGGATCTGCGCGTGCGCGCCGTCGCCCTCACCGGCGGAGATGCGGTGGATGCCGCGGACGATGCCGTCGACGTCCACGTCAGCCGGCTCGACCGGCTGCACGATCGGCTCGTTGTACACCGTGATGTAGTACATGACGTTCGGGTTCGGGTGCTCGCCGCCGTACATCCGCTCGATGCCCGAGCGGACGATGTGTGCGATCTCGTAGCCGTAGGCGGGGTCGTACGACACCGTCGCCGGGTTCGTCGATGCCAGCAGGTGGGAGTGACCATCCGCGTGCTGGAGCCCCTCACCCGTGAGGGTGGTGCGGCCCGCGGTGGCACCGATGATGAACCCGCGCGCCATCTGGTCGCCGGCTGCCCACTGGGCGTCGCCCGTGCGCTGGAAGCCGAACATCGAGTAGAAGACGTAGACCGGGATGAGCGGCTCGCCGTGCGTCGAGTACGAGGTACCCATCGCCGTGAACGCGGCGACCGCTCCGGCCTCGTTGATCCCCACGTGGATGATCTGGCCCTGGGGGCTCTCCTTGTAGGCGAGGAGCAGCTCACGGTCGACCGAGGTGTAGTGCTGGCCGTTCGGGTTGTAGATCTTCGCCGTCGGGAAGTACGCGTCCATTCCGAACGTGCGCGCCTCGTCGGGGATGATCGGCACGATGCGGTGACCGAAGTCCTTGACTCGCAGCAGGTCTTTGAGCAGACGAACGAACGCCATCGTGGTGGCGATCTCCTGCGTGCCGGAGCCCTTCTTGGGGAGCGCGTACGCCGCGTCGCCCGGCAGCTCGAGGCCGACGTGGTGGGTGCGGCGCTCGGGCAGGAACCCGCCGAGCGCGCGACGGCGCTCGAGCAGGTACTGGATCGACTCGTCCTGGGGTCCGGGGTTGTAGTACGGCGGGAGGTACGGGTTCTCGTCGAGCGTGGCGTCGGTGATCGGGATGTGCATCACGTCGCGGAACGACTTGAGGTCGTCGATGGTCATCTTCTTCATCTGGTGGGTCGCGTTGCGTCCCTCGAAGTGCGGACCCAGGCCGTAACCCTTGATCGTCTTCGCGATGATGACCGTCGGCTGGCCCTTGTGCTCCTGCGCCGCCTTGAAGGCCGCGTAGACCTTGCGGTAGTCGTGGCCGCCGCGCTTCAGGTTCCAGACCTGGTCGTCGGTGAAGTCCTTGACGAGTTCAGCCGTGCGGGGGTCGCGCCCGAAGAAGTGCTCACGCACATAGGCGCCACTCTCGGCCTTATAGGTCTGATAGTCGCCGTCGGGGGTGACGTTCATCAGGTTGACGAGCGCTCCGTCGGTGTCGCGCTTGAGGAGGTCGTCCCATTCCCGGCCCCAGACGACCTTGATGACGTTCCAGCCGGCGCCGCGGAAGAAGCTCTCGAGCTCCTGGATGATCTTGCCGTTTCCGCGGACAGGGCCGTCGAGGCGCTGGAGGTTGGCGTTGATGACGAACGTCAGGTTGTCGAGGCCCTCGTTGGCTGCGACCTGCAGCTGTCCGCGGCTTTCGACCTCGTCCATTTCGCCGTCGCCGAGGAATGCCCAGACGTGGGAGTCCGAAACATCCTTGATGCCGCGGTTGCTCAGGTACTTGTTCGACATCGCCTGGTAGATGGCGTTGATCGGGCCGAGCCCCATCGAGACCGTCGGGAACTGCCAGAACTCCGGCATGAGACGGGGGTGCGGGTACGACGGGATGCCGTTCGGCGCCGCGGACTTCTCCTGGCGGAAGCCGTCGAGCTGCGCTTCGGTGAGCCGGCCCTCGAGGAAGGCCCGCGCGTAGGTACCGGGGGATGCGTGACCCTGAATGAAGATCTGGTCGCCACCAGAGGGGTGATCCTGGCCGCGGAAGAAGTGGTTGAAGCCGACCTCGTAGAGGGCGGCCGAGGACGCGTAGGTCGAGATGTGGCCGCCGACGCCGATGCCGGGACGCTGAGCACGGTGCACCATGACCGCGGCGTTCCAACGGGTCCAGGCGCGGTAGCGGCGCTCGACCTCTTCGTCGCCGGGGAACTCGGGTTCGTTCTCGGGGGCGATCGTGTTGATGTAGTCGGTGGTCGGAACCATCGGCACACCGAGATGCAGGTCTTTCGACTCCTTGAGGAGGCTCAGCATGATCTCGCGCGCACGCTGGGGGCCCTTGGCCTCCACCAGCTGCTGAAGCGATTCCTGCCATTCCGAAGTCTCTTCGGGATCGCTGTCCTGCGGCCCCTGAGAGTACGGATCCTGGTCGTGAACAGTCACAGAAGACCTTTCTTCGGCTGGCAGATCATGCCAGACATTCACCATGGCATTGCGGATCGCTTTGTTCGCTCCGCACAACGCACCGTCGACAAGCCTATCGAGTCGGGAGCATCGGGGATGATCGCGCAGGTCACGTCCCGCAAGATGCTTCGAGGTCGAGACATAGAATGGGCGGCGAAGGGCCTTTAGCTCAGCTGGTAGAGCGCCACGTTTACACCGTGGATGTCGTCGGTTCGATCCCGGCAGGGCCCACCGTTATGAGCAGCCGGAGACCACGAGTGGTTCGGCTTAGAATCGATGCCTGCCCGAAGGATGCGGGGCGGTCGGGCGCCGTGGCGCGGAGATCCGAGGCTTGAAACCTCCAGTCAGATAATGACCGGGAGTACTCGTGATCTCAATTGTCAGCGGCGCTGTGCTGGTCGTCGAACGCGACGGTGCCGTCATCGACGTGAACGGGCTCGGGTTGTACGTCGGCCTCCTCTCGTCGTACGCCGCGACTCTGTCACCCGGTGATCGTGTGTTGGTGCACACGATCTTTTCGAGGCGCCAGGACGGCGTCAGCCTGTCGGGGTTCACCAGTCGCGAGGAGCTCGAATTGTTCTCGCTCATGACCGAGACACCCGGTGTCGGCGCCCCCACAGCCCGAGCGGCCCTGGCGATGCTGGGGCACGACGGGTTCGTAGACGCTATTCGCCGGGGGAATGAGCCGATGCTGCGGAAAGTGCCCGGGATTGGGCCGCGAGTGGCTGCGCTCCTGTTGTTGACGCTGAGACCGCGCCTCGGTGTCGCGAGCGGGGAAGACAGCCCTCCCACGGCCGCCCGGCGCGGCGGGGGTGCGGAGGGGAAAGCGACCGCGGCGCTCCAAGCGATCGGCTGGAACAAGCGAGATGCCGCTGAGGCTGTGGAGGCACTCGGGTCGACGAGTCCCGAGATCGTCACTGTCGAAGGTCTGATTCGAGCTGCTCTCGCTGCGCTCGGCCCGCGGAGGTGAGCGCCACACCGCCTCCCATCGTTCAGCTACTTCTCGCCGGTGACCTTCCGCGGGCTCTTGATCGTCGCGCCTGCCGCGATGAAGACCGCAGCGCCCGCCACGTGCGCTCCGACCCACCAAGGGCCCTCGAAAGCGATCGGATACACCGGGTTCCAGATGATCGCCATGACGATCATCACCGGCACCCACCACCACTGGCGGGCTTGGAGCGCGAACCACCCGATGACCAGGGCGAGGATCGCGACGATGAAACGGACGACCAAGAAGAAGTCGCTGTCGAACAGAGCGATCCCGGCGAGCAGAACGACGGCGCCCAGAATCCCCGGCGCGAGGGCGTTCCGCTGGAATTCGGCGGCGGGGAGGGACGCAGGTGAGGGCACAGTGGTCTCCGCGGGTGGTTGTGATCGTGAGTGGCTTCCTCGCAGAATACGGGCCGACGGCGCCTGCGCCCGCTAGAGCGTCGGGTCGGGGGCTGCCGGTAGGTTGGGTACGTGAACGCCGACCCCGCAGACCAGCGCCGACTGCTCGACCTTTCCGAACTCGACGCCCGCATTCGACGAGCACAGAACGCCAAGGCCCACCCGCCGCAGGCTGCACGGGTGCAGGCCTTGCTCGCGCAGCGCACCGCGCTCGTGCAAGAGCTGTCGTCGCGTGCCGGTGTGCGTGACGGGCTCCGTACCGAGCTGTCCCGCATCGAGAGCGACGTTGCCGTGGTCGATGCCCGCAGCGCCCGCGACGCGCAGCGACTCGCCGCGTCGTCGAACGCGAAAGAAGTGCAGGGTTTCGAGAGCGAGATGGTCTCACTCGCGCGGCGCAAGTCCGACCTCGAAGACGCCGAGCTCGATGTGATGGAGCGTCTGGAAGTCGCCGAGGCCGCGGTCGCCGAACAAGAAGCCATCGTCTCCAGCACGAACGAAGAGGGCGCACGGCTGAGCGCCGAGGCGAAGCAGGCCGTCGCCGACGCCACCCGCGACCTCGAAACCGCACAGCGCGACCGCGCGGCCGTCGCCGGCGGTATCGCTGCTGACCTGGTTGCGCTCTACGAACGTCTCGCCGTGCGGGGCAACGCCGCCGGACACCTTCACCGCGGCACGTGCGAGGCCTGCCGCATGGTTCTCTCGGGAACCGACATGAACAAGCTCCGCCAGGCGGCCCCCGACCTCGTGGTGAACTGCCCCGAGTGCGGCGCGATCTTGGTCCGCACCGAAGAATCCGGGCTGTGAGCTCCCGCCTCACGCGGTGACGAGGGCTGATCCGCGACCGCACTGGATCGTTCTCGGGCGCGACGGCGATGACACGCTCTGGGCGGCGCTCGATTCCGCGGGCGTAACCTTCTCAAGGGAGCGTGTCCGCTTCGCCGACGTCGGCCGTCGGGTTCGAGAAGCCGAGTTGCGCGGGGGAGTCCGGTGGGTGTGGCATGACACCCCGGCGTGGTATCCGCCGCTTCTCCACGCGGGGATCAGGGTCGAGCGAGCCCACGACCTTCGCCTCTGCCACGCCATTCTGCGCGATTCGGCGTTCGTGCCGCCCGGGCACGCCGTCGGGGCCTCGCGAGCGTGGGACGCCGAGGGGGCGGACGGCACGGATGCGGCTCCCGCCCTGTTCGACCTGCCCACCGCGCGGGGCTCACTCCCTTCTGATCTCGACGAAGCCCTTGCCGAGTTCGCGCGACAACGCGACGCCATCGCCGCGGCGAAGGATTCCGGCCGCCTCCGCCTGCTGACGGCCGCCGAATCGGCCGGGGCTCTCGTCGCGTCCGAGCTCCGCGCCGCCGGCCTGCCGTGGGATGCTGCCGCGCATGACCGCATCCTGAGCGACATGCTGGGCGAGCGGCCCACGCACGGCGGTCTCCCGTCGGCGATCCTGGCGAAGGCCGCGGAGGTGCGTGCGGCACTCGGCGACCCGACCGCCAGCCTCGACTCCCAGCCGAAGCTCCTCCGCGCGCTGCACCGCGTCGGCGTCAACGTCGACTCGACCTCGCGCTGGGAGCTCCGGCGGCATGAGCATCCTGTGGTCGCGCCGCTCATCGAGTACAAGCGCATGATGCGTCTGCTCACCGCCAACGGGTGGAACTGGCTGTCCGAATGGGTGCACGACGATCGCTTCCGGCCGGTCTACGTTCCCGCGGGGGTCGTCACGGGCCGGTGGGCATCTTCGGGCGGGGGAGCGTTGCAGATTCCGCGTCAGCTGAGGGCGGCCGTGCGCGCCGACCGGGGATGGAAGCTCGTTGTCGCTGATGTGGCGCAACTCGAGCCGCGCGTGCTCGCCGCGATGTCTCGAGACACGGCGTTGGCGGATGCTGCGCGCGGAGCAGACCTCTATGGCGCCATCGCCGAACGGGGCAAGCTGGAGGGTCGCGAGAAGGCCAAGCTGGCGCTCCTCGGCGCGATGTACGGAGCGACCTCGGGGGAGAGCGGACGACTCGTGCCCCAGCTGAGGAAGACCTACCCCCGCGCCATGAAGCTCGTCGACGATGCGGCGCGGGTCGGGGAGGACGGGGGCGTCGTATCCACCTGGCTGGGACGCACGTCTCCGCCGCCGTCACGGTCGTGGCAAGACGTGCAGTCCGATGCGAGCGACTCCGAAGCCTCCGAGCTCGACACGAATCTCGCCCGCCGGGTCGCCCGCGACCGCGGCCGATTCACCCGGAACTTCGTTGTGCAGGGCACGGCCGCCGAGTGGGCGCTGGCGTGGATGGCTGAGCTGCGCAACAGGCTCAGCGCGCTCCCGGAGGTTCCGGAAGACCGCTCTGCAACAGCCTCCGGCCCGGTGTTCGCCCGGCGCGCGCACCTCGCGTTCTACCTGCACGACGAAGTCGTCGTTCATGCTCCGGCCGAGCACGCCGAGGCTGCGGCCCAGGCGATCTCGGACTCCGCAGTATCCGCCGGTCGCCTGCTGTTCGGCGACTTCCCGGTGGACTTTCGTCTCGACGTCCACATCTCCGACAGCGCGGAGAAGGTCTGACGCTCGCCGCGTGACGGCGGGCAGAGTGCGGGCGACGACCAGCCCGGTTCGCCCAGCCGGCGGTGATCGCCGGCCGTCAGAACGGTGGCGGCGCGGGGTCTGGTTCGGGAAGGAAGACCACCCGCGGGGGCGGATCGTCGCGGTACGTGAAGCCGAGCGGTGAGGTCCACTCGAGAGACCCACCGATGAGTTGGCGGACGGTCCAGCCGGTTTCGGTCTTCATCGTGTGGTGCCGGAGACAGAAGTTGGCCAGATTGCAGAGCTTCGTCTCACCCCCGTGCTGATATTCGTCGTTGTGGTCGAGCTGACATCGCCGCGCGGGCGTCCGGCATCCGGGACACCGGCAACGGACGTCTCGCGTATCGAGGAACCGTTGGTGCGAGGCCAGTGGCTTGTATCGGTCGACCTCTAGGACGGTGCCCGTAACCGGGTCGGTCATCACGCGGTCCCAGCCCGGGGCTTCGCCGGCGAAGCGCCGGGCGGTTTCGGAATCGATGGGGGCGAGGCCGTCGAGTTCGCCGCCGCCCGAGGTGACTCCGGTGAGGGTCGTCACCGGGACGGTGATCTGAACCTGCGCGCGGATCGCACCGATCCCACCGGGAAGCCGCCCGATGGTCGGGTCGATCGCGGGTGCCCCCGTCAGCAGCAGGTCGACGAAGAGATCTGCCCGTACCTGATCCCTGGTCCGCTCGTCGAACCACGGGGCGGAGCCGTCGCGGTGGTCAGCGCTCGCGCCACCGCCGTCGTCGGTAGTCGCTTGGGCATCTTCGCGTCGAGAGATGGTGTCGGCATCTTTGATGGCTTTTGCACCTCGCGTGAGGCGGTCGTGGATGCCGAATGCTTCGATCGCGGGGAGGAGGGCCTCGAGGCGTGCCATCCCGTCGTCGAGTTCGACGACGGTGATGCGTCGCCGCTCCTTTGCTTCGGCGAATCGCTCGTCCACGGTTCGCGGATGCACTCGCTCGGCGAGCTGCCTCGCGAACGCCCGCGTTCGCATCGGGGTGTTCGTCGACGCGTACTCGAGTACGACCCGCTCGAACGCCGCTCGTACGTTTCCGTCATCGGGCAGCACGCAACCTGCGTCGAGGATGGCCGCCGCGTGCCCCTTGTCGATCCGTCCCTCCTCCAGGCGGTCTACCGTCAGCGGGAACAACCGTGCGAGTTGCTCGGCATTGCCCAGTTGACCCTGCATCGTCCGATCGTTCACACGAGTGGCCATCCCGAGTTCCGCCGCAATCGACCGCAGCTCCATCTCGCGGCCCCGAACCACGCGGTTCGAAACACGTTGCATGCGCGCCTGCGCGATCGCCGATGCCTCGGCGAGCAAGCGGACCCGCCGCGCTTCAGCACCCGCGATGACGGCCGCCTCGCGGATCAGCTCGGCCCGAATTTTCCGCAGCCGACGGACCTCGCCCGCCCCTACGTCGTGTGGAATGTCATCGGCGAAGGCCACGGAGGCGAAGCCCGCGTCGAGATCGTCTTCCCCGGTATCGTCCATGCGCCCATTCCTCGGATCAGGAGACGACGGCACCCGTGCGGGAACCGTCACACCGACCGGAAAACCGGGGGCACACGGTGCTTCGTCGACTCGGGACGGAAGCCGAAGCATCCGCGTCCTTTTGGCGACATCGACATCGTCTCATCGACCTCCGACATTGCTCTCCTCGGGGTGATCAGCGCCGGGATTTCTCGGAGGAGGGGCGACCGCGGCTTAGACTCGACCACGCGAATGGGTCGGCTGGACGGTCGCGTCGCGCACGGTTCGCTGTGTCGCGCCGAGGAACGTCCGGGCTCCACAGGGCAGGACGGTGGGTAACTCCCACCCGGAGTGATCCGCGAGACAGTGCCACAGAGAGCAGACCGCCGCGGTCCCCTCGGGGAGTGCGGTAAGGGTGAAAGGGTGGTGTAAGAGACCACCGGGGTCGCGGTGACGCGACCTGCAAGGTAAACCTCGTCCGGAGCAAGGTCAGACAGGGGATGTTGACGCGGCTCGCCGAGTCCCCGGGTAGACCGCTAGAGCGGCACGGCAACGTGTCGCGTAGAGAGATGGCCGTCCACGGGGCTCACGCCCCCGGACAGAACCCGGCGTACAGGCCGGCCCATTCGCACCCTCCCGGCCGACGCGGCCTGGCTCTTACGCCGAGACGGCGGGAAGAGCCTCGGGCGCCGCGACGGCGAGCGATGCCGCGCCGATGATTCCCGCGTTGTTGCGGTGCACCGCGGGGACGATCGGCGTCTTGAGTTTCAGCAGACCGAGGAATTCTTCGGAATGCTTCGAGACGCCCCCGCCGACGACGAACAGGTCGGGGCTGAAGAGGAACTCGACGTAGTCGTAGTACCACTGCAGCCGCTTCGCCCACTTCTCCCACGAGAGCTCTTCGCGCTCCATTGCCGAGTAGGCGGCGTACCCCTCGGCGTCGCGCTTGTGCTCGGCCCGCTGCAGGTGACCCAGTTCGCTGTTCGGGATCAGCACGCCGTCGTAGATCATCGCGGAACCGATGCCGGTGCCGAGGGTCGTCAGGATCACGAGACCCTCGACGCCCTTCGCCGCGCCGTACCGCACTTCGGCGATACCGGCGACGTCGGCGTCGTTGGCGAAGTGGATGCCGCGGCCGAGGCCGTCTTCGAAGAACTTCTCGGCCTCGAAATCGATCCAGGTCTGCGAGACGTTGGCGGCCGACATGGTGCGTCCGCGCTTCACGATCGCGGGGAAGGCGACGCCCAGCGGGATGTCGGTGTCGTCGGCGACGCCGAGCTTGTCGAGAACCTCGGTCACCGCTTTGAGCACGTCCGCCGGCTCGGCGCCCGTGGGTGTGGGGACCTTGATCCGCTCGCTCAGGAGTTGACCTGCCTCGAGGTCGACGATGCCGGCCTTGATGCCGGTTCCACCGATGTCTACTCCGACTGCTCGGGACGCGTTCGTTGCCATGCCCCCACCCTATCCAGCGCGACGCGCGCGATCAGTAGGATCGACACTGGCCCTTCGGAACCTCGGAGTCGGCCACGTGCCGTTTGCGACGAGGAGTCTTTCGTGACCGAAGACAGCGAGAAGTACTGGTACAACCTGACGAACGGCCAGGTCGAGCGCGGATTCGCGTCGCCGATGGCCGATCGCGCCGGTCCGTTCGACACCCCGGAAGAGGCCGCGAACGCTCCGGCCCTCATGCGCGAGCGCTCGCGTGACTGGGATGAAGACGAGGCCCGCGACAAGAACTGGGGCGCCGACGGCGCCCAGAAGTAGTCGAACCGGATCCGAGGGGACACGATGGACAAGCAGCGAGACTTCGTACTGCGCACGATCGAGGAGCGCGGAGTCAAGTTCGTGCGCCTGTGGTTCACCGACGTGATGGGCACCCTGAAGTCGGTGGCGATCGCCCCGGCCGAGGTCGAAGGGGCTTTCGCCGAGGGGCTCGGATTCGACGGCTCCGCCATCGAAGGACTGACCCGGTCGTACGAGTCCGACCTGCTGGCGCACCCCGACCCGACGACGTTCCAGACGCTGCCGTGGCGCGGTGAGGTGGATCCGACCGCCCGCATGTTCTGCGACATCACGACGCCCGACGGACAGCCCGCGGTTTCTGACCCGCGGCACGTTCTCAAGCGCACGCTCGCGAAAGCCGCCGACGCGGGCTTCACGTTCTACACGCACCCCGAGATCGAGTTCTACCTGCTGAAGTCGTCGACGCTGGGTGCGAACGGTCAACCCGAGCCCGTCGACTCCGCCGGCTACTTCGACAACGTGCCGGGCGGCACGGCTCACGACTTCCGTCGTCGTTCGGTGCGGATGCTGGAAGACCTCGGCATCTCGGTCGAGTTCAGCCATCACGAAGGCGGGCCCGGGCAGAACGAGATCGACCTGCGCTACGCCGACGCGCTGACGATGGCCGACAACATCATGACGTTCCGCACGGTGATCAAAGAGGTCGCGATCGAGCAGGGCGTCTACGCGACGTTCATGCCGAAGCCCATCAGCGGCCAGCCCGGAAGCGGCATGCACACGCACATGTCGCTCTTCGAAGGCGACATGAACGCCTTCTACGAAGAGGGCGCCCAGTACCAGATCTCGAAGGTGGGCCGCCATTTCATCGCCGGCCTGCTGCGCCACGCGAACGAGATCTCGGCCGTGACCAACCAGTTCGTCAACTCGTACAAGCGCCTCTGGGGCGGAGATGAGGCCCCGAGCTTCATCTGCTGGGGTCACAACAACCGCTCCGCGCTCGTGCGCGTGCCCCTGTACAAGCCCAACAAGGGTCAGTCCTCGCGTGTCGAGTACCGGGCGCTCGACTCGGCCGCGAACCCCTACCTCGCGTACGCGCTCATGCTCGCCGCCGGGCTCAAGGGCATCGAAGAGGAGTACGAGCTTCCGGCCGAGGCCGAAGACAACGTGTGGTCGCTCACCGACGCCGAACGGCGTGCGCTGGGCTACGCGCCGTTGCCGCAGAGCCTCGACCACGCGCTCGAGTACATGGAGGAGTCCGAGCTCGTCGCCGAGACGCTGGGTGAGACCGTCTTCAACTACGTTCTCCTCAACAAGCGCCGCGAGTGGCAGCAGTATCGCGCTCAGGTCACGCCGTTCGAGCTGCGAAGCAACCTCGAGATGCTCTGAACCGGGGTGAGCGATGACGACCGGTGATCGTTCCACTTCCCTCACCGATCTCGCTCGACGCGGATTCTCGCGTCTCACAGAGGCCGATGCGCTCCTCGGCGAACTCGCCGAGCTCATCGGCGTGGACAGGGACTATCTGACGGCGTCGGCGTCGCGCGCCGCTGACCCTGACGAGGCCCTGTCCGGTCTCGTCAGGATCGCGCGTCGCGACGCGGGAGCGCTGCGGGCGGCGGCGCAGGATGCTGCCTCGTGGCGGGCGGTATGGAACCTCGCGGGTGCTTCGCTGGGGTTCGCCGAGTTCTACCTCCGTCACCCCGAAGAGCTCGTCCATCTCGCCGGAGCGGGAGCCTCCCTCCCCGGCGACGACGAGATGCGCGCCGCGATGCTCGACGCGGTGGGCGTTCGCGACGGTTTTGCCGAGAGCGGGGGAGAAGACGCGTGGGTCGCGCTGCGCGTGCGGTATCGCAGCATCCTGGCCCGCATCGCCGCTTTCGATCTCGCGCAAGACGAGCCGACCGCCGTCGTCGACACCGTCTCTGCTCGTCTCGCTGACGCCGCGGGCGCCGCCCTCGAGGCATCGCTCGCCGTTGCGCGCACCCGGATCTCCGATCCCGCCGGAGGGTCGGCGGCCTTCCCGAGACCCCAGGTCGAAGCGACGCTGCTCTCGATCATCGCGATGGGGAAGGCCGGCGCTCAGGAGCTCAACTACGTCAGCGACGTCGACGTCATCTTCGTCGGGGGATCGGCGGACGAGGAAGCGGTGTCGGAATCGCGGGCCATCGACATCGCCACCCGTCTGGCGGTGCAGACGATGCGCGGCATCTCGGGCGCCGAGATCGAACCGGGGCTGTGGGAAGTCGACCCGAACCTGCGCCCGGAGGGCAAGCAGGGCGCACTGGTTCGAACCCTCGACTCTCACCTCACCTACTACGACCGTTGGGCCAAGAGCTGGGAGTTCCAGGCTCTCCTCAAGGCGCGGGCGATCGCCGGCGACCTCGAGCTCGGCGAGAGGTACGTCGCAGCTGTTCAGCCGAAGGTGTGGACGAGCGCGGCCCGCGCGAACTTCGTCGAGGGCGTGCAGAAGATGCGCGAGCGCGTCACCGACCACATTCCCGCCGACGAGATCACGCGCCAGATCAAACTCGGCCCGGGCGGGCTGCGCGACATCGAGTTCACCGTGCAGCTGTTGCAGCTCGTGCACGGGTTGAGCGATGACCGCATCCGCCAGCGCGGAACGCTGGCCGCCCTCGATGCGCTCGTCGCCGAGGGCTACATCGGCCGTACCGACGCGACCGCCTTCGAACGCGACTACCGCGTTCTGCGCCTGCTCGAACACCGCCTGCAGCTGCGGGCTCTTCGCCGCACCCACCTCATGCCGGTCAAGCCGGACGAGCTTCGCGCGCTCGCCCGCTCGTCGAAACTCGCCGAGACGGGCGAAGGAGTGCTGGAACGGTGGGAGGCGACCAAGCGCGAAGTGCGCGACATCCACGTGCGCCTGTTCTACCGCCCGCTGCTCACGGCCGTCGCCGCGCTCCCCGAGGCCGAGCGCAGTCTTTCTACCGCTCAGGCGCACGACCGCCTCACCGCCATCGGGTTCCGCGACCCGGCCGGTGCTCTTCGGCACATCGCCGCGCTGACCACGGGGCTCAGTCGCAAAGCATCCATTCAACGTCACCTCATGCCCGTGATGATCCGTTGGTTCGCCGACGGCGTCGACCCCGATTACGGGCTGCTCGCCTTCCGTCGCATCAGCGAGCGGCTGGGCAGCACCCCGTGGTTCTTGCGGATGCTGCGCGACTCCTCGGCGGCTGCCGAGAGCCTCACGCGGGTGTTGTCGGGATCGCGCTACATCGGCGAACTCATGGAGTGGATTCCGGAGTCGGCGGCCTGGCTCGACGACGAAGAACTGCTTCGTCCGCGCAGCGGTATCTCGCTGCAAGAAGAGGCGCGAGCCATCCAGGCTCGGCACGCGGCGGTCGACGATGCGATGCGCGCCGTGCGGGCGCTCCGACGACGTGAGATGCTGCGCACGGCGATGGCCGGTGTGCTGGGCGTGCTGACGATCGAGCAGCTGGCGAGCGCCCTGACGACGATCACCGAGGTCTCGATCCAGGCGACGCTGCGGGCGATCTGGCGCGAGGTGGTTCCACTCGAAGACGATGCGCTCGACTTCGCCGTGATCGCGATGGGGCGGTTCGGTGGTGCAGAGCTCGGCTTCGGCTCCGATGCCGACGTGATGTACGTCTACCGCGCCAACGGAGTGGCACCCCAACGTGCCCACGAGCTGTCGGTCAAGCTGGTGGCCGCCCTGCGTCACCACTCCGAGGACCACCGCCTGCCGCTCGATCTCGACGCGGGTCTGCGGCCCGAGGGGCGAAACGGCCCGATTGCGCGCTCGATCGAGGCGTACACCGAGTACTACCGCCGCTGGTCGCTCTCGTGGGAGGCGCAGGCGCTGCTGCGCGCTCGAGGAATCGCCGGGAGCGTGAAGCTGCTCGGCGCCTTCTTCGAGATGGTCGACGCGGTGCGTTACCCCGTCGACATCGACCCCCACGGTCTGCGTGAGATCAAGCGCATCAAGGCCCGTGTCGAGAGCGAGCGGCTGCCGCAGGGCCTCGATCCCGCCCGGCATCTGAAACTCGGACCGGGTTCGTTGAGCGACGTCGAATGGCTGGTGCAGGCGATGCAGTTGCAGCACGCGCACGCGGTGCCGGGCATGCGTACGACGTCGACGCTGGGGGCGCTCGAGTCGGCGCGACAAGCCGGACGAATCGAAGACGCGGATGCGGAGAAGCTGCGGGAAGCGTGGCTCCTCGCCAGCCGGCTGCGTTCGGCGAACACGCTGCTGTCGGGCCAGACCAGCGACGCCCTGCCCACCGACCGGGCCAAGCTCGACGGCATCGGTCGTATTCTCGAGTACCCGCCCCGTTCGGCTTCGGTCATCGAAGAGCAGTGGATGGGAACGTCCCGTCGCGCCCGTCGCGTCTTCGAGCGCCTCTTCTACGGCTGACCCGGCCCGCCGGTTCGTAGGTGGCAGCCGGTTCCTGAGCCTGTTGAAGGGCCCGGCGCACCTCGCCGCACACATTCGGACGGCACGCTACCCCCTGCCCACTACGCCGGCGAAGAGGTTGGCTGGTCTCACCACGACAGCAGGAGGCCCGGATGACCGAGCAGAGCGACAAAGAGAACCCCAACAGCGCCGACGCGATGTCGGAGAACGATGACGCCACCGGCGCCGGTTCCGAATCGCCCGAAGAAGGTTCGGCCGCGATGGCCGACGCTGAGGACGCCGTCGAGAACTGACGACGCGGCGAAGAGAGCCCCCGGGTATTGCCCGGGGGCTTCTTCATGTCTGCCGCCCGTAGGATCGCCGGATGGGAGACCACCGCGAGATCCTCGTCGACCTCGGGACATCGCCGTCGTCGGCAGGACACGTTGCAGACGAGACGAGACGGTGGCTGATCGCTTCCGGATGGGCGGATCCTGCTTCTCCCGCCGAGGACTGGTTGTACCCCGAGGTCGCGGGGTACACGCTCGGATCCCACGCTCGCGGCCTGTTCCCGTCGATGCGCGAGGGGACGCTGGCCGTCGTGCAGAAGCGCGACGCCTACGGTGTGGGCGACGGGACGACCGACCCAGCGTGTCCGAAATGCTCATCCAGCGCGCCGTCTGACGATGCAGAAGCAGCGTTCCTCTCGTGGTGGGAGGGCCTGGAACCCACACTCCGCTGTCAGCGGTGCGCGTTCTCCGGCCCGATCGGTGACTGGGATCTCAGCGACTCCGTCGCGGTCGGCGAGATCGCCGTCGTCATCGACCCCGACGCCGGTACGGTCGACCCCGCAGCCGTGGCCGAGGCGTTGCTCTCGGAACTCAGGGCACAGTCCGGCCGGCGTTGGACCTACACGCACCTTCATCTCTGACGACGCGCAGCCAGGGCCGACCCCGCGAGTATGGTCGGTGGCGTGGGCCGCAAACAATCCTTCATCGCGCTATCTGTTGCTGTCGTCGTGATGCTGACGGGGTGCGTCCCGACGGACGACGACGCACTGCCGCCGACTACTACGCCAACGCCGACGCCGACGCGCGCCAGCGACACACCGGCCCCGACGCCCGTAATGACTCCGACCGCCGCGCCGACACCGACGGTGGAGACGGAGCCGCCGGCAGCCGACACGATCAGTTGCGACACGATGCTCGACCCGACGGTCGACCGGGACCTCCGCGCCCAGAACTTGGCACCGTCCCCCAAGCCCTTCACATCGTTGGGCTTCGAACCTACGGGAGCCGCAATCGAATGCCCCTGGGGCCAGGTCGACTCGGGGCCGGGCGCGGCAGAGCTGTATTACGGGTGGTCGGCCTTCGCGCCGGGGGAGCGCGACGCCCACATCGCTCTGGTGCAGAAGCTGGGCTTCGGCATCGAGCCAGACGGTGACGGTGTGATGCTCGTCGCTCCGCCCGAACAGCAGGGTGGCGGCGACCCGCTCGATTTCAGGGTCACCGACGACTGGGTGGCATTCGGCCCCGTCGGTCAGGTCGATGACATCGTCTGGACCCGCTGAGTTTCCGCCATCTGCGGAACACCGCACCGCTCGGCATCTCTCGGTTCAGCAGACCGAGGCAGTGCGCGGGGCAATCAGGGGATTCGAAGGCCTCTTCGTGTGTCTTCTACCGACGCCACCTGGACCCCGAAGTACAGCTCGTACTCTTCACGGGGTGACGGCAGGTCGCGGCAGGCGCCGGGATCCGCGTGATTCCGCGGAAGTTGTGCATGGCTGGTGATGGCTGATACCGGGCCCGCGCGGACATTCTGCGGACTCGCTGCGGACTGGGAGCTTCGATGACCAAGAACCCTGGCACCACCTGGCACACCCACCGATCAGCAGCGAAGCGCGTCGGCCGCTCTCGACGGACAATCCGCAACTGGCGGGTGTGGGGCATGCCGATGGGGTGGCAAGTCATCGACGGCCAGAGGACCCGCGTGGTGCGCGAAGACCTCCTGCTAGAGCACTCCCGCCTGCACATGAAGCAGAATCCGGTGCATCAGCTCCGCCTCCGAGCGCAGCGCCGCGCCCTCTCAGAGACCGCCTGATTGGCTCCATGTGCCTCGCTGATAGCGGCGACGGCTGGTCCCGCGTTCTCTCGCGCCGGGCCTCGACCCGTGCCCGTACATCAGCCTCCATGTAGAGGGTGATCTTCCCTCGGGGCCCGGTGGGCTTGAAGTACGCGGGCCCTTTCCCGCTCGAGAGCAGCTCCGTGAGGTTGACGACGGTCATCCCGGGGATCGGCTCACAAACCATCTCGGGCGACAGGTATCGGTGGCTCGTCGCCCTCTATTATCTCCCCCTGACACGCGCCCGACCGATGAACCTCAGGGGTTGGCGCCGTCTTGGTTGCTCGTCCCGTCCGGTGCATCTTTCTTGGAGGCTGGGGATGTCGAGTACATCTCGTCGACGATCGCCTGCACTCCTAACGCGGCCTCGTTTCGCCACTTCACCCAGTCCGGGCCGTCGGGAGCGTCTAACAGCTCCGCCAGCTCGGCAGGCGTCAAGCCGTCCATGACATCGTCATACTGGCGAGGGACCCACCTCCTGCCCACGACTACGGCGAGCGCCATTGCCTCCGCGCCAAGACGCTGCGCGTCGCCGCGGTCGGTTGAGCCACCCATGTTGCGGTTCGTGCTCAACCGGACTGCGTACTCGAGTTCAACGGCGAGACGAGCCTGAGCACGGTCCTTCTCAGCAATCCTGAGCTGAGTTTTCCGATCCACAGTCGCGATCACTAGCGCCACGATGGACGCTGCGACCGCGACAAGCACGGCGGCGAGCTGTAGTGCGTCGGTGAAGGTCATGCGCTCAATCTAGATCGGACCCCGGACACCAGAACCCCGGCAGAAGTGCCCTGGGATCAGCGGCGAGAGCGCTTCAGCGCGTCGACCTCGTCCTGCAGCTCGTCGACGAGCGCAATCAGCTCCGTGATGGCGTTCCCCGCGTGAGCAAGCCCGACGGCGAGCAACCGTTCCGGGTGAGGGTCGCGCCCGATGTTCCCGAGCGTCTGCATGGCGCTGCTGTTGCCCTTGATCGCGCCGGCGATGCCGCTCGCCTGGGTCTTCGCCGTCTGGATGCTTGCCATGATCGATTCCTTCGCGTCAGCCGCGCCCCGAGTGGACGCCCACGTCGGAAGGGTACGACGGACCCCCGACATGCCCCTCCCCGGCACCGTGCGCCCCGCTGAGGTGGATACCAGCCTTCATGGGTGTCGGTGCCACCGTCTACCGTGAACGGCATGACAGACGACGAACTGAGCCACCCCGTCCGCCTCTACTATGCAATCAAAGCGCTCCCCGGCTGGTACCAGGCCCTCGACGCCGCGCAAGACTTTCCACCGAACGACCTCGGCCGAGCCGTGGGAGCAGTTGTGTCGTCGGTCCTTCTCAGCGCGGGGGAGGAAGCCGAGCCCGTAGCCGTGACAGGCCAGCTCGACGACGATCGAAGCGGCCGGCTCGTCATCGTCTACCCAGGGTTCTTGGTCACCGTCGAGGCGACCACGCTTGGAACAGACGGATCGCGTGTGACCCGCGTCAGGTACTTCGACGAGATCAGTGAGCTGGCCGTCGAAACCCGGCACAGCTACTTCGACGGTGTAGACACTTACCCCCGAACCCGCGACTTCGCGTTCACGTTCCTCCTGGACGGCGAACAACTCCGACTCGCGGCCTCCAACTACAGCCACATCGCAGCACCGGAGGTCAAAACGGAAGCGATCTACGCCGCATTCGTCCTGTTGAGGGACGCCCGCGTGGCGGCAGGGTCTTGACCACGGCTCCGGGGATCAGCCGCGCGGGTAGCGCCGCAACTCGCTGAGCACAGCGCGGTACATCGTCAGCGGCCGCACCGTGATCCCGTCTCGATCGATCAGACGCGCCAGGTCGCGACCTAACTCGATCATTGGTGCAGCCATGTCGACCGCCTCGAGGCTGCGCGCCCGCACGGAGCGATCGAACGCTCGAACGTGTCGATCAGAGGCGGTCATGCGAAGCTCCTCAGGGGGGGGTGTCACCGGGGTGTGCGTTTTCCTGCGGAGATCCGGGGAGAGAGGAACACCGCCATGCGGGAGGTGGGCCGCGGGCACGGCATCATCCGGTCGTCGGTCGACGTTGGCGGCGTCGGCTCGTCATCCTCAACGCCGGTGGGGGTGTAGTTCGACAGCATCGGACGGATATCGGCGTACTAACGGCGAACGGTGTCGACGAGAGTTGGGTGCACGTAGATCGACGGGCCGCGGCCGGGGTTTTCGACGCGGTGGATCAGACGGCGCCCGCTCTGATGTTCCTCCCATTGCGCGATCGTCGACGCAACGGCATCGACGGTCATCAAACCGCCGCCTGCCTGCATGACCGAGCGGATGTCCGGCCAGCTCTCGAGACCGGCGGGGGGATCTGCGATGATGCTCATGAGTTCGTTCCCTTCATTGGGTTCATGGCCTCGGCCGCTGTTCCAGCAGCGCCGGGGCCTTTCTTCGTTGCTTCGGCGATGGCTCGCTCCTCAGCGAGCCGGATCAGTTCGCGGGCGTAGACCTTGCCCGCAGCCTGCAGAGCTTCCTCCTTAGTCACCTGCGGGTGCTTCACGCGACCGCTCTGCTCAGTGCGGCGGAAAGCGCCTGCTTGGTGTGGCAGCAGCGACAGCGCAGTTTCGCCGCCGGTGATCGTCACCAACGTGATGGAGTCGTTGTAGGGCAGGGGCGCAGCGACATCACCAGCGCGCCGCCGTTGAACCGAGCATTGATGACAATCGGCTCCGGCATCAGGACGCCGTCTCGAAAGCGGCATCGATGTACGCCTCGTCGTCAGACTCGCGCCGTTGCAGCGGTCTTGCGTCCGCCCGCAGCCTCAGTCCGCTCGGTTACCGCGGACGGCTGAAACGACCAGCGCGGTTGAACTTACAGCGGCCGGAATGAAGCCGAACAATGACTCGGCAGGAAAGCCGTTCACGACGAGTATCACGCCCGACACGAGGCCACCCACAGTCAGGACCTGAGCACCGAGGGTGCCCACGATGACTCCAAACGACTCGGCGCGTGTGAGCCGAGTCAGAGCACCCGCACGGGCATTCTCATTGCGCACATGAGCACCGATGATGTCGGCCGCGCTCCCCGGCACCAACTCCTCATAGCCACGAAGAATCGACGCAGGAGGCAGCGGACCCGAGAAGGAAGCGCCGATAGCGCCTAGAGGGCCTTGCCGTTCTGACTCTGCTTCGAGCTCGGCTTCGATCGCTTCATCGTGGTCAACTTCGTGGGCGTCGGCTGACTCAACGCTTTGGTCATGCTCGTCAGACGCGCCCGGTTGCCCGTCAGTCCCACGAACATGCCGTGAGAGGTTCCCCTCATCGCTGCTCGAGTTGTGGGAGTCATGACTCACCTTGATTCCTTTGGCCGGCCGTCCTGTAAAGGTCTGTTCGAATCATATCGAGAAAGGGCCCCTGAAGCCGAAGCATTCAGGGGCCCTTTGGAGATTCTGCGGACTCCCTACAGACTAACCCCAGGAATTCCGCACCATCTTGCTACACCCCGAAGTACAGCTCGTACTCGAACGGGTGCGGGCGCTGCGCCATCGGCTGGATCTCGTTCTCGATCTTGTAGTCGATCCAGGTCTCGATGAGCTCCGGCGTGAAGACGCCGCCGGCGAGCAGGAACTCGTGGTCGGCGCGGAGCGCTTCGAGCGAGTCGAGCAGCGAGTTCGGAACCTGCGGGATGTTCTTGGCCTCCTCGGGAGGAAGCTCGTAGAGGTCCTTGTCGACGGGCTCGTGCGGCTCGATGCGGTTCTTGATGCCGTCGATGCCGGCCATCAGCTGGGCCGCGAAGGCGAGATACGGGTTGCCCGAAGCATCCGGAGCACGGAACTCGATGCGCTTGGCCTTGGGGTTCGAACCGGTGATCGGGATGCGGATGGCAGCCGAACGGTTACCGGCCGAGTAGACCAGGTTGACCGGAGCCTCGAAGCCCTTGACCAGACGGTGATAGCTGTTCAGCGTCGGGTTGGTGAAGGCGAGCACGGCGGGCGCGTGCGCCAGCAGACCGCCGATGTACCAGCGCGCGATGTCGGACAGCCCGCCGTAGCCGGTCTCGTCGTAGAACAGGGGCTTGCCGTCCTGCCACAGCGACTGGTGGGTGTGCATACCCGAGCCGTTGTCGCCGAAGAGCGGCTTCGGCATGAAGGTGGCGACCTTGCCCCACTGCTCGCAGGTGTTCTTGACGATGTACTTGAACTTCAAGATGTCGTCGGCCGAGTGCAGCATCGTGTCGAAGCGGTAGTTGATCTCCTGCTGACCACCGGTGCCGACCTCGTGGTGCGAGCGCTCGAGCGTGAAGCCCGACTCGATCAGCTTGAGGGTGATGTCGTCGCGCAGGTCGGCCGTCTTGTCGACGGGCGAAACGGGGAAGTAGCCGCCCTTGTAGGGCGTCTTGTTGGCGAGGTTTCCGCCCTCTTCTTCGCGGCCGGTGTTCCAGGCGCCCTCTTCGGAGTCGACGGAGTAGAAGCTGGAGTTCTGCTTCACCTCGTAACGCACGTCGTCGAAGATGTAGAACTCCGCCTCGGGCGCGAAGAATGCGGTGTCGGCGATGCCGGTCGAGGCGAGGTACTTTTCTGCCTTCTTGGCGACCTGACGCGGGTCCTTCGAGTAGATCTCACCGTTGCGGGGGTTGTAGATGTCGAAGACCATGATGAGCGTCTTCGCTTCGCGGAACTGGTCGAGGTACGCGGTCGTGACATCGGGAATCAGCTGCATGTCCGATTCGTGGATGTTCGCGAACCCGCGGATCGAGGACCCGTCGAAGAGCTGGCCGACGGTGAAGAACTCCTCGTCGACAGTGGCAGCGGGGATGTTGAAGTGCTGCTGCACACCCGGGAGATCCGTGAAACGGATATCGAGGAACTTGACGTCCTCTTCCTGGATGAAGCGCAGAACCTCGGACGAATCTTTGAACATGAAGACTCCAGAGGTAGCGAATCGGGATGCGTCGGACGCTGGGCCTGACCAGTCGAACCTATCGGCGGGGGATTGCCCGTCAGTGTCCCATATGTTTCCGGGACGTTACGCCTGCGTCGTTAGGCTGGTCGGATGACCGAAACCGCGCCTGACTTTCCCGGAGAACGACTCGGGTATCCCCGTGAAGGCACGGCCTCCGTCGCTCGCCTCGGCCGACGGGTGGGTGCACTGTTCGTCGATTATGGCGCGGCGTACCTGATCTCGGGCTTCTTCGCGTGGGACCCGCTGGCGATCTTCGCGATCTTCTCTGCGATCCAACTCGTGTTCCTGCCGACGTTGCAGGGCAGCCCGGGCCACCGGCTCTTCGGTCTGCGCCTGCAGCGACTGGACGGCGGATGGGTCGGCCTCTGGCGCCCCATCGTCCGCACGCTGCTGCTGATTCTCGTCATTCCCGCGGTGATCTGGGACGCCGACCAGCGTGGCCTTCACGACAAGGCCGTCGGAACGGTGCTCGTCCGCGCCTGAGCGTCAGCGGGGGCGCGGGGCCCGAGCCTTCGTCGGGTCGATGCCCTTCGGGATCGGCAGCGACGCGAGCGACTGCGAGACAGACTCGATGCGCTTGATGACGGCCGCCATGGTCGTGCGGTCGACCTTCTTCGGCAGGCTCTTGATGGCAGCCGACAGCTTCGCGACCGAAACCTCGTCTTCGCCGTGGCCGAGGTAGAAGACGGTGACGGGCACGCCGGACGCGACGCGCTGCACCTTGGAACGCTCCTCGTTCACGAGGCGGGTCAGGCGTCCGCGCGCGCCCTCGCCGACCAGCACGACGCCACCGCGACCGACGGCTCGGTAGACGGCTTCTTGCGTTCGCGGGTTGACGCCGACGGGCATTTCGGACGCCTGCCAGTTGCGGCCGAGCGACGTCGAGAGCACATGGCCGGCGGCTCCGGGCATCCCGTCGATCTTGCGGTACATAGCCTTGGTCGACAGTCGTGTCATGGTGATCATCGCGACCAGGATGCCGGCGAGGAGGCCGGTGACGCCCCAGAGGATGATGCTCCACACCGCAATGGGCGGGATCAGGAACCCGATTCCGACGCCGGCCGCGATGCCGAGAATGACGATCCCGGCGAGCGCGTAGGGCAACCAGGGGAACGCCTCACGCGTGAACGTGAAGAGGGTGCGGAGCTGGGAGAAGAAGTTGGGGCGCTTCTCAGGAGCGGAGGGTCGAGCGGCCATGTCATCGATTCTAGCTTTCGCGCCCGCATCCTCTCCTCCCCAAGCGCAACTACCTCTGCCGTGATCCACCGACCGGGCGGATCGTGGTCTGTGCCTCCAGGGGCGCGCGAGCATCGGGTGTGATCTCGACGACATCCCCGGCGGCGTACGCGGTCTACGAACCCCTCGATCCGGTCGAGCCGCCCGACAGCCCGCTACCGGGAATGTTCGCCCGCGCGCCGGACGGACGCAAAGTGCTGCTGGTCGACCGAACCGCGGTGGTCGACTGGCCGGGCTGGGGCGCCGAGGGCGAACCGCACTTGCTCGCCCCGATCGATGTCGTCCGCCGGGCCGACGGTCACGACGTCGTGGTGCCTGCGCTCACCGAGCGGGTAGACGCGTTTCTGGTGAGACGCGCCGACGCGGCGGCGCCGCTGTCGAACGGCGAGGCGATCACCCTCGCCGTCAGTGTCGTGCGAGGACTCGCACCCTCACTCGCGCGGGCCGGGGAGATCGAAGGCGAGTGGTGGCTCGCCGAAGACGGCAGACCCCTGCTCGTCGAAGGCGTCGGCGACGTGTCCACCGGCGTCGCGTCGGCAGAGATCATCGCCGGCATCGGCGAGGCGTTCCCGCGCAGCCGGCTGGGCGCGGCGCTGCGTGATCTCGCTGACGCGAGCCTGCATCCCGGCTTCACGTCGGCTGCCGCGGAATGGGAGGAAAGGCTCTTCGGCTGCGCCGATCCCGAACCGCTGGTCACGCAGGTCTTCGGCCCGTTGCGCGCCCGCAGGCTGGCGCACGAGACGAAGGCAACCGACGAACCACCCCCGCGATCTCTCTGGCAACGATTGGCCTTTCACGCCGATGCCGACCTGGCGGCCGCGGCATCCGATGCCCTGACCGTCGTCCTCCACCGCGTACGCCGCTCGCGGTCGCCGAGACGGCCTCTGCAGGTGGCGTCGGGGATCGCGGGGGTGATCGTTGTCGCCGGACTGCTGTGGCCCACCGGCTCCGACGACGCGGTGCCGACTGCGGCGGTCGCCACCGGGGTTCCGACCCACTCCGCTACCGCCGAGCCTGCAACAACCGCGGCGCCCATCAGCGCATCCCCGGACGACCTCGCTGCGGTCACCGCGGAGCTGCTGGATCGACGGAATGCGTGCACCGACACCGCGTGTCTGGCCGGGGTGCTGGAAGACCCCGCCAACGACCTGCCCCACGGGGCGATAGACGAAGCCGGCGATCGGCGATCGGTCAGCCTGCTCGACGATCTCGGTGGCCTTGTCGTCGTACGGGTCGATTCGCTGCAGGGACTCCCGATGCAGATCGTGACCGTGGTCGAGACAGAAGACGGATGGCGCATCCGCGACGTACACGACGTCACCGATGCGCCATCCTGAGCTTCACGGGGAGGCGACCCCGAAGAAGACGATACTCAGATTCCGAGCTGGCCCTCGAACTGCGCGCCCTCCAGGCGAGCCTTGACGGCACCCAAGAAGCGGGCGGCGTCGGCGCCATCGATGATGCGGTGGTCGTACGACAGGGCGAGGTAGACGTAGGAACGCACCGAGATGGCGTCCTTGCCGTCGACCACCACGACGCCGGGCTTCTTCACGACCGCACCGAGGCCGAGGATGGCCGACTGCGGGAGGAAGACGATCGGGGTGTCGAAGAGTGCGCCCCGCGAGCCGGTGTTCGTCAGCGTGAAGGTTCCGCCGGCAAGCTCGTCGGGCTTCAGCTTGTTGTCACGCGTGCGAGCTGCCAGGTCGGCGATCTCGCGAGCCAGCTGAGCGAGGTTCTTCCCTCCCGCATCGCGGATGACGGGGGTGAGCAGACCGCGCTCGGTGTCGACCGCGATCGAGATGTTCTCCGAGTCGGGGTAGACGATCGAGTCGCCGTCGACCGTCGAGTTGACGATCGGGAACGCCTGAAGGGCCTCGATCGCGGCGAGGGCGAAGAAGGGAAGGAACGACAGCTTGTCGCCGGTCTTCTCCTGGAACTGCGCCTTCACGGCGTCGCGGAAGGCCGAAACCTTCGTGACGTCGACCTCGACCACGGTCGTGAGCTGCGCAGTGGCCTGCATCGACGCAACCGCACGCTCGGCGATGACCTTGCGCAGACGCGACATCTTCTGGGTGGTGCCGCGCAGCGGCGAGACCTCAACTGCTGCGGGCGCCGCCGCGGGAGCGCTGGGGGCCGACGGAGCGGCAACGGGTGCCTTAGCAGCCTCGGCGGCCTTGAGCACGTCTTCCTTGCGGATGCGCCCCCCGACACCGCTTCCGGTGACCGTCGTCAGATCCACGCCCTGCTGCTGCGCGAGGCGGCGCACGAGCGGGGTGACGTAGGTCACCTCGTCGTTCGACGTGGTGGTCGACTCGGACGGGGCGGATGCTGCGGGCGCAGCGGCCTTCGGAGCCTCGGCCGCCGGCGCAGGAGCTGCCGGAGCGGGAGCCTCGGCCTTCGGAGCCGGTGCTGCCGCGGGTGCGTCCGCCTTCGGAGCGGGTGCTTCTGCCTCGACGGGCTTCTCGGTCGAAGGTGCCTCGGGGGCAGCCTCCGCCTGCGGAGCTTCGGGGGCAGGGGCCGCCGGTGCGGCAGCGCCGCTCCCGATGCGGGCGAGTGCCGCACCGACCTCGACGGTCTCATCCTCGGCGACCAGGATCTCCTGCAGAGTTCCGGCGACGGGGGAGGGGATCTCGGTGTCGACCTTGTCTGTCGAGATCTCGAGGAGCGGCTCGTCCACGGCGACATCGTCGCCGACGGCCTTGAGCCAGCGGGTGACGGTGCCCTCGGTGACGCTCTCGCCCAGTTCGGGAAGCTTGACCTCTGTGCTGTCGCCGGATGCTGCCGGGGCCGACTGCGGTGCGGCGGGTGCCTCGGGCTCCGGCTCGGCTGCGGGCGCAGCCTCGGCGGGGGCCGGGGTGGGCTCCGCAGCGGGGGCCTCGTCAGCGGGCGCTGCCGACTCGGGAGCGGATGAACCGTCTCCGATCTTGGCCAGGATCGCGCCGACCTCGATCGTCTCGTCCTCCTGGACGAGAATCTCTTCGAGAACGCCGCTGACCGGCGAGGGGATCTCGGTGTCGACCTTGTCGGTCGAGATCTCCAGCAGACCTTCGTCTTCCTGGACGGTGTCGCCGACGTTCTTGAGCCAGCGGGTCACCGTTCCCTCGGTGACGCTCTCTCCGAGCGCGGGGAGGACGACGGAAGTGCTCATGAGCTTGTCTCCTTTAAAACCGTAAGTGTTTCTAGCTTAGTGACGCGAGGATGCATCAGAGCGTGTGCAGGGGTTTACCGGCCAGCGCGAGGAACGCTTCGCCGAGCGCCTCGCTCTGGGTCGGATGGGCATGGACGAACGGCGCGATGTCTTCTGGATGCGCTTCCCAGCCGATCGCCAGCTGTGCTTCGGTGATCAGTTCTCCGACACGGTCTCCGACGAGGTGCGCCCCGATGATCGGGCCGTTCTTCTTGCGGATGATCTTCACGACACCGGCCGTGCCGAGGATCTCGCTCTTGGCGTTGCCGGCCAGGTTGTACTCGAGCGTCACGACCGAGTCGTCCCCGTGCGCGGCAACGGCCGCAGCCTCGGTGAGGCCCACCGAGGCGACCTCGGGCCGGGAATACGCGACGCGCGGGATCTGGTCGTCGCTGACGACGACAGGGAAGAGCCCCGCGATCTCTTCGGCGACGAACATTCCCTGCTGAAAGCTGCGGTGGGCGAGCTGCGGGCCCGCGACGATGTCTCCGATGGCCCACACGTGTGCCACGTCGGTGCGAAGCCGATCGTCGGTGCGGACGAAGCCTCGTTCCAGAACGATGCCCGCTTCTTCGAGTCCGAGCGACCCGGTCGACGGGGCGCGGCCCACGGCGACGAGGACGTAGTCCGCTGATAGCTCGGTTCCGTCGCCGAGCCGCACGGTGACAGCATCCGGGGTCTGAGTGAGCGATTCGAAGCGCACGCCTGTTCGCGCGACGATGCCGCGCTTTCGGTATGCGCGTTCGAGTGCCTTGCTCGACGATGCGTCCTCCGTCGGAAGCAATCGGTCGAGGGCCTCGACGATGGTGACCTCGGCGCCCAATGAGCGCCATGCGCTGGCGAACTCGACCCCGATGACGCCGCCGCCGAGGACGACGACGCTCCGCGGGATCTCTTCGAGTTCGAGCGCCTGCTCGCTGGCCAGAACGCGCCCTCCGAGGGTCAGGCCGGGGAGGGTTCGGCTGTACGAGCCGGTTGCGACGATGACGTCGTGTCCGCGGTAGATGTCGTCGCCGACGCGCACGGCAGGGCCGTCGACGAGAACGCCCTCGCCGTTCACGACGGTGATGCCGCGAGCCGAGATGAGACCCTGCAGCCCCTTGTACTTCTTTGCGACGATGCCCTCGCGATAGGCACGGACACCGGCGGGATCGACGCCGTCGAGCGTGGCACGGACGCCGACGGATGCTGCCTCGCGCGCGGTATCGGCGACTTCACCGGCGTGCAGCAGCGCCTTGGTCGGAATGCACCCGCGGTGCAGGCACGTTCCGCCGAGCTTGTCGCGCTCCACGATCACTACCGACGCGCCCAGCTCCGCCGCACGCAGAGCGGCGGCGTAGCCACCGCTTCCTCCGCCCAGGATGACGAGGTCGGCGGAGTGTTCGCTCACCGCGCCGCCTCGGCGGTGAGCAGCTCGATGAGCGATCGCGTGGCGGCGCCTGTGACGCCCTTGTCGGTGAATCCGAACGGCGCGCTCTTGTTCATACCGACACCCGCGATGTCGAGGTGCACCCACGGAATCCGCGGGGCGTCGTCGCTGTCCGAGATCCGTCCGACGAACTTCTCGAGGAAGAGGCCGGCGAACATCGTGCCGCCCGCGGGGTCACCCATCTTCGCGTTCTGGAGGTCGGCGATGGGGGAGTCGAGGTCGTCGCGCATGTGCTCGGGAAGAGGCAACTGCCAGGCGAGCTCAGCCGCCCGCTCCGACGCGGCGAGATAGCTCGCGACCGCCTCGTCATCGCCCATGACGCCGGTGTGCCGGGTGCCGAGCGCGACGGTCACCGCGCCGGTGAGCGTGGCGATGTCGATGAGCAGGTCGGGGTTCTCGCGGCTCGCGGCGACGAGGCCGTCGGCCAACACGAGTCGCCCTTCCGCATCGGTGTTCGTGACTTCGACCGTCTGCCCGTCGAGGATCCGCAGCACGTCGCCCGGGCGAATCGCGCGCCCTGACGGCATGTTGTCGGCGATGCACAGCCACCCGGTCACCCGAACGGGCAGCGACAGGGCCGCCGCGGCGCGAACGACCGCGAGCACCGTGGCCGCCCCGCACATGTCGTACTTCATGCCCACCATGGATGCTGCGGGCTTGAGGGAGAGTCCGCCGGTGTCGAAGGTGATGCCCTTGCCGACCAGGGAGACGTGTCGCGTGGCGCCCGCGGGGGCGTAGTCGAGTCGCACCAGGCGAGGCGGACGGTCTGACCCCTGACCGACCCCGAGTATCCCGCCGAAGCCGTCTTCGCGCAGCTGTCGTTCGTCCCAGACGCGTACATCGACGTCGAGGTCCGCCACGGAGGACTGAGCGCGTTCGGCGAAATCAGCGGGGCCGAACCACTCGGCCGGCGTCGTCACGAGGTCTTTCACCAGAGCGACGGCGTCGCCGATCGCGTGCACGGCCGCGATGTCGGCCTCTGTCGGAGTGTCGTCGGAGTGAACGGTGACGGTCGCCGCCCGCGCGGCCGGTGGCTTGGTGGCGTAGCCGGCGAACCGATAGCCCCCGAGAACCGCACCCTCCGCGAGGGGACGCCAGATGGCGCCCACGGCGCCGGGCGCGGCGATCGCGACCCGCTCGAAGCCCGTGAGCATGCGGGCGCCCACGCCCGCAGCATCCCGCAACGAGGCGACGTCGTCGCGCCGCCCGCGCCCGACGACGGCCAGCGGGAGAGCGAGGTCATCCAGGGCCACACGCTGGTACGACCCCGCCGCGCCCGTGAATCCGACACGGCTCAGCACCGCGGCGAGCCCGGGCCATCCTTCGATCTCGGACGACGGCTCGAGGTGCGGCAGGACGAGAAGGAGCGCGTCGGCATCGGCTTCGTGGACCGACGAGTTGCTGTGCGCGAGGCGGGGGAACGGCATGTCTCCATTCTATGGACGGCTGTTCGCTGTCAGCGGGACCCGCACGCGGGCCTCGCGCCGCGCACGGCTTCTAGAGTGGAGACATGCCTTCTTCAGCGCCGCTGTACGACCGCGCCGCATCGGCACCCCCCGTGCCGCCGGGCCTGCCGCTCGTGATCACGCTCACCGGTTTCACGGATGCCGGGGGCGCGGTGGCGCAGGTCATCGATCACTTCCGTACAGACCTCGAGCCTTCGCCGGTCTTCGTGTTCTCGAACGATGTGCTCCTCGATTACCGCGCACGTCGACCGATCATCTCCTTCGACGAGGACCACCTCACCGACTACCAGCCGTCCCGTTTGGAGTTCTCGCTCGCTCACGACGCGCTCGGTCAGCCGTTCGTCCTCCTCGCCGGCTACGAACCCGACTTCGCGTGGGATGCCTTCGCGGCGGCGGTGCTCGAAATCGCGGCTCTCCTCGAAGTCTCTTCGGTGACGTGGGTCCACTCCATCCCCATGCCGGTCCCGCACACCCGCCCGGTGGGTACGACGGTCAGCGGCACGCGCGCCGATCTCGCGGAGGCACATTCGGTCTGGCGTCCGCAGACGCAGGTTCCGGCAACCGTCGGTCACCTGCTCGAATACCGGTTCGCGGCGGCCGGCGCCAAAGTGGCCGGCTTCGTTCTTCTCGTCCCGCACTACCTCGGCGACACCGAGTACCCCGCCGCAGCACTCGCGGGGCTCGACAGCCTCACCGTCGCCACCGGCCTCATCTTCGCGGGTGACCGCCTGCGCGATGAGAACCGGGACTTCCTCGTGAAGGTGCAAGATCAAGTCGCCGGAAGCGATGATCTGACGCGCATGATCGAGGGCCTCGAAGAGCGTTACGACTCGTACATGGCGGGCTCCACGCGGGCGACGCCGATCATCCACACCGGTGATCTGCCGAGCGCCGATGAACTCGGCGCAGAGCTCGAACGATTCCTCGCCTCGCGTCCGTCCGGAGACGACGACTCGCGAAGCGGCCTCGGCTGACCGGAATACGTTGCTGGACCCGCACGTTGTCTCCGGTGTACGCTTCCTCGCTCGTTCGGGCCTCCGCCTAACGTGTGCGACAATGAAGAACCTGACCCGTTGTCGACCGGTCGGCGCAAGCACGAGCTTCGCTGATCGGACTTGACAAGGGTCTTACTAGTGTCCGAGAACGTCCGGCGGTAGCCGACGGACATCCCCGGTGAAAGGCGAAACGTGGCAGGCACGAGCACCAAGACCCGCACCCCGAAGGACACCGACCTCGACAGCGTCGAGGTCGAAACCGAAGCGCCCACGACGGCGCCGGCGAAGAAGGCTCCCGCCAAGGCGAAGGCCCCGGCGAAGGCGAAAGCTCCCGCGAAGGCGAAGGCCCCGGCGAAGACGACGAAGGCGAAGACCGCTTCGGAGGACGCGCCGGAAGACGAGGTCGACGGCGACGTCGAGGTCGAAGTCGAAGTGACCGACGACGTCGAAGAAGTGAGCGACGACGCTCCCGCGGCTGCTGCGCCGAAGAAGGCCGAGGCCGACGACGACGACGAAGAAGCCACGAAGCCCGCTTTCACGGAACCGCTGCCCACGGGCGCGATCGTCATCTCGTCGAGCGACGAAGACGACGTTCCGGTCTACTCCGCGCAGATCACCGGAGCGACAGCAGACCCCGTCAAGGACTACCTGAAGCAGATCGGTAAAGTCCCGCTTCTGAACGCGGCCGAAGAGGTCGAGCTCGCCATGCGGATCGAGGCGGGTCTGTTCGCCGAAGAGAAGCTCTCGCACATGTCGGCGGCTGAGAAGTCGAACCAACTCGGACTCGACCTGCAGTGGGTCGCCCGCGACGGGCAACGCGCCAAGAGCCACCTCCTGGGAGCCAACCTTCGTCTGGTCGTCTCGCTCGCCAAGCGCTACACGGGTCGCGGAATGCAGTTCCTCGACCTGATCCAGGAGGGCAACCTCGGTCTGATCCGCGCGGTCGAGAAGTTCGACTACACCAAGGGCTTCAAGTTCTCGACGTACGCCACGTGGTGGATCCGTCAGGCGATCACCCGTGCCATGGCCGACCAGGCGCGCACCATCCGCATCCCGGTCCACATGGTTGAGGTCATCAATAAGCTCGCCCGCGTTCAGCGGCAGATGCTGCAAGACCTCGGCCGCGAACCCACTCCCGAAGAGCTGAGCCGTGAGCTCGATATGACCCCTGAGAAGGTCATCGAGGTGCAGAAGTACGGGCGCGAGCCCATCTCGTTGCACACGCCGCTCGGTGAAGACGGAGACAGCGAGTTCGGTGACCTCATCGAAGACACCGAAGCTGTCGTTCCCGCAGACGCTGTCGGCTTCACGATGCTCCAGCGTCAGCTCGAATCGCTCCTCGATTCGCTGTCGGAGCGCGAAGCCGGCGTGATCCGCATGCGCTTCGGCCTGGGCGACGGTCAGCCGAAGACGCTCGACCAGATCGGCGACACCTTCGGTGTGACGCGTGAGCGCATCCGCCAGATCGAGTCCAAGACGATGGCCAAGCTCCGTCACCCGAGCCGCTCGCAGTCGCTCCGCGACTACCTCGAGTAAGCAGCACTCCCGTGACCGACGCGGCCAACGCCGGAAAAGCACTGACCACACTCGTCGAGGGTGCCTCGTACGCCCGCATTCCGATCCGCACCCGGGTCGTGATGCCGGGCGACGACCTCGATGCTTTTCTCCGCGAATACGCGATCGACCCGGTGGAGCCGGGCGACATCCTCTTCGTCACCGAGAAGATCGTCGCGATCACCCAGGGACGCTCGTACCTGGTCGACGACATCCACCCGCGACGACTCGCCCTGTTCTTGTCGAAGTACGTCACGCGCACGCCCTACGGCATCGGCCTGGGCATGCCCGAGACGATGGAGATGGCGCTTCGCGAGTGCGGGACTCCTCGCATCCTCTTCGCGGCCGCAGTTTCGGCCGTGACCAAGGCGTTCGGGCGCAAGGGCGATTTCTATCGCATCGCCGGTGACAAGGCCCGAGCCATCGACGGCCCCACCAAGGGCACGATCCCGCCGTACAACAAGGCGGTCGTGCTCGGGCCGGAGCGTCCGCGCGAGGTCGCGGCACACGTGAAGTCGATGCTGTCGGTCGACGCCGAAGTGGCCGTCGTCGACATCAACGACCTCGGCGGCAACATCCTCGGATCGACCCTCGACAAGGCGGGTGAGCGACGCCTCGTCGCGATCCTCGCCGACAACCCGCTCGGCCAGGGTCACGAGTCCACGCCGCTCGGGATCGTCCGACGCGTCTGATACCACGTCGGGCGTCTTCGCCGGTACGGCGAGACGCCTGGCGTGAAGCGCGGGGTGTCAGAACCCGATGGCGGCTTGGTAGCGCGGCTTGTGGCCCGTGCGGATGCCGGTGACGCTGGGCTTGTTCTCGTAGACGCCGGCGCCCCAGTTTCCCTCGACGAGGACCGGGCCGTCGGGGGTGACGACGATGTCCCACCCGACGTACTGCACCTGCGGCACGACGCGCGCGACGCGGTCGACGAACGCCGTGACCTCGTCGATCATCGGCAGCTGGAAGTCCGCGATCCGGAAGCCCGAGTCGGGGTGCGTCTCGTAGACGTGACCGTGGGAGTCGTACCCCGGGCCCACGGCGCGGCCGGACTGGTCGAGCATCGTGTAGAAGCCGCCGAAGGTCATCTGGTCGCTGACGGCGCCGCGTCCGAACTTCTGAGCCATGGCCAGAATGTGGGTCTGCTCCCCGTCGAAGAAGGCGGTTACGCGCGTGGTGTTGACCGTTCCGGGGCAGACGGCTGCAAGGTCGGGATGCTGGGGGATGACTTCCTCGATGAGGAGTTCACCGCGGTCGAACAAACCGCGGTGGAACTGCGCCCAGTCCTCGACGTCGGCCGCGTGGTAGCGGTGCACTCCGGTGCCCGCCTGGCCGACCGGTTCTTTCGTCACGATGGTGCCCAGTCGCTCGGCGAAGGCGCGGACGGCGTCGGCGTTGCCGGCGTCGACGACCATCCAGTCACGACGCAGATGCTCGGCGAAAACCCCGTCGAACTCCACCTTGTCCTGGAAGATATGCCGGTAGTCGGGGTGGTCGTACTTCTGCGAGATCTGGTTCGAAACCGGGTGGGTCATGAACGTGTCGCGCTCGGCTCGGCTCAGAATCGCGAAGTCGTAGTCGATGTAGTCCTGGAACCCGACATTTCGGACCCCCGCTTGCCACAGCATGTCGACGACCACCTTCGGCGTCCACTTGTGGTGGTCTCGCGACGCTTCGCGTGCACGTTCGAAAACGGACCCGACGTCGATGCGGCGAGCGCGCCCGATCAGGTAGCGAAGGCGGGGCGCGAGAGCGAAGCCCTGGTCTGGCATGCGTGCTCCGAGGTCGGCGAACAAGTCCCGGTTAGTCTAGTTGTCGTGACTGATGCGTTCCGTGGGCAGGCTGTGACCGGCCCCGAACGTACTCCGATCGCTCGCGTCTCTCAGGGTGCTCTGCGGCGGAACGCACACGTGGCTGCCAGCGCCGGCGTCGACCGGTACGACTCTCGGTTGCTACGGGGCGATGCCTGGGGACACGGGGTCTCCGCGGTCTCCGAAGTCCTCCGCGACGCCGGGTTCGTCCGGAACGATCCCGAGGACGATACGCACGCGCCGCCGTCCGATGATCGCGTTCTGGACGCGGTGGCGCTCTTCGGCCTCACCGGGGCACCGCAGGGCACAGCACCGGTCATGAGCCTCAGAGGTGCCGTGTTGGCGACGAAGACCCTCCGGGTGGGCGAGGGGGTCTCGTACGGGTATCTGTTCCGCGCGGCGATCGACACGCGCATCGCGTTGGTGACCGGAGGGTACGCCCAGGGAGTCGTGCGCTCGCTCGGCAACGCCGCCGACGTCGCCCTCGCAGGACGCCGTCTGCCCATCATCGGTCGGGTGGCGATGGACGTCTGCGTCGTCGACATCGCGGATGCTGAGGCGCAGCGAGGAGACGACGTCGTGTTCTTCGGCGACCCCGCACGGGGTGAGCCGTCACTGACGCAGTGGCGCGACGCGACGGGTTTCTCCGAGGCCGAGCTCGTCACGGCCGTCGGTCTGCACGCGAACCGGAAGGTCGTCGAGTGAGCACCGTGCTGTCCGTCGACCTCGACGCCATCGCCTCCAACCTCGCACGGGTGCGCGAAGCGGTCGCCCCGGCCGAACCGATGCTGGTCGTCAAGAACAACGCCTACGGCCACGGTCTTGTCCCCGTCGTGCGTCGGGCCGCGTCGGAAGGTGTGCGCTGGTTCGGCGCCTTCGACGTTCGAACCGGTCACGTCGTACGGGCTGAGCTCGGCGACGACGCCCGCATCTTCGTGTGGATGACAGCCTCGCGAGCAGAGGCTGACCAGTCCGTCCGCGATCGCCTCGACATCGGCGTCGGCGACACCGCCGTGCTCGAAGACGTCGCTCAGGCGGCACGTGCCCTGGGGTCGCGTGCTCGCATCCACCTCAAGATCGACACGGGTCTGCACCGCAACGGTGTGCGCCCCGAGGAATGGCCGGAGTTCGTCGCACGGGCCGCGCAGCTCGCCGACGAAGGCGTCGTGGAGGTCGTCGGAGTGTGGAGCCACATCGCCGAGGCCTCGGACGACGAGGACGACGCCGCTCGACGCGTCTTCGACGAGGCGGTCTCCGCAGCCGAGACCGCGGGTCTCGCACCGGAGTATCGACACCTCGCCGCGAGTGCGGCGTCGTTCGCCCGCCCAGAGTTCCGCTACGACCTCGTTCGCGTGGGAGCGTTCGCCTACGGAATCCGTTCCGCGGGCGGCACGACGGAAGACGAACTCGGCGTACGTCTCGCCGCGCGACTCGACACGGAGGTCACGGGTGTCGACGCACGCGGCGTGACGATCGGCGTGGGGGCTCTCGACGGGCTCCCGAGCACTCTCGGGGGCCGCGTCGACGTCGGGACCCCGTCGGGGCCGCGCACACTCGAGTCGGTCGGAGATGAATCCCGCGTATCCGGGTGGGCTTCCGCATCCGTGGGTGACGTCGTCACACTCTTCGGGGGAGCCGAGAACGAGAAATCCCCCACCGATCTCGCCGAAGCGATCGGATCGGTGGGGGAGGAGATCCTCGTGCGGCTCTCGCCGCTCATCCCTCGTCGTTACGAGGGCGTGGAGCGTTAGACGCTCTCGCTGAGTCGGGCCGTCTCGTCGTGCCACGAAGTAGCGATGCTCCGCAGCTTCTCTTCGTACTTGCGTCCGTGGTGAGCGCAGAAAAGCAGCTCGCTGCCGTTGACCTCGGCCGCGATGTACGCCTGGGCGCCGCACGAGTCGCAGCGGTCTGCGGCCGTGAGGCGGTAGTCGAGGACGGCGGTGTTCTCAGTCGGTGTCGATGTGGTGTTCATCTCGGTGCCTCCTCGGTGCAGCTCTTTCGGGTGCGTGCAAGATATGTAACCACGCTCATCCGGGGGGTATGCCGCCCTGCACCGACATTTCGCTCTGCGCGTACGCCGACGACGCGCTCCGTGTGTCAGCGGCCCGGTGTCGGATGCCCCGGTTATCGTGGGAAATTGTGACAGCTGAGTACTCCGCCCATCATCTCCAGGTCTTGGAAGGGCTCGAGGCGGTGCGCAAGCGCCCCGGCATGTACATCGGCTCGACCGATTCGCGCGGTCTCATGCACTGCCTGTGGGAGATCATCGACAACTCGGTCGACGAGGCCCTCGGCGGTCACGGGAGCCGCATCGACATCATCCTCCACGCCGACGGCAGCGTCGAGGTGCGCGATCGCGCCCGGGGCATTCCGGTCGACATCGAGCCTCGGACGGGGCTCTCGGGCATCGAAGTCGTCTTCACCAAGCTCCACGCCGGCGGCAAGTTCGGCGGCGGGTCTTACGCGGCCTCCGGCGGATTGCACGGCGTCGGCGCCTCCGTGGTGAACGCCCTTTCCGAGCGCCTCGACGTCGAGGTCGACCGCGGCGGCAAGACGTGGGCGATGTCGTTCCACCGCGGTGAGCCCGGGGCATTCGCCGGCGACACCCCCGATTCGAGGTTCACCCCCTTCGAGAACAAGAGCGAGCTACGCGTCGCGGGCAAGGCGCCGAAGGGCGTCACCGGCACGCGCATCCGCTATTGGGCAGACCGCCAGATCTTCACGGCGGACGCCGCGTTCCACCTCGAAGAGCTTGAGCAGCGTGCTCGTCAGACCGCGTTCCTCGTGCCCGGACTCGAAATCGTCATCCGGGACGAGCGCGCGACGGCGACGTCGGCCGAAGAACCCCCCGCACCGATCGAGACCACCTACCGCTTCGACGGCGGCATCTCCGAGTTCGCCGAGTATCTGGCCCCCGACGCCGCGGTCACCGACACCTGGCGTCTGACCGGTACGGGGTCGTTCGTCGAGACCGTGCCCGTTCTGCAGCCGACCGGAGCCATGGTCCCCACCGAGGTGACGCGCGACTGCGAGGTCGACATCGCGCTGCGATGGGGCACCGGCTATGAGACCCGAGCCCGTTCGTTCGTGAACATCATCTCCACCCCCAAGGGCGGAACGCACCAGCAGGGCTTCGAAGTGGGCCTGATGAAGGTGTTGCGCAGCCAGGTCGAACAGAACGCCCGTCGCCTGAAGGTCGGCAACGACAAGATCGAGAAAGACGACATCCTCGCCGGACTGACCGCCGTGCTGACGGTGCGCCTACCGGAGCCGCAGTTCGAGGGTCAGACGAAAGAGATCCTCGGCACCCCTGCGGTGCGCCAGATCGTCGCGAACGTCGTCACGAAAGAACTCGCCGCGCGGTTCGCTTCTCCCAAGCGCGACGACAAGACGCAGACGGCGCTTCTTCTCGACAAGGTCGTGTCCGAGATGAAGGCGCGTATCTCGGCGCGTCAGCACAAAGAGACGCAGCGGCGAAAGAATGCGCTCGAATCGTCGTCGCTTCCGGCCAAGCTCGCCGACTGCCGCACGAACGACGTCGACGCGTCAGAACTGTTCATCGTCGAGGGCGATTCCGCGCTCGGAACCGCGAAGCTCGCGCGAAACAGCGAGTATCAGGCACTCCTCCCCATCCGCGGAAAAATCTTGAACGTGCAGAAGGCGTCTGTCAGCGACATGCTGTCCAACGCCGAATGCGCCTCGATCATCCAGGTCATCGGCGCGGGTTCCGGGCGCTCGTTCGATCTCGAATCCGCGCGCTACGGCAAGATCATCCTGATGAGCGATGCCGATGTCGACGGCGCCCACATCCGCACGCTGCTGCTGACGCTGTTCTTCCGGTACATGCGACCACTCATCGACGAGGGTCGCGTCTACGCGGCTGTTCCGCCGCTGCACCGCGTGATCGTGGCCCACCCGGGCTCCAAGCCGAACGAGACGATTTACACCTACTCCGAGCAGGAACTGCACGGTCTGCTCAGCAAGCTCACCAAGGCGGGCAAGAAGTGGCAGGAGCCGATCCAGCGGTACAAGGGTCTCGGCGAGATGGATGCTGATCAGCTCGCGACGACGACGATGGATCGCGGTGGGCGGTTGCTGCGCCGTGTGCGCATGCAAGACGCCGAGGTGGCAGCATCCGTGTTCGAACTGCTGATGGGCAACGACGTCGCGCCGCGAAAAGAGTTCATCATCGACTCGAGCGACCGGTTGGCGCGCGACCGCATCGACGTCTGACGCGTCAGCGCACGGCCGTTCCGAGGGCGCCGATCGCGCCGTCGAGCGGCGTGCCCGACGCGTCGCGCTTGGCGCCGGAGGTCGGCAGCGTCCGGGTGCCGCCGTCGGTTCCGACCGCACGCGGCTCTTCGCCCACCCAGGCATGGGTGAGCGCATCTTCTCCGCGAAGGAAGCGTTGCGCGCGCACCCCGCCGGTGGCTCGGCCCTTCGACGGATATTCGGTGAACGCCGAGACCTTCGCCGAACCCGCATCGGTACCCGGCAACGCGCCGGAGTTGCCCGCCACGGTGACGACGACCGCTTCTTCGGCGGTCGGCGCCACGACGGCGAAGGCGATGACCTCGACACCGGAATCGAGGCGGATGCCCGCCATACCTCCGGCGGAGCGACCCTGAGAACGCACGGCAGCCGCATCGAAGCGCAGGAGCTGTGCGTCGGCCGCAATGAACACCAGCTCGGCGTCGTCGGGTGCCGGGGCCGCTCCCACCACGCGGTCACCCGGTTTGAGCGCGATGATCTCGATGTCGGGTTTGTTCGTGATCTCGGTAGCCGAGACCCGCTTGACGACGCCCTGTGCCGTGCCGATCGCCAGCGGCTGCGCACCGTCGAGCGGGACGATGGCGACGACGTGTTCGCCCCCGGGGAGGCCGAGGTACTGGGCGGCTCCGGTACCCGCTGCCAGTTGGACGGAATTGGCGGGTACGGACGGCAGGTCGACGGGGCTGAATCGCACGAGGCGGCCCTTGCTCGTCACCGCACCGAGGTCGCCCCTCGTCGTGCTGTCGACGGCGGATCGGATCGCGTCGTGCTTCGAACGGCGCGACGGGGGCACGATCCCCCCGTCGGGGGCATCGGCGACCAGTTCGGCGCGGACCATCCGGCCGGTGGACGAGAGGAAGACCCGACAGGGCGCGTCGGCGATCTGCAGGTCGGCGGCCGCGGCCGCCTTGGCGGAACGCGGCACGACAGGCCCGCCGTTGAGGAGCAGTGTCCGCCGCGGGGTGCCGTATGCCTCCGCGGCCGCTTCCAGCTCGCGCGCGACCTGCGCGTGCAGCAGTACGTCGCTGGCGAGCAGCTCGATCAACTGCTCGATCTCGGCCTTCAGCGCGTCGCGCTCCGCCTCGAGTTCGATGCGCGAGAACTTCGTCAGTCGACGCAGCCGCAGCTCGAGGATGTACTCCGACTGCGCCTGGGAAAGGTCGAAGACCTCCATCAAGCGCGCACGTGCCTGCTCTCCGTCGTCGGAGGCGCGGATCACCTGGATCACCTCGTCGATGTCGAGGATGGCGATGAGCAGACCCTCGACGAGGTGCAGGCGCTCCTGCTTCCGGGCGAGGCGGAACTGGCTCCGACGCGTCACGACGCGGATGCGGTGGTCGATGTAGACCCGCAGCAACTCCCGCAGGCCGAGGGTCTTGGGCTGGCCGTCGACGAGTGCGACGTTGTTGATGCCGAAGGAGTCTTCGAGGGGGGTCAGCCGGTACAGCTGGTCGAGCACGGCCTGCGGATCGAAGCCCGTCTTGATGCCGATGATGAGTCGGAGGCCGTGGTTGCGGTCGGTCAGGTCGGTGACGTCGAAGATGCCCGTCAGCTTCTTGGCGTTGACCGCGTCTTTGATCTTCTCGACGAGGCGCTCCGGCCCCACCAGGTAGGGGAGTTCGGTCACGACGAGCCCGGTGCGCCGCGGGCCGAGCGACTCGACGGTCACCTTCGCGCGGGTGCGGAAGCTGCCGCGTCCGTTCGTGTAGGCGTCTTTGATGCCGTCGAGGCCGACGATGATGCCCCCGGTCGGAAGGTCGGGGCCGGGAACGAACTCCATCAGCTCTTCGACACTCGCGTCGGGGTGGCCGAGAAGATGCACGGCGGCCGCCACGACCTCGATGAGGTTGTGGGGCGCCATATTCGTCGCCATGCCCACGGCGATGCCGGTGGCGCCGTTGACCAACAGGTTCGGGAAGGCGGCCGGAAGCACCTCGGGCTGCTGGAACTGACCGTCGTAGTTCGGGATGAAATCCACGACGTCTTCGTCGAGGTTCTCGGTGAGCGCGAGTGCGGGAGGAGCGAGCCGCGCCTCGGTGTAGCGCGACGCCGCGGGCCCGTCGTCGAGCGAACCGAAGTTGCCGTGACCGTCGACGAGCGGAACGCGCAGAGTGAACGATTGCGCGAGACGCACCAGCGCGTCGTAGATGGGCGAGTCCCCGTGGGGGTGCAGCTTTCCCATCACCTCGCCGACCACGCGGGCGCTCTTCACGTGCCCGCGGTCGGGCCGCAGACCCATCTCGGCCATCTGATAGAGGATGCGGCGCTGAACGGGCTTCAGCCCGTCTCGGGCGTCGGGGAGGGCACGAGAGTAGATGACCGAGTAGGCGTACTCGAGAAAAGACCCCTGCATCTCGGTCGAGACGTCGACCTCCTCGATGCGCTCGACGGTGTTCGTCGCAGCAGCGCTCGTGGCGGCGGGGGAGGGCCGGGATGCAGGCATGTACCTCTTGCCTCGGGAGTGGTTCGGGTCGGGTTCCGACACGGGCCACTCGCGTATGCGAGACTGACCCGGATGTCTCTCAGCCTACCGGCCGACCCTCCGCAGGCCCGGAGCCTCACCGGTGTCGTCCCCGAGATGATCGCCGCGTTGAGCGGTGAGTCGGAGTGGTTCGCCCCGGCTCGAAGCGCTGTCGTCTGCGTCATCGACGGGCTTGGTGCACTCAACCTCGCCGCGCGAAAAGGCCACGCCCGCTTCCTCTCATCCGTCGGCACCAAACGAGACGTGGCGCGCACGGTCTTCCCCTCGACCACCGCGGCCGCTCTCACCAGCCTCCTCACCGGCACCGCCCCCGGCCAGCACGGCATCGTGGGGTACAGGTTGCGGATCCCCGGCACCGACAGGTTGCCCAATCAGCTCAAGGGATGGGAAACCGACGGGCTGGATCCCGAGACGTGGCAACGCCGCGAGCCGATCCTGCAGCGCGAGACGGATCACGGTCGACCCTGCTTCGTCGTCTCGCGCGCCGAGTACGTCGGCACCGGCTTCACGGCGGCCACACTCCGCGGCGCGGAGTTCGTCAGCGCGCAAGACGTCGCAGAGCGCGCGACGATCGCCGCCGACCTTGCCGCCCGTCACCCGGGGGCGCTGGTGTACCTGTACGCCCCCGATCTCGACAGCGTCGGCCATCGCGTCGGGTGGGAGTCCGACGCGTGGAGCGCGACCCTCGAGACGGTCGACGCCGCCGCGGGCCTGTTGGCGAAATCGCTCACGCCAGGAGTCGGCGCGCTCATCACCGCTGACCACGGGATGGTCGATGTGCCCCGCCACCGTCAACTGCTGCTGGGCGAAGAAAGCCCCCTCGTCGCGGGCGTCGCCGCAATCGGCGGAGAGCCACGGATGCTGCATCTCTACGCCGAATCGGGGCAGGCGGGCGCCGTGGCAGCCGCCTGGCGGGAGTCCGAGTCGGGGCGCGCCTGGGTGCTCACCCGAGACGAGGCGATCGAAGCGGGTCTGTTCGGTGCCGTGGATGACGACGTTCGCCCGCGCATCGGCGATGTACTCGTCGCCGCACGCTCGGCAGTGGCCTACTACGACGACCGCACAGGAGATAAAGGTCCCCAGAACATGGTGGGCCAACACGGCTCCCTGACGCCGGAGGAACGCATCGTCCCCCTCCTGCGACTGGGCGCCTTCGCCTGACGGCTAGGCGTCGTCCGAGCGGGCCCCGAAGACGATCTCGTCCCAGGAGGGCATCGACGATCGTCCCTTACGGCGGGACGCAGCATCCGCGCTTCCGGATGCGTCGGCCTCCGGCTCCGCGGTCTTCTGCTCTTCGTCGGGTTCGAGTGCGTCGAAGAGAGCGACCGGTGCCGACGAGCGCGAAGCGGCCGTCTCGGTACCCGGCAGCGGCTCGCGCTGGCCGCGACGGCGGCGAAGGGCCTCGAGCAGGTCGGCGGTCTCGGACGACGTGACCGGGGCGTCGGGAGCACGCTTGATGGCGGCGTCCTGCACCGCCGGCGTCGCGTGCGCCGGGTGCTCGGTCGCGAGGTCGGCCTCGATCTCCACGCGTCGCGGACCGAAAGCACCGCTGTCGAAGCGGGTGTCATCCTTCGCGAGGGGGGTGTCGAGGGCACGCAGGCGGGGGATCAGACCCTCGGGGAGCGAGCCCTGGCGCGACAGCTGGATGGCGTCGGAGTTCTGGGGCGACAGCGAACTGCGTCGGGGTTCGAACCCCCATCGTGCGTCGTGGTCGACGTCATTGGCCGTGAACTCGAGCTTGACGATCCACCCGTTGGGTCCGCGCCAGCTGGTCCACCGCTCGTTCGAGGCGCCCGCTTCGGCGAGCTTGGCACGCACGGCGGCACCGAACGTCACGGGCGCGTCATGCTCGAGGTCGCCGCCGAGCAGTACCGGAACGGCGAGTGCCTGCCCGACCATGTGCTCGCGCTCGGCCAGAACCGGACGCTCGAAGCGCACGACGTCTTCGAGCCGGGCGCCCAGAAGCGCGGCGACTTCGGGGGCCGAAAGACCTGACCGGATATGCGACTGGATCTCGCGGGGGCTGGCCCGCGGCACCCGCTCCTCGCGGTCGCGTCGGGTGCGGCGCAGTTCTGCGCGCAGCACTTCGTCGACGGGCAGCGTGAAACGCTCACCCGACTCGGTCGCGAGCACCAGGACGTCGTCCTCGGTTCCGATGACCTTGAGCTGTTCCATGCGGAAACACCCCTTCGTTCTGCGGTTAGCCGCCATGGTCGCACGCGAGAAGGTCGAGACCGGGAATATCCGGGGCGCGCCGCGAGTTTCATCGCAACGCCTGACCCGGAGAACCGGGATTTGCAAGAGCATTTGCGAAACCGACCCCGTTCATGCAAACTGTGGCCGCCCGTTCGGGCGACACATCCCGCACCACCGGAAGTAGAGACATTCACGCATGGCCACCGACTACGACGCACCACGCAAGACCGAGGACGACAGCGAGTCGATCGAGGCCCTGAAGGAGCGCGTTCCTGACAAGATGTCGGGTTCGGTGGACGTCGAGGATTCCGACAACCCCTCCGGCTTCGAACTCCCGGGCGCCGACCTCTCCGACCTCGAACTCGACGTGGTCGTGCTGCCGCCTCAGGAGGACGAGTTCACCTGCATGAACTGCTTCCTCGTGAAGCACCGTTCGCAGATCGACCACGAAGACGGCCCCGGCTTCATCTGCGTGGAGTGCGCAGCCTGACCTGAGCACCCCGGACGGCCGCCGCGAGTCGGTCGGGCGTCCGGGTGGAAAGAACCCACGCGGGGGTGGGATCGTCGGGATCGGTGACGGGGATGGTCACCACACCGTCGATCCCCCCGCGGATAAGCAGCCATGAGCGCGGGTCGAGTCCCGCGCCGCGCGACTGGCGAGCCTCGTCGCCTTCGACCGCTACCGGTTCTCCGAGCCACGCGACATCGATATGCGCCTTCCCGGCACGCAGCACTCCGTCATCTACCTCGATGGTGGGGGATGCTGCGACCAGCGCGGCGATGATCGCCACGCCGACGACGACACCGGCGACGAGGGCCAGGGTCGTGTCGACGGGGGTCAGCACGAGCGCGGTGATCGGCGCGCACACCGCCGCTGCCACCAGGGCCCAGAGCGATGGGCTGAGTCGTTCGCGATAAGCAGGTCGTTCCCGCATTTTGCACCCTCCCGACTGCATTACCCTCGTGGGGTGACCGAAACCGTCGACGTCCCCATTATCGCGGCCGAACCTCCGGTCTACGCGCATCCGGGCGACGCGGGAGCCGACCTCACGGCCGTCGAACCCGTGTCTCTCGCCCCGGGAGAGCGTGCGCTGGTATCCACGGGGGTGCGTATCGCCCTTCCCGACGGCTACGTCGGCTTCGTGGTGCCGCGCAGCGGGCTCGCCGCGAAGCACGGCATCACGATCGTCAACGCCCCCGGCACGATCGATGCCGGCTACCGCGGCGAGATCAAGGTCGCGCTGCTCAACACCGATTCCACCACCCCGTATGACGTGGCCGTCGGCGACAGGATCGCCCAGCTCATCGTCATGCCCATTCACCGAGCGACGTTCGTCCCGGTCGACGAGCTGCCCGACAGCTCCCGCGGCCAGGGCGGCTTCGGGTCCACCGGCTATCAGACGCAAGAAGAAGGCACGGCATGAGCGATGTGTCCACGGGCGAGACGCCCGACCAGGTACCCCAGGGCGACCGCAGCGTCGAGGGTCCGTTCGACGAATCGGAAGCGAACCCGGTGCGCCCCTACATCGACCTGGGCGGCATCAAGATCCTCCCGCGCGAGGGGCTGAACCTGCGCCTCGAGGTCGAGGAACAGACGAAGCGCATCGTCGCCGTCGGGCTCGACTACGCCGAATCGACGCTGCAGGTTCAGCCGTTCGCGGCTCCCCGCACCACGGGGCTCTGGGAAGAGACGCGTGAGCAGATCCGCTCGCAGGTCCGTCAGCAGGGCGGCCGGGTCGAAGAACGCGAGGGCCCGCTCGGGCCTGAACTGCTCGCCGAGGTCCCCGTCCTCGCCGATGGTGCGGCCGCGGGAATGCGGCTGGCGCGTTTCGTCGGCGTCGATGGGCCCCGGTGGTTCCTCCGCGGGGTGATCGGCGGTGCTGCCACCTCGGACGTCGCCGCGGCTGCGCAGCTCGAAGATCTCTTCCGCTCGATCGTCGTGGTTCGCGGATCGGCTCCCATGCCGCCGCGCGACCTGATCCCGCTCCGCATGCCCGCGACGCCCGGAACGCCGTGACCGACGCGCCCGCGCCCGACGAGAAGAAGGCGGCCGACATTGAGCCGCCCTCTGCCTCAGACGCACTGAGTGCCGCGCTGGGCGACGCCGCCAGGCGGGCGGGCCTCGACCCGTCCAAGCACACGTCGACGGGCGCCGCGGTCTGGTCGGCGATGGGCGGGTGGCGCGGGATCCTCGAATCGGTCCTTCCGGGCCTCATCTTCATCGTCGTCTTCACCCTCACCATCGACCCGGCCACCGGCGATGGCAACCTCTGGCTGTCGCTCGGGCTGTCGCTCGGCGTCGCCGCTGTCTTCACGATCACGCGTCTCGTCGCACGTCAGCCCGTGGGTGCGGCGCTCGGTGGGCTCATCGCAGCCGGGGTCGCCGCGGCATTCGCCGTCTTCACGGGCGAAGCCAGCAACAACTTCATCCCCGGGTTCATCACGAACATCGCCTACGGCTCGGCATTTCTGATCTCGGCTTTGATCGGTTGGTCGTTGATCGGGCTCGCCGTCGGGTTCTTGATGGGGGAGGGCACGCAGTGGCGGGCCGACAAGCGGAAGCGTCGGGTCTTCTTCTGGCTCGCGATCGCGTGGGCCGCGCTGTTCGCGGCACGTCTCGTCGTGCAGTTGCCGCTCTACTTTGCCGACAATGTCACCGCGCTCGGAACACTCAAGCTCGTGATGGGACTTCCGCTCTTCGCCCCCCTCGTCGCGGTCACATGGTTGGCCGTCCGTGCGCTCTACCCCACCCGTCGTACCTGATATATTTATCTCGATATCAAGATAAATTTCCCGTCGTCGCGGTTAGGTGCACCTTGCTAGCCGCTCCGGGGCGACCTGGGGAAGATGGAGGTGCGGGCAGCGCCCCGCGCACCGCCGACGAAGGAGACGCACGTGTCCACTGTTGACAGCTTCGGTGCCAAGAGCACCCTGACAGTCGGCAGCACCGACTACGAGATCTTCCGCATCGACACGGTCGCCGGCTACGAGAAGCTCCCGTTCAGCCTCAAGGTTCTTCTCGAGAACCTGTTGCGCACCGAAGACGGCGCCAACGTCACGAAGCAGCAGATCGAGGCGCTCGGGTCGTGGGATGCTGCGGCCGAGCCCGACACCGAGATCCAGTTCTCTCCGGCTCGCGTCGTGATGCAGGACTTCACCGGTGTGCCGTGCATCGTCGATCTCGCCACCATGCGCGAGGCGATGGCGGCCCTGGGCGGAGACCCGTCGCGGATCAACCCCCTCTCTCCCGCCGAGATGGTCATCGACCACTCGGTCATCGCCGACCTCTTCGGCAGCGAGAACGCCCTCGAGCGCAACGTCGAGATCGAGTACGAGCGCAACGGTGAGCGTTACCAGTTCCTCCGTTGGGGTCAGACGGCCTTCGACGACTTCAAGGTCGTCCCGCCGGGAACCGGCATCGTGCACCAGGTGAACATCGAGCACCTGGCCAAGGTCATCTACGACCGGTCGTTCGACGGCGTGCTCCGGGCGTACCCCGACACCTGCGTCGGCACCGACTCGCACACCACGATGGTCAACGGTCTGGGTGTGCTCGGCTGGGGCGTCGGCGGCATCGAGGCCGAGGCGGCCATGCTCGGCCAGCCCGTGTCGATGCTCATCCCCAAGGTCGTCGGCTTCAAGCTGACAGGCGCCATCCCCACCGGCGTCACGGCGACCGACGTCGTCCTGACCATCACCGAACAACTCCGCAAGCACGGCGTCGTCGGCAAGTTCGTGGAGTTCTACGGCGAGGGCGTCGCTTCCGTGCCGCTCGCGAACCGCGCCACCATCGGCAACATGAGCCCCGAGTTCGGTTCGACCGCCGCCATGTTCCCGATCGACAGCGTCACGATCGACTACCTGCGTCTGACCGGCCGCAGCGAGCAGTCGCTCGCGCTCGTCGAGGCGTATGCCAAAGAGCAGCACCTGTGGCACGACCCGTCGACCGAGCCCGTGTTCAGCGAGTACATGGAGCTCGACCTCTCCACGGTCGTTCCCTCGATCGCCGGACCGAAGCGTCCGCAGGACCGCATCGAACTGTCGAACTCGAAAGAGCAGTTCGGGAAGGACCTGCTCGACTACGCGGTTCCCGGGGCCCACACGGCAGTCGACGCGGCGGTCGAAGGAACCTTCCCCGCTTCCGACCCCATCGGCTTCACGCCGCAGGACGAGGACACCCAGGGTGAGCCTGCGACCTCCGACGTGAGCCACCAGCACGAGCACGCCGCTCAGTCGCTGAGCCACGCGCCGTCGTCAGTGTCGAAGCCGACCCCCGTCACCCTCGAGGGGGGCGAGTCGTTCACGCTCGACCACGGCGCAGTCACGATCGCCGCGATCACCTCGTGCACCAACACGTCGAACCCGTCCGTGATGCTCGCCGCGGGCCTTCTGGCGCGCAATGCCGTGAAGAAGGGCCTGAAGGCCAAGCCGTGGGTCAAGACCACCCTTGCCCCGGGCTCCAAGGTCGTCACCGACTACTACGAGAAGGCCGGCCTCACGCAGGATCTCGAAGACCTCGGCTTCTACACCGTGGGCTACGGCTGCACGACCTGTATCGGCAACTCCGGACCCCTCATCGAAGAGGTCTCGACCGCGATCAACGACAACGACCTCGCCGTCACCGCCGTGCTGTCGGGCAACCGCAACTTCGAGGGGCGTATCAACCCCGACGTCAAGATGAACTACCTCGCGAGCCCGCCGCTCGTGATCGCCTACTCCCTCGCGGGGTCGATGAACTTCGACTTCGAAACCGACGCGTTGGGCAAAGACACCGACGGCAACGACGTGTTCTTGAAGGACATCTGGCCGGATGCTGCCGAGGTGCAGTCGACGATCGACTCGTCCATCAACGAAGAGATGTTCACGCGTCAGTACGCGACGGTATTCGAGGGCGACGACCGCTGGAAGAACCTCCCCACCCCGACGGGTGACGTGTTCGAGTGGAACGAAGCATCCACCTACGTCCGCAAGCCCCCGTACTTCGACGGGATGACCATGGAGCTGACCCCCGTGCGCGACATCACGGGTGCGCGGGTCATGGCGACGCTCGGTGACTCGGTCACCACCGACCACATCAGCCCGGCCGGCAACATTAAGGCCGACAGCCCGGCCGGTCAGTACCTCGTCGAGCACGGCGTCGATCGCAAGGACTTCAACTCCTACGGTTCGCGTCGCGGCAACCACGAGATCATGATCCGCGGAACGTTCGCCAACATCCGCCTGAAGAACCAGCTGGTGAGCGCTGTCAGCGATGGAGTGGTCGTCGAGGGCGGTTACACCCGCGACTTCACTCAGCCCGGTGGCCCGCAGTCGTTCATCTACGACGCGTGCGAACGGTACGCCGAGCAGGGCACGCCGCTCGTGATCTTCGGCGGCAAGGAGTACGGCTCCGGTTCATCGCGCGACTGGGCAGCGAAAGGCACCAGTCTTCTCGGCGTCAAGGCGGTCATCACCGAGAGCTTCGAGCGTATCCACCGCTCGAACCTCATCGGTATGGGGGTCGTGCCGCTGCAGTTCCCGACCGGAGAGAGCTGGGCGTCGCTCGGCCTCGACGGTACCGAGATCGTGTCGATCAAGGGCCTCGAGAAGCTGAACGACGGCATCACGCCGAAGACCGTCACGGTGACGGCGGCGCCGAGCGAATTCTCGGCCGCAGGTAAAGAGACGGTGACGTTCGAAGCCATCGTCCGGATCGACACCCCCGGCGAAGCGGACTACTACCGCAACGGGGGAATCCTGCAGTACGTGCTGCGGTCGCTCGTCTGACACCGCATACGAAGGGCCCCCGACAGCTGTCGGGGGCCCTTCTGCGTGCGGTTCGAGAGCACTGCCGGTTGTCTGTCAAGGCGACGAGCCTCCTCGTCCGGCTACTCCGGCCCGGATTAGACTGGCCCAGGTCACCCGTCGATTCTCGAGATCGACGAAGGAAGGAGTCCGATGGCCGTCTTGCCGACGATTACTGGGCCGCGTGATCTCGACGCGCTCGACCTGCAGCAGCTCCAGGAGCTCGCGGGCGAGGTGCGCGAGTTCCTCGTCGAGAACGTCTCACGAACGGGCGGGCATCTCGGCCCGAACCTCGGCGTGGTCGAGTTGACCATCGCGATCCACAAGATCTTCGACTCGCCGCAAGACCCCATCATCTTCGACACGGGCCACCAGTCGTACGTCCACAAACTGCTCACGGGACGCCAGGATTTCTCGGCCCTTCGTTCGCGCGGCGGGCTGGCCGGCTATCCGCAGCGGTCGGAGAGCATCCACGACGTCGTGGAGTCCTCGCACGCCTCGAGTTCCCTCAGCTGGGCCGACGGTGTCTCGCGCGCCCTCACTCGCACCGGTCGACGAGACCGGCACGTCATCGCGGTCGTGGGTGACGGTGCGCTCACCGGAGGCATGACGTGGGAGGCGCTCAACAACATCTCCGACGACAACGACCGCAACCTGGTGATCGTCGTCAACGACAACGGGCGCTCGTACGCGCCGACCATCGGCGGCATGGCGCGCTATCTCAACCGCGTGCGAACCGCCGATGCCTACCGCACCCTTCATCGCGGCTCCGACTCGCTCTTTCGTGCGCTCGGTCCCGCCACCCGTGCGGTCTATCGGGGAGTGCGCGGTGCGACCCACGGGTTCCTGTCGCGCTTCACCAACAACGAGGCCCTGTACTCGAACCTCGACATCAAGTACCTCGGCCCGGTCGACGGGCACGATCTCGAGACCCTCCTCGAAACCCTCACGCTCGCGAAGGCCTACGGCGCCCCCGTGATCGTGCACGCGATCACCGACAAGGGTCGCGGTTACGCGCCTGCGCGAAGCGACATCGCCGACCAGTTCCACGCCGTGGGCAAGATCGACCCCATCACCGGAGAGCCGCTCTCCAGCGCGACCGGCGACGGATGGACCGACGTCTTCGCGCGCGAGCTCGTCGAGATCGGAGCAGAACGCGACGACATCATCGCCGTGACCGCCGCGATGCTGCGCCCGACCGGCCTCCAACTCTTCGCCGAACGCTTCCCCGACCGCACCTACGATGTCGGTATCGCCGAGCAGCACGCGGTCGCCTCGGCGGCCGGCCTCGCCTTCGGCGGCCTGCATCCCGTCGTCGCGATGTACGCCACGTTCATGAACCGCGCCTTCGATCAGGTGCTCATGGACGTCGCCCTCCATCGTGCCGGGGTCACCTTCGTCCTCGACCGCGCCGGCGTCACCGGGCCCGATGGTCCGAGCCATCACGGCATCTGGGACCTCGCGATGCTGCAGCTGGTGCCCAACATCCGTATCGCCGCCCCGCGTGATGCGGTGCGTCTCAGCGAAGAGTTGCGTGAGGCCGTGGCGGTCTCAGACGCCCCGACCGTCATCCGCTACCCCAAAGGTTCTGCGGCCCGCGATCTTCCGGCCATCGAGCGACTCGCCGACGGGGTCGACGTCATCTCCCGCGCCGAGTCGCACGACGTCCTGATCGTGGGAATCGGGCCGATGGTGCATCTCGCCGTCGAGGTCGCCGAGCGGCTTCAGGCGCAGGGGATCGGCGCGACCGTCGTCGACCCGCGCTGGGTGATCCCGGTGCGGCCCTCCATCGTCGAACTGGCCCGCACGCACCGGCTCGTCATCACGATCGAAGACGGCATCCGCGTGGGTGGGGTCGGCACGCGCGTGCGACAGGTGCTGCGCGAAGCCGGAGTCGACACGGCGGTCGACGAGCTCGGGCTCCCCGACGAGTTCATCCCGCACGCCACCCGCGAGCAGATCTTCGAAGACGCGGGCCTCACACCGGCCAAGATCGCTCAAGATGTCGTCTCGCAGGTGCTCGGCACCCGCATCCCGATCGCGCGTCCGAATGAGCAGCAGACACTGTGGGTACCCGAGGACGGGGAGCGCCACGACTCTCGCGACTGAACGGTTCAGTCTCCGCGGAGCATGTCCACCCCGGCTGCGGCGTACTGCCGAAGCGTCGCGTCGGGCAGGAATGCCCGCACGAGCGCTGGGCCGATGCGTGCCAGGTCGCCCTCATCGCGATACAGCAGGTAGATCAATTCGTAGCGCGGGTTGAACTTCTGTTTGAAGCGATGCAGAGACTTGAATCCGTAGACCGGTTCGAGGATGCCGCTGAGCTGGGCAAGCAGTTGGGCGATCCTCCCTTCGTCGTCTGCAGCCTCATGAGCCAGCGGTGCGCCCGAGAGCGACAGGATCTGCGCGCCCTCTTCGGCGAAGGTGCGGGCTGACGAGCCGATGAGGTACTCCATGACCCCGGCGAATCCGTCGTCGCGACGCCTCATGAGGTCGAGGGTCCACCCGCGGTGCGCCCCGTCGGCGCCGTAGATGGGCAACCAGCTGAGGAAGCCGTCGACGTCGCCCGCAGCCGAAATGGCGAGCGCGAGCCGTACCTCGGGGTCGGCGGCCTCCTGGAGCGTTCCCAGGGTGAACTTCATCTCGGGCAAGCCCTTGTCTCCCACCCAGGATTCCGAGATCGCCCGGAGCTGCTGTTTGATCCCCCAGGTCTCCTCTCCGAGGGTGGTCATGCGGAACGTGACGCCCTCCCGCTCGCCGCGATTGAGCGCCGACCGCACGTGCGCCCACGGCTTGCCCGTGAAGGCCAGCCCCGGCAGGTCGACGATGGTGTCGTCGGCGATGACGAGCGCGCGCCATCCCTTCGGCAGAACGTCGCGGACGACCTGACTGGAGCTGAAGAAACAGGGGATGAGCCCCGCTCCCTCGGCGGCACGAATGAACTCCGTCACGCTGTCCGCAGCTCCCGCCGGCGGTCCGAGCGGATCCGCCAGAGCGACGGCAACCCCGAGGTGATGCTGGTAGGGCACGATGCCCGCAGAGGTGCGGAGATATTCCATTCCCTCCCACGTCGACATCCAGGAGAGCGTGCCACCACCGTCTGTCTTGATGAGGGCGCGCGCGTCGGCGGGCGTCGGCGCGGCAGGAGCCCGGCGCGTCTTCTGCGCTCCGAGCGCGCGGCGCCGGTGCGTGCCGAACGCCTTGCGGGTACTGAGGAGGTACACGCCGAAGGCCAGCCACAGCGTCGACGTCGCGAGCGTCACGTCGGTGTCACCCCACTCGAGGGGAACATCGACGGGGAAGATCAACGACAGCGTGAGGTAGAACGCCGCGATCAGCGTGTTCACCGCCGCCCAGATCGCCGAGAGCACCCACGCCCAGCGGCGCCCGATACGCAGCCCGTTCGTCACCAGGAGAATGACGACGACGTCTACCGTGACCTCGACCCACGATCCGTCGAGCGCGGAGGTGGGACCGAAGGGGCCGTTGGTCGGCACGATCTGCGTGATGATCTGGATCACACCGAGTGCGAGGCTGACGGCGAACGCCAGGAGCCGCCGTTCGCGCACACTCGCGAGTCGGATGCGGAACGAGCGAGTCAGGGCGAGGACGAAGATCACCGCGAACGCGTGCTCCAGGTCGGCGAGACCACCGATGAAAAGAACACCGAGGGCTGTCAGTCCGACGACGACGATCCAGCCGCGCTGGCGCCAGGGCGACGCGAAGAGGCCGACACAAGCGGCGAAGCAGGCCATGGTTCCCCCCGACGGCCCGACGTCGAGCATGCCCGCGAGGTTCACGGCCCACGGCCACGGAGCCATGCTTGCAAAGAAGAGGAAGAGCGCCGTCGCGAGGACCGCAACGAGCTGGCCACTGACGAAGTACGCCAGCGTGACCCTGGCGCCCCGCTGCCATTCGAGCACACCGACCCAGAAGAACGACGCGATCGTGGGGACGTAGGCCCACGGCGACACGACGAAGAAGGTTCCGCTCAGCGGTGTCCACCAGCGCCCCTGCTCCAACGCGGGCAGGCCGTAGGCGACGGAGTCCCACCAAGGTTGCTGCGGTGTCGGACTCCACAGCCCCTGCCCGATGACTCCCACGATCAAGACCACGGCGACCAGTGTCAGGGTCGCCGGCAGTCGTGTCAGAACGGATGCTGCGCGCGACCGCTGCGCCTTCGTCGAGGCCACTCCGGGGGTGCCGACGCGCTGCGACTCACTCATGCGTCTCAGAATAGGGATCGCCGGGAGAACTTCGAAGCATTAGCGTGCGTGTGTGAGCGAGACACCGAACGCCTCCGCCCTGCCCCCATCAGGTGAGCGACGAGCACGAGACGTCCCCGTGGGAGTGATCCTGGTCGGGATCGCCGTGATCATCTGGTGGCCGGCCTTCACCGTCGGGGCATGGGGTGAGATCTTCTTCGACGACATCCTCGCCGTATGGGCGGCATCGACAGCTGCATTCGTCTTCGTGCTCGTCGAGCGGCGTCCGGTCGGTGCCCGGCTCGCGCGCGCGTTCGTGCTGCTTCTTCCTTCTCTCTGGCTCGTGCTCAATTTCGTGGTCGACGACGACACCGCTGACCTCGGCGTCGCCCTCCTCGACCTGGCGGCGCTCGCAGTGGTGCTCGTCGGAGTGCCGTTCACGCTCTGGGTACTCGTGCAGATCATGTGGCCCGACATCACGCGCACCACCGGGCGCCGCACGGGATGGTTGATCGCGGGCGTCATCGCCGCCGTGGTGATCGTCTCGTTCTTGCTCGGCCTGAACCAGGCACGCTTCCTGACCTGCGACGACTTCGCGATCAGCGGCAACTCCGAGCCGCCGGGGTGCACTCCGGGATCGTAGGCCGGAGGATGAGCATCACGCGGCGTGAGGGAGTACCAGGGAGAGAAGGAACACCCACACGCACACGAACGCGAGCATCCCGAGGCTGTACTTCATCGAGGCCCGCAGGATCTCGCCCTCGCGACCGGTGAGACCCACCGCCCCCGCGGCGATCGCGATGGACTGCGGGGAGACCACCTTGGCCACTGTTCCCCCCGCGGTGTTCGCGGCGACCAGCAGCGTCGGGTCGACGCCGATCTTCTCTGCGGTGACCGTCTGCAGATGCGCGAAGAGGGTGTTGTTGTTCACGACCGAGCCGGTGATGAAGACCCCGAACCAGCCGATGATGGGCGCGAAGAGAGGGAAGAGGAGTCCCACCGCAGCCAAAGCGTTGCCTATGCTCGCCGACCCTCCCGAGTAGTTCGCGACGTTCGCCACCACGAGAATCAGCGCGATGAGGATGATCGGCCGCCAGAGGTCGTGAATCGTCACTCGCAACTGCGCGATCAGGTCGCGCGATCTCAACTGCGGTGTCGTCCAGAAGGTCACGAGGACCGCCACCAGAATCGCGGTTCCGGTGGCGTTCACCGGCGTGAACGCCCAGGCGGCGGTCACGGGGTCATCTGCTCCGGCCGGCACCACTACTCCGGTGATTCCCGGGATCGGCACGCTGAACACGAGCCACGACAATGGCCCGTCAGCGGTGAACAGACTCTTGAACCACGGGATGCTCCACACGAAGATCACGCCGGTCAGGATGTAGAAGGGGCTCCACGCCACGACGACCTCGCCGAAGTCGTGCTTCTCGGCGACGGGCACCTCGCCGCCATCTTCGCGGTAGATGCGCCGGGGCTGCCACACCCGCCCGATCATGAAGATGACGACCATGCCGAACAGGCCCGGGACGATGTCGGCGAGCTCCGGCCCCAGAAAGATCAAGATCCCCGCCTGCGCGGCGCTGTAGGCCGCGCTCACACCGAGAGTGACGGGCCACGTCTCACGGACGCCCCGCCACCCGTCGAGGATCATCACGAGGATGAACGGAACCGCGAAGGTCAGCAACTGCAGCACCAACACCATGTCGAGGGTGAGGCCGCTGAGACCCACGCCTCCGACCTGGGCGCCGATGATGACGGGAATGCCGATGGCCCCGTAGGCGCCGGCGGCGACGTTCGCGACCAACGAGAGCATGGCCGCCTTGATGGGGGCGAATCCCAGCTGCACGAGAAGGGCCGCGCAGATCGCGATCGGAACACCGAAGCCCGCGGCGCCCTCGAGGAAGGCACCGAAGCAGAAGCTGATCAGCAGCACCTGCACGCGCTGGTCAGGCGAGATCCCCGAGATGCTGGCGCGGATGACGTCGAATCGACCGCTGGCGACGGCGAGCTTGTACAGCCAGACCGCCGTCACGATGATGTAGGCGATCGGCCAAATGGCGGTCAGCACGCCCAGCAGGCCCGCCCCGGCGATCGAGCCCGCGGGCATGCCGAACGGCCAGACGGCGACGACCACCTGCAAGACGACGGCGATGATGCCGGCCGTGATGCCGCTGAGTTTGAAGACCACCAGGCAGAGCAGGAACACCAGCACCGGGATGACCGCGATGATGGCGGACAACCACAGCTGACCTGTGGGATCGATCGACTGCGTCCACATGGTGGGCTCCCTACTCCGACCTTCGAGCACGACGGTGTACGGCGAACCATACTCCCGCGAGGCCAACGGAGCACACCGAATGAGCCCCCTGGACGGACGCCCGGCACGGAGATCACGCGACCGGTATGAGCGACTGGTGGAGGACTCAGGAATCGCACCTGACGGGGCGCCTCATGTGCGCATCCCCCGAGATGGGTGAGTTTATCCACTGGTCGAGGTGGACGGCAAGTGTCGGCCGAGATGCTGTCATCAGCGCTCGGGGCCGGGGAACTCCTCGACGGTGGGGGAGAGGAGGTGTAGAAAATGACCATGACCATGACCATGACCGCTGATGAAATACGCCGGGCATTCCTGGACTACATGGCCGAACGCGGTCACGTCATCATCCCCCGCGCTCCCCTCATCCCGCGGGATGACCCCTCGACCTTGTTCACCGGCAGCGGGATGCAACCGTTGCTGCCCTACCTCCTCGGCGCCGAACACCCCGGCGGTCGGCGGTTGGCCGATAGCCAGACCTGCCTCCGTGTTCAGGACATCGAGGAGGTGGGGGACAACCGCCACACCACATTCTTCGAGATGCTCGGCAACTGGAGTCTCGGCGAGTACTTCAAAGAAGAACAGATTCCTCAGATCTGGACTTTTCTGACCGAGAAGGTCGGGCTCGTACCCGACCGCATCTTCGTCTCGTGCTTCAGCGGCGACCCGGGTCACGGGATTCCGAAAGACGAGGACTCGGCGGGCATCTGGTCTCGCCTGTTCGTCGAGGCCGGCATCAGCGCCGACCAGGTCGACCTCGGAACCGAGGAGCGGGCCGCGGAGGTCGGGACGAACGGCGCCCGCATCGCCTTCTACGGCAAGAAGAACTGGTGGTGTCGGGGTGGAAACGCCGACGAGATGCCGCTCGGCGAGCCGGGCGGCCCCGACACTGAGATCTTCTATATGTTCCCGCAGGTCGAGCACGACCCCGCTTTCGGTGCGAACTGCCACCAGAACTGCGACTGCGGTCGATTCATCGAACTCGGCAACTCCGTCTTCATGGAGTACCAGCGCACCGCCGAGGGCTTCGCCCCTCTCCCGCGCCGGAACGTGGATTACGGCGGCGGCCTCGCCCGTATCGCCGCTGCCGCGATAGACAGCCCCGACGTCTTTCGGATCGGGCTGCTCTGGCCGATCATCGAGCGACTCGAGGAGCTCTCCGGCGCTTCTTACGACGATCAGAAGCGTTCGATGCGAGTCATCGCCGATCACCTGCGCGGGGCGACATTCCTCGCCGTCGACGGCGTGACGCCCAGCAACAAGGCGCAGGGGTACGTGATGCGTCGATTGATCCGACGGGCGGTGCGGTTCGCGTTCGACCTCGGTCTCGAAGAGAACTTCTTCCCGCAGATCATCCCGACCATCGCGGGCATCTACGCGGCACACTTTCCGGAGGTCGGTGAGCACGCCGAGTACGTCGAGAAGATCTTGGCGAAAGAGGAGCAGTCCTTCCGGCGCACCCTGCGGAAGGGCTTGAAGCAGCTCTCGCAGTTCGCCAAGACCGGCGTCACCGGGCGCGAGCTGTTTGTCCTCTCCGACACGTTCGGGTTCCCGGTCGAACTCTCGACGGAGGAGGCCGAGCGAAAGAACATCGCCCTGAGCGAAAACTGGCGCGAGGAGTTCGACGAGCAGCTGGCTGCCCAGCGCGCGCAATCCCAGCGCCGGACCACGCTGCACGTCTGACAACGCGAAACTGCCCGCCTCCCAGAGGAAGCGGGCAGTTCGTACCGCGGTCGAAAGAGCGTCAGACGCCCACCCCGCGCACCGGAGGGTGATGGAAGGTGTCGCCGAACGATCGCTCCGAGGCACCCTCACGGTCGAGGTATGCCGACGCGCCGCCATCGATGAACGGCCACGCGGCGCCGAGAATGAGACCGAGGTCGATGTCTTCGACCTCGGGAACGACGCCCTCATCGAGCATGATCTTGATCTCTTGAGCGAGTCCGTCTTCGACGCGGCGCAGGATCGTCGCCTCGGTCGCGGGTGCGGAACCGACCTCGAGCACCTTCTGGGCGGCCTTCGTCCAACCGGTGACCCGGCCGCTCTTGTCTTTCTCGACGACCTCGGGCAACTCGGCCAGCTCATGGAAGTTCGCCGACGCGAAGAACCGTTCCGGAAAGGCCGCTGCCATGGTGTCTTGGACGTGCGCGGCGACCTTCCACCCGACCAGGTCGATCAGCTGGAAGGGAGTCATCGGCAGGCCGAGCGGGGCGAACGCCTTCTCGACCGTCATCAGCGGCGTGCCTTCGTACACGGCTCGCGCTGCTTCGCCCATGACCTTGGCGAGCAGACGGTTCACCACGAACCCCGGTGCGTCCGCGGTCAGGATCGCGTTCTTGCCGAGGTTCTTCGCCACCACGAACGCGGTCGACAGAGCAGCATCCGTCACCGCCGCCGTTCCAACGATCTCGATCAGCGGCATGACCGCGACGGGGTTGAAGAAGTGGAACCCGACGAGGCGCTCAGGATGGGCCAGCTTCGCGCCGATCTCTTCGACCGAGAGCGACGAGGTGTTCGTCGCGAGAATGGCGTCGTCGGCGAGGAGCGGCTCGACCTCGGCGAAAACCTGCTGCTTCACACCGACTTCTTCGAAGACCGCCTCGATGACGAAGTCGCAGTCAGCGAACTCGCTCTTGTCGGTCGTGCCGTGCACCAGAGCCCGCAACCGGTTGGCCGTGTCGCCGTCGAGTCGCCCCTTCGCTTCGAGCTTGCCGATTTCTTCGCGGATCGACGCGAGGCCCTTGTCGACCCGTGCCTGGTCGAGGTCGGTGATCAGAACCGGCACCTGTAGTTTGCGCACGAACAACAGCGCGAACTGGCTGGCCATCAGCCCTGCCCCGATGATTCCGACCTTCGTGACCTTCTTCGCGAGACCCTTGTCGGGCGCCCCGACCGGGCGCTTCGCGCGCTTCTGGATGAGATCGAAGGCATACATGGATGCGGCGAACTGGTCGCCGCTGATGAGCTCGGCGAGGGCGGCATCTTCGCGCTCGAAGGCTTCTGCCTTCGTGCCCGACTTGGCCTTGTCGAGCAGGTCGAGCGCGACGTACGGCGACCGCGGCACGGTGCCGATCCGACTCTCGAGCATGTTGCGCGCCATCTTGATCGCGATCGGCCACTTCGTCAGGCGCTCGATCCGGCCCGGCTCGTTCTTGCGATCGACCTTGACCCGACCGGTGAGAACACCGTCTGCCCAACGCAGCGAGTCTTCGAGGTAGTTCGAGGCGGGGAAGATCGCGTCGACCATCCCGAGCTCGAAGGCCTGTCGGGGTTTCAACGTGCGGTTCTGCTTCAAGGGGTTCGAGATGACGACCTCGAGGGCGTTCTCGATACCGATGAGGTTGGGCAGGAGGTAGGCGCCGCCCCAGCCGGGAATGAGACCGAGGAACACCTCGGGAAGCGCGATGGCGGCGGCCGAAGCATCCACCGTCCGGTAGGTCGAGTTCAGCGCGATCTCGACCCCGCCTCCGAGGGCGAGTCCGTTGACGAAGGCGAACGACGGTACGCCGAGTTCGGAAAGCGAGCCGAGCACCTGATGGCCACGTTGGACGATCAGCAGAGCGATGTCTGCGGAGGGCAACTTCGTGACCTGCGAGAGGTCGGCCCCGGCGGCGAGGATGTACTGCTTGCCGGTGATTCCGACCGCGTGGATCTCACCATCTGCGGCCCGCTGCTTCAGCGCGGCGAGGGTTTCGCCCAACTCCTTCAGTGTGCCGGGCCCGAGGGTGTTGGGCCGGGTGTGGTCGCGCCCGTTGTCGAGGGTGATCAGCGCCAGGACATTGCCCGAGGGCAGCCTCACGTCGCGAACGCGGGAGTGCGTGACCACTTCGTCGCCCGCGAGGGCATCGAGGGGTGTGAAGTCGATCTCGTCGTAGTTCGTCATGGCCGCCCTCACTTGCGCTTCTTGCCGGAGTAGTGCGGGTTCTCCCAGATGACCGTGCCGCCCTGACCGAGACCGACGCACATGGCCGTCAGGCCGTACCTCACGTCGGGCCGCTCGGCGAAGTGCGCCGCCAACTGGATCATCAACCGCACACCGGATGCTGCCAAAGGGTGCCCCAGAGCGATGGCGCCGCCCCAGGGATTCACCCGCGGGTCGTCGTCGGCGATGCCGAAGTGGTCGAGCAGCGAAAGCACCTGGATGGCGAAAGCCTCGTTGAGCTCGAACAGACCGATGTCGTCGATCGAGAGGCCGGCCTTGCGAAGGGCCTTCTCGGTGGCCGGGATCGGGCCGATGCCCATGATCTCGGGTTCGACGCCGGCGAAGGCGAACGACACCATGCGCATCTTCGGGGTGAGGCCGAGTTCTTTCACGGCCGCGCCACCCGCGAGGAGGCTCACGGTCGCGCCGTCGGTCAGGGGAGACGAAGTGCCCGCGGTCACCCGCCCGTGCGGACGGAAAGGGGTCTTCAACGAAGCGAGACCTTCGAGAGTGGTCTCGGGCCGACGGCCTTCATCCTCGCTGGCAAGCCCCCAGGCTCCTTCGGCGTCTTTCACCGCTACCGAGACGAGATCGGGCTGGAACTTGCCCGCCTCGAAAGCGGCCTGCGCCTTGTGCTGGCTCAGCATGCCGAATCGGTCGGCTCGCTCTCTGGTGAGATGCGGGAAGCGATCGTGGATGCGCTCGGCAGTGACGCCCATGTTCAGGGCGCCCGGGTCGACGAGCTTCTCGGCGACGAACCGAGGGTTCGGGTCGGCGTTCGCCCCGATGGGGTGGCGCCCCATGTGCTCCACGCCCCCGGCGAGGGCCAGGTCGTACATGCCGAAACCGATGGACGCACCCATCGTCGTGACGCTGGTCATCGCGCCCGCGCACATGCGGTCGATGGCGAGACCCGGCACCGACATCGGCAATCCCGCGAGTATCGCTGCGGTGCGGCCGAGGGTCAGACCCTGGTCTCCCGTCTGCGAGGTGGCGGCGATGGCCACGTCGTCGATGCGGTCTTTCGGAACCGCGCCGTTGCGCTCCATGAGCCCGATGATCGCCTTGACGACCAGGTCGTCGGCGCGGGTATTCCAGTACATGCCCTTCTCACCGGCACGCCCGAAAGGTGTGCGCATTCCATCGACGAAAAAGACGTCCGAGAGCTCGGCCACTCTGCCTCCAAAACTAGGGATCACACCAGCCTAGGGAGGGGGTCGGGGCGACCGGAATCGGTTGGGTCGAACCTACGAAGCGTCGGCGACGACCTCGGCGGGGCCGTTGACGGAATCGACAAAGGCATCGACGATCAGCTGTGCAGTGTGCGCAATCTGCCAGGGCCTCGCGCCCAGTTCCTCGAGCGCCGCCGCGACGGATTTCAGGTCGAGGGGTTCGGGCGGAGTCCAGGCGAGGCGACGCAGCGTCTCGGGCGTCAGCAGGTTCTCGGTCGGCATGCCGAGCGACTCCGCGCGCTCTTCCACGACGGGCCTGGCCGCTTTCAGGCGTGCATCCGCGGCCGGGTTGCGATCGGCCCACGCGCGCGGCGGCGGCAGCGCGTCGGAGGGGACGCGGTCGTTCGGCAGTTCTTCGGTGGCGCGGCCCTCTTGGATCGCGTTCCACCACCGGTCGAGCTGGGTGCGGCTGGCTCGCCCGTTGAACTCCTTCAGCGCCGCGAGAGCCTGCTTCGTCTGCGGATCAGCGATCACCGCGGCGATCAGCGAGCGGTCGGGGACGAGGCGGCCCGGAGAGACGTCCTGCTCACGGGCGTACTCCTCGCGGGCTTGCCAGAGAGCTCGCGCGACCGCCAGCGAGCGGCGACCCCGCACCGTGTGAAGGCCGCTGAGGCGCCGCCAGGGATCGTCGCGGGGTGGTTTCGGAAGCCGCTCGAGTACGGCGGCGAACTCCTGGGCGGCGATGTCGGTCTTCTCCTGCTCGATGAGCTGCGCGGCGAGCGCGTCGCGTACATCGACGAGGTGCTCGACATCGAGCGCGGCGTACTCCAACCACGACTGCGGCAAGGGGCGCGTCGACCAGTCGGCGGCCGAGTGGGCCTTCGCCAGGGTGATTCCGAGCGTCGACTCGACGACGGCGCCGAGACCGACGCGCTCGTGGCCGAGGATGCGGGCGGCGAGCTCGGTGTCGAAGATCTTGGTCGGCTCGAGAAAACGTTCGCGCAGCGATGGCAGGTCTTGGCTCGCGGCGTGGAACACCCACTCCTCGTCGCCGATCGCGGCCTGCAGGAGAGTGAAGTCCTCGATCGTCGCCGGATCGAAGAGGAAGACCCCCGCGCCCCGCCGGAAGACCTGGATGAGATAGGCGCGCTGGGAGTAGCGGAATCCCGACGCGCGTTCGACGTCGACGGCGACGGGGCCCTCGGCCACCGCGAGCGCCTCGGCCGCCACGGCGAGCGCTGCGTCGTCTTCGATCACGACGTATTCAGTCACGGGCTGCCCTCCGGGCTCCGAGCGTGGCGATCCCCTCGGTTCCCGGGGGGAGGCCTGCGAGCATGCAGACGAGTTCGGCCCACGCCTCCACGTGTGCACCGAAAGATCCTTCCGGAGACCATGATGCCCGCAATTCGATCTGCGCCCCGTCGCCCTGCGCGGCGAGCGAGCCGAAGCCCTTCGACAGGGTCTTGGTTGCCGTTCCCGAGGCGGAGTGATGCGGCGCATCGCGCGAGGCGAGCGCATCGACCAGCCACGACCACGCGACGTCGGCCAGCAACGGGTCTGAGCCGATCTCGGTCTCGAGCGGAGCTTGGGCGAAGCAGACGATCCGCCATGGCGCGCCCCAGGGGTCTGGCTCGTCGGGGTCATGGAGCAGGATGAACCGCCCGATACCGTAGGGCGAATCCACCCCCGGGTCATCGGGGCGGACGTCGGCGGCGAGCGCGAGGGCTTCTGGCGCGAGACCCGTCGGTGCGGGGATTTCGCGCACGAGCAGATCATCGCGGAACATCGTCGAACGCAGCTCGTCGACAGCCCGCGCGAACGGCGTCAACGCCTCGGGAGGACGAACGTCGGTCACCCCCACAGGCTAGAGTGAGGCCTCGATGAACGGGTCCAGGCGCGCCGCGGCCAACGGCGGCTCTCCATTCCACGTCGGTGCGCTCGGCGCAGCGATCGGTCTCGCAGCGATCGTCGGAGCAACCGTCACCACGGTGGTCGGCGCTATCGCGGTCAGCATGGCTCGTCGCGTGGTCACTCCCGCGGCGCGATCGACCGACACCCGCATCGTCGATCTCGACACGGCCGCTCAGACGGTCACGCTCGCGCGCACTCCCGACACCGAGCTGCCCGGTCGATACGGCCTGTTCACGACGGGCTCGAAGGCCTACGTGAAGCTGGGGCCCGTGCTGTCGTCCGACGAGGCGTCGGTCACGCGCAAGCTCTTGACCCACGTCGGGGCGGGGGAGCAACTGGCCCCTGATGCGGCGTTCAGCGGCTGGTACTTCGATCGCCCCGAAGACCTCCACATACCCTTCCGCAGCGAGCTGATCGGCAGTTCCGTCGGGCCGTGCCCCGCCTGGGTGTTTCCGGCAGAGCACGAGACCGACATCTGGGTCGTTCAGGTGCACGGCCGTGGAAGCACACGTTCGGAGCCGCTACGGGCGGTGCCGGTCTTCCGCAAGCTCGGGATCACGTCGATCCTGGTCTCCTACCGCAATGACGGTGAGGCCCCGCGAAGCCGGGCGGGGACGTATGCCCTCGGTGCGACCGAATGGCGTGACGTCGACGCCGCGATCGGCTACGCCCGTCGCGCCGGCGCACGTCGGGTCATCGTGATGGGGTGGTCGATGGGCGGGGCGGTCGCCCTGCAGGTCGAGCTGTCGTCGCCGCACCAAGAGCTCCTCGTCGGCATGATCCTCGAATCGCCGGTCATCGACTGGCGGGTCGTGCTCGATTACCAGGCACGGATGCTTCACCTGCCGAAGCAGGTCACTCAGCTGGCGATCGGCGCGCTCGGGTCGGACTGGGCCTCACCCGTGACGGGCACCGGACAGGCGATTCCCTTCGATCGGCTCGACGGCGTCGCCCGCGCGGCGGAGTTGAAGCGCCCGATCCTCATCCTCCACAGCGATGACGACGGATTCGTGCCCTCCGATGCTTCGCACGCGCTGGCGGAGGCTCGACCCGACCTCGTCGAGCTCGACGCTTTCGCGGTGGCCCGCCACACCAAGCTGTGGAACTACGACCAGGACCGCTGGACGCGCACCATCACCGATTGGTTGCGCCGTCACGGCCTCACGAACGAGAACGCAGCCGAAGGTAGCTGAAGGCCGCGTCGTCGACGAGCATTCCCGCCGGTTCGGTGTGGGGAGAAGCGCCCGCGGGGAGCGGCAGGAATGAACGCGCGGCGGGCTCCAGCACCGGAGCGACAGTGACGCAGTACTCGTCGATCACCCCCGCCGAGGCGAACCGGCCGGCAAGGGTCGGACCCCCTTCGCACACGAGGCGCCGCAACCCGAGCGCGGCGAGTTGCGCGATGATCTCTGCCGGCTCGAGATCATCGCCCCCCGGCACCGGCACGATCTGGGCCGCGGGAAGGGCTGCACGTGCGCGCACCTCGTCGGCGCGGTCAGCGGGGCACACCAGAAGAAGCGACGCGCCCCCGTCGTCGAAGCGGTGACCGCTGAGGTCACCGGTCACTGTCACGACCGCGAGCCGGGCGGCCCGGGGGAGGAGATACCCCTCCGCGCGCACGGTCGCGGCGCCAACGACCACGACATCTGCCGCCGCGCGGATGACGCCGAGAATCTGGCGGTCGACGCGGCTCGAAAGGGTTTCGCTCGTCCCGTCGGTACCGGCGGCCGCCCCGGTCACCGTCGTGATCATGTTCAGCCGCACATACGCGGGCTCGCTTCGGGCGTACACCGAGGCGAGCCATGCGCGCCCCTCGTCGGTCGTGGGATCGTGCGACACCCCGGTCGCCGGGAGCACCTCCGAAACACGCACGATCAGGCGCTCTTGGCTCGTACCTGACGCTTCGCCCTCATGAGCATTCCGGTCATACCGGCGATCCGCAGCGGACTGACCGCGCGCATGAGGCCGATGCTCTGCGGGTAGTCGTCGGGCACCGCCAGCACCTCTTCGGCGGTGAGCCCGGTGAGGCCCTGCACGAGAATGCTGGCGAAACCGCGTGTCGTCGGAGCCTCGGCGGGTGCCGTCGCGTGCATCGCGACACGGCCCTCCCCGTCGACATCGACGACGATGTACACCGGCGATTGGCACTCGGCGACCCGCTCGCACATCTCCGGGTGCCCGTCGTACTCGGGCGGCACCGCGGGAAGGTCCTGTGAGAACTCCAAGAGCAGCTGCAGGCGTTCCGGCTCGGCGAGCTCGAGGAACTCCTCGCGGATTTCACGCAGAGCGTCGGGAAGAAGGGTCTCGGTCACCCTCGATATTCTCCCACGCCTGCCGCCCGCCGGCCGGTGTTCGGCTTCAGCGCACGCCGGGCTCGGTGCCCGCGACGATCGGAACGCGCACCGCGCTGCCCCACTCGGTCCACGACCCGTCGTAGTTGCGGACGTCGTCGAACCCCAGCAGATGCTTCAACACGAACCAGGTGTGGCTCGACCGCTCACCGATCCGGCAGTAGGCGACGATGGGCTCGCCGTCGGCGAGACCCGCGCCCTCGCGGTAGATCGCGTCGAGTTCGGCGCGCGATTTGAAACCGCCGTCTTCTGCCACGGCCTTCGCCCACGGCACGTTCTGCGCGGTGGGGATGTGGCCGGCTCGCAGCGCGCCCTCGTCGGGGTACGCCGGTGCGGTGGTGCGCTCGCCCGAGTACTCCTCGGGGGAGCGCACGTCGATGAGCGGGTGACCCAGGTGCGCGAGCACGTCGTCCTTGTATGCGCGGATCTTGCTGTCGTCGCGCTCGACGACGGGGTACTCGGTCGCCGTGATGTCCGAAGCATCCGTCGTGAGGGGCCGGCCTTCACCGATCCACTTGTCGCGCCCCCCGTCGAGGAGTCGGACGTCTTCGTGCCCGAAGAGGGAGAAGACCCACAGGGCGTAGGCGGCCCACCAGTTGTTCTTATCGCCGTAGATGACGACGGTGTCCTCGCGCGAGATGCCCTTGCGGCTGAGCAGCTCGGCGAAGCCCGCGCCGTCGACGTAGTCGCGGACCACGGGGTCGTTGAGTTCGGTGTGCCAGTCGACCTTCACCGCACCGGGGATGTGGCCGGTCTCGTAGAGCAGCACGTCTTCGTCCGACTCGACGACGACGAGCCCGGGCTGTCCGAGTCGCTCCTGGAGCCACTCGCCGGTGACGAGGCGCCCCGGTTCGGAGTACTCGGCGAACTTGGCGGACGTGGTGTCGAACTCGATGGTCAACGCGGGCTCCTCGGGTCGGGACGGCAGAGCGACGGCGTAGGGTGGACACCGCCCTGTCGACCCTAAGCGGGCCGGGGCACGCGTGCACCCGATGCGTAAGACTGCGACACAGGATGGCCGAATGACCGCCGCACCCGCCACCACCGGAATCGTCCGCCTCATCGAGCGCGATCCCTCGGTATCGGGCGCCGAAATGGTCGCGTCGCTCGTGCCACCGCCCCAGTTCGACGACGCCACCTTCGACTCGTACCGGGCCGACCCGGCGTATCCCTCCCAGGAGGATGCGAAGGAGCGGCTCACCGCCTTCGCGCTCCCCGCAGCATCCGCTGCTCGAGGCGGCTTCTTCCGTCGGGCGAAGAAGGAGCCCGAGACGAAACCGGGCGTCTACCTCGACGGCGGGTTCGGCGTCGGCAAGACGCACCTGCTCGCGGCGATCTTCCACGCGATGCCCGCACGCCGGAAATACTTCGGGTCGTTCATCGAGTACACGGCGCTCGTCGGGGCGACCGGTTACCAGAAGACCGTCGAGCTGTTCCGCGGGGCCGATCTGCTGTGCATCGACGAGTTCGAGCTCGACGATCCCGGCGACACGATGGTGATGACCCGACTACTCGGCGAACTGGTGGCCTCGGGCACCCGGTTGGCCGCGACCTCGAACACACCGCCGAACGCCCTGGGAGAAGGACGCTTCGCCGCGCAGGACTTCCTTCGCGAGATCCATGCCATGTCGGCGAGCTTCGAGACGCTCCGCATCGACGGCACCGACTACCGTCAGCGAGCGGTCGACGGTGAAGCGAGGGTGTTGACGGATGCGGAGTACGCCGAGGCGGTGTCGACCGCTTCCCGCGTCGGCGTCGCATCCGACGACGGATTCGACGACCTCGTCGCCCACCTGGCACGCATCCACCCGTCTCGGTTCATCCGCCTCATCGAGGGCGTCGACGCGATCGGCCTGCGGGGCGTCCACACCCTCGTCGACCAGTCCGCCGCACTGCGGCTCGTGGCCTTCGTCGACCGTGCCTACGACGCGCAGATCCCGATCCACGCCACCGGCACCACGCTCAGCGCCGTCTTCGGCGACGAGATGCTGCTCGGCGGGTACCGCAAGAAGTATCTGCGCGCCGTGTCGCGTCTGGTGGCGCTCACCCAGGCGTGACGCCAGTTATCCGAGTGCTTTCGTTGCGACCTCGCGGCGGCACGAAACACGATGTTTACCTCGCAGTGCCCGACGTAACGTGACTGAAACACGACTCGGGGGGCGTCGGTAACGGGCGGTGACGACACTGGGGGGACCCGACGCTACACCTGCGTCCCTGCAGAGAGGTTCCTTCGAGATGGATCAAGGCAACACAGCATTCATCCTGATATGCGCGGCACTCGTCCTTCTGATGACGCCTGGGCTCGCATTCTTCTACGGCGGCCTGGTCAAGGCGAAGAGCGTCATCAGCATGATGATGATGAGCTTCGGCGCGCTGGGTCTGATCGGTGTCCTCTGGGTTCTCTACGGGTACGCCATCGCGTTCCCCGCCGCCGAGGGCCTCGTCGCACCGTGGGCGATCAACTTCGATGACCTCGGGCTGATGACCTCCATGGTCACGCCCGAAGACGCGGCTTACCCGCCCCTCGCCTTCGTCGCCTTCCAGGCGACCTTCGCCATCATCACCGTCGCCCTCGTCTCGGGCGCCATCGCAGACCGGGCCAAGTTCGGCTCGTGGATGATCTTCGCCGGCATCTGGGCGACCGTCGTCTACTTCCCCGTCGCGAGCTGGGTCTTCAACTTCGGCCTCGCCGAAGAGGGCGGCTTCGCCTACGGCGGCTGGGTCACCTACGGCCTGCAGGAGTGGCTCGGCGTCGGCGCGATCGACTTCGCCGGTGGTACCGCGGTGCACATCAACGCCGGTGCGGCGGCGCTCGCGCTCGCCCTGGTGCTCGGCAAGCGCGTCGGCTTCCAGAAGGGCGTTCACGTTCCCCACAACCCGCCGTTCGTGCTCCTCGGCGCCGGCCTGCTGTGGTTCGGCTGGTTCGGCTTCAACGCGGGCTCCGAGCTCGCCGCTGACGGCACAGCCGCCCTCGCGTTCGTCAACACGATCGCCGCTCCCGCAGCCGCTCTGCTCGCGTGGCTGATCGTCGAGAAGATCAAAGACGGCAAGCCGACCTCCGTCGGTGCCGCTTCGGGAGCCGTCGCCGGTCTCGTCGCCATCACCCCGGCCTGCGGCTCGCTCGACCCGATCTGGGCCGTCGTCCTCGGCCTCGTCGCCGGTGCCGTGTGCGCCCTGGCGATCGAGCTGAAGTTCAAGCTCGGCTTCGACGACTCGCTCGACGTCGTGGGCATCCACCTCGTCGGTGGTCTCATCGGAACGCTGTACCTCGGCTTCTTCGCCCGCGACACCGGCCTGTTCATGGGTGGCGACGGAACGCAGCTGCTCGCACAGGCGATCGCTGCCTTCGCGGTGCTCATCTACTCGTTCACCATCGCCTACCTGATCGGTCTCGCAATCGAGAAGACGATCGGCTTCCGCGTGAAGAACGAAGACGAGATCGCCGGCATCGACACCATCGTGCACGGCGAAGAGGGCTACGTCCTCGCCGACGGCAAGGCCTGACCTCCACGCAGTGATCTGAGAGGCGCCGCGGGTTTCGACCCGCGGCGCCTTTCTCGTGCCCGGCGCCGACCCGTAGGGTGACGGCGTGAGTCTTCTCCGCCGTTTCGGTTCTGCCATCGCACGCGCCCTGCGCCCCTCTCCGCCGCCGGCCCGGGTGGAGCCCGGTTCCGACGGTCCGGGCCGCAGCGGTCGGACGGCGACGACAGCCGTGTCGGCTCCTTCTGCGCGAAGCCTCACCATGGCCTACGCGCCCATGCGCGACGGTGACCCCGATGCCGGCGAGATCGTCTGGACCTGGGTTCCGTACGCAGAGAACGACGGCCGCGGCAAAGATCGCCCCGTGCTCGTCATCGCACGTCAGAGCACCGACCGGGTGTATGCACTGCGGTTGACCAGCACGGCGCACGACCGCGATTCGGACTTCGTTGCGATCGGAACGGGGGAGTGGGATGCGCGCCACCGGCCGTCTTGGGTCGATGTGTCGCAGGTGTACAGCGTGCACGACAAGGGCCTGCGTCGTGAAGCGTCTGCCCTCGATCGCCGGGCGTTCACCCGGGTAGCGAGCGTCCTCGCCTCACGTTACGGATGGTCGAGTCCGTCCTAAGCTCGGCGCCGCCGTGCCACCCGTAGGATCAGCGGAGGGCTCCACGGCCCGCCAGGGGGAGACAAATGAGCGGTGACAGCGGCCGGACGACCTGGGTGCTCGTCGATGGCGAGAACATCGATGCGACCCTGGGTACATCGATCTTGAACCGTCGCCCGCAGCCCGACGAGAGGCCTCGGTGGGATCGCCTCGTCTCGTTCGCAGCCCGCACGTGGTCGCAGAACGCACGCGGGATGTTCTTCCTCAATGCCTCCTCGGGCATCCCCATGTCGTTCGTACAGGCGCTGAAAGCGATGGACTTCGTCGTCGTCCCGCTCTCGGGTGACGCCGACCAGAAAGTCGTCGACATCGCGATCCTGAAGACCTTGCGGGCTCTCCGCGCCCGCGACGCAGACGTGATGCTGGTGAGCCACGACGGCGACTTCCTGGAAGATCTCTCCGCCCTCATCGAAGAGGGTCGACGCGTCGGGCTCGCGGCCTTCTCGGAGTTCCGCAACTCCGATTTCAACGGGATCGCGCACCTCGAACGGTTCGATCTGGAATACGACGCGCGCGTCTTCGATGCGCCGTTGCCTCGCATCCGCGTCATCCCGATCGGCGAGTTCGACCCGAACGCGTTCCTGGGCTGAACTTCGGTCATTCGGAATCAGTCGGGGCCGTCTGGGTCGCGGTGTCGGACGAATATGTGGTGGGCGATGCGGGACTTGAACCCACGACCTCTTCCGTGTGAAGGAAGCGCGCTACCAACTGCGCCAATCGCCCTGATACCCCTGAGGGCATCATCGATCGTACCGGATCGAGGGGGTCGCGACGGACGCACGCAGGGTCGACACGCGGAGCTCGGCTCAGTTTGTTGACGCGCTCAGGATGAGCTAAAGTCGTACGAGTGCCCGGGGCAACCAGGGACATGCGGATGTGGCGCAGTGGTAGCGCATAACCTTGCCAAGGTTAGGGTCGCGAGTTCGAATCTCGTCATCCGCTCGAGTGAAGTGGTTATCTTTCGGAGAAATCCGGAGGGCAGCTGCAACATGTGGGTCGAACCACACATGGTGGCGTGGCCGAGCGGCTAGGCACCGGCCTGCAAAGCCGTTTACACGGGTTCGAATCCCGTCGCCACCTCCACTCCCGGTCCCGACCGGCAGCAGTACTCGGGCGATTGGCGCAGCGGTAGCGCGCTTCCCTGACACGGAAGAGGTCACTGGTTCGATCCCAGTATCGCCCACAGAACGAAACCCTCGGCTTACCGGGGGTTTTCTGCGTTCCTGGGGATTGCAGTCGCGGTCGCGTGGGATACACGTGGGAGATCCCTCAACCGACGAACGGGCCGCCGGCTGATCAGCCACGTTGGTCGCTGACCTCCAGCCGCTTCGCGGCTTCGCGGAGGCATCTCAGATGCTATTGGCGGTAGAGAATCGCATACCGGACAGCAGGAACGTCATTCGGCAGTGACACCTGCCGAATGTGTCAGCCCGGTGAGGGGATTCCGAGTGCCTGTCGGTACAGACTCGGGTTGTGGCGTGTCACGCGCGAGACGATCAGGGTGGCGGCGTTCAATCGCTCGGCAAAATGGCCGGCGTACGGCAGCTGAATGACCGTCGTCAGCCCGGTTCGCCACGCCGGCACCAGGGCATCGAGACAGAGGCGCTCCGGTCGCTCCGCAAGCGGTAGGGAATGGTCGTCGCGCAAGCTCTCGGACCAACTGTTGAAAGCGTCACGATCGGTCCCCTCCGCCCAGAACGCCGACGGCATCGTAGAGAAAGCTTGTGCGAGCCGGTCATCGGGCAGCTCGCGAAGTAGGCGGGCAGTCTCCTCGTCTGGTTCGCGCACTATGCGATCAAGCGGCTCGAATCGCGTCAAGGCGCGAGACCACTCGCGGTGCCACCGTGCTGCCGCTTCTGCCGGATCGATCGCCGCCGGTCGCTGTGATGTGCCTTTCGCCGGGACCGGATCTACGTTGGGAAGTTCGGCGAGGTCCAGGCGCCATCCATACCGAACGAAGAGGAGATAAATGAGTTCGTACGGCGCATCGACAGCGATCTGCATGTCGTGCGGCCAAGGGTTTCCCGGTATCGGCTCTTCGCTACGCATCTCCGGCCTCTCCGTTGTCCACCAAGTCTCATTTGATTCTCTCGCCAACGGCGACCGGCACAGAGAGGCACAACGGCGAGGAGTGCGAACCCGCCGCCTCGTGCGATCCGTCGCGTCTGAGGATCGGCTTGTGCCCACGGCTCACGGCGCGAACGCGGAGTAGGCAGCGCTGAGCTGTCGAACTCGGACGGTCGTTCGTACAGCGATCGGCAACGAGGAAATTCGTGCCGTAAGTGCCGCCGCGCTGCTCGGCACTCCCAGCACGGTGACCTTCATCGGCTTCCTCCCCGTCAATATCGCGTACTGACCCGCCGCTCTCACTCCGATAGAGACGTCTGGCGAACCCGCTCATTGTGACGTCGCACCCGATTGCGGTTGCCGCAGTCGGTGGCTACACACCAGCGGCGGTTGCTGCGGGGTGAGGTGTCGACGAACACCCAACCGCATTCTTCGTCGGCGCATTGGCCGAGCGCCCTGGGGTCAGTCTGGGTGAGAAGGTCGACAGCCGCGAGGGCAAGGCGACGGCGGGGCAGGGACAGGTCGATATCGAAGTGCCATTGTCGCGGCGCATTCTCGTCAGCGGAGCACAGCTCGAGCCGTCCTGCGGCGATCGCCTCGGCGTACTCGGAAGTAACAAGTTCGGCGCCCGGCTGCTCAGGCTGGTACGCCGCGACGTACAGCCCCTCTCGCAGCGTGCGCACTTGAGTGAGCTCCCTCGCGGCGAGCTCCGGGTCGGCTTGGGCGAGACCTTCCAGGTGCGCTACCGCTCGGTCATCCACGAATCCGAACTGGGAGGACCACGCGAGGAGATCGCTGAACTCTTCGAGCCGGTCATCCCACCGGTCGGCGCTCAGTCGCCAGTGAACGGTGTTCACCGCGTCGAGGGCAGGGTGCCCGGCGATGGACGAGAAAGGGTGTCGAGCCCCATCACCCCGTGCGCCGGCCATGTTCTGATCCTAATGGACGATTGCGGGTGAAGGCGTTAGTGGAATGTGCGAAGCTGTAACGCATGAGACGGCAATCACGCATTATCCCTCTATGGAAGGGGGACTTTCGTCGCTTCTGGCTGGCACAGGCGACGTCGCTGACGGGTGAGCAGATTCGCGAGCTGGCGGTACCCCTCGTCGCGATCACCGTGCTCGGCGCCTCGGCCGCCGACCTGGGGTTGATCGGGCTCGCTCAGTGGCTCCCCTTCCTCTTGCTCGCCCTGCCGCTCGGGGTGCTGGCCGATCGGCGTCGCCGGCGGGGCCTCATTGTGCTGAGCCAGTGGTCACGCGCTGCGCTCATGCTCGGGGTGGTCGTGACGGCTCTGCTCGGCGGCCTCAGCCTGCCGTTGCTACTCGTGCTCGTGACTGCCCTCGGCGCCTTCGCCGTGCTGTACGAGGTCTGCTATCAATCGGTCGTGCCATCGCTTGTACCCACGAGAGCGCTGGAAGGCGCCAACTCGCGGCTACAGGCCACCGCATCGGGCGTCGAAATAGGGGGCCCCGGCATCGCGGGCCTTCTGGCCCAATGGCTCGGAGCGCCCATCACTCTGCTCGCGAGCACCATCGGATTCGCGGTGTCCGGCATCGCAACAACGACCATCCGCACCCCAGAACAAGCACCCGATCCGCCGCACCGCACCGACGGCACCCGCGGCGGATTCATGAGTGATCTGCGCGACGGCATCACCTACGTGCTGCGCGACGGGTACCTCGTCGCGAACGTCGGATTCTCCGCGCTCTACAACCCTTTCTCCCAGTGGATCGTCGTGCTCTTCACGCTCCACAGCATCCGAGAACTCGGGCTCAACGCCGGCCAGATCGGGCTGGTGTTCTCACTCGGGGCCACCGGGGCGCTTGCGGCCGCGGCGCTGACTCCTGCCCTCACGCGCCGGTTCCGCGCCGGCCACCTCCTCCTCGCGTGCGCCGTCGTGGAGTGCAGTGTGCTCTGCGTCATTCCGCTGGTAGACGCGGCCTGGGGTACGCCGGCCATCATCGCTGTGCTCGCGGGCGTGTGGGCACTGAACGGGGCCGGGACAGGGGTGTCCAGCGTGTTACTCGTCACGATCCGGCAGCTCCGCACTCCGCACGGGTTGCTCGGCCGCGTGAACGCGTCAATGCGAACTGTCACCTACGGGACCATCTCACTCGGCGCGCTCGCGGGCGGGCTCGCTGGCGAATGGCTAGGCACCCGCGCAGCCCTCGGACTGGGCGCGGGGTTATGTCTCGTGACCATCGCGTGGGTCGCGCTGTCACCACTCGCTCGGATCCGGCATATCAACGACCTGGCGCTGCCCTAAGGCGAAGCTAGACCCCTACACTCCACCCGCCCGGCTAACCATCCCCCGACGGGCTGACATCATGGGGCTCTAAGCCTGCCGGCCGGCCTCTCGACCGTGCTTTGCGTTGAACTCCGCGATTCGTTTCGAACGAGTCCTAGTGTCATCCGTTCATTCCGCGCTGTTCTGACGGTCACCCGTGGGCGCGTCTGGTTGTGCGACTACTCGCAGCTCACCATGGCCGCCCAGTACGCGGACGAGTCGGCTGTGGAGTCCTACACCCCGTGGATCGACCTGGCGAACGGACGGTATCTTGTCACCATCGAAGAAGCCGAAACCCCGCCGCACGAAGCCCCCGGTGTCTGTTTACGTCTCGAGCCCATGACGGCGGACGGTCATGTCGCAGACCCGCTCGGCACGCTCGTTCCCTGGTTCGACGAAGACGAGGCCTGAACCGCCGCGCGGATCGCGTCGGCGACCGAAACTACACTCGGATCATGCGACACGGCATCGTCATCCTTCCGCAAGAACCCTGGATCACGGCCCGACGCAAATGGCAGTCGGCCGAGGGCCTCGGCTTCGATCACGCCTGGACCTACGACCACCTGTCGTGGCGTTCCCTTGCCGACCAGCCGTGGCACGCGACCGTTCCCACCCTGACTGCGGCGGCCGTGGTGACCGAGACCATCCGCCTGGGTACCTTCGTCGCTTCGCCGAACTTCCGACACCCCGTGCCGTTCGCGAAGGAGATCGCCACCCTCGACGACATCGCCGGCGGTCGCTTCCTGCTCGGTGTCGGTTCGGGAGGGACGGGGTTCGACGCATCGGTACTGGGCCAGCCCCCTTTCTCGCCGCGGGAGCGCCACGAACGTTTCGTCGAGTTCGTCGCGGCGCTCGACGAGCTGCTGAAGCACGAGGTTCCGGGTTCTGACGGCATCGACATCGAGGGCTCGTGGTTCACGGCACACCGCGCCCGCATGGTGGGGGAGCCGGCACAGCGACCTCGGGTGCCCCTGATCCTCGCGGCGAACGGCCCGAAGGGATTGGCCCTCGTCGCCGAGCGTGCGCAGGGGTGGGTGACGACGGGCCCGGAGGGCCGAACGGGCGAGGAGTGGTGGGCTTCGGTGACCGCACTCGCCCAGCGCCTCGACGACGCGCTCGAGGCGGAAGGACGGGATCCGCAATCCATCGACCGCTACCTGTCGCTCGACTCGGGCGGGTACTTCTCGCTCGACAGTGTCGCGCTGTTCGACGAGATGGTCGGGCGAGCCGAAGCCCTCGGCTTCACCGACGTAATCTCGCACTGGCCGCGGGCCGAGGGGATTTACGCGGGGGATCAGGACGTGCTGTACGAGGTCGCCGCGCAGTTCTAGAGCGATCGGTCAAGACTCCCGAAGCAAGGAACGACCCCCGAGAGCTCTCGGGGGTCGTTCCTCACGGGGTAGGTGCCCGGCAGTCAGCCTGTCGGGCCGAGCTCGAACGTGAGGGTGCCGTCGGCTTCCGCTCCGAGCACGCCCGTGTACCGGAACTCGGACGTCTCCGCCGAGCCGCCACGGGTGACGTCGATAGACCCCGTGCCGGTCTCGAACAGCCATCGCTCCCCGTCTTCGCTCCACACGCGGTCGATCACCGCGAAGTCGCCGGTCGCGCGGGCGTCCTCCGCGGCCGTGGCACCTTTGAGACCGGAAGGGCAGTCGGGCCCGACGAGACCCGACGCGAGGCAATCGTTCATCATCTCCTTCAGCGGACCGACCGCTGCCGCTTGAACGGTGACCAGCTCGAGCTCTGAAACGGCGGGGATCGCCGCGGGGTCGATATCGAGACCGGTCACCGCGGCGTCGGGCACGCGATAGAGGAAGTGCTCGGTCCGGTCGAGGACACCGGAGGGATCGACGACGGTGATCCGGTAGTTGCCGGGCCACGCCAGAATCGACGCCGCCGCATCTTGAACCGGTACCCGGCAGTCGTCATCGATGACGATCTCGGCAACCACGGGGGCGTCGAATCCCACCTCGAGGCGGAAGCTGTCGGGAAGGACGACGCGCCACTGTCCGTCTGCCCGCTCCATCTCGAACTGCTCGACCTGCTCGGCGGGGTTGCGATAGGCAACCTCGGCAGTTGCGTTGTCGCCATCGACCTGGATGCTGCGGACCTCCGGTGCAGCGATCGAGGTCGAGCTCGAACCGTCCTCCGTCATGGCGTCACAGGCGAAATCCGCGGGCTGCGACGTCGTCATCTGCACGGCCGTCGCGAACTCACCTTCTGCGACCGACCGGAGGAAGGTCGTGAGGCTCGCTTCAGCGTCGCCTCCGTCGGATGGCGCCGGGCCAGGGGTGGCTGAGCATCCCGCAACGACAGCGGCGAGGACGATAGCCCCCAAAGCGGACAGCGCCAAACGCCGCCCGCGCATCATGAAAGGAGCTCGATCGTCGGCCACTGCCCCGCCACGCTGCCCGACAGATCAGCCAGCTGAATCTCGAGGGAGGCCATCTGATTCTTGGTTTCGGACCACGTAGTCGCGACCAGCTCGATGATCTCCTGAACGAAATCGATGAGGTTGCTCACGGTGTCCACGATCTCCGACACGATGTCGAGCCATTTGGTCGGATCCGCCGTCAGGAAGTTCGCCACACTGGTCGCCACGAGCTGCGCGTAATCGATGAACTTCATCGAGAGATCCACCCACAGGTCGATGATCTGCTGCCCATGAAGCGAAAGATGTTCCGCATACGACCCCGCGTAGTCGACGACGCCGCTGATCGCAGAAGCCTGCACCCCGGGCATGTCGCGGTACACGGCGCCCTCGGTACCCACCCATGACTCAGATGCGGGCAGCGACGACGATGAGGCATCCTGTAGGAAAACAAGCTGCCCGGACAGGTTCGACCTCACCGACAGCCACGACTCCGCGGCTTCCTTGAACCAGAACGGGTTTCCCGGTGAAGCGAGCTGGAGGAGCTGATCGCTGAGTTCGTCCCAGGTCTCCTTCATCTGGTCGACCGCGGCTCCGACCTTCTCTTTCGTTTCATCGTCAGCCATGCACCCCCAGTCGTAGTTGTTGAACTTCTCGATGCACGAGTTGATGCCGTCCGACATGTCGGTCTGCTTCGCGCTGATGTCTTCAACATTCTCGGCGAACTCTGCTTCGCCTACCTCTCCCGCTACGCCAGCCATAGAAGGGTGCTCCTCGAGTCAGATGTCGATGGGATGACGGAAATTGTCATTGGTTGGCGAGCCATTCCGCGTATTCGTCGCTCGCTAAATACTCCTTGCGGGTGTCTTCGAGCGCGACCGCGATGCTCTCGATCGCGCCATGCCCTCCCTTGAGGTAGGTCACCGTCGAGCCCGCGAGACGGTCGTACTGTTCCTTGAACCCGGCCGCGTACGAGATGCCATCCGTCACGCCGAACGGAACCGTTTCGACGCCGGCAGCTGCGGAGTGGGACGTCTCCACGTAGGCGTTGATCTCGCGCCACGTCTCGGCATCCTTGGTGAAATCGTCGAGAACGACGGAGAAGTCCAGATCATCGGCCACAGTGTTCTCCTCGGTCAGTTGGTGCGTCGGGGGTCGGAGTCCCGCTCGCGCAGAGCTGCGAGGGCGGGAAATTGCGCCTTGAGGCGTTCTTCGTCATCGGCGTCGCGCCGGCGGATCTCTTGGAGCACCGCCACGATCTCCCGTTCGATGTCACCGTCGGAGCGGAAAGTGAGCCCGTCCTTCTCCGACTCCAGCGCCACGAGCGTGGCTCGGCTTCGGACGACCCGGAAGATGCCCGCCGGGCTCTCGAAACGCTCGCGGCGCGCGAGGTCTTGCAGACCCTCCTTGTAAACCCGGTACTCGGCCCGCGCGGCAGCGGCGAGCGCGAACTTGGGGGCGAGATCATCCCATGAGGTGGGGACAGGGTTCCGCGCCCGGTACTCGCTGAGCGAGACCCGGGGGCGCGCCGTGGGACGCGCATGCGCATCGAGTTCTTCGGGGACCACCTGCTCGAACCACTTCGACGCCAGCCGCTCCGAAGCCTGCCCGGTCGCCTCGTTCAGCGCGCGCACGAGTTCGCGCGGTTCGATGAGGTCTTTCCAACGCGGGGTCAGCTTCACCGACGTCACGTCTCCGGACGACGTGATGCGCGCCGTCAACGCCCCCGTCGTGTCCGATCCCTCGAATTCTGCACCCGTCGGCCAGGCACTGCGCATCTCGTCGATCGAGTGCCGCACCCCGGCGAACCGGTCTGCGACCTCCGCCAGTCCATCAGTCGTGTTGCCGCTCATCGCGCCGCCTCCTCGTACCCGCGGGTCATTTCCAGATCTTCTGTCCGATGGTGCGGCTCGCATCGCGATAGCGGGCGTCGATGTCGGCGACACGACCGGAGTATTCATCCAGAATTCGCCCGAGCTCGTCGAGGCTGGCCGTCCAGTCGCGCTGCGCGCGGTCGTACGCATCGGAAGCGTCACCCGACCAGGCCGAACGCAGCTTCGACACGCGGTCATCGAGATCGCGGAGGGTTTCCGCGATCGAGCGGCTGGTCTGCGCGAGCGCTACCCGCAGGCCCTCGAGACCTTCGCCGGAAACACTGATTTCTGCCATCAGAGAAGCCTTCCCTCGCCTACGTGTGAGAACCGCGATCAGCTTAGAGGGGTCGGGCACTCCACCGTGAGACATCTGCGGGCTGTTGCGCAGACGCGGGTTCCATGCCAGTCTCGGCGCCTCACGGGTGCGGGAGCTGTCACTCTGGCGCGCAATATCCCATCACCGGCGGCAGCGCCAGATTCTCCTCCGCGGCACGCTGACTGACAGTCTGGTGTCGACGCTGCCGCGTCGTCGCAGTCCGTACTCCCACGAATGGAAACTCGCCGCCATGCGCAAGCCGCTCATCCCCACACTCGTCGTCCTCGCTTCGGCGGGGTTGCTGGCGCTCACCGGGTGCTCAGCGCCCGCCGAGCCCGCCGCCGATGAGCCCTCGACGTCGACCAGCCAGGCTCCTTCGCCCGCAGAGTCGTCGGCAGCACCCGAGCCCGCTGCCGGAGACCAGACCGTCGAAGAATCGTGCGCGGTCGCCCAGGAGGCGATGTCGTCGCTGCAGACAGAGATGACCGGTGCGCTCGAGAGCCTGGGCTCCGGCGACATCGCCAGCGTCATCCCGGCGCTCGAGTCGTTCGAGACGCAGCTGGGCGAGGCGGTCAGCCAGGTCTCGAACCCCGAGGTCGGAGCCGCGCTCTCGGCGTTCCAGACCGATTTCGCCTCGTTCAACGACATCATCGCCGCCGCGAAAGACGGAGGCATGGAGACCATCGATCAGACCGCCCTGCAGGCCGCAGCCGGCGAGCTGCAGACTTCGGCACAGGACGTGCAGGCGCTCTGCTCCTAGAGATGACGACGGAGGCGGGCGGTGCGGCTGAAGCTGCACCGCCCGTTTTCGTTCGCCCTCACGGGGCGGACTGGAGGGCCAGTGGTACCACCGCTGCGGCAACCGTCAGCGGCCCGATCAGGAACCCGAGCACGACGAAGCGGCGCCACGAGATCTCGATTCCCTGCGCGCGCAACCGGTCGTGCCACAGCAGCGTCGCGAGCGACGCCCACGGTGTCAGGAGCGGCCCGGCATTCACTCCGACGAGGAGCGCCGCGAGGCGGGTCGGCGAGCCCGCCGTGGACTCCAAGGCGAGGTAGGCGGGAAGGTTGTTGCCGACGTTGGCGGCCAACGCGCCGACCCCCGCGACCTGCCAGAGTGAGAGAAGGTCGTCTCCACCGCCGACGGCGGAAGCGAGCACCGCGCCGGATCCCATCGCTTCGAGTACCCCGACCGCGAGAAACAGCCCCGACGCGAAGACCACGAGCTGCCAGGGCACCATCGCGATCCGCAGCGTTCGGGGGGAGCGTCGCGAGAAGACCGCGATGAGGATGACCGCCGCCACGCCGGCGGGAAGCCACGGGGGCAGCCCGATCACGAGCGCCGGCAGGAGCAGTCCCGTCACGACGGCAGCGGTGACGAGGAGAGGCCGGTCGGCGACGCCCGGGGGCGGCGCCGCGTCGAACCGTGCGGGCACGCGAGGAAGGAGAACCACGGAGAGCACCGCGACAGAGACCAGCACGGCGACCAGCGCCGACGGCCCGACGAGTGCGAGGAAGGTCACCGGGTCGTGGGTGCCGAGAACATCCGCCGCGAGCAGATTCGTGAGATTGGACACCGGGAGAGCGAGCGAGGCGGTGTTCGCCAGCACGACCGTCACGAAGACGAACGGCACCGGGTCGAGGCGGTGCCGACGAGCCAGGGCGATCACCACGGGGGTCAGGAGCACCGCCGTCGTATCGAGCGAGAGGAACGCGGTGACGAAGACAGCGAGCAGGACCGTCAACACCCACAGCGCCCGGGCACGACCGCGGGCCAGGCGTGCCAGCGCGGCGGCGATCACATCGAACACCCCCGCAGCGGCCGCCAGTTCGGCGACCACCGTCACCGCGACGACGAACAGCAGGATCGGCCAGATCCGATCCGCAATGCGCAGAGCGTCGTCGACGGGCAGCACTCCGGCGACGAGTCCTGCACCCCCTGCTACGAGCAGCACCAGGCCGACGATCGCGAGCTTCACGGCATCCATCCTCCCTCCCCGCACGGAGTGTTCGCTCCGCGGAGATAGCCTGGATGCCGAGCCACTTTGGAGAATTCTCGTGACCGACGCCGCCCTTCCCTCAGACGTGATCTATCCCGTCGACGGATTCACCCTTTTTCCCGACCGCTCCGTCGTCGCCCTGCGCGTCAACGGCGAGCTGCGCGACCTGGCCACGAAGGTCGGCGAATCGGATGCTGTGGAGCCTGTCACCATCGACAGCCCCGATGGGTTGAACATCCTCCGCCACTCCGCCGCTCACGTTCTCGCGCAGGCGGTGCAGCGCATCAACCCGCAGGCGAACCTCGGGATCGGTCCGCCGATCACCGACGGCTTCTACTACGACTTCGGTGTCGACGAGCCCTTCACCCCCGAAAACCTCAAGGCCATCAAGAAAGAGATGGAGCGCATCGTCCGCGAAGGACAGCGCTTCGTCCGCCGCGTCGTCACCGACGAGGAAGCACGTGCCGAACTCGCGCACGAGCCGTTCAAGCTCGAACTGATCGGTCTCAAGGGCGGTAAGGAGACGGCCGAGGGTGCCAGCGTCGAGGTCGGCGCCGGCGAGCTGACGATCTACGACAACGTCAACCGCGACGGCGAAACGGTCTGGAAAGACCTCTGCCGGGGTCCGCACGTGCCGTCCACCCGCATGATCGGCAACGGCTGGTCACTCACCCGCATCGCGGGGGCGTACTGGCGCGGGAGCGAGAAGAACCCGCAGCTGCAGCGCATCTACGGCACCGCCTGGCCCACGAAAGACGAACTGCGCGCTTACGAGGAACGCCTCGCGGAGGCAGCGAAGCGCGACCACCGCAAGCTCGGCAAAGAGCTCGACCTGTTCTCGTTCCCCGAGGAGATCGGATCGGGTCTGTCGGTCTGGCATCCCCGGGGCGGCGTCGTGCGCCAGGAGATGGAGCAGCACGCTCTCCTCCGCCACCGCAAGGCCGGCTACACCTACGTGTACACCCCGCACATCTCGAAGGAAGATCTCTTCCTCACGTCGAACCACCTCGTCACCTACAAGGAGGGCATGTTCCCGCCCATCGTGATGGACGAGGAGCGCGACGCCGACGGGCACGTCACCAAGGAGGGCCAGGACTACTACCTGAAGCCCATGAACTGCCCGATGCACATCCTCATCTACAAGGAGCGTGCGCGGAGCTACCGCGATCTGCCCATGCGGCTCGCCGAGAACGGCACGGTCTACCGCAACGAGCTGTCGGGCGCGCTCCACGGGCTGACGCGTGTGCGCGGCTTCACCCAAGACGACTCGCACCTGTTCGTCACCCCTGACCAGCTCGAGGTCGAGACGACCCGCGTGCTCGAGTTCGTGATCTCGATGTTGCGCGACTTCGGGCTCGAGGACTTCGAACTCGAGCTCTCGATGCGCGACGACGAGAAGTCCAAGTGGATCGGCAGCGACGAGTTCTGGGAGTACTCCACGAACGCGCTCCGGAACGTCGCGCACTCGAGCGGACTGAAGGTGACCGAGGTGCCCGGCGAGGCTGCCTTCTACGGTCCGAAGATCGATCTGAAGACCAAGGACGCGATCGGCCGCACGTGGCAGCTCTCGACCGTGCAAGTCGACGTGAACCTCCCCGAGCGTTTCGAGCTCGAGTTCACCGACCGCGACGGTCAGAAGAAGCGCCCCATCATGATCCACCGTGCGCTGTTCGGCTCGATCGAACGGTTCTTCGCCATTTTGCTCGAGCACTATGCGGGCGCGTTCCCGGTGTGGCTGGCGCCGGTCCAGGTGATGGGCATCCCCGTGGCTGAGGAATACGCCGACTACCTCGGCGACATCATCGCGCGGTTGCGGGAAGACGGCGTGCGCGCCGAGCTCGACACCAGCGACGAGCGCATGCAGAAGAAGATCCGCACCCACACCACGCAGAAGGTGCCGCTGCAGCTGATCGCGGGGGAGCAGGACCGCGCGGGAGAAACGGTTTCGTTCCGTTTCCGCGACGGAACCCAGCTCAACGGCATCCCCGTCGACGAGGCGATCCGCCGAATCCGCTCGTCCATCGAGGCGAAGACCCTGGTCGACACGGCGGAAGACCTGCCGTGACCGATGGATCCGACGACGGGCTCGTCGCCGCATCCGATCTCGCGGGAGTTCCCGATGAGTTCCAGCGGCTATGGACCCCGCACCGGATGGCGTACATCCAGGCGGGACCCCAGCCGTTGCGCGACGAATGTCCGTTCGACGCTGCGCCGCTGAAATCCGACGAAGACGGGCTGATCGTCGCGCGAGGGAAGACCGCGTACGTGCTGCTGAATCTCTTCCCCTACAACTCCGGGCACCTGCTCGTGTGCCCGTACCGCCACATCTCGACCTACGATCTGGCGACCGCCGAAGAGGTGGACGAGATCGGCGCCCTGACGCAGACCGCGATGCGGGTGCTGCGAGAGGTGTCGAACTGCGACGGCTTCAACATCGGCATGAATCAGGGTGCCGTCGCCGGGGCCGGGGTCGACGGGCACCTGCACCAGCATGTCGTTCCGCGGTGGGCGACCGACGCCAACTTCTTTCCGATCATCGCGAAGACCAAGGCGTTGCCGCAGCTGCTCGGCGACGTCCGTGAGGCTGTCGCCGCTGCCTGGCCCGCCTGACGCCTCGCGCGCGTAGGGAAGCGGCTCGCGGGGTCAGCGAATCTGACGGACCGTGAACTGCAGTCGCGGGTGCGCGTAGAACTCCTGCGATTCGACCAGCTGGAGCTCGCGCTCACCGGACTGGTGGGTGCGCTCGAGCAGGTCGTAGACGCTCGAGGTCGTGCGGGCGAGCGCGTCGGCGGCGTCGCCGTTGCGGCGGTAGTGCGCCGTGAACAGCGCCGCGGTCACGTCTCCCGAGCCGTTGGCCTTCATCGGGAGAAGAGGCGTCTGCACGATCCACGCACCGCCGTCGTCGACCACGAGCATCTCGATCGTGCCCTCTTCACGGTCGGGCCGTTCGACGCTCGTGACCAGCACAGTCCGCGGGCCCGTGGCCCGCACCGCGTCGGCAGAGGCGAGCGTCTCGTCGAGGGTATGGGGGTCGGTCCCGGTGAGGTAGCCGAGCTCGAACTGGTTCGGGGTGATGATGTCGGCCACCGGCACGACGCGTTCGCGAAGCAGTTCGGGAATCGCGGGTGCGACGAAGCATCCGGACTTCGCGTTGCCCATCACGGGGTCGCACGCGTAGATCGCCGACGGGTTCGCGGCCTTGACCCGGGCGACCGCATCGATGATCACGTCGCCGATGCCCTCGCCGCCCTGGTAGCCCGAGAGCACGACGTCGATGGCGGGGAACACTCCGCGGTCTTCGATGCCGGTGATCACGTCGCGCACGTCGTCAGGGCTGATGAGCGGCCCGCGCCAGGCGCCGTAACCGGTGTGGTTCGAGAAGTTGACGGTGTAAACCGGGAGCACCTCGACGCCGATGCGTTGCAGGGGGAACACGGCCGCAGAGTTGCCGACGTGCCCGTACGCGACCGCCGACTGGATGGAGAGGATCTTCACGTATCGATCCTCCCACTGTGGTGAACTATCCGGCCGAACGGGTGCAGTCCAACGCAATACACTTGGCCGTCATGACCCTCAGCGACGCCCCCGAGACCCCCGCAGCATCCACCGGATCGAACCGGGTGAAGCGCGGACTCGCCGAAATGCTCAAGGGCGGCGTCATCATGGACGTCGTCACCGCCGACCAGGCGAAGATCGCCGAAGACGCCGGAGCGGTCGCCGTGATGGCGTTGGAGCGTGTCCCCGCCGACATCCGCGCACAGGGCGGCGTTGCTCGCATGAGCGACCCCGACCTGATCGACGCCATCATCGCGTCGGTATCGATCCCCGTGATGGCGAAAGCACGCATCGGGCACTTCGTCGAGGCTCAGGTGCTGCAGGAGCTCGGTGTCGACTACATCGACGAGTCCGAGGTGCTCTCTCCGGCCGATTACGTGAACCACATCGACAAGTGGGGTTTCACCGTCCCGTTCGTCTGCGGTGCCACGAACCTGGGCGAAGCTCTGCGCCGCGTCACCGAGGGCGCGGCGATGATCCGCTCCAAGGGCGAAGCCGGCACCGGCGACGTGTCGGAGGCCACCAAGCACATCCGCACGATCCAGGGCGAGATCAACGCGCTGCGCTCGCGCACGAAGGACGAGCTCTACGTCGCCGCGAAAGAGCTGCAGGCCCCGTACGAGCTCGTCGCCGAGATCGCAGACACCGGAAAGCTCCCCGTCGTGCTCTTCACCGCGGGCGGCGTTGCAACCCCGGCCGATGCCGCTCTCATGATGCAGCTGGGCGCCGACGGCGTCTTCGTCGGCTCGGGCATCTTCAAGTCGGGAAACCCCGCCGAGCGTGCCGCGGCGATCGTGAAGGCGACGACGTTCTTCGATGACCCCGGGGTGATCGCCGAGGCGTCTCGCGGGCTCGGCGAAGCGATGGTCGGCATCAACGTCGCCGACCTGGCTGCACCGCACCGGCTCGCCGAGCGCGGCTGGTAGCGGATGCCGGGGCACCCCCGCGTCGGAGTGCTCGCGCTGCAGGGCGATGTGCGCGAGCACCTCGCAATGCTGGCGCGGTTGGGGGCGGATGCTTCGACCGTCCGCCGACCGGAAGAGCTCGCCCGGGTCGACGGCCTCGTGCTTCCCGGTGGGGAGTCGAGCGCGATCGACAAACTCGCGCGCGCCTTCGGCATGCAGCATCCGATTCGCACCGCCATCGCCGACGGTCTGCCGATGTACGGAACCTGCGCCGGTTTGATCCTGCTGGCCGACCGCATCACCGGCGGGATCGAGGGGCAGGAGACCTTCGGCGGACTCGACGTCGTGGTGGCGCGTAACGCCTTCGGCGGACAGACGGAGTCGTTCGAGACGGAGCTCGACATCACGGTCTTCGACGGGGATCCGGTTCATGCCGCGTTCATCCGTGCTCCGATCGTCGTGTCGGTGGGGGAGCGGGCGCGAGCCATCGGTTCGCTCCCGGATGGCCGGGTCGTTGCGGTCGAACAGGACAACCTGCTCGGTACCGCTTTCCACCCAGAGGTCTCGGGCGAGGCTCGCTTTCACGAACGCTTCCTCGCGAAGGTGCGCGAACGCCGTTGACGCCCGCGCCCGCAGTGCAAACGGCGGTCTCCGCACGTTGCGCAAGATGACCGGCTGAGCGTTTCGTAGACTGGTGTTTATGTCCGGCCACTCCAAGTGGGCGACCACCAAGCACAAGAAGGCTGTCATCGACGGCCGTCGTGCGAAGTCGTTCGCCAAACTCATCAAGAACATCGAGGTCGCCGCAAAGATGGGCGGCGCTGACCTCGCAGGCAACCCGACCCTCTTCGACGCCATTCAGAAGGCGAAGAAGACTTCGGTCCCCAACGACAACATCGATCGCGCCGTCAAGCGAGGCGCGGGTATCGGTGGCGAGGCCGTCGAGTACATCTCGATCATGTACGAGGCCTACGGGCCCAACGGCGTGGCATTCATGGTCGAGTGTCTGACCGACAACAAGAACCGCGCCGCCGCGGAGGTGCGCACCGCGCTCACCCGCAACGGGTGCACCCTCGCCGATCCCGGCAGCGTCGCGTACAACTTCGGACGCAAGGGCGTCATCGTCGTCGCCGGCGACAGCGCGAGTGAAGACGACGTCATGTTGGCCGTGCTCGACGCGGGCGCCGAGGAGGTCGAACCCCACGGCGACGGCTTGGCGGTCATCACGGAAGCATCCGACCTGGTTCTGGTGCGCACGGCACTTCAGGAGGCTGGCATTGACTACGAGTCGGCCGACGTGGAGTTCGTCCCCTCTCTCAAAGTCGAGATCGATGCCGACACGGCGCGCAAGGTCTTCCGCATCATCGACGCCCTCGAGGACAGCGACGACGTGCAGAACGTCTTCAGCAACTTCGACCTCACCGCCGAGGTGCAGGCCGAGCTCGAGAACGACGAGTAGGTCCGCGCGCCTGAGCGGGTCGCGCCGACACCCCGCTTAGCGTGGTGCTGTGGCTTCCCGTTCGTTGCGCGTGCTCGGTATCGACCCCGGTCTGACCCGCTGCGGAGTGGGTGTCGTCGACGTCGCCCCCGATCGATCGGCGACGCTCGTGCACGTCGGCGTCATCCGATCGGCGCCCGACGAGCCGATCGAGCGCCGCCTCGCCATCATCGCCGCAGGAATCCGCGCGGTGCTCGCCGACCACCGACCCGCCGTCGTCGCCGTGGAGCGGGTGTTCGCCCAGAACAACCGCAGCACGGTGATGGGTACCGCACAAGCGAGCGGTATCGCCCTGCTTCTCGCCGCCGAAGCAGGTCTTCCGGCCGCCACGCACACCCCCAGCGAAGTGAAGGCCGCGGTCACCGGTTACGGTGCGGCCGACAAACTGCAGGTGCAGACGATGGTGGCCCGAGTGCTGCGGCTGGACGCCCTCCCGCAACCCGCCGACGCCGCTGATGCTCTCGCTCTGGCGCTCTGCCACGCGTGGCGCACGCCCGCCGCATCGGCGGCACGCCCCGCCGGCGCACTCACTCCCGCGCAGCGCGCGTGGGCCCAAGCCGAGCGAGCGGGCCGTCGGTGACGCCCCTTTCGCCCGTGCTTTCCGCAGATCCGCACCGATACGAGGTACTGATATGACGACTGCCTACGACCTCCTCTTCGCCACCGCCGACGAGAACACGGCGTCCTACCGGGTGGGCGGACCCCCCTCCGTCGATCGCCCCGCCACGGCTCCCTCGGGATGGATCGGCTCCCAGGGGCCGGCGATCGGGGAAGCCCGGTGGCCACGCGGTCCCCTCACGGGACTCCCGATGTTCCACATCCTCACGCTGCGACTTCCCGACGAGTGGCATGCGCACAACCTCGGCTTCCCGGCATTCGCCCTGTTCCAAGGCGAGGGACAGTTCGCGGAGGAAGGCGACGCCGACCCCGCCGACCCCTTCGTCGTTCAACTCGCGGCCAGCGCGCCGCATCCGACGCTGACTCTTCACGAAGACATCATCGGCGGCGCCTTCGCCCTCGTGCGTCTCGACGAGGCCGAATGGGCCGGCGGCCCTACCCCGCCGCCGGTCGACGTGCGACGCGAGGGGGAGCACGCACCCGACGACGAAGGCCCCAATGCCTGGGACGACCTGCACCCCACCGTCTCGGTGTGGCTGGCTGAGCGACCGGACCCCAACGCCGGTCTCGCGCCGGTGGAAGCCATCGGGGCAGCCGCCGAGGGACCATATCGGCAGCCGCTCGGACCCGATTACGTCTATGCCGACTGGGCACTCGCCATCTTCGATCGAGCCCATCTGGGCGGGACCGCCTTCCCCGTGCAAGGTGTCCCCGCGGGCCTCGGTCCCTGGTATCTCGAGATCCCCGAGCTGCCGGGGATGAACATCGGAGGAGACGGCATTCTCCAACTCGACCTGGCGGCGCCCTTGCTCGACTGGGCGTGCGGGTGACGCGGAGCACTGGCCTCCGGGGCGTGTCGTTCGAACAGATGTTCTGACGCGCCGGTTAGGATCGCAGGATGATCTCGTCCGTTCGCGGCACCGTGCGCCATCTCGACAGCGACACGGTGGTCGTCGAAGTCGGCGGTGTCGGTCTCTCGGTTTCGGTGCCCGTCGCGGTGAGCCGCCACGCGCACCTCGGCGAGGAGCTTCAGCTCCACACCAGCCTCATCGTCCGCGAAGATGCTCTCTCGCTCTACGGGTTCGAGAGTCGCGAAGAGCTCGCCGTCTTCACGCAGCTCATCGGGGTGACCGGGGTCGGCCCCAAGTCGGCGCTCGGTGTCCTCTCATCGCTCTCGGTGCACCAGATCGCCGAAGCGGTGACCTCCGACGACGACGCCCCCTTCCGCCGTGTCTCCGGCATCGGCCCGAAAACGGCGAAACTGATCGTCGTCCAGTTGGCCGGAAGGCTCACCGTTCCCATCGCCGGCGCCGCCACGGCAGCATCCGTCCCTCCCGGAGTTCCGTTGCAGGTCAAACAGGCTCTCATCGGCCTCGGATGGTCGGAGCGCACGGCCGTCGAAGCGGTGGCGATCACCGTCGAGGAGGCGACCGAGGCCGAGAAGGCCTCGGTGCAAGCGCTCCTGCGTCGCACCCTGACCGCTCTCGGACCCGCACGAAAAGAGACGACCGGTGGATGAGGTCCGCGACGTCGACACCCCGGTCGACGAGAGCGAACTCGCGATCGAAGGAGCCTTGCGACCGGCGTCGCTGGACGAGTTCGTCGGGCAGCACAAGGTGCGCGGTCAGCTCCAGTTGCTCCTGGACGCCGCGCGAATCCAGCAGCGGTCTCCCGATCACATTCTGTTCTCGGGGCCTCCGGGCCTGGGCAAGACCACCCTCGCGATGATCGTTGCCCACGAGACGGGCCGGCCGCTGCGCATGTCGAGCGGTCCTGCCATCCAGCACGCGGGTGACCTCGCCGCACTCCTGTCGAGCCTGACTCCGGGGGAGGTGCTCTTCATCGACGAGGTGCACCGCATGGCCCGCTCCGCCGAAGAGATGCTCTACCTCGCCATGGAGGACTTCCGCATCGACATCATGGTCGGCAAGGGCGCAGGGGCGACCAGCATCCCTCTCGAGCTCGCCCCTTTCACCCTCGTCGGCGCGACGACACGCTCGGGACTCCTGCCGAACCCGTTGCGCGACCGTTTCGGGTTCACAGCGCACCTGGAGTACTACGAACCCGAAGAGCTGGAGCTCGTGGTCGATCGCGCCGCCGCGATGCTCGACGTGACGCTCCCCGACGATGGGCGCGCCGAGATCGCTCGACGCTCGCGAGGGACACCCCGCATCGCGAACCGCCTTCTTCGCCGGGTGCGCGACTTCCAGGTGGTGCACGGCGAGCAGAAGGGCGTCGACGCGGTCCGCGCCGCGCTCGAGCTCTACGACGTCGACGAGATCGGTCTCGACCGGCTTGATCGTGCCGTCCTCGACGCGCTCGTCCGGCGCTTCCGGGGCGGCCCCGTCGGTCTCGGGACCCTGTCGGTGGCCGTGGGCGAGGAGGCTGAGACGATCGAATCGGTCGTCGAGCCCTACCTGGTGCGGATCGGTTTCATGGGACGCACTCCACGAGGCCGTGTCGCGACGCCGCCCGCGTACGCCCATCTCGGGGTGCCGCATGCGGACGGCGCCCTCAGATTCGATGACGTCTGAATGACCTATAATCGGCGGAGGCTTTCGCCGACATCTCTCTGAGGCAGTGCTCACCGGCGTGCCTGATCCGAAAGGTTCTCCTTTTCATGGCTCTTGCCGACTTCTTCGCCAACTACGGCATCATCGTCCTGCTCGTCCTGCTGCTGGTCTTCATGTTCTTCAGCTCGCGTCGACGTGTGCAGAAGCAGAAAGCCGAGCAGGAGCAGAAGGCCCGACAGACCGTTCCCGGCTCCGAGGTCCTGATGCAGGGTGGCCTCTACGGCACGATCGTCGAGTACGACGCCGAAGACCTCGACAAGCCCGCCATCGTCTCGATCGCGCCGGGTGTCGAGATCAAGGTCCACAGCCAAGCCATCCTCCGCATCGTGAACCCCGCTGAGGGCTTCGTCACCGAAGACGAGTTCATCGAGGCCGAGGAGAGCGAAGCCGAGTACAGCGCGGGCGTCGTCGACGGCGAGATCAGCTCGATCAGCGACGACCAGAAACGCGCTCGTATCGACGCCGACGACGTCGACCCGGAGAACCGCAACAAACCCCAGGCCTGACCGGTCGCCCGTTCAACAGCCCCTGCTCCAGAGAAAGTCGACCCGTCGTGGCCACTTCCACCCCTGTCCGGCATGCCTGGCGTGCACTGATCGGACTCCTCGCCATCACGGGCGTCCTGTTCGGGATCAACGCCCTCGGCGTCTACACGTTCCAACAGAGTTCCTGGGTTCCCGAGCTCGCGCTCGACCTGCAGGGCGGGACGCAGATCATCCTCGAAGCGCAGACCGCCGATGGCGCCTCTCCCACCGATGAGCAGTTGAGCCAGGCCGTTTCGATCATCCGTCAGCGAGTGGACGCCTCGGGTGTCGCCGAGGCCGACGTGACGACCGAAGGCGGACGCAACGTCGTCGTGCAACTGCCGGGTGAGGCCGACCAGGCGACGCGCGATCGGATCGAAGCATCCGCTCAGCTGCAGCTGCGGGCCGTGCTGTACGCCGGCGCTCCCGCGAACACGTTCGTGGGTGAAGACCAGGTCGAGACGCCTTACCCGACCCCCGACCCCTCGCTGGAGTCGACCCCGACGACGGCGCCGACCAACGGCAGCGACACCGCGTACATCACCCCGGCGCTCCAGGCCCAGTTCCTCGCCTACGACTGCAACGACCCGGCCAACGACCCGGCCAACGCGCCGTCGGATCAGCCGCTCATCACCTGCGACGCAGACGGTGCGGCGAAGTACATCCTCGGTCCCGTCGAGCTCGACGGTTCGTCGATCGACGACGCGACCACCGGCCTCGAAGCCCAGACCAACCGTTGGACCGTCAACCTCAACTTCAACGACGAGGGCACGCGGATCTTCGGCGAGATCAGCCAGCGACTGTTCGGTGCGACCGCACCGCTGAACCAGTTCGCGTTCGTACTCGACGGATCGGTGCTGTCGGCACCCTCGATGAACGGCGTGATCAGCGACGGCAACCCGAGCATCTCGGGCAGCTTCACCCAGGACACGGCGACGGTGCTCGCTGACCAGCTGAAGTACGGCGCCCTACCGTTGAGCTTCGAGGTCGTCAGCTCCGACACCGTCTCGGCGACGCTCGGTTCGCAGCAACTGCAGATCGGTCTGATCGCCGGACTCATCGGCCTGGTGCTCGTGGCGATCTACTCGCTGGTCGTCTACCGCGCGCTCGGCTTCGTCATCATCGCCTCGCTGGCCGTGATGGGTGTGCTCACCTATGTCGCACTGTGCATCCTGGCGTGGCGCATGGGCTTCCGCCTGTCGCTCGCCGGCGTCGCGGGCCTCATCGTGACGATCGGCTTCACCGCCGACTCGTTCATCGTGTACTTCGAACGCATCCGCGACGAGCTCCGCGACGGGAAGTCGATCACCGGGGCCGTCGAAGACGGCTGGAGTCGCGCCAAGCGGACGATCTACATCTCCAAGTCGATCAACATCCTCGCGGCGGTCGTGCTCTACATCCTGGCCGACGCCACGGTGAAGGGCTTCGCGTTCACGCTCGGCCTGACCACCGCGATCGACATCGTCATCTTCATCCTCTTCACCCACCCGGTGATGCAGCTGCTCGCCCGCACCCGCTTCTTCGGGTCGGGTCACCCGCTTTCGGGGATGGATCCGAACGCACTCGGTGCCGTGTACCGCGGTCGGGCAGAATTCCGAGCACCTGTGGCGCGCGACGCACGCTCCGCGCGCTCACGCGGCGAGGCGCAGCGACGCCAGACCATCGCCGAACGTAAGCAGGCGGAACTGTCCGCCACGAACGACCGCGGAGCTCGTGCCGCCGTCAAGAAGGGCGACGACTGATGCGTTCCATGAGTCAGGTCGGCAACGATCTCTACACGGGCAAGACGTCGTTCCCCTTCGTGGGGCGACGCCGCCTGTGGTTCATCATCGCCGCGGTCTTCGTCATCGCCGCGTGTCTGGTGCCGCTCGTGCGGCCGGTGCAGTTCTCGATCGAGTTCACCGGTGGATCGCAGTTCACCGTCTCGGGAGTGTCCTCACCGGACCAGTCGCTCGCAACCGAGGCAGTGCTGTCGGTTGCGCCAGACGCGACGACGAGGGTCACCGTGATCGGCGACAACGCCGTGCGTGTGCAGACCGAGGAGATCGCGGACGCCGCCGACGTGCAAGCCGTCACGACGGCGCTGGCCGACGAGTACGGGGTCCCCACGTCGGAGGTCACCTCGTCGCAGATCGGCCCCAGCTGGGGCGCCGACGTCACGCGTCAGTCTCTCTGGGGTCTCGTCATCTTCCTCGCGCTGACGTTCATCATCTTGGCGCTGTATTTCCGCACCTGGAAGATGTCGGTCGCGGCGATCGTCGGTCTCGTCGACGTGCTCGTGATCACGATCGGTGTCTACGCGCTGGCGGGCTTCGAGATCTCCCCGGCGGCCGTCATCGGGTTCTTGACGATCCTCTCGTACTCGCTATACGACACCACGGTCGTCTTCGACAAAGTGCGCGAGAACACTCGAGAAGACGGCGAGATATCCGGTCGCACGTTCGGCGAGTCGGTGAACCTCGCGGTCAACCAGACGCTGATCCGCTCGATCAACACCACGGTCGTCGCGGTGCTGCCAGTCGGAGCGATCCTGTTCATCGGTTCGGTGTGGCTCGGTGCGCGCACCCTCAGCGACATCTCGCTGTCGATCTTCGTCGGCACCATCGTGGCCGCCTACTCGACGCTGTTCGTCGCCGCGCCGCTGTTCTCTCTGCTGCGCGAGAACGAGCCGGCGATCAAGGAACGCGACCAGCGGATCCTCGCCTCCCGCGAGCTCGCCGGCGTGCCCGCGTAAGCGACGATCGGGCACTCGGCGCGGCGTAGAATTGTGAGATTCTTCGATAGGGGGAGGTGACCCGGTGGCCGAGACAGCTCCGCCCGCCGCGCAGACCTCCAGCCTGCGTCGCCTCGTACCGCGAATCTTCTCGCGGGCCGCCCGACGCGACGACCTCGACAAGCTGGTCCGGACCGTCCGCACCCACCACCCCAAGGGCGACCTGGGGGTCATCGAGCGTGCCTACACCGTCGCGGAGCTCGCTCACCGGGACCAGAAGCGTCAGAGCGGCGAGCCGTACATCACCCACCCGCTCGCCGTCGCCCAGATCCTCGCCGACCTCGGACTCGGGCCGCGCGCGATCGCGGCGGCGCTGCTGCACGACACCGTCGAAGACACCGGCTACCCGCTCGACGAACTCGCCGCCGACTTCGGCGACGAGGTGGCGATGCTCGTCGACGGCGTCACCAAGCTCGACAAGGTCAAGTACGGCGAGAGCGCCCAAGCCGAGACCGTCCGCAAGATGATCGTCGCGATGTCGCGCGACATCCGCGTGCTGCTCATCAAGCTGGCCGACCGGCTGCACAACGCGCGCACGTGGGGGTTCGTGCCGCCCGAGAAGGCGGCCAAGAAGGCGACCGAGACCCTCGAGATCTACGCGCCCCTCGCGAATCGACTGGGTATCCAGGCCATCAAGAGCGAGCTCGAAGATCTCTCTTTCGCCGTTCTGCACCCGAAGCTCTACGCCGAGATCGAGAGTCTCGTCAAACAGCGCACCCCGCAGCGCGAGCAGTACGTGCAGAACGTCATCGAGGCGGTCGATTCCGACCTGCGCGAGCTGCGCATCCGCGGGCGCGTGATGGGGCGACCCAAACAGCTCTACTCCGTCTACCAGAAGATGGTCATCCGGGGTCGCGAGTTCGACGACATCTACGACCTCATCGGCATCCGCATCCTGGTCGGGACGGTGCGCGACTGCTACGCGGTGCTGGGTGCGATCCACGCCCGCTGGACTCCGCTGCCGGGCCGGTTCAAGGACTACATCGCCACCCCGAAGTTCAACCTCTATCAGTCGCTGCACACCACCGTGATCGGCCCATCCGGTCGCACGGTAGAACTGCAGATCCGCACGAACGAGATGCACCACCAAGCCGAGTACGGCGTGGCGGCGCACTGGAAGTACAAAGAGCGGATGGCGGGCGGCAAGGCCGATGCCAAATCGCTCGACACCGACATGGCGTGGATCGCGCACATCTCGGACTGGCAGGCCGAGACCGCCGACCCGGGGGAGTTCCTCGACTCGCTGCGCTTCGAGATCGGCGCGAAAGAGGTCTACGTCTTTACCCCGAAGGGGCGCGTCGTCGGTCTGCCGACGGGCGCGACACCGGTGGACTTCGCGTATGCGGTGCACACCGAGATCGGCCACCGGACCATGGGGGCCAAGGTCAACGGCCGCCTCGTTCCCCTCGAGTCCGAACTCAAGAGCGGTGACGTCGTCGAGGTCTTCACGTCGAAGAATCCCGATGCCGGCCCCAGCCAGGATTGGCTCGGGTTCGTCCGCAGCACACGGGCGCGCAACAAGATCCGCGGCTGGTTCACCAAAGAGCGTCGCGAAGAGGCCATCGAACAGGGGAAAGATGCCATCGCACGCGCGATGCGCCGTCAGAACCTGCCCCTCCAGCGTCTGATGAACCAGGACTCGTTCGCCGAGGTCGCGCATCAGCTCAAGTACGAAGACGTCTCAGCCCTCTACGCCGCCGTCGGCGAGGGCAACGTCTCGACCCAATCGGTGATCGAGAAGGTCACGGCGCTCGTCAACGCGGGCGACACGTCGACCGGCCCCATCGACATTCCCCACGTGGGCCGCAGCCATGCGCCGCGGGGCGGCGACTCCGGCGTCCTCGTGCGCGGCGCACCCGACATCCTCGTGAAGCTGGCGAAGTGCTGCACACCTGTGCCCGGTGACGAGGTCATCGGATTCGTGACGCGGGGGAGCGGCGTATCGGTGCACCGCACCGACTGCACCAACGTGACGGCGCTGCGGAACGACCCCGAGCGCATCATCGACGTCGAGTGGGCACCGACCTCCAAGAGCGTGTTCCTCGTGCAGATCCAGGTCGAGGCACTCGACCGTTCCGCGCTGCTCAGCGATGTCACCCGCGTGCTGAGCGACTACCACGTGAACATCTTGTCGGCGACGGTCTCGACCACGAACGACAGGCTGGCGCTGAGCCGGTTCGTCTTCGAGATGGGCGACACCGTGCACCTCGATCGCGTTCTCAACGCCGTGCGCCGCATCGACGCCGTCTACGACGTCTACCGCGTCACGTCGTCCTGAGGTCGGCGAGCAGCGCCCGCGCCAGTCGCTTTCGGGGGATGCCCCGGTGCTGCTCGAACCATTCCTGGGCGCGCTCCGCGTCGTCGGGTGCGGCTCGGCCCCACGCGCGCGCGAGTTCATGGCTGGATGCTTCGGTGCTCCGCGCGAGATCGACGAGAGTGCGCACGGGGGTACTCACCCGTACGCCTGCGATCTCGCACACGTCGTCGGCGTCGATGAGCGGATCACGGTAGACCAGCCGGCGAGAGACGACGTGATGCAGTCGACGCTCGACCGCCCGCTGCACGCGGTGGCGCGCCGGCGGCTCCTCGAGCCGCCCCCACACCCATGCCGCACTCTCGTGGGTGGCTGCGAGCGTCTCGCCCAGCAGGTCGGCGAGCGACGCAGCGCGCAGGGCCGCGGAATCGGTCATATCGGCCGGGATGTAGCCCTCACCGAGTTCGATCAGATGCCCGTCGAGGCAGGCCGAGCTGAGTTCTGCCTGCGACAGGCCCCCGCCCACGAAGTAGAGGAACGGCGAGGGCATGCACGAAGTCTGTCGCGTATCGCGTTACGGCGACGGATGAGCCGGGCGACTGTGGAGAACCGCCGCCCGGCTCGCTCGTCGGGGGGGGTCAGCCGCCGACGGCGCGCAACCAGGCGCGGCGCGCTTCCAGCGCCTCGCTGGCCTCGGCCGCGGCGCTCTTGTCGCCACGAGCCGTGGCCTCTGCGACCTCGGCCTCGAGCTTGTCGATCGCATCGGTCAGCTGGCGCGTCATGTCGTTGGTGCGCGCCTTGGTCTCGGGGTTGTTGCTCTTCCACTCGGCATCTTCGCGCGTGCGCACGCTCTGCTCGACCTTGCGAAGCTCGTCGTCGAGGACGCGCTCCTGGTCGCGAGGGAAGATGCGCCCGATCTCGTCCCATTGGCGCTGGATGTTGGTGAGCGCCGCGCGAGCGCGCGCCAGATCGCGCATGTCGACGATCGGCGCGGCCTCGACGAGGAGGGCCTTCTTCTGCTCGATCTTCTCGCGGGACTCTTCGACCTCGGCGGACTCGCGCACCGTCCGAGCCGAGTAGAGCGCGTCTCCGGCCGCCTTGAAGCGAGCCCAGAGCGCGTCGTCGGCCTTCTTGCCGGCACGCCCGGTGGCCTTCCACTGGTCGAGGAGATCGCGGTACCCGCCGATGCCGTCTTCACCGCGGGGCGCGAGGGCTTCGGCGCGCTCGACCAGGCGGGTCTTCGCGTCACGCGCACCCTTCTGCGTCTCGTCGAGTTCTGCATAGAACTCGCGCCGCTGACGGTCGACCGTTGCCCGCGCGTCGCGGAATCGCCGCCACAGCTGCTGCGCCAGCGACTTCGGAAGCCGCGGCCCGTTCTGCTGGTGGCTCTGCCACTGATCGAACAGCGCCGTCATGTCGGCGGAAGCCTGCTTCCACTGAACGGTCTTGGGGTCGCGCGCGGCCAGTGCCTCGGCCTTCTCCACCAGGACGGTGCGCTCGCGCACGGCCTCGTCGACAGCCTCTCTCGCCGCTGCTGCCTCGACTTCGGAGGCCTCCGCCAGGGCACCGGTGAGGGCGTCCAGCCGAGCGAGCAGAGCCGCGAGGTCGCCGACAGCGGATGCTTCGGCGACGCGACCGCGAAGAGTCTTCGCCGTGCTGCGGAGGTCGGAGGCCGACGCGCCCGCGCGACGGTGACGCACTTCGAGCAGCGTGACCTCGCCGGCGAGATCGGAGAACTTGCGCTCGTAGTACGCGAGTGCCTCTTCGGCCGTGCCGTCGGGGTACTGCCCGACCACGCGCCAACCGTCGGATTCTCGAACCGATACGGTTCCGTCTTCTTCGACGCGACCCCACGGGGCCGGAGTTGTTTCAGGGATGTCTGCGCCAGCAGTCACGTGTAATACCTCATCGCGGCTCGCGCCGTAGGCGTGGATGGACGGACCCGAGCCTAGTACGCGCGGCAGAGGCTCGCAGGATCAGGGAGTCGGAGCGACCGCCGGAGCCGTGGTCTCCGGCTCCGGGGCGACGGTCGGCTCCGACGTCGCGGTCGGAGCCGGCTCGACGGACGCTGCCGGCTCCGGTGCTCCAGGACCGCTGCTGAAGTAGACGACCTGGGCACCCATCGCGGCGAGGACGATGACACCGCCGGTGATCGAGGCGACGAGATTGTCGCGCGTCCGACGACGCTTCTCCGAGGCGTGCAGTTCTTGACGGGCCTGATAGATCCGAGCCCGCTCGCGCGCCGCTCGTGAGCCGCGGTCCTTGCCACCAGTCGCCACGCGGGCCTCCTCTGCCCGGGGCCTCCGGGCGCGAAGCATCCTACGCATGCACGGAGCGAGACGGCAAACGCGACGAATCCCCGACGTCGTCGGGCGCGATTACCCTGATCGGATGACCTCTTCCGCCGCCCTCTTCCCGGGGCAGACGCCGCTCGCGGTGCGGATGAGACCCACCAGCCTCGACGAGGTCGCCGGCCAGGGCCACCTGTTGCGGCCGGGATCACCCCTGGTGACGCTCGCGTCTTCGGATGCGGCGAGCCCCGGCTCGGCAGCATCCGTGATCCTGTGGGGTCCGCCCGGCACCGGCAAGACCACGCTGGCGCAGGCGATCGCTCGCTCATCGGGGAGGCGTTTCGTCGAACTCTCGGCCGTCACCGCGGGGGTGAAAGACGTGCGCGAGGTCATGCAGGACGCCCTGACCCAGCGCGACCTCTACAACGCCTCGACCATCCTCTTCCTCGACGAGATCCACCGCTTCACCAAGGCGCAGCAGGACGCACTCCTCCCCGGTGTCGAGAACGGCTGGGTCGTCCTCATCGCCGCCACCACCGAGAACCCGTCGTTCTCGATCATCTCGCCGCTGCTGTCGCGGTCGCTGCTTCTCACCCTGCGCCCGCTCGGAGACGACGACCTCGCCGGTCTCATCGATCGGGCGGTGACGGATCCACGGGGATTGGCGGGCTCGGTCGTCCTCGACGACGACGCGCGGAGCGCTCTCGTGCGCCTCGCCTCGGGCGACGCGCGTCGGGCGCTGACGGCGCTCGAAGCCGCCGCAGCCGTCGCCATCGACACTGACGACGACGAGCCCGTGGTCACCGCCGACCACATCGCCCAGGCGGTCGACAGAGCGCTTCTGCGGTACGACCGACAGGGCGATGAGCATTACGACGTCATCAGCGCCTTCATCAAGTCGATCCGGGGATCCGACGTGGACGCGGCCATCCACTATCTCGCTCGCATGGTCGAAGCCGGCGAAGACCCCCGTTTCATCGCGCGACGGCTCGTCATCTCGGCGGCGGAAGACATCGGTCTCGCCGACCCGCAGGCGCTGCAGATCGCGATCGCGGCGGCCGACGCGGTCGCGTTCATCGGTATGCCCGAGGGACGCATCCCGCTCGCCGAGGCGACGGCGTACCTCGCCACCACGGCCAAGTCGAACGCGGCGTACAACGCGATCAACAGCGCGATCGCCGATGTGCGCGCGGGGGGCTTCGGCCGCGTGCCCCCGCATCTGCGCGACGCGCACTACCCCGGTGCGAAGCGTCTCGGGCATGGCAAGGGCTACCTCTACCCGCACGACAGCGACATCGGGATCGTGACCCAGCAGTACCTCCCCGACGAACTTCGCGGACGCCGGTACTACGACCCGACCACCCACGGCCAGGAGCGTGAGATCTCGGCTCGGCTGTCGAAGATCCGGCGGATCGTCGACGGGGAGTGACACGCGATACCACCCGCAGGCCCGTCTGTTAGGCTGGATCGGCTCGAAACACAGTTTTCGGGCATCCCCTTCTTCCTTTTTTCACCTGCCGGTATGCCCCGACGTGCGCACCGGTAGGGCGGGAGCGGGTGATACGTCCGTGAGCTGCGAAATGCGCGGCCACGTATCCGGAAGGACACCTTCGTGCCTACGAAGTCACAGGACCGCCGTAAGGTCCGCATGTCACGAGCGCTGGGTATCGCGCTCACCCCGAAGGCCGCCCGCTACCTCGAGAAGCGTCCCTACGCTCCGGGCGAGCACGGCCGCACCAAGCGCAAGACCGACAGCGACTACGCCGTTCGTCTGCGCGAGAAGCAGCGTCTCCGCGAGCAGTACGGCATCCGCGAGAAGCAGATGCGCAACGCCTTCAACGAGGCTCGCCGCACGCAGGGCCTGACCGGTGAGAACCTGGTCGAGCTCCTCGAGATGCGCCTCGACGCGCTCGTCCTGCGCTCGGGCTTCGCCCGCACGACCGCGCAGGCGCGCCAGCTCGTCGTGCACCGCCACATCCTGGTCGACGGTCAGACGGTCGACCGCCCGTCGTTCCGCGTGAAGCCGGGTCAGCTCATCCACGTCAAGACCAAGAGCGAGGGACTCGAGCCCTTCCAGGTCGCAGCCGCCGGCGGTCACGCCGAGGTTCTGCCGATCGTTCCCGGTTACGTCGAGGTCGACCTCAACACGCTCCAGTCGCGCCTCGTGCGTCGTCCGAAGCGCGCCGAGGTTCCCGTGACGTGCGACGTTCAGCTCGTTGTGGAGTACTACGCGGCGCGATAGCGACGCGTGGTACAGCCGCGCAGCGGCCAGCCACGGAGTTACGCGGCGCGATAAGCGCTTCGGGGCTTCGAAGGGCGTCGGGGGTTCACCCCGGCGCCCTTCGGCGTTCGCGCACTACGATGAAGGCGATGCCGTACCCGCGGCTCGTTCAAGGAAGTGGTGACTGTGAAGAAGTTCGGCTGGTTCGTGTTGGGCATCGCCGGCGGCTTCGTCGTCGCCCACCTGGTGAACAAAGATCCGCGCGGCCACGAGTTGCTTTCACAGGTCGACGCTCGGATCGGTGAGTTCACCGACCGTATGGGTGATGCGTACCGCGACCAGGAGGCCCAGTTCGTCGGGCTCGTCGCCGAAGCCAAAGACGCCGTGGCCGGCACCGCCGCTGCGGCGCAGGACGCCGCATCCGATGCCCGCGCCTCGGCCACGGAAGCCGCGGCGAAGGCCGCCGACGCGGCGAAGAACGTCACCGCCACCCTCACCGACTGAACCCACGTCGCCGACGCCCTCACGGGCGCGATCGATCCTGCCCTCCGGAGACCCGATCCATGAAGACCGCCGATATCGCCCAGCGCTACCTCGATTATTTCGAGAAGAACGGCCACACCATCGTCCCGTCGGCCTCTCTGGTCAGCGACGACCCGTCGATCCTCTTCACGATCGCAGGCATGGTGCCGTTCATCCCCTACCTCACGGGCGTCGTCCCCGCGCCCTACTCGCGCGCAGCGGATGTGCAGAAATGCATCCGCACGAACGACATCGAGGAGGTCGGGAAGACCGCCCGTCACGGCACGTTCTTCCAGATGCTCGGCAACTGGTCGTTCGGTGATTACTTCAAAGAGGGCGCGATCTCGTACGCCTGGGAGCTGCTCACCTCCGCCGAATCCGACGGCGGTCTGGGCTTCGCCGAGCGCGACCTCTGGGTCACCGTCTACGAGGACGACGACGAGGCCGCGGCGCTCTGGCAGAAGGTCGCCGGCCTTCCCGCTGAGCGCATCCAGCGACTGGGGCGCGAAGACAACTACTGGACGACCGGCCAGCCCGGACCCGCCGGGCCCTGTTCCGAGATCTACTTCGACCGCGGACCGAAGTACGGCCGCGACGGCGGTCCCGTGGCGGACGACAACAGGTTCACCGAGATCTGGAACCTCGTCTTCATGCAGTACGCGATCAACAACGTGCGCTCGAAGGTCGACTTCGACGTCGTCGGCGACCTGCCGAAGAAGAACATCGATACCGGCATGGGCCTCGAGCGCGTCGCGCTGATCAAGCAGGGCGTCGAGAACATGTACGAGACCGACCAGGTGCGCCCGGTGCTCGACCGTGCGATCGAACTGTCGGGCCGCCGCTACGGTGCCGTCCACGAAGACGACGTGCGCTTCCGGGTGATCGCCGACCACGTGCGATCGTCGCTCATGCTGCTCTCCGACGGGGTCACTCCGTCGAACGAGGGACGGGGCTACATCCTTCGACGGCTGATGCGCCGCTCCATCCGCTCGATGCGGCTTCTCGGGGTCGACGGGCCGACCTTCCCCGAGCTGTTCACCGCTTCGCGGGACGCGATGAAAGAGGCCTATCCCATCGTCGCCGACGACTGGTCGCGCATCGCCCCCTACGCGTACGCCGAGGAAGAGACGTTCCTGCGCACCCTCGCGGCGGGCTCGACCATCCTCGACCTGGCCGTGGCCCAGACGAAAGACGCGGGCGCATCGGCGATCACCGGCTCCGAAGCCTTCCTGCTGCACGACACCTACGGATTCCCGGTCGACCTGACCCTCGAGGCGGCCGAAGAAGCCGGTCTCACCGTCGACCGTGCCGCGTTCGACACGCTCATGCAGGAGCAGCGCCAGCGGGCGAAGGCCGACGCGAAGTCACGCCGGCGTGCCATCGCCGATCAGACCGTGTACAGCGAGTACCGAGCGCTGGGCGAGACCGTCTTCACCGGGTACTCCGATCTCGAAACGCCGTCGACCATCCTCGGGATCCTCGTCGACGGCATCGCCGTCGACCGCGCGCGCGAAGGCCAGATCGCCGAAGTGATCCTCGCTGAGACCGCGCTCTACGCGGAGTCGGGCGGTCAGGTCGCCGACAAGGGCGCCATCGTCGGTCCCGGCTACGAGCTCGACGTCATCGACGTGCAGAAGCCGGTACCCGGGCTCGTGAGCCACACCGTCGAGGTGAAGGTCGGAGAGGTCGCGACGGGACAGCCCGCCACCAGCGTCGTCGACGCGGTGAACCGCCGGGCCGCGCGACAGGCGCACTCCGCCACGCACCTCGTGCACGCGGCTCTCCGCGACACGCTCGGCAAGAGCGCGACGCAGTCCGGATCGCTCAACCGGGCGGGTTACCTGCGGTTCGACTTCGCCTGGGGTCAGGCGCTGTCGCCCGAGACCCGGTCGGAGATCGAAGAGATCGCCAACAACGCCGTCCGCGACAACCTCGAAGTCACCACGCGCGTGATGTCGCTCGACGAAGCAAAAGAGGCGGGGGCGATGGCCCTTTTCGGTGAGAAGTACGGCCAGACCGTGCGCATGGTCGACATCGGCGGCCCGTGGTCGCGCGAACTCTGCGCCGGCACGCACGTGTCGTCGAGTGCAGAGGTCGGTCTGATCAACCTCGTGGGGGAGTCCTCGGTGGGTGCCTCCAACCGCCGGGTCGAGGCGCTCGTCGGTCTCGACGCGTTCCGCGAACTTGCGGCCGAGCGTGCCATCGTCTCGCAGCTCACGAGCTCGCTGAAGACCCCGCGCGATCAGCTTCCGGCGCGTATCGCCGAGCTCGCGGCGAGTCTGAAGGCCGCCGAGAAGAAGATCGCGTCGTTCGAGTCGCGCGCCCTCGCCGACCGTCTGCCGCAGCTGGTCGACGCGGCCGTGGCCGCCGGAGGTGTCCGGGTCGTCGCCCAGTCGCTGGGCACTGCCGCCACCGCCGACGACGTACGCTCGCTCGCCCTTCAGGTGCGCGACCGTCTGGGCTCGGAGCCGGCGGTCGCCGCCCTCGGCGCCGTGGTCGGAGACCGGGTCGCGGTCGTGGTCGCCACGAATGACGCGGCGCGTCAGCGCGGCGTCAAGGCCGGTGTCCTCGCCAAAGCCGCAGCCGCCGCCCTCGGAGGCGGTGGAGGCGGCCGCGACGACGTCGCACAGGGTGGGGGAACGGATGCTGCAGCACTGCCGGGAGCTCTGGACGCCATCGTGGCGGCGGTGAGGACGACCGCCGCGTGACGCTTCGTCGCGGCGTGCGGCTCGGGGTCGATGTCGGCCGCGCGCGGGTCGGCGTCGCGCGCAGCGACCCCGACGCCCTCCTCGCGGTTCCCGTCGAGACCGTGGGCCGCGTCGGCACGCCGATCGCGCGCATTCTCGAGATCGCCGCGGAGTACGACGTGCTCGAGATCCTGGTGGGACTGCCCACGAGCCTGAGCGGGGGAGAGACGGCCTCCACCGCCGACGCCCGGGAGTTCGCGGCCGAGTTGGCCGCCGCATCCACCCTGCCGGTGCGACTCGTGGATGAGCGCCTGAGCACGGTCACGGCGCACGCCGCTCTTCGACAAGCAGGGCGATCACAGCGAAAGTCTCGTAGCATTGTCGACCAGGTCGCCGCCGTTGTCTTGCTGCAACAGGCGCTCGATGTCGAGAGACAGTCCGGTAACCCGGCCGGATCCGCCGTAGCTTCGGGACAGGAGCCCGCCTGACATGCCCGACACCCCTTCACCGTTCGACGATCCGTTGGCCGACCTGTACGGAAAACTGCCCGACCCGCGCCGCGAACCGACCGCCGAGGTGCGCCGTGCGGACGCCCCCACGTCACGCCGCGCCGCGCGTGCCGCCCGCGGAGACACCGGTCCGACGGCCGCGCAGCCTCCCATCACCCGGCCGCCGGCCGACCCGGCGCCCGCTCCGCGATCGGCAGCGTCGCCTTCGCAATCCGCAGCCGACACTCGGCCTGCGGCCTCTCAACCCACGGCCTCTCAACGCACGGCCGCGCAGACCCGTCCCGCGTCGATGCAGACGCGACCGCACCCGCCCCAAGGTGGGCCCGGTTCGACACAGGCACGGCAGAGCGCTCCGCAGGCCCGCACCGCAACCGGCTCGCAAGCCCCGCGTTCGGGCGCGCCCGCCGTCGGCACGCTCGACGACATCTTCACCGGACGCCGGAGCGTCGAGGATCTCGGTGTGGTTCCGCCCCCGGCCGAGCGACGACGTCGTCGCGTCGGCGGTTGGATCGCCCTCGTCATCGTGCTGGCGATCGTCGGCGCCGTGGCGGTGGGTGGCTTCTGGGCGGTCAACACCTTCGGCGCCCAGATGCAGGGCATGTTCGCACCCGATGAGCGCGAGGACTTCGAAGCGGGCATCGCGCAGGGCGAAGCGACCATCACCGTAGTGAGCGGCGACGCCGGCCCGCAGGTGTCGCAGAAGCTCTTCGACGCCGGGGTGACCAAAGCTTCCAGCTCGTTCTACGACTACCTCATCGAAACCTCCACCGTCTTCACGTTCCAACCCGGGGTCTTCAAGCTTCAGCAGCAGATGACGTCGGAGGCCGTGCTCGCCGCCCTCCGCGACCCGGCGAACCAGCTCACCAACACCGCCCAGCTCCCCGAGGGACTCACGGTCGAGCAGACCGTCACACGCATCTCCGAGCAGACAGAGATCCCGCTCGAAGACCTCCAGGCCGCGGTCGCCGACCCGGCCGCCTACGGCGTCGACGCCGACAGTCTCGAGGGATGGTTGTTCCCCGCGACCTACACGTTCGACCCCGGCACGACGGCCTCCGCCGCGATCACGAGGATGGTCGACAGGACGATCGAATCACTCGATGCAGCCGGCGTGACCGAGGGTGATCGGCAGCGCGTTCTCACGGTCGCCTCGATCGTCCAGCGCGAAGCACGCGTGGCCGACGACTTCTACCGGGTGTCGCGGGTGATCCAGAACCGCCTCGATCAGGGCATGCAGCTGCAGATGGATTCCACCGCGCAGTACGGCTACGGCGAACTGCACGAAGGCTCGGCCAGCACGTCGGAGGACGCGCAGTTTGACGACAACGCCTGGAATACCTACGTGGTGCCGGGTCTGCCCGTCGGCCCGATCTCCAACCCCGGCGACCAGGCCATCGACGCGGCAATTCATCCGGCGGAGGGCTCGTGGCTCTTCTTCGTCACGGTCAACCTCGACACGGGCGAAACGGTCTTCACCTCGACGGCCGACGACCATGAAGCTGCGGTGGAGCAGTGGCGCGGCTGGTGCCGCGACAACCCCGACTCGGGATGCTGATCGGTACGAAGCTCGCGGTGTGGGGCGACCCCGTCGCCCACAGCCTTTCACCGCGCCTCCACGCGGCGGCCTACGGGGTGCTCGGCGTCCCATGGGACTACACCCGGCGGCAGGTCGGAGAGGCGCAGTTCGATGGTGCGTTGACCGCGCTCGACGAAGAGTGGCGCGGACTCTCGTTGACGATGCCGCTGAAGCGAGCCGCCGCAGCATCCGCTCTCACTCTCGATGACCGTGCGCGCCTGACGGGGGCGGTGAACACGCTGCTGCTGTCGACCGATGGCCCCCGCGGGTTCAACACCGACGTCGGGGGATTGGTCGCCACCATCCGCGAACAGGGGGTCGAAGAGGTGCCGTTCGGTCGCATCCTCGGCGCGGGTGCGACCACCGCGTCTGCGCTCGTCGCCCTCGCAGAACTCGGCGCCCGACGTGTCGACGTGGTCGCCCGTCGCCCCGAGGCCGTCGTGCCCCTCATCGGCCTCGGTGAGGCGCTCGGCGTCGAGGTAGTGCCCGCCGATTTCACGATGGCGCCGCCTTCGGGGGCGACGGTGACGATCGCCACGCTCCCGGGCGGGACCGACCTCGGCGCAGCCGCCGACGGGCTGGCGGCGCACGCCGGACTGCTGGTCGACGTGGTCTACGGATCGTGGCCCACGCCGCTCGCGACGACCTGGCAGCGCGCCGGCGGCCTTCCGGTGTCGGGACTCGGGATGCTGCTGCACCAGGCCGTTCTGCAGGTGCGGGTGTTCGTCTCGGGTTCGACCGAGATCGAACTCGACGACGAGCCCGCAGTGCTGGCGGCTATGCGCGAAGCCGTCATGGGAGACTAGGGACATGCTCCGCGTGCTCACAGCCGGTGAATCCCACGGCCCCGAATTGGTCGCCATCATGGAGGGTCTCCCTTCGGGCGTGCCCATCTCGTCGGCGGCGATCCGCGCAGACCTCGCGCGTCGAAAGCTCGGCTACGGCCGCGGCTCGCGCCAGAAGTTCGAAGAGGACGAACTGCACATCTCCTCGGGGGTCGTGCACGGGCTCAGCCTCGGGAGCCCGATCGCCCTGCGTATCGGCAACACCGAGTGGCCCAAGTGGGTCGAGGTCATGAACGCCGAGCCGGTGGAGCTCACGGAGAAATCCCGTGGACGCGGAGCGGCCCTGACCCGCCCGCGGCCCGGTCACGCCGACCTGGTGGGCATGCAGAAGTACGACTTCGACGAAGCTCGGCCGATCCTCGAGCGCGCCAGCGCCCGTGAGACCGCCGCGCGCGTCGCGCTCGGCGCGCTCGCTCGCGCATTCCTCTCCGAGCTCGGTATCGGGCTCGTGAGCCACACCGTCTCGATCGGCACGGTGGCCGTGCCCGAGGGCTCGGCGTTCCCCGCGCCCGACGACGTCGATCGCCTCGACGCCGACCCACTGCGCTGTTTCGACGCCGCGACGAGCGAGCGTATGGTCGCCGAGGTCGACGCCGCGAAGAAGGACGGCGACACACTCGGCGGCATCGTCGAGGTGCTCGCGTACGGTCTGCCGCCGGGCCTCGGCTCCCACGTGCACTGGGACCGCCGTCTCGACGGAAAGCTCGCCCAGGCTCTCATGAGCATCCAGGCGATCAAGGGTGTCGAGGTGGGCGACGGTTTCGTGACCACCACCCGCCGCGGGTCGCAGGCGCACGACGAGCTGTTCACCGCGGACGGCGGCATCACACGCTCCAGCGACCGCGCCGGTGGCACCGAGGGTGGCATGTCGACCGGCACCGCGCTGCGGGTGCGCGCGGGTATGAAACCGATCGCCACTATTCCGCATGCCCTGCGCACGGTCGACGTCGCGACGGGCGAGACCGCCGCCGCCCATCACCAGCGCTCCGATGTCTGCGCGGTTCCCGCCGCCGGCGTCGTCGCCGAGGCGATGACCGCGATCGTGCTCGTCGACGTCGTGCTCGAGAAGTTCGGCGGCGACAGCGTCGGTGAGACGCGGCGCAACATCGAGTCGTACCTCGCACATCTGCCGTCGACCCTGCGCACCGCCGCCGACAGCGATGCGTCGCTGGCCGCGCATGACCTCGTCATCTGACTCGCTGGTCCTCATCGGTCCGATGGGGGCCGGAAAGACGAGCATCGGGCGCCGCGTCGCCAAAGCGCTCGGCACCACGTTCACCGACACCGATGCAGCGCTGGCGCGGGAGCACGGCGCGATCCCGCAGATCTTCACCGACCACGGCGAGGCCCATTTCCGACGGCTCGAGCGAGAAGCGGTGCGCACCTCGCTCGGCTCAGGCGGCGTCGTCTCGCTCGGCGGGGGAGCGATCCTCGATCCTTCGACACGCGCCGACCTGGCCGCCCACCGCGTCGTATTTCTCACCGTCGAACCCCGCGTTGTCGCGTCGCGCCTGCGCGACGACTCGCGCCCGCTGCTCGCCGGCGACGATGCCATGACCCGCTGGCTCGCGATCTACGCCGAACGGCGCCCGCTCTACGAAGAAGTGGCCGACGTCACCTTCGACACGAGCACCGGCCCCCTCCAGGCGGCCGTCGAGGCCATCGCCGCCTGGGCCCGAACCACCATCCCCACCGAGGAGCAGCACGCATGAACGAGCTCAGTACGATCTCCGTCGCCGGCCCCGCCCCGTACGACATCACGATCGGCCGGGGAATCCTCGCGGGTCTCGGCGATCTGCTCCCCCCGGATGCCCGCAAGGTGCTCATCGTGCACGCGCCGACGCTCGCGGAGCAGGCAGAAGCGCTCCGCGCGCAACTCGTCGGCGACCGCGAGGTGCTGCTCGCCGAGATCCCCGACGCCGAGCAGGGCAAGCGCATCGAAGTCGCGGCGTTCTGCTGGCAGATCCTGGGCAAATCCGACTTCACCCGCACCGATGTCGTCATCGGCTTCGGTGGCGGCTCGGTCACCGACTTGGCGGGATTCGTCGCGGCCACCTGGTTGCGCGGGGTGGCCATCGTGCAGGTGCCGACGACGGTGCTGGCGATGGTCGATGCCGCAGTGGGAGGTAAGACCGGGGTCAACACCGCCGAGGGCAAGAACCTCGTGGGCGCCTTCTGGCCCCCGCGTGCGGTCGTCTGCGATCTCGACCTGCTCGACTCGCTCTCGCGCAACGAGTCGGTCGCGGGCTTCGCCGAGGTCGTGAAGGCCGGGTTCATCTGGCACCCCGAGATCCTCGACCTCATCGAGGCCGACCCCGAAGGAGTCGTCGACCCCCGGGGCGACGCGTTCCGCCGGTGCATCGAACTCGCCATCGACATGAAGGCGCGCGTCGTGGGCGAGGACCTCCGCGAAGCGGGCCTGCGCGAAGTGCTCAACTACGGCCACACGCTCGGGCACGCCATCGAGCACGCCGAGCGCTACCGGTGGCGCCACGGGGCGGCCATCTCGGTCGGCATGGTCTTCGCTGCCGAGCTGTCCCGGCTCGCCGGCAGGCTCCCTGATGCGACGGCCCAGCGTCACCGCGACATCCTGGGTTCACTCGGCCTGCCCGTGACGTACCGCGGGGGTGCGTGGCCGCAGCTGCTGGCAACCATGCAGCGCGACAAGAAGAGCCGAGGCGGCATGCTGCGGTTCATCGTCCTCGACGACATCGCTCGCCCCACCGTGCTCCGCGCGCCCGACGAGTCGCTGATGTTCGCGGCCTACCAGGAGATCGCGGGCTGAGCCTCAGCATCCGGTTCATCGTTCCCGGCCCTGCCCACCCACCGGGCCATGTCCCGAATTCCGCCAGAATCGGGCGTCATCGTTGCGGAAAATGGGACATGGCATCCGTCATGTCCCGAATTCCGCCAGAATCCGGCGTCATCGTTGCGGAAAATGGGACATGGCCGCGGGCGGCTGAGCCCGGCCGGCTCGGGCGCGGATAGGCTCCACCTATGGCGACGAAGCCCCCCTCACATGACATCGACGAGTCCGACGTCTCCGTTGGCACACGCAAGAAGGTGGCCGTCGGCATTCCGGCGGTCGCGCACGCGCTGCAGATCTCGGTCGAGCAGATGGGCGTCGCGCGCACGGCGCGCACCCTTCTCCGCGTCAACCAGAAAGACGGCTTCGACTGCCCGGGTTGCGCCTGGCCCGAGGAAGACAAACGCCACATCGCGGAATTCTGCGAGAACGGCGCGAAGGCCGTCGCCGAGGAGGCGACGATCCGCCGCGTGGACGCGTCGTTCTTCGCCGAGCACTCCGTCGCCGAGCTGAACGAGCACGACGATTGGTGGCTGGGACAGCAGGGCCGACTGACCGAGCCGATGATCCTCGACGAAGGCGCCACCCACTACCGGCCCATCTCGTGGGACGACGCGCTGCAGGCCGTCGCCGATGCGCTCCGCGAGCTCGACGACCCTGACGAGGCGACGTTCTACACCTCCGGCCGCACCTCCAACGAAGCCGCCTTCCTCTACCAGCTGCTGGTGCGGGGGATGGGCACGAACAACCTGCCCGACTGCTCGAACATGTGCCACGAGTCAAGCGGCTCCGCGCTCGTCGAGACGATCGGGATCGGAAAAGGCACGGTGTCGCTCGACGACATCCACCGCGCCGACCTGTTGATCGTCGCGGGGCAGAACCCCGGCACGAACCACCCCCGCATGCTGAGCGCGCTCGAGAAGGCGAAGCAGAACGGCGCCACGATCATCGCGGTGAACCCGCTCCCCGAAGCCGGGCTGATGCGTTTCGAGAATCCGCAGACGCCCCGGGGCATGCTGCTCGGCGGCACCAAACTCGCCGACGAGTTCGTGCAGATCCGACTCGGCGGCGACCAAGCGCTGTTCCAGGCCATCGCCAAGCACCTCTTCGAGAGCGAGGCCGAGCGCGGGGGCGTGATCGATCGCGACTTCGTCGCCCAGTACACGAGCGGGTTCGATGCGTTCGAACGGGCGATGTCGGATGCGTCGTGGCCCGAGTTCGAAGCAGCCACCGGCATCGAAGAATCCGAGCTACGTCGGATCGGCGAGATCGTCCGCACGTCTCGATCGACCATCGTCTGCTGGGCGATGGGGCTCACCCAGCACAAGCACTCCGTGCCGACGCTTCGCGATGTCGTCAACCTGCTGCTGATGCAGGGAAACCTCGGGCGGCCCGGCGCAGGTCTCTGCCCCGTGCGCGGGCACTCGAACGTGCAGGGCGACCGCACGATGGGCATCTACGAGAAGCCCCACGAAGGATTCCTCTCGTCGCTCGACGAAGAGTTCGACTTCTACGCGCCGCGCAAGCACGGGTACGACACGGTCGAAGCGATCCGCGCCATGCGCGACGGCAAGACACGGTTCTTCATGGCGATGGGCGGCAACTTCGTCAGCGCGACCCCCGACACCCTCGTGACCGAGGCCGCGATGCGTTCGGTCGATCTCACGGTGCAGGTGTCGACGAAGCTGAACCGCTCCCACGCGGTGACCGGTCGCCGCGCCCTCATCATCCCGACCCTCGGACGCACCGACCGCGACCGGCGGGCGGGCGGAGAGCAGCGAGTCACGGTCGAAGACTCGATGAGCGCCGTCCACGGTTCACGGGGGCGCCTGCGTCCGCCCGCCGACGACCTCCTGTCGGAGCCCGCAATTCTCGCCCGGCTGTGCGATCTGGTCTTCGGAGACCGAGCCGACTCGCCGAGCGTGCCCCGAGCCGACTGGAAACGCCTCGAGAGCGACTACACCCTCATCCGGGGCCACATCTCGCGGGTCGTCCCGGGGTTCGACGACTACGAGGAGCGCATCGCCCGGGGCCGCACTTTCGTCTTGCCGAACGGCCCGCGAGACGACCGCACGTTCGCGACGCCCGACGGGCTCGCGCATTTCACCGCCAACCCGCTGGAATATCCCGTCATCCCCGAAGGGCGGGTGCTCCTCCAGACGCTTCGGTCTCACGACCAGTACAACACCACGATCTACGGCAAAGACGACCGTTACCGCGGCGTGCACGGCGGCCGCCGAGTCGTCTTCGTCAACCGGGACGACATCGCCGATCAGGGACTCGTCGACGGCGAGATCGTCGACCTCGTGTCGGAGTGGACGGCGCGGGACGGCAGAGTCGAAGAGCGTCGCGCCGAGGCGTTCCGGGTGATCGCGTACGACACGCCGCGCGGTAACGCCGCGGCCTACTACCCCGAGACGAACGTGCTCGTTCCACTCGACTCGGTCGCCGACACCAGCGGCACCCCGACCTCGAAGTCGGTCATCGTGCGCCTCGCTCGTCGCGCGGGGTGACGGATCAGCGGGTTTCCCATTCCGCCGCGAGCCGGCTGATCTCGGCCACCGCCTCGCGCACCTGCTCGGGGGTTCCCCCGGCTCGGCCGGCGACGAGTCCTGCCGCATAGGCGCTGAACGGTGCCGCGGGGCGGGCGACGGAGGTGGCGACGTCGCGCGCGAGGTCGAGGATGAGGGCGATCGGCAGGTCGTCGTCAGCGAGGCCGAAACGCTCTCTCAGCGCGGTCGCCCAAGCGTCGAGGGCCTCCGGGGGCAGCGAGCGGGCAGAAGAGTCGGCCATGGCGGTCTCCGTTCGGGCGCCTGTTCGACGTCGCGCCTCGCGGAGATGCTCCCACGTATCGACGTCGGCCGCGGCATCGGCACCCGCCGACACGAGATCGATGTCGAAGCCCTCGAGGAAGCGGCGAGCCGACAGCCCCCGCACACCGTCGGGGAAGGCCTTCAGGCGCGCCCGGAGGGTGTCGGCTCGATAAAGCCCCGTCAACCACTGCGCCCGTTCGTCGTGGTCCACCAGGCAGAGCCCGTCGCGCCCGCGCGTTGCCCGCGTCAATGCACGAACGGCGACATCCGGTGAGACGAGGTCGGCGGGGAGGACGAGCACCCACGCCGCCGAGACGAGGGGGAGAGCGGCCGCCACACCGGCGACAGGGCCCCCGAAGGGCGGGTCTTCCTGCACCCATTTCACGCCACGCTTCGTGCCGAGTCGCGGCCCGGCGACGACGATCTCGACAGCACCGATGTCGCGCACAGCATCCATCGTCCGCATCAGCAGTGTTTCCCCGTCGATCTCGAGCATCGGTTTCACGATGCCCCCCATACGACTGCCCCGCCCGCCCGCGAGGATGACCGCCGAGAGGGTCACGGCAGCAGCATGACGTCGAGGACGTCGCCGGGATCGACGTCGGCAGACCCCGCCTCGATGACCGCGAAGGCGTCGGCGCGGCCGAGAGCGCCCGCGAGGTGGGCGCCCGGGCCGGCCCCGACCGGGCGCACCGTCCAGCGCTGCGGGTCGTCTCGGATGACCCGCACCGGCACGTACTGGCGGCGCGCGGGAGGAGTACGCCATCCGGATGCTGCCGCCAACCGCATCACCGGACGATCCAGCACACGACGACCCTGAAGGTGCAGCAGCGCGGGCCGGACGAACACCTCGAACGAGACCGCGACGCCTACCGGGTTGCCCGGGAGACCGAAGAAGAGGGCGCCACCGGCGAGGACGCCGAAAGCCTGGGGTCTGCCCGGCTGCATCGCGACGGAGCGGAAGTGCACGGCTGCGGTATCGCTCAAAGCGATCTTCACGACCTCGAAGGCCCCCGCGCTGACACCGCCCGAACTGATGACCACGTCGACGTCTGCCGCCCGCGCCTCTTCCAGTGCCGAGAGGAAGGCGGCGGGATCGTCGCCGACGCTCGCGCGGATGACGACCTCCGCGTCGGCTTCGGCGACGAGACCGGCGAGCAGCGTCGCGTTGGATTCGGGGATCTGGCCACGCAGGAGCGGGGTGCCGGGTGGCCGGAGTTCGTCACCGGTGGAGAACACGGCCACCCGTGGTGCGCGCGTGACCCGCACCGCGGGCACCCCGACCGCGGATGCCGCGGCCAGTTGCCATGCGCCCAGACGCTCGCCGGCGGCGATCACGACGTCACCCGTAGACGCGTCGTCGGCCCGGCGCCGCACGTGGGCGCCGCGCGCACGAGGGCCGCGCGCGATCGTCGCGACCCCCAGTGAGTCGGCGAGACCGCCGGTCGTCGCTTCGAAGGGCACGACGGTGTCTGCGGCGGCGGGGAGCGGGGCGCCGGTCATGATCCGCACCGCCTCTCCCGACCCGAACCGAGGGTCGAGCGGCGACCCGGCGGGAACGTCGCCCACGACCCGCAGAGACACCGGACTGTCACTCGAGGCGCCGTCGACGTCGGCGAATCGCACCGCGAAGCCGTCCATCGCCGAGTTGTCCCAGAGCGGAAGGTCCATCGCAGCGGTGACATCGGCGGCGAGGGTGCGTCCGCCGGCCTCGCGGAGCGGCACCTCGACAGCGTCGACAGGGGTCACCGCACCGAGAATCTCTGCCCGATGCTCCGCAACCGTGCGCATGACCATCGGGCCAGCGTAACGACCGGACGACCGACGCGGCCCGCGCGGCCTCGGAGTTCTAGGCTGGGGACGATGGCCATCGGAGGCTGAAATGGGACGCATCACCGTGCGCAAACCGATCCTCACGCTGCGGGCCGGCGGCGAGGAACGACGACGGCCCGACACGCTCGCCGTGGAGGAGCCCCTGGAGATCCGCGTGGGCGGCACGCCGCTCGCCGTCACCATGCGGACTCCGGGCCACGATGTCGAGCTGGCGGCCGGCTTTCTCGTGTCCGAGGCGGTGATCGCGCGCGGCTCGCAGTTCTTCGGCGCCATCCACTGCGGCGGGCCGGGCACCGGCGGAGTGGAGAACACCTACAACGTGCTCGATGTCACGCTGGCCCCGGGGGTGCAGCCCCCCTCGCCCGATATTGCGCGCTCGTTCTACACGACGAGCTCGTGCGGCGTCTGCGGCAAGGCGTCGATCGACGCTGTCGAGACGGTGTCGGAGTACGACGTCGCCATCGACGAGGTGACGGTGACCTTCGAGCGGCTGGCCGCGCTGCCCGACCTGCTGCGCGCCCAGCAAGCAGTGTTCGACAAGACCGGCGGCCTGCACGCGGCGGGGCTCTTCGACGCCGAGACCGGCGAGTTGCTCGTCCTCCGAGAAGACGTCGGGCGCCACAACGCGGTCGACAAGGTCGTGGGGTGGGCCACCCTGCACGACCGACTGCCGCTGCGCGGCACGGTGCTGCAGGTGTCGGGGCGCGCGAGCTTCGAACTCGTGCAGAAGGCCGCGATGGCGGGAATCCCGATCCTCGCCGCGGTGTCGGCGCCCTCGTCGCTGGCCGTCGACCTCGCCGCCGCTCGCGGCATCACTCTCATCGGCTTCTCCCGAGGTCAGTCGTTGAACGTATACAGCCGGGCCGACCGCATCCGCTCCTCCGAATCGCAGGGCGCTGCGGCCGGCGCGGTCGCTGATATGTTGCCCCGGTGACCACCCCACGGCGACTCCTGCTGGTGAACGGACCCAACCTCAACCTGCTGGGCACACGCGAGCCCGGGATCTACGGCAACGAGACGTTGGCCGACGTCGAGAGGCTCGTGGCCGAGACGGCCGCGGCCCGCGGTTTCGAGGTTCGCGCCGTGCAGAGCAACCACGAGGGTGTCCTCGTCGACGCGATCCACGAGGCGCGGCACGACTGCGCGGGCATCGTGATCAATCCCGCGGGCCTGACCCACACCTCGGTCGTGCTGCGCGACGCCCTGTCAGCGGTCGAGCTGCCGGTCGCCGAGGTGCACATCTCCGACGTCCGCGCCCGCGAAGCATTCCGCCAGCACTCGTACGTCGCCGACGTGGCCGTCGTGCACGTGATCGGCGAGGGTGTCGCCGGCTACGCGCGCGCGGTCACCCTGCTCTGCGACATCCTCACCGGGCAGGCCGAAGGCTGATCGGGCTCTCGGCGAGTTTCGACAGAAGCTCGGCGGCGTCTTCGTAGACGGCGGCCGCGCCCGCCGCGAGCAGCTCTTCGCGTCCGTAGCCCCCGCTCAGCAGCCCGACGCTCGTAACCCCCGCGCGACCCGCGGCGATGACGTCCCAAGTCGAGTCGCCCACCATGACCGCGCGGTCGGCGGGCGTCGACGCGCGTGCGAGAGCCGTCTCGATGATGTCGGGCGCGGGCTTGGCCGCCTCGACGTCTTCGGACGAGGTCACCGCGTCGACCGAGTCGTCGACGTCGAGGACGTCGAGCAGCGCGTCGAGCTCCTGCTGCGGGGCCGACGTCGCGAGAACCACCCGGTGACCCCGCTCCGACAGCGCGGCCAGGACTTCGCGCGCGCCGTGGATGGGACGCAACCGCTCGGTCATGTCGAGGTAGATGCGGTTGTGGTGCTCTTTCGCCTCGTCGCCGAGCGTCTCGGCCTCGTCGCCGAGAGCGTTCTCGAGCAGCTGTGCCGAGTCCATGCCGATCGAGCGGTGGATGCGCCAGACATCGACGGGGTGCCCGATGGCGACGAAGGCACGGTCCCACGCCTCGACGTGCAGGTAGTTCGAATCGACGAGCGTGCCGTCGATGTCGAAGAGAACGGTGACGAGGTCGGGGGAGGAGTCGGAAGTCATCCGAGAAGACAATCGCGAAGCGTCGTCGAGGCGAGAGGGGGTGGTGAACACCGCTCGCCTGTGCAGTGCTGACCGCGCCCGTCCGGGGCGAAGCCCCACCATCGGCGTAGAATCGAGCATCGGGTCGCACTCTTCGGGGCGCGCACCCCCGCACACCCACTACGAACGGACTCCCTCCAGCCATGGCTTCCACCGCAGATATCAAGAACGGCGTCGTCCTGAACATCGACGGACAGCTCTGGAGCGTCGTGGAGTTCCAGCACGTCAAGCCGGGCAAGGGCGGCGCTTTCGTCCGCACGAAGATGAAGAGCATCATGACCGGCAAGGTCGTCGACCGCACCTACAACGCCGGCGCGAAGATCGAGATCGAGAACGTCGACCGACGCGATTTCACGTTCCTGTACAAGGACGGCGACAGCTTCGTGTTCATGGACATGGACGACTACGACCAGATCACCGTTCCCGCCGTGATCGTCGGCGACTCGGCCAACTACCTCCTCGACAACCAGCTCGTCACCCTCGCCGTCAACAACGGCAACCCGCTCTACGTCGAACTGCCCGCGTCGGTCGTGCTCGAGATCACCTACACCGAGCCCGGCCTGCAGGGCGACCGTTCGTCGGCGGGAACGAAGCCGGCCACGCTCGAGACCGGGTACGAGATCCAGGTTCCGCTGTTCGTTGAGAACAACACCAAGGTCAAGGTCGACACCCGCACGGGCGACTACCTCGGCCGCATCAGCTGACGCGCCGGGTCCACGCCACATGAGTGCACGTACGAAGGCCCGTAAGCGCGCCCTCGACATCCTTTTCCAAGCCGACGTCCGCGGCGAAGACCTTCCGGTGACCCTCGCCGCCGAGGCCAAGCGTGCGGCGAGCGAGCCCGCTCGCGAGTCGTCCTGGCTCTACGCGCGCGACATCGTCGACGGCATCATCGACCACGGTGACGAGATCGACGAGCAGATCGTGACGTTCGCCAAGGACTGGTCGCTGGCCCGCATGCCCGCGGTCGACCGGGCTCTTCTGCGGATCGCGACGTGGGAGGTCCTCTTCAACGCCGACGTGCCCGCTGCGGTCGCCATCGATGAGGCGGTCGAGATGGCCAAGGAGTTCTCGACCGAGGAGTCCGGCTCGTTCGTCCACGGGGTGCTCGGCCGCATCTCCCGCGCGGGCTGACACGCCACGCCGATCGTCGTGCGGGCGGTTCCGATGAAAGCCGATCGGTGACCCCGCTCGCCGGTGGATCCGACTCGGACGACCGCGGGAGGCCCTCGTGGCGATCGCTGCTCCCCGCCGACGGGTCGCCGGGCTACCCGGAATTGGCCCTCGGCGTCGAGCTACGCCAGCGTGAGCCCCACGATCCGCATCGGTGGGATCCCCGCAAGATCGAGGCCGCCACGCCGCGTTCGCTGTCACGGCAGAAAGACGGCCTGCAACTCGCGGTGAGACCGCTGGCCCGCAGCGCGCGAGGTTCGTGGGTCAAGAAAGACGCCGCGTGGGACGACGTTCGGCGGACGCCCTCGCGTTTCGACCCGGCTGCGGCCCGGTGGTTCGCGGAGTTGTTCGGCATCGCACGCCCCTCGGCGGGCGTCGGGTCGTTCTCGTCGGTGTCGGAATGGCTGACCCTCGACTCCGACGCCTCGTCTCTGCTGTGGTCGCACCTCGAGGCCGGGGGGCGCCTGGGCATACCCCTCGTCGCGCCGCACCCGCAGCAAGAGGTCGAGCTCTCCGCTGCCGCGGCAGAGGTCGGCGTTCTGGTCGCGCCGACGGGCGACGGCGCTCTGAGCGTCACCGCCCGCGTCACCCTCGACGGCGCCGACACCGACGTCGCGCGCGTTCGCGCCGTCGGTCGTTCGATGCTCTTCACCTATTCCGTTCACACCGACCCCATCCGGATCACGCTCGCCCCCGCGGCGCTGGACGACACGGTCGGCTCACTGCTCGCGTCGCCCGGAGGAGTCGTCGTCCCCCCTCACGAGGCGGCGGAGTTCCTCCGTGAGGCATACCCCCGCCTCCACCGGCGCACCACGATGACGGCGGCGGCAGGTCTCGACCCGCCGACCGTCCTCCGCCCCGCGCTCAGGCTGACGGCGGCGTTCGTTGCGGAGTCGGTCGGGTTCCGTTTCGAATGGAGCTACCCGGGGCTCGCACCGGTCGCCGTGTCCGCAGCCGAGGGGCCCGATCGTGACGCCGCCGCCGAGGCTGCGCTGCTCTCCCGTGCGCAGGAGGCGTGGGCCGAAGCGACCGACCTGCCGTTCACCGCCGCGGGCACGCTCCGCGACGCCGACGCGGGGGAGTTCTCGGTGCGGGTGCTCGCCGCTCTGCAGCTCGTCAACGGCGTTCGCGTCGAGATCACGGGCGCGCGCCCCCCGTACCGCGAGCTGACGGGGGCACCCGAGGTTTCGGTGTCCACCGTGGCCACCGACGACCCCGACTGGTTCGATCTCGGGGTCATCGTGACGATCGAGGGCCGGTGGGTGCCGCTCGCGCCGCTGCTGACGGCTCTCTCGCGCGGAAAGCGTCGTCTGAAGCTGGCCGACGGGGCGTACTTCTCGCTCGCCCACCCGTCGCTGGCACGGCTGAAGGAACTGCTCGACGAGGCGGCGGCTCTCGACGAGTGGGAGACGGGTGCCCGCATCAGCCGGCATCAGAGCGCCCTGTGGTCCGACTTCGAAGATCTCGCCGACGAAGCCGCGCCCGCGCAGACGTGGCGGGAGGCCGTCCGCGCGCTGGAACCCGCCGACCTCGATGCGACACCGGTGCCGCGCGGGCTGCGTGCCGAGCTTCGTGAGTACCAGAAACGCGGGTTCGACTGGCTCGTCTTCCTCCACCGTCAGAAGCTGGGTGGAATCCTCGCCGACGATATGGGGCTCGGGAAGACCGTGCAGATGCTCGCTCTCATCCAACATGCGCGAGAAGACGGCGAACAGCGGCCGTTCCTGGTGGTCGCGCCGACGTCGGTGCTGGCCACCTGGCTCTCCGAGTCGGCCCAGTTCGTTCCGGATCTCGTCGTGCGGGCGGTCGAGTCGACGGCGGCGAAGTCGGGGACGGCGGTGGCGGATGCTGCGGCCGGAGCCCACGTCGTCGTCACGTCTTACGCGCTGCTGAGGCTGGACGAGGCGCAGTTCACCGCCCAGACATGGGCGGGGGTGGTGTTCGACGAAGCGCAGTTCGTCAAGAACCCCCAGACGAGAGTGCACCGCGCCGCGAAGAACCTGCGCGCAGACACCGTGATCGCCCTCACCGGAACGCCCCTCGAGAACGGCCTCGCCGATCTCTGGGCGCTGTTCTCGCTCACCGCGCCGGGTCTCTTCCCCTCGGGGCGCCGCTTCCGCGACGAGTACGTCACCCCCATCGAGAAGAGCCGGAACGACGACGAGAAGGGCAGAGCCCACGGCGCGGCACGACTCGAGCGGCTGCGTCGCCGCATCCGCCCGTTCATGTTGCGACGCACCAAAGAGCTCGTCGCTCCCGAACTTCCTCCGAAGCAGGAGCAAGACCTCCACATCGAGCTCTCGGCGGAACACCGCGCGCTCTACGACGTCGTGCTCCAGCGCGAGCGGCAGAAGGTGTTGGGCCTGATCGACGACCTCGATCGCAACCGGTTCACCGTGTTCCGTTCGCTCACGCTGCTGCGGATGCTGAGCCTGGACCCCGTGCTCGTCGATGAAAGACACGCCCACATCGGTTCCAGCAAGCTCGACGCTCTTCTCGCGCGCCTCACCGAAGTGATCGCCGAGAGCCACCGCGCTCTGGTGTTCAGCCAGTTCACCTCGTTCCTCTCGCTCGCCGCCGACCGGCTGGACGCCGCGGGGATCGCCTACGCGCACCTCGACGGGTCGACGTCGCGTCGGGGAGAAGTCGTCGACGGGTTCCGCACGGGCGACGCACCCGTCTTCTTGATCAGCCTCAAGGCGGGCGGTTTCGGTCTCACGCTCACCGAGGCCGACTACGTCTTCGTGCTCGACCCGTGGTGGAATCCCACGGCAGAAGCGCAGGCGATCGATCGGGCCCACCGCATCGGGCAGGAGCGCAGCGTCTTCGTGTACCGCCTGCTGGCTGCCGGCACCATCGAGCAGAAGGTGCGGATGCTGCAGCAGCGCAAAGCGGAACTCTTCCGCTCGGTGGTCGACGACGGCGACCTGTTCTCGGCGTCGCTGACGGCCGACGACATCCGCGCCCTGCTCGACCCCTGAGGATCAGGTCGACGCTCCCTGCGGGTGCACATACCGCGGCGCGTAGGATCGTTGAGGTTCGAACGAAGGGCGACACATGCGGATCACGGGTCTCGGCCACGCCGGAATGTTCATCGAAACAGCCGGCGGCAGCATCCTGTGCGACCCGGTGATCGGTCCGAGTTTCTTCGGATCGTGGTTTCCTTTTCCCGATAACCGGGGCCTCGACTGGGAACGGTTCGGCAAAGCCGACTTCCTCTACATCTCGCATCGCCACCGCGACCACTTCGACCCCGCGCTGCTGCGACGCTACGTGCCGCAGGACATCAAGGTGCTCCTGCCCGACTATCCGACCGATGACCTCGAGAACGATCTGCGCGCCCTCGGCTACGAAAACATCGTCTACACGCACGCGGGGGAGCCGCTCACCTATGGCGAGCTGACCCTCATGGTCACCCCGCTGCGCGCTCCAAGCGACGGCCCGATCGGAGACTCGTCGTTGAGCGTCGACGACGGAACCGCCAGCATCCTGAACCAGAACGATTCCCACCCCCTCGACCTCGAGAAGCTGCTCTCGTTCAGCAAGCCCGACGCGTACTTCACCCAGGTCTCGGGCGCGATCTGGTGGCCGATGGTCTACGACCTGCCGCAGGACGCGAAGCAGAACTTCGCGCAACTGAAGCGCGACTCGCAGAACAAGCGGGCGATGTACTACATCGAGAAGGTCGATGCCGAGCACGTCTTCCCGATGGCCGGCCCGCCGATGTTCTTGCGCGAAGAACTGTTCCGCTACAACGACCGCGGACTCGAGGACGACTCGATCTTCACCGACCAGAGCCAATTCCTCGCCCACATGTCGACGCTGCGGCCCGAGCAGAAGGGCTATCTCTTCGTGCCCGGAACGCAGGTCGACGTGCACCACCGCGATGTCGAGGTCACCCAGACCCTGTTCTCCGACGACGAGATCGGCCGCATCTTCGGCGACAAGTGGAGCTATCTCGCCGAACAGCGCGACAGCCGCCAGGCCGAGATCCGTGCCGAAGAGGAGTCGCGCGCCGAGGTCGTGCCGCCGGCGGAGATGCTCGCCGCGATCAAGGAATGGTGGGAACCGCTGCTGCGCCGGGCGCGCACCATCCGCAACGGGGTCGGAGGAAACGTGCGATTCCGCATCGGCGACCTCGACATGGTGGTCGACTTCCCGAAGGCCAAGGTGCGCGAGTACGCGGGGGAGGAGTGCGTGTACTGGTACACGATCCCCGCCGACCTGGTCTCGACGAACCTCCGCGACCACGAGATCGACTGGTCGAACTCGATCTTCCTGTCGATGCAGTTCGAGGTGGGGCGCAGCGGCAAGTTCAACGAATTCCTCACGACGTTCCTGAAGTGCCTGTCGCGTGATCGCATCGAGTACGTCGAGAACTGGTACGCCGAGCAGTCCGACCAGACCGAAGACGCCGAGATCGACGGGTGGACGGTGCAGCGGCGGTGCCCGCACCTGCGCGCCGATCTCACCAAGACCGGCAAGATCGAGAACGGTGTCCTCACCTGCAGTCTGCACGACTGGAAGTGGGATCTCACGAGCGGCAAGTGCCTGACCACGCAGGGTCACGAGATCCGGTCGAGCCCCGCACCCGTCCCCGCCGCCTGACCCCGCCCGCCGGGCGCTTCGACGAGCTCAGGAACCGGCTCCGCGTGCGCATCATCGAGCGGGTGGTCGCGTGGGTGAGCTGGTGCGTCGGGTAAGCTCGGAGGGAACACAGCAACCTTTAACACCGTCCTGAGAGGCGGAGAAGGGAGCGGCGGATGAGCACGCGTACCGTGCTGCACCAGGCCGACATCGCCCGGGCATTGACTCGGATCTCGCACGAGATCCTCGAGTCGAACAAGGGCCCCGATGATCTCGTCGTCCTCGGCATTCCCACTCGCGGCGTCACCCTCGCCCATCGCATCGCCGCCCTCGTCGGCGAGTTCACGAACGCGAGCATTCCCGTCGGCGCTCTCGACGTGACGATGTACCGCGACGATCTGCACCGCAATCCGACGCGTTCGCCGCGGCCCACGCAGATTCCGCCCGGCGGTATCGACGGCAAGGTGGTCGTGCTCGTCGACGATGTGCTCTTCTCGGGCCGCAGCATCCGCGCCGCTCTCGACGCCCTGCAGGACATCGGACGCCCGGCGGCCGTGCGTCTCGCGATCCTCGTCGATCGCGGGCACCGGGAACTGCCGATCCGCCCCGACTTCGTGGGCAAGAACCTCCCGAGCTCGCGCGACGAACGCGTCAACGTGCGCCTCGCCGAAGACGACGGTGTCGAGGAGGTGACGATCGGCGCATGAGAAACCTGCTCGATACCCGAACGCTCGGCCGCGACGACGCGCTGCGCATCCTCGACGTCGCCGAAGACATGGCCGACACCCAGCGTCGCGAGGTCAAGAAGTTGCCGACCCTCCGCGGCAAGACCGTGGTCAACCTCTTCTTCGAAGACTCCACGCGCACCCGCATCTCGTTCGAGGCCGCGGCGAAGCGCCTTTCCGCCGACGTGATCAACTTCTCGGCCAAGGGGTCGAGCGTCTCGAAGGGCGAATCGCTGCAAGACACGGCGCAGACCCTGCAGGCCATGGGGGCGGATGCTGTCGTGATCCGCCACGGGGCATCGGGTGCGCCGCAGACCCTCGCCGCGAGCGGATGGATCACCGCCGGCGTGGTCAACGCGGGTGACGGCACCCACGAGCACCCCACGCAGGCGCTTCTCGACGCCTTCACGATCCGCAAGCGCACGTTCGGCGATGACAGTCGCGGGCGCGATCTGGCGGGGATCGCCGTCACCATCGTCGGTGATCTGCTGCACTCGCGCGTCGCACGGTCGAACGTCTGGCTTCTGCACACGCTCGGCGCCTCGGTCACACTCGTCGCGCCGCCGACGCTCGTACCGCAGGATGTGTCGGCGTGGCCGGCGGAGGTGCTCTACGACCTCGACGAAGCCATCGATCGCGGCCCTGACGCGCTCATGATGCTGCGCATCCAACTCGAGCGCATGAGCGCCGCGTATTTCCCCACTGAACGGGAGTATTCCCGGCGGTGGGGCCTCGATGCGCGGCGCGCGGCCGCGCTGCCGGAAGGTAGCATTGTGATGCACCCGGGGCCGATGAACCGGGGCATGGAGATCTCCGCCGAAGCCGCCGATTCGCCTCGCTCGACGGTGCTCGAGCAGGTAGCGAACGGCGTGTCGGTGCGGATGGCCGTGCTGTACCTGCTGCTGGCGGGGGAGCGCGCCGAGTCAGAGAGCGCTGCACCCGCGCGTACCGAAAGAGAGGACGGACGATGACCGACGTCCTGATCGTTCGCGGAGCCCGCATCGAAGGTGGGAACCCCACCGACCTCCTCGTCGAGAACGGCATCATCGCCGAGTCCGGCACCCACGTCTCTCGCGCGGGTGCCCGGGTGATCGACGCCGATGGGCTGGTCGCACTGCCGGGCCTGGTCGATCTGCACACGCACCTCCGCGAGCCCGGCTTCGAAGCATCCGAGACGATCCTCACCGGCTCCCGTGCCGCCGCCGCGGGCGGGTTCACCGCTGTCTTCGCCATGCCGAACACCTCGCCGGTCGCCGATACGGCCGGGGTCGTCGAACAGGAGCTCGCGCTCGGTGAGGCCGCCGGTTACGTCACCGTGCAGCCCATCGGCGCCGTCACCGTCGGGCAGAAGGGCGAGCGTCTCGCCGAACTCGGCGCGATGGCCGACTCCCGTGCCCGCGTCCGCGTCTTCAGCGACGACGGCTTCTGCGTGTGGGATCCGCTGATCATGCGACGGGCGCTCGAGTACGTGAAGGCCTTCGACGGGGTGATCGCCCAGCACGCCCAGGATCCGCGCCTGACCGAAGGTGCGCAGATGAACGAGGGCGCCGTTTCGGCCGACCTCGGCCTCGCCGGTTGGCCCGCGGTGGCAGAAGAGTCGATCATCGCCCGCGATGTGCTCCTCGCCGAGCACGTGGGATCGCGTCTACACGTCTGCCACCTCTCGACCGCCGGGTCGGTCGACATCATCCGGTGGGCCAAGAAGCGCGGGGTCGCGGTGACCGCCGAGGTGACCCCGCACCATCTGCTCCTCACCGAAGAACTCGTGCGCGGGTACGACGCCCGGTTCAAGGTGAACCCGCCGCTCCGCCGAGAAGAAGACGTCATCGCCGTTCGCGAGGGTCTCGCCGACGGCACGATCGACATCGTGGCGACCGACCACGCCCCGCACCCCACCGAGGCCAAGGCGTGCGAGTGGCAGGCGGCCGCGAACGGCATGGTCGGGCTCGAGAGCGCCCTCCGCGTCGTGCAGCAGGCCTGCGTCGACACGGGGATGTTGACCTGGGGAGACGTCGCGCGGGTGATGTCGCGGACCCCCGCACGCATCGGACGCCTCGCCGGTCACGGCACGCCCCTCACGGTCGGGAACCCCGCGAGCCTCGCGCTCTACGACCCTCGACCGGCCCGGCCGTTCGCGGTCTCCGACCTGCAGGGCCGCAGCACGAACTCGCCCTACGTCGGTCGCGAGCTCCCGGGCGAGGTGCGGTGGACGCTGTACGGCGGCCGGGTCACCGTCGCCGACGGCGAACTTCGCGAAGATCCGGCGGCCGCACTGTGACCCGCGAAACCCTTCTCACCATCATCATCGCGATCGCGCTGCTGGTCCTCGGCCTGCTGGCGTGGTCGTGGTGGCGGCGCACGCGCCGCGATGCCGCGTACCCCGCACCTGTCGCCGAGCTGCCCGACGGCGCGAAGACGACGGCGACCTTCACCACGCTCTACGTCGCGACCACCCGCCACGGCGAGCCGCTGGAGCGCCTGGCGATCCGGGGCCTCGGCTTCCGCGCCCGCGCCGACGTGACGGTGACCGACAAGGGCGTGGCCGTCGACCTGGCCGGTCAGCCGCGCATGGTGTTCGGTCTCGACCGACTGGTCGACGCCGCTCAGGCCACCGTCGCGATCGACCGTGTGGTCGAGCGCGACGGCCTCACCCGTCTCACCTGGCGCGCCGACGGTGCGACCATCGTGGACTCCTATTTCCGCCCGCAGGATGCCTCGGCACGCGAACTCGCCGAAGCCATCCGCCCGCTTCTCCCGACAGGAAACGTATGACCGCCCTGATCCCCACGGAGCCCGCCGTCCTCGTTCTCGAAGACGGCACCCGCCATGTCGGCCACGCCTACGGCGCGGTCGGCACCACCCTGGGCGAGGTCGTCTTCGCCACCGGAATGACCGGCTACCAGGAGACATTGACCGATCCCTCGTACGCCGGTCAGATCGTGCTGCAGACCGCGCCGCACATCGGCAACACCGGAATGAACGCCGAAGACCAGGAATCGCGGCGCATCTGGGTCTCCGGCTACATCGTGCGCGACCCCTCCCGCGTCGTGTCGAACTGGCGCGCCGACGAGTCGCTCGACGACGCGCTCGTCGTCGACAGCGTGGTGGGCATCAGCGGGATCGACACCCGCGCGGTGACACGCCGCATCCGCTCGGCGGGCTCGATGCGGGGCGGTATCTTCTCGGGCGATGCCGCGGGCATCGACGCCGACGAGCAGGTGCGCATCGTGCGTGAAGCGCCCGCGATGGCCGGTCGCAACCTCTCGGCCGATGTCTCGGTCGCGGTGACCGAGGTGACGGAGTCGACGGGGGAGCGCATCGGCGCTCTCGCCGTTCTCGACCTGGGTGTCAAGCAGGCGACGATCGTGAACCTCGCGGCACGCGGCTTCGACGTGCACGTGCTTCCGCAGGACGCCACGATCGACGACATCCGGGCCATCGACCCGGTGGCCGTCTTCTACTCCAACGGGCCCGGTGACCCGGCAGCATCCGACGATCATGTCGAGTTGCTGCGCGCCGTTCTCGATGACCGGCTGCCCTTCTTCGGGATCTGCTTCGGCAATCAGCTGCTCGGTCGCGCGCTCGGCCTGGGCACCTACAAGCTCCCGTTCGGACACCGGGGGATCAACCAGCCAGTGCTCGACAAGACCACCGGGCGGGTCGAGATCACCGCCCACAACCACGGGTTCGCCGTGGACGCCCCGATCGAGGGCGATTTCGAGAGCCCCCACGGTTATGGCCGCGTCGAGGTGAGCCACGTCGGTCTGAACGATCAGGTCGTCGAGGGGCTCCGCGCGCTCGACATCCCCGCTTTCAGCGTGCAGTACCACCCCGAGGCCGCCGCCGGGCCTCACGATGCCAACTACCTCTTCGACCGGTTCCGTGACATGGTCATCGCCGCGAACACGAAGGACAACAACTGATGCCCAAGCGCGACGACATCCGCTCCGTTCTCGTCATCGGCTCCGGGCCGATCGTCATCGGCCAGGCCGCCGAGTTCGACTACTCGGGCACCCAGGCCTGCCGCGTCCTCCGCGAGGAGGGAGTGCGGGTCATCCTCGTGAACCCGAACCCGGCCACGATCATGACCGATCCCGACTTCGCCGACGCCACCTACATCGAGCCCATCACCCCCGAGGTGATCGAGACGATCCTGCTCAAGGAGAAGCCCGACGCGATCCTCCCGACCCTCGGTGGTCAGACGGCGCTCAACGCGGCGATGGCGCTCCACGATCGCGGCATCCTCGAGAAGTACGGCGTCGAGCTCATCGGTGCGCGGGTCGACGCGATCCGCAAGGGCGAAGACCGGCAGGTCTTCAAGGAGCTCGTTCTCGCCTGCGGCGCCGACGTCGCCGCATCCGTCATCTGCCACTCGATGGAAGACCTGCTCGCCGGGGCCGAGAAGCTCGGCTACCCGCTGGTCGTCCGGCCGTCGTTCACGATGGGCGGGCTCGGTTCGGGCTTCGCCTACGACGAGCGCGACTTGCGTCGCATCGGCGGCGCGGGTCTGCACGACTCGCCCACGAGCGAGGTACTCCTGGAGGAGTCGATCCTCGGCTGGAAGGAGTACGAACTCGAGATGATGCGCGACACGGCCGACAACACCGTCGTCGTCTGCTCCATCGAGAACGTCGACCCGGTCGGCGTCCACACGGGGGACTCGATCACCGTCGCCCCCGCCCTGACCCTGACCGACCGCGAGTACCAGAGACTTCGCGACATCAGCATCGACATCATCCGTGCCGTCGGCGTGGACACCGGCGGGTGCAACATCCAGTTCGCGGTCGACCCCGCGACCGGACGCATCATCGTCATCGAGATGAACCCCCGCGTGTCGCGCTCCTCGGCCCTGGCGTCGAAAGCGACCGGCTTCCCGATCGCGAAGATCGCCGCGAAGCTCGCGATCGGCTACCGCCTCGACGAGATCCCGAACGACATCACGAAGGTCACCCCGGCGAGCTTCGAGCCGACACTCGACTACGTCGTGGTGAAGGTGCCCCGGTTCAACTTCGAGAAGTTCCCCGCCGCCGATGTGACGCTCACGACGACCATGAAGTCGGTCGGTGAGGCCATGGCGATCGGTCGCAACTACACCACAGCCCTGCAGAAGGCGTTGCGCTCGCTCGAGAAGCGAGGGTCGAGCTTCCACTGGGGCGACGAGCCCCGCAGCCTCGACGAGCTGCTCGAGGTGGCGCGGACCCCCACCGACGGTCGGATCGTGGTGCTTCAGCAAGCGCTCCGAAAGGGCGCGACGATCGAGCAGGCGTTCGACGCCACCGCGATCGACCCCTGGTTCCTCGATCAGATCGTGCTGATCAACGAAGTCGCCGAGACGGTGCGGACGGCGGCGGAGTTGGATGCTGCGACTCTGCGCCTGGCGAAGGACCACGGATTCAGCGACGCGCAGATCGCTCAACTGCGCGCGTCCGACGAGACCGAGGTACGCGGCGTCCGTCACGGTCTCGGCATCCGCCCCGTGTACAAGACGGTCGACACGTGCGCGGGGGAATTCCCCGCGCTCACGCCGTACCACTACTCGAGCTACGACTTCGAGACGGAGGTCGCAGCATCCGACCGCACGAAGGTCGTCATCATCGGATCCGGCCCGAACCGCATCGGCCAGGGCGTCGAGTTCGACTACTCGTGCGTGCACGCGTCGTTCGCGCTGTCGGACGCGGGGTACGAGACGATCATGATCAACTGCAACCCCGAGACAGTCTCGACCGACTACGACACGTCCGACCGCCTGTACTTCGAGCCGCTGACCCTCGAGGACGTGCTCGAGATCCTCCACGCCGAATCGGCGTCGGGTGAGATCCTCGGCGTGATCTGCCAGCTGGGCGGCCAGACGCCGCTCGGGCTCGCCAAGGGCATCGAAGACGCGGGCTACAACATTCTGGGAACCTCGCCCGAGGCGATCGATCTCGCCGAAGAGCGCGAACTGTTCTCGCGGCTCCTCGACGAGGCCGGGCTTCTGGCCCCGCGCAGTGGCACGGCGATCGACGTCGACGGCGCCGTGGTCATCGCCGAAGAGATCGGGTACCCGGTGCTCGTCCGCCCCAGCTTCGTGCTCGGCGGCCGCGGCATGGAGATCGTGTACGACACCGCCAGCCTGCGCGACTACTTCGTGCGCGTCGCCGATCAGGCGATCATCGGCCCCGGCCTTCCGCTGCTGGTCGACCGGTTCCTCGATGACGCGATCGAGCTCGACGTCGACGCGCTCTACGACGGCACCGAGCTGTACATCGGCGGCGTGATGGAGCACCTCGAAGAGGCCGGCATCCACTCCGGCGACTCGAGCTGCACGTTGCCGCCCATCTCGCTCGGCCGCACCGACATCGATCGGGTTCGCGAGGCCACTCTCGCCATCGCCCGGGGCGTGGGGGTCCGCGGGCTCCTCAACGTGCAGTTCGCGATCTCGGCCGGCGTTCTCTACGTCATCGAAGCGAACCCCCGCGCGAGCCGCACCGTGCCGTTCGTCTCGAAGGCGCTGGGGATTCCGCTCGCCAAGGCTGCCGCCCGCGTCATGGCCGGCACCTCGATCGCCGACCTGAAGACCGAGGGGCTCCTGCCCGTCTCGGACGGATCGCGCGTTCCGCTCGACGCACCGGTCGCCGTGAAAGAGGCCGTGCTGCCGTTCAAGCGGTTCCGCACCAAGGACGGCCAGATCGTCGACTCCGTGCTCGGCCCCGAGATGCGCTCGACCGGCGAGGTCATGGGCATCGACCGCGACTTCCCGACGGCGTTCGCGAAGAGCCAAGAGGCGGCCTACGGCGGCATGCCGCTTTCGGGCACCGTGTTCATCTCGGTCGCCGACGCCGACAAGCGCGCCGTGATCCTGCCCGCGCACCGCCTGCAAGAGTTGGGCTTCACCCTCGTCGCCACCGAGGGCACGGCCGAGATCCTCGCGCGGAACGGCATCCGCGTGCGGGTCGTCAACAAGTACTCCGCCACCCAGGCATCGGGCGAGACGAACATCGTCGACCTCATCAACGCCGGCGAGATCGACATGATCGTGAACACGCCGAGCGGCGGGCTCGCGCGCGCCGACGGGTACGAGATCCGTGCGGCCGCTGTGGCGGCCGACAAGGCGCTCTTCACCACGATGGCGGTCCTCGGCGCCGCGGTGAGCGCCCTCGGCGTCCTCCGTCAGGGCTTCGAAGTGCGGAGCCTCCAGGAGTACGCCGCCGACCGGGCCGCGCGACTGTGACCACTTTCGGTCAACGACTCACCGGAGCGCTCGACGCGCACGGCGCGCTGTGCGTCGGCATCGACCCGCACGAGAGCCTGCTCTCGATCTGGGGGCTGGATGCTTCGGCAGACGGCGTCCGCGAGTTCGGCCTGCGCGTGGTCGAGGCCGCCGTCGGCCGGGTCGGCATCGTGAAGCCGCAGGTGGCGTTCTTCGAGCAGTACGGCTCGCGCGGCTTCGCGGCTCTCGAAGATGTCATGGCGGAAGCCCGCGCCGCCGGGCTGATCGTCATCGCCGACGCGAAGCGCGGCGATATCGGTTCGACGATGGCGGGGTACGCGACAGCGTGGCTGGCGCCGGGCTCGCCGCTCGAGGCCGACGCCGTGACGCTCAGCCCCTACCTGGGTCCGGATTCGCTCGACCAGACGTTGAAGACGGCGCTCCGGCACCGCAAGGGCGCGTTCGTCCTCGCCGCGACGAGCAACCCCGAGGCGCTGCCCGTGCAGACCGCGATCGTCGTCGACGACGCCGCCCTCGAGGGCCAGCGCGTAGCGGAGCGGGTCGCCCGCGACATCGGGTGGATGAACATGGGCCTCCCCGGAGCCCTCGGCTCTCTCGGTGTCGTCATCGGCGCCACCGTCGACCGCAAGGCATACGGGCTGACCGACATGGTGCTCGCCGGTACGCCCATCCTCGCCCCCGGTTTCGGCGCACAGGGTGCCGAGCCCGCTGACGTCGCTCGCCTGTTCGGGTATGTCGCGGGCAACGTCATCGCGAACGAGAGCCGCAGCATCCTTTCCGTGGGTCGCGACCGTCTCGCCGATCGGATCGCCGAACGCGCCGCGCTGTACCGAGGAGTCGACCGTGGCTGACGCCCCACGCCCCCCCGAGGTCGACCGCGTCGCCGCATCCCGTCGCGCCGTCGCCGCACGCCGAGCCAGGGCGTCGCTCAAACGCGACGTCGCCACCCGGGTGATCAGCCCGCAGGAGCTGCTGCGCCGGGCCCTCGCCGACCCCGAATCGCCGGCGGGCGCGATGCGCGTGACCGACTTCCTGACCGCCATCCCCGCGATCGGCGAAGGAAAGCGCGATCGCATCCTGGTCGACCTCGCGATCTCGCCGGTGAAACGCCTCGGCGGACTCGGTGCCCGTCAACGGCGCGCCCTGACGACGTTCCTCGACGGACGCTGGCCCGAACCCGGCCCCCGCGCGGGGCGCAGCCGCCTCGTGGTACTCGCCGGCCCGACCGCGGTGGGCAAGGGAACCGTGGCCGCGCACATCAAAGAGCACCACCCCGAGATCCACCTCTCGGTCTCCGCGACCACCCGACCGCCCCGGCCCGGCGAGGTCGACGGCGAGCACTACTACTTCGTCGACGACGCCGAGTTCGACCGCCTCATCGCCACCGACGCCCTCCTCGAGCACGCGACGGTGCACAACAAGTACCGCTACGGCACACCGCGGGCCCCCCTCGAGCGCGTGCTCGACGAGGGAGGCACCGCCCTGCTCGAGATCGACCTGCAGGGCGCGCGCCAGGTGCGCGCCGCCGATCCGTCTGCGACGCTGGTGTTCCTGCTGCCGCCCAGTTGGGACGAACTCGTCCAGCGACTCGTCGGCCGAGGCACCGAGGATTCGGAAGAACGCGCCCGGCGCCTGCGCACCGCGAAGACCGAGCTGGCGGCTCAGGGGGAGTTCGACTACCGCGTGGTGAACGACGAGGTGGATGCCGCCGCCGAGGCCGTCGTCGCGGTCGCCGCACGCTGACTCCTTCGAGCCGAGAGCGCCGGTTTCCGCCCGATCTTCGAGCACGACTGGCCGAGAGGGGCGCTCTCGGCTGTCCGGGTGGGGACGCGGTAGACTGAACGGATGCTTCGGCGCCTGGCGCGCCGCATCCGTTCCCCGAGACCAGGAGGTCTGCTATGCCGACTCGCAACCAGGGCATCATCGATCCGCCCATCGACAGCCTTCTCACGAAGGTCGATTCGAAGTATCAGCTCGTCATCTTCGCGTCGAAGCGCGCGCGACAGATCAACGACTACTACTCCGACCTCCACGAAGGCAACCTCTTCGACAACGTCGGCCCGCTCGTCGACTCGACGGTCGAAGACAAGCCGCTGACGATCGCGCTGCACGAGATCCACGAAGACAAGCTGCGCCTGCGCGCTGTCGAAGAGGCCGTCTGAGCGAGCGCTCCTCCCCATGCCGCCCTCGGCGGCGTGCGTAAAGAACGAACAAGGGCCCCGGGCCGGCTGTCGGCCACCCGGGGCATACTTGTGCCATCCCCGACCCGCCCATCAGGAGCATCATGACCGAGCTGCGGCTGTTCACATCCGAGTCCGTCACCGAGGGGCACCCCGACAAGATCTGCGACCAGATCTCCGACAGCATCCTCGACGCGATCCTCCGCGAAGACCCGATCGGTCGCGTCGCCGTCGAGACGCTCGTCACGACGGGACTCGTACACGTCGCCGGTGAGGTGTCGACGAGTGCCTACGTCGAGATCCCGGCAATCGTCCGCGAGGTCGTCAACCGCATCGGGTACACCTCGAGCGACACGGGTTTCGACGGCGACTCGTGCGGCGTCAGCATCTCGATCGGCGCGCAGTCGTCCGACATCGCCTCGGGGGTCAACAAGGCCTTTGAGCAGCGCGAGCGCGGTTCGGTCGACCCCCGCGACGAGCAGGGCGCGGGCGACCAGGGCATCATGTTCGGCTACGCGACCACCGAGACTCCCCAGCTCATGCCCATGGCGAGCTGGACCGCCCACCGCATGGCCGAGCGCCTCGCCGCGGTGCGCCGCGACGGCACGCTGCCGTTCCTCCGCCCCGACGGCAAGACGCAGGTGACGCTCGGCTACGACGGACAGACGCCGAAGACCGTCGAGTCGGTCGTTCTGTCGACCCAGCACCACCCCGACGTGTCGCAAGAAGAATTGCGCGAGCGGGTTCGCGCCGAGATCATCGACCCGGTGCTCGCCCAGACCGGGCTCGATCTGCCCGACGTGAAGTTCTACATCAACCCGGCAGGGCCCTTCGTCGTCGGCGGCCCGAAGGGCGACGCCGGCCTCACCGGTCGCAAGATCATCATCGACACCTACGGCGGCGCTGCGCGCCACGGCGGCGGGGCGTTCAGCGGCAAAGACCCCTCGAAGGTCGACCGCTCGGCGGCCTACGCCATGCGCTGGGTGGCGAAGAACGCGGTTGCGGCGGGTCTCGCCGACCGGCTCGAGGTGCAGATCGCCTACGCGATCGGCAAGGCCCAGCCCGTCGGCCTGTACGTCGAGAGCTTCGGCACGGGGCACATCGACGACGACGCCATCACCCGCGCGATCCTCGCCGTCTTCGATCTGCGCCCGAAAGCGATCATCGACCAGCTCGACCTCCTCCGTCCGATCTACGCGCAGACCGCCTCGTACGGGCACTTCGGCCGCGAGCTCCCCGATTTCACCTGGGAACGCACCGACCGTGTGGAGGAGCTGCGCGCGGCCGCAGGACTCTGACGTGACTTCGCCGGCGTCCGGATCGGATGCTGCGGAGTCGGGTTCGACCGAAGCGACACCGCGGCGCGTGGCTCGGGTGCTGTTCGAGTCGCCCCTGCCGCAGCTCGATCGGCTGTTCGACTACGCGATTCCGTCGCAGCTGGCCCACGAAGCGAACCCCGGCGTGCGCGTGCGCGTGCCGCTGCGCACCGCCGGGCGCCTCGTCGACGCCTACATCGTCGAGGTCGACGACGATGCGGGGGAGAGGCCGCTGTCGGAGGTCGAGGCGGTGGTCTCGCCCGTCCCGGTGCTCACCCCCGGTCTGTACGCGCTGGCGCGACGGGTCGCCGACCGGGCCGCGGGTTCGGCCGCCGACATCCTGCGCCTGGCGATCCCCAAGCGCATGGTGCGCGCCGAGAAGACCTGGGCGGCTTCCCCCGCCCCCGACGCGCCGCAGGTGTCGGCGCCGTCGCTCGCCCGGGCGGAAGCTCTCGTCGGGGGATTCCCCGCCCTACGCGGACTCCTCGATGCCGGCGGGCGCATCGCCCTCGACGCACCGCCGCGGCCCGCGACCGATCTGGCGGTCGGGGAGTGGGCGATCGTGCTCGCCGCGGCCGCTGCGCGCACCCTGGCGCGGGGGCGGAGCGCGATCCTCGTCGTCCCCGACTACCGCGATCAAGCACAGCTGACCGCAGCGCTCGCCACTTTCGTCGACGCCGCTGCGGTCGTCCGTCACGACGCCGATCAATCGGGCCCTGCGCGCTACGGGCAGTTCTTGCGCACGCTGTCGGATGCACCGTGCATCGTGGTCGGTCGGCGCTCCGCGGTCTACGCCGCGGCGCACGATGTGGGGCTCGTCGCGATCTGGGACGACGGCGATTCGCTCCTGTCCGAGCAACTGTCGCCGGGGGTCCACGCCCGCGACGCCGCTCTCGTGCGTCAAGAACTCGAGGGCTCCGCTCTACTGTTCGCCGGACACACGCGGACCACCGAGGTGCAGCGGCTCGTCGAGATCGGGTTCGTCCATGAGGCGCCCGCCGCGCGGCGCCCCTCGCCGCGCATCGTGCTCAGCGCGACGCGTGAGGGCGAGAACCGCGGCTCGCGCGTGCCGTCGGCCGCGTTCGCCGCGGCGCGCGAAGCCCTTCAGCACGGGCCGGTCCTCGTGCAGGTGGCCCGCCCCGGTTATGCCCCCTCGCTCACGTGCGGCGAGTGCCGACGGCCCGCGCGGTGCCTGCACTGCACGGGCCCGCTGCGCGCCGCTCGACCGGGCGCCGTGCCCGTCTGTGCGTGGTGCGGTCGCTCCGCCCACTCTTGGACCTGCCCGCACTGCCAGTCCACGAAGGTGCGCATGTCTTCGTCGGGAAGCGAGCGCACCGCCGACGAGCTCGGGCGCGCATTCGCGAACACCCGCGTGATCGTCTCCGACGGGGCGCATCCGCTCAGTGAGGTCGACGGTCGTCCTGCCCTGGTCATCGCGACCCGCGGTGCCGAACCCGTCGCACCCGGCGGCTACCGTGCCGTGATCCTGCTCGACGGCGAGCGGATGCTGCAGGCCGAGGCGCTGCGGATCGGCGAGCACTGCCTGCGCTGGTGGTCGAACGCGGCCGCCCTCGCCGCGCCCGGCGCTCCCGTGCATCTGGTCGGTGTGGCGGGGCCCGTGGCCCGCGCTCTCGCCACCTGGACGCAGCCCGCGTACGCGCGAGCCGAGCTCGCCGACCGGGCACCGCTGCACATGCCCCCCGCGGTGCGGCTGGCCACGGTGGAGGGCGCGGCGAAGTCGGTCGACACCGCTCTGGCGACGCTGCGCACCGATGTGCCGACGCTCGACGCCGCCGCCATCCTCGGCCCGGTCGTCGCGACCGAGGCAGGAAGCGCCCCCGAGTCCCGCGCGCTGGTGCGCTTCGACTACCCCCACGGCCGGGCGGTCGCCGAGAGCCTGCGGGCCTCGGTCATCGCCGATGCGCTCCGAGCCCGCCGCCTGCCCCGTGAGCGCGGCCCACGCCCGCGGAATACACTGAAAGTTCGGCTCGACGTCGCCGAACCCGACCTCTGAGGAGACTCATGCGCCTCGTCTTCGCCGGGACCCCCGAGGTCGCCGTGCCCGCGCTTCGCGCACTCGCCGCCGGCGAGCACGAGGTGTCGTCGGTGATCACCCGCACCGACGCCCCCCAGGGGCGCCGCCGCGTGATGACGCCGTCGCCGGTCGCCGTCGCGGCCGACGAGCTCGGGCTCGTCGTCCACAAGGCCTCGCGTCTCGACGACGAGGTCACCGCGCACATCGCCGGGGAGGCCCCCGACCTCGGCGTGATCGTCGCCTACGGCGGGCTCGTTCGGGAGCCGCTTCTGTCGCTTCCGACGCACGGCTGGATCAACCTGCATTTCTCGCTGCTTCCCGCCTGGCGCGGCGCGGCTCCCGTGCAGCGTTCGCTCATCGCGGGTGATCGCGTCACCGGGTCGAGCGTCTTCCAGCTCGTCGCCGAGCTCGATGCCGGGCCGGTCTTCGCCGAGGAACGCTACGAGGTTCCCGAGGGCGCGACGGCCGGCGACGTGCTGGCCGCCCTGGCCGAGCGGGGTGGCCCCCTTCTCGCCCGCGTCGTCGATGCGATCGCCGACGGCTCGGCGCGTTCCGTCGACCAGGTCGGCGAGCCCACGTTCGCGGCGAAGCTGACCCTCGCCGACGGGGCCCTGGACTGGACGGCGGATGCAGCGACGATCCTCGATCGGGTGCGCGGCGTCACTCCCGAACCGGGAGCCCACACGACCGTCGACGGAGCCCGGGTGAAGATCCTCGCGGCGCGCGACGCGGAGACCACCGAGACTCTCGCACCGGGGGTGCTCGCCGCATCCGGTCGCGCCGTGCTCGTGGGCACTGGCACCGCGCCGGTCGAACTCGTCACGGTGCAACCCGCCGGAAAGCCGGCGATGGCGGCGGGGGACTGGTGGCGGGGCCTGCGCACCGAGAACCCGGTGGCCGGTTCGTGAAGGTCCAGGGCGCACGGCGCGTCGCGTTCGACGTGCTGCACGCGGTGTCCACCGACGACGCCTACGCGAACCTCCTGCTTCCGCATTCGATCGTCCGCGCACGACTCGACACGCAAGACGCGGCTCTGGCGACCGAGTTGACCTACGGCACGCTGCGCCGGCGCGGCACGTACGACGCCCTCATCAACCTCGTCGCGGAGCGGCCCGTCGATGAGATCGACCCCGCGGTGCTCGATGCACTGCGTCTGGGCACCCACCAACTGCTGTCGACACGCGTCGCCTCGCACGCAGCCGTCAACGAATCCGTCGAGCTCGCCCGCGAGACCGGTTCACGCGGGGCCCCGGGCTTCGTCAATGCGGTGCTGCGTCGCATCTCGCGGGAGACCCCCGGGCACTGGTACGCGGAGCTCGAACGCTCCGCCCGTTCCGACGACGAGCGCCGCGGGATCACGACCTCGCATCCCGTGTGGATTCTGCGCGCCTTTCGCCGTGCTCTCGGTGCCGAAGGACGCGCGGACGAACTCGACGCGTTGCTCGACGCCGACAACGATGCCCCCCGGGTGGGCATGCTGGCTCTTCCCGGTCTCGCTGAGCGCCCCTCCGACGCCCGCGTCACCCCGTACGCCCCCGACGGCTTCGTCTTGGGCGGGGGAGACCCCGAGCGGCTCGTGCGGGAATCGGACGGCCGTCTGCGAGTGCAGGACGAGGGTTCGCAATTGGCGGCTCTCGCCCTATCGCGCGCGGTGCCCGTCGCCCCCGGTGAGCGCTGGCTCGATCTCTGTGCGGGGCCCGGGGGCAAGACCGCCCTCCTCGCCGCCGAGGCCCTCGCCGCGGGTGCCACGCTCGATGCGAACGAGATCATCCCCGCACGCGCGGGGCTCGTTCGTCGTGCCGTCGCCGAGGTGCCGCTCGTCGTCGAGGTGAGCGAAGAAGACGGCCGCGCGCGGGCCGCGCGCACTCCCGGTGCCTACGACCGAGTGCTGGTCGACGCCCCCTGCACGGGCATCGGAGCCCTGCGGCGACGCCCCGAAGCACGGTGGCGCAAGGCCCCGACCGACGTTCCCGCCCTCGCCGACCTGCAGCGAGACCTCGTACTCGCCGCATTCACCGCCGTGAAGCCCGGCGGCATCGTGGCCTACGTCACGTGCTCGCCGCACCTGGCCGAGACGGCCGGGGTCGTGGCCGAAGTGCGCCGAAAGCTCGGGGGCGCCGTCGAGGAGCTCGACGCGCGCGAGGTCGTGCGTCGTGTGTCGCGGAACCCCATCGACCTGCCCGAGCAGGAAGACGGGTCGGGTCGCGCCCAGCTCTGGCCCCATCGCCACGGCACCGACGCGATGTCGATCGCGCTCCTGCGCAAGCGCTGACCCGCTGTACAACCGCTGCTCGCCCGCACCGCGACGCGCCACGCGCAGCCCGCTGCGGGGGAGCGACGGCGCGCGCGCCGAGCGGGCGATAATGGGTGCCGTGCCCGACCCCACGGAATTCCGCATCAATCCCAGCATCCTGGCCGCTGACTTCGTCAACATGCAGGCCGAGCTCGCCCGCATCGCCGGTGCCGACTACGTGCACGTCGACGTCATGGACAACCACTTCGTGCCGAACCTCACGTTCGGGCCGCAGATGGTGGGTCGCATCCAGGAGACGAGTCCGGTACCGCTCGACGTGCACCTCATGATCGACGCGCCCGAACGATGGGCTCCCGAGTACGCGGAGCTGGGAGCGGCATCCGTCACCTTCCACCTCGAGGCAGCCGCCGAGCCGGTCGCGCTGGCGCGCCGGCTGCGCGCGATCGGGGCGCGCGCGGGTGTCGCCGTCAAACCGGCGACGCCCATCGAAGGACTCTTCGACGTGCTCGACGAATTCGACCAGATCCTCGTCATGACCGTCGAGCCCGGCTTCGGCGGCCAGTCGTTCATGCCCGAGACCATGCCGAAACTGCGCTCCTTGGCCGACGAAGCCCGTCGGCGCGGCTCGGCCGTGTGGCTGCAGGTCGACGGCGGCGTCTCCGAGTCCACGATCGCTCAGGCGGCAGAGTCGGGGGCCGACACGTTCGTCGCCGGCTCCGCCGTCTTCGGCGCCGGCGACCCCGACGCCGCGATCCGCTCGCTTCGCGCGACCGCGTCGCGGGCGCACCGCCACTGACCGAGAGCGCGGCAACAGCGATGAGCGACATCGACGACACGACGGGCTCCCGGCCGCACCCGAAAGGCGCCGCTCACCACGCCCGTCGACTGCTCAGCGCGTACAGCGGCGAGCACGGCGTCTACGGCATCGTGCTGGTCACCGCGCTCATCGCCGGCGAGATCGACGCCGACACCGACGACGATGTGATCGTCTTCGTCCTGGGCACGGTCGCCGTGTTCTGGCTGGCCCACATCTACGCCGCGGTGGTCGCGAGCCGCGGTCGACGCCCCGCTCCGCCGCTCGGCCGCGCGATCCTCGACGGCGTCCGCCACTCGTCGGGAATGGCGTTGGCGATGCTGATCCCTGTCGCGCTTCTGGCGACGTCGGCGCTCGGGGTCGACGAATGGTCGGCCTATTTCGCCGCGTTGTTCAGCGGGATCGTGCTCCTCGGCGTCATCGGTTACCTCAATGCCCGCCGCAACGGCAGCACCTGGCCGTGGCGGGTCGCGGGTGTCGTGACGACGACGCTGCTGGGCATCGTGATCATCCTGCTCAGCATCGCCGCGCACTGAACCGTGGTTTCCCCGACACCCTCGCGACGCCGACCGCCCTTCGGGCCAGATACCCTGGACGAGTGAAGACGTTCGACGCCCTGTTCGCCGAGCTCAGTGCGAAGGCGGTCGAACGCCCCACGGGCTCGGGCACGGTCGCGCAATTGGACGCCGGAGTCCACGCCATCGGCAAGAAGATCGTCGAAGAGGCGGCTGAGGTGTGGATGGCGGCCGAGTACGAATCGTCCGATGCCGCCGCCGAAGAGATCTCGCAGCTGCTCTACCACCTTCAGGTGATGATGGTCGCGAAGGGGCTGACGCTCGAAGACGTCTACCGACATCTCTGAGCGTTCCGCACTCGCCCCACCCCTTCGACCCGAAAGCCTCCGCCATGCTGCGAATCGCCGTGCCGAACAAGGGCTCGCTCTCCGAGACCTCCGCCGCGATGCTCGCCGAGGCCGGTTACACCGGCCGCCGCGATCCGAAAGACCTGCACACCATCGACCCGACGAACGACGTCGAGTTCTTCTACCTGCGCCCGAAAGACATCGCCACGTACGTCGGCTCCGGCGCACTCGACGTCGGCATCACCGGACGCGACCTGCTGCTCGACGCCCGCATGCCCGGCGCCCGTGAGATCGAAGCCCTCGGCTTCGGGGGCTCGACGTTCCGCTTCGCCGCACGCCCCGGGCGGTTCTCCGACATCGCCGAACTCGAGGGCCTCCGCGTCGCGACGGCCTATCCGGGCCTCGTCGACGGGTTCCTCGACGAGCGGGGCATCGCCGTCGATCTGGTGCCGCTCGACGGCGCGGTCGAGTCGGCCGTGCAGTTGGGGGTGGCGGATGCTGTCGCCGACGTCGTGTCGACCGGCACCACCCTTCGCCAGGCCGGCCTCGAGATCTTCGGCCCGGTGATCCTCGAATCCGACGCCGTGCTCATCAGCGGACCCACCGAGGCCGGCGGCACGCAGACCCTGCTCCGTCGCCTGAAGGGCGTCATGGTCGCGCGCCGCTACGTGCTGATCGACTACGACCTCCCCGTTCGACTGATCGACGAAGCCGTCGCAATCGCTCCGGGAATCGAATCGCCGACGATCTCGCCGCTGCGCGACCCCGAGTGGGTGGCCGTGCGCGTCATGAGCCCCCGCAAGGGCGTGAACCAGGTCATGGATGCGCTGTACGCGATGGGTGCTCGCGCGATCCTCGTCACCGAGATCCACGCCGCGAGGCTCTGACGTGTCTCTCGCGCGCCGCGTGATCCCCTGCCTCGACGTCGCCGCGGGCCGGGTGGTGAAGGGCGTGAACTTCGTCGATCTGCGCGACATGGGCGACCCCGTGGAACTCGCCCGGCTGTACTTCGCGCAGGGTGCCGACGAGATCACATTCCTCGACGTGACCGCCACGGTGGACGAGCGGGCGACCACCTACGACGTCGTGCGGCGCACGGCTGAAGAGGTCTTCATCCCGCTCACCGTCGGCGGCGGCGTCCGCTCCTCCGAAGACGTCGCGCGTCTCCTCGCGGTGGGAGCCGACAAGATCGGCGTCAACTCGGCGGCAATCGCCCGCCCCGGCGTTCTCGACGAGATCGCCGACCGCTTCGGCTCGCAGGTGCTCGTGCTCTCCCTCGACGTCAAGCGCTCCCCGTCCGTCGACTCGGGCTTCGTCGTGACGACCCACGGCGGACGCACCGAAACGACCCTCGACGCGCTCGATTGGGCTCGCGAGGCCATCGAACGGGGCGCGGGGGAGTTGCTGGTGAACTCGATCGACGCCGACGGAACCAAGGCCGGGTTCGACCTCGAACTCGTGGGATTGATGCGCGAGCTCGCGAGCGTGCCGGTCATCGCCTCCGGAGGAGCGGGCGCGGTCGACGACTTCGCGCCCGCGATCCGCGCGGGCGCCGACGCGGTGCTCGCCGCATCCGTCTTCCACTCCGGCGCGCTGACCGTCGGAGACGTCAAAGCCGCGCTGATCGCCGACGGGATCGAGGTGCGCCGATGACCGCCCTTCGAGAGCCTCACGGACCGTCGGTCGAGGAGCGCATCGCCCGCGTGGTCTTCAATGCCGACGGGCTCACTCCGGCTGTCATCCAGCAGTGGGACACCCGCGAGGTGCTCATGCTCGCGTGGATGGACGCCGAGGCGCTGCGACGCACCCTCACCGAGGGACGCGTGACGTACTGGTCGCGGTCGCGGGCGGAATACTGGCGCAAGGGCGATACGTCCGGCCACATCCAGCTCGTGCGCGGTGCGCGACTGGACTGCGACGGCGACGCCCTTCTGATCGAGGTCGAGCAGATCGGCGCGGCCTGCCACACCGGCGACCACACCTGCTTCGATGCCGACGACTTGACGCCGGTGACCGGCACCGCGCCATGATCCGACGTGCGCGTCTTCTGACCGTTCTGGGCACGCTGCTCGCCGGAGCCATCGGCGTGATCGGCTCCACCCAGACGTGGATCACGGTGATCCTCGCCGACGGCGCCGGCGAGGAGCTGGTGGTCGCGGGCGCGGCTGCCGTGCCCGTGCTGACGCCTCTCAGCCTCGCCACGCTCGCCCTCGGCGCCGCGCTGTCGATCACCGGGCTCGTGCTCCGCTACGTCTTCGGTGTGCTCAGCATCGCCATTGGGGCGATCCTCGGCGTGCTGAGCGCGCAGGTGGCCGTCGCGCCCCCCGTCTCCGCGGTGGCGGCGACCGTGACCTCCGCCACGGGAATCGGAGGGGCGGATGCTGTCGCCGACCTCGTCGCTTCGACGACATCGACACCGTGGCCGGCCCTCACCGCGATCGCTCAGGTCGTCCTCATCGCCGCCGGTCTCTTCACGCTCATCACCGCCCGTCGGTGGCGGGGGAGCGCCGACCGCCGCTACCAGGCGGCCGCTGCGACGGCAGGGGCCGAGGGGTCGAGGCCGCACGACGCCATCGATTCGTGGGACGACCTCTCGCGCGGTGACGATCCCACCGCAGAAGAACAGCACCGGTAGACTTTCCCCGTGCGCGCACGATCGCGCCGACACCACAAGGAGACCCATGAGCAACCCCCTCGGCGACCCCGGCCACGGACACTCGCCGGCCGCGTGGACGGCCATCACGATCATGCTCGTCGGCTTCTCCATCGGCACCGCGGCGTTCTACTTCGACGTGCCCTGGCTCGTCTGGGCCTCCGTCGGACTCATCCTGGTCGGTCTGGTCGTCGGCGCAGCGATGAAGAAGGCCGGCTACGGGGTCGGCGGCTCCAAGACCACGGTCAAAGAGCATTGAGCGCCCGTGCTGAGCACGAGCCAGCGCGACGAAGCATGCTCGCCGACCTGACGGACGGCGCAGTCGAAGATTCCCAGGCTCGCGCCGTGGAGCGACCGCTCGCCTCTGTCGAGCGTGCAGCGCTCGATCGTGCTCCCGCTCTCGACGTCGTCACCGCTCTCGCCCCGGCCGATCGGGTGAAGATCATCGCCGAGGTCAAGCGGGCAAGCCCCTCGCGCGGTGATCTCGCCGACATCCCCGACCCCGCACACCAGGCCGGTCTCTACCAGACCGGTGGTGCATCGGCGATCTCGGTGCTGACCGAGGGGCGCCGGTTCAAGGGCTCCCTCGCAGACCTCGAGGCGGTGAAGGCAGCCGTGGGAATCCCCGTGCTGCGCAAAGATTTCCTCGCGACGCCCTACCAGGTGGTCGAAGCCCGCGCGGCCGGCGCCGATCTCGTGCTCCTCATCGTCGCTGCGCTCGATCAGAAGACCCTCAGTGAACTGTTCGAACTCACCGGCCAGCTCGGGATGACCGCTCTGGTCGAGGCGCACTCCGCCGACGAGGTGGCTCGCGCCGCCGATCTCGGTGCGCGGCTCATCGGGGTCAACGCCCGCGATCTCTCGACCTTCGAACTCGACCGCGACCTCTTCGGTCGCCTCGTCGAGGGCATCCCCGCCGACGCCGTCAAGATCGCCGAGTCGGCGGTGCTGACCCCCGCCGACGTCGCGCACTATCGTTCAGCCGGCGCCGACGCCGTCCTCGTCGGCGAGGCGCTGGTCACCGGCGACCCCGTCGCCACCCTCCGCCGTTTTCTCCACGACGGCGATCTGCAAGGAGCATCATCATGAGTCTGCGCACCGAGAACGGTCCCTTCTTCGGAGAGTTCGGCGGGCGCTTCATGCCCGAGTCGCTCATCGCGGCGATCGACGAGCTCACCGCCGTCTACGAGACGGCCATCGTCGACCCGGTCTTCCTCGACGAGCTTCGCGGGCTCCTGCACACCTACGCCGGGCGCCCCTCGGTTCTCACCGAGGTTCCCCGGTTCGCCGAGCACGTCGGCGGACCACGCGTCTTCCTCAAGCGAGAAGACCTGAACCACACCGGTTCGCACAAGATCAACAACGTCCTCGGGCAAGCTCTCCTGACCAAGCGGCTCGGCAAGACCCGGGTCATCGCCGAGACCGGCGCCGGTCAGCACGGCGTCGCCACGGCGACGGCGGCGGCGCTGTTCGGGTTCGAGTGCACGATCTACATGGGCGAGGTCGACACCGAGCGCCAGGCGCTGAACGTGGCACGGATGCGTCTGCTCGGCGCCGAAGTCATCCCCGTCACGACGGGCTCGCGCACCTTGAAAGATGCGATCAACGAGGCCTACCGCGACTGGGTCGCGAGCGTCGAGACGACCAACTACATCTTCGGCACCGCCGCGGGCCCCCACCCGTTCCCCGCGATGGTGCGCGACTTCCAGAAGGTCATCGGCGAAGAGGCGCGCGCCCAGATGCTCGACGAACTCGGACGCCTCCCCGACGCCGTCTTCGCGTGCGTCGGCGGCGGATCGAACGCGATCGGCATGTTCGACGCCTTCCTCGACGACGAGTCCGTGCGCCTGTTCGGCGTCGAAGCCGCCGGCGACGGAGTCGACACGCCGCGCCACGCCGCGTCCATCGAGCGCGGGCGCCCCGGTGTGCTGCACGGTGCGAAGACATTCGTGCTGCAGGACGAAGACGGCCAGACGGTCGAGTCCCACTCGATCTCGGCGGGGCTCGACTACCCGGGCGTCGGGCCGGAGCACGCGTGGCTGTCATCGATCGGACGCGCCGAGTACATTCCGGCCACCGACGACGAGGCCATGCAGGCGTTGCGTCTGCTGTCGAAGACCGAGGGGATCATTCCGGCGATCGAGTCGGCGCACGCGCTCGCGGGCGTTCTGCGCGTCGGTCGCGAATTCGGCCCAGACGGTGTCATCGCGATCTGCCTGTCCGGCCGCGGCGACAAAGACATGGACACCGCTGCCCGCTACTTCGAGCTGTACGACGCCGAGAATGTGCCCGTCGTCACCACCGCGCCCGCCGAGGACGCGGCCAAGGGCGAGGGCACGGAACTGTGACCTCCCGGGTCGCCGCCGCGATCGACGCCGCCCACGCCAACGGCCGCGGCGTCTTCGTCGGATATCTTCCGGCCGGGTTCCCCGACATCGAGACGAGCATCGAGGCGGCGGTCGCACTGGCCGAGAACGGCGCCGACATCCTCGAGATCGGGCCGCCCTACAGCGACCCCGTGATGGACGGGCCGATCATCCAGGAGGCGACGCAGGTCGCTCTCGCCGCCGGATTCCGGCTGCGCGACCTCTTCACCGTCATCCGCGAGGTCACGCGCCGCGTCGACGTGCCGGTGCTCGTGATGACCTATTGGAACCCGGTGCTGCAGTTCGGCGTCGACCGTTTCGCGGACGAGTTGCTCGCCGCGGGCGGCGCCGGACTCATCACCCCCGACATCACCCCCGACATGGCGCAGGAGTGGATCGCCGCGAGCGAACGCACCGGCCTCGACCGCGTCTTCCTCGCCGCCCCGACATCGAGCGAAGAACGTCTCGAACTCATCGCCCGATCGTCGACGGGTTTCGTCTACACCGTCTCGACGATGGGGATCACGGGCGAACGCACCGAACTGGATGCGGCGGCCCGCACACTCGTGGGTCGACTGCGCGCGCACGGTGCCGAGCGCGCGTGCGTCGGCATCGGCATCTCGACGGCCGACCAGATCTCGGGCGTCCTGGAATACGCCGACGGGGCGATCGTGGGCACGGCCCTCGTCCGCGCTCTGCGCGACGGCGGCGTCGACGGTCTCGCGGAGGTCGCTCGTGCCCTGTCTGCGGGCACCGGCGAACGACTCTAGACTTCGATCATGACGTTCGCCCCTACGAGCGCGCCCACAGGTGTGCTCGCCAGCATCCCGAGCCCTGAGATCAGCCGATTCTTCATCGGACCGGTGCCGATCCACTTCTATGCGCTGTGCATCATCGCCGGGATCATCGTCGCGACTCTGCTCACCAACCACCGCCTGACGAAGCGCGGCGGTGAGCAGTGGGTCGTGATCGATATCTGCCTCCTGGCCATTCCGATCGCCATCGTCGGCGCACGCATCTTCCACGTCGTCACACACCCGGGCTTCTACTTCGGCGAGGGCTCGAACCCCTGGAACCCGTTCGAGCCCGGTTCGGTCTGGGCGATCTGGGAGGGCGGCATCGCCATCTACGGGGCGCTGCTCGGCGGTGCCGTGGGGGCCTACCTCGGCTGCCGCTGGACCGGCATCCGCTTCTGGACCTTCGCCGACGCCCTCGCCCCCGGCCTCATCATCGCCCAGGCGATGGGTCGCTTCGGCAACTGGTTCAACCAGGAGCTCTTCGGCCTTCCCACCGACCTGCCGTGGGGACTCGAGATCGACAGCGAGAACTCGGCCTTCCCTCCCGGCCTCGAACCGGGAACGCTCTTCCACCCCACGTTCCTCTACGAGGTCTTGTGGAACCTGTTCGGTGCCGCGGTCATCATCCTCGCGGCGAGGGCCTTCACGCTGCAGTGGGGCCGCACGTTCGGTCTGTACCTCGTCTGGTACAGCGCCGGTCGCATCATCTGGGAGACGATCCGCATCGATCCGAGCGAGGTCTTCTTCGGGCTGCGCACGAACGTGTGGGCCGCGATCGCCGGGGTCATCCTCGGCCTCGTCATCATGATCGTGCAGAAGCGACGCCACACCGGTTACGAACCGTCGGCGTACATGCCCGGTCGCGAGCCGCAGGGGGTAGGAGCGGTACACTCGCCTGACCCCCACGACTTCGTCGACGTGAGCGAACCGCCCGCGACGAAAGATCCGGTCGGCAGCGCCACAAGCAGCTCCGTCACGAAGTAACTATCCAGGGCCGACGTCGTCCCATCCTGAGCATCAACGTGAGGACGGCAGGAATGCCTTCGAGCCCCCGTTCAGGCGCCGCAGGCGGCGCCTTCCCCCCTCGCCAGGGGATGTACAACCCGGCCTTCGAGAAAGACGCGTGCGGGCTGGCGATGGTCGCGACCCTGCGCGGCGTCGCCGGTCACGACATCGTCGAGCTGGCGTTGACCGCGCTGCGCAACCTCGAGCACCGCGGCGCGATCGGATCGGACGCCGGCACCGGCGACGGAGCAGGCATCCTGACGCAGATGCCCGACGCGTTCCTGCGCGCCGTCGTCGACTTCGACCTTCCGCCCATGGGCGAGTACGCGGCGGGCATGATCTTCCTGCCGCTGGATCACGAAGGCCGCGCCGAACTCAAGGCCGGAATCGAGCGCATCGCGGCGTCCGAGAACCTCGTGGTGCTCGGCTGGCGCGAAGTGCCGACCGACGACGAAAACCTGGGAAAGCTCGCCTACGAAGCGCGGCCCGCGTTCGAGCAGCTGTTCGTCTCGCGGCCCGCCGTCGGCGACACCGCCGCCCTGTCGGGGATCGCCCTCGACCGACGCGTCTACCGTCTGCGCAAGCGCTCCCGCACCGAGCTGGGCGCGTACTTCGTCTCGCTGTCGAGCCGGACTCTCGGTTACAAGGGCATGGTCACCACCCTCCAGCTCGAGCCGTTCTACCCCGACCTGCAAGACGAGCGGTTCGCCTCCGAGCTCGCGGTGGTCCACTCCCGCTACTCCACGAACACCTTCCCGTCGTGGCCGCTTGCGCAGCCGCTGCGCATGCTGGCCCACAACGGCGAGATCAACACCGTCAAGGGCAACCGCAACTGGATGCGTGCCCGCCAGTCGCAGCTGGAGTCCGAGCTCATCGGCGACATCCGTCCGCTGCTGCCCATCTGCACCGATGGCGCGAGCGACTCCGCGTCGTTCGACGAGGTGTTGGAACTGCTGACGCTGACCGGCCGGAGCCTGCCGCACGCGGTCATGATGATGGTGCCCGAGGCGTACGAGAAGCAGGCGACGATCGCCCCCGACCTCCGGGCGTTCTACGACTACCACTCCATGCAGATGGAACCGTGGGACGGCCCCGCCGCGCTCATCTTCACCGACGGCACGCTGGTCGGAGCGACGCTCGACCGCAACGGGCTCCGCCCCGGGCGCTGGACCGAGACGACCGACGGCCTCGTCGTGATCGGCAGCGAGACCGGCGTCCTCGACTTCGCCCCCGAGCGCATCAAGCGCCGTGGCCGACTTCGTCCCGGCCGCATGTTCCTCGTCGACACCGCGCAGGGTCGCATCGTGCCCGACCACGAGATCAAGGCCGACCTGGCCGCGATGCAACCGTGGCAGGAGTGGCTGGACGCCGGGCGGGTGCGCCTGTCCGAGCTCCCCGAGCGCGAGCACATCGTGCACCCGATCGCATCGATCACCCGTCGACAGCGCACGTTCGGCTACACCGAAGAAGAGGTGCGCATCCTCCTGACCCCGATGGGGCAGAAGGGCGCCGAGCCGCTCGGCGCGATGGGCAGCGACACCCCGGTCGCCGTTCTCAGCGATCGTCCGCGCCTGCTCTTCGACTACTTCACGCAGCAGTTCGCGCAGGTCACGAACCCGCCGCTCGACTCGATCCGCGAAGAAGTCGTCACGTCGCTCGCGCTCGGGCTCGGCCCCGAGCGCAACCTGCTCGACTGGGGGCCCGACCACACGCACACCGTGACCCTCGACTTCCCCGTGATCGACAACGACGAGCTCGCGAAGATCCAGCACATCGACACGGCCGTCCCCGGGCGTTCGTCGGTGACGATCCGCGGCCTCTACCGCGTCGAAGCCGGACACAAGGGCATGCAGAAGCGTCTGACGCAGATGTGCCACGAGGTCGACCAGGCCATCGAAGACGGCGCCGAGCTCATCGTGCTCAGCGACCGCGATTCGAACAAGGACCTCGCACCGATCCCTTCGCTGCTCATGCTCGCTGCGGTGCACCACCACCTCATCCGCAACGAGACCCGCATGAAGGTCGGCCTCGTCGTCGAGGCGGGCGACGTGCGCGAGGTGCACCACGTCGCAACCCTGATCGGCTACGGCGCATCGGCGGTCAACCCGTATCTCGCGATGGAGACGGTGGAGTACCTGGTCCGTGCCGGGCGCATCACCGACACCACGCCGCAGAAGGCGGTGAAGAACCTCATCTACAGCCTCGGCAAGGGTGTGCTGAAGATCATGTCGAAGATGGGCATCTCGACGGTCTCCTCCTACGCCGGCGCACAGGTCTTCGAGGCGATCGGTCTGTCGCAAGAGCTGGTGGACGCGTACTTCACCGGCACCGAGACGAAGCTCGGCGGCATCGGCATCGACGTGCTGGCCGCAGAGAACGCCGCACGACACGCCTACGCCTACCCCGAAGACGCCGCGGTCCGCGCCCACGAGCGCCTGTGGACCGGCGGAGAGTATCAGTGGCGCCGCGACGGCGAGCCGCACCTCTTCAACCCCGACACCGTCTTCCGGCTGCAGCACGCCACGCGTGAGCGTCGGTACGACATCTTCCGCGAGTACACGAAGCTGGTCGACGACCAGGCCCACGAGCTCAAGACGCTCCGCGGCATGTTCAGTCTTCGCGGCGGAGTTCGCGCGCCGATCCCGCTCGACGAGGTCGAGCCGGTCTCGGCCATCGTCAAGCGGTTCTCCACCGGCGCCATGAGCTACGGCTCCATCTCGCAAGAGGCGCACGAGACCCTCGCGGTGGCGATGAACAGCATCGGGGCGAAGTCCAACACCGGCGAGGGCGGCGAAGACGTCGATCGCCTTCTCGACCCGGAGCGCCGCAGCGCGATCAAGCAGGTCGCCTCCGGCCGGTTCGGTGTCACGAGCCTCTACCTCACCCAGGCCGAAGACATCCAGATCAAACTCGCGCAGGGCGCCAAGCCCGGCGAGGGCGGGCAATTGCCACCGACGAAGGTCTACCCGTGGGTGGCACGTACGCGCCACGCCACGGCCGGTGTCGGCCTCATCTCTCCGCCTCCGCACCACGACATCTACTCGATCGAAGACCTCAAGCAGCTGATCTTCGACCTCAAGCGGGCGAATCCGCAGGCCCGCATCCACACCAAGCTCGTCAGCCAGTCGGGCATCGGAGCCGTCGCGGCGGGCGTCGCCAAAGCGCTCAGCGACGTCATCCTCGTCTCCGGACAAGACGGAGGCACGGGCGCCAGCCCGCTGAACTCGTTGAAGCACGCGGGCACCCCGTGGGAGCTGGGCCTCGCCGAGACGCAGCAGACGCTGATGCTGAACGGCATGCGCGACCGGGTCGTGGTGCAGGTCGACGGCCAGCTGAAGACGGGTCGAGACGTGATCGTCGGCGCGCTGCTCGGCGCGGAGGAGTTCGGCTTCGCCACGGCGCCGCTCGTCGTCTCCGGGTGCATCATGATGCGGGTCTGCCATCTCGACACCTGCCCCGTGGGCGTCGCCACGCAGAACCCGGTCTTGCGCGCACGGTTCACCGGCAAGCCGGAGTTCGTCGTCAACTTCATGGAGTTCATCGCCGAAGAGGTGCGCGAGTACCTCGCCGAGCTCGGCTTCCGGACACTCGACGAGGCCGTCGGTCACGCCGAGCTCCTCGACGTGAACGGTGCAGTCGAGCACTGGAAGGCGAGCGGCCTCAACCTCGCTCCCATCCTCGACGGTCCGCGCTTCGCCGAGGATGTTCCCCGTCGCCACGGCCGCGCGCAGAACCACGAGCTTCACGAGCACTTCGACGTGCAGCTCATCGAGCGCGCGCAAGACGTCATCGCTCACGGCGGTCATGTCGAGATCGATATGCCCATCCGCAACACCGAACGCGCCGTGGGAACCATGCTGGGTCACCGCGTCACGCGCGCACACGGCGAGAACGGGCTCCCGTCCGACTCGATCGAGGTGCGCCTCACCGGCTCCGCGGGTCAGTCGTTCGGTGCTTTCATGCCCGCGGGAATCACCCTGCGGTTGGAGGGCGACTCCAACGACTACGTCGGCAAGGGTCTTTCAGGAGGCCGCATCGTCATCCGACCTCCTCGCGATTCGGTGTTCGCCGCATCCGAGAACGTGATCGCGGGCAACGTGATCGGCTACGGCGCGACGCAGGGATCGATGTTCCTGAACGGCGTGGTCGGCGAGCGGTTCTTCGTCCGCAACTCGGGGGCGACGGCTGTCGTCGAGGGCGTCGGCGATCATGCGCTCGAGTACATGACGGGCGGTCTCGCCGTCATCCTGGGCGCGACCGGCCGGAACCTCGGTGCGGGGATGTCGGGGGGAACCGCGTACATCCATCGTCTCGACGAGGCGCTCGTGAACCGCGAGGCCCTCGCCTCCGGTGAGCTCGAATTGGGACCGCTGGGCTCCGGCGACGCCGAGATCCTGCGCGACCTGCTCGAGCAGCACAAGGCCGAGACCGGCTCCGTCGTCGCTGGGCAGCTGCTCGACGACTTCGACGCCGAGCTGGCCAACTTCGTCCGTGTCGTTCCGCGCGACTATGCCGCGGTGCTGCAGACCCGTCAGAACGCCGTCGACGAGGGTCTCGACCCCGACGGCGACGTGGTCTGGAGCCGCATTCTGGAGGTGACGGGTGGCTGACCCGAAAGGTTTTCTGAAGGTCACGGACCGTGAGGTGCCCGCGCGGCGCCCCATTCCCGTGCGCATCATGGACTGGAAAGAGGTGTACGAGCCCGGAGACTCGGCCGTCCTCCGACGCCAGGCCGGACGCTGCATGGACTGCGGCATCCCCTTCTGTCACAAGGGTTGCCCGCTCGGCAACCTCATTCCGGAGTGGAACGATCTGACGTGGCGCGGCGAGGGTCGCTCGGCGATCGAGCGTCTGCACGCGACGAACAACTTCCCCGAGTTCACCGGGCGCCTGTGTCCTGCCCCCTGCGAGAGCTCATGCGTGCTCGGCATCAATCAGCCGGCTGTCACGATCAAGCAGATCGAGGTCTCGATCATCGACGAGGCCTTCGCGAACGGCTGGGTCGATGCTGAACCGCCCGGGCGGCTGACGGGCAAGACCGTGGCCGTCGTCGGATCGGGACCCGCGGGTCTCGCGGCGGCCCAGCAGCTGACCCGCGCCGGACACACGGTCGCCGTCTACGAGCGCGACGACCGGATCGGCGGCCTGCTGCGGTACGGCATCCCCGACTTCAAGATGGAGAAGCGTCACCTCGAGGCGCGACTGCGTCAGATGCAAGACGAGGGCACGCGCTTCCGCGCGGGCGTGGAGATCGGCAAAGACATCACGTGGGACGCCCTGCGCGCCCGGTACGACGCGGTCGTCGTCGCGACCGGCGCGACGGTGCCCCGCGACATGCCCATCCCCGGCCGTGACCTCGACGGCGTGCACTTCGCGATGGAGTACCTCATCGAGTCGAACAAGGCCGTCGCCGGCGACCAGGTTCCCCACCAGATCTCGGCGGAGGGCAAGCACGTCGTCGTCATCGGCGGCGGCGACACCGGCGCCGACTGCATCGGCACCGCGCACCGTCAAGGTGCGCTCAGCGTGACCAACCTCGCCATCGGCAAGCAGCCGCCGGGGGAGCGCCCGCAGACGCAGCCCTGGCCCATGACCCCGACCCTGTTCGAGATGGCGTCCGCGCACGAAGAGGGCGGCGAGCGGATGTTCCTCGCCTCGACCGTGGAGTTCCTCTCCAACGGCTCGGGAGAGGTGCGCGCCCTCCGCGTGGCCGAGACCGAGTACGTCGACGGCCGTCGCATTCCGAAGAGCGGCACCGAGCGCGAGATCCCGGCCGACCTCATCCTGCTGGCTCTAGGGTTCACCGGACCCGAACGCGACCAGCTGGAAGACCAGTTGGGCACGCAGTTCACCGGGCGAGGTGCCGTCGAGCGCGACGGGTCGTACGCGACCACCACGCCGGGTGTGTTCGCGGCCGGTGACGCCGGTCGCGGGCAGTCCCTGATCGTCTGGGCCATCGCCGAAGGACGCGCGGCCGCGGCCGAGGTCGACCGCTTCTTGATGGGGTCCACCGACCTGCCCGCGCCGGTGCGTCCGTCTGATGTCGCGATCGGCCTGCTGCCCGCGTAGGCTGGCCACGGCTTTCCACCCGACCCCCATTTTTCGGAGAATATACCGATGAGACGCGCCAAGATCGTCGCAACGCTAGGCCCCGCAACGTCGTCGTACGAGATGGTTCGCGCCATCATCGACGCGGGTGTCGACGTCGCCCGTTTGAACCTCAGCCACGGGGACTATTCCGTGCACGAGGGCAACTACGCGAACGTCCGGCGGGCCGCAGATGACGCCGGTCGCCCCGTTGCGATCCTCGTCGATCTGCAGGGCCCCAAGATCCGCCTCGGCCGCTTCACCGATGGTCCGCACGAGCTCGCTCCGGGCGACATCTTCAAGATCACCGTCGAAGACATCCCCGGCACCAAAGAGATCGTCTCCACGACCTTCAAGGGACTCCCGCAAGACGTCAAGGCCGGCGACCAGCTGCTGATCGATGACGGCAAGGTGCGCGTGCAGGTCGTCGAGACCGACGGCATCACCGTGACCACCGAGGTCATCGTCGGTGGTCCGGTCTCGAATAACAAGGGAATCAACCTCCCCGGCGTCGCCGTCAACGTGCCGGCGCTGTCGGAGAAAGACGAAGACGACCTGCGTTGGGGCCTTCGCACCGGCGCCGATCTGATCGCCCTGTCGTTCGTCCGCGACGCGTCCGACATCGTGCGCGTGCACGAGATCATGGCAGAAGAGAACCGCACGGTTCCGGTCATCGCCAAGATCGAGAAGCCGCAGGCCGTCGACAACCTCGAGGCGATCATCGACGCGTTCGACGGCATCATGGTCGCGCGCGGCGACCTCGGCGTCGAGCTTCCGCTCGAAGCCGTCCCGATCGTCCAGAAGCGCGCGGTCGAACTCGCCCGCCGTATGGCCAAGCCCGTCATCGTGGCCACTCAGATGCTCGAGTCGATGATCACGAACCCGGTCCCCACGCGCGCCGAGACGAGCGACGTCGCGAACGCCGTCCTCGACGGCGCGGACGCGGTCATGCTCTCGGGCGAGACGAGCGTCGGACAGTACCCGGTCGTCGTGGTCGAGACGATGGCCCGCATCGTCCAGTCGACCGAGGAGCACGGCCTCGAGCGCATCGCGCGCCTGACGACCAAGCCCCGCACGCAGGGCGGCGCGATCACCCTCGCCGCCATCGAGGTGGCGGAGTTCGTCGACGCCAAGTTCCTCTGCATCTTCACCGAGTCCGGCGACTCTGCACGTCGCATGTCGCGCCTGCGTTCGCCCATCCCGATGATCGCGTTCACGCCTGAGCCCGGCATTCGTCGTCGCCTCGCGCTGACCTGGGGCGTACGTTCGACCCTCGTCGAGCACGTCGAGCACACCGACATGATGTTCATGCAGGTCGACGACTACTTCATCTCGAACGGCCTCGCGGAGGTCGGCGACAAGGTCATCGTCATCTCCGGTTCCCCTCCCGGAATCGCCGGGTCGACGAACGACCTGCGTGTCCACAAGATCGGCGACGCCGTTCACGGCGCAGCTCCGATCTACCAGCGCGAAGCCTGACCGGTCGCACGGGCGCCCGATTTCGGGCGCCCGTGCGATAAGGTCGGATGCTGGTGTGCTCGCCGGTGTGGCGGAACGGCAGACGCGGGGCACTCAAAATGCTCTGCCCGAAAGGGCGTGTGGGTTCGAATCCCACCACCGGCACTCCAGCGAAGTGAACTGTCCCAGGCCGTTTCGCTTCGATGACAGTTCCCCCCACCCCCGGGTACCGGCGGTACGCCGACCCCTCTGTCTTAGGATGAATACGTGACTGACCTAGATCCGGGCGCCGCGCCCGTGGCATCCGCCCCCCGTCGTGTCGTGGTCGCCGAGGATGAATCGCTCATCCGCCTCGACATCGTCGAGATCCTCCGCGACAACGGTTTCGACGTGGTCGGCGAAGCGGGCGACGGTGAGACCGCGGTTCAGCTCGCGACCGAGCTGCGTCCCGACCTCGTGATCATGGACGTGAAGATGCCTCAGCTCGACGGCATCAGCGCGGCCGAGCGTCTCAGCAAGAACCACATCGCCCCGGTCGTGCTCCTCACCGCCTTCAGCCAGAAGGAGCTCGTCGAGCGCGCCAGCGAAGCCGGTGCCCTCGCCTACGTCGTCAAGCCCTTCACTCCCAACGACCTGCTGCCGGCGATCGAGATCGCCCTGGCCCGGTACGAGCAGATCATCACGCTCGAGGCCGAGGTCGCCGACATGGTTGAGCGCTTCGAGACCCGCAAGCTCGTCGACCGCGCCAAGGGACTGCTCAACGAGAAGATGGGGCTCACCGAGCCCGAGGCGTTCCGTTGGATCCAGAAGGCTTCCATGGACCGCCGTCTCACCATGCAAGACGTCGCCAAGGCGATCATCGAGCAGCTCGCCCCGAAGAAGTAGACCCGAGCGGGCGGTTCAGCGACGAACCGCGTCCTTGAGGTGGTTCGTGATGCGGACGGTCGAGCACCGTCGGCCCTCCTCATCCGTGACGACGATCTCGTGCACGGTCAACGAACGGCCGAGGTGCAGCGGCGTGCAGACGCCCGTGACGATGCCCGATGTCGCCGACCGCGTGTGGGTCGCATTGATGTCGACACCGACGGCGAGGCGCCCGGGCCCCGCATAGAGGTTGGCGGCCATCGAGCCGAGCGACTCGCCGAGCACCACGTAGGCACCGCCGTGCAGCAGGCCGACGGGCTGGGTGTTGCCGGACACAGGCATCGTCGCGACGGCGCGTTCCACCGTGAACTCGACCCACTCGATGCCCATCTTCTCGGCGAGGGGACCCATTCCGCGTTCGTGGACCCAGTCGAGACCGGAGGAGGAATCGGGAATCGCCTGGCTCATGGTCGCCTTCGCTCGAGGACGGATGCGGTGTCGTCGGGCGTCGTTAGCATTGACGGGTGACGGACTCCGGAAAGCCTACCCTTCTCGTCGTCGACGGCCATTCGCTGGCCTACCGGGCGTTCTACGCTCTACCCGTCGACAACTTCTCGACGAAAGACGGGCAGCACACGAACGGCATCTACGGTTTCTTGTCGATGCTCGTGAACCTCATCAAGGCCGAGAAGCCGACCCACCTCGCCGTGGCGTTCGACACCTCGCGGCAGTCGTTCCGCACGCGCGAATACGCCGAGTACAAGGCGAACCGTTCGGAGTCGCCGGCGGAGTTCAAGGGGCAGATCCCCATCCTCCAAGACTGCCTGGCGGCGATGAGCATCCCGGTCATCCAGAAAGAAGACTTCGAGGCCGACGACATCCTCGCCACCCTCGCGACGCAGGGCGCCGAGGCGGGCTTCCACGTGCTCGTGTGTTCGGGCGACCGTGACACCATCCAACTCGTCACCGACGACGTGACCCTGCTCTACCCGAACGTGCAGGGCGTCTCGCAGCTCAAGCGCTACGACCCGGCGGCCGTCATCGAGAAGTACGGGCTGCCGCCGGCGCAGTACCCCGAGATCGCCGCCCTCGTCGGCGAGACGAGCGACAATCTCCCCGGTGTTCCGAAGGTGGGGGAGAAGACCGCGGTCAAGTGGCTCACGCAGTTCGGCTCGCTCGACGCGCTGCTCGACAACGCCGACAAGATCACGGGCGTCGTCGGCAACAACCTGCGCGAGCACCTCGATGACGTCCGCCGCAACCGGCTTTTGAACCGGCTGCTGACCGATGTCGAGCTGCCCCTGGCCCCGGCCGACCTCGCGGTGCAGCCGATAGACGCGCAAGCCGTTCGCGACATCTTCGCGCGCCTCGAGTTCCGCACCCTCCTGCCGCGCGTCTTCGAGGCGGCGGGAGTCGACCAGTCGTCGGGCAGCAGTGCCGACACCCCGACGGCCGAGGCTCCGGCGTCGCCCGAACTCGACGCGGGCGCGCTGGCCGCATGGGCCGAGGCTGCCCAGGGTCAGGTCGCCGTCACCGTCGTCGTCAACGGCGAGCGGGCCTCCCGACTCGGGCTCGCGACGGCCGATGCCGCGGCCGAGGGCGCCTGGTCACCCGAGCTGGCCACCGCCATCGCACCGTGGCTCGCGTCGAAGGCACCGAAGGTCTTCGCCGACGCGAAGTCGCAGATCAAGGCACTCGCGCGCGACGGGATCATCGTCGACGGGCTGGTCTTCGACGTCATCCTGGCAGGGTGGCTGCGTCGTCCGAGCTTTCCCGACAAGACGCTCGCCGATCTCGTCGACCGCTATCTGAACGAGAAGCTTCCCGAGGCCGACCCCACGCAGCTCGTCCCCGAGACCGAGGGGGCCACCCCCGGCCAGGTCTCATGGTTCGTGCTCCGCGTCGCCGAAGCCCTGCGCGCCGAACTTCCCGAGAGCGTCCGCGAAGTGTTCGACTCCATCGAACTGCCCACGCTCCGCACGCTCGCGGCGATGGAGCTGGCGGGAGTGGCCGTCTCGCACGAGAAGCTCTCGTCGTTCTCGAGCGAACTCGGCTCACGAGCCGACGCGCTCGCGCTCGAGGCATACGCCGCCATCGGCCACGAAGTGAATCTCGGTTCACCGAAGCAGCTGCAAGAGGTGTTGTTCGACGAACTTCAGCTGCCCAAGACCCGCAAGACGAAGACAGGATATTCGACCGACGCCGCCGGGCTCGCCGATCTTCAGGATTCGCACCCGCACACCTTCCTCGACCTGCTTCTGCGACACCGCGAGGCGACGAAGCTCCGTCAGATCATCGACGCTCTCGACCTGGCGATCGACGGCGGAGGCCGTGTCCACACCACCTACGTGCAGACGGGAAGCCAGACCGGGCGACTCTCCAGCACAGACCCCAATCTGCAGAACATCCCGATCCGCAGCGAAGAGAGCCGCCGCATCCGCGCCGCCTTCGAGGTCGGCGAGGGATACGAGACCCTCCTCACCGCCGACTATTCGCAGATCGAGATGCGCATCATGGCGCACCTCTCGGGCGACCCCGGCTTGATCGAGGCCTTCAACTCCGGCGAAGACCTCCACAGGTTCGTGGGTGCGCGGGTGTTCGGTGTCACCCCCGCAGAGGTCACCTCACCCATGCGCAGCAAGGTCAAGGCCATGTCGTACGGCCTCGTCTACGGCCTGTCGGCGTTCGGCCTCTCGAAGCAGCTGCGCATCGAGCAGAGCGAGGCGAAGCAGCTCATGATGGAGTACTTCTCGCGCTTCGGTGCCGTGCGCGACTACCTCCGGTCCTCGGTCGAACAGGCACGCATCGACGGCTACACCGAGACGATCTTCGGTCGGCGCCGCCCCTTCCCCGACCTGACGAGCCCCAACCGCGTGCTGCGCGAGAACGCCGAGCGAGCGGCCCTCAACGCCCCCATCCAGGGGAGCGCGGCCGACATCATGAAGATCGCGCTGTTCCACATCCACGACGATCTCGTGGCCGCCGAGATGCGTTCGCGCGTTCTGCTGCAGATCCATGACGAGTTGGTCGTCGAGGTCGCCGCGGGGGAGTGGGACGAGACCGAACGGATCGTCCGCGCACGAATGGGTGACGCGGCGACGCTCTCGGTTCCCCTCGACGTGCAGATCGGTCGTGGGGGTGATTGGGACGAGGCGGGTCACTAGGCTCGAATGATGACCGACGCTGCTCGTACCCCCACGCCGATAGACGCGATCGCCGATTCCTGGGTCGACTCCCTCGCTGAGATCTCGCCGACGACCGCGACCTACATCGGGCGGTCGGAGTACAACGATCGATTCGGCGATTACTCGCCGACGGGCCACGCTCGGCTCATCGATGCGGTGCGCAGCACGGTCGCGGCGCTCGAGGCCGCCGAGCCCGTCGACGCCGTCGACGCCGTGACTAAAGAAGACCTGCTCCGCGAGCTGCACCTCGAGCTCGAACTCGACGCGACGCAGTGGCACCTGCGTGACCTGAACGTCATCGCGTCGCCCGCCCAAGACATCCGGCAGGTCTTCGACCTCATGCCCGCAGCCACCGTCGACGACTGGTCGGTGATCGCCACGCGGTTGAAGGCACTTCCCGTGGCCATCGACGGCTACGTCGAAACGTTGCGAGAGGGCAAGGCGCGCGGCGTTGTCCCGGCCCGCCGTCAGGTGACCGAGGTCGCCGCGCAGATCGCGCGCTACACGTCCGACTCCGGATTCTTCGCCGAGTTCACCGGTGACGCGGCCCCCGACGACGGTCAGCTGCCCGCGTCGCTCGCGCGCGACCTGGCGAACAGCTCGAATGCCGCCCGCCTCGCGTACGACTCGCTGGCTCGCTTCCTCACCCACGAACTGGCGCCCGCCGCACCCGAGAGCGACGCCGTCGGTCGCGAGGTGTACGCGCTCCACTCCCGTCGATTCCTCGGCGCGACGATCGACCTCGATGAGACCTACGAGTGGGGCGTGCAAGAACTCGCGCGCATGGTCGCGGAACAAGAGGCCATCGCGAACGAGATCCTCCCCGGCGCCACCGTCGAAGAGGCCGTCGCCTTTCTCGAGAGCGACCCCGCGCGAAAGCTCCGCGGTACCGACCAGCTGCAGAAGTGGATGCAGGCGACGAGCGACCGCGCCGTCGCCGAGCTGGGGGCGACGCACTTCGACATTCCCGAACCCATCCGCCGTCTCGAGTGCATGATCGCTCCGACGCGCGAGGGCGGCATCTACTACACGGGCCCGACCGACGATTTCTCCCGCCCGGGGCGCATGTGGTGGTCGGTGCCCGAGGGCGTGGACGAGTTCGACACCTGGCGTGAGCTCACGACGGTCTACCACGAGGGCGTGCCCGGCCATCACCTCCAGATCGCGCAGGCGGTCTACAACCGTGCACAGCTGAACTCGTGGCGGCGCCTGCTCGCCGGCACGTCCGGACACGCCGAGGGATGGGCGCTGTACGCCGAGCGGCTGATGGAGCAGCTGGGGTTCCTCGATGACCCCGCAGACCGTCTGGGAATGCTCGACGGACAACGCATGCGCGCCGCTCGGGTCGTCCTCGACATCGGCGTGCACCTCCAGAAGCCACGCCTTTCGGGCGACGGCGTGTGGGACCACGACTACGCGCTCGAGTTCATGCGACGCAACGTCAACATGTCGGATGAGTTCGTGCAGTTCGAGGTCAACCGCTACCTGGGGTGGCCCGGGCAGGCCCCGGCCTACAAGGTGGGCCAGCGCATCTGGGAGCAGGCCCGCGACGAAGATCGTGAGCGCCGCGGCGACGCGTTCGACATCAAGGACTTCCACAAGCGTGCGCTCGACATCGGTGGCGTCGGACTCGACACGCTTCGCAGCGCCCTGAAGGAGTGACCCGTCGGGAATAGCCTCGCCTGCCGCGAGGTTCATTCAACCGAATGGAAATGAGGGGCGTCATGGAAACTGTGGAACTCGGACTCGATACCTTCGGCGACATCTCACGCGGAGACGACGGCGCACTGCAGAGCGACGCGCAGACGATCCGCAACGTCGTCGACCAAGCGGTGCTGGCCGATCAAGTCGGCCTTTCGTTCTTCGGCGTGGGGGAGCACCACCGCAAAGACTTCGCGGTGACCAGCCCCGAGATCGTACTCGCCGCGGCGGCCTCACGAACGTCGTCGATCCATCTGGGCACGGCCGTCACCGTGCTCTCCTCCGACGATCCGGTTCGGGTCTACGAGCGGTTCGCCACGCTCGACGCCGTGTCGAACGGGCGGGCCGAGGTCATTCTCGGGCGCGGTTCGTTCATCGAATCGTTCCCGCTCTTCGGCTACGACCTGCGTGACTACGAAGTGCTCTTCGAAGAGAAGCTCGACCTCTTCTCGCAGCTCCTCCGTGAGAAGCCGCTCACCTGGTCGGGGTCCACGCGTGCACCGCTCGACGCGGCCGACGTGTATCCGAAGACCGAGAACGGGCTCACAGCCTGGGTCGGGGTCGGCGGTTCTCCTGAGTCGGTCGTCCGCGCCGCCCGATACGGCTTCGGTCTCGTCCTCGCGATCATCGGCGGACCGTCGCACCGATTCGCGCCTTTCGCCGACCTGTACCGACGCTCCCTCGAGAAATTCGAGCGCCCGACGCTTCCCATCTCGGTGCACTCGCCCGGCCACGTCGCCGAGACCGACCAGCAGGCGTGGGATGAGGCCTACGAGGGGGTGGCCGAGCTCAACAATGTCATCGGCGCCGAACGCGGCTGGCCGCACTACAACCGGCTGCGGTTCCAGCACGACGTCGGACCCGAGGGGGCCCTGTACGTCGGTTCGCCCGAAACCGTCGCGCGAAAGATCGCCGATACGGTGCGCACCGTCGGTGCGTCGCGATTCGAGATGAAGTTCGCCAGTGGTTCGCTCGCGCACAGCAAGCTGCTTTCGAGCATCGAGCTGTACGGAACGCGTGTGCTGCCGCTGGTCCACGACATGATCGCATCCGACTGACCGCGGGAGCTTCTACGCTTTCCTCATGACAGACGCGGTCCGCTCGACAGCACCGACCATCTCGGAGCAGCTCGACGATCTTCCATTCACGCGCCGGCACCTCAAGATCCTCGGCGGATCGGGGCTCGGCTGGGCGCTCGACGCGATGGATGTCGGGCTGATCTCGTTCATCATCGCGACCCTCGCCGTGCAGTGGAATCTGCAGCCCACCGAGACGGCGTGGATCGCGTCGATCGGTTTCGTCGGCATGGCGATCGGCGCCAGCCTCGGCGGACTCCTCGCCGACCGATTCGGAAGACGACAGGTCTTCGCCCTGACCCTCGTGGTCTACGGCGTCGCGACCGGCGCGAGCGCGCTCGTCGGCGGCCTGGTCGCCCTCTTGATCCTCCGTTTCTTCGTCGGTCTCGGACTCGGGGCCGAGCTTCCGGTGGCGTCGACCTATGTCAGCGAGTTCGCACCCGCGCGGATCCGCGGCAGGGTGATCGTCTTCCTCGAGGCGTTCTGGGCCATCGGCTGGACCGCCGCGGCGTTGATCGGCTACTTCGTCATCCCGACCTCACCCGACGGGTGGCGGTGGGCGTTCGCCCTCGGGGCGATCCCCGCCGCCTATGCCCTCGCCGTCCGGTGGGGGCTTCCGGAGTCTGCCCGCTGGTTGGCACGCCGGGGCCGCTCGAAGGAGGCGGCGGCGATCGTCGCCGACCTGCAGCGGTCGGCGGGAATGCTCCCTTCTGCACCCCCGCTCGTCGACACCGAGCCGGCGATCGCGAAAGACGCGGGCGGGCGCCTCGCCGCCCTCTGGACCCCTGAGTTCCGGCTGCGCACGGCGAGCCTCTGGGTGCTGTGGTTCTGCGTCAATTTCTCCTATTACGGCGCATTCATCTGGATTCCGACGATCCTCGTGTCGCAGGGCTACGACCTCGTGCGGTCGTTCGGGTTCACCCTCGTCATCACGCTCGCCCAGCTGCCGGGATACGCGGTCGCGGCGTGGCTGATCGAGGCGTGGGGGAGACGCGCCACTCTCGCAACTTTCCTCGCGGGTTCGGCGGTCGCCGCGGTGTTGTTCGGCACGGCGACGGGCGAAGTGGGCGTCATCGCTGCGGGCATGGCGCTGTCGTTCTTCAACCTCGGCGCGTGGGGTGCCCTGTATGCGGTCTCGCCCGAGACGTACCCCACGTCTCTACGCGCAACGGGGTCAGGGTGGGCGGCCGGGGTCGGGCGCATCGCGTCGATCCTCGCGCCGCTGTCCGTGCCGCCGCTCCTCGCATGGGGCGGAGCACCCTTGTTGTTCGTCATCTTCGCCGCCTTCTTCGCTGTCGCCGTCGTCGCCTCGTTCGGTGTCGCCGACAGACGCGGGCGCGCGCTCGACGACCGGTGACGCGCCTAGGCTGAGTGCGTGCCATCCGTTCGATTCGTCGCCATCGGCGATTCCTTCACCGAAGGTGTCGGCGATGAGCTTCCCGACGGTACGGTCAGGGGCTGGGCTGATCTGACGGCTCAGGGGTGGGCGGATGCTGCGGGGGAGCCCCTCTCGTACGCCAATCTCGCCATCCGGGGAAAGCTGGCCGGCCCGATCGTGGACGAGCAGCTCGAGCCCGCATTGGCGCTGGGTCCGACCCACCTGTCTTTCAACGGTGGGGGCAATGACATGCTGCGCCCGCGGGCCGACATGGAGCGCATCGCAGATTTGTTCACCCGGGTGAAAGACCGGTGCGACGAGGCCGGCGTGCAGCTCATCTTCCTGTCCGGGGCCAACCCCGCATTCCACCTTCCGCTCGGTCGTGTCGTCCAACGTCGCGGTGATCTGCTCTCCAAAGCCGTCCTCGCTCGCATCTCCGACCGCAGCGACATCGTGCGCGCACTGAACTGGCCGGACGCCGAGCTGTCGCATACGCGGTATTGGTCGCCCGACCGGCTCCACATGAACGAGCGAGGCCACCACCGCGTCGCCGCTCGGGTGCTCGATGCGCTCGGTCACGTTCCGCCGTCTTCCTGGTGGTCGCTGCCCGAGGTCGGTGGCGCCGTCGCTCCCCGCGGGGCAGCCTATTACCGCGAACACGTCACGCCCTGGGTGCGACGCCGTCTCACCGGTCGCTCTTCCGGCGACGGTCGGTCGGCGAAGTTCGCGGAGTGGATCACACTCACCCCGGGTGGCTGAGGAGGCAGAACCGGTCGTCACCTGCAGACCCGCCAGCATCCGCTCCCTGTCAACCCCTCACTCCCGGCCACGTGGCCCTGCCATTGTTTGCAGGTGCGGCGCGTCGCCGCCCTGAGAGGAATGCAGTCATGAGCATCGGAGCCGGAATCGCGCTGTTCGTCATTGGCGCCATCCTCGCGTTCGCCATCCAGGTGGACGTACCGGGGATCAACCTCGACATGATCGGCTACATCTTGATGGCCGCGGGCGCCCTGGTCTTCATCATCGGTCTCGTGCTGATGGTGCGCCGCCGCCAGACCGACACCGTCACCCGCACGGCCGTCGATCCCGTCGCGGGCGAGCAGGTCACCCGCCAGACCACGCGCCGCGACAACACTCTCTGAGCCTCCGCCACTCACTCCTATGGCCGACCTTCCGGTCTTCCTGCAGGTGGTGATCGTCGGAGCGCTCATCAGTACCGCGCTTGTCATCGTGGCGATGGTGAAGACCGTGCGCTACCACGGGTGGGGCCAGCAGAAGTGGGCACCTCCTGCCGTGCCGTGGTTCCTCGGGAGCCTCGGCGTGATCGGCGTGTGCTTCGCTTACGCCGCTGTCGTCGCGATTTCCTGAGGCGCGGCGTCCGCGTGCTCGGGCGGCCACACCACGGAGAAGCGCTCGAAGACGATCTCCTCGGTCTCTGACCACACGCGACCCTGGGCAGCCGCCACGCGGGTCCAGTAGATGCGGTGCTCACGGCGCCAGCTGTCGAGCGACAGGTCGTCTTCACCCTCATCGGCGGCGAATGCCGCATCGGCCGTCGCGAAGGTTCCGATACGGAGTTCGATGCTCCGGATGATGATCCGGGGGACGCCGAGCCCGTCGCACGCCATCCAATGCGACCCGATTCGCGGAACGGCGTCGCCGCGGGCCAGAAAATCGGCGACGAGTTCGGACGTCGCTCGTTTCGTGCCTTCGATGACGTGCGCGAGCAGCTCATCAGCGAGTCGGCGCGAGTCGCCGAAATGCTCGATCGTGTATTCGGGGGAGGCCGCGACGGCGTCGGGGCGGGCGTGGGAGTACGCGGCCCACATCTTCTCGCCGGCGACGACATCGACGGGGCTCACGGGGTCGGCGGGCACCTTTCGATGCTCGCACACGGGCGAGTCAGCCGATGTCGGCATCACCCCGAAGGTCGCGACGGATGCTGCGGACCACCGTTGCGCGCGCCTGCCGACCGACGCGCGTCGGAAGCAGGGGGAAGACGTGCACCTGGCCTTCGCCCTCGTGGAACTCGACGGACACACCCGCCGCGCGGGCTTTCTGGACCAGGAGGTGGGAGTCGGGGTTCAGGACGTCGCGCGTTCCGCTGAAGACCGTGATCGGCCCGAGCCCGGTCATGTCTCCCGCGAGGGGACTCACGACGGGGTCGAGGATGTCGAGCTCGCCGCGCCACAGCTCGGCGAGCACCCGGCCGCCGGGTGTGGCGAGCCAGGGATCGCGCGGCTGCACCTCGGGAATACGCGGGTTGCTCCACGTCAGGTCGAGGGCGGGGGAGATGAGCACGGTCGACGAGGGCGCCGTGCCGTCGGCGTCGCGGAGGGTGAGCGCGGCAGAAAGGGCGATCTGCCCGCCCGCCGAGTCGCCCGCGATCACGGTGCGACCGGCACGGTCACGCTGGCGACGGACCAGGTCGACCACGCCCCGATTGGCCTCGTCCGCGTCTCCGAACGGCACGAGGGAATAGATGGGCAGCACGACCGTGGTGCGCGCCTCGACGGCGATCTGCGCCGCGAGCTGCCAGTGCTGCGGGGCGATCTCATTGACCCACCCACCACCGTGCACGTAGACGACCGCCCCGGTCGCGTCAGTATTCCGAGGCGTCAGCGTGTACACCGGCCACCGCTCATGGGTCACCGAGACGCGCAGGTCGGAGCGCAATCGGCGCGGGGGACCGTACGGCTGTGGACGCAGCTCGCGTTCGCGCACGCGCCGACGCGCACCGTCGGCCGTGACGAACGTGCGGTTCGCCCGCATCAGCCGCAGCGCCGGTGCGACCATCGCTTCGGGAACGATCAGCCGGTTCATGACGTCAGCCGTGTCATGAGAGTGAGCACGAACTCATTAGTACAGCGATAGCTGTTCGACGCAAGCTCGTCGAATTCGAGTCGCGGCCTCGGGGGGGTGCTCGCGTGCTACCGGCTGCAGGCTTCGACTTCCAACGCTCCGGGTTGGGCCTCAGAGATAACGCAATGACAGGTACCCCGCGGTATTTTGCCGGGATGGGCGGTGCCGGGCGGCGTGCTCGGGGAGAGGCTTCCCGGTCACACTGACATAATGTGCATTATCGGCAAACGGTGTTCGTCGGTGAGGGGACGCGCATTCCTCGTGAATCGTTGCATCACACCCGCGGGGACGATCAACGCCGAGCGAGCGCGTTAGTGTTCTCGGGATGACAACCGGGCGATCCTCTGTCTCGCGCGGCGATCGCCGGCGCGAACGCGTTCTGCGCGTCCGGCTGCACCCGGCGCAGGCCGTCGTGGTCGGATTCGCACTGGCCGTCGCCGTCGGCACGATCGCGCTCATGTTGCCGGTGGCCAAGGTCGGTCCGGGCGGTGCGTCCTTCGTCGAGGCGCTGTTCACTGCGACGAGCGCCGTGTGCGTCACCGGCTTGACCGTCGTCGACACCGCGACCTTCTGGACGCCCTTCGGTCAGGTCGCGATCATGCTGCTCATTCAGCTCGGTGGGCTGGGGATCATGATCTTCGCCGCACTGGTCGGGCTGGTCCTCGCCCGCAAGATGACGGTGAGGTCACGCCTCAACACCATCGCTGAGGCGAAGGCGATCGGTTTCGATGACGTGCGAGGGCTCGTTCGCGGGATCGTGCTGATCTCGTTGATCATCGAGGCCGTGACCTTCGTGCTCCTGTTCCCGCGGTTCATCTGGGGATACGGGTACTCCCCCGGCGAAGCGGCGTGGCACGCGCTGTTCCACTCCGTGTCGGCGTTCAACAACGCGGGATTCGCGCTGTACACCGACAACATGATCGGGTTCGCCTCCGACCCCTTCATCTGCCTTCCGCTGTGCGCGGCCATCATCCTCGGCGGTTTGGGCTTCCCGGTGATCATGCAGTTGCGCAAGGAGTTCCGCCGCCCGTTGCACTGGTCGATGAACACGAAGATCGTTCTCTGGGCGACCGGCGCCCTCCTGGTGCTCGGGACCGCTTTCATCACGATCGTCGAGTGGAACAACCCCGCCACGTTGGGGCGCCTCGACCCGTGGGCACGGCTGCTGACGGGCTTCTTCCACTCCGTGCAGACCCGCACCGCCGGGTTCAACTCCGTGGATATCGGGGCCATGTACGACGAGACCTGGCTCGGAATGGACGTCTTGATGTTCATCGGAGGCGGCCCGGCCGGTACGGCCGGTGGCATCAAAGTCACGACGTTCGCGGTGCTGTTCTTCATCATGGCGACGGAGCTGCGCGGCGAAGGCGCGGTCAACATCTTCGGCAAGCGCCTCTCCCGCGCCGTGCACCGGCAGGCGATCACGGTCGTCCTGATCGCCGTGGCAGCCGTCATCGCCGCGACCGGCGTGCTCATGGCGCTGTCGAACGAGAATCTCGACCGCGCTCTGTTCGAGGCGGTCTCGGCGTTCGCGACCGTCGGGCTCTCCACGGGCATCACCGCGACCCTCTCCCCTCCCGCGCAGATCGTGCTGGTCGTCTTGATGTTCCTCGGCAGGCTCGGTCCGCTCACCCTCGGATCGGCCATCGCGCTGCGCGATCGACGCATCCTCTACGAATTCCCGAAAGAAAGGCCGGCAATTGGTTAAGTTGCCCTTCTTCACCGCATCGTCCACCTCGCGTCGCATCGCCGAAGCAGATTCGGTGGCCGTCATCGGTCTCGGGCGGTTCGGCAGCTCGCTCGCCCTCGAACTCATGACTGGGGGCACCGAGGTTCTCGGCATCGATCTGGACGAAGAACTCGTGCAGTCGATGAACGGCCGACTCACGCAGGTCGTCCGAGCAGATTCGACGAAGCGCGAGGTGTTGCAACAGCTCGCGCTCGACGAGTTCGATCGGGTCGTGGTCGCGATCGGAAGCAACGTGTCGGCGTCGATCCTCACCGCCTCGGTGCTCCTCAACATGAAGGTCCCGGTCATCTGGGCGAAAGCCGTCAACGACCAGCACGGATTGATCCTCGAGCAGCTCGGAATCCACCACGTGGTGTACCCCGAGAAAGACATGGGGCGCCGGGTGGCGCACCTCGTTCGTGGCGCCGCCCTCGACTTCATCGAGGTCGCCCCCGGCTACGCCGTGGTCAAGGCGCCCGTGCCATCTTCGGTCCAGAGCATCCCCCTGGGGCAGACCGGGCTGCGGAAGACGCATGGCGTCACCGTCGCCGCGTTCCAGCACGGCGAAGATCCGTGGATGAACGCCGACAACGCGACCGTGCTTCACGAAGGCGACACGATCCTGGTCGTGGGCCGCACGGCCGACGCCGAGAGCTTCGCTCAGCTGCGGTGAGGTGATGCCGACGCGGTGGGCAGCTGCAGCGGACCCGCGCGAAATCACGGCTGTCTAGAGTAGGAGTCGTGACACCGCCGGCATCAGATCGCCTCCCAGACGGTACCGACGTGCTGGACGGGCGCTACCGACTCGAGGCCGTCGTCGGTCAGGGCGGCTACGCGAAGGTCTACCGGGCCGTGGATCAATCGCTCGGACGACGCGTCGCCGTGAAGCTCTTCACCGTGGACGCGCCGGACGATCGCGACCGGCTTCGTCGGGCGTCCGAGACGCGCCTTCTCGCCGGACTGAGCCACGAGTCGCTCGTGACCCTCTTCGACGCGCGGCTCGACGCCGATCCGTCGTACCTCGTGATGGAGTTCGTCGACGGGCCGACGCTGCGTGAAACGATCGCGGGTGGTCCGCTCGGCGCTCTCGAGACCGCCCGTCTCGCGGTCGAGCTCGGCGAAGCCCTGCAGGTCATCCACGCCGCCGGTGTCGTGCACCGCGACATCAAGCCGTCCAACGTGCTGATGCGGGTCTCACGCACCGAGGGCGGCGCCCCGCGCGCGATGCTGGCCGACTTCGGCATCGCGTCTCTCGTCGATTCGACGAAGGTGACCGCCACCGGCACCCTGGTCGGGACGGCCGCCTATCTCAGCCCGGAGCAGGCTCGCGGCGAGCGGGCCGCCGCAGCATCCGATGTCTATTCCCTCGGGCTGCTCCTGCTCGAGGCACTCACGTCCGAGCGGGCCTTCGCCCAGCAGACGCCGCACGAGGCGCTCGCGGCGCGGCTCGCCCGACCGCCCGCGATTCCAGACCACCTGCCTGCCGGGTGGCGGGGCCTCCTCAGCGCGATGACCGCTCTCGAGTCGGCCCACCGTCCCGATGCCGCAGCCGTGACGCGCGCGGCGCGCAGGCTGCAGATTCCGGATGCTGCGCCCACAGGCGCGCCCCTTGCGAAAACGCCGACCGGCCCGACCGCCGTGTTCGACCCGGCGACGGAGGCAGCGACCGGTGCAGCGACGATGGTGATGGAGCCGGATGCGGCGTCGTCTGAACCGAGCAAGAGCCCCCGCCGGAACAAGAAGCCCGCCGTCGGCAGAATCGTGGCGATCCTGCTCGGCGTCCTGGTGATCGTGGGTGGAGCGGCGGCGATCGGCATCGCGGTCACCTCGGGCGCGACTCCCCTGCCAGAGCCCTCATTTCCCGTGCTGCCCGACCCGCTCGGCGTGCACTTCGACGACCTGTGGAGGACGCTGTGACCCGACGCGCACGCCCGATCGGAACGCTGGCCACCCTCGCGCTGGCCGCGGTCCTGACGCTGACAGGTTGCTCGCCCGCGCCAGAAGAGGCGTGGCGCGATCAGGTCAGCCAAGCGGCGATGCAGGCTTCTGCGGGCGACTATCCCGGCGCCACCGCAACCCTCCTGAGTGTCGAGCAAGACGTCACGGCGGCCCGTGACGGCAACCTGATCGACCGTGCGCGCGCCGACGAGATTCTCGCGGCCGCGGCGATCGTGCGCGCCGACCTCGAGACCCTGTCGACCCCGACACCGGTCGATACACCGGCACCCGTCGACACGGCGGCACCGGTTGCCCCCTCGACACCCCCCGGCACGGGTGTCACCGACGGTTCTTCGGAGGACGACGAAGACGAAGAACCCGGCGGCGGCGACGACAAGGGAAACAGCGGCAACGACAAGGGCAACAACGGCAACGGCAATTCGAAGAAGGACGACGAGTGAGCACGTGCTCGAGGTCCTGACCGGTTTCCTCGTCGTCGGCGTCGCCGTCGTCGTCGGTTACGTCATCGGCCGGATCGACCTCCTCGGTCCGCACGCACGGTACGTTTTCAGCCGCCTGACCTTCTTCGTGCTCTCGCCGTTCCTGCTGTTCGTCGTCCTCGCTCAGGCCGATGTCGCCACACTGTTCTCCGCGCTCCTGCCCGTGTCGATGATCACCGCGGCGATCATCTTCACGGTCTACACGGTGCTCGGGCGATTCGTCCTGCGCCGCGGCCTCGGCGAGACGGTCATCGGGGCTCTGTCCGGAGGTCTCGTCAACTCGAACAACATCGGCATTCCGATTTCGTTTTACCTGCTCGGCAACGCCGCATTCTCCGCACCGGTGATCCTCTTCCAGCTGCTCATCGTGATGCCGGTTGCACTGGCGCTGCTGGATGCGGCGACCTCCGGTGCGCGCTCAGCGGGCCGCATCCTGCGTCAGACCGCCAGAAACCCCATGCTCATCGGTTCGGCACTCGGCGTCCTGGTCGCCGTCCTCGATATCGACCTCCCACCGATCGTGCTCGACCCGCTCACCCTCGTCGCGAATGCGTGTGTGCCGATGATGCTCATCTCCTTCGGCATCTCGCTGCACGGTCAACGCGTTCTCGCCACCACGGGCCGCCGCGCGGACGTGCTGATCGCCTCGGCGCTGAAGCTCCTCGTCATGCCCCTCGTGGCGTGGCTGATCGCACTCGCGTTCTCGCTCCCGTCCGACCAGGTCTTGATCGTGGTCGTCCTCGCGGCGCTTCCGACCGCGCAGAACGTCTTCAACTATGCCCAGCGCTACGACGTGGGCGAGATCATCTCCCGCGACACCATATTCGCGACGACGATGGGCTGCATGCCGGTGCTGCTGCTGGTCACGCTCCTCCTCGGGTGAAGCGTTCCGACACCACTCCCCTCTCCCGGTGCCGGAACGCTAGAGTGAGGCCGTTCCCAGGGTTCTCTCAGAAAGGCAGCGCATGTCTATGAGTCTCTCGTTCGACACCACCGCGGTGAAGACGATCCGCATCGCTCTCGGCGTCAGCGGAGCGCTGTCGATCATCGCCGGCATCGTGATCCTCATCTGGCCGGGACACGCCGCGGAGGCGGTGACTGCGATCATCGCGATCTACGTGATCGTCGCCGGTCTCGTTTACGCCGGTCTCGGCGTCTTCTCGAAGACCCGTCACGGGTGGTCCCGGGTCGGTCACATCGTGCTCGGCGCGCTTTTCGTCGTCGCCGGGGTCTATGCAGTCGTGAACCTCGCGGCGGCCACGGTCGGATTCGCCGTCTTCACCGGCGTCCTCATCGGCATCCTCTGGCTCATCGAGGGTGTCGTCTCGCTGTCGACCATGGGCGATTCGGGTTCGAAGGGCTGGACGATCTTCTTCGCGATCCTCAGCATCGTCGCGGGCATCACGCTGCTCTTCTCCCCCCTCTACGTCGTGATCCTCTGGCTGTTCCTCGGGGTATCCCTCGTCATCCTGGGGATCTTCCAGGTCCTCCGGGCGTTCGCGTTCGGGAAGAGCGTGCGCTGACCGTATGAACGACGAATGCCCCGCGATCCTGTCGCGGGGCATTCGTCGTTCTCATGCCGGCAGGTGCCGATGCCACCACTCGAGGATCGCGTCGAATCGCTCGATCCGGTGTCTCGGACGCCCGGCTCTGGTCAGTTCATGGTCTTCGCCGGGGAAGATCAGCATCTCGGCTTCGGTGCCCTGGCGCTTCAAAGCGCTGAAATAGCGGGTGGCCTGCTCCAGGGGGCAGCGGTAATCGAGCTCGGAATGGATGACGAGCGTCGGGGTCGTCACCTGCCCCACGACCGCCATCGGGCTCTGCCGCGCGATCGCCGCCGGGTCGGTGCCCACGTACTCGTCGCCGAAGAACGTGCCGATGTCGCTGGTTCCCGCGAAAGTGGCCGGGTCGAGCATCCCCCGCTCCACGATCGCCGCCGCGAACCGGTGATCGTGCGCGATCGTCCACGCCGTCATGTAGCCGCCGTAGGAACCGCCCATGATCCCCACGCGATCACCGTCGAGGCTGTCGTCGTCCGCGAGGACGCCGTCGAGGAAGTCCTGGATATCGGTGTAGTCAACGGTTCCCATCGCCTGCCGGATCGCCCGCCCGTGGGCACGGCCGTACCCGGCACTCCCCCGCGGATTGCAGTAGACCACCGCGTACCCGGCGTCGACGAGCACCTGCGTCTCATCGAAGACGCGAATGCCGTACGAGGCGTAGGGACCGCCGTGGACCTGCAGGATCACGGGGAACGGACCCTCGCCCGCCGGCGTCGCGACCCACCCGTGAACCGGGTAGCCATCGCGGGCCGTGATCTCGACCTCACGGGGCACCGCGAGACCGGCCTCCCGCAGGGGCGCTGCGAAGCCCGTCAGCGGTCGAGCCGCACCGTCGGTCACGAGTGCGAGCTCGCCGAACGAATCGGCGGTGCCGATCGCGACGACGATCCGCCCGGCTGCGGCGGCGTGACCGAGCACGTCGACGTCGCCGCCGAGTGCCTCCTCGACCGCTCCCGCTCGCGTGACCCGCAGCAACCGCACACGGCCGCGGGTGCGGTCTTGCACGAGTGCATCGTCGCCGACGAGAGTGATGCGGCTCCCCGGCTCACCGAGGTCGATGGTCTCGGCGTCGGTCAGGCGCTCCGGTCGGCGAGCGGCGCCGCAGAGCCAGAGCGCGGTGCCCGGCGCGACGAAATCGACCCCGCTCGCCCCGACTTCGGCGGCGAGCAGCCAGATCGCGCCATCAGCCGAGACGGCGACGTCGTCGATCGTCAGACCGGCCTCGAGGCCGACGATCTCTCTGCTTCCGGAGCCGTCGGCCGCCACCGCCACGAGGCGGTTACGGAGATCACGTCGGTCAGCCTCGATCTCATCGGGCACCGTGAGGATCTCCGCCCCGTCGGGCGTCCAGGTCACACCCGTCCAGCTCGATTCGCCGTCGGTCAGCTGGCGGGCGGATGCGGCGACCACCGTCGTCTGCGACTCGCTCTGCCCTTCTTCGGGCACGCGTGCGGCCGGTTCGTAGAGCGGCTCGTCGCCCGGATCGGGTGCGGCGATGCGGAACAGCTGAGCCGGTCGGTCGGCGACGTAACCCAGCCCGTTGGCGTGCCAGCGGATGCCGGTGATGCGCCGCGGCGCTTCGTCGACAGCATCCAGCCCCTTCACCGTGCCGTAGCGCCCCGTCTCTGCGACGCGTGAGGTGTAGGCGAGGCTCGCGGCATCCGGAGACCACGAATACGTGAGCACCCCGGCCTCGGCGTCCGTGGCCTGCACGGGCTCTCCACCGGCGGCCGGGATCATGAAGATCTGCGCCCGGCCCGCGGTGTCGCCGCGGAGAAAAGCGACCCGGGTTCCGTCGGGCGAGAGCTCCGGAGCGGAATCGGCTGCGCCGCGCGTCAGCCGACGCGGTGGTCCGTCGGGGAGGTCGACCCGCCACACCTGCCCCACCGAGCGGTTGGCCGTCACGTCGGGGCGTGCCGTCGCGAAGACGGCGAACGATCCGTCGGGCGCGATCGAGGGACGCCCGACCGCGACGAGGGACTCGATGTCGTGGCCGCGCACGTCACTCCCCCGCGAACGAAGAGATGTCACCCACCAGGCGCGTGTGATCGGCCGGTATCGGTTCGATCGCGGCCAGGGCGATCTCGGCGGCGAACTCCGAGACGTTGTACAGCCGACCGGCTGACTCGCGGCGCGCAGAGATGGCACCCGGGTTCGCGCGCTCCAGGAGGGTCGCGGTGATCGTGCCCTCGATCATGTCGCCCGAGACGACCACGAACTCGATACCGCGCTCGGCCAGCACCGGGATGCGCTCGCGCAAAGCGTCTTCTCCCGCCCGCTTCGAGCGGGCAACCGGCTCGTACTCGGCCATCGTCGGTGTCGTTCGGATGAAGTGCGCCTGGTGGCTCGTGACGAACACGACGCGCGAGCCCGAACCGAGGAGTGGCAGGGCGGTCTCGAGCACCGCGACCTGAGCATCACGATTCAACTGCAGCGCGTAGTCCTCGGCCATACCGGCCTCCATGCCCCCCGAGGCGTTGAGCACCAGCACATCGAGGCTTCCGAAAGCGCGCTCGACCTCGGAGAACATCGCCTGCACCGACGTCGGATCGGTCAGATCGGCACCGACCACGAGCACCTGACCGCCGAGTTCGCGCAACTGCGTGGCGAGTCTCTCAGCGCGGGGAGCCTTGTTGCGGAAGTTGATGACGACGTTCGCACCGGCCTCGGCGAGGTAACGCACGGTGTCGGCGCCGATGCCGCGGGAAGAACCCGTCACGAGCGCGGTCTTACCGCTGAGCGATCCGGACGGAAGAGTGTGTGACACGGGGGCTCCTGAGATTCGGGGGTCGCGCACCGCCGCGCCATGGCGGGTATTTCGGGCGCTCATCGACCCTACCAACCGCCCGTCAGGAGGCCGGGTAGCCGTGCTACGTTCCCCTCGTGGCCCACCCGTACTTCACCGGCACCTCGGTTCCCCGAGTGCTGGCGCACCGCGGTCTCGTGACACCGGATGCTGCGGCCCAGGGCGTGGTCGACAACTCCTTCGCGGCCGTGGCCGAAGCCCACGCCGCCGGCGCGGTCTACGTCGAATCGGACTGCCATCTGACGAGGGACGGCGAGGTCGTGCTGTTCCACGACGACGATCTCGTGCGCACGACGGGTGACCCGCGCAAGATCGCCGACGTCACCGTCCGCGAGCTCGAAGAGCTCATGGCCGACCGCGGCGGGCTCATCACCCTGAGACAGGCGCTCGATGCCTTTCCGGACACGCGCTTCAATCTCGATGTGAAGGCTGATGCCGCCGCGACCCCGGTGGGTCGAGCGATCGCGCCGGTCGCAGCCCGCGTGCTGGTGACCAGCTTCTCGGATGCCCGTCGGAGGGCAGCCCTGCAGGCGGCGTCCGACGCGGGCGCTGCCGTGCGACCGGCGACGTCGGCCGGACGGGAAACCCTCGTGAAGATGCTTCTGGGGGTGGCATTGCGCTCGGAAACCCTGATGGCGCGCGCACTGCGCGACGTCGACGCCCTGCAGATTCCGGAGCGGCAAGGACCCGTCCGCGTACTCAGCCCTCGCCTCATCGAGGCCGCTCACCGCCACGGCGTCGAAGTGCACGTCTGGACGATCAATGATCCGTCCGATATGGTCCGACTCATCGAGATCGGTTGCGATGGTGTGGTCACCGACCACGCCGACCTCGCGTTGCACACTCTGGGCCCCGCGTCACTCTGAGCATCGTCTGTGAATGCACGCCGTTCACCTTCCGTTCGGATGGATCGCCCAGCCCAGGACGTTATACCTGATCAGCGACGAGAGGACCACAAAATGGCAGACCGCAGCCTGCGCGGCATCCGACTCGGCGCCCAGAGCTTACAGAGCGAAGAGGGCGTCGTTTTTCATGACCGCACGAAGCACACCTACACCTGTACGGTGTGTGGGCGTGACAGCACACTGACATTCGCCGTCGACGCGGAGGTTCCCGACAGCTGGGAATGCCGCACATGCGGGAGCGAAGCGCTCCGACGCATCGGCGACACCACGGCGACGGTCGACCACAGCGACGACAAGGCGGCGCGTTCCCACTGGGACATGCTGCTCGAGCGTCGCTCGCTCCCCGAACTCGAAGAGCTGCTGGAAGAGCGTCTCGCGTTCGTCCGCGCTCGTCGCGGCGGCGGGAACGTCGAGCGCATCAGCGCGTGAGTAATCCGATTCGTCACTGACGCCGATCCCCTCGGGGGTCGGCGTCAGTTTTTGGTGCGACGGACGAAGACCCACGCGCCCAGCAGACCGAACGCCGCGACGCTCCCCCACCCGAGCACCGCCTGAACACCGGACCCGATCACGACGGCCGGGGTCAGGCCCGTGCGCAGCGGAACATCGGTGAGCATCGCGCCGGCGGTGGCGGCGGGCAACGAGTCGATCCCCGCACCGTCCGGCGCGATCACCTGGCTCGTGCCGACCGTCGAGATGTTGACCACCGCACGGCCCGTCTCGATCGCCCGCATGCGCGCGAACGCCAGCTGCTGCAGGTTCTCGTCGGTGTTGCGGAAGTCGGCGTTGTTGGTCTGGAACATGTACACCTCGGCGCCCTCCTGGGCCCCTTCCCAGAGCACGTCGTCGTAGATGACGTCGAAACAGATGGCGAGTCCGACGCCGATCCCGTTCAGGTCGAAGAACGGCGCATTGCGGCCAGGGGTGTACTCGCGCCCGATGAGTCCGATGAGGTCGGGAGCGAGCATCTCGAAGAACGGGCGATCGGGAACGTATTCGCCGAACGGAACCGGGTGTGTCTTGTCGTGCAGCTGGGGTTCTCCCGCTCCCCACAAGATCGACGTGTTGAAGATCTCATCGCCGCGTTCGGTCGCGGCGTTCACGATCAGCGGGGCATCGATGCGCTGCGACAGCGCGTCGAGCGTGGCCGCGGTGGCGTCGTTCGACAGCGGGTCGGAGTCGATTCCGCCCTCGGGCCACAGCAGCACATCCATGTCCTCGTCGAGCAGAGGGGCGGATGCTGCGAGCTGAGCATCGAGGATCGCTCCGCGCTGGCGCTGGTCGAAGTAGCCGCTCGGGCCGTTCCCCTGCACGCTGCCGACGGTCAGGGAGCCGGCGGCCTGCGTGGGGAACGCCGGAACCAGCAGCAGCACCGCAGCGACGACCAGGGCGGGAAACGCGGTGACCACTCGGCGAGGGCGGCCCTCACGGACACCCTGCACGACCGCCGCGGTGAAGACGACCATGAGGAACGTCAGGCCCGTGACACCGGTCCACGACGCGATGTGCGCAAGCGGGCTCTCGGACTGGCTCATGCCGATCCGGCCCCAGGGGAACCCGGTGTACGGCCACGACCCGAGGATCAGCTCACGCGTGGTCCAGAGGCCCCCGATCATCACCGGCAGAACGACCAGACGACCCCACGGGCCCGGTAAGAGGCGCGGCACCCACCGGTAGGCCAACGCCAGGGGGATCGCGAGGACCCCCATGATGACCGTCTCGAGCCCCGCGAGCGCGAACCACGGCACGACCCCCAGATAGCGGGAGGTCCAGTCGATGTGCACGAACCAGAATGCCGCGGCGAAGAGGAGTCCGACGAGGAGTGCCCCGCCCACGCGTCGCCCGATCAGAGAGACCAGCGAGAAGGCGACCCCGACGAAGGCGAGTGGCCACCAGCCGACGTCGGGAAAGGAGAGGTCGAGGGTGAAGCCGCCCACGACAGCGGTGAGCGATGCCGCCCACAACGGAAGGATCGGGCGGGTGAGGTTCGTGCGCGTCATACGGCCGCGTACGCGACGATGCCGCGGCGGACGGCATCGAGCGCCTTCCGTGCGGTTCCCGCGAGCTTGGGCTCGGCGACGAGCGAGATCTGGTCGAGCAGATCGATGGTCTGCTTGGTCCAGCGGACGAAGTCGCCCGCGGCCATGTCGGCGTCGGCGAGGACGCGATCCAGCGGTAGTCCTCGAGCCCAGGAGTGCATCGCCGAGGCCAGACCCGCCGAGATCGGCTCGGTGCCCGGCAGATGGTGGTCGCGCTCGAGATCATCGAGCTGCTGCCACAGCGTCTCGGTGTCGGACAGCACGTGGCGGAATGCGCCCCGCGGCAATCCGTGCTCGCCCGGACCAGCGTCATCGCGTCGCGGTTCGTACACGAGGCTGCACGCGAGCGCCGCGAGGGAAGGCGCGTCGAGGTCTTTCCAGAGGTCGCGCCGCAAGCTCTCCGCGACGAGCAGATCGCGTTCACCGTAGATGCGTCGCATCGTGCGTCCGGCAGGGGTCAAAGAGGTCGTACCGTCTGTCTCCGACACGTAGTCGAGGGCCTGCAGCACGTCGACCACCCGATCGAAGATGCGCGCGACGGTTCCCGTGCGCTGTTCGATCTGACGCCGGATCTTGTCGGTGCTCCGCTTGAGCTTCCAGTACCGCTCAGACCAACGCGCGTGGTTCTCACGATCGGGGCAGGAGTGCGCCGGGTGCCGCTGCATGCGCCGACGGAGGTTGGCGAGCTGTTGCTGGCGCTGGTCGCGCGTGGCCCGCGACGCGGTGGCGTCGCGACGGTTGAGCTTCTCGACGTCGGACAGCTCGCGCCGGATTCCGGAGTACTCCATGAAATCGCCGCGGTCGCAGGTCATGGCCTTCTCGTAGCCAGCCAGCGAGCCTTCGGCCTCCCGCACCTGACGGGCAAGACCCACGACGGCGCGGTCGGCTTGGAACTGCGCGAACGACGACTCCAAGACCTCGCGGGAGCGGGCGCGGCCGAACTGGTCGATGAGGTTCACGGCCATGTTGTAGGTCGGCCGGAAACTCGAATTCAACGGATAGGTGCGGCGCGACGCCAGCGCCGCGACGGACTGCGGATCGAGCGCAGCTGTCCACTGGATGACCGCGTGACCCTCGACGTCGATGCCGCGGCGGCCGGCTCGGCCGGTGATCTGGGTGTACTCCCCCGACGTGATGGCGACCCGTGCCTCACCGTTGAACTTCTCGAGCTTCTCGAGCACGACCGTGCGGGCGGGCATGTTGATGCCGAGCGCGAGGGTCTCGGTGGCGAAGACCGCTTTCACGAGCTTGCGCTGGAAGAGCTCTTCGACCACCTCCTTGAAGGCGGGGAGAAGACCCGCGTGGTGCGCGGCGACACCCCGCTCGAGGTTCTCACGCCACTCCCAGAATCCGAGCACGGCGAGATCTTCTTCGAGCAGACTGCGGGTGCGCTCTTCGACGACACGGCGGATCTCGTCTCGCTCCTCGGGGGTGGTCAGGCGCACGCCCGACCGGCGCACCTGTTGGACGGCGGCATCGCAACCCACGCGACTGAAGATGAAGAAGATCGCCGGTAAGAGATTCGCCCGTTCCAGGAGCGCCACGACCTCGGGGCGGTCGAGTCGCTCGATGCGCTGGGCGTGGGCCGCCGCGACCGGGCGCGACCCCCGCTTGTGGGGGCGGCCACGCGGCGCCTCGTATCCGGCGTCGCGTGCGCTGCGCCCCGCCTGGTTGCGCTGGTTGTTCTCGTAGGTCGTGCCACCCGTCGAACGCAGGCGCATCAGTTCCTGGTTCACCTGCGCCGTCGCGACGCCGGCGCGATCGTCGAAGAGCGGGAGGAGGTCACCGCGCACCAGTACGTGCTGCTCGAGCGGCACCGGCCGGATCTCCGACACGATCACCGCGGTGTCGCCGCGGACGGTGTCGAGCCAATCACCGAACTCCTCGGCGTTCGAGACCGTGGCCGAGAGGGACACGAGGCGGACACTCGGCGGGAGGTGGATGATGACTTCCTCCCACACCGCCCCCCGGAAGCGATCGGCGAGGTAGTGCACCTCGTCCATGATCACGTAGCGAAGGCCCCGCAGAGCGCCAGACTCCGCGTACAGCATGTTGCGCAAGACCTCGGTCGTCATCACCACGATGCGGGCCGAACCGTTGATGTTGGTGTCGCCGGTGAGAAGGCCGACTTCGTCCGGTCCGTAGACATCGACGAGTTCTCGGAACTTCTGATTCGAGAGGGCTTTGATCGGGGTCGTGTAGTACGCCTTCTCGCCGGGCTCGAGCATGGCGAGGTGAATCGCGAACTCGCCCACGATGGTCTTCCCCGCGCCGGTGGGTGCGGCGACGAGGACGCTGCGACCCTCTTCGAGCGCCTGACACCCGGCGATCTGGAACTCGTCGAGTTCGAAACGCTGGGATGCGGCGAAGTCGGCCGTCCGCGGATGGCTGGCGCGTTCGGAGGCCCGAGCGAAACGCTCGGCCGGGCTGGCTGAACTCACGCGGTGGCCTCGGGAGGGAGGAACGCTGCCTGACGCTTGTTGCGGCGACGGTCGAGGAGCAGCGAGAGCCCCGCGGCCGCGAAGTAGAGCACGACGAGGATGCCCGCGAGCATGAGCATGCTCACGACATCGGCGGCGGGGGTCGCGAGAGCCGAGAACACGACGGCGATCAGGATGGCGACGCGCCATCCCTTCAGGATCGCCATGCCGCTCATCACCCCCGCGAAGTTGAGCGCCACCAGGAAGACCGGTAGGACGAACGCCACCCCGATGACGATCAGGAGTTTGAAGACGAAGTCGTAGTAGGTGGCGGCCTCGAACAGCTGCGCCCCTTGCTCGGGGACGAACTCTGCCATCAACTCGATGATGTGGGGCATGACCAGCACCCCGACCGCGCACCCGCCGAAGAACAACGGCACAGCGGCGGCGACGAACCCGATCGTGTACCTCACCTCGGACCTCGTCAGACCCGGGACGATGAAGGCCCAGATCTGCCAGAGCCAGACCGGAGCGGAGAGGAGAAGGCCCAGCGCGAACGCGATGCGCATGCGCAGGTCGAAGCCCGAGGTGACGCCGGCGAAGTTCAGCGCGACCAGATCTTTGCCTCGTTGTTCCGCGACGATGCGGATGGGTTCAGTCAGGAGGTTGATCACCGGGTCGGTGATGATGAACGCGACGACCATACCGACGACGAGCGCGGCCGCGGCGATCATCAGCCGTTTACGCAACTCGACGAGGTGCTGACCCAGCGACATGCGCCGGTCACGCCGCGGCTCAGGCCCTCCCACTCGCGGGGGCTCGGTCGTCACCACGACGGGCTCAGGGCTTGGGTTCGGTGGTTCCGCGCACGGGGTCTACCGAGATGGTCGACGCGTCGCGGACATCTGGTGCGACGGTGGTCGTCCCGGGAGCCGGGTCGACGATGTCGTCTTTCTTCATCTCTTTGATCTCGCTGCGGAACACGCGGGCCGACTGACCCATGCTCTTCGCCAGCGCCGGAAGCTTCGCAGCCCCGAACAAGAGGAGGATGACCGCGAGGACGATCAGGAGGTGCCATCCTGTCAAACCTTGAAACATGAGGAGTCCTTCCGCCGTCGGTCACCTCAGTGTAACGCGCCCGACCAGGGTGGGGCCGATGACATGGCCGTGCAGGCGCTATGCGCCCTGTGCGTCGTGGTACTGCGCCAATCCCGCCTGCGCCCACGATGCAGCGGCGCCGCGAGCAGCGAGCGGCTCGAGGACCTCGACCTGACCACCCCGGCGCGCGGCGAGCCGTTTGAGACTGTGCTCGTCGGCCACGCGAATCGTCGCAACGGGTCGGTCGGCGTCGGGTGCGTCGATGTCGGCCCGGTCGAGGTAGTCGCCGAGGAGCGGGGCGATCGTCCGGTCGTACCGCACCCGCGCGACCGGGTCGTTCTCGCGGGGCTCGAAGAGCGCCGGTACGGGCTCCGCGGCGTGCGTCACGGGAAGATCGGTGAGCGTGACGTCGCTCACTCGCTCGAGGTGGAAGGTGCGCACGGCTTCGCGCAGGTGGCACCACCCCTGCAGATACCACTGCCCGCTGGCGATGTGCACCTTGACGGGATCGACGGTTCGCGTGGTGGCAGCCGCATCCGGCGCCCGGTAAGTGAACGACACCGCCACGCCTCTGCGGAGCGCATCGTCGACGACGTCGCGTACCCCGTCGACCGGGCCCGACGCGACGATCACGTCGGCGGGGGTCGTCGCCGCTCCGCGAGCGAGTTTCGCCAGCAGGCCCGTGATCAACGCGCTGTCTCCGACGCCCGGCAGGGTGCGCGCGAGCTGCAGGCCGGCCAGCAGGGCGGCCGCCTCGCGGGCGCTCAGCTTGGGAGATCGTTCCAGGGCGACGGTGTGGGTGATGACGATGAGGTCGCGCTCGTCGAGGAGGTCCCAGTCGATGTCGAACAGGTCGTGCGGCAGTTGCCAGAACCCGCCGTCGCCCGGCAGCCCGATGACGGTCAGCTTCTCGACCATCGACCGCATCTGATCGACGGTCACGTCGAACTCGTCTGCCGCCTCGGCGATCGAGACCTCGCCCTTACCGACCAGGTAGGGCACGAGTTGCAGCATCAGGGCGGCGCGGTCGGTCGCCACCATCGGACGCGCCCTCACGATGCGCTCCCGTGAAGCGCCAGTGTCGCCTCGAGTCGGCGGATCACCTGGGCGCGGAGCTCGTCGGGCTCGACCACGCGTACTTCGGGCCCGTAGGAGGCGATCTCGTCGGCGAAGACGTGCACGTCCACGAAGGGCACCCGGGTCGCTTGCCCCTCGGGGGTGCCGCGCCGGTTCAATCGGAGCGCAGCCTCGGTGCCGGGGTGCACGGCCAGCAGCGCCGTCTGGCGCGCGGCGACCTTCCGCAGCCCGGCGAGGGCCCGCTCCCCCGCGTCGACGCGCAGCGCCGCATCGAACGAATCCTTCGTGACGACGACCTCTCCGATGATGCGCGACAAGAGGAAGGTGCGCTCTGCGTCGGAACCGAGGTCGATGCCGTACACGTGCCAGCGAGCCTCGTACTCCACGAGCGCCAGGGGGCGGATGCGGCGCAGACGCGGCCGCTCCTCCCCGGGGCGGAGGTAGGAGAATTCCGCGACCCGGCTCAGCTCGATCGACCGCTGGAGGGGAAGGAACGAGGCGTCTCGCAGGCTGATGCGGGGTGCGTAACCGATGATCGGCTCGTCGACCTCGATGCCCAGGGCGCGGATCTTGCGCAGGCCGCTCCGGGCGTCGGCAGAGAGCGACTCGGAGCCCCAGACTCCGCCGGCCAGGTTCAGCAGCGCGACCTCTGCCGGGGTGAACTCGATGTCGTCGGGCAGCTCGTACTCGGCCGTCGGAACCCGGTAACGGGCTTCGCGAAGATCGTCGGGGTCGGCGTAGTCGCCGATCGTCTCGATGGGAACGCCGAGACCTCGGAGATTCTCCTTGTCCCGTTCGAACATCTTCTCGAGGGCGTCTTTCGAGGCCCCCGCCTCGGACTGTTCGCGGTACCCGGCGACCGACGAGAGGATCGTGTCTTTCGTCAGCCCCTGCTCGGTCGCCATGAGAGCGACGACGAGGTTGACGAGGCGCTCTTCCGGGGCGTTCTTCGAGGCGGGCGAGGGCACGTGATCATCCTACGGGCGCGACGGTTTCGAACGGCCGTTCGGCGCCCCGTCGACCACCCCGATCGAGGTTCAGCCGACCCCGAGGATGTCGATGACGTAGACGAGGGCGGGAGAGGGCTGCGCGTCGGCATCTTCTGCCGCGGGCTGGACCACGAGGATCTGCGAGCCGACCGGCTGCCCGGCGAGAGCGTCTGCGATCACCGGGGGCAGAGCATCGAACGTCTGTCGCAGCGGCTCGGTGTCCCACGTCGACTGAACCGTGCCCGCAGGGTCGTCCCATTCGACCGACGTGAAGTGGATGAGCAGGCTCTCGGAGTCGGTGACCTCGTCGCCGTCGCCCTTCTTCAAGACCTGGGTGACCGGCTCGGTCGGCGCGGCCGAGTCGGGCACGATGATGCCCGGGCGGCCGTTGGGCGCCCGCACCACCGTGGGCAGCCCGCGTGCGTCGCTGAACTGGTCGACGCCGTCGGCCTTCGACAGGTAGACCTTGCGCACATCGACGATCGCGATCGCCGACTCGCCCTCTTCGAGACCCAGCCCCTGCACCGCCGCTTCGGCGATGCTGTCGGGCGCGAGCGCCACGGCGACGCGTGACCCTTCGGTCGCGCACTCGAGCGCGTCACCGAGCCCGGGGAAGGTCTGCTCGCCCTGGGTGAGGGTGAGCCCCTCTGCCGTGTCGCCGGTGTAGGAGGTCGCGACGAGTGGTTCGCCCGTCTCGCCGCTGATGAGCGTGAGGTCGAGCATGACGATCTGGTCGTCGCTCGTGATGCGCGGGCCGTCGCCCACCTCGACGTCGGACGACGCGGTCGCATCGACGTGGAAGGGCGTGCGCACCTCGACGTCGGGGGCGGAGTCGAAAGGCCCCGACACGTCGATGAGATCGAACGTCGACGGCGAGGCCGTCGGGCGATCGCAGGAGGCCTGTGGTGCGGCCGAGGAACAGCCGACGAGACCCGCCGCAGCGAGGGCGGTCACAGCGACGATGACGGGGATTCTACGCACCGGGACAGTCTACGGGTTCGGCTCCGCAGCATCCTGCCCCGCCTGGCGCACGCCGTCGGCCGCCTTCTGTGCCTCTCGCACCCGCTTGCGCAGGTTCTTGTCGGTGATCTGGCGGTCGCCGACGGCGCCCGGAGTCCAGAGTTCGACGTCTTCGTCGCCGTAACTCGACTTCGATGCGCGGCGCTTCTGCTCGGGAGCGACCGCACCCGGGGCCAGCCGCCGGGCGGTCAGGAGGAACCCGGTGTGCGCGATCATGCGGTGGTCGGGACGCACCGCCAGACCCTCGACGTGCCAGCCGCGCACCATCGTCTCGCTCGCGTCAGGCTCGGTGAACAGGCCCGTCGCGCGGATGAACTCGGCCACGCGGCTGAGCTGGGTGGCCGTCGCGACGTAGCAGAGCACCACGCCGCCGGGAGTCAGGGCGTCGGCGACGACGTCGATGCACTCCCACGGCGCGAGCATGTCGAGCACGACGCGGTCGACCGACGCGGGGGCGACCGTCTCGGGCAACGCCTCGACGAGATCACCGACGACGACCTCCCACGTCGCCGGGGTCTCACCGAGGTACGTGTCGATGTTGGCGCGAGCGACGTCGGCGAACTCCTCGCGTCGCTCGAACGAGACGAGCCGGCCCGTCCCTCCGATGGCGCGGAGCAGCCAGAGCGACAGCGCACCCGAGCCGACGCCCGCCTCGACGACGACGGCCCCGGGGAAGATGTCGGCCTGGGAGAGGATCTGTGCGGCGTCCTTCGGATAGACGATCGCCGCCCCTCGAGGCATCGACATGACGAAGTCGCGCAGGAGCGGACGCAGCGCCAGGTACCCGTGCCCCGAGCTGTTCATGACGACACTGCCGTCGGGCTGCCCGACGAGCGCCTCGTGGCGCAGCACGCCGTGGTGCGTATGCAGCTCGCCGCCCTCGCGCAGAGTGATCGTCGACAGGCGCCCTTTGGGCCCGGTGAGCTGAACACGGTCTCCGACGCGGAAAGGGCCGCTGAGGCGCGGGATCTCGCTCACCGTGCACCCACCGCACGCGTGTGGGTGGCGTGGAGGGCCGCGATGTCAGCCGCCGAACGCCCCTCGAGGGTCGGCCAGAGCTCGTGGGCACCGACCTCTTCGAGCGGCAGCATGAGTGGCACGCCGAGGCTGACCGCGCCGCTGGCGATGGCCGCGCGGAGCCCGTTCGGGGAGTCCTCGATCGCGACGGTGCCGGCGACATCGACGCCGAGCGCCTCGCACGCCTGCAGGTACGCGTCGGGGAACGGCTTGGGGCGGCGCGCGTCATCGCCGGCGATGACGACGTCGAAGGCTTCGAAGTCCATGAGGCCGACGACGTGATCGGCCATGCGCCGCATCGACATCGTGACCAGGGCTGTCTTCACGCCGTGAGCCCTCAGATCGGCGAGGAGTTCACGCGCGCCCGGGCGGAAGGGGATTCCCGTCTCGGCGAGACTGGCCATGACGGCGTTGGTGAGGTGGTCGATGATCTGGGTCACACCGAGTTCGACGCCGGCGGCTTGAAAGATGCGCGCCGAGTCTTCGAGGCCGAGACCCACGAGGGCGAGCGCCTGCTCGTGAGACCAGGTTCCGCCGTAGCTCTCCACGAGCGGCGTTTCGGCCGCCATCCAATACGGTTCGGTGTCGACGAGGGTGCCGTCCATGTCCCACAGGACGGCCGCGGGCATGGTTCTGGTCATCCGTCCATGCTAACCGCGGCGCTCGCCGCCGCTCGGGCCCGCGGGCCGCGACCCGGGCGGATGCGCCTATTCTTGTTGCATCCCGCCGGGTCAGAGGAGGTTGCGTGGAGGCACTGGGTCGCCGAGTCATCGTCTGCGCTTTCGACGGTTGGAACGACGCGGGCGAAGCGGCATCAGCCGCCGTCTCGCTCATTCGTGAGCAAGGCGAGTACGAGCCTGTCTTCTCCGCGGATCCGGAGCTGTACTTCGACTACCAGTACACCCGCCCGCACATGGTCGCCGACGGCGACGGCGGTCGGAGCCTGCGCTGGCCCGAGGCGACGCTGTATCGCCCCACGCGCACCCCGCGCGGTGTGACGCAACTCTGGGTGCTGACCGGTGTCGAGCCCGCCCGCGCCTGGCAGGCCTTCGCGAGCGAGTTCGTCGATGTCGCGCTCCGCGAAGACATCACCGGCTTCGTCTCGCTCGGCTCGATGATGTCGGACGTGCCCCATACGCGCCCGATCTCCATCTTCGCGGGCAGCGAGAACGAGAGTGTCCGCGAGCAGCTGACCCTCGAACGCAGCACGTACGAAGGTCCGGTCGGCATTCTCTCTGTGCTCGGTAACGCGGCGGATGCAGCGGGCATCCCGTCTGCGAGCCTCTGGGCCAGCATCCCCCACTACGTCGCCGGTCACACGCCGTCGCCCAAGGCCACGCTCGCGCTCCTCGACCGCCTCGAAGACCTCACCGGCGCCGAGGTGCCGCGCGCGACGCTCGCCACGGAGTCGGCCGCGTGGGAAGCATCCATCGACGCGGCCGCGGCCGACGACGAGGAGATGACCGAGTACATCCGTCAGCTCGAGCAGACCCGGGACACGTGGGATTCGCCGGAAGCCTCGGGCGATGCGATCGCGCAGGAGTTCGAGCGCTACCTCCGCCGTGGCGGAGACGGGCCCACCAAGCCCGGGCGCGACGACTCGCCGCGGCGCTGACCGTCGGGCCCGCTCGAAACCTCAGTAGGCCTGCAGCACACCCGTCGAGAGCAGCACGATCAGCGCGACACCCAGCAGCAGGCGGTAGATCACGAACGGCAGGAAGCTGCCGCGCTTGAGGTACTGCATGAGGAAGGCGATTACGGCGAGTCCGACGCCGAACGCCACCACCGTCGCGACGAGCGTCTCAGCGCCGCCGTAGGGTCCGCCGGGCTCCTCGAAGCTCTGCTGCAGCTCGTACAGCCCGCTGCCGAAGACGGCGGGGATGGCCAGCAAGAAGGCGTACTCCGCCGCTGCCGTCCGCGTGTACCCGAGGGTGAGGGCGAGGGTCGTGGTGGCGCCGGAGCGCGATACCCCCGGAATGAGGGCGAGGGCCTGCGCGAAGCCGATGCCGATGCCGTGGGGGTAGGTGATCTGGTTCATGTCACGAGTTCGTGAACCCCAGCGATCGGCAGCGCCCAGCAAGAGGCCGAACACGATGAGCACGATCGCGACGAGCCAGAGGTTTCGGAACGTGTCGCGGATGACGCTCTGGAACGCGAACCCGAGCACACCGATCGGAATGGTCCCGATGATCACGAGCCAGCCCATGCGCGCGTCGGGGTCGTTGCGCGGCACTTTGCCCGTCAGCGACTGCGCCCACCGTGTGATGATCCGGACGATCTTCTTCCAGAAGTACAGCAGCACGGCGAGCTCGGTGCCGAGCTGCGTGATGGCGGTGAAGGTCGCGCCGGGGTCGGTCGCCGACGGCAGGAACTCGCCGACGATGCGCAGGTGGGCACTGGAGGAGATCGGCAGGAACTCGGTGAGACCCTGCACAAGGCCCAGGATGATGGCCTCGATGAACTGCATGTGCGCTCCTAGTAGGTCCGGATGAGGTCGGCGAGCACCCGCTGGCCGAACACGAGCGCGTCGACGGGCACCCGCTCGTCGACGCCGTGGAACATGCCCGTGAAGTCGAGGTCGACGGGCAGTCGCAGCGGCGCGAACCCGTAGCCGGCGATGCCGAGGGCGGCCAGCGCCTTGTTGTCGGTGCCCGCCCCGAGCAGATACGGAACGACGGGGACGCCCGGATCGTGCCGGCCGAGTGACGCCACCATCGCGTCGACGAGGTCACCCGCGAAGGGCACTTCGAGGCCGATGTCTTGGTGGACGATCTCGATGTCGACCTCGTCGCCGACGATCCGGCGAATCTCCTCCAGAGATTCCTCCTCGGTACCGGGCAGGACCCGTACGTCGATGAGGGCTTCGGCACGATCGGGGATCACGTTGTGCTTGTACCCCGCCGTGAGCCCCGTCGGGTTCGTGGTCGTCCGGAGAGTGGAACGGAGGAAGGCGGATGCTGCGCCCGAGCGCTCCGCCAGGGCGTCGGGGTCGCCGCCTGCGTCATCGCCGGTGAGTCGGGCCAGCGCGTCGAGGAACTCGGTCGTGGTGTCGGTCAATCGCACGGGCCACGTCGTCCGCCCGAGCCGCGCGACGGCTTCGGCGAGCTTCGTGACGGCGTTGTCGGGGTGCAGCCTGCTGCCGTGCCCGGCGCGCCCCCGGGCGACGAGCTTCATCCAGATGAGCGCCTTCTCGCCGACCTGCAGCAGGTAAGCGCGACGATCGCCGAAGGCGATCGAGTAGCCGCCGACCTCGCTGATGGCTTCGGTCGCTCCGGCGAACCACTCGGGGCGATCCCGGACGACGAGGGCGGAGCCTTCGACTCCCCCGTTCTCCTCGTCGGCGAAGAACGCCAGCACGAGGTCGCGCTCGGGCTGTTCGCCCGCGCGCAACAGGTCGGCGACCGCCGTGAGGATCATGGCGTTCATGTTCTTCATGTCGACGGCGCCACGGCCCCACAGCATCCCGTCGCGGATCTCTCCGGCGAACGGGTCGACGCTCCAGTCTTCGGCGATGGCCGGGACGACATCGAGGTGGCCGTGCAGGATCAACGCGGGTTTGTCGCGATTTCGGCCGGGTACCCGGGCGACGACGTTGGTGCGGCGCGCGATGGGCTCGTAGTAGTCGGGGGTCAGGCCGAGCGTTTCAAGGTAGGCGCCGACGTATTCCGCGGCTTCGCGTTCGCCGTTCGCCCGCCCGCCGCCGTAGTTCGACGTGTCGAAACGGATGAGGTCCGCGGCGATACGGGCGACCTCGGGGAGGCCGTCGTCAGGCGTGGGCATGACGGCTACGCTACCTCGCGCCGCCGGTGCCGCACGTACGCCGAGCGACTCGACCGCGGGCCGCGGTTCGCGGGGTGTTGTCGTGCGTGGTAATGTCGTTCCTCGGTTGCAAAACCGAAAACACCCAATGCGCGGGTGGCGGAATAGGTAGACGCGCTAGCTTGAGGTGCTAGTGCCCGTATTAGGGCGTGGGGGTTCAAGTCCCCCCTCGCGCACAGAATGAAGAAGGCCTCCCGAACGGGGGGCCTTCTTCGTTGCAGGCGCGAGGGTGTGAGGCAGAACCCATGCCGGGTGGGCCCCTGCCGCCCGACTCAGCCCACCGAGACGCCGAAGACGAGGCCGAGCACGTACGTGACGGCGGCGGCGCCGTAGCCGATCAGCAACTGCCGCAGCGCGCGCCGCAGCGGCGGCCCGCCCGACAGAAGCCCCACCATCGCCCCGGTGGCGAAGAGGGCGACGCCCACCATCGCCAGCGCGAGCACGACGGCGGCGATACCCGAGAGACCGAGCAACCACGGCAGCACGGGGATGATGGCGCCCGACGCGAAGAACAAGAAGCTCGAGAGGGCTGCTCCCCACGCGCCGCCCACGATCTCGTGGTCACCGGATGCTTCGTGGGCGCGCGGGTTCGGCAGACCGGGCAATCGCGAATCCTCGACCGCTCGGCGGGCGCTGGCGAGGGCCTCGTCGGGCGCCATACCGCGGGCCCGGTATACGAGGGCGAGCTCGTTCGCGTCGATGTCGAGGTGCGGGATCGCCGCGTCGGCGAAGTCGCTCGGCTCGGTCGCGTCGAGCAGCTCGCGCTGCGACCGCACCGAGACGAACTCTCCGGCGCCCATCGACAGCGCGCCGGCCAGGAGCCCCGCGAGCCCGCTGAACAGCACGAACGCGGGGGCGGCGCCGGTGGCGCCGATCCCCATCACGAGGGCGAGGTTCGACACGAGACCGTCGTTCGCGCCGAAAACGGCCGCACGGAAGGTGCCCGACAACCGACGTCGACCGCGCGCGGCGAGCCCGCGCACCACCTCGTGGTGCACCTTCTCGTCGGCGGCCATCGCGGCCGTCGCGTAGGGCTCGTCGTCGTAGGGCGAGCGCGCCTCGGCGTTCTGGGCGAGGGCGAGCACGAAGATCGACCCGAAACGGCGCGCCATCCAACCCAGCATCCGTGGTCCGAGACCCGGCCCCGGCAACCGCGACGGCTCACCGCCGAGCAGTTCGAGCCAGTGGTCTTCGTGACGCCCCTCCGCGTCGGCGAGGGATAGCAGAATCGCGCGTTCCTCACCCGACCGGCGTGCGGCCAGCTGACGGTAGACGCGGGCTTCGGCGCGCTCTTCGGCGAGGTATCTCGCCCACCGCCGTCGGTCTCGGGAAGTGGGCGCTGTCGTCACGATCGTTCGGTCCTTCGGGTGCTCGGGAAGTCACCCCACGCTAACCTCGCCCCCAGCGCGCACCCCCGGAAAGCCCGGGATTGCCAGCATTTCGGCGCTCCGAACCGACCGGCGCCTCAGGAGTGCACGCGCTTGCGCAGCACCTCGATGCGGGCCTGCAACTGCGCGACCGTGGCGTGCGATACCGCGGGCCCGCCGCAGATGCGGCGGAGTTCGGCGTGCACGAGGCCATGGGCTTCGTTGCGCTGGCGCGCGTACAGGCCGACGAGGCTGTTCAGCAACTGCCGCTGCTCTTTGAGGGTGCGGTGCAGCGCCGCCGGCGGTGCGTGCTCCGCCCCCTCGGCAGGGGTGTTCTCGCGCTCGTTCGCCTCGCGCGCGGTGCGGTGCTTGCCCTGCTTCGCCTGCCGGGCCATGAGCTGCTCGTGCACCTGCTCCGGGTCGAGGAGGCCGGGAAGCCCCAAGAACTCCTCTTCCTCGAGGGTGCCGGGCACGGCCAGCTGGCCGAACTCCTTGCCGTCGAAGAGCACCCGATCGAAGTGGGCGAGCGACCCCATGGCCTGGAACTCGAACTCCTGCTCGAGCGCGTCGGATGCTTTCTCCTCGCGCTCGGCGGCGTTCATCATGTCTTCTTCGGCGTTCCAGTCGTCGCCGTCGCTCTCGCGGTCGAGCGCATGGTCGCGCTGGCGTTCCATCTCGCCCGCGAGCGCGAGGAGGTTCGGAACGTGCGGGAGGAAGACGCTGGCCGTCTCGCCGCGGCGACGTGCACGCACGAATCGCCCGATGGCCTGCGCGAAGAACAGCGGGGTCGATGCCGACGTGGCGTAGACGCCGACCGCCAGCCGCGGTACGTCGACCCCCTCCGAGACCATGCGCACGGCCACCATCCAGCGACTGTCGTCGCCCGAGAACCGCTCGATGCGCGACGACGCCTCTGCCTCGTCGGACAGCACGACCGTCGGCGCCTCCCCCGTCAGCCCCTCGAGGATCGCGGCGTACGCCCGCGCCGCGGTCTGATCGGTCGCGATGACCAGGCCTCCCGCGTCGGGTACCTGCTCGCGTACCTCGGTGAGGCGTCGGTCTGCCGAGCGCAGCACCGCCGGGATCCATTCACCGTTCGGGTCGAGCGCCGTGCGCCAGGCCTGCGAGGTGATGTCTTTGGTGTTGTCCTGCCCGAGTTGGGCTTCCATCTCTTCGCCGGCCTTCGTGCGCCAACGCATGGAGCCGGCATAGACGAGGAAGAGAACGGGTCGCACCACTCCGTCTTCGAGGGCCCGCTTGTAGCCGTAGCTGTAGTCGCTCCGCGAGAGACGGATGCCGTTCGCATCGGGGTGATACTCCACGAACGGAATGGGCGCGGTGTCGCTCCGGAACGGGGTTCCTGACAGCAGCAGCCGCCGGGTCGCCCGCCCGTAGGCCTCGCGCAGGGCGTCGCCCCAGCTCAGCGCATCGCCGCCGTGGTGCACCTCGTCGAGGATCACGAGGGTGCGGGCGTTCATGATCAGGTCGTGGTGGACGGATGCTTTCGTCGCCACCTGCGCGTAGGTGACCGCGACACCGTGGTATTGCCGCGATGGGACGGAGTGCCGGTTGCTGAAGAACGGGTCGAGTCGGATCGAGGCGCGCGCCGCCGCATCCGCCCACTGGGTCTTCAGGTGCTCTGTCGGGGCGACGACGACGATGCGGTCGATCACGTTGCGACGCAGCAGTTCGCTCGCGAGCCGCAGGGCGAAGGTGGTCTTGCCGGCCCCCGGCGTCGCCGCGGCGAGGAAGTCGCGCGGGCCCTTGCCGACCCCGTCGGGGCCGTCGGCGCCGAAATAGATGTCGAGCGCTTCGGCCTGCCACGCGCGAAGGCGCTGCGCGGTGCCCCAGGGAGCCCGCTGCGGATAGGTCGGCGACAGATGCTCGGCGGCGAAGCTGCCGAAATGCGCGTCGTCCTCACCCGTTTCGGGGAGGTTCGTGAGGGTGTCGTCTTCCACGTTCCTCCTTTCCATGCGTCCGGCGCAAACATCAACGATAGGTCGTCGCACCGACATCGGCCTCCGGGGGCGGCCCCGACTCCCCCGCTAACCTGGAGGCGGAGGTAGCGCTGATGACCGAGCCCGAGACCGTGAGCGACACGCTGCACGTCGACAACCCCGGACCCCATCCGTGGCGCCGTTACGTCGCCCTCGGAGACTCCTTCACCGAGGGGATCGGCGACCCGGTGCCGGGAACGGCCGACGAGCACCGAGGCTGGGCCGACCGCGTCGCCGAGGTGCTGGCGTCGCAGGTCGACGATTTCGCGTACGCGAACCTCGCCGTCCGCGGCAAGCTCATCGCGCAGATCGTCGCCGACCAGATCGAACCCGCGCTGGCCCTCAAGCCCGACCTGATCACGATCTCGGCCGGCGGCAACGACGTCATCCGTCCGGGCACAGACCCCGACGCGGTTGCCCAGCAGTTCGAAGACGCCATCGTCCGACTCTCGGTCAGCGGCGCGACCATCGTCGTCTTCACCGGCATCGACACGAACTTCACCCCGGTGTTCCGGAACCTCCGCGGCAAGGTCGCGATCTTCAACGAGAATCTTCGCGCGATCGCCGACCGGTACGACTGCGTCGTCGCCGATCAGTGGGGCCTGAAAGAGATTCAGGACATGCGGTTCTTCGACGGCGACCGACTGCACATGAACCCGTTGGGACACCACGAGGTGGCCCGCATGGTGCTGCGAGCGTTGAACGTGCCGAACGACCTCCGGCCGATGCAGCCCGATCCGTTGCGCGTCACCACGTGGCGGCAGGCGCGAGAGAAAGACCTCGTCTGGGCGCGTGCACACCTGATGCCGTGGGTGCTGCGGCGCCTGCGTCACCAGTCGTCGGGTGACCTCATCTCGGCAAAGCGTCCCGGTGCGACGCCGGTCGTCTTCCTGTCTCCGGACGCGGATGCTGCCGACCGCCGGTCGCTCGAACCCGACCCGTCCGGCGACCTCTAGCGCGAGGCGCCTCGATCGGTCCGCCCGTTCGGAGGAGATCGCCGTTTCGGAGGATGTCCCCGTTTCGGAGGATGTCCCCGTTTCGGAGGAGATCGCCGTTTCGGAGGGCCACCCCGCAGCATCCGCCCCTCCGAAGCTGAATTCTCCTCCGAAGGTGCGCGTCAGGCGGGCCGGCGGAGGGCCCAGATCGCGACCGCCGAGGCCGCCGCAACGTTGAGCGAGTCCACTCCCCCGCCCATGGGGATGGTGACGACGGTGTCGGCGCCGGCCAGGGCGCGGCGGCTCAAGCCGTCGCCCTCGGCGCCCAGCATCAGGGCGACCCGCTCGGGCGGGTCGGCGGCGAAGTCGTCGAGCGAGACCGCATCGTCGGCGAGGGCGAGGGCCGCGATGTGGAACCCGGCGTCGTGCAGCGCCCGTGCGGCGGCGGGGCCCTCGGGAAGCCGGGTCCAGGGCACCTGGAACACCGTGCCCATGCTGACCCGGACGCTACGGCGGTAGAGCGGATCGGCGCAACGGGCCGACACCAGCACCGCGTCGGCGCCGAGGGCGGCGACGCTGCGGAACACGGCGCCGACGTTCGTGTGATCGACGATGTCTTCGAGCACCACGACGAGACGGGCGTCCCGCACAACCTCGGCGACCGGGCGCTCGGGCGGTCGGTGCATGGCCGCCAAGACCCCGCGATGAACCGCGTAGCCCGTGACTCCCTCGGCGACGTCGGCCGACACCACGAAGATGTCGACGTTGTCGGCGTCGACCAGGGTGGCGGTCTCGGCGACCCACTTCTCCTGCACGAGAACCGACCGGGGCACGTGCCCGGCGCGGAGCGCCCGAGCGAGCACCTTCGCCGACTCGGCGATGTACAGCCCGCCCTTGGGCTCGGAGATGCGGCGGAGCGCCACGTCGGTCAAGTGCCGGTAGTCCGACAGGCGCGGATCGAGGGGATCGTCCAGGGGAATGAGGGGCATGATTGCTCCCACTCTGCCACCGACCGTGCCGCAGCCGACGCCGCCTAAACTCGAGGGGGTGGAGGAGGTGTGCGGATGACGGCGATGACCGAGCTGGACGAGCCGACGCGCGCGGCGATCGACGCCGCCGTGCACGCGCTGTCCGGGCGCACGGTCGCCGTCCTCACCGGGGCCGGAGTGTCGACGGACTCGGGCATTCCCGACTACCGCGGCAAGGGCGCTCCGACGCGCACGCCGATGACCGTGCAGCACTTCCTCTCGAGCGAAGACGCGCGTCGGCGCTACTGGCTCGGGAGCCACCTGGGGTGGCGCACCTTCGCCGCGGCGGCGCCGAACGCCGGTCACCGCGCCCTGGCGAAACTCGAAGACGACGGCGTCGCCTCGGGCGTGATCACCCAGAACGTCGACGGTCTGCACCTGCGCGCCGGCAGCCGACGAGTGGTCGAACTGCACGGAACCATGCGGCGCGTGTTCTGCCTGCAGTGCGGCCAGGTCTTCGACCGGCGCGACCTGGCGAAGCGGGTCGAGGTCGAGAACCCGTGGCTCTCGGTCGACGACGACGTGCTCCTCGGCCCCGACGGAGATGTGCGTCCCGAGAGCGTCGAGGGCTTTCGGGTTCCCGTCTGCAGCGTCTGCGCCGGCGTCCTGAAGCCCGACGTGGTGTTCTTCGGCGAGTACATTCCGGCGGGCAAGTTCCGCGAAGCCGAACAGCTGCTGGCACAGAGCGACGCATTGGTCGTCGCCGGCTCATCGCTCGTCGTCAATTCCGGCATCCGACTGGTCGAGCGAGCGCGTCGTCGCCGGCTTCCGGTGGTCATCGTGAACCGTGGCGAGACGAAGGTCGACGCGCGTGCCACGGTGAAGATCGACGGCGGCGCGAGCGAAGTGCTGACAGCGCTCGCCGAGCTGCTGGCGATTCCTGCGCCGCCCGCTCGGTAGGCTCGTGCAGTGACGATCCTGACCCTCGTGCGCCACGGCGAAACCGACTGGAACCGCGACGGGCGCATCCAGGGCTCGACCGACATCCCCCTCAACGACACCGGTCGACTTCAGGCCCGTGACACCGGGCTCGCGCTCCGCGAGACGATCGATGCGGATGCGGCGACCGTCGTCGCGTCGAGCGATCTGCAGCGGGCGGCCGAGACCGCCGACATCATCGCCCGTGCGCTCGGTGCCGCCGAGCCCCGCCGCTACCCGGGCCTTCGCGAGCGCGCCTACGGCGAGGCCGAGGGCATGCGCGTGGTCGATTTCCGCGCGCAGTGGGGCGACTGGCACAACGCCGAGGTTCCGGGTGCCGAGACGTGGGACGAACTGCGCGACCGCGCCCTGAGCGCGTTGCGACGCGTCGTCCGGGACGCGCGGCGGTCGACCGCGCCCTTCGCCCCGGCGCTCGTCGTCGTCGCCCACGGCGGGTTGATCCGCGAGGTCATCCGCCACGCGACGGGCGGCGAACTCCCCATCCCGGGCGAACGACTCGCGAACGGTTCGGCACATACGTTCCTGATGGAGCGCGATCGCCTGCAGCTTCTGTCATACGTCGCGGCGACCCCCTGAGGCGTCACCCGCTGCGGGGCGACGCCCCGCTCGCCTGCTAGCGTTTCGGCTCATGACCGCTCTCGACTCCGTCGACCTCGATCTTCTCCGTGCACTCACGGACGACCCGCGCGCGACCGTCGTCGCACTGGCCGACCGCCTCGGGCTCTCGCGCAACACCGTGCAGACGCGCATGAGCCGGCTCGAGCGCACTGGTGTCTTCCTGTCGTTCCAACGTGTCTTCTCCCCCGAGGCTCTCGGGTTCCCGATCCAGGCGTTCATCAACGTGATGGTGCGCCAGGCCGAACTGCCGCGCATCAAAGAGGCGCTCGCCCTCGTTCCCGAAGTCGTGCAGGCGCACGGGCTGAGCGGTCAGGTCGACCTGCTGGTGCGCGTGGCGTGTCGCGATGCGCAGCACCTCTTCGACACCGACGCCCGCATCCTCGCGATCGACGGCGTCGAGCGCACCGAGACGTCGCTGGCGATGGGCGAGGTCATCGGCTATCGCGTGATGCCGCTCATGGCGCTGGCACGACCGGCACGATAGCCGCTTCACCCCGGGGAACGCCCGCGCCCCGACGGTCGAGTCGCACGAGAACCACCCCCGCCAGGATCAGTGCACCGCCCAGTGCCTGGATCAGCGACGGCGCCTCGCCGATGAGGATCCACGCGATGGCAACCGCGAACAGCGCTTCGGTGAGGCCGACGAACGAGGCCAGACGCGCCCCGATCTTCGAGGTGGCGATGACGCCGAAGGCGTAGCCGCAGACGGTCGCAATCAGCACGACCCACACGACGGGGACGAACCACGGGACGGTGGCACCGGCGAGCACGACATCGACCGGCGGGGCGGCGAAGGGGAGCACGCCCACCGCGCAAAGGAGCGCCATGAGGAGTGCACCGGTGATGAGCCCTCCCCCGGCCAGGGCCAGCGGTGGAACCGAATCGCCCGTCCGCTCGGCGATGAGGAAATAGGCGCCCAGGCAGATCGCCGCGCAGAGCGCGAAGAGCGTGCCGAGCAGGTCGAAGCTCGCACCCGTCACGTCGACCATGAGGATCAGACCCGCGACCGCCGCGACAGAACCGAGCGCCACCACGGCAGACGGGGCGCGGCGCGTCCGCGCCCAGGCGAGCCCGACGAGCAGAACGGGCGCCAGATACTCGATCAGCAGCGCGACGCCCACCGGGATCCGCTGGATGGCTGCGAAGTAGAAGAGCTGGCACCCCGCGATGCCGGTGAGCCCGAAGCCCACGATCAGGGGCCAGTGACGCCGGAGGAACCCGGGCTCGCGCATCACCGCGCGGACGAACGGATACGCCAGCACGAGCGCCGCGCCCGAGATTCTCACGAGCAGCGCGGCCCCCAGCGACCACCCCGCCTCCATGAGCGGCTTCATGACGGCCCCGCTCGAGGCGAAGGCGACGGCAGAGATGAGGCCGAAGACGAGACCGCCCGCGCCAGGGGTGCGGACCGTCGGACGGGGGGACGTGAGCGAAGCGGTCATGGCGAATCCGACTGTCAGGAGTGTCGAGTAGGTACGATGGTGACACTAGCCTCCCCCGATGTCAGGAGTCAACATGGTGTTCATTCATGACACCCAGCTCGCGCTCGAAGCAGCGGTCGATCTGGTGAACACCTCACCCGAGACGTCGTCGGAGGGTGTCGACGGGCTCGTCGAACTGGCCGACCTCCACCGCTTCCTCGACGAACGCCCCTACACCGGGCGCCTTCAGCGCGATGCCGATGAGCTCGCGTCGCTCCGCAGCATCCGCCCTCGTCTTCGCGCGTTCTGGACCGTGGAGCGAGACGGCTCCGTGCCGCTCGTGAACGCCATGCTGCGCGACGGGCACGCCCTCCCCCAGCTCGTCGCCCACGACGGGTTCGAGCAGTGGCACATCCACGCCACCGATGACGAGGTGCCGCTCGCCACCCGCATCCTCGTCGAGACCGCCATGGCCTTCGTCGATGTCATCCGTGCCGACGAGTACGACCGCGTGCAGGTGTGCTCGGCCGATGACTGCGAGTCGGTCTTCATCGACTACTCGCGCAACAAGTCGAAGCGTTACTGCGATACGGGCAACTGCGGCAACCGCATGAACGTCAACGCGTACCGGCGTCGGAAGGCCGAAGAAAGCGACTGATCGCCGCCGCGGCGACCGCGGGCGTCTCGTAGTGGATGAGGTGGCCGACATCCTCGATCTCGACGAGCTCGGCGCGGGGGAACAGCTTTGCGAGCGTGCGCTCCGCCTCGATCGGGGTGATGTCGTCTTTCTGGGCCGCCACGAGGAGCGTCGGAACGGTGATGCGCGGCGCGAACGCCCTGACGTCGTTCGAGACCGAGGTGACGAAGGCGTCGCGCAACACGTCGCGGTCGGCGAAGCGGGAGAAGTACGCGTCGTGCTGTTCGTGCACGAACCTCCGGAGCTCGGGGTCGTGCGTCTTGACCATCGCGATGCTCATCCCCCGCACCACGGCGCGATTGCGCAGCAACGCATCGCCGATCGGGGCGGGAAGCCGTGCGCCCGCCCAGTAGTAGAACACGGCGAGACGGGTCAGGATGCCGCGGGGCCCCTCGAGGGCGGGAGCGCCGATCGGGTTGACCAGCACCAGCGAGGGGGTGTGCAGACCGCCTGCGACGGCCGCGGCCGCCACGATCGATCCGAAGGAGTGCCCCAGGACGACCGCCCCCGGCGCGGTGCCGGCGACGAACGCGGTCAGCCACTCGACGTAGAGCTCGAGATCATGCCGACGCCCGGGAACGGCCGGCGTCTCGCCGAATCCCGGAAGATCGGGCGAGAGGACGCGGATGCCGTCGAGGTGGGCGACGACGGGCTCGAGGCCGTGGTGCTCGCCGCGAAAGCCGTGCACCGCGACGATCGTCGTCGGAGAGGCCGGGTCGCCGTACTCCCAGTACGCCGTTCCGACGCCAAGGGTCTCGGCCTCTCGCCGACGCGGGGGTACGCGATCGAGGAGCGCGGCGTAGGGATTGGGCACCCGTCGAGTCTACGAGCGCCGCACGTCGAGCCCGATGTCGGACGCCGCACCTACCGTCTGACGCATGCACCCCGACCCGCTCCCCCGCTTTCTGACACCGCCCTCGGATCTTCCGGAGTGGGCACGGGTCATAGGGGTGTTCGATCTCGAGACAACCGGCCTCGACGTCGCCGGAGACCGGATCGTCACGGCGCACGTCGGGTTGCTCGATCAGGACGGCGGCGTCTTGACGGCCCGCGATTGGCTGGCCGATCCCGCGGTCGACATCCCCGGGGGCGCGGCAGCGATCCACGGAATCACGACGGAGCATGCCCGTGCGGTGGGGCGGCCCGCCAGGGCGGTGATCGGCGAAGTCGTCGAGGCGCTGCGCGGACTGTTCGCCGCCGGTATCCCCGTGGTGGCGTACAACGCCCCGTTCGACTTCTCCCTGCTGAAGCACGAGTCGTTGCGGCACTCGATCGCGCCGATCGAGCACCCGTCGCCCGTCATCGACCCGCTCGTCGTCGACAAGGCCTACGACCGTTGGCGGCGTGGCAAGAGGACGCTCTCCGATGTCACCCGGCATTACGCGGTGCGATTGGATGCTGCGCACGAGGCGTCTGCCGACGCCGTCGCCGCGGGACGCGTCGCCCAGGCCATCGCCGAGAGGTTCGCCGCCTCGCTGCCACCCACCCTCGATGAACTGCACACCCGTCAGATCGGGTGGGCGCGCGCGCAGGCCGCAAGCCTCGCCGACTACTTCGTGAGCATCGGTCGCATCGACCCCGACGACGCGCTGGAGGGCGCCTGGCCCATACGCTGAGACGATCGCCTGTCCCCGTCAGAGAGCAGCATCGCCGAATGAGCACAGACGCACTGGCCACCGAACACTGGCGCTCTTGTCTCCTCCCGCAGCGCCTGCGCGCCCCAGAGAATGCCGAAGCCGCGGCGTTCTTCACGCGCACGTATGCGCGGGATCTTCTCTTCGCCGGATACGTCTCCGAGGAGCAGGCGCGGCCGGTCGTGCACGCCTACGCCGCCGGCGTGGGCCTCGACGCCGATTCGGCCGACCGCGTTCTCGTCGAGGTCGCAATCGCGCGGCGAGCTGAGACGGCGGCCGGGCCGGGCAGCGAGGTCGCGTTCGGCGAGGCGCTCGATCGCCTCCGCGCAGACGGCGTCGCGGTGCGTGTCGGCATCGACTGCTGTCGGGACACCGGCCTGCAGCGCGTCGAGGGCGAGCATGCCGAGGGCGACCGATCCTTCGCGGTCGCCGGCCTCGACGACCTCCTGAAAGTCGCCCGAGCCGGACGGATCGACCTCAGCTTCTCCTACCTCGACAGCGCACTCGCGGGCGTCCTCACCCCCGAGCTGAACGACCGCGCGTCGCGTGGCGATGCGGCGGCGCGCACCTTCTGGCTCCAGACCGTCGACGATGCGGAGATCACCGCGGGGAACCTCATCGCGTCCGCCATGCGAGAGGCCCCCGGGCTGAGCGTCGAGTGGAACGGCACGGCCCAGGACGTCGTCAGCGTCTCGGTGCCCGAGTGGCGACGTCCACTCCCCTGAAGGCCCGCCCGCCGACCGCACGGGGAACGACGAAGGCCCCGCCGAAGCGGGGCCTTCTCGAGAGTGTGCGGCTCAGCTCTTGCCGAAACCCTTGAAGCGCTGGTTGAACTTCTCGACGCGACCGGCCGAGTCCATGATGCGCTGCTTGCCCGTGTAGAACGGGTGCGACGCAGACGAGATCTCGACGTCGATGACCGGGTACTCGACACCGTCGAGCTCGATCGTCTTGTCGCTGGTCACCGTCGAACGGGTGAGGAAGGTCTCGCCGGAGCCGAGGTCGCGGAACACGACGGCACGGTAGTCCGGGTGGATGTCAGTCTTCATGGGGATCCTTTGAGATGAGGTGCCCTGGATTTGGCCAGGGCCGTCAAAGTCTGCGGCGCAGATGCACCAGCGACCTAGTCTACCAGCCCTCGGGCCGGCGGGGAAACGCGCTCAGGACGCGGCGCGTGCGGCGTAGCGACCGGAGTCCTCGGTGAGGACGATCGGCACCCCGAAGGTCGCCTCGAGGTTCGCCGAGGTGAGCGCTTCGGGAATCGGGCCGGCGGCGGTGATGGCTCCGTCGCGCAGGAGGAGAACGTGGGTGAACCCGATCGGGATCTCTTCGACGTGGTGCGTCACCATCACCATCGCGGGCGTGGTCGGCGCCTGAGCGTAGCCCGACAGCAGCGTGAGCAGCTCTTCGCGCGCGCCGAGGTCGAGGCTCGCGGTGGGCTCGTCGAGGAGCAGCAGCTCGGGGTCGGTCATGACCGCCCGAGCGATCTGCACGCGCTTCTGCTCGCCGTCGGAGAGCGTGCCGAACGTGCGGTCGGCCAGGTGGTCAAGCTTCCACTCGGCCAGCACGCGCAGGGCGCGACGCTCGTCTATGTCTTCGTAGTTCTCGCGCCAGCGCCCGAGCACCGAGAACGCCGCCGTCAGAACAACGTTCAACACGGTCTCTTCGGGGGGGATGCGCCGCGCCATGGCCGACGAGGCGAACCCGATACGCGGACGCAACTCGAAGACATCGGTGCGGCCGAGCTGCTCACCGAGGATCGTGACCGTGCCCGACGAGGGGTGCAGCAGCGTATCGGCGAGCTGGAGGAGCGTCGTCTTGCCCGCTCCGTTGGGCCCCAGGACCACCCACCGCTGATCATCCTCGACCGACCAGTCAAGGTGCGAAACGATCTCTCGGGTGTTCCGGCGAACGACGACGTCGGAGAACTCCAAGACTTGCGGCATACCCCCAGCCTATCGGCCGGAAAGCGACCGGTAGAGTTCCTCGGTCGTGTCGGCGATCTTCTCCCAGCTGAACTCGTCCGCCGCCCGGGCACGCCCCGCGCGGCCGTACTCCGCGGCACGATCGCGGTCGCTGACGACCTCGATGAGGACCCGCGCGAGATCGTCGACGAACGCGTCGGGATCGACCGGTGTGCCGGTTCCGTCCTGCGCCTGCTCGATCGGAACGAGACGCCCCGTGATGCCGTCGGCCACCACCTCGGGAATGCCGCCGGTCGCCGTTCCGACGACCGCGGCGCCGCACGCCATGGCCTCGAGGTTCACGATGCCGAGCGGCTCGTAGACCGAGGGGCACACGAACGTCGTCGCGGCTGTCAGAACGGCGCAAAGGTCGTGGCGCGAGAGGTGGCGGTCGATCCACACCACTCCCTCGCGGGTCGCCTGCAGTCCACGCACGAGCGCCTCGACCTCGGCGAGGATCTCAGGGGTGTCGGGTGCGCCGGCGCAGAGGATCAACTGCACCTCGGGCGGCAACTGCTCCGCAGCGCGCAGCAGGTACGGCAGACCCTTCTGCCGCGTGATGCGGCCGACGAAGACCACCGAGGGGCGCGAGGGGTCGATCCCGTTCTCGGCGAGGAAGGCGGGGTCATCGACCGGATGCCACGCCTCGACGTCGATGCCGTTGTAGATGACGCGCACCTTCGCCGGATCGAGGGCCGGGTAGCTGCGGAGGATGTCGCGGCGCATGCCGTCGCTGACGGCGATGATGGCTGCCGCTCCCTCGTAGGCGGTCTTCTCGATGAAGCTCGAGACGGCGTAGCCGCCGCCGAGCTGCTCGGCTTTCCACGGGCGGAGCGGCTCGAGGCTGTGCGCGCTCACCACGTGCGGAATGCCGTGGAGCAGCGACGCCAGGTGACCGGCGAAGTTGGCGTACCAGGTGTGGCTGTGCACGATGTCGGCACCGGCGACGTCTCCGACGATCTCGAGGTCGGTGCCCAGCGTCTGGACGGCGGCGTTCGCCGTGGCCAACTCGACCGGCGGAGCGTAAGACGTGGTGTGCGGCTCGTCCCGGGGCGCACCGAACGCGCGCACCTCGACCTCGATCGACCGCCGCAGCGCCCGCACCAGCTCGGTCACGTGCACCCCCGCCCCGCCGTAGATCTCGGGCGGGTATTCCTTGGTGACGATGTCCACGCGCATGCTCGAACGCTAGTACAGCTGTCAAGGGGCCCGAAAGCGTGTGGCCCGCCCTCGTCGGCGGGCCTAGGGTGGTGCCATGCCTGCAGCGCCGAAGGTCTTCGGAATCATCCTCGCGGGTGGTGAGGGCAAGCGGCTCATGCCCCTCACCGCCGATCGCGCCAAGCCCGCCGTACCGTTCGGCGGTCAATACCGCCTGATCGACTTCGCGATATCGAATCTCGTGAACTCGGGACTGCGCCAGCTCGTCGTGCTGACGCAGTACAAGTCGCACAGCCTCGACCGCCACATCTCGCAGACCTGGCGCATGTCGCCGATGCTCGGTGCGTACGTCGCCTCGGTGCCGGCTCAGCAACGGCTCGGCAAGCGGTGGTTCTCGGGATCGGCCGACGCGATCCTTCAGAGCATGAACCTCATCCTCGACGAGAAGCCCGACATCGTCGCGGTGATCGGTGCCGACCACGTCTACCGCATGGACTTCGGTCAGATGCTCGACGCCCACATCGCCTCCGACGCGCGCGCCACGGTGGCCGGTATCCGCCAACCCATCGGGCTCGCCGATCAGTTCGGCGTGATCGACGTCGACCCGGCGAACCCGACGCGCATCAACCAGTTCCTCGAGAAGCCCCAGAACCCGACCGGTCTGGCCGACGCCCCCCACGAGGTGCTGGCGTCGATGGGCAACTACATCTTCGACGTGGATGCACTCATCGAAGCGGTGGAGTTCGACGGCGAGCTGCCGACCTCGAACCACGACATGGGCGGCGACATCGTGCCGTACTTCGTGAACCGCGGCGAAGCCGACGTCTACGACTTCAAGCGCAACGACGTGCCGGGGTCGACCGACCGCGACCGCGACTACTGGCGCGACGTGGGGACGATCGATTCGTTCTACGACGCCCACATGGACCTGATCTCGACGCTGCCGGTGTTCAATCTCTACAACACCGACTGGCCGATCTTCTCGCAGACGGTGAACTCTCCGCCCGCGAAGTTCGTCCGCGACTCGGTCGGACGCATCGGCAACGCCATCGACTCGATCGTCTCGCTCGGCTCCGTGCTGTCGGGAACCCACCTCGAACGCAGCGTCGTCGGCCCGTGGACCCTCGCGGGCGGAGGTTCGACGATCACCGACTCGGTGCTGTTCGACTACGTGCGCGTCGGGGCAGGAGCCCGCATCCACCGGGCCATTCTCGACAAGAACGTCTCGCTCGCCGATGGCGCCACGATCGGCGTCGACCGCGAGCACGACATCGCTCGCGGGTTCACGGTCACCGACAGCGGCATCACCATCGTCGGGAAGAACGTCCGCGTCGAAGCCTGACGGCGCGGCGCGGGCGGGTCAGACGCCGACGCGCTCGAAGGCGTCGAGGCTGATGCCGCGACGGAGGATCTCAGCCGACCACTCCCGTGCGGAGTGCAGGCTGTGGTCGCGGTAGTTGCCGCAGCTGAAGGCGTCGACGCCGGGAACGTCGGACCACTCGGCCGTTTCGGCGATGAAGCGCAGACCGTCGCCGATCGCGGAGACGACATCGGCGAGGGGCGGCTCGCCCCACGTGATCAGGTGGAACCCGGTGCGGCACCCGAACGGCGAGATGTCGATGACGCCCTCGAGCCGATCGCGCAGCAGGCTCGCGAGCAGGTGCTCGATGGTGTGGATTCCTGCCGTCGGGATCTCGCCCTCGTTGGGCTGCACGAACCGCACATCGAAGTTGGAGATCACGTCACCTCGCGGGCCCTGCTCCGTACCGATCAGGCGCACGTACGGTGCCTTGACGGCAGTGTGGTCCAGCGTGAAGCTCTCGACGTCGGCCATGATGGTCCCTTCTTCGGATGTCTCCTCCATTGTGGACCGAGCCGCCGGCGGCCGACGCTCGGCACGTCATCGCCCGTCACGCTAGGGTCGAGCGCGTGCCTGCCGCCCGGTTCCTCGTCGTCCTCGACGCCGATTCCACGCTGATCCGCAACGAGGTCATCGAACTCCTCGCCGACGAAGCCGGTCGCGGGGCCGAAGTCGCCGCCGCCACCGAGGCCGCCATGCGCGGAGAGATCGACTTCGCCACGAGCTTGCGTTCGCGGGTCGCTGCCCTGGAGGGCGTCGCCGTCGAGTCGTTCGCCCGCGTGATCGCCAGGATCGAGCCGACTCCCGGGGTGCGCGAACTGATCGGCGGCGTCCATGAGCGCGGCGGGCGGGTCGGCGTCGTTTCGGGCGGGTTCCACGAGATCCTCGACACGGTCGCCCCTTCCCTGGGCGTCGACCTGTGGCGCGCGAACCGCCTCGAGGTCGTCGACAGCGTCCTCACCGGTCGCGTCTCGGGCCCCATCATCGACGGGGCAGCCAAGGTGTCGGCGATGCAGGAATGGGCGGCGGATGCTGCGGTGCCACCCTCTCTGACGATCGCGATCGGCGACGGGGCGAACGACCTCCCGATGATCGCGGCGGCGGGTCTCGGGCTCGCCTTCAACGCGAAGCCGAAGGTTCGTGAGCGCGCTGATCTCGTGGTGGGCCCGGTCGACCTCCGCGAGGTCCTCTCGCTGCTGCCCTGATCCGACACGCTCGTCGCGTGATGTCGCGGCCGGTCGGTAACGTCACCACCATGGATGTTCTCCTCGTTCCCGGGTTCTGGCTCGACGCCTCTTCGTGGGAGGGCGTGACAGCTTCCCTCGAGGCGGCCGGACACACCGTGCACGCGCTCACGATGCCGGGGGTGGGCGTCGCTGCGCCCGACTCATCCGACATCGGCCTCGCCGACTGGGTCGTCGCCACGGTCGCGGCGATCGACGTACGCACCGGCCCGGTCGCACTCGTGGGCCACAGCGGCGGTGGTCATGCGGTCTGGGGCGCTGCCGACGCCCGCGTCGATCGTGTCGCCCGCGTCGTGTTCGTCGACAGCGTTCCGCTACCGCCGGGCGGAAGCATCACCGGTTTTCCCGTCGTCGACGAGGTCGTGCCGTTCCCCGGGTGGGACTACTTCCCGCCCAACGAGGTCGCCGACATGGATGCGGCGACGAAAGCGAGGTGGGCGGCCCGCACCCGGTCCATCCCGCGGACCGTACCGACAGACCAACTCTCGCTGACCGACGAGCGCCGCTTCGCCCTGCCGGTCACCGTGATCACCGCGACCTTTCCCGAGAACGACATGCGCGACGTCATCGCCGCCGCCCCTCCGTGGGCGTCGGAGTTGGCGGCACTGCACGATCTCGAGATCGTCGGCATCGACTCCGGCCACTGGCCGCAGTTCTCGAAGCCTCGCGAGCTCGCCGAGAAGCTGGTCGTCGCTCTCGCGAACTGAGTCGGTGAAACCCCTCGGTGTCAGTGACCCATCCCGAGACCGCCGTCGACCGGGATCACCGCACCGGAGATGTAGGCGGCAGCATCCGACGCCACCCAAGTGACGACACCGGCGACCTCGTCGGCGGTCGCGAATCGCCCGGCCGGGATGCTGCGCTTGTAGTCGGCCTGCGTCTGTTCGGGGAGCGCCGCGGTCATGTCGGTCTCGATGAACCCGGGCGCGACGACGTTCGTCGTGATGCCCCGCGCGCCGAGTTCACGCGTGAGCGATCGTGCGAAGCCCACGAGTCCGCTCTTCGACGCGGCGTAGTTCACCTGCCCGGCCGAGCCGTACAGGCCCACGACGCTCGAGATCAAGATGATGCGGCCCCACCGGGCGCGCAGCATGCCCTTCGACGCCCGCTTGACGACGCGGAAAGCGCCGCCGAGGTTCGTCGAGACGACGGAGTCGAAGTCGTCGTCGGTCATGCGCATGAGGAGCGTGTCTTTGGTGACCCCGGCGTTGGCCACGACGATCTCGACCGGTCCGAGCGCGGCTTCGACCTCGGCGAAAGCGGCGTCGACGGCGGCGGAATCGGTCACGTCGGCACGAACGGTGAGCGTGCCCTCGGGGCCCTCGCCCGAGCGGGCCGTGACCGCGACCCGGTAGCCGTCGGCGACGAACCTCTCGGCGATGGCGCGGCCGATGCCACGGTTTCCTCCGGTGACGAGAACGACGCGTTCGGTAGACATGGCACACTCCCTGGCCGGCGGATGGAACTGCCCCAGCCTAGGCGACCCGTACCGCTCACCCCTGGCCCGGGCCGGCGACCTCCGCGCCGGGTTTGACACGGCATGCGCGCGCTGAAACGCTGAGGTCAGCGACAGAGAGGCTCGACATGAGCGACGAGAACCCGAACGGCTCCCCCGCCGGTACCCCCGCGAGCCCTCCGACCCCCGGATACCCCGGCGCCGAGCAGCCTCCGTATGCGACGCCGGCCTACACGCCCTCGGCGTACAACCCCGGCGGCGACCAGGCCCCCTACGGATCGCCCGCATATCCGCAGCAGCCGCAGCAGTACGGCTACGCCGGCGGCTACGGTTACCCGCCGAAGACGAATGCGCTGGCGATCATCGCCCTCATCTCGGGCATCGCCGCTTTCGTCGTGCTGCCGTTCATCGCCTCGATCGTCGCCGTCATCACGGGACACATGTCGCTCAAACAGATCAAGACGAGCGGTGAGGGCGGCCGCGGCATGGCGCTTACGGGAACGATCCTCGGCTGGGTCGGGATCGGACTCGCCGTCATCGGCATCGTGTTCGTCATCCTGTGGGTCATCGTCGTCGTCGGGGTCGCGTCGAGCAGCTCGACAAACTACGACTACTCCTGAACTACTTTGCGTCCGGCACGGGCCCGTAGTCGATGGGCGGGCGTAACCTGGGGGCATCGTGAAGACGACCACTCCCTCCGCCACATCGCTGCCGATCGCCCCGAAGGACGACGCAGGCTCCCGTCTGACCAAGTACATGGTCATGATGGGCATCCGCATCGTCTGCATCGTCGCGATGGTGTTGATCCAGCCCTTCGGTTGGTACACGTTCGTCTTCGCCGCGGGCGCGGTCGTGCTGCCCTATATCGCCGTCGTGATCGCGAATGTGGGCTCGGACGTCTACCGCACGACCGTCGTGAGCCCGGAGCGGATGCTGGAGGCACCGGCCCCCGCCGCGGCCGCGCCGCAGGCCGCCCCCGCGCCCACCGTCATCCGCATCACCGAGACCCCTCGACTCGCTCCAGGATCGGAACCGCGGCCGTGACGGCGGAGTGCTCGCGGGCGGGATGCCGCGATGCCGCCGGATGGATCGTCGCGTGGCGCAATCCGCGCATCCACACCGATGACCGTCGGAAGCTGTGGTCGGCCTGCGATGCGCACGTCGACTACCTCCGCGACTTCCTGGCGGCTCGTGACTTTCCCGTCGAGGTCTCGAAGATCGACGTCGCCGACGGTGTAGGCGGGCAACCGTGAGCGCGCGCACACGCCCGGCGGCGCTCCGGTGGGCCGGCTACGTCGCGGTCGCGGTGGTCTTCGCCATCGCCTGCGGTTTCCTCTCGCACTGGCAGTTCAGCCGCAACGAAGAACGCGCCCGCGATCTCGCGCTCGTCGATGAGAACTACGACGCCACGCCGGTGCCGCTGCGCGAGGTGCTTCCGGTCGGCGGCGAGTTCGACGCATCCGATGAATGGACCCCGGTCCGCCTCACCGGCACCTACCTCGCCGAGGAACAGCTCCTCGTGCGCAACCGTCCCCACGGTGGCACTGCGGCCTTCGAGGTTCTCGTGCCGTTCCGCCTCGACGACGGCGGTGTGTTCATCGTCGACCGCGGCTGGGTGCCGCCGGGCGATCCCGACCCCGAGCCCGATGCCGTGCCCGCACCGCCCGCCGGCGAGGTGACGATCGTCGTGCGCCTGAAACCCGGTGAGATGCTTCCCGCCTCCGGCCGCTCCGCGGACGCCGGCCAGGTGCCCACCATCCACCTCCCGCTCATCGCCGACGCGGTGGGGTCAGACGGCGACGTCGAGACGAGTGCCTACGGCCAGCTCGTGTCAGAGGATCCCGCGCCCGCCGTCGCGCCGAGTCCCCTGCCCTCCCCGACCGAAGACCCCGGCCCGCACCTGTCGTACGCGATCCAGTGGATCTTGTTCGCCATCATGGGGTTCGCGTTCATCGGCTACATCATCGTCAGCGAGCGGCGCATCCGCCGGGACGACGCAGCAGAAGCCGCCGGCGAAACGCCGAAACCGCGGCGCGAGCGTCGCCGCGACCGAGACGCCGACATCGAAGACGCCCTGGTCGACGCCCGCTGACGAGCCCGCCCGCGAGGTCTTCCGCGGATCAGCCGAGACTGATCAGGCGAGGCTGATGAGGTCCGCGTAGTCGCGACCCCAGAGGTCTTCGACACCGTCGGGCAGGATCAGCACCCGCTCGGGGTTCAACGCGTCGACAGCACCCTCGTCGTGCGAGACGAGGACGACGGCACCCTCGTAGTGCGCGAGAGCCCCGAGGATCTCTTCCCGCGACGCGGGGTCGAGGTTGTTCGTCGGCTCGTCGAGCAGCAGCATGTTCGCGCTCGAGACGACCAGGGTGGCCAGCGAGAGGCGCGTCTTCTCGCCGCCCGAGAGCACCCCGGCCGGTTTCAGCACGTCGTCGCCGACGAAGAGGAACGAACCGAGCACTTTTCGCGCCTCGGTGGCGTTGATGTTCGGCGCCGCCGACATCATGTTCTCGAGCACCGAGCGCTTCACGTCGAGGTTCTCGTGCTCCTGCGCGTAGTAACCGATCTTGAGACCGAATCCCGGCTCGATGACACCGGTGTCGGCCTTGTCGACACCCGCGAGGATGCGAAGCAGCGTCGTCTTGCCGGCACCGTTGAGGCCCAGGATGACGACCTTCGATCCGCGGTCGATCGCCAGGTCGACGTCGGTGAAGATCTCGAGCGAGCCGTACGACTTCGACAGGCCCGATGCCATGAGCGGGGTCTTGCCGCAGGGCGCGGGCTTCGGGAAGCGGAGCTTCGCGACCCGCTCCTCCTGGCGCACCTCGTCGAGCCCGGCGAGCATCTTCTCGGCGCGGGCGACCATCTGGTGGGCGGCGGCGGCCTTCGAGGCCTTCGCGCCGAACCGCGCGGCCTGCTGCTGCAGCACGGTGGCCTTCTTCTCGACGTTGGTCCGCTCTTTCTTGCGGCGCTCTTCGTCGGCCACCCGCTGGCGCAGGTAGTTCTTCCAGTTCATGTTGTAGACGTCGATGACCTGGCGGTTGCCGTCGAGGTAGAACACGCGGTTCACCGTCTCGCCGACCAGCTCGACATCGTGGCTGATCACGATCAGCCCGCCTTTGTAGCCCTTGAGGAACTCGCGGAGCCAGACGACGCTGTCGGCGTCGAGGTGGTTGGTCGGCTCGTCGAGGATCATCGTCTGCGCGTCGGAGAACAGGATGCGGGCGAGCTCGATGCGGCGACGCTGACCGCCCGAGAGGGTCTTGAGCGGCTGATCGAGGATGCGGTCCGGAAGCGAGAGGTTGTTGGCGATGGATGCTGCCTCCGCCTCGGCCGTGTACCCGCCGAGCGACTCGAACCGCTCCATGAGGTTGCCGAACCGCTTCATCGCCTTCGCGGCGACGTCGGCGTCGTCATCGGCCATGAGCATCGACGCCTCCTGCATGCCCACCGCGAGCGATCCGAGCCCGCGGGCGTCGAGGATGCGCGTGCGCGCCAGCATTTCGGGGTCACCGGCGCGAGGGTCCTGCGGGAGATAGCCGAGTTCACCGGAACGGTCGACACCGCCGTCCGAGGGCATCAGGTCACCGGCGAGCACCTTCGTCAATGTCGTCTTGCCGGCGCCGTTGCGACCGACGAGACCGATCTTGTCGCCGTCGCTCACGCGGAACGAGACGCCGGACATGAGAACGCGGGCTCCTACGCGGATCTCGAGGTCATGCACGGCGAGCACAGCGAACGTCCGATCTTTTCGGTGGAAGGGGTCGAAGGGCGGCGATGGCCAGCCCTCTAGTATAAGTCGCGATGCCCGCCGATCCTTCCGCGGGCCGTTGTCGAAGGAGTCCTCCCATGTCTGTCGCCTCCCCCGTCGTCGGCCGCGTGCTCGCCGACATCGTCGGCCGCCCGGCCACCCGCATCCGCTCGTTCGCGCTCGATGCGACGCTCGTGCTCACCGGAGTCGCGCTCGTCGCGCTGCTCGCGAAGGTCTCGTTCTTCATCGGCCCCGTGCCCATCACCGGCCAGACCGCGGGTGTCATCATCGTGGGCGCCGCCCTCGGCTCGCGTCGCGGCGCCGCAGCCCTGGCGACGTACGCGGTGGCCGGCCTCGCCGGCGCCCCGATCTTCGCCGGGCCCATCGCGGGCCCCGCGTACGTCCTCTCGCCGTCGTTCGGGTTCGTCCTCGGCTTCATTCCGGCGGCCTTCGTCGCGGGATGGTTCGCTGAGCGCGCCTGGGACCGGCGCCCCGCCCGCGCCTTCGTCGGCTTCGTCGGGGCCAGCATCGTGCCGTTCCTGATCGGCGTGCCCTACATGGCGCTCATCCTGGCCACGGTGCTGGGGCAGCAGGTGACCCTCGCGACCGTGCTCGCACAGGGCGTCGTGCCCTTCATCGTGCCGGGCCTCATCAAGGCCGGCGCCGTGGCGCTGCTGCTTCCGGCCGCCTGGCTCGGCGTGCGCGCCGCCGACCGACGGCGCTGAGCTCGGAACGTCGAAGGCCCCCACCCGCGAAGAAGCGGGAGGGGGCCTTCGTCGTTGCGCTCAGCCCTTCGCGACGGCCGTGGCCTCGGCGAGCTGCTCGACCATGGTCGGCAGGATGAACGGGAAGGTGAGCGCCGTCGGCGAGATGGCCGCGACATTCTCTTCGCCGACGATGGCTCCCACCGCTCCGGCGGCGACGGCCGGGATCAGCCGGGTGCGGTCGGAGGTCAGGAAGGTCTCGAGCGCCGCCTCGTCGTCGGCCTGGGTGAAGACCACCTCGGCGTCGATCTGGTCGAGGTTCTCTGCGCTGACGGTCGTGTAGAACCCGCCGGCGCCGTCATCGAGCGCCGTGACCGAATCTGCGGTGACGAACCCGAGGTCCTCGAGGATCTCCACGCGCGGGTCGGCGGGCAGGTAGAGGTAGAACGTGTCGACGCTGTCCGCGGCGTAGGCGATCGTCGTGCCGGCGAACTCCGGGTGCTCCGCGGCGGCGTCCGCGACCTGAGCGTCCATGTCGGCGAGGATCTGCGCCGCATCCTCTTCGAGTCCCAGAGCTTGCCCGGTCTCGGTGATGACATCGCGCCAGGGCGTCGTCCAGATGCCGTCGGTGGGGGCGATGACGGGCACGCCGGCGCCGGTGATCGCGTCGTACTCCTCTTGGGTCAGGCCGGAGTAGGGGGCGATGAGCACATCGGGGTCGGTCGCGAGCAGGTCTTCGATCGGCACGCCGGCGGTCGCATCGAGGATCTCGGGAGCCTCGCCGCCGAGCTCGTCGAGTGCGTCCTTCACCCACGGCGTGATGCGGTCATCGCCCCCGCCGTAGTCCATCGAAGCGATCGCGACGGGCACGATGCCGAGCGCGAGAACGGCGTCGGTCGCCCCCCACCCCCAGGTCGCCACGCGCTCGGGTGCGGCCTCGAGCACGGTCTCGCCGTACATGTTCGTCATGGTGACCGGGAAACCCGCTGCGGCAGCGGGCTCGGAGCCGGCTCCGGGGTCTGCGGTCTCGGCGGGCGCACCGCAGGCGGAGAGGGTGAGGGCGGCGGCGACCAGGGTCGCGGCGACGGCGGTCGCGCGGAAAGTGCGGGTCATTCGGTGTTGTCCTTTCGGGGGCGGAAGGGGTTCCGTCGTGGTGGTCAGAGGGCGTCGGGCGGCAGGTGCGCGCCGCCGGGTCGGGGAACGACGAGGGGGGTGCCGGTGAGCGGATCGGGCATGACGAGGGCGTCGAGGGCGAAGGCCTCCGACAAGACCTCGGCGGTGAGCACGTCGCCCGGCGCGCCCTGCGCGACGATCCGCCCCTCGTGCATGACGACGAGGTCGTCGGCATACCGTGCGGCGAGGTTCAGCTCGTGCAGGACGACCACGATCGTCGTTCCGTGCTCCCGATTGAGGTGCACGAGAAGATCGAGCACCTCGAGCTGATGGCTCAGGTCGAGGAACGTCGTCGGTTCGTCGAGGAGGAGGATCTCGGGATTCTGCGCCAGCGCCATGGCGATCCAGACCCGCTGGCGCTGCCCGCCCGAGAGGTCGCCCACCGGTCGGTCGCCCAACGCGGCCACCCCCGTGAGCCTCATCGCCTCGTCGACCTGCGCGGTGTCGGCCGAACTCCACCGAGAGAAGACGCCGCGATGGGGATGCCGCCCGCGAGAGACGAGCTCGGCGACGGTGAGACCGTCGGGGGCGATCGGATGCTGCGGAAGCAGCCCGACCGTCTGAGCGAACCGGCGGCGGGTGATGCGCGAGACGTCGACGCCGTCGAGATGCACTTCGCCCGCCAGCGGGCTGTTCAGGCGGGCCAGCACCCCGAGGAGGGTCGATTTGCCGCAGGCGTTGGCGCCGATGATCATCGTCAGCCGCCCCGGCGCGATCTCGAGGTCGAGGTTCTCGATGACCCGACGCCCCGGGTAGCCGGCGTGCAGGGCACGCGCGCTCAGCTTCGGCGCCGAGGGGTTCGGAGGGGTGGTCGCGCTCACAGCTGGCGTCCTTTCGTCGAGGCGAGAAGCCAGAGGAGGAAGACGGCGCCGATCGCGCCGGTCACGACCCCGACGGGGAGGGAGATTCCGGGCAGTGCGAACTGCGCCGCGAGATCGGCCGCGACGAGGAGGGCGGCCCCCGTGACCGCGCTCGCCCCGATGCCGAGGGCGCCGTTGCCGAGGAGTGAGCGGGCGATCGGCGGCGCACACAGCGCGACGAACGCGATCGGACCGGCGAATGCACACGTGACGGCGGTGAGGAGCACGGCGGAGCCGACGGCCACCCACCGCACCGTGGCCGGATTCACGCCCAGGCCGGAAGAAGTCGCGCTGCCGAGTTGCGTGATGGGCAGCCACCGCGCGGCCAAGGCGACCAGCGGCGAGACGGCGACGGCCACCGCGAGCACGACGAGCACCTGCCCCCACGTCGACGCGGAGAGCGAACCGGTGATCCAGACCAGAGCCGCCTGCGCGAGCTCGAGCTGGGCGCGCACCATCAAGAAGTTCGTGATCGCCACGCACAGGAACGCCACCCCGATTCCGGCGAGGATGAGGCGGAACCCGCCGCCGGAGACCCGGCGCCCCGCCGCCAGGAGAAGGACGGAGACGAGCATTCCGCCGACGAACGCGGCCAGTGCGAGCACGGGACCGGTCAGCCCGAGCCCGAGCAGCACGAACAGCGCACCGACGCTCGCGCCGCCGCTGATGCCCAGCAGGTCGGGGCTCGCGAGCGGGTTGCGCAGCAGCGTCTGCAGCAGCGCCCCCGCGGTGCCCAAGCACGCCCCCACGAGCACGCCCATGACGACCCTCGGCGCGCGCACCTGGAAGAGGACGTACGATTCCACGCGCCCTCCCCCGCCCCACAGCGTCTGCCAGAGCTGCGCAGGAGACAGCGGGTAGTCGCCGACCGAGAGGCCGACGACCGTGACCACGACGAGCAGGGCGGTCACCCCGGAGACCGCGATCAGGCGACGGCGGCGTACCCGTGCGCGCACGGTGACGACGGTGGGGGCGGCCTGGTCGACGCTCACAGTGCCACCCGCCGACCGCGCAGCACGAGCGCGATGAGAGCCGGCGCGCCCACGAAGGCCACCACGATGCCGGCCTGGACCTCACCGGGGAGGGCGATCACGCGACCGAGTACATCGGCGGTGAGCAGCAGCGACCCCCCGACGGGAATGCTGAGCGCGAAGAGCACGCCGTGCCCGCCGCCGACCAGTGCGCGCAGCACGTGCGGAACGAGCAGTCCCACGAAGACGATCGGGCCGGCCAGTGCGGTGGCTCCCCCGCACAGGAGGACGGTCGCGACGATGCCGAGCGTGCGGGTGCGCGCGACGTTCTGACCGAGCCCCGCCGCGGTGTCGCTTCCGAGCGAGAGCAGATCGAGCCCTCGCGCGCTCGACAGGGCGATCACCGTACCGACGAGAACGGGAAGGGCCACCACCGCCACGGTGTCGAGCCCCCGGGTGGTCAGGCCGCCGACCTGCCAGTAGCGATAGACGTCGAGGGTCGCGGCGGAGGTGGTGAGCATGAACGTCGTCACCGCGATCAGACCCGCCGTGACCGCCGCGCCCGTCAGGGCGAGCTTGGCCGGGTTGTCGCCGTCAGGTCCGCGGGTGCCGATGAGAGCGACGACGACGGCGGCGACCCCCGCACCGGCGAAAGCGAACCACACGAACCCCGACGGTTGCGCGATGCCGAACACCGAGATCGCGACCAGCACGGCGACCGAGGCGCCGGCGTTGATCCCGAGCAGCCCGGGGTCGGCGAGAGGGTTGCGCGTGAGCCCCTGCATGAGGGTGCCGGCGACCGCCAGGGCTGCGCCCGCCATCAGGCCCACCGCGGTGCGCGGAATCCGCTGGGTGACGATGACGACGTGGTCGGCGATGGTCGGATCGAACGCGGTCAGGGCGTCCCACACGACGGCGGGTGCGACCGAGCGAGCTCCGACGAGCAGACTGCACCCCACGCTCACCGCGAGCAGGGCGATCGCGCCGATCGTGACGAGACGCGTACGCCTCGCCCGAACCGTCGTCGTCATGCCTGCCGTTCCGCCTGCCCCAGGCGCCAGTAGCCCATGAACGCCACGCGCTTGCGGTCGACACCGCCGGTGGTCACCAGCATCCGCCGCAGCGTCTTGATCGTGGCCGCTTCACCGGCGAACCACGCGTAGAACTCCCCCTCGGCGTCGGCGGGGCTGTCCCAGATCAGTTCGCGGTCGACGTCGACGTCTGCGAGGGGCTGCGGCCTCGGCGCCGCCGCGCGCGTCAGAACGTCGGCGGATGCTGTGCACCACCCCGCCAGGGCCTCGATGAGACGCTGCCCGTGCGCGGCGTCGTCGCGGCTGATCCAGTGCACGCGATGCGAGGCGGGCACCTCGAGGGGCAGCGCGTCGAGCGCGGTCGGCACCTCGAGGAACGCATCCACCTCGTAGTCGTCGCCGAGGGCCTCGAGGATGCCGCTGATCGCGGGAACGGCGGTCTCGTCGCCCGCGAGCAACAGCCGCCGCGCGGTGCCGGGATGGAAGTCGAGCCCGAGATGGGACTGTTCGCTGCGCTCGTCGGGACCGACGATGACCAGCTGTTGACCCGCTCGCACGCGCGAGGCCCATTCCCCGGCCGGACCGGCATCGTGGTGCACGACGAAGTCGACGTCGATCTCGCACGAGTCCGGGTCTGCGCGACGCACCGTGTAGGTGCGCAACGGGCTGCGCTCGGAAGTGGGAACCTCTCGCCACCGCTCGTACCAGGCACCCGTGGCGATCGCGTCCTCATCGCGCTGACCGACGTCGCTGATGGTTCCGTCGGGGAGCGGCAGGAGGATCTTGATCCGCTGATCGAGCCCCGACCTGCCGAAGTGGGCGAAGTCGTCGCAGCCGAAGGTCACCCGCACGAACGAGGGCGACAGGCGGCGGACGGCGCGCACCTCGGCGCAGTACGGCCGATAGGACGGACGGCTCGAGACGGCAACGGAAGACACCTCGTAAGGGTAGCCTTACCTCGCCCGGACGTCCAATCGATCCGCGTGCGATGGCTCGACCCGGGACGCCGGGATGACGCCGACCAGCGCCACTGCGGTGGCCAGAACGAACGCGCCGACGAAGCCCGTCACTCCCCCGCCCAGAGCCGCGACGACGAGTCCCGCGCCGGCGATCGCGGTGGCTGCCCCCGTCGCGTCGGCGATCGACAGAGCAGCGGAGTTCTTGCCCTGGTCGGCCGTCGTCGAGTGCGCGAGCATCAACATCGTGATCCGCGGATAGAGCAGCCCCATCCCGCCTCCCGCGAGGGTCCACGCCCCGATGATCACCGCGGGGTGCAGATGGGCCGCGACGCCCGCCGCCACCAGTGCGACCGACACGATCGTGAGCCCGAGCCCCCACCCCAGAATCTTTCGCGGGCTCCACCGGTCACCGATGCGTCCCTGCACGTTCGAGCCCGTCGCCCAGAGCACCGCGGCCCCCGTGAGCGCGAGGCCCGCCCACACCGGCGAGAAGCCGTAGACGTCGATGAACACGTAGGGCACATAGATCTCGGCGCTGAAGAACGCCGCGGCCGCGGCGCCGCGGAGCCCGATGACGCTCGGAAGACCGGGTGCGCTTCGCAGGGTTCCGGGCGGGAGCAGGGGGCGGATCGCCACGACGATGACGACCACGCCGACGGCCACCAGCACCGGGGCACCCGCTGCGAACTCGCTCGCGACGCTCAGCGTCAGCACTCCGGCGGCGACCGCGACCGCCCACAGGAGCCGGGCGACGACAGGAGCGCGATCGACCCCGCCCGGTGATCGGAGCTCGGGGCGGGAGAGCCGCGGCAGCAGCAGGGCGAACGCGCCGACCGCCAGGACGACGACCCCGAGGAAGACCCATCGCCAGTGCAGGAGCTCGGTGACCGCCCCCGCGAGGAAGGGGCCGACGAGGGCCGGCAGCACCCACGCGGCGGCGAAGGCGCCGAGGATGCGGCCGTGCAGCGCCGGCGGGTACACGCGCGCGACCACCACGTAGAGCGCCACGGTCATTCCGCCGGCGCCGAGCCCCTGCAGCAGACGCCCCGCGATGAGCGTCACCATATCGGGGGCGAGACCCGCGACCAGAAGACCCGCGACGAAGAACACCACGGCCGCCGTGAGCGGTGCCGAGGGCCCCGATCGATCGGCCCACGATCCAACGCAGACCATGCCGATCACCGAGGTCGCGAGCGTCCCGGCGAAGGCGAGGGCGTACAGCGCCTGCCCGTCGAGATCGGCGGCGATCACGGGCATCACGGTGGTGACGGCCAGACTCTCGAGTGCGGCGAGGAAGACGAGGGCGACCGAGCCGAGGCTCATCCATCCGTACGGCGCGCGCCAGATCCCGGGCGCGGAGGTGTGGCCGCTCACCGGGTGACGAGAGCGCCGACGCGCTCCACGGCGTCGCGCAGAACCTCGGGCGCACACCCGAAGTTGATTCGGACGTGGCCCGCACCCTCGGCGCCGAAGTACGGACCGACGTGGAAGGCCACTTTCGCCTCGCGTCGGATCTTCGCGGCGGGGTTGTCACCCCACCCGAGCGCGGTCAGGTCGACCCAGGCCAAGAAGCCGGCGTCGGGGATGCGGTAGCGCGCACCGGGCAGGTGATCGGCCAAGAGTTCGGCGAGAAGGCGTCGATTGTCGTCGAGCGCCGCGAGGAGTCCGTCGAGCCACGCGTCGCTCTCGGGAGAGAACGCAGCGATCCCCGCGAGGGCGCCGAACAGTCCGGTCCGCCACTCGACCTCCCAGGGGAGCGCCTTCACGATCGCCGCGGTGCGCTCGTCGGCCGTCACCATCAACGCGCACTTCAGACCCGCGAGGTTGAACGCCTTGCTGGCACTGGTGACGGCGAACCCGACCTTTGCCGCATCCGTCGACGCATCCAGGAAGGGGGTGAAATCCGCACCGGGGTGGATGAGAGGCGAATGTATCTCGTCGCTGATCACCGCGGCGTCGTACCGCGCGGCGATGCGGGCAAGCTCCGCGAGATCGGCCCGGGTGTGCACGGTTCCCGTCGGGTTGTGCGGGTTGCACAGCAAGACGGCACGCGCTCCCCCGGCGAGGGCCGACTCGATGCCCGCCAGGTCGAGCCGCCAGCGGTCGGCGGGATCGGCGGAGGGCGGCACGAGCGGCACACGCTCGATCTCTGCACCCGCCTCGGCCACGGTGTCGAAGAACGGCGGATACACGGGCGGCGTGATGACCACTCGGTCGCCGGGCGAGATGACCGCCCGAAGGATCTCGACCACGCCGACCATCACGTCACCGGTCGTCCGCACGCGCAGCGGGTCGACCGTCCATCCGAATCGTCGCTGCGCGAAACCGACGAACTCGCGCGCGATGCCGGGGTCGGGAGGGGTGTACCCGGTGTCACCGAGACGCACGGCCCGCTCCAGCGCCGCGGTGATCGCCGGCGCCAGCGGAAAATCGGTCTCTGCGACGAAGAGGGGCAGGACGTCTGACGGGTAGGTGCGCCACTTGGAGCTGGAACGCTGCCGCAGCTCGTCGAGAGGAAGGGCTCGGAGGGGCGGAACGCTCATCAGACAAGCCTACCCGCGCCCTCCGCGGGGCTTCGGTCAGACGTCAGATGGCGAAACCGAGGGCGCGCATCATGTCGCGTCCGTCGTCGGTGATGCGCTCGGGGCCCCACGGCGGCATCCAGACCCAGTTGATCCGGAACCGGTCGACCACGCTGTCGAGCGCCTGAGCCGTCTGCTCTTCGAGCACGTCGGTCAGCGGGCACCCGGCAGAGGTGAGGGTCATGTGGATGACCAGGGCGTCGTTCTCGTCGTCCCAGGCCAGGTCGTAGATGAGGCCGAGGTCGACGACATTGATCCCGAGTTCGGGATCCATGACGTCCTTGAGCGCTTCGGTGACCTCGTCGTACTTGTCGGCCGTGATCGTTGCGGTCATAGCCGGACTCTACGCTTCCACGGGGCTGTCGGCCGGGATGAACCGGTCGTAACCCTCGTTCTCGAGACGGTCGGCGAGTTCGGGCCCGCCCTCTTCGACGATCCGGCCCGCGACGATCACGTGCACGAAGTCGGGACGGATGTAGCGGAGGATGCGCGTGTAGTGGGTGATCAGCAGCACACCGAGGTCGTTCTTCCCCTTGGCGCGGTTGACACCCTCCGACACGATCTTCAGCGCGTCGACGTCGAGGCCTGAGTCGGTCTCGTCGAGGACGGCGATCTTCGGGCGCAGCAGTTCGAGCTGGAGGATCTCGTGACGCTTCTTCTCGCCGCCCGAGAAGCCCTCGTTGACGTTGCGCTGGGCGAACTTCTCGTCCATCCGGAGGTCTTTCATCGACGCCTTGACGTCCTTGGTCCACGAACGGATGCTGGGCGCCTCACCGTCGATGGCCGTCTTGGCGGTGCGGAGGAAGTTCGTCACCGTGACGCCGGGGATCTCCACCGGGTACTGCATCGCGAGGAACAGTCCGGCGCGCGCACGCTCGTCGACGGTCATCGCGAGGACGTCTTCGCCGTCCAACGTGATCGATCCGCCGGTGACGGTGTATTTCGGGTGACCGGCGATCGTATAGGCGAGCGTCGATTTGCCCGAACCGTTGGGGCCCATGATGGCGTGCGTCTCACCGGTGCGGATCGTGAGCGTGACGCCGTTCAGGATCGGCGTGGTGCCCGCATCCGTCTCCACGGTGACGTGGAGGTCTCGGATTTCGAGAACAGTCATATCGGTTTCCTTCTTCAGTTCGCGGGGCGCGTGACGGCGGGGTCGACGAGCACGTCGTCACCCTCGACCGTCACGGCGTAGACAGGGACCGGCTCGTACGCCGGCAGATTGAGGGGGTGCCCGGTGGTCAACGAGAACGCCGACCCGTGCGCCCAGCACTCCAGGGTGTCGCCGTCGACGAAACCCTCGGCGAGCGAGACCTCGCCGTGCGTGCAGGTGTCGCCGATCGCGTGCACCTCGCCGTTGCCGTCGAGGACGACGGCCATGGGCACGCCCTCCACCTCGACGCGGATGGCCGCGTCTTGTTCGAGCTCACTGAGGGCGCAGATGCGGGTGGCGGTCACGCGATGATTCCTTCTTCGAGTTCACGTTCGATGGCCTCGGTCAGTTCGACCTGCAGATCGGGGATCGCGATCCGCTGAACGATCTCGCTGAGGAAGCCCACGACGACGAGTCGCCGTGCCTCTTCTTCGTCGATGCCGCGAGCCTGCAGGTAGAACAGCTGCTCGTCGTCGAAACGTCCGGTCGCACTCGCGTGGCCGGCACCGAGGATGTCGCCCGTCTGGATCTCGAGGTTCGGGATCGAGTCGGCGCGAGCACCGTCGGTGAGCAGCAGGTTGCGGTTCGCCTCGTACGAGTTCGTCGCCACGGCCTGGGGCCCGATCAGCACGTCGCCGATCCACACGCTGCGCGCGTTCGCGCCCTGCAGAGCGCCCTTGTAGAGCACGTCGCCCTTCGTGTGGTCGCCCTTGTGGTGCAGGTAGACCTGCGACTCGAGGTGCTGGCCGGCGTCGGAGAACGACAGGCCGAACAGATGCGCCTCGGAGCCCGAGCCCGAGAGCTCGACCGAGGGGTTCACGCGGACGACTCCCCCGCCCAGGCTCGCCACGATGTGGGTGAGCTTCGCGTCGCGGTCGACGCGCGCCTGGTGGGATGCCGCGTGCACCGCGTCGTCGTCCCAGCGCTGCACGGTGATGACCGTCAGCTCGGCTCCGTCACGCACCAGGATCTCGACGTTCTGCGCGTAGGCGGCAGAGCCCGAATGGTAGAGCACGACCGTTCCCCGCGAGTTCGGCATCGCCTCGACCACGATGTGGTCTGTCGCGACCAACCCCGCACCCAGACCCGTGAAGTCGATGCGAACGGGCTCGGCGCGCTCGTCGGCGATCCGCACGTGGAGGGCGTCGGTCGACCGCTGCCACGCGGTGGCCGCCACGACGTCTTCGGGACGGAAGTGCTCACCGCGGACGGCCGCGTCGAGTCCCGAAGAGGCCACCACGTGCGCGGCAGCCGTTCCGAGGTCTCGGCGGAGCGCAGCATCCGTCGATTCCGGCGCATCGGTGAACAACGCACGCAGTCGATCGACCGGCGTGTGCTTCCAGTTCACCTCGCGGCCGGTCGGCACGCCGAAGTCGGCCACCTCGAACGAAGTGGGCCGATCCGACCGGGTCTGCACCGGAACGACACGCACGGTCTTGTCGTCCCATCCTCCGTCGGTGTGAGCGGTGCTCCCGGGGAGGGGGACGGGGGTGATCGTCGTCATCTAGGCGACCGATCCTTTCGTGGGCGAGGCGGCGATCATCCGACGCTGCCTTCCATGCCCATCTCGATGAGCTTGTTGAGCTCGAGGGCGTACTCCATCGGCAGTTCACGGGCGATCGGTTCGATGAACCCGCGCACGATCATGGCCATGGCCTCGTCTTCGGGCATGCCGCGCGACTGCAGGTAGAACAGCTGCTCTTCGCTGACCTTCGAGACGGTGGCCTCGTGACCGAGCTGCACGTCGTCGACGCGGATGTCGATGGCCGGGTAGGTGTCGGAGCGCGAGATCGAATCGACCAGCAACGCATCGCACCGCACCGTGTTGGCGGAGTGGTGGGCGTTGGCATCGACGCGCACCTCGCCGCGGTAGCCGGCACGGCCGCCCCCTCGGGCGATGGACTTCGACACGATCGACGACTGCGTGTACGGCGCCATGTGGACCATCTTCGCGCCGGCGTCTTGGTGCTGGCCGGGGCCGGCGAACGCGACAGAGAGCGTTTCGCCCTTGGCGTGCTCCCCGACGAGGAAGATCGAGGGGTACTTCATGGTGACCTTGGAACCGATGTTGCCGTCGATCCACTCCATCGTCGCGCCCTCGTGGGCCACGGCCCGCTTGGTGACGAGGTTGTAGACGTTGTTCGACCAGTTCTGGATCGTCGTGTAGCGAACGCGGGCGTTCTTCTTCACGATGATCTCGACCACGGCCGAGTGCAGCGAGTCGCTCTTGTAGATCGGAGCCGTGCAGCCCTCGATGTAGTGCACGTAGGAGCCCTCGTCGGCGATGATCAGCGTGCGCTCGAACTGGCCCATGTTCTCGGTGTTGATCCGGAAGTAGGCCTGGAGCGGAATCTCGACGTGGACGCCCGGGGGTACGTAGACGAACGATCCACCCGACCAGACAGACGTGTTCAGGGCGGCGAACTTGTTGTCGCCGGCCGGGATCACGGTGCCGAAGTATTCTTCGAAGATTTCGGGGTGCTCGCGAAGGGCGGTGTCGGTGTCCATGAAGATGACACCCTGAGCCTCGAGCTGCTCGTTGATCTGGTGGTAGACCACCTCGGACTCGTACTGCGCGGCGACGCCGGAGACGAGGCGCTGACGCTCCGCCTCGGGGATGCCGAGTCGCTCGTACGTGTTGCGGATGTCTTCGGGCAGCTCCTCCCAGGAGCCGGCCTGCTTCTCCGTGGAACGGACGAAGTACTTGATGTTGTCGAAGTCGATCTCGCTGAGATCGGCGCCCCAGGTGGGCATCGGCTTGCGGCCGAAGAGCTCATAGCCCTTGAGGCGCGTCTTCAGCATCCACTCGGGTTCGTTCTTCAGCGCCGAGATTCCGCGGACGACGCCCTCGTTGATGCCGCGCTCCGCGACGGCACCGGCGGCGTCGGCGTCGTGCCAGCCGAACTCGTATACGCCGAGCCCCGCGAGCTCGGGCCGGTCGATCAGTACATCAGTCATGACGATCCTCTCCTCTTCGGGCCGAACGGTGTCATCCGCCCGAGCATTCCCTTCTACGTGGAGTGCGCAGAGGTAGGTGGCTCAGTGGGCCCGCTACAGGCGCAGTTGTCGCGCCTAGACTGTCGGGGATGAGGTCCGCGTGAGCGGCGCATCCCGAACCCCTTGATTCTACAGGTTCCGGCCCCGAGCGGGGTGGGCAGCACCCCTCCGTCGGCGACCGAGGAGCCCGCCTGGAGGCGACATCCATGTCTGCGCAGCCGACCGCCGACACCCGCCGGAGCACGACCCCCGCCCCGCGTTCACGATTCGTGGCCTGGTTGCCCGACCGCGTCGACCGCCGGGTGCGGATCTTCGCGTGGCTCTCGTTCATCGCCGAGGTGCTCATCATCGCCACCGGCGGCGCCGTGCGCCTGACCGGATCGGGGCTGGGCTGCCCGACGTGGCCGACCTGCACCCCCGACTCCCTCGTCGCCACCCAGGAGATGGGCATCCACGGCGTCATCGAGTTCGGCAACCGCACTCTGACCGGCCTCGTGGGCATCCTCGCTCTCATCGTGGTCGTCCTCGTCTGGCGGATGCGTCGGGAGCGCCGCGATCTCTTCGTCCTCGCGGCGATCGTGCTCGGCGGCGTCGTCGCGCAGGCCCTCGTGGGCGGCGTCACGGTGCTCACCGGCCTCAACCCCTTCATCGTGGGGTTCCACTACGTCGCATCCGTCGTCCTCGTGTGCGTGTCGGCCGCGTTCCTCGTGCGCATGAACACCGCCCCCGGGCCCCGGACGCGCGCGGTGCCGACCTGGTACGCGATCACCGCCCACGTCACGACCTTCGTCCTCGCGGTCACGATCGTCTTCGGCGTGCTGACCACCGGCGCGGGCCCGCACTCGGGCGATGCCGCGGCCGTCCGCAGCGGCTTCAACGTCGAGGTGCTCGAGCACGTGCATGCCTGGCCGGGCTACGCGCTCTTCGTTCTCACTCTCGTGCTCGCCGCCTTCGCGTGGGCACGCCGCCTGCCGGTGCGGCGTTGGATCACCGCGCTTCTCGCCATCGAGGTCGTCCAGATCGCCGTGGGTCTCTACCAGGCCCGAAACGGCCTGCCCGAGTGGGCCGTCGGCACGCACATGGTGCTGGCCTCGCTCACCGCGGCGGCGATGGTCGTCGTGATCCTGAACCTCAAGGTGCCGGCGTCCGCGGCATCCGTCGCCGCCCACTGACGCGCGACGCGAAAGACGCGAAAGAGGGCGGGAGCCGAAGCCCCCGCCCTCTCGTCACACCGTCTCGGGTGTCAGGCGAGCCACATGAACGGCACGACCATCGTGGCGATCGTGACGACCGGGCCGATGATCACCATCGCGAGACCCCAGATCGTCAGGTTGCGGTAGACGCGTGAGCGGTCTTCCTCCACCGTGCTCGCCACGATCGTGGCGCCCGTGGTTCCGAACGGGGCGCAGTCCACGAGCGAGGCCGAGATCGCCAGGGCGTAGATGAAGCCGGTCATCTCGAGACCGCCGCCGACCACGAGAAGGGGGACGGCGAGCGGGATGAGCGCACCCAGAATGCCGATGGTCGACGCGAAGGCCGAAACGAGGCCGGCGATCACGCAGATCACGAAGGCCGCGAGAAGCGGTTCGTTGACCGAACGCGCGGCCTCGCCGAGCTGGTCGATGGCGCCGAGGCGCGTGAGCACACCGACGTAGGTGATGATCCCGCCGAGAAGGAGAATCGTGCTCCAGTCGACGCGGGTGATCGCGCGACGACCGACCCCGGGGTCGACGAGGGCGATGACGACGGCGATGGTCAGGGCGACCACGCCGAGGTTCACGTCGACGTCGAGCTGCGTCAGCGTGAAGAACCCGCCGACGAGGAGCACGATGGCCGCCATCACGAGGATCTGCATGCCGTTGGGGCGCGCCGCCACGGCCGTCGTCTTCACGTCGGTGCGGAGCATCGTGGCCGTCCCGCCCGCGGTGCCGCGGGCGGTCGAGCCGCCGACACCGCCGAGGGGAGTGGCATCCACTCCGCCCTTGACACCGCGCGAGCGCCGGATGAGCTCGCGCCCGCCGAAGAGGAAGAAGGCCACGAGCACCACGAGGGCGTTGATGCCGACCGAGAGGCCGAACATGAGCGCCGGGTTGTAGGGGATGCCGGCCGTCTGCGCGACGGTCATCACCGTGATGCCGTTGATGCTGGTCGGCGCGAGCGCACCGCCGACGATCGCCGAGCTCATCGCGATGCCCATGAGCGTCGAGTTGATGCGGTGCGTGTGGGCGAGGCTCATCGCGATCGGCACGACCGCGAAGGCCGCGTGCGAGGTGCCGAGACAGGCCACACCCGTGGCGATCAACCACAGCCCCCAGGGCAGCAGGGCGACCCGGTGACCGATGAGTCCGATCGATCGGTCGACGAGCCAGTCGATCGTGCCCGTCTCGCGGGCGATGCCGAAGAGGTACGTGATGCCGAGCAGGATCACGAGCGCATCGACCGGGAACCCGCCCAGCACGTCGTCGAGGCTCTCGCCGACGACGCCGATGCCGACGATGAAAGCTGCGACGAGCGCCAGCGCGCCCATGTGGATGTTGCGCAGAGACGCGATCGCGAAGACGAGCGCGAGCACGATCAGCGCGATGATCTCGCCGCTCATGCGCGGGACTCCCCCGCGTGGGGGCGGCGGTGGCCGCCGTCGGTCGTCAGCGTCATCGGTGAGCTCCGTTCGATTCGTTCAGGGTCGTGCCGGCCAGGTAGGCGGCGAGAGGGGCGTCGGCGACCCCCTCCAGATCTTCGAGTCGCACCAGTTCGCCCGCGGGGATCGCGTGGCGGAGCCGCGCGCCGTCGAGCAGGTAGTAAGGAGCGACGGATGCTGCGGGGTCGATCATCACCGGAGCGACACCGGCGATCTCGTGATGGTGCCCGGCCACCGCGAAGGCGGTGCCGGCGGGGAGGTCGTCCTGAGTGCGGGCGGCGAGGATCGTGGTCCACGCCGGCGTCAGCGCGGGGGCGCCGTCGACGGCCGCGTGGATCGTGAGCGGGGTCTCCACCCCCATGAAGTGGTAGGGCCAGTAGATGCACGCGTATCTGCCGTCACGGCTGAGCACGTGGCCCTTTCCGCGCAGGATCTCCCACGTGACCGGGTCGCCGGTGCGGACGATCGCGAAGATGCCGCCGGCGAAGCTCGCCTCTCCGGGAAGCCGCAAGCCCGAGAAGACGTCGACGACACCGTCGCGCGCGACGATGCCTCCGTCGTCGATCGAGGCGTAGATGTCGGCGAGCTCGTCGATCCGCGCGACGGGGTAGTGCATCGCCTCGACGTCGGCCGTCATCCCCGTGCGGCTCGCGACGACGGTCATCTCGCAGGAGTCCGCAGCAGCCGCGCGCTTCAGCGGAGCGACGAGGGAGGCCCGTGCGGCGAGCGTCGCGGTGACGTCGTCGCCGAGGTCGAGGAGGTCGGCGAGACCGGGTGCGTCGACGGTGACACCCGACTGCACGACGCGTCCTGTGGTCGGATCGAACTCGAGGTCGTACTCCCCCGACTTTCCGATCGCCACGATGTCGAGTCCGACGGCGCTCACCCAGTCCACGAGCCGCAGCAAATTGGCAGGCTGGTCGCCGTCGCCGGCGAGGTAGCTGAGGCCGGCCAGACGGGCGCGGCGGGCGAGGTCGGGGCCGACGACCGAGTCGACCTCTTTGCTCACCATGACCACGTGCGTCCCGTTCGCCAACGCCGTGGCGGCGTAGTCGAACCCGGCCGACACGCGACCGCTGGCCTCGACGAGCACGTCGAGTCCGCTCCAGTCGAGCCCCGACGCATCCGGGATCACCGTGACGCTGTCGGGTTCGATGGCGAGGTCGTCGAGCATGCGGCGCACCCCGGCGATATCGGGGTCGACCAGAACGGCGGGAAGGATCTCGGGTGTGCGGCGCAACTGGGCGAGCAGGGTGCGCCCGTATCCGCCGTTCGCGCCGGTGAGCGCGATGCGGATGGGCGTTCTCTCGCGAGCGGGGTGAGGAAGGAGCACCATCGTTCCGATCGTCGTGCCCGCTCGGACTTCGAGCGGCCGGGGGTCACTGTTTCACAGAATCCAGTATCGTACAAATTCGCACCAAATACTCACATAGGATGACATGGGTGCGGCCGAACCGTGCCGAATCCCCGTAGAGCAGAGGAGCTACCGTGCTGGGAGCCATCGCCGACGACTTCACCGGCGCGACCGATCTCGCGACGATGCTCCGTCGCTCCGGGCACCGCGTCGCCGTCGTCATCGAAGACGCCGCGCTCGCCGCCCCGGCCTTCGATGACATCGACGCGATCGTGATCGCACTGAAGACGCGCACCGCGCCGGTCGCCGACGCCGTGAGTTCGTCGCTCGGCGCGCTCGAGCGACTGCGCTCGTGGGGCGCCGACCGTTTCTACTTCAAGTACTGCTCCACCTTCGATTCGACCGACACCGGCAACATCGGCCCGGTGCTCGACGCTCTATCGGGCGCGCTCGCCGCACGGCGCACCATCGTCGTGCCGTCGCTTCCCGCGAACGGGCGCACCGTGTACGAAGGCCACCTGTTCGTCGGGTCGGATCTGCTCGAGAACTCCCCCATGCGCCACCATCCCCTCACCCCGATGACCCGCTCCCGAGTCGCCGACATCCTGCGCCCGCAGACCGATCGTGGGGTCGCCGAAGTGTTCCACCCCGCCGTCCGTGCGGGCGTCGACGGCCTCACCGCCGCCCTCGCCGAGGCGGAGGAGCCCTACGTCGTCGTCGACGCGATCGACGACGACGACCTCGCAGTCGTGGCCGAGGCCGTCCGCGACGACGTGCTCGTCTCGGGCGGTTCGGGGCTGGCACTCGGCATCCGCGGACCCGGCCACCCCGATTCCGCATGGCAGGCGCCCTCGGACGGTGGCCGGCTCGTCCTCTGCGGCAGCGTCTCGGCCGCCACACGTCGGCAGATCGAGGTCGCCGCTGCGGCCTCGGCACCCGTCCGCGTCGTCGACCTCGACCGCGCCGCCGCCGATACCGACGCAGAAGTGCGATCCATCGTCGCCTGGGTGCGCGAGCAGCGTGGGGGGAGCGCGCCGATCGTCTGCGCCGCACGCACGCTCGACGACGTCCGGGAGACGGTCGGGGGCGTGCCGACGGCGCCGCTCGTCGAATCCGTCCTCTCCGCTGTCGCCGCTCGGTCGGTCGCATCCGGCGATGTGAGCGCACTGATCGTCGCCGGCGGCGAGACCAGCGGCGCGGTGGTCCGTGCCCTCGGGGTGGCAGCGCTCCGCATCGGCCCGGAACTCGCGCCCGGCGTCTGCTGGGCGACGACCACCGTCGGCGACAGCGCCGTCGCCCTGGCTCTGAAGAGCGGCAACTTCGGCGCAGACGATCTGTTCCTCCGCGCGTGGGAGAAGCTCGCGTGAGCGCCGCATCCGAACTGATCACCGCCGGTCGACGGCTGGTCGACGCCGGCCTCAGCCCCGGCAGCAGCGGAAACCTCAGCATCCGTGAGGGAAACCGCATCTTCATCACCGGCACCGGCACCTCGCTCGGCCGTCTCGACGAGGCCGACATCGCGGTGCTCGACCTCGACGGCACGCACGTCTCCGGCGCACGGTCGTCGAAAGAGGCTCCGCTGCACGTGGGGTTCTACCGACGCGACGAGTCGCATCGTGCGGTCGTGCACCTGCACTCCCCGTTCGCGGTCGCGGCCTCGTGTCTCGAGCCGTGGGCCGCGCACAGCGCGGTGCCGCCGCTGACGCCCTACTTCGTGATGCGCGTCGGGCAGACGCCCCTGCTGCCGTACCGCCATCCGGGCGATCCCGAACTGGGTCGCGACCTGGCAGAGGCGCCTTGGATGCTGCGCGCCGCGCTGCTGGCCAACCACGGGTCGATCGTCGCGGGGTCCGACATGGACGACGCCGTCGATCGCGGCATCGAGCTCGAAGAGGCCTGCCGCATCGCCCTGCTCACCGCACAGGCGCCACGCCGCGAGATCGACCCCGCGCAGGTGGTGGAACTCGCCGCACGGTGGGGCAGCCCGTGGCAACCGGGCCTCCCGATACACTGACGCGCAGGAGGCCCCCACCGATGGCGAGCAGTACGTCCCTCATTCCCGAGCAGCGTCGGCAAGAGATCCTCCGGCACCTCCGCCGCGACGAGGTTCTGAGCTATCGGCAGATCACCGATCTCCTCGGTGTGAGCCAGATGACCGCGCGCCGCGATGTGGCACTGCTCGCCGAGCAGGGGCGCGTGACAGCCACCGCCGGCGGCGCAGCACTCGTCGTGCGGCGACTGCGAGAACCGCTCCGCGCGCAGAAGGCGCAGACCGATCTTCCGCAGAAGACCGCCATCGCCCGCACCGCCGCCGCGCGCGTGGCCGACTCCATGACGATCTACCTGGACGCCGGCACCACCGTTCAGGCGATGCGCCCCTACCTCGAGGACCTCACCGATCTCACCGTGGTGACGAACGATCTGACCACCGTGCAGGCGTTCCTCGATCATCCGAGCGTCGACCTGATCTGCATCGGCGGTCGCGTCGACAGAGACAACCAATCGACCATCGGGCGGCTTGCTTCGCTCACACTCGCCGAACTCTCGGTCGACGTCGCCTTTCTGTCGTGCAGCTCGTGGGACGCACGGCACGGCGTCACCACCCCGACCGAGGCCAAGGTCGACCCCAAGCGGGCGGCGATCCATTCCGCCACCTCCCGCGTGCTGCTGGCGGATTCGGGCAAATACGGCAGCTTCGCGAAATACCGCGTGATGCGCCTCGATGAGATCGAGACCGTGGTGACCGATGACGGTATGACGCACGAAGATCTGGCCGACATCCGCGCCCTCGACGTCGAGGTCGTGTGCGCTCCGATCAGCGACGCATCGAGCGGTCGCGAGCCCTCGCAAGCCGTAGCTCCTTCATAGCGAACTCATCGACGCCACGGAAGTCGCGCGACGGGTGACAGGGCAGACTGGACGTTGCCGCGGCCGAATCGTGCCCGGAGAATCTAGGAGTTGAACCCGAATGACCTCTCGTGCCCGCTTGATCACCAGCATCCCGTTCTGGATCCTCGTCGTCGGATCCGTCGTGGCCGGAGCCGTGGGCCTGTGGATCGTCACCGACCGCCTCGGGACCCTCGAGCGCGGACTGCTCGACGGCACCGCCACCACCGCGCAGGTGTACGGCGGCCAGTCGTGGTCGGTCGTCGGAGCGGTCCTGCTCGGCACCGGCGTCGTCGGCCTGTTCCTCGCGCTGGCCATCGCCGCGGTGAAGACGATCCTCCCCCGCAACGATGTCGCGGGCGTCGAGGCGATCGACTGGACGGCCGAAGACGACGAAGACCTCGAGCAGCCCGCTCCGGCGATCTTCACCGAGACGCCGGCCTCCGCCGACCGCGTCTCGGCAGCGCCCGTGATCGCCGAAGACCCCGACGTCGAGGTGCCCAGCACCTCACCCGCGCCGGCGGCCGCGACCCACGGCGACCCGGTCCTCGAGACCGGCCCCGCGGCATCCGCTCCCGAGGACGACAAGCGCGTCTGAGCGACACCGCACGAAGAAAGGCCGGGCCCCTCGCGGGGTCCGGCCTTCTTGCTGCCCCCGCGGCGGTTCGCCCCGCCCCGCTCTGCCTTCGCCCGCAACGAAACGCGGGTCACCGACCGCACACCCGCAACACGGTGCGGGGGAAGCGTCAGAAGGGCAGCAGCGGGTCGACCGCGATCGCCACGAACAGCAGCGTGAGGTAGGTGATCGAGGCGTGGAACACGCGCATCGGACGCGGCTCGGTGCCTCGCACGGCGCGGGAGTAGAGCCGGTGCGACTCGTAGAGGAACCAGCCGCCGAACACGAGCGCAGAGACCGTGTAGACGAGGCCCATCGACGCGATGGGGATCAGGAGCAGCGAGCACGCGACGGTGGCCCAGCCGTAGAGGATGACCTGCAGGCCGACCTGCGAACCGCTGCGGGTCGCGCCGAGCATGGGCACGTCGACCTCTTCGTACTGCGCCTTGTACTTCATCGAAAGCGGCCAGTAGTGCGGCGGCGTCCAGAGGAAGACGAGCGCGAACAAGATGAACGGGGTCCAGGTCAGCGACCCGGTGACCGCCGACCACCCGATGAGCACGGGGAAGCAGCCGGCGATGCCACCCCAGACGATGTTCTGCTCGGTGCGGCGCTTGAGGATCATCGTGTAGATCACGACGTAGAAGAAGATGGCTGCGGCCGAGAGCGTCGCGGCGAGCCAGTTGGTGGTCACGAGCAGCCACACCGTGGATGTCGCCGCCAAGGTCCACGCGAAGATCAGCGCGTTCCGCGGGGTGACCTCGCCGGTGACCAGCGGACGCTTCTCGGTGCGCTGCATGTGCGCGTCGATGTCGCGGTCGAGGTACATGTTGAACGCCGCGGCGGATCCGGCGCTGAACGAACCGCCGATGACGGTGGCGAGGACGAGCCACAGGTCGGGAAGCCCGTTATGAGCCAGGATCATCACCGGTACGGTCGTGACGAGCAGCAGCTCGAGAACGCGCGGCTTGGTCAGCGCGACATAGGCGCGAAAGGTGCGTCCGAAAGACTTCGCGGGGGCCGAGACAGGCGTATCCGACCTCGTCGAGATGTCCATCGTCCCCCGTTTGCAGCGTGAATTTCGTTGTATCCGAGTCTATGTCATCGGTTGTTCGCCCCCGGCGCGTGGGGGGCACCGTCAAGTCCCCCCGGCCCGGTGCCGCCCTTCGCTATGCTGAAAAGGAACGCGCGCCCGGCGCCGGCTCCCCCTCCTCCTGAACGGACAATGGGGGTGAGGTGCGACCAAAGGGCGCCGAGATCGAGAAAGGCGACCGAGTGTCGGACTTGAACTGGGATGAAATCGATCGGCGCGCGGTAGACACCGTGCGCGTGCTTGCGGCAGATGCCGTGGAGAAGGTGGGGAACGGCCACCCCGGCACGGCGATGAGCCTGGCGCCGGCCGCCTATCTGCTCTACCAGAAGGTGATGCGGCACGATCCGGCCGACACCCACTGGCCCGGTCGCGATCGCTTCATCCTCTCGGCGGGGCACTCCTCCCTCACCCAGTACATCCAGCTCTACCTCGGCGGCTTCGGCCTCGAGCTCGACGACCTCAAGGCGCTGCGCACCTGGGGTTCGCTCACCCCGGGTCACCCCGAGTACCGGCACACCGACGGCGTCGAGATCACCACGGGCCCCCTCGGCCAGGGCCTCGCATCGGCCGTCGGCTTCGCCTACGCCCAGCGTTACGAGCGCGGTCTCTTCGACCCCGAGACGCCGGCGGGCGAGAGCCCGTTCGACCACCACATCTTCGTCATCGCCTCAGACGGCGACCTCGAAGAGGGTGTGACCAGCGAAGCCTCTTCGCTCGCCGGTCACCAGGAGCTCGGCAACCTCGTCGTCATCTACGACGCCAACCAGATCTCGATCGAAGACGACACCGATGTCGCCTTCACCGAAGACGTCGCGAAGCGGTACGAGGCGTACGGCTGGGACGTGCAGACGGTCGACTGGAAGAAGACCGGTCAGTACGTCGAGGACGCGGCCGAACTCTACGACGCCATCGAGGCGGCGAAGGGCGAGACCTCGAAGCCCTCGATCATCATCCTCAAGACGATCATCGGCTGGCCGTCGCCCGGCAAGCAGAACTCGGGCAAGATCCACGGCTCGGCTCTCGGCGCCGACGAACTGCGCGCGACCAAAGAGGTCATGGGCTTCGACCCCGAGCAGACCTTCGAGGTCGATGCTGCGGTGCTCGCGCACACCCGCGAGCTCGGCGCCCGCGGCGAGGCCGAGAAGGCCGAGTGGCAGAAGAAGTTCGATGCCTGGGCCACCGCCAACCCCGAGGCGAAGGCCCTGTGGGACCGCGTGAACGCCCGCGAGCTGCCGGCCGACCTCGCCGATGCGCTCCCCGTGTTCGAAGCCGGCAAAGAGGTCTCGACGCGCGCCGCATCGGGCACCGTCATCAACGCCCTCGCCGCTGAGCTCCCCGAGCTGTGGGGCGGTTCCGCCGACCTCGCCGAGTCGAACCTCACCACCATCAAGAACGCCAAGTCGTTCATCCCGACCGAGTGGTCCACCCACGAGTGGGACGGCACGCCCTACGGCCGCGTGCTGCACTTCGGCATCCGCGAGCACGCGATGGGGTCGATCCTCAACGGCATCGTGCTGCACGGACCGACGCGCGCCTTCGGTGGCACGTTCCTCATCTTCAGCGACTACATGCGGCCTCCGCTGCGTCTCGCCGCGCTGATGAACATCCCGTCGCTCTTCGTCTGGACGCACGACTCCGTCGCCCTCGGCGAGGACGGACCGACCCACCAGCCGATCGAGCAGCTCGCGACCCTCCGCGCGATCCCGAACTTCGCTCTCGTCCGCCCCGCGGACGCGAACGAGACCGCAGTGGTCTGGCTCGAACTGCTTCGCCGTCACGCCGGGCCCGCCGGCATCGCGCTCTCGCGGCAGAACCTGCCGGTCTTCGAGCGGGGCGACGGCGATGCGTCGGGCGACGTCTTCGCCGCGGCCAAGAACGCGGCCAAGGGTGCCTACGTACTCGCGGAGGCGGCGAACGGCACTCCCGACGTCATCCTCATCTCGACCGGATCCGAGGTGCAGATCGCGGTTGCCGCTCGTGAAGCCCTCGCCGCCGACGGCATCCACGCCCGCGTGGTGTCGGCGCCGTCGCTGGAATGGTTCGCCGAGCAGGACGAGGACTACCGCGAGTCGGTGCTCCCGGCCTCCGTCACCGCCCGCGTCTCGGTCGAGGCCGGTATCGCCCTCACGTGGCGCGGCATCGTCGGCGACAAGGGGCGCTCGGTTTCGATCGAGCACTTCGGAGCGTCCGCCGACTACAAGACCCTCTACCAGAAGTTCGGAATGACCGCCGAGGCCGTCGTCGCCGCGGCACGCGAGTCCATCAAGGAGAACAACGCATGAGCACTCCCACCGCAGAGCTGTCCGCCGCCGGCGTGAGCATCTGGCTCGATGACCTGTCGCGTCAGCGCATCATGACGGGCAACCTCGCCGATCTGATCGCCACGCGCAACGTCGTCGGCGTGACCACCAACCCGACGATCTTCGCCGGCGCCCTGTCGAAGGGCGAGGCCTACGAGGCGCAGATCTCGGGCCTGTCCGCGAAGGGCGCGACCACCGACGAGGCGATCTTCGAGATCACCACCGACGACGTCCGCGCCGCATCCGACGTGTTCCTGCCGGTGTTCGAAGCCACCGGCGGCATCGACGGTCGCGTGTCGATCGAGGTCTCCCCCGACCTCGCTCACGACACCGAGGCCACTATCGCGCAGGCGAAAGACCTCGCCGCGCGCGTCGACCGTCCGAACGTGCTCATCAAGATCCCCGCGACCAAGGCCGGCCTCCCCGCCATCACCGAGGTCATCGGCTCGGGCATCTCGGTCAACGTCACCCTCATCTTCAGCCTCGAGCGCTACGCCGAGGTCATCGACGCCTACCTCGCCGGTGTCGAGCAGGCCAAGGCCGCCGGACACAAGATCGAGACGCTCCACTCGGTCGCTTCGTTCTTCGTCTCGCGCGTCGACACCGAGGCCGACAAGCGGCTCACCGCGATCGGCACCGACGAGGCCCTCAGCCTGAAGAGCAAGGCCGGCATCGCCAACGCGCGTCTCGCCTACGAGCTGTTCGAGCGCGAGTTCGCCACCGACCGCGCCAAGGCGCTGCTCGAGGCCGGCGCGACCGTTCAGCGTCCGCTGTGGGCATCGACCGGCGTCAAGGACCCGGCACTCCCCGACACCCTGTACGTGACCGAGCTGGTCGCGGCGGGCACCGTCAACACGATGCCCGAGAAGACGCTCGAGGCGACCTTCGACCACGGTGAGATCGCGGGCGACACCATCACGGGCAACTACGCCGATGCGCACGACGTCTTCGACCGCCTCGCGGCTGTCGGCGTCGACTTCGCCGACGTCACCCAGGTGCTCGAAGACGAGGGCGTCGAGAAGTTCGTCGCCTCGTGGAAGGAACTGCAGGGAACCGTCGCGAAGGCGCTCGAGGCAGGCACCGCGGAGGCCGCTCAGTGAGTTTCGAGATCCACGTCTCGGGTCACCCGCGAGAACTCGTCGAAACGACGCTCCCGAGACTCGTGGCGTCGCTCGTCGCCTCGGGCATCACCGCGGGCGACGGCAGCCTGTGGGGCGCGGCGGCGGAAGCCGAAGCATCCCACCGTCTCGGATGGGTGCAGGCCGTCTCGGTCTCGCGTCCGCTCGTCGCCGAGATCGAGGCACTTCGGGCCGAGCTGATCGCGAAGGGTCTCTCCCGGATCGTCCTCGCCGGTATGGGCGGGTCCTCGCTGGCCCCCGAAGTCATCGCGCAGACGTCGGGTGTTCCGCTCGTGATCCTCGATTCCACTTCGCCCGGCCAGGTGCTCGCCGCCATCGACGGCGACACCGAGTCGGGCGGTCTCGAGCAGACCGTGCTCGTCGTCTCGTCCAAGTCGGGCTCGACCGTCGAGACAGACTCGGCCAAGCGCACGTTCGAGGCCGCTTTCCGCGACCTCGGCATCGACCCGACCGAGCGGATCGTCGTGGTCACCGACCCCGGCTCCCCGCTCGACGAGGCGGCACGCGCCGACGGTTACCGGGTGTTCAACGCCGACCCGACGGTCGGCGGCCGCTACTCGGCGCTGACCGCGTTCGGGTTGGTGCCTTCGGGCCTCGCGGGTGTCGACATCGGCGAGTTGCTCGATGAGGCAGAAGCGACGCTTCTCGAGGTCGCCATCGACAGCCCCGACAACCCCGCCCTGGTGCTGGCCGCCGCGATCGCCGGTGGGGAGCCCCGTCGCGACAAGCTGGGTCTCGTCACCGACGGCACTCACATCGTGGGCCTGCCCGATTGGATCGAGCAGCTCATCGCCGAGTCCACGGGCAAGAACGGCACGGGCATCCTTCCCGTCGTCCTCCTGCCGGTCTCGCCCGAGCTCGAGGCGCGCCCCGAAGACCTGCAGATCGTGCGCCTGGTCGACAACGCCACACAGTTCCACCTGTTCGAGCGGCACGAAGACGAAATCCTCGTCAGCGGCTCACTGGGCGCGCAGTTCGTCGTCTGGGAGTACGCGACGGCCATCGCCGGACGGATGCTGGGGATCGACCCGTTCGATCAGCCCGACGTCGAGTCGGCGAAGATCGCCACCCGGGGTCTTCTCGACGCGCGACCCGAAGCCACGGCGCCCGCGTTCGTGCTCGAGGGTGTCGAGGTGCGGGTGTCCGATCCTGCCCTTGCGGCGTCGGGAACGCTCGAGGGCGTGCTCGACGCACTCTGGGCGCAGGTACCGCCCGACGGATACGTCGCCATCCAGGCGTACGCGAACCGGCTGACCGTCGGTCAGCTGGAGGGCCTCCGCGAACTCGTCGCGGCCGACTCGCGTCGCCCGACCACCTTCGGATGGGGACCCCGGTTCTTGCATTCGACCGGCCAGTTCCACAAGGGCGGCCCGGCCACCGGGGTGTTCCTGCAGATCACGGAGCGCACCGACGTCGACCTCGAAATCCCCGGCCGCCCGTTCACCTTCGGTCAGCTCATCGAGGCGCAAGCCGCGGGCGACGCGTCCGTGCTCGCCGAGCACGGGCGTCCCGTGGTGACCCTGACCTTGACCGATCCGCAGCTCGACGTCGTCGAGCTGTTCAATGCAGCCCAGTAAGCGATTGCGCATGAGTGTAGAAATCTCCAAGGGACACAACCCGCTCCGCGACCCCGATGATCGCCGCCTGAGCCGCATCGCCGGCCCGAGTGCGCTCGTGATCTTCGGCGTGACCGGAGACCTGTCACGCAAGAAGCTGATGCCGGCGGTGTACGACCTCGCCAACCGCGGTCTGCTGCCGCCGGGCTTCGCGCTCGTCGGCTTCGCACGCCGCGATTGGGAAGACCAGGACTTCGCCCAGGTCGTCTACGAAGCGGTCAAGCAGCACTCGCGCACCGAGTTCCGTGAGGAGACGTGGCAGCAGCTGCTGCAAGGCATCCGTTTCGTCTCCGGCGAATTCGATGACCCCGAAGCGTTCGCTCGCCTGCGTGAGACCGTCGACACTCTCGACGTCGAACGCGGCACCATGGGCAACCACGCGTACTACCTCTCGATCCCTCCCAAGGCGTTCCCGGTGGTCGCGCAGCAGCTCAAGGAGTCGGGGCTCGTCGGCGACGCGGCCGAAGACGGCAACGGATGGCGCCGCGTCGTCATCGAGAAGCCGTTCGGTCACGATCTCGACTCTGCCCGTGCGCTGAACGACGCGCTCGAGAGTGCCTTCCCCACCGACTCGATCTTCCGGATCGACCACTACCTCGGTAAGGAGACGGTGCAGAACATCCTCGCGCTGCGCTTCGCGAACGAGCTGTACGAGCCGATCTGGAACCGCAACTACGTCGACCACGTGCAGATCACGATGGCCGAAGACATCGGCGTCGGGGGTCGAGCCGGCTACTACGACGGCATCGGCGCGGCGCGCGACGTCATCCAGAACCACCTCCTGCAGCTGATGGCACTCACCGCGATGGAAGAACCCATCAGCTTCAACGCCAAGGATCTTCGCGCCGAGAAGGAGAAGGTCCTCGCCGCCGTCCGCCTTCCGGAAGATCTGTCGCACGCCACCGCGCGCGGGCAGTACGCGGATGGCTGGCAGGGCGGCGAAGAGGTTCTCGGCTTCCTCGGCGAAGACGGGATGAACCCCGAGTCGACCACCGAGACGTTCGCGGCGGTCAAGCTCGAGATCAACACCCGCCGCTGGTCGGGCGTGCCGTTCTATCTGCGCACCGGCAAGCGCCTCGGCCGCCGGGTGACGGAGGTCGCGGTCGTGTTCAAGCGTGCGCCGCAGCAGCTCTTCTCTCGCAGCCAGACCCAGGAGCTCGGTCAGAACGCTCTCGTGATCCGGGTTCAGCCCGACGAGGGCGTGACGATCCGGTTCGGCTCGAAGGTTCCCGGCGACGGCACCCAGGTGCGCGACGTGACGATGGACTTCGGCTACGGCCACGCCTTCACCGAAGCGAGCCCGGAGGCGTACGAACGCCTGATCCTCGACGTCCTGCTGGGCGACCCCCCGCTCTTCCCCCGCCATGAAGAGGTCGAGCTCAGCTGGAAGATCCTCGATCCGATCGAGGAGTTCTGGGCGAAGCAAGAAGGCCCCCTCGAGCAGTACTCCCCCGGTTCTTGGGGTCCTGCATCCGCCGACGACCTGCTGTCTCGCGACGGCCGCACCTGGAGACGCCCGTGATCGTCGAACTGCCCGACACGACCGTCAGCAAGATCTCGAAGGCGCTCGTCAACGTGCGCGAAGAGGGGGGTGCGGTCGCCCTCGGGCGCGTGCTCACCCTCATCATCGTGACTCGTCACGGCGCCGAAGAAGAGGTCATCGAGGCGGCGAACGACGCCTCTCGCGAGCACCCCATGCGGGTTCTCGTCGTCATGATCGGCGGGGGTGACGCCGAGGCCCGTCTCGACGCCGAGATCCGAGTGGGCGGCGACGCCGGGGCCAGCGAGGTCGTGGTCCTCCGCGCTCACGGGGCCGCCGGTTCGAACGCCGAGAGCCTCGTGACCGGTCTGCTGCTGCCCGACGCCCCCGTGGTGGCGTGGTGGCCCTCCGAGACCCCGAAGAGCACCTCGCGCTCCGAGATCGGCCGTATCGCGCAGCGTCGCATCACCGACGCGTCGAGTCAGCCCGATCCGACCGCCTGGGTCGACGGACTCGGCGAGCACTACGCCCCCGGCGACACCGACTTCGCGTGGACGCGCCTGACGCGCTGGCGAGAGCAGCTCGCGGCCGTCCTCGACCAGCCTCCGTACGAGCCGGTCACCGCGGTGACGGTGCGCGGCGGCGCCGACTCCCCCTCGACGGTGCTGCTCGCGGCTTGGCTGCGGCTGAAGCTCGAGGTGCCCGTCGACTACGCCTACCTCCCCGCCGACGAGTGGGCCAGCGGGATCAAGTCGGTGCGGCTCACGCGCCCGGGCGGCGACACGCTGCTCGAACGACCCGAGCCCGGGATCGCGATCCTCACGCAGCCCGACCAGCCCTCCCACGACCTCGCGTTCCCGCGACGCACTCTTCGCGAGTGCCTCGCCGAAGAGCTGCGCCGCCTCGACCCCGACGTGCTCTACGGGCGGGTCATCACCGAGGGCCTCAGTCTTCTGGGTTCGGCCGAAGAGCGGGAGAGCAATGGCTGAGTCGATCACCGAGAAGCGCGTCGTCATCAGTCCCGACAAGGCGCACCTCGCCGAATCGGTGGCCGCGCGCTTCGTCTCGCGCGTGCAGAAGCAGGTCGCCCAGGGTCTGCCCGTGCACATCTGCCTCACCGGCGGTTCGATGGGCGGCGCCGTCCTCGAAGCCGCCGCCGCCGACGATCGCACTCCGACCATCGACTGGTCGGGCGTGCACTTCTGGTGGGGCGATGAGCGTTTCCTCCCGCGGGACTCCGATGATCGCAACGAGAAGCAGGCCCGCGAAGCACTGCTCGACCGGCTCCAGATCCCGGCGGCGAACATCCACGCGGTCGCGAGCAGCGATGACACGCTCGACCTCGACGGAGCGGCGACCGCCTACGCCGACGAGCTCGCGCAGTTCGCACCCGCCGACCGTTCCGAGGGCGGCGCATGGCCGGCCTTCGACATCTGCTTCTTGGGCGTCGGCCCCGACGGACACATCGCATCCCTCTTCCCCGACCGGCCCGAGATCCAGGTGACCGACCGCGCTGCCGTCCCCGTGCGCGACTCCCCCAAGCCGCCGCCGGAGCGCGTTTCGCTGACGCGTCCGGTGATCAACTCCTCTACACGCGTGTGGATGGTGCTCGCCGGAGCCGACAAGGCCTCCGCGCTCGGCCTCGCTCTGGCCGGGGCCAGCTACGTCAGCGTCCCCGCGGCCGGCGCGAAGGGTCGCCGCCGCACCGTGCTCTTCGTCGACGAGGCCGCCGCGGATCAGGTGCCGCCTCAGCTCATCGACCAGGAGTACTGAGCCGTAACGAAAGAAGAGCGGATGCTTATCAGCATCCGCTCTTCTTTCGTTGGTACGACTACTGACCGCGCCGGTCGCGCAGCTGCTGGAGTGCGTCGTCGAGAAGGGTCTCAGCCTCTTCTTCGCTGCGACGCTCTTTCACGTAGGCGAGGTGGGTCTTGTACGGCTCGTTCTTGGCGATCGCCGGCGGATTGGCCTGGTCGCGCCCGGCGGGAAGACCCGACCGCGGCGAATCGATCGTGTCGGGGATCTCTTCTTCGGGGATACCCGCGGCGAAGTGCCGCACGGTCTCGTTGCCCAGGGCGTCCCAGTACGAGATCGACACCCGATCGGCGTGGTAGCCGTGGTCTTGCTCGCCCATGGGGCCGGCGCCGACGCGCGTTCCCCGGATGGCGCTGCCCCCGCTGGCCATCAGACGGGAGCGAGTTTCGTGATGAGGCCCAGACCGACGATCGCCACGAACCACGTGAGGGCGAGGACGACCGTGAAGCGGTTGAGGTTTCGCTCAGCGAGACCCGACGACCCGAGGGCCGACGTCATGCCGCCGCCGAACATGTCGGAGAGGCCACCGCCGCGCCCCTTGTGGAGCAGGATGAGGAGGGTCAGCAGGAGGCTGGTGATGCCCAGCACAACCTGCAGGACGAACTCGAGGATCTGCACTGTAGATAGCCTTTCGCAGCGGTGCGAACCCGACCGCACCGCGTCAAGTATACGGGTGCATGGCGCGGTTTCCCGGCCAGGGCGAGCGGTCGCGTCAGACGCCGACGTGCTTCTGGTAGCGGATGATGGCGGCGAACTCGTCGACCACGAGGCTGGCGCCGCCGACGAGCGCGCCGTCGACGTCGGGCTCGCGCATGAAGCTGGCGATGTTGCCCGACTTCACCGAGCCGCCGTACAGCACTCGGGTGCGAGCGGCCGCGTCTTCGCCGAGCTTCGACGCGACGACCGCGCGGAGCTTGGCACAGACTTCCTGCGCCTGGTCGGGTGTCGCGGCCTGGCCGGAGCCGATGGCCCACACGGGCTCGTAGGCGACCACGATATCGGCGTCGGCGGCGACGCCCTCGAGGGCGACCTCCAGCTGACCGACGGGTACGGCGCTGGCGCCGAACTTCTCGAGATCTTCGGCCGTCTCGCCGACGCAGATGACGGGTGAGAGACCGTGGCGCAGTGCGGCCTGCACCTTGGCCGCCACGACCTCGTCGTTCTCGGCGTGATACTGACGACGCTCCGAGTGCCCGATGATCACGTAGCTGCACGCGAGCTTGGCCAGGAACTGCCCCGAGATCTCACCGGTGTAGGCACCGGAGTCGTTCGTCGAGAGGTCTTGTCCGCCGAGCGCGAAGGGGATCTTGTCGGCGTCGATGAGCGTCTGCACGGTGCGGATGTCGGTGTAGGGCGGGAAGACCCCCACCTCGACGCTGTCGGGCTCGTGTCCGGCCTCTTTCAGCGTCCAGTGCAGCTTCTGGACGAACGCGACCGCCTGAAGGTGGTCGAGGTTCATCTTCCAGTTGCCGGCGATGAACGGGGTGCGGGTGTTCAAGACCATCCGAGGACCTCCAGTCCGGGCAGCTTCTTGCCTTCGAGGAACTCGAGGCTGGCGCCCCCGCCCGTCGAGATGTGGCCGAAATCGTCGTCGGCGAAGCCGAGCTGACGAACGGCCGCGGCCGAGTCGCCGCCGCCGACGACGCTGAGTCCGTCGACCTCGGTGAGCGCCTGGGCGATCGCCCGGGTGCCCGCCTCGAACGCCGGCATCTCGAACACGCCCATCGGGCCGTTCCAGAACACCGTGCGGCTGCCGCGGATGGCGGCGTCGAAGGCTTCGGAGGTGCGCGGGCCGATGTCGAGACCGAGCCCCGAGGCACCGAACGGGGTGTCTTCGAGGGCATCGGCGTCGGCGATCACGTGGTCGGCGTCAGCCGAGAACGATGCCGCGACCACCGCGTCGACGGGGAGGATGATCTCGACGCCGCTCTCTTTGGCCGTCGCGAGGTACCCCTTGACCCGATCGATCTGGTCTTGCTCGAGGAGGCTCGCCCCGACCTTGTGACCCTGGGCCACGAGGAAGGTGAACATCATGCCGCCACCGACGAGCAGGCGGTCGACGCGCGGGAGAAGGTGCTCGATGACGCCCAGCTTGTCGCTGACCTTCGAGCCGCCGAGGACCACGGTGTAGGGACGTTGCGGGTTCTCGGTCAACCGATCGAGAACCTCGAGCTCCTTCTCCACCAGTAGACCGGCGGCCGAGGGCAGCAGCTCGGCGAGGTCGTAGACGCTCGCCTGCTTGCGGTGCACGACGCCGAAGCCGTCGGACACCAGCGCGTCGCCCAGCTGCGCGAGCTGCTCGGCGAACGCACGGCGCTCCCCCGCATCTTTCGCCGTCTCGCCCGGGTTGAACCGCAGGTTCTCGAGCACGGCCACCTGACCGTCTTCGAGCGCCGCAACGGCCTCCTGCGCCGACTCCCCCACGGTGTCGCGGGCGAAAGCCACGGGAGCACCGAGAAGTTCGGAGAGACGCTGGGCGACCGGCTCGAGGCTGTACTTCGAGTCGGGCGCGCCGTCGGGGCGGCCGAGGTGGGACGCGACGACGAGTCGCGCACCGGCGTGGATCAGGGCGTTCAGGGTGGGGATCGACGCGCGCACGCGGCCATCGTCCGTGATGATGCCGTCCTTCAGGGGGACGTTCAGATCACAACGGACGATGACACGCTTGCCGGCGAGCGACCCCAAAGATGCGAGGGTGCGCAGTGCCATGGCGGAGCCTCAGATGCGCTCTGCGACGTACTCGGTGAGGTCGACCAGACGGTTGGAGTAACCCCACTCGTTGTCGTACCACGCCGAGACCTTGACCAGGTTGCCGCTGACGTTGGTCAGCTCCGAGTCGAAGATCGACGAGTGCGGGTTGCCCTGGATGTCGCTGGAGACGATCGGGTCGGCGGTGTACTCGAGGTACCCGGCCAGGCGACCATCGGCGGCCGCGGCCTTGTACGCCGCGTTTACCTGGTCGACCGTGAGGTTCTCGGTCGGGGTGACGATGGTCAGGTCGACGATCGAGCCGGTGGGAACCGGCACGCGGTACGACGAACCGCTCAGCTTGCCCTGCAGTTCGGGAAGCACGTGGCCGATGGCCTTGGCTGCACCGGTCGAGGCGGGAACGATGTTGATCGCGGCGGCACGGGCACGACGGAGGTCGCTGTGCGGGCCGTCCTGCAGGTTCTGGTCGGCCGTGTAGGCGTGCGCCGTCATCATGAAGCCGCGCTCGATGCCGAAGGCGTCGTTGAAGACCTTCGCGAGCGGCGCGAGGCAGTTCGTCGTGCACGAGGCGTTCGAGATGATGACGTGGTTCGCGGGGTCGTACTCGCCCTCGTTGACGCCCATGACGATGGTGACGTCGTCACCGGTCGCGGGTGCCGAGATGAGGACCTTCTTCGCGCCGCCGGCGATGTGCTTCTTGGCGTCTTCGGCCTTGGTGAAGCGTCCGGTCGACTCGATGACGATGTCGACGCCCAGCTCGCCCCAGGGGAGGTTCGCGGGGTCGCGCTCGGCGAACACCTTGATGGTGTTGCCACCGACCGTGATCGACTCGTCGTCGTACGACACGTCCTGGTCGAGCGGGCCGTTCACCGAGTCGTACTTGAGCAGGTGAGCGAGGGTCTTGTTGTCGGTGAGGTCGTTGACCGCGACGATGTCGAGGTCTGCACCCTGCGCGAGAGCCGCGCGAAGGTAGTTGCGTCCGATCCGGCCGAAGCCGTTGATCCCGATCTTGACAGCCACGAATTGACTCCTGGTTTTGGGTTGTGCGCGATGCGCGAATTAGTGCGAAATGGGAGAACGGACAGCGGCGTCCCGGCGGGTGTCCACCGGGACGCCCGCACCGTTTATGACAGTAGCAGGAGGCCCGAGGTCTTCTCACGGGCGGCGGTGAAGCGCGCCTGGACGTCGGCCCAGTTCGCGATGTTCCAGAACGCCTTGATGTAGTCGGCGCGCACGTTCTTGTAGTCGAGGTAGTACGCGTGCTCCCAGACATCGAGGAGAAGCAGCGGAACCGTGCCCGCGACGATCTGACCCTGCTGGTCGAAGAACTGGTCGATGATCAGGTTCTGACCGATCGAGTCCCAGAACAGACCGGCCCAGCCGGAGCCCTGCACGCCGAGAGCGGCGGCGGTGAAGTGGGCCTGGAACTTGTCGAACGAGCCGAAGAACTCGTCGATGGCTGCCTCGAGCTCACCGGTGGGCTTGTCGCCACCGTCGGGCGAGAGGTTCTCCCAGAAGATCGAGTGGTTCGTGTGACCGCCCAGGTTGAACGCCAGGTCTTTCTGGAGCTTGTTGATGTTCGCGAGGTTGCCGCTGTCGCGGGCCTCCGCGAGCTGCTCCAGCGCCGTGTTCGCACCGGTCACGTAGGTCTGGTGGTGCTTGTCGTGGTGCAGCTGCATGATGGTCGCACTGATGTGCGGCTCGAGCGCTGCGTAGTCGTAGGGGAGTTCGGGCAACGTGTACTTCGCCATGTTCTCTTCTTCCTATCGGCGCCGCGCCGAGACTCCTCGACGCAGCGAAGGACGATGTCTTCATCCTATCCAGGGGCAACGCGAACCGACGGGAGTTTGCTTCCCGCTTGACGTCGACGGTTCAGGCCGGAATCACTCCGCGCCGACGGGAACGGCGGACTCGGTGCCGGGGATGCCGTCGGTCTCGGCCTTCTTGTCGGCCATGGCGAGGAGGCGACGGATGCGGCCCGCCACCGCGTCTTTCGTCAGCGGCGGGTCGGCGTGGTGGCCGAGTTCGTCGAGGCTCGCGTCGCGGTGGGCCAGGCGCAGATCGCCGGCCTCGCGGAGGTGGTCGGGCACGGTGTCGCCGAGGATCTCGAGGGCCCGCTCCACCCGCGCGCACGCGGCGACGGCCGCCTGAGCCGAGCGGCGCAGGTTGGCGTCGTCGAAGTTGACGAGGCGGTTCACCCCCGCGCGCACCTCGCGGCGCTGGCGCAGTTGGTCCCACTCCGCGGCCGTCTTCTCGGCGCCCATCTCGGCCAGAGCGGTGCGGATCGCGTCGCCGTCGCGGACGACGACGCGGGGGACGCCGCGCACCTCGCGGGCCTTGGCGGGAATGCCGATCCGGTGACCGGCACCGACCAGCGCCATGGCGGCTTCCGGCGAGGGGCAGGCGATCTCGAGCGAGGCGGACCGTCCGGGATCGCTCAGCGCGCCCGCGGCGAGGAATGCGCCTCGCCAGATGGCGGCGAGGTCGCCGCGGGAACCGGTGGTGAGCTTGTTCGGGAGCCCGCGGACGGGGCGACGACGCTGGTCGAGCAGACCCGTCTGGCGCGCCAAGGTCTCCCCCGACTCGATGACGCGAACGGCGTAGTGCCCGCCGGTGCGTCCGCCGGAACCCTGCACGTGCACGAGCTCGGGCCGCACCCCGTAGATCTCCAGCAGATCGCGGGCCACGCGTCGAGCGAGGACGTCGGAGTCGAGCTGCGCCTCGACGGCCACGCGGTTCGCGATCGAGTGCAGGCCGCCCGAGAAGCGCAGCAGCGCCGTCAGTTCGGCGACACGCGCCGTCGGCCGGGGGTCGCGGACCGCGATCAATTCGGCCTTCACGTCGGCGGTCAGCGGCACGGTACTCCTCGGGTGTCGGGGCGGGGGAACGAGGGAACAGCCTACTCGCGGCCGAGGTCCCTGTGCGTGACGCGGACCGCCACCCCCGGTACCGAGCGGAGCCTTTCGGCGAGTTCGCGCGCCATGGCCACGGATCGATGCTTGCCGCCGGTGCACCCGACCGCGACCACGGACTGGCGCTTGTTCTCGCGCTGATAGCCCTCCAGGACGGGCGCCAGGGCAGCCGCGTACGCGTCGAGGAACTCCGACGCCCCCGCCTGACTCAGGACGTAATCGCGCACCGTCTCGTCTTCACCTGTGAGTCCGCGCAGTTCGTCGTTCCAGTACGGGTTCGGCAGGAAGCGCATGTCGGCGACCATGTCGACATCGGTCGGAAGGCCGTACTTGAACCCGAAGCTCATGAGGTTCACGGTGTGCCGGGCGGCGGCCTGCTCGCCGAACAACTCCACCACTCGGGTGGTGAGCTGGTGGATGTTGTTCGAGGAGGTGTCGATGATGACGTCGGCGGATTCCCGCACGGGCGCGAGGCGCTCGCGTTCGCGCCGGATGCCGTCGAGCAGAGTGCCGTCCCGCTGCAGCGGGTGCGGGCGACGCACCGACTCGAACCTCCGCACGAGCACGTCGTCGGCAGCATCCAGGAACACCACACGCACCTGGCGGCCCGCCCGAAGCGTGCGCATCACCTCGGGGAGGTCACCGAACAGGCCTCGCCCGCGCACGTCGACGACGACGGCCACGCGCGGGACCGCACCGGCGGCGAGCTCGGTCAACTCGAGGAGCGGGCGGAGCATCTTCGGCGGGAGGTTGTCGACGACGTACCAGTCGACGTCTTCGAGTGCATTGGCGACGGTCGAGCGGCCTGCCCCCGACATTCCCGTCACGATCAGCACCTCGCCCGTGTCTCGGCGTGCCTGATCGGTCATGTCAACTCCTCGTCGTCGATCAGCCTACCGAGGCGGGTCGGCCTGGCGAGCCAAATGCCCGTGGATCGATTCGGCGAGCTTCGGACCGATGCCCGGGAGGGCGGCGATCTCGTCGGGTGTCGCTCCGCGGAGCGCGGTGACCGAACCGAAGTGGCGCAGCAGTGCTTTGATGCGCGCGTCGCCCAGGCCGGGTATCTCGGAGAGCACGCTGGAGATGTCGCGCTTGCGCCGCTTGCGCTGATGGGTGATGGCGAACCGGTGCGCCTCGTCGCGGAGCCGCTGCAGCAGGTAGAGCGCCTCGCTCGTGCGGGGCAGGATCACCGGGTACTCCTCCCCCGGCAGCCACACCTCCTCGAGACGCTTCGCGATGCCGCACAGGGCGATCTCTTCGTGCCCCGCGTCTTTCAGTGCGCGCGCCGCGGCGGCCACCTGCGGTTGTCCGCCGTCGACCACCAGCAGCTGGGGCGGGTAGGCGAACCGTTTGCGCTTCGGCGGCTCGGTGACCACCTCGCCGTCGGCGGTGGGCTCGGGGGCAGGGGGCTCTTCCTCTTCGGGCCGGTCGAGGTAGGCCAGCCGTCGGGTGAGCACCTGGTACAGCGAGTCGGTGTCGTCGGTCGTCTCGGGTACGCCGAAGGTGCGGTACTGGTCTTTGCGGGGCAGTCCGTCTTCGAAGACGACCATCGAGGCGACGACGTTCGTCCCCGAGAGGTGCGACACGTCGTAGCACTCGATGCGCAGCGGAGCATCGGTGAGATCGAGCGCCTCCTGCAGGTCGGTGAGGGCCTGGGTGCGTGCGACGTAGTCGGTCGTGCGCCGGGTCTTGTGAAGCATGAGGGCCTGCTGGGCGTTGAGGGTCGCCGTGCGCATCAGGTCGGCCTTCTGACCGCGCTGGACCACCTGGATGCTCACCTGCTTGCCCCGTCGATCTCGCAGCCATGCCTCGATGTCGCCGGCGTCTTCGGGCATCGACGGCACGAGCACGTGGCGAGGAATGTCGGCCGCGCTCGCGTCGCCGTACGTGCGCTGCAGCACCTGATCGACGAGATCGGCGCCCGAGATGTCGATCTCTTTCTCGATCGTCGTGGCGCGGACCCCGCGGATGCGACCGCCGCGGATGACGAAGTGCTGCACGGTGGCGGCGAGCTCGTCTTCGGCGATACCGAAAAGGTCGGCTTCGGTGTCTTCGGTGAGCACCAGCTCGCTCTTCTTCAGCACCGCCTCGATGGCTTGCAGCCGGTCGCGGTAGACCGCGGCCGACTCGTAGTCCATCGCCGCCGCCGACTCCCGCATGCGCGCGTTCAGATCGCGCGCGAACCGCTCGTCGCCGCCCGCCATGAACGCGACGAAGTCGTCGACGATCGCCCGGTGCTCTTCGATCGTGACCTTGTGCGAACAGGGTCCGCCGCAGCGGCCGATCTGCCCGGGGAAGCACGGTCGACCGCTCTGCATGGCCTTCTTGTACGACGAGTCGCTGCAGGTGCGGATCGGGAAGACCTTGATCAAGAGGTCGATCGTCTCGTGCACCGCCCAGACCTTCGGATACGGCCCGAAGTACTTCGCTCCCTTGATGCGCCGATTGCGCGTCACGATCACGCGCGGCGCTTCGTCTCCGAGCGTGATCGCCATGAACGGGTACGACTTGTCGTCGCGGTAGCGCACGTTGAAGGGGGGATCGAATTCTTTGATCCACATGTACTCGAGCTGCAGGGAGTCGACGTCGCTGGCGACGACGGTCCATTCGACGGATGCTGCGGTCGTCACCATGCGGCGGGTGCGCTCATGAAGCGACCGCAGCGGGGCGAAGTAGTTCGAGAGGCGGGCACGGAGGTTCTTGGCCTTCCCCACGTAGAGCACCCTGCCTGCGGCGTCGCGGAACCGGTAGACGCCGGGGTTGGTGGGGATCTCGCCGGGGTTCGGCCGGTAGGGCAGGTGCGACATCCGCTCGCGCGTCGCCGCCATCAGCCCGCCTTGCGCGCCTCGACGGCGCGCATGCCCAGCACCTCGGCGAGGAACTGGCCGGTGTGGCTGGCCTCGACCTTGGCGACCTGCTCGGGTGTTCCGGTCGCCACGATCGTGCCGCCGCCCGAACCGCCCTCGGGGCCGAGGTCGATGACCCAGTCGGACGACTTGATCACGTCGAGGTTGTGCTCGATGACGATCACCGTGTTGCCCTTGTCGACGAGGCTGTTGAGCACCTCGAGGAGCTTGCTGACGTCTTCGAAGTGCAGACCCGTCGTCGGCTCGTCGAGCACGTAGATCGAGCGTCCGTTGGTGCGACGCTGCAGCTCGGTCGCCAGCTTCACCCGCTGCGCCTCGCCGCCCGAGAGCGTCGTCGCCGACTGGCCCAGGCGCACGTATCCGAGTCCGACGTCGACGAGTGTCTTGAGGTAACGGTGGATGGCCTGGATGGGCTCGAAGAAGTCGGCCGCCTCGGCGATCGGCATCTCGAGCACCTCGGCGATGTTCTTGCCCTTGTAGTGCACCGACAGGGTGTCGCGGTTGTACCGCTTGCCGTGGCACACCTCGCAGTCGACGTAGACGTCGGGGAGGAAGTTCATCTCGATCTTGATGGTTCCGTCGCCCGAGCACGCCTCGCAGCGCCCGCCCTTGACGTTGAACGAGAAGCGGCCGGTGAGGTACCCCCGCGCCTTGGCGTCGGGTGTCTCGGCGAACAGCCCGCGGATGCGGTCGAACACGCCCGTGTAGGTGGCCGGGTTCGAGCGCGGGGTGCGCCCGATCGGCGCCTGGTCGACGTGGACGACCTTGTCGAGGTTGTCGAGGCCCGTCACACGCGTGTGCTTTCCGGGTACCCGGCGGGCGCCGTTGAGCTTCGTCGCGAGCACCTCGTAGAGGATGCCGTTCACGAGGCTCGACTTGCCCGAGCCGCTCACCCCGGTGACCGCGGTCAGCACCCCGAGCGGGAAGCTGGCCGTGACGTTCTGCAGGTTGTTCGCCCGGGCGCCCACGACGGTGACCTGGCGCTGCTTGTCGATCTTGCGGCGCTTCTTCGGAACCGCGATCGCGCGGCGGCCCGAGAGGTAGTCGCCCGTGAGCGAATTCTTCTCTTCGAGCAGGAGGGCGAGTGGTCCGGAATGCACGACGTTGCCGCCGTCGACGCCGGCGCGCGGCCCGATGTCGACGACCCAGTCGGCCGCGTGGACGGTCTCTTCGTCGTGCTCGACGACGATGAGGGTGTTGCCGAGGTCGCGGAGCGTGAGCAGCGTCTCGATGAGGCGCCGGTTGTCTCGCTGGTGCAGACCGATCGACGGCTCGTCGAGCACGTAGAGCACGCCCGTCAGGCCCGAGCCGATCTGCGTCGCGAGACGGATGCGCTGCGCTTCGCCGCCCGAGAGGGACCCCGCCGAACGGCTGAGGCTCAGGTAGGTCAGACCGACCTGCATGAGGAAGTCGAGCCGCGCGCGGATCTCACGCAGCACCTGCGCGGCGATCTGCGCTTCGCGGGGAGTCAATTCGAGTTCGGCGAAGAAACGCTGTGCGTCGGCGAGGCTGAGCCACGACGCATCCGCGATCGACTTTCCGTGCACCGACACGGCCAACACTTCGGGCTTGAGTCGCGCACCGTCGCAGGCCAGGCACGGCACCTCGCGGAGGTACTCCGACCAGCGCTGGCGCTGCGAGTCGCTCTCGGCCTGAAGGTATTGGCGCTCGATGTAGGGCACCACGCCCTCGAAGCCCGAGGCGTACCGCACCTCGCGGCCGTAGCGGTTCTTCCACTTCACCGTGACCTTGTAGTCCTCGCCGCGGAGCACGGCCTCGCGGATATCGACGGGAAGCTTGCGCCAGGGAGTGTCGAGCGAGAAGGCGAGATCGCGGGCGAGCCCTTCGAGGAGTCGCTCGTAGTACTGGAAGAGGCCCTTGCCCTGGGTGGTCCACGGAATGATGACGCCCTCGCGGATCGAGAGGTCTTCGTCGGCGAGCATGAGGTCGACGTCGACCGACATGCGCGTTCCGAGGCCCGAGCAGACGGGGCACGCGCCGAAGGGGGCGTTGAACGAGAACGTCCGCGGCTCGATCTCGGTGAGCTGCACCGGGTGGCCGTTCGGGCACGCGAGCTTTTCGGAGAACGAAAGCCAGGCGTCGTCGCCCTCGGCGTCGACGAAGTTGACCTGGATCACTCCCCCGGCGAGGCCCAGCGCGGTCTCGACGGAGTCGGTGACGCGGCTGAGGATGTCGGGGCTGGCGACGAGGCGGTCGACGACCACGGCGATGTCGTGCTTGTAGCTCTTCTTCAGCTTCGGCGGTTCAGCAAGCTGGATGAGGTCTCCGTCGACCACGGCGCGCGCGTACCCCTTGGCGCTGAGCTCTTGGAAGAGGTCGACGAACTCGCCCTTCTTCTGCGAGACGACCGGCGCGACGATCTGGTAGCGCGTGCCGTCGGACAGTTCCATCAACTGGTCGGCGATCTGCTGAACCGTCTGACGCTGGATCTGGGCGCCGCACTCGGGACAGTGCGGCACTCCGATGCGCGCCCAGAGGAGACGCATGTAGTCGTGGATCTCGGTGATCGTGCCGACCGTGGAGCGCGGGTTGCGGTTGGTCGACTTCTGGTCGATCGAGACGGCGGGGCTCAAGCCCTCGATGAAATCGACGTCGGGACGGTCGACCTGGCCCAAGAACTGGCGGGCGTAGGAGCTGAGCGATTCGACGTAGCGTCGCTGACCCTCGGCGAAGATCGTGTCGAAAGCCAGACTCGATTTTCCGGACCCCGAGAGACCGGTGAACACGACCAGCGCATCACGGGGGATGTCGAGGTCGACGTTCTTCAGATTGTGGACACGGGCACCGCGGACGCTGAGTTTTCCGCTGGTGTTTCCGGGCAGGGCGACGGGAACGATGGGCACCCGACAAGTTTAGGTGTGCCCTCCGACACGGGCCCCGTGGTTCGCCTCCGGCGCACCATCTGGTACCCGACGGTCACGCGGTCTCGAGCGCTGCGGCCCGACCTCAGCGGCGTCCCGCGAAGGGGGCGAGGCCGTCGCGCACCGCGGCCAGTTCGAGGGCCGTCATTCCCACGCGCTGCATGATCTGGCCCGGGACCTCGAGCGCCCGCGCGCGGAGGGCGTGGCCTTCTTCGGTGAGAGCGATGTCGAGCACGCGCTCGTCGTCAGCCCGGCGGACGCGGGTCACGCGGCCCTGCGCTTCGAGGCGCTTCACGAGCGGTGACAAGGTGGCGGGTTCCATCGCGAGCTCGGCGGCGAGGTCGCTGAGCGACCGCGGCGACTCGTCCCAGAGGGCGAGCATCACGAGGTACTGCGGATGCGTCAGCCCGAGGGGTTCGAGCACCGGGCGGTAGATCGACACCACGTTGCGCGCGGCGGTCACGATCGCGAAGCACAGCTGGTTGTCGAGCTTGAGCAACTCGTCAGCATCCATCGCCCCGGTCCTCCCATTAGTTAGTACACTAATAATCATGGCACGAAAGGATGCGGAGGGGTCGCGGCGCGAGCGCGTCCGCGCCGCCGGCGGCTGGTACAACTACCTCAACGCGAAGCTCATCCGCGTGGCGGGTCCGGCATCGGTGGGTCCGTACGAGACCACGCCCGAGCCGGTGCGCACCGGGCGGCCCTGCCCGCTGTGCGGACACCCGATGTCGGAGCACACCTTCGACCGAACGGGCCCGAAGCCGCTCATGCACTGCCCGTAGCGGGCGCTCAGCCCAGGCTGACGTTGCCCGCGGCGTCGAGCGGCCACCCCGGGTTGTGCGCCACCTCCCACGCGTGTCCGTCGGGGTCGATGAACACGCCGGAGTACCCGCCCCACTCGGTCGCGGCAGCGGGTCTGCCGATGCGCGCGCCGGCCTTCGCGGCCTCGTTCAGGACCGCGTCGACCTCGGCGGGCGATCGCACGTTGTGCGCGAGCGTGATGCCTCCCCAGCCCCCGCGGTCATCGACGACGGAGTCGGCGGCGAGTGCGGATCGACCCCAGAGCGCGAACGCCGACCCTCCGGTCTGGAAGAAGACGACTTCGCCCTCGACGGACGACGGATGCTGTCGCCAACCGATCGCGCGATAGAACGCAGAGGCGCGTTCCAGATCGTCGACCCCGACGGTCACCAGGCTTACTCGTTGATCCATCTGCTTCTCCCTTTCATGCCCGCGCCGCCCGCCTCCCGCTGCCCGCCGGACCCTTCGACGAGCTCAGGGACCGGCTGGCTCAGGACCGGCTGGTTCAGAGACGGGCTGACAATCGGAGCGGGTCAGGCGTGGCCGGCACGCTCCATGGCTCGTAGCTCTTTCTTCATGTCTTGCACCTCGTCGCGGAGGCGCCCGGCGAGCTCGAACTTGAGCTCGGAGGCGGCGGCCAGCATCTGATTCGACAGGTCTTCGATCGTCGCGGCCAGCTGGTTCGCCCCCTCGGCGGCGATTCCGGTGCGACGCAACTGCGGCGTGGGCGACTTGCCCTTGCCCGACTTGTTCCGCGCCGAGGCGCGGCTCGACAACAGCTCTTTGGTGTCGGACGCCTCGCGCGCCAGGACGTCGGTGATGTCGGCCAGTTTCTTGCGCAGCGGCTGGGGATCGATGCCGTGCTCGAGGTTGTAGGCGATCTGCTTGTCGCGACGACGCTCGGTCTCGTCGATCGCCTTGCGCATCGAGTCGGTCATGCGGTCGGCGTACATGTGCACCTCGCCCGAGACGTTTCGTGCCGCGCGGCCGATGGTCTGGATGAGCGAGGTTCCGCTGCGGAGGAAGCCCTCTTTGTCGGCGTCGAGGATCGCGACGAGCGACACCTCGGGAAGGTCGAGACCCTCGCGAAGCAGGTTGATGCCCACCAGCACGTCGTAGACGCCGGCGCGCAGCTCGGTGAGCAGCTCGACCCGTCGCAGGGTGTCGACGTCGGAGTGCAGGTAGCGCACGCGTACCCCGTGCTCGCCGAGGAAGTCGGTGAGCTCTTCGGACATCTTCTTCGTCAGGGTGGTCACGAGCACACGCTCGTCGCGCGCGACGCGCAACCGGATCTGTTCGAGGAGATCGTCGATCTGCCCCTTCGACGGCTTCACGACGATCTGCGGGTCGACCAGTCCGGTCGGGCGGATGATCTGCTCGACCACGCCGTCGGCGATGCCCATCTCGTACCGCCCCGGGGTCGCCGACAGGTAGACCGCCTGACCGATGCGCTCTTTGAACTCGTCCCAGCGCAGCGGGCGGTTGTCCATCGCGCTCGGCAAACGGAAGCCGTGCTCGACGAGCGTGCGCTTGCGCGACGCGTCGCCCTCGTACATCGCGCCGATCTGCGGCACGGTGACGTGCGACTCGTCGATCACGAGCAGGAAGTCGTCGGGGAAGAAGTCGATCAGCGTGTGCGGCGGTGCACCCGGCGGGCGGGCGTCGAGGTGGCGCGAGTAGTTCTCGATGCCGGAGCAGAAGCCGAGCTGCTGCAGCATCTCGAGGTCGAACGAGGTGCGCATGCGCAACCGCTGCGCCTCGAGCAGCTTGCCCTGCTGCTCGAACTCCTTCAGCCGCTCGGCGAGCTCGTCTTCGATCGTCCCGATCGCGCGCTGCACCTTGTCGGTGCCGGCCACGTAGTGCGACGCGGGGAAGATCGGCACGGATTCCATCTTCTGAGCGATGTCGCCGGTGAGCGGGTGCAGCATGTACAAGCCCTCGATCTCGTCACCGAACATCTCGATGCGGATCGCGTACTCCTCGTACACGGGGATGATCTCGATCGTGTCGCCCCGCACCCGGAAGTTGCCCCGCGAGAAATCGACATCGTTGCGGTTGTACTGCATCGAGATGAACTTGCGGATGAGTGCGTCACGGTCGTACCGCTCCCCCACCTGAAGTGCCACCATCGCCCGCAGGTACTCTTCGGGGGCGCCGAGACCGTAGATGCACGACACGGTCGACACCACGATCACGTCGCGCCGCGAGAGCAACGAGTTGGTCGTCGAGTGACGCAGACGCTCGACCTCGGCGTTGACCGAGGAGTCTTTCTCGATGAACGTATCGGTCTGCGGCACGTAGGCCTCTGGCTGGTAGTAGTCGTAGTACGACACGAAGTACTCGACCGCGTTGTTGGGCATCAGCTCGCGGAACTCGTTCGCGAGCTGCGCGGCGAGGGTCTTGTTGTGTGCGAGCACGAGGGTGGGGCGCTGCACGGCCTCGACGAGCCATGCCGTCGTCGCCGACTTACCGGTACCGGTGGCACCCAGGAGCACGGTGTCGGTCTCGCCGGCGTTCACGCGCGCAGCGAGTTCTGCGATGGCCTTCGGCTGGTCGCCGGAAGGCACGTATTCGCTGATGACCTCGAAGGGGCGTACGGATCGTGTGGCCTGCATGTTTCCAGCGTAGGCCGGGCCACCGACACGCGGGCGGGCCGGGGTCAAGATCGCGCGGTCAGACGCTCCCAGAGCTCATCGGTCTGCGTCTCGGTCTGGTTGAGCGGGCCGTCGGTGTCGATGACGACGTCTGCGATCCGCAGCCGCTCGTCGTCGGACGCCTGCGCGGCGATCCGCGCGCGCGCATCGGCTTCGCTCATGCCGCGGCGGCTGATCAGTCGCTCGACGCGGACGTCGGCCGGAGCGTGGGCGACGACGACGAGGTCCCACGGATCGGAGGCCCGAGCCTCGGCCAGCAGGGGCACGTCGTAGACCACCACGCCCCGCGGATCGGCGTCGGCCGCCTCCCGGAACCGGCGCTGCGACTCGGCACGGACGGCCGGATGCACGATCGCGTTCAACTCCGCGAGCCGATCACCGTCGCCGAACACGACGGCCCCCAGCGCCGCGCGGTCGAGCGACCCGTCGGGGCGCAGCATCCGCTCGCCGAAGGTCTCTGCGATCCGTGCCAGCACCGGCGAACCGACGGTCTGCACATCGCGCACGATGGCATCGGCGTCGATCACCACCGCCCCGCGTTCTGCCAGGCGGGCGGCGATCGTCGATTTGCCCGACGCGATGCCTCCGGTGAGTGCGATCAATGGCATGTTCCGAGGATGCCACGACCCGGCCCGATAGACCCGCGACACGGATGCTGTCGCCCCGAGCACGATCTCTCGTTCGCACATACGGGCCGTGCGTTACGATTCCGACAGAACCGTGTGTCACCCGGACACGGCGGAGACCCGAGGTACCGGATGGCTCACCCCCGCGTCGCGGTCATCATCGAGGACGATGCCGACATCCGCGCGCTGATCTCGGCCGTCCTGCAGCAGTCGGGTTTCGACGTCCACACCGCGACCGGCGGCCTCGAGGGGATAGAGAAGGTGCGTGAGCAGCATCCGCTTCTCATCACCCTCGACGTCAGCATGCCGGGCATCGACGGCTTCGAGACGGCCCGCCGCATCCGCGCCTTCAGCGACACCCACATCATGATGGTGACCGCCCGCGCCGACGACGAGCACGCGCGTCGCGGCCGCGAGGCCGGCGCCGACGATTACTTGACCAAGCCGTTCCGCCCGCGCGATCTGCGAGCCAGGGTCGAGGCGGTCATCGCGGCGAAGGCCGCGGACTGACGCTCACCCCTCGGCGACGATGACCGATGCGTCGGAGCTCGTCATCGAGCGCGTCGCCGCCATGTCGGCCGCATTCTTCAGCGCAGGGAAGTCGTACCCCAGCCGATCGGAGAGGGCGATCCCGACGCCGACGACCGGGACGACGGAGATGCCCAGCGCCGAGAAGTCGTCGAGCAGACGCCGCTGCATGATGCTGGCCATGCGCCGCACATCGGAGAACGAAGCCGTGACGAAAGCGATCAGCAGGCTCCCCGGCTCACCCTCGCCGACCATCGACGCCGTGGGCGCGTAACGGCGCACCCCCGCGCGCCACGACGCGGCGACCTGCTCGGCCTCAGCGGGGCCGAAAGCGGTCGCGATGCGTGATACGTCGTCGATGCGAATCGACACCACGCACATCGTCTCTTTCACCCGGGCGGCTCGCTGGAGCATCGTCGACACCGCCGACGTGAACGACGCGGGCAGAAGCACGCCGTCGACCCCGATGCTCAGGGTGTAGACGTCGCGTTGACCCCGGACGTTCGACTCGCTCGCGCGGAGCACCGACGTCACGACGACGGTGATGATGGTGAGGGTGATCGTCAGGAACGACGAAACGACGGTGTCGAACCAGGTGCGGAACAGTTCGCTTTCCGGGCCGAGGAAGATGAAGACCGCCGCGCGCGCGAGGAACCACGACCCTTCCACGCCCAGAACGATCGTCAGCCCGGCTGAGCTCCACCGGCGCCCGATCGCTCCGCGGCGCGACTCGACCGCCCCGAGGAGCGCTGCCACCCCCGTGTTCACGAACAGCGGCACGGCGCCCGCCCAGTCTCCGCCTTCGGGGCCGGCGAAGAGGGCCGCGAGTCCCGCGACGAGCACGAGGAGCACCGTGAACGCCGCCGCGTAGCGCACCGGGCGCCCGTTGAAGGCTCGGCACCCGAGCCAGATGAAACCCGCGGTCGCCACGAACCCGGCGTTGCCGATCGCGACCGCGAGGTAGGCGCTCGCGTCGGCCGCCCAGACGAGGTAGCTGAGGACGGTGAGGATTCCCGCGAGGAAGGCGACCGCCCAGAGACGCCCGGAGAGTCCGTCTCTGCGCATGAGGGTCTCGAAGAGGTAGACGACGCCCGAGACGATGATCACCACCGCTGCGGCAAGGGAGAGCGTGAAATGGTCGAGCGTCATGGGGCGGGCTCCTTCGTCGCCGGCAGCCACACGGTGAACGTCGCGCCCTCTCCGAGCCGGGTGACGACCACGATCTCGCCGCCGTGCCCGCGCACGATGTCATCACTGATCGCCAACCCGAGGCCGCTGCCGTGCGTGGTCGAGTTGCGCACGGCGTCGGAACGGAAGAAGCGCTCGAACAGGTGCAGGCGCTCGCCCTCCGAGATCCCGGGCCCGTCATCGTGCACCGCGATGCGAACGCGGTCGCGCACGTGAGCGACCTCGACGGTCACGTGTCCGCCGTCGCTGTTGTACTTCACCGCGTTGTCGAGCAGGTTGTCTACCACCTGACGGATGCGGTGCGAGTCGACCGACGCACGCACGGATGAGACCGCGGTGGTGTCGATGGAGATGTGGCGGTCGGCCGCCTTCGGAAGCTCTGCCTCGACAGCGGCCCGGACGATCACGGCGATGTCGGCCGGAGCGGGATCGATGGTGAATCCGCCACCGGGGCGCGTCATCGCCGACACCGCGAGAATGTCGGACACCAACTGCAGCAGACGCCCGGCGTTCCGTTCGGCGACCTCGAGGTTCTTCCGCGAATCGGCCGACAGGTCGTCTCGATCCAGCACCAGGTCGAGGTAGCCGATGATCGACGTCAACGGGGTCCGCAGCTCGTGCGAGACCGAGGCGACGAGGTCGTCACGTGCCTGCAGCGCCTGTTCCTCGGCGGTCACGTCGCGGGAGACGACGATCGCGCCCGCATCCGAACCGTCGATCTCTTTGAGCCTGCGGGCCGTCACCGAGAGCGCACGTCGACCAGAGCCTGCCGCGCCGTACCAGACCAGCTGATTCTCGAACGTCTCGCCGCTCCGCGCGCGCGCGATCGGGGCTTCCGAGGGTTCGAGCAGGGTGAGTCCGTCTGCGGAGTAGGCAGCCATGTCGGCCAAGCCGGCGAAGGCATTGCCCTGCAGCTGAGCGTGCGCCTCGTTCGTGACGACGAGATCGCCCTCCGAGGTGATGCGGATGACGCCGAAGTCGACCGCGTCGAGAACTTCGGTGACGAGGTCTTCTTGGCGCCGAGCCCGGTCGACCGAACGGCGAAGGTGCCGCGATTGCTTCTCGAGCAGTTGCCGCTGCGCGTGCGCCCGGCGTGCGGCGAGGTACGAGATGGTCGAGAGGGCGGCGATCACGAGAGGAAGCAGAACCGTCGACGTCGAGAACGACTGCGACGAGTCGACCGCGATCACGAACCAGTAGGAAGCGGCGACGAAGACCGTGCCCCCCACGACGCCGACCAGGCCGAACGAGGCGCCGATCCACATCGCCGGGAAGGCCCAGAGCAATCCGAGCCCGGCGTTCGGCGCACTGTCGCGAAGGAGTCCGAGCGCGACGATATCGACGATCGGCAGCACCGCGACGGCCCAGTAGGGCAGACGCTGCCAGGGCACCAGCATGGCCGCCGCGGTCGTGGCGAACAGAAGGGCGGCGCCGTAGAGGAATGTCGTCGGGTCGACCACCTGCCCGATGGCGATCGCCACCGCGATCGCGACCAGCGCGACCCCGCTCAGCAGACTCTGATTGAGGAGCACCGCCCGGTCGCGCGTCACGTCGAGCGTGCGAGTACGACGCTCCTCTTCGGACAACCAGGCCATGGGCCCGAGATTATCGCGCGCGGCGCCTCCCGACGCGCAATCGACGCGCCGGAATTCTGCGCGTCAGAAGCCGCCGAAGTCTCCGCCGCCGAAATCGCCGAAGCCGCCGAAGTCGGCCCCCGCTGCCTCGCCGCCGAAATCGCCACCCGCGTCGGCGGAAGCGTCCGCCCCACCTGCGTCACCCGAGCCGTCGCCGGAACCATCCCCGGAGCCCTCGCCGCCGTACGCGAACGACGGGAGCATGAACGAGCTCACCAGGGCGGAACCGATGACGTAGCCGCCGATCGTGCCGAGGACCGAGGCTCCGAACATCGAGCCGACGCCGGGGCCCTGCCCCGAGAAGGAACGGTTGGCGAAGGTGCGCTCCATGAACCCGGGCTGCGTGTATTCGGCCCTCGTCGCCGCGCGGGCCATGGCGTCGGGGTCGTCGCTCGCCGGTCGCTCCGACGCCGGAAGGGTCGATGACAGGTCGGCCAGCACCTGCTGCCGCTGCGGATCGGTGAGGCGCGAGAACGCTTCGGCGTGCACCTGTTCGATGGTCTCGGGGGGTGCCGTGCGCAGGAGGTAACGGTACTTCTCGATCGCCGCCTGGTCGTCGGTGAGCTGCTGACCGTTCTGGGGTGTGTACCCGACCCCGGGGCCGGGAGGCGGTGCGTACCCGCCGTCCGCGTCGCGATAGGCCGAAGCCTGCGGCCGCTGGTCGGCGGCGGTGTTCGGCGCGACGTTCTGCGGGGCGTTTCGGGAGGCGTCATCGCCGGCGCCGAAGAGTCGATCAAGGAAGCCCATGGTGTCCTCCGTTTTCGTGGGGACTCGTCACGCTAGATCCCGAGCCTTTGAGTGGGCTGAGGTTGCTCAGCCCCGCGGGGCGAGGGCTTCACTCGTCCAGCGGGCGTGCAGCGCCCACGGATCGGAGCCGCCCGCTGCGACCGTGTCGACGTGCGCACGGAGCCTTGGAGTGAGTCGGAACCACTCCGTCCGTTCGAACCGCTCTTCGGCGAACTGGGCATGACGGCGTTGCTCGAGGGTGCGGTCGCCCCGTTCGAACGCCAGCACTTCGTCGTGCCAGATCGCGGCGAGGCGCTGTCGCGGGTTCGCCGTCGTGCCGATCTTGATGCGGTCGTCGAATCGCAGGTAGTAGACGACGTCGACCCGCGGCGGCGGCAGCTCGTCGTCGACGATCTCGCCGTGACGCCACTCGCAGACGGCGCAGGTCCATCCGCTGGCCCAGCGCACACCGAGCCGCGACCCGCAGACGCGGCACGGCGAAGGAAGCACGTCGGTCACACCGTGCTCCCGTGAGGACCAATCGGATGCTGCCGCCAGGTGCCGTTCGCAAACGGCCACGGGTGCGCCCGGGGCGGCGGGTACGCAGCATCCGTCGACGAGACACTCGAGAACGCGGCGTTCGGGCACCTCGCGAGCGTACGCGGGGGCCCGGACAGCCTCAGAGTTACAGCGGATTCACACCGGGCGTAGGCGCTGGGCCCAACTCCCCCACACCGAGGGGCGCGGGGTCTCCGGGGGCAACCGGATGCGTCCGCGCGTAGCGCCGCGCGCGACGAATCTGCACGATGAGCCACGGGAGGAAAACGAAGAGCGCGATCGCGAGGAACACGACCATCGCCACGGGGAACCATGAGGCCTGACCGTCGACCAGGTTTCTCACCTGACCCAGCGCAAGCCCGGCGTAAAGGAGGACCAGGTATGTCAGCTGAAACGGAAGCGAGACCGACGCGATCGCCGCGTACCGCGCGGCAGCACGCTCGTCATCGGGCGAGAGGGCGATGTTCTTCCCCCGCAGCACCACACGGCCCACGGTGCGCGCGCGGCCCAGGTCTCGCCCGGTGGAATCGCGCAGCGCGCGGTTCCACGGGAGCGTCGCGAGGATCGCCGCCATGGCTGCCGCAAGGAAACCGAACTGCAGAGCGAAGATCGCCGCCTGATACAGGTGCCCTCCGAGCGAGGAGAACAGCACTGCCGCACCGATCCCCACGACCAGCGCTGCCACGATGAAGGTGATGACCACCGCGATGACCTTGCGCTTCACCTCGGCGCGCGGGATGACTCCTGCGTGAAAGCTCTGCGTCGGGGCCGCCGGGGCGGAGCGTCTCTCGTCGGCCCGGCCGAGCGCACGTCCCACGAAGAACCCGACCACGGTGAGCGCGACGGCGACTCCGACGAAGGTCACGGGAATCCACAGTGGGGCCGCTGTGCCGAACGCCCAGACGAAGAGGGCGACAGAGCCCGCGGCCTGGGCGACCACTACAGCGATGAGCCAGCGGCGCAGCACCTTGCGGGCGTCAGGCGTGCGCTGATCGCCCCAATAAGCATGGAGCGAACCGAGGAGCAGGGGGCCGAGACCTAAGAAGGTGACGGCGACCGATCCGACGATCAGCCAGCCGTCGAACTCAGGATGCGCCAAGACGAGGACGACGGCCGCGCCCACGAAGAGAGCCGTCGAGACGAGGACCGCCCCGACGAAGGCGACGATGCGCACGCGTCAGGCGGCGAGGACGAGCGAGGCGAGGCCCGCAGCATCCGCGATCTCGGGCTCCCCCGGGAAGTCGATCGGGCCACCGATGATCAGGCTCGTGACGACGAGGGTGAAGACGAGGGCGATCGCGGCGAAGAGGATCAGGCAGGCGACGGTCGTGATGGCGAGAGGCAGACGGGCGTTCATAGGTCCACCCTTTCGCCTGGCCCGGGCCGCGTCAAACTCTTGCGCGCCGCACGCGCGGCCGTAGGACGCCCGCGAAACGCAAAGCGGGCCGGAACCCGAGGGTCCCGGCCCGCATGAGCTAGAGCGTCAGATCAGCGGCTCGAGAGACGCTCGCGCAGTGCCGCGAGTGCCTCGTCGTCGGCCAGGGTGCCGGCCGAAGACGACTCCGAGGTGAACGACGAACCGGTGCCGGCGCCGAAGTCGGTGCTCGACGGGGTCGACGTGGAGGTCGGGGCGTTCGCCTCGGCCTCGGCGGCCTTGGCGACAGCGGCCTTGTGCGACTCCCAGCGAGCCTGGGCAGCAGCGTATTCCTGCTCCCACTTCTCGCGGGCCTCGTCGGAACCTTCGACCCAGGCCTGGGTCTCGACGTCGAAGCCCTCGGGGTACTTGTACTCCCCCAGGTCGTCGTACTCGGTGACCATGCCGTAGAGGGCCGGGTCGAACTCGGTGCCGTTGGGGTCGACGGACTCGTTGGCCTGCTTCAGCGACAGCGAGATGCGGCGACGCTCGAGGTCGATGTCGATGACCTTGACGAAGACCTCTTCGCCGACCGAAACGACCTGCTCGGCGAGCTCGACGTGCTTGCCCGAGAGCTCCGAGATGTGCACGAGGCCCTCGATGCCGTCGGCGACGCGAACGAACGCACCGAACGGAACGAGCTTGGTGACCTTACCCGGTGCGATCTGGCCGATCGCGTGGGTGCGGGCGAATACCTGCCACGGGTCTTCCTGCGTCGCCTTGAGCGAGAGCGACACGCGCTCACGGTCGAGGTCGACCTCGAGGATCTCGACGGTGACCTCCTGGCCAACCTCGACGACCTCGGACGCGTGCTCGATGTGCTTCCACGAGAGCTCGGAGACGTGAACCAGACCGTCGACGCCGCCCAGGTCGACGAACGCACCGAAGTTGACGATCGACGAGACCGTGCCCTTGCGGACCTGGCCCTTGTGGAGGTTGTTGAGGAACGTGGTGCGCGACTCGGACTGCGTCTGCTCGAGCAGGGCGCGGCGCGAGAGCACGACGTTGTTGCGGTTCTTGTCGAGCTCGAGGATCTTGGCCTCGATCTCCTGGCCGAGGTACGGCGTCAGATCGCGGACGCGGCGAAGCTCGATGAGCGATGCCGGCAGGAAGCCGCGGAGGCCGATGTCGACGATGAGTCCACCCTTGACGACCTCGATGACCGAACCGGTGACGACACCGTCGGTCTCCTTGATCTTCTCCACGTCGCCCCACGCACGCTCGTACTGAGCGCGCTTCTTGGAGAGGATGAGGCGGCCTTCTTTGTCCTCTTTCTGGAGAACGAGCGCCTCGACGTGGTCGCCGACCTTGACGACCTCGTTGGGGTCGACGTCGTGCTTGATGGAAAGTTCGCGCGAGGGGATGACACCCTCGGTCTTGTAACCGACGTCGAGGAGAACCTCGTCGCGGTCGATCTTCACGACGGTTCCTTCGATGAGGTCGCCGTCGTTGAAGAACTTCAGGGTCAGTTCGACCGCGGCCAGGAAGTCTTCAGCAGATCCGATGTCGTTGATCGCGACCTGCTTGGTGGCCGGGGCGGTCGTTGCGGTAGTCATGTAGTGGGTTGTCCTAGAGGGTTGGGTATCGGGCTTCGACCGCGTGGTCGAGTCGAAGCAAAGCGGATTGTCGTTCTGTCACCGACTCGCGCGCAGACATGCCGAACGAGCCACAAAGGTGACATTCCAGGGTAGCAGAATCAGGGCAGATCGAGCGGCAGCTCCCGGCGCTCGTCCCAGGGCTCCGTCCACCCGAGTCGATCGAAGAGGCCGTCGAGCAGCATCGCCGTGAACCCCCACACGAGGTGCGACCCCGTCTCGTGGGGAACGAGGAATCCCGGCCCGCGCCATTCGTGCCCGTCGCGACGAATCACCGTCGACCCTCGATGCGCGGGGTCGAGCAGATCGGCGACCGGTGCGCGGAACACCGCCGCCGACTCGGCGACGTCGACCACACGGACGGGGGACGGATGCTTCCACCACCCGAGAACGGGAGTCACGAGGTGGCGCGAGAACTCGAGCGGAACCTGTGCGAGCGTGCCGAGCACCTCGACGCCGGCCGGATCGAGCCCCGTCTCCTCCTCGGCCTCCCGGAGCGCGGCCGCGACGGCATCGGCGTCGCCCGGGTCGACGCGACCGCCGGGGAAGGCGACCTGACCCGGATGCGCGCGCAGTGTCGCAGCGCGCGCGAGGAGCAGCACGTCGAGGTCTCGCGACACCGCGCGAGCCTGTGCGTCATGACCGCTGGGCAGCGCGTCGAGGACGCCGAAGAGCATGAGGACGGCGGCGGGGCGAGGATCCCGCACCGCGGGGAGGCCTTCGACGAGGGCACCGGTGCCGTTCCTCGCAGCATCGTGAGCGAGGGCGGCGAGCTGTGCCCGCGCGGTCTGCGGCGCGGGTTCGAGAGGCACGTTCTCAGGCTACGCCGGTGCCGCGGGGCTCGCTCCGCGGGCCCCTGATCTGGCCTTTCTTTGGCGGTGCGTCCAGGAACCGCCCAGGTAGGCCGTGCCAGACTCTCGGATTTATGTCCGCGCGAGCGGATTCGACGTACCGCGCCGAGAGCGCGGATCCCCCATACGGAACTGGTTTTATGCATCCGAACACGCCCTCTTCTTCTGCCCGTCGGACCCGCCGTCAGGCCGATCGCCGCAGCCATAACCGCCGCGCGATCGTCGCCACGGGTCTGGCTTTCGGGATCGTCACCGCCGTCGCATTCACGGCGACGGCTCCCCCGGCACAGGCCCAGGCAGAGGCGGGCGCGACGACGCCGAGCTTCTCGCTGGTGTCGTACTCGACACCGCTGAAGCCCACGATCACAACCCCCGCGGTGGAGAAGGTCGCCGTCGCCGAGGCTGACGACGCCGTCGCCGCCGCCGAGTCGGTCACCTCGGCCGCGGAAACCGTGCAGGCCGACATCGCGGCTTCGGGTCTCGACATCGGCGAACCCGACACGACGGTCGACACCGCCGCTCTCGAAGCCGCCGCCGCGCGTCTCGACGCTGCCGAAGTCCTTCCGGCTCCGCTCGTTCCCGATCTCACCGACGATGTGACCGAACTCGTCGCGTCCGTCGACTCACGCGTGAACCAGCTGCGCGGCAGCCTCGATGGCGCCCTGGCGAAGAAGGCCGAAGAGGAGGCCGCCGAGAAGGCGCGTCTCGAGGCCGAGGCAGCCGCAGCGGCCGCAGCGAAGGCGAAGGCCGATGCCGCAGCATCCGCCGCCGACAAGACGACGACCGAGCCGCGTTCGACCGGGTCGACACCGCCGCCCGTAGCGCCGATCCCCACGGGCGACGGCACCGGCGACAACAGTCCCGCGGGAGCGAAGGCCACGGCTCACGCCATGCTCGCCGCGCGCGGGTGGGGCGACGACCAGTACTCGTGCCTCGTCTCGCTCTGGAACAAGGAGTCGGGCTGGAACTACCAGGCCATGAACCGCTCGAGCGGTGCCTACGGCATTCCGCAGGCGCTCCCGGGCAGCAAGATGTCGAGCGCCGGCGCTGACTGGCAGACCAACGCGGCCACCCAGATCGCGTGGGGCCTCGGCTACATCTCGAGCCGCTACGGCGACCCGTGCGGGGCATGGGGCAAGTCGCAGTCTTCGGGTTGGTACTGACCCGCACCGACCCAGTAACGAGAAAGGGCGCCGACGAAACCGTCGGCGCCCTTTCTCGTACCCGTGTCAACCCGGGCCGCGCCTCGCGGTGAAGCCGGCGAACAGGGCGTGCAGCAGCGGGAGGGCCGACACCCACATCAGCACCGTGCCGAAGACGGCGTCGTCGACGCGCAGCACGGCGCCCGCGATGAGGAGCGCCGCGAAGAGCACGGCCGACACGACGCGCCGGCCCATGCGCTCGAGCGAACCGATGCGCCGATCGAGCTTCGGTGTCTGCACCGCGATGCGTCCGTCTTCGATCCGCGTCGCGAGGTCGTCGAACCGCCGCGGCAGACGCGCGGCGAGGCCGGCGAGCGAGACCGCCTCCTTCGCGAACCCCTGCACGACGTTGCCGCCCTCTTCACGGATGAGCCGGTTCGCGTAGGGCTCGACGGCGTCCCAGATGTTGAACGCGGGGTCGAGCGCGCTGGCGTTGCCCGACACGAGCGACATCGCGCGGATGATGAGCAGGAAATTCTCCGGCAACTGAAACGGCAAGGACCGCACGACGTCGCCGAATTCGACCGCGAACGCGCGGAACTCCCGGGGATCGACCTCCTGCAGTTCGGCGAAGCCCATGCCGCCGAAGCGGGCGAAGAGCTGCGTCATCGCGCGTTCCAGCTCGGCGGTGTCGGCCGAGGGCAGGAGCACCCCGACGTCGCGGATGCCGTCGACGAGACCCTTGCCGTCGCGGGACGCGGCCGCGATGAGAAGTCGGCGGAGCCCCCGACGCAGCCCCTCGGGAACCTCGCCCATCATGCCGAAGTCGATGAACGTGAGATGCCAGGCGCGGCCGGCAGCATCCGTTCCCCCGCCGGACCCTTCGACGAGCTCAGGGACCGGCTGGTTCGGCGTCACGAAGATGTTGCCGGGGTGGGGGTCGGCGTGGAAGAACCCGTCGGCGAAGAGCTGGTCGAACATGATCGAGGCGAACTCGATCGCGACCTCGGCCGGGTCGATACCCGCGGCACGGAGCGCATCGACGTCGGTGATCTTGATCGCCGTGACGTCTTGCAGGGTCAACACGCGTCGGGTTGTGCGCTCCCACACGATCTCGGGAACGGAGACCCGCGGGTCACCCTCGAAATCGGCGGCGAATCTCTCGGAGTTCGTGGCCTCTTGCAGGTAGTCGATCTCTTGGAGGCTCGTGTGCGCGAACTCTTCGACGAGGGCGTGCATGTCGACGCGGTCGGACACCAGCCGCACGCGGCTCAGCCACTGGGCGACGCGGCGCAATGCCCGCAGGTCGACGTCGACGATCTGGTCGATGCCCGGGCGCTGGATCTTGATGACGACGTCGGTGAGACCCGTCTCCTCCGCATCGCGGGGCGCAAGGGTGGCGCGGTGCGCTTGCCCGAGGGATGCTGCGGCGAGGGGTGTCGGGTCGACGTACGCGAACGCACGGTCGAGCGACACCCCCAGCTCAGCTTCTGCCAGCGCGCGGATTGCCGCGAACGGCACCGCCGGCACCTCGTCTTGCAGCCCCTCGAGCTCTTTCGTGATCTCGGGCGGCAGCACGTCGAGGCGCGACGACATGAACTGCCCGACCTTGATCATGAGGCCGCCGAGATCGACGGCGAGACCGTGGAAGCGTCGTGCGATGTTCTGCAGTCGCTTCGTGCGGTTGCGCGCCGAGAGGCGGGAGAGCCCGAGTCGGGGCAGGAACAGTTCGAACCACCATGCCTGCACGAGGTATCGCGCAGCGAACCGCGTGATCCTTCGATAGCGGGCACGCATGTCGCCGGCGTCGGCCATTTAATCTCCTTGACGCCGGCGTGCCTCAGGCACCCGGTCGTTCAGATGCAGCGTCAGTCCTGGGCGAGGATGGAGAAGATCTTACGGCGCGCTTCGTCGAGCACGTCGACCGCCTGCTTCACCTGCTCGGGGTTGCCCGAGCGTCCGACCTGAGCGACTGCCTGAGCGAGATCGACGCCGGCCTTCGGGAGCGCACCGGTGCGCAGGTTCTCACGCGTTCCGGAAGCCTCCCACGGGGCGGTGCGATCGGTCTCGGCGCCGGCGACCTCGCGGCCCTCGTCGGTGAGCGAGTAGGTCTTGCGACCCTCGGACTCCGTGGCGCGGATGAGGCCTTCGTCGGCCAGCAGCTGCAGGGTCGGGTAGACCGAGCCGGGGCTCGGCTTCCACGAGCCGCCGCTGCGGTCTTCGATCTCGCGGATGATCTGGTAGCCGTGCATCGGCTTCTCGGCGAGGAGCGCGAGAACTGCGGCCCGGACGTCGCCCTTGCCCATACGGGTGGGGGTGCCGCTGACCTTCTGCTCGAACTGCTTGCCGAACTGCTCCATGGCCTCCCACAGACCGCTCATCGGCCAGCCCTGGCCGGCGCCGCGACCGCGGCCTGCTCCAGCGAATCCGTCGCTTGCGAAGGGATTGCTCATGATGGACCTCCTATATTTGGCCAGGCCCGGGGAGGACTCAGCGATACTCAACGATATATCGCTCAGCGAACTCGGGGGCCGATCTTCAGGCGTTGCTCAGCGAGGGCCGACGCCCTGTGCTGATCAGTCGTGGCCGCCGGCGCCCGGGTCGCGTCGGTGCGCCGCGATGCGCTGCAGTTCGTCTTCGTCGAGGTGCGTGGGCGACTCGCCGTCGTCGCGCGCGTCGCGGGCCGCGCCGATCTCGTCGGCCCCGCCCGGCTCTTCGGACTGCTCGCGGTGGGTCATGCCCCGAACCTACCGCCGGAGGCGCAGCCCGTCAGGGGGTGCGCTGGATCTTCTCCATCGCTTTGCCCTTGGCGAGCTCGTCGATGATCTTGTCGAGGTAGCGGATCTTCTGCATCAGCGGGTCTTCGACCTCCTGCACCTTGACGCCGCAGACCACTCCGGTGATGAGCGAGGCGTTCGGGTTCAGCGGCGCCTCGGCGAAGAACCGCTCGAAGGTCGTCCCGTCGGCGAGGTGGCGCCGCAGGGTCGGCTCGTCGAATCCGGTCAGCCAGAGCACGAGCTGGTCGACCTCTTCTCTGGTGCGCCCCTTGCGTTCCGCCTTCGCCACGTAGAGCGGATAGACGGCCGAGAAGCTCGTCGTGAAGATCCGGTGCACGAGGGAAGCGTAACGAGCGGCGGGTGGGAGCGCAGTAACCTGGACGATCATGGACCTGCGCTGGATGACCGCGCCGGCCGACGATGTCGCCGAGGCCATGGAGTCCGTTCGACGTGAGATGCGGCCCAGTTGGGCGCCGACGAAGCGCCAGGTGCTCTTGCACGTCAACAACTGCCTGCTGCTCTGGTACATGTTCGTGGTCTTCATGTCGATCGGCGTGCAGGTCGATGCCGTCCAAGAGGGTCAGCTCTCTTCCGGCGACATCGCCATCCTCACCGTCACCATGCCGATCCTCGCGGTGTGGCTGGTCGGCACGCTTTTGCTCTATCGGTCGACCAAGAGGCCGCCGTCGGCGCGAGCGCGCCTCAAGGAATGGCGGCGGACGCTCACCGCACGCGCCAATGGCTTCGAGTCCGGCGCGAGCGAGAGGCCGGGGTTCTCGGCGCTCATCACCAGCTCGAGCGTCGGAGTGCGCGCGTATCCGCGGTTCGCCGCCCGTGGGGTCGAGTTCGGCACCCTCAAGGCGCGCGGTCCGCGGGCGACCGCGTGGCAGTACATCGCCGTGACGCTTCCGGCTCCGCTCCCCCACCTCATCCTCGACGCGACGTCGAACAATGGTTTGCGCACCGATCTGCCCGCCGGTGTCGTTCGAGGCCAGCGGCTCTCCCTCGAGGGCGACTTCGACCGGTGGTTCACCCTTTACTCGCCGGTCGAGTACGGCCAGGACGCGCTCTACGTGCTCACGCCCGATCTGATGGCGGCCCTCGTCGACGACGCCAGCGGCTACAACGTCGAGATCGTCGACGACACCCTGGTCTTCTTCACCTCACCCGGGGCCGACTTCTTCACGCCCGAGCAATGGCAGACGGTGGGAGCGGTTCTCGAGCGCGTCGTTCCCCGGGTTGCCGCGAAGGCGAGGCAGTACCTCGACGAGCGCGTTCCCGGGCAGGACGTTCCTCGTGCCCTCGCCGCGGTGCGCGCCACGCTCGATCGTCCCGGCGAGCCGTGGGTACCGCAGAGACCGGTGGTCGGCGATGACGGCCGGCGCCTCGCCGTGCGCAATCGCAGCACCGGCATGGGACCGATCATCGGCGCCGTCGCATGGTTCGTCTTCCGCACGTCGCTCTACGTCGTCCCCGGGCTGTTCGCGTTCGCGGGCTTCATGTCGATCGTCGACGGTCGGTGAACGACTCCTGCGAGAAGAAGGGGTCAGGATGCTGCGGCGAGAGCCGTGAGCGCATCGCCGGTGAGGCGCTGGGTCGTCCATTCGTCCATCGGCGTCGCCGAGATCGCTCGGTAGAACGCGATCGCCGGGGCGTTCCAGTCGAGCACCGTCCACTCGAGCCGCGAGTACCCGCGTTCGACGCAGACCTCGGCGAGTGAGGCGATGAGCGCCTTGCCGTAGCCCCGGCCCCGCTGGGCGTCGTCGACATAGAGGTCTTCGAGCCAGATGCCGTGGCGACCCGTCCAGGTCGAATACGTCAAGAACCAGAGGGCGATCCCGACGATCCGCCCGTCGCGCTCGACGACGTGGGCGAATGCCTGGGGGTTCTCACCGAACAACGTCGCGGTGAGCGCCTCGACGGTGTTGTCGACAGCATCCGGTTCACGCTCGTAATCGGCGAGAGCCTGGATGCAGGCGAGGATGCCGGGTTCATCCCCGGGGCGAGCGGATCGGAGGGTGGCGTAGGTGTCGAGCGAGCGCGGATTCACGGTTCGAGCGTAGACGGGCAGCATTCGTAGCGCGTCGGGTCAGGATGCTGAGGCAGCGCCCGAGTTCTCGGGCTGCTCTTGTCGGAGCCCGGCGAAGAGCAGGTCCACTATGCGGCGCACGTCGTAGTCCGGGTCGGGAACAGCCCAGGCGACGAGGTCGCCGGTGGCGCGCAGCAGTTCGTACGCGCGGATGTCGGCGACGACCTCGCCCGACGCGCGGGCGGCAGTGAGAAGGTCGGTGAGGACCGGCACGAGTCGATCGACGAAGAGCTGGTGGAGTGCTGAGATGCCCGCGGCGTCGCCCTGCCACACGCGCCCGAGGCCGTGCTTGGTCCCCAGGAAGTCGACGAACAGGTGGATCCATTCGACCATCGCCGCGAACGGGGTCGGGGCGGAAGCAAGCAACGTCGGGCCGGCTTCGGCGCACGCGTCGATCTGGTGGCGGTAGACGGCCACGGTGAGATCGGCGCGGCTCGGGAAGTGGCGGTAGAGCGTTCCCATTCCGACGCCGGCGGCCGCGGCGACCTCGCGGACGGTGGCGTCGACCCCCGAGGACGCGAACACACGGGCGGCGGCGTCGAGGATGGCGCGTTCGTTCCGCTCGACGTCGGCGCGCCGGTTCGGAGTCGTCTGCGTGTCGTCCGCCATACGGCTCACGCTAACACGAAACGGAGCGACGCTCCGAAGACGCTTGCGGAGCGGAGCGTTGCTCCGTATCGTGTGCGGAGCATTGCTCCACTTCGAAAGGATCGCCGTGTCTCAGACACTCTCCCTCAAGCCCGTCATCGTGGCCGCTCCCGGCCGTGGTGACGACATCCAACTGCGCGTGACCGCGCCCACCGTCGGTACCGACCTCCCCGTGATCGTCTTCGCTCACGGGTACCACCAGTCGATGTCGTCCTACGACCCGCTCGTCGATCACTGGGCCGCCCACGGTTTCGTCGTCGTCCAGCCGGCGTTCCTCGACGCCGCAGCTCTCGGCCTCACCCCCGCCGACCCGCGCTTCTCCAACATCTGGCGGTTCCGCGTCGAAGACGTCACTCGCGTGATCGACGACCTCGCTCGAATCGTTTCCGAGGTGCCCGGACTCGAGGGTCGCGTCGATCTCGATCGGCTCGCCGTCGCCGGACATTCGTGGGGCGGCCAGAGCGTCGGCATGCACCTCGGTGCACGTGTCGTCCAGGCCGACGGGCGCCCCGGCCCGAGCGTTCTCGATCCGCGCGTCCGCGCCGGGGTACTCCTGGCCGCGACTGGCATCGGCGGCCCAGATCTGACGCCGTTCGCTCAGGAGCACTTCGCGTTCATGAGCCCGGATTTCGACGAGCTGACGACGCCCACTCTGGTCGTCGCCGGCGATCACGATCAGTCCCAGCTCTCGACGCGGGGGCCGGACTGGTTCACCGACGTGTACCGCCTGAGCCCGGGAGCCCGGGCGCTCGTGACGCTGTTCGGCGGCGAGCACTCGCTGGGTGGTATCCACGGCTACAACCAGACCGACACCACCGACGAGGACCCTGCGCGGGTCGATGTCGTACGTCGGGCGTCGACGGCGTTCCTCATGTCAGAGCTCGGAGTCGATATCGGAGCCTGGGACGCGATCGTCGCCACTGCCCTCGACGGCGCGCGCATCGACGTGAAGTAACCGCGCGTCAGACGCGCACAGACGTCGATCTCCCCGCCGGGCGTCCGGCGGGGAGATCGCGTCGGGGAGGTCAGCCGCCGATCGGTGTGGGGTTCGTGGGGTTCGGCGGTACCGGGAGCGACCCGTTGATGCGGTTCTGCGCCTGGCATTTGCTGGTGCAGTTCGTCGCGCCGGCTGAGAGTTCGATCGCGTCTTCGCCGAGGACTCCCCCGAGGCGGCCGCCGGGCTGGACGATCCACTTGGTGACCGTGCCGGTCTGAAGGGTCTTGGTCGCGACCTGGGGGCTGTCTTTACCGAGGAGCATCTGGTGCGCGCCGGTGCCCGCGGTGACCGCGTCGATCCCGTTGCCGAAGTTCACCTTGCCGGTGAACTCGTTCACGAAGTAGAACAGGCCGGGTCCGAGGGTATGGACGAGCTCGACCGGGCCCGCGAACTCGGGCTCCATCTGGAAGATGCCGCCCTGCGCGCCGTCTTTCGCCTGCACCTTGAGCTTGCCCGCCGAGGTCTCGAGGATCACGACGAGCGAGTCGTCTTTCACCTCGAGTCTCGACAGGCGCACGCCGGCTCGCTGCGCGGCGGTGAGGGTGGGCACCTTCGACGCGAACACGACCGTCGGCGTCGTGACCATGCGCTGCCTGTCGGGCGCGCCGGTGAGGGTGTAGTTGTACACGCCGAAGGTCGTTGGATCGATCGTGAAGGTGTTGTTGCGTCCGGTCACCACGATCGGTGTTGACACCGCGAGGTCGCGGAGCTTGGTCTCCTTGCCCACGGCGGCGTTGTAGGTGGTGCCGTTGACGCTGACTGCGTAGTCGCCGCCCGCGGAAGAAGTCTTGGCCTGCGCCGCCGGGCCGGCGAGCAGAACGCCCGCTCCCGCGATCAGGACCGTGGCGAGTATTGCCGTGGAACGCTTCAGAGTGTGGATGCCCATGGTGTGCCTCAATTCGTCAGGTGAAGTGAGTTCACTCTCGGCGGGCGGGTCGGAACGCAGCAATGAGACCTTGGTCGTACGACCATCGTCCGATCGACGCGCGTGCGCTTTCCCGCGAGAGTAAGACGACCGCGTCGGATGGTTCGCGGTCGCGCGGTGCCGGGCGAGAATGAGCGAAGGACGGATGCCATGAAGAATCGAATCCTCGTCGGCGCCGCGGCGATCGCTCTCGCTGCGGTGCCCGCGGTCATCGGACTCTGGGGTAACGCGTCGTTCTCGGGGTCCGTACCCGTTCGGGTTCCCTCTGCGGGTCAGGTCGCCGCGCCGACTCCGGGCGTCCCACCGACGCCGACGCTCCCGCCGACGCCTTCGTCGCCCGTCGAACCGGGCGCCGACGTCGCTCCAGTTCCGGGCGATCAGCCCGCGGAACCGGGCGATGACCGTGACGCTCGGCCGGTCGCTCCTCCCCCGCCCGCCGCTCCGTCGGTGCCACCCGCTCCCCCTGCCGACGACGCCGGCGATGTTCCACGCGATCAGCGCACCGAAGCGGGAGACGACCATGATTCGTCGGGGTACGACGACTCCGACCGTGGCGGCGGCGAAGGAAGCTCTGGGCATGGGCGCGGCGGCAGTGACGACGACGGCGGTCACGGCGGGGATGACTGAGTGGTCTCTGACGCCGCATCCGCTTTCCCCATCGTTCTCGTCGAGGCTCGTCGTTCCGAAGCGCCCGTGCGCGCGCTCTCCACCCGCGCTGTTCTGCTGCGCCTCGTGGCCGGCCTCGTGGCCGTGCTGATTGCAATCGGGGTGCTCGCGTCTTTCGGCGCGCAATGGCTCGCCGAACGGGAGGCCGTCAACGATGCAGCGAATGTGACCGACGTGCTCGCTGACGCGGTGATTCGTCCTGCCCTGACGATCGGTCTCGCCGACGGCGACCCCGAGTCCGTCAGCGCGTTCGACCGGATCATCCGCGACCAGGTGCTCGGCGACAGCGTGGTGCGGGTGAAGATCTGGAACCCGCAGGGTCGTGTGCTGTATGCCGACGAACCCGAGCTCATCGGCCGTTCGTTCGAGCTCGACGAGGCTCAGCGCCAAGCGCTCGCGACCCCGAGTACGCGGGCCGCGGTGTCGGATCTGTCGGAGGCGGAGAACGAATTCGAGAGCGGCGAGCGGCTGCTCGAGGTGTACCGGCCGGTCTGGGCGCCGGACGGGCGGCAGCTGCTGTTCGAGGTGTATCTGCCCTACGAGCCTGTCGCCGCGCGTTCGGCTGAGTTGTGGCGAGGCTTCGCCGGCGTGACGACGAGCAGTCTGCTGCTGCTCGTCGTGCTGATCGCGCCCATCGTCTGGGGGCTCTTGACCCGCCTCCGCCGCGCGGAGGTGCGACGGTCGGAGTTGTTGCAGCAAGCGGTGGATGCGTCGGACACTGAACGCCGCCGCATCGCCGGAACGTTGCACGACGGCCCGGTACAAGAACTCGTGGCGACGAGCTTCGCGGCCGAGAGCGCGGCCGACGCGGCAGGGCGTCGTGGCGACGATGATGCCGCCGCGCAGCTGCGGGAGGTCGCCGGGGCGGTGCGAGGCAACATCCGAGTACTGCGGTCGCTGCTCGTCGACATCTATCCGGCCAGCCTGAGCAGTGCCGGCTTGTCGCACGCCCTGACGGATCTGACCGCGACGGCGCAGACGCGCGGCGTGACCGTCGAGCTCGACGTGCGCACGGCGCTGGATGCCCTCGGCGACGAGCGTCAGCACCTGCTGTATCGCATTGCCCAGGAAGCTCTCCGCAACGCCGTCACGCACGCCGCCCCGTGCGTCGTGCGGATCGGCGTGCATGTCGAAGACGCGTGGCTGGTGATGCTGATCGCCGACGATGGCCCCGGTTTCGATCCGGCGCTCGTGCTGCGCGAGCCGGCGGACGGACATTTCGGTACCCGGGTGCTCGTGGATCTCGCCACGCACGCCGGTGCTGAACTCTCGCTCACCACGGCTCCCGGGGCCGGGACGCTCTGGCGGCTGCGCGTGCCGCTCTTCGAGGACGAAAAGGAAGACTCCCGATGATCCGAGTGCTCGTCGTCGATGATCACGCCATGGTGCGCGAGGGTCTCGCCTCGGTGCTGACCTCCGAGCGAGACATCGAGGTCGTCGCGACGGCGGCGAACGGGGCGGATGCCGTCACGGCCGTCGGTGAGCACGCGATCGATGTGGTCGTCATGGATCTGTCGATGCCCGTGATGGACGGGATCGCCGCGACGCGCGCGGTCCGTGCGGTCACGCCCGGGGTGCGCGTGTTGGTGCTGACGTCGTTCTCGGATCGCGATCGTGTGCGACGGGCGATCGAAGCCGGTGCGACGGGGTACCAGCTCAAAGACGCGGAGCCGGCAGACCTTCGCGCGGCCGTGCGCTCGGTGGCGGCGGGACACGCGCCGCTCGATCCGCGGGTGGCCGGGGTGCTGCTCGCCGTCACACCCGCGAACTCCTCGGGGCTCAGTGCGCGCGAGGAGGAGGTGCTGCGGCTCGTCGCGGAGGGTCTCGCGAACAAGCAGATCGCCGCGTCGCTCGGCATCTCGGAACGCACCGTGAAAGCCCACCTGGGTAGTGTTTTCCGAGAGATCGGTGTCGTCGATCGCACCAGTGCCGCGCTGTGGGCTCGGGACAACCTCGCGCCCGAGGTCGGTTGACGCGGGCTCATGCGGAGTCGATCCCTGAGCCTGTCGAAGGGCCCGGCGGGGTCGAGCGGAGCCGGTCCCTGAGCCTGCCGAAGGGTCCGGCAAGCTCGGGACGTCAGAACGGTGCGGCCCCGCGGGACCCCGCATCGTCGAGCACAGGCCGGAACATCGGCACCTTCCGTTCGGGTTGCACGACGAACCGTCTCCCGCCGGGTGAGAGCCATTCGATCGCGCCACCACTCCCTTCGAGTTGCGTCACTCGCCACCCGCCGTGGTGTTTCACGGTGTGGTGTCCGACGCAGAGCGGGGTGAGGTTGGTGAGTTCCGTTCTGCCACCGTCTTCCCAGGCAACCTGATGATCGATCTGGCATCTGGCGGCGGGTATGCCGCATCCAGGGCCGGAACATCGCTCCGCCCGCCACTTCACCAGCCGTCGCAACGGTTCGGGGGTGCGGTACAGGTCGCGACCGACCGACAAGACCACCCCGGTCTCTGGGTGGGTCAGCACCCGCATCCATCCGTCTGCCCCGCCGCACAGCTCGCGGGCCTGTTCAATCGGGATAGGACCGACTCCCTCCACCACCGCCGGCTCGGTCGGGGCGTGCGCATCGTCGAGGAGCGACAGGACCGGCACGGTGGCGGCAACCGTCGCGCGGATGCCCCGAGCCGCACCCGGGTGCATATCGACCTCGCCGTCGACGAGCAAATCGATCACCGTGTCGGAGCGGAGCTCGTCGAGAGAGCGTTCTTCGCCCTCCTGTTCGGCCAGAACCTTCGCTATCGCCGTGGCACGATGGGCGATCGCCTGAATCTTCACCAGCGACGCGTGGACCAGGAGCCACCCCATCCCGTCCTCGGCGGGTTGCACCACCATGCGCCGCTCCCGCAGCGCCTCGCGGTGCCGCTCACTCAGAGTCGCCGCACGCACCGTCTCGACGAGCGCGCGGAGCTGTCGGCGAAAAGTGCCCAACGGATGACTCTCGGCGAGACCAACCGCGAGCGGAATCACCTGAGCACGCAGTTCGGGCTCGACCGTGTCGACAAGTTCTACGAACACGTCACCGTGACGTTCCGTCGTCCTGGCGTGCGACAACGACTCGAGCATCGTGGGGTACCGGTTCACGAGACCATCGGCGGTGACCAGCATCCGCTCCGCCGCGTTCTCGGTGACCTGAAGCGCGGCCGCCAGCTCGAGCCGAAGTGACCGCCAGATGAGCTCGGTCGTCGCTCCGCGGAATCGATCCGCCTCGGCCATTGCCTCACGACGCAGAGCCTCGACCCGCTGGAATCGCTGCGCGGCGAAGGTCGACATCAACGTCGACACGTCCAGAACATCGTCCAACGCGTCGCGCTCGCCCGTCGCACGCTCCGCATCCGCATCGAACCACTCACGGTCGTCATCGGACAGGGAATCGAACCCGCCCGGCACACCCGATTCCGGGGCCTTGCCCGCGGAGTGTTCGCCGTGTTCGCTCATGATCAAAGACTAGAACGAACCTCCAACACTCGATCTCGGGGGCGCCCTCACGGCAAGCCCGGCCTCGGACGCTTCACGAGCTCAGCGACCGCCCCGCACCACCCGCCCCAGCGCCGGCGTCACGGCCACCGCCGAAACCAACGCGGCCCCGGCGAACGCGGCGGCGTAGCCCACCACCGGGATCGCCGCCCCGACCCCCGCCGCACCGACCGCCTGGCCGAGGATCAGCGTCACGAACAGCAGCGCCGTGCCCGCCGGAGCGCGAGCCGCGTCGATCTGCGCGGTCCAGGCGATGAGCACTCCGCTGCCGGCCGTGTACCCCCACCCGAAGACCGCGAACGCGACGAGCGCCCACCCACCGCCCGCGAGCACCCCGGCCGTGCTCGCGGCGACGGCGGCGGCCGTGACCACCCACGCGGCTCGGGGGCGGAGGTGCCAGCGCGCCGTCACGATCACCGCCGTTCCGCCGACCCCGAGCGCGATCCACGCGGCCATCGAGACTCCCCCCGACGTTCCCGACTCGATCAGGAACGTGCGGCCGTACGTCCACACCGCCGCCGACCCGACCCCGAGCAGGAACGCCGCCGCCAGCACGGCCCGGTGAGCGGCGAACCACGACAGCGGGGGCAACGCCGGCGGTGGCGCGACAGCATCCGCTTCGCTTCGATCCGACACGAGAACGCCCACCGCGGCGACGACCGTGACCACGGCGGCGAGGGCCCACGCGAGCCGCCAATCGGGAGCGAGCAGCAGCGCGAGCGCCCCGGCCAGGATCACCCCGGGCCCGGTGCCGGCGTTGACGATCGCCTGGTGACGCGGGTTCCGCGCCGTCGACGGATTGCGCTGCAATACCGCCACGAGCGCCGGCGAAGCAAGGCCCGCCCCGGCCGAACTCGCGATCGCGAACACGGCGAAGACGAACGAGGTGGGCGCGAGGGCCATACCGAGAGCGCCGATGGATGCTGTCAGACCCGCCACGACGATCAGGCGCCGCGCGTGGCGGGTCGCGGTGAGAAAGCCGAGCAGGGCTCCCGCGCAGTACACGACCGAGGCGCCGGCGGAGACGGCCCCAGCGGCCGCGACGTCGAGCCCGAGGTCGGCCTGCACGTCGGGGAGGAAGAGTCCGAACGCCATGCGCACGAGTCCGTACGCGGCCGCGATGAGTCCCGCACCCGCCGCCACGAGGGGCACGGGCGACGCGGTCCGTAACAAAAACGATCGTTTCACTTTGCGAGTCTAGAGTGTTGTCATGGCCCTTCGCGCGCGCACCGAGACGAAGCTGCTCGACGCGGCCGACGAGCTGTTCTTCCGCCGGGGCATCGCCGCGACGCCGATCGACGCGGTGATCGAACGCGCCGGCGTCTCGGCCGCGACGCTGTATCGCGGGTATCCGAGCAAAGACGCCCTCGTGGCTGCGGCTCTCGAACGCCGCCATCGCGTGTGGATGGAGACGTGGGATGCTGCCCTCGCCGCGCACCACTCCCCCCGGGCGCGGCTGCTCGCCGTGTTCGACGCGCTCGACGACTTTCGTGCCGGCGCGATCGGGTCGCGGTGGTGCGCCTTTCTCGGGTCCGCCGCCGAGTACGCCGACGCTCCGCCCGAGGTCGCGTCAGCGATCCACCGCGACACCGACACGATGCGCGACCGCCTCGCTGAGCTCGCGACAACCGTCGACGCCACGCGCAGCGCCGAGCTGGCCGATCAGCTCGTGCTCGTGATCACGGGCGACCTCGCCATGCGCCTGCGCTCCCCCGCGCACACGACCGCGACCGCGCGCGGGATCGCCGAGGCACTGGTCGACGCCGGAGGGGCTACCGCCACTCCTCGCGCGTGACCGGCGCCGGCAGGTCTTCGCCGCCGCGCCGCGCCTGCGCCATCAGCGCGAGCTGACCGGGGCGATCCATCGCGTGCAGCACGCACGGCCCTACCTCGCGCTGCCAGGCTGCGGCGAACGCTTCGGCGTCTTCGCGTCGTCGGCCGATCGCAGACGGCACCGGAAGGTACTGCTCGCGGCTGCCGGCTCGCAGCACGAACCGCACGATCCACGAGCGCCCGCCGCGGCCCGTCTGCAGCAGAAAGCGGGGGGTGCGCACGGGGCCGAACAGCTCGGCCAGTGCGTCGGCGAAGGTGCGTTGGTCGGCGGGCGCAGCATCCGGAATCTCGATGCTCACCGGCGCGACGCCCTCGCGGGGCGCGCCCTCCCTCACGACCGGCTGTGCGGGACGATCGGCGACGCGGCCCGCCTGCCGCAGGCCGTTCCACACCGCCGTGGCGATGCGCCCGTAGGTCTCGTCGCTGCGTGTGGACTGCGCGCGCGCCTGCCGCCAGGTCGTCCAGACGGGAAGGCCGAACCACACCAGCGCCGCCAGGATCAGCACATCGACGCCCCAGCCGACCTGCGGTCCCGCCATCCACGCGAGTCCGCTGCCCGCGACGGCCAGCGACACCGCTCCCCCGAGCGCACCGGCGAGCACACCCGACGCGCGACGGCTCGTGCGGAACACCGGACTCTCCGCGCGCCGCGCCACCAGCGCGCTCACGCCCTCGCGGTCGACGTACGGCTCGCCGATACGCCAGTCGGCCCGAGTCTGCGACCGCGTCGGCAGGACGAGCATGTCGTTGAGCGCGTCGACGGAGGCGGCAGCATCCTTCCCCACCACCGCGCGCAGCGCCGCCTGCGCCGGTGTCGGTACCGCGATCGACAGCCCTCGCACGATCCGCGACGGCTCGTCGGTGTCGAGCCCCCACAGCCGCGCGTGCTTGCGCCGCAGGCGTGACGCGTCGGGCTGCGCCTCGAGCGGGAACGCCGGGGGCAGCAGCGCGGTGACCGTCCAGTTGTGGGCGACCTTCTCGGCCCAGGCCGGGTCGAGGCGCAGGGTGCGTCCGCGCAGCTGCTGGGTCGCCGAGGCCGTCGCGACCGCCGTCAAGTCGATGAGCGTGTTGACGGCGGGGCAGTCCCAGCCTTCGCCGAAAAGTCCGCGCGTGCCGACGACGACCTGCAGGGTGCCGCGGGTCAGCAGAACGGATGCGGCGCGCACCAGGTGCGCTGCCCCCACCCCCGGCGCGTGCACCTCGGCGACCTGCGCGTCTTCGAGCAGCGGCGCGGCCGCGACCGGCACGCCCAGCAGCTCCTCGAGCGCCGGTACGAGCACGTCGGCGTCGCGCGCGGCGATGCGCGTGTGGCTGCCCGTGACGAGGATCGGTCGCAGGCCGTTCATCGCGGTGTCGGCCGCGATGACGCCGAAGGTGCGGAGTGCTCCGGCGGTGCCGACGAGTCCGCCGCTCTTGTTGCCGTGTTCGGCGAAGTCGGTCACGACGAGCGCGCGCAGACGATCGTCGCCGAGTGCCTCACGCTCGATGCGCAGGATGTCGCAGGCGGCGTAGTCCTTCGCGAGCGACGAGGCAAGCATCGTGTCGACGGGGTCGCGGGTGCGGCGCACGCCCCGGTCGGTGAGCGCATAGCCGAAGTCGGCGAGCGTGCGGCGGATGCGCTCCCACCGCGCCTCTTCGTCAGGATTCGGCAGCAGCCGGTCGAGCGCGAACCGCGCGAGCAGGCGCAGCGACTCGTCGGTGGTCGGGGGCCGACGAGCGACGTCGGGAAGGAGTGAGACGAGCGGATGCTGCGGCGCCGCCGTTGCCAGCATTGCGGCGGCCGCTTCGGATCCGGCGAAGTCGTCGGCGAACGCCTTCGCGAGCTGTTGGTCGTGCTCGGTTCCTTCGGGCGGCGGTTCGAGTTCGCTACGCGCCTCAAGCTCAGGTTGAAGCTTATGGATGAGGAACGCCAGCCCGGTCTCGTGCGCGAACGTGGTGCGCAGCAGCACCGCGAGCCCCTCGGCGTGCGCGGCGAGGAACGCGAGCTCTTCGCGGGTCGGCTCGGCGAACCGCACGAGGTCACGGTAGGGCGCGAGGTTGCCTTCGCGCACGACCGCGGGCACCGGGACCTCGTAGTCGACGTCGCCGAGGAGGGAGGTGTAGTTGTCGTATTCGTCGGCGTCGTCGGGGCTCGGCAGGGTGGCCGTGAGTCCGACGAGCAGGGGCTCGCGCCCCGCGGCCCGGATGCGCGCGGCGAGTGTCGCGACGACGAGCGCCCAGTGGTCGAGCAGGTGGTGGCACTCGTCGAGCAGGATGGTCTCGACCCCGTGCGCGACGAGCCGGTCGATGAGCGCGAGCGCGTTCGGGTGCAGCGCCTGGGCCAGTCGTTCGGGGTCTTCCTTCGTCAGCTGGCGGCGGACGGTGCGCGAACGACTCGCGATGCCGCGCTTGTAGGGCTGCGGGTTGCTCGCCTCGAGGTCGTCGAGCCACTGCTGCGCGGCTTCGGGGGCTCGTCCGTCGTGCTCGAGTTCGGTCAGCCACCGCTGCCGCGCCAGGCCCGCGAACGGGTTGGCGGAGTCGAGCACGCTGAGCGCCTGGTAGGTCAGCGCGGTGAGATCGCCGGGGTGCTCGGGATCTTCCGAGACCGCGCTCGGATCGGGGGCCAGGGATGCTGCTTGCCGCACCCACTGCGCCCGGATCGTGGTCGTCGGGGTCAGGACGACGGTGCGGTGCGCGCGCCGCTGCGCGAGGAGGAGCCCGAGGAGGGTCTTGCCGGAGCCGGGCGGTGCAACGATGTGGAGCGGATCGTCGCCGTCGACGTCGACCCGTTCGAGTACGTCGGCCTGGTAGCGGCGGAGGGTGCCGGTGAAATGCCACGGCGCGAGGGGGTTCAGCGGCGCAGAGGGCATTCGTTCAGCCTAGAAGCCCACGGCGTGTGTCGAATTCCACCGGCGACTGCGCCGCGCCTCTATCCCGTGCGCCCGCCTCCCGCACCGGGCGGCCCGCTCACCGTCACCCCCTTACCCGTCACTCCGTAGCAGCGCGAACCGGCGCGGCGGCTTCGAACGCAGGCGTTCCGGCTCCCGCACCTCCCCCGTCACGGGGTCGGGCGGTCGGTGCAACCAGTACGAATCGTCGCCCGTGACGGCATCGCGCTCGCGCACGATCCGCCACCCGAGGTTGTGGCAGCGCAGGTGACAGTTGCGGCAGAGAGGAACCCCGTCATCCACATCGGTCTTGCCGTGATGCTCCCACCAATGATCGATGTGGTGGTACTCGCACCACGATGGTGGCGCCGTGCACGAAGGCCCGATGCATCCGCCCTCCCGTACCGCGATGGCCGTTCGCTGTTTCGCGGAGAAGAACCGCTGCTCGCGTCCGACATTGAGCGGGCGACCGTGTTCATCGAGCGAGACAGCAACCGATCCCGCGTCGCACAGATACTTCTCGATCACCCCACCCGGAAGCGCCTGCCCACCGTCTTCGACATGGCCGACACCGTCCACCCGAATCTCACCACGCTCGTCGGCACGCGAGATGGCCGGCGCCTCGACCACGATGCGCACACCCGGCTGGCGGTCACCGAAGGCCTGCCCGGGGTCGACCGCCGCACCGGAGCGCAGTACCGCCATCAGGGTGTCGTACTGCAGCTGTTCGTTCGAGCGTTCGTCGGCCGCAGCATCCGCCGTCTTCTCTTTCGCACCCTCGCCCACGAAACGCGGACCCCGCCGCGGACGCAACGCCGCATTCATGATCGCGTGCACCCACGCCGCGGCGTCGTCGTCGAAGGCGATGCGCGCGTGATGCTGGCCGGCCTCATCTATCCACGCGCGAAACGACCGCGCCGCGAAGCGCTCTTCGAAACGCAGCGTCACGCCGACGGGGTCGAGCCGATCGCGGGCGATCCGCGCGGCGGCACGCAACTCCTCTACCGGCACGGTGCGGGCTTCGTCGAGCAGCATCTCGACCGCTTTCGCCCACGCCTGCGGCAGGAACTCGGGATCGAGCTCGGGGTGGCGCTCCACCGGCGGAGCGCCCAGACCGGTGCGAATAGCGCGGTACTGCGGCGAAGCCAGAGCCCCCTCAGCGAGGGCGTCGCCCAGCATCCGTTCCCACGTGGGCACAGCAGCATCCTGAACCGAAGAAGAATCGTCGTTCATCGCCGCCAGCTCCTCACCCGTCTGCATCGCGCGGGTGACGTCGGCCTTCGACTGGCCGGTGATGTTCTGCACGAGCGAGCCGACGTTGCGGTGCCCCTTGCGCTGGGCGAGCCCGTCGTAGCCCCGCTCGCGTTGCGACCGACGTGCGGCCTCGGCCGCCAAGGTCGCGAGCACCAAATCAGCCGCGTTGCGCACCTCCGCGATATCACCCATGGCACGAAGCAGCACCTCTTCGTCGACCGCGCCCACGTCGGCTCCGCCGATCGCCGCAGCCACCCGCGCCGAGGCGACGGTGAGCCGCTCGGTGGTCGAAGTGGCGATCTGCGTCATAGAACAAAGATACTAAGGACCTCCGACATTGCCCCGGACGGGCTCCCCGCCGCGAGACGGACGAACGCTGAGGCTTAGCCCGGCGCACGTACCTTTGGTCCTGCCGGTCCGACCTGGTGAGATGACCGACCCTCCATCCAGGCCAACCCGGAGGACGGACCCCCGCGCCCGTCGCGACTCGTTCATTCCGAGGATCTCTCGACTCGGTATGGTGCGCCCATGAACAGCAGTCGCCAGCGCGGACGAGATTTCCGTTCGTCGCTGCGGTCGACGGCGATCTACGTCTCGGGACTCATCCTGTCGCTCGTCGCGGCGTGGGCTATCAGCGCCCACTACGACCGGCTCTTGATTCTTCCGGCCGTGGCGGTCTGGCTGCCGTTTCTCACCACGGGCCTGCGCTCACCGGCGCGCACGAGCTTTGCCCCGCGCAACACACTCGCGAGCGACCTCATCATGGCGGCGTCGGGTGTGCTGCTCAGCGTTGGCGTGGTCGTTCTCTCGGCGTACGTCAACGCCGGTGAGCGTATGCCGACTCCGATCGAGGGCACGGTAGGCGGCGCGATGGTGCTCGCCGGAGCGACATTGCTCGTCAGGATGCTGTTCTTCACGCCTCCGCGCGTCGAGGGCGACCGGTCGTAGGCAGGTTCCCCGGGCTGAAGGGTCTCTGCAACCTCGGCCGGAGGCGACGGATGCTGCGACGCAACCCCGCGCCTCGCGCCAGTCGAACACGCCCCCACATGCCACAGTGAACCCGTGAAACTGTATTCGGACTTCCACCTGCACCGAACGCGCCAGATCATGGCAGACGTCATCTCGCTCATTTTCATCGCGGGATGGATCTGGCTCGGCGCGACGATCCACGGACTCCTCTCGGAGCTCGCGAGCTACGGCCAGCAGATGGAAGACGCGGGAGCAGGATTCCGCGAAGCGATGACCGAGGCGGGCGACGCCCTGGGCGGCGTGCCGCTCATCGGGTCGGGTATCCGCTCCCCCTTCGACGGCGCGAGCGGCGCGGGCAGCGTGCTCGAAGACGCCGGTCAGGGCCAGCAAGACCTCGTCGAGCAACTGGCGGTGACGGTCGGGGTATCCGTTGCCGTCCTGCCCGTGCTGATGATCCTGGCGCTCTGGCTCGTCCCCCGCATCCGCTTCGCCCGCCGCGCCGGCCGCGCGAAAGCACTGGTGCGCGCCGGAGCCGGCATCGACCTGCTCGCCCTCCGGGCCCTCACCAACCAGAAGCTCACGACCATCGCGAAGGTGGACGCCGACGCGATGGGCGCCTGGCGCCGCAGCGACGACACCGTCATGCGCCGGCTGGCGGCGATCGAGTTGGAGTCGTCGGGGGTGCGGCTGCGGGCCTAAGGGCGACACGACCCCGGGCGTGTCCGATCACCCGTCGACCCCTAACGCCCCGGGTAGCATGGCGCCACACGTCGCATTTCGGGGGGAATCGTGGCACGACGCATCACCGCCTTCGGGGCAACAGTCGTTGCGCTCGCGCTAACCGGGTGCGCAACTGGCGGAACCCCTACGACCGTCGAGATGCCCGCGCCGTCGACCTCAGCGACCGTTCCCGACGACATGATGATGCGCTCCCCCGACGTGGGGTTCGAGTGCGGTGGGATCAGTGCCCTGAACGGCATCGCGTTCCGCTCGCAGTGGGAGTACGAAAACGGCGTCATCGACGCTGCCGCCTTCGAGTCGCGGCAAGCGGCCCTCGCCGACGCCTGGAACTACATGCTGGTCGGGCAGACGCAGGTCGCTCCCGCCATCCGCGAGGCTCAACAAGCGGTGAGGGATGCTGCGAGCCTGAGCACCCCCGAAGCTCAGGCCGCGATAGGAGCTCTGACAGCAGCGTGCGACGAGGCGGGCTCGCTCGTCGGCGTCGGTGCGCTTCCCGAGATGGGCGGCTGACCGTGACGGCACCTCCGGTGCCGGTCGCCGCCGATCGACGCCCCGTACCTCGCTCGACGTGGTGGCGCCGAGCCGACGGAGTCCGCTCCCTCGTCACCATCGCGGTTGTCGCCGCGTGCATCGGCATCGGCATCCAGCTGTCGTTCCTGGCCTTCGTCATGGCGATCTTCAGCGGCCTCGTGGGGCTCGTCTTCATTCCCGTCATCCTCTTTCTCGTGAGCCTCGCCACGGTGGCCGCGGTGAGGACGATCTTCGGGCGCGGCCGCGCGCTCGGAACCCTCTCGGTCGTGGCCCTTGCCGCGGTGCTGACGGTCACGGCTGCCCTGCGCCTGAATGCCCCGCCGATCGAGTGGACCTGGCTTCCTCTCCTCGCGAACCCGATCGTCGCCATTGCCGCCATCTCGGCGGCCTCGCTGGGACTCTTCCTCCGCCCGTGGTGGATCCGCGTGATCGGCGGCGTCGCGGCGGCAGGCGCCCTGACGTTTCTCTTCGTTCCCGCCATTCAGGAGGCGTGGGAGGCGCAGCTGGCCGCGGGGGTTCAGCAGCAGGCGGATGCTGCGGAAGACCAACGCATGGCCGAGAAAGACGCCGCGTTCGAGACGTATCTCGCCGAGTCGCAGCATCCGGCCGTCCCCGATCTTCCCGGCCTCACCGTCTGGGAGGTCAATGCCGGACCCGAGTACACGATCACTTCGGTGAGCGCCCCGTCAGGTGGTTCGCTGGAGATCTGGGTCAACGCCACCGGCACGCATGAGACGAATGAGGCGTCGCCGTGCTGGCTCATGCTGCCCGACCCGGGCAAGGGCTTCAACATGGAAGAGACCCTCGACGACTACGCCTACTTCTGTGTCCGCGACGAGCGCGGCTGGTCACGCATCGACGGGACGGCCGCGGCACGCGTCTTCGACGGCAAGCTGGTGACCGTCTTGCCCAGCGGCACGAACGGGGTTCCGCCATCGCCCGACGAGATCGAGCAGGCGATCTCGGCGATCCGGTTCATGGACGACGAGGAGTTCCGCGCGGCCGCTCGCGACTCTTTCTACGCGAGCTACACCGGCTGAGCTATAACCCCTACGACGCAACGACCGACCGACTCGGCAGAGCCGCCAGCGACAGCAACGCTGTCACCGCCGATGCGCCGAGAACGATCCACATCACCGCCGACGTGCCCGATGCGCCGACGATCACGCCCGCCACGAGCGTGCCGGCGCCGACTCCGAGAGTCATGGCGCTGACGACCCAGCCGTTCGCCTCGGTGAGAGCGCCGTCGGGGCTGAGCTGCGAGATGCGTTCGAAGGCCTGACCCAGTGTCGGAGGGAGCATCAGCCCCGAGATTCCGGCGGCGACGACGTAGGCCCAGGTCGGAAGCGCTGTCACGGCGAGCGGCAGATACCCGACGGCGAGAAGGGTGCCGCACAGGGTGAGCAGGCGCTCCGGCGTGGACCCGAGCGGCCGCATACCGACGACCGTCGCGCCGATCAGGGCGCCGACGGCGTTGACGGCGAGGATCCACCCGGCGAGTCCGGCGTCGGCTCGCGCCGCCTCGGAGGCGGTCGCAACGATCGTGAGCGCTCCGACGGGAACGCCGATGCCGAAGGTGAACACGGCGAGCCGCGCGACGGCGGGGATGAGAATGGGCGATCGGATGCTGCGGCGCGCGGCGACGTCGCTGCCCCGCTTCGCCGAGGCAGCGCGTGGAGCCGGGTTGACGATGAAGGCCAGCGCACCGATCAGGCCGAGCGCTCCGGCGAACAGCAGATTGCCGATCGGACCGAAGACGGCGATACCGGCGACGGTCAGCAGCGGGCCGAGGATGAAGATGATCTCCTGGGCGCCGGCATCCAAGCTGAAGGCCGCTTTCAGCTGGGGGCCGGGGCTCACCAGCCGCGGCCACAGCGCGCGGAGCGAGGGCTCGAGCGGCGGCGTGAAGATTCCGGCGGCTGCCGCAAGGGCAACCGCCGCACCCGGCGCCGGATCGAGCGTCAACGCCATCCCGGTGAACGCGAGAAAGCTCAGGATGCCGCTCACGGTAAGAACGGCGACCTGCCCGAAGCGGTCGATGATCCGGCTGAGCAGCGGTTGGCCGACAGCGCCCGCGACGACGTAGACGGCCGTGATCAGCCCGGCGAAAGCGAAGTCCCCGCTCGTGGAACGAACGAGCTGCACAATCGCGAGAGCCGCCATCGCGCCCGGGAGTCGCCCGAGAAGGGAGGTGAACAGCAGATACCCGGTGTGCCGGGTGCGGAGCACGAAGATCACCGGGTACGACGAGCTTGTCATACAGGCCAGTCTGGGCGCACCTGCCTCGGCGCTCCGACAGCGGTACTCGCGCAGGCCTTCAACACAGGCCGTGCCAGGCGCTGACGATGAAGGATGCTGCGAAGCTCGTCGGCGTCGACTACCGCGCGGTCAAGCTCGGCATCGAGAGCGGGACCATCCCCACGGTCCAGCTCGGCCCGCGTCGAATGATCCCCCGCGTCCCGTTGTTGCGCTCCTTCGGCGTCGAAGCCTGACCGCTCACGCACAGGTTCTGCTAGGCCCGCCGCTCGGTGCGCCCGACCGGCAGAAGGTCAGTTAGCGGCCTCGGGACCGAATGTTGCCGGGGGGGGCCAACCTCAGTGGATCCATGCGTGGGCGGCTCGCCCGAGCAATGTCGTCGTGCAAATGCTCCGCGGGGATTTCATCGCCGCCGGTCACTTCGCGAACAAGCGGGGCGCGATTGCCGAGTTCGTCCGGAGTGCCGGACAGCGACATTGCCTTGACGGCAGCCTCGCAAGGCTCCAGCCCTCGGGCCGCTTGCCCGGGAGATTCGAACGCGCCTGGTCGCATCACGTCGGCGCGAGCATGTCCGCCTGCGTGACCGCTCCCTGTCGAATCTGCGACTGGGCCAAGAGGCCGCCGTCAGGATTCTCGCTCACGCCGCAAGCAGCGCATCTGCGAGCTTGGGTAGGCGCGAAATCAACTCGCGCCCAGAGGGGTGCTGGATCAAGACTCCTGCGGAGAACGCCAACGCGGCGAAGCTGATCGGGATGATCCAGTTGAAGTTCGCACCGAGGTCGGACGGTGTCTCGTTCATTAGATACTCCAATTTCATAGCTGCGGATTATTATCTCTTCGATAAGAAGAGTAAGGGAAGTAAGCGCGGACTACAACTACTCAGTAGCATGACGTCCGTGACGAAAATTTCCCTCACCGTCGTTCCTGTCGCGCTGCGGCCGTCCGACATTCAGGGCTCGCTGCCGCCCTTGTGTGTTTCGACGCTTCGGCCGGGCGGGCGCTGGCTGTCGACGATTCTGTCGGACTCGGCTGACGTGGTGGGTACTGCCCTACGGATCGTCGGCGAGGCTGTGCACTCAGAAGTGAAGTTGACGGCTTTGGAGAATGCGGGAGTGATTTATGACTCGGGAGTACCCAACCTGCTCGTCTGCATGGTGTTGCCAATCGCCGCGGTCGAGCTAAGCGAGACCACCGAGGACTGGCAAGCGTTGACGCCGTGGGTGGCAAACGATCCGACGCACAGTGGCTATCGTCGCGCCGATCCAGTACAGGCCGCCATGATCGCCTACTGGCAAGAACAGCTAGCGCGAACCACCGCGGCACTTGACTTCCTGCCGAAGTACTTCCCCGCCGCACAGGTCCGGTCGGTTTATGCGTCGGTATGGGGAGCTAACGCAAGTGAAGGAAACTTTCAGCGATGGCTCGGCTCTGCTCTGGACGCTGCTGGGGACAAGTTGTGCAACGAAGTATCTGACGACGTCGTTAGGCGGGAAAATCAGACAGAGTTCACCAAACGGTTGGCCGGAAAGGGCCTGCCTCCCACCAAAGTCGCATCGCTTTGGGACCCGAAGGTTGTCGGACTGAGCGCAAGCGTCGTTGCTCTCGCTGGAATCGCGTCACTCCCGGTTGCGACGGTAGCTGGAGCACTCACAGGAGCCGCGATCGGATGGCAAACGTCCCGGGGCTCGGGCCGACCACCGACTTGGTATCAACGCGCTCGGGCGACGCGCACCGCTCTCCGAGCAACGTATCCAGTGCGTCCCCCAGTAACCCGATGGAATTCGACTCTCATCGAGTGACTGACGTTTGCTGACACGGCAGACGTCGCCTCTCCAAGCAACAATGAACTCACTCTCCGTGCACCCCTTGAACCGCGTGCCCGGGGCGCCGCCTCTGAGAGCGCCATCGCCATGGTTGCCTTGCCGGTTGGCCGGCCAAGCGGGTCAGCGGCCTTGTATTCGCTTCCAACTTTGGAGATCCTGCGTGAGCGCGTCCTTTAGCTCCTGAAGCGCCGCAACCGCTTCAGCGTCAGCTGGCCGCCGCAGGTACCACGGGAGCGACGATCGCATCGCAAACCGGCGTCGCACGACGTTGATCTCGCCGAGCACCTCGGACCGCTGAATCCACAGGTCACGATGATGAAAGTGATCGTTCCAGGCGAGAAGAACAGCGATTGCTGCCGAGACGGTCGTCGTGGCGATGGCAATCGTCGCGCTGAACCAGTCCGTGGCCACCGGTCCTCACGGAAAAGCGCCTGCGTGCATTGCTGTTTCCGTTGCGGTTCCGTTGACGGCGCTCGGTCAAGCTTCGGTAGCCTCGAAAGGTGACTGGCTTCACGCCCGCGGGCGCTTACCTATATTTCGATGGCGACGATGTTGGCGCGGGAATTGAACTTCGGTTGCTGGAGGGGGATCTCGTTGGGGCGGCAGATCTCAGCGCTCGCGTTTCCGAGGCCATCGTTGCCCTTGCGTCAACTCTGCGGCTCGAGTTCGCGGCCGAGATCATCTTTGCAGCCGGCGATGAAGTGCTCGCCCACACGCTTGAGTCCTTGGAGACTGGCACTGTGGAGAGGCTTCGTGATTTGTTCAAGTCCCGTGCGGGCCTGACAATTTCGTGCGGAGTTGCCGACACGCCGGACGGGGCGACAGTCAACCTCCACCTTGCGAAGCTGCGAGGAAAGAATCGCGTCGAGGTTGTGCCTGTTGGCTGACCGCGTAGTCATCCTGGCATCGTCACCGAAGCCGGACGTCTACTTCAACGTGATCACCCACAACGCAAGACAGGGCGTGCGAAAGTTCGTGATCGCAGTAGTCGGAGCACCCAACGGCAACTCCGCGCAAGCGCGCATCAATCTCGAGCAGAAGTTCAACGAGTTTGTGGCCGCGCTGATGGACTCGCACTACATCGCAACCAGGGATGGCTCGGCGGCGGTGACAACCCCTTTGGCGAAGCCTTCTCCAATGAAGAGACTACTCACAGAGATTGACTGGGGATCGCTGGAGCTCACCTACCGAACGTTAGAGGAGTCAGAGCTTCGGGACTTTCTGGTCGAGCAACGACGCGCCGATGCCGCATTCGATGTCACAGCGTGCAAGAACCGAGTCTTGGCCGGCGCAGTGGCCTGGCTCGTGTCTCGCGGCGGTTCGCCGATTCACTCTTTTGAGGTCAGCAAGAGCTTGGGCTTCGCGGAGTCCGATCTCTTGCCTTACCTCAACGCATCTGACTATTCCTACCCAGATCTGTCGAGCTCGCGACTCATCCGCAGCGCCACGAGGCGTGTGAACGCAGGAACAGTCCACAAGAAGTGGTTCTGGGTCATCGCCGTGGGTGTGGCCCTGTTTGTTGGCGGGCTCACGCTATGGCTACCCGCGGAAGTTGCGACTCCCATCTTCGCCGCCACGGCCACATTTGCAACGATCATGTCGGCCGTCGGACTTGTCGTACGATACCCCGACTGACAGTTGCACAGTTATCCGGATGAACCTCAAAGCTGCTCGAAGTAGCTCCTTATCACTGCAGCCATCAGTTGCCGGCGCTCGTGAAGGAAGCTTTCGTAGTCGGCCGCGGTCACTGTTCCGATGTTGTCCGGAATCGCGTTCTCCCAGAGGTTATTCATAAGGCCATCGCGATCAATGATCTCCCCCAGGCGGAGAATTCCGGTATTGATCTGCTCGCTAACATCCGCCATATACATCGTCGGCGGACGTTTACCGATGCTTATGTTTATCGACGTCTCAGTCAGTGCAAAATTAGCTACTTGGTTGTAGTCGCCTCGGTCCGCGAAACCGTTCTCCTGCAGGTAGGCCTTCGGGACGATGTGATGAATATCGCCTGACTGCTGGTGCATCGCCGCGACGGTGATGCTTCGCGACAGGAACCCTCGAGCGTGGCTCGCGACTTGAGCTGCAAGGAACGTCTGGAAGTAGGGACTCACGGTGCTGGTGCTCTCCAAAGCGCTAGGCAGAGCCACGTTCCAGAAGCCGTCAGTCAGATCCGACTCCTCGATCTGTTGAAGGTACGCGGCGGCTCCGACCGACGCGATACGGCGCATGTCCTGTTCCCAGGTTGACTCAAAGCTGCCGGAGTGGCGGCTTGTGAGCATCGACATGACGAACCAACGACGGACAATGCGCTTCCGCTCACCCTCCGCCATCTCTCCGTCAGCTCGTAGCCGTAGGTACAGCGCGTACGCGAAATTGAGAGCGTTCCTCGAACCGATCATTCCCGCGTTGACGAATCCGGCGGATTTCACGATCATGAGGAAGTTCTCGAAGTGGTACTTCTTCACAATCTCGAGCAGAGCTGACTCCAGCCTGTCGTAGGCGAGCGGGATCCGGGACTCATCTACCTTGCGCGTCTCGGGGTCGCGACCGGACAGTTCGCTGACGATGGATGATGCCTTGCCGCGGCTAAATCCGACCAGGCCCGCGACGCGGATGATGTCGCTATAACCGGGGTCGTAGAGGTCCTCTGCCTCGTGTTGCAGCCAAGCGATCCGTTGCAGGTACGCGCTGCTGGCGAATTCCGAATCGTTCTGCTCGATGTCGGCGTAAGCATGTGGGGCAACGGCGAGATGGCAGAAGTAATCAATGAGCTTCCTGAGGTTGCGTCCCCGGTCACCATATGTGGCGATCTTGCTCATTGCGAAGTCTGCGCTGCTGAGGGGAACTCCCTTGGAGTTGATTCTGATGAAGATCTCCGAGACGGTCTCCACATCGAGATCGTCATTCAGAGAAATGATGCCAATTTGCGCGTTCTTGATCGCCTCGAGCCTTGCGATGTTCGCTTCGATCACTGCCGCGTCCGCGGTGGGGTTGGCTTCGAAGTACGACTTGACAAACCCGTAGCTAGAGCTGGCATTGAACAGTTCGCTGATGTCAGAGATCCACTCGGGATTCTTCCTGATGACCGGGGTCAGGGTCGCAAAGTCCTCCGTAACAGGATTGAAGGCGATCTTTATGCGGACCTGCTTGTATCGTTTGTCGATTACTGGGAGCCCTGCCACCGCAGCACGCAGTGCGGTAATGCGCTGCTGGCCATCAATGAGAATCTGCTGGTGCGCGGCGACGTGGCCACCCTTAAGATGAGCCCCGACCGACTGCCACGTTATGAGATAACCGACCGGGTACCCCTTATAGAGCGAGTCCATCAAGTCGCGCACCTTGACGCTGTCCCACACGAAGGGACGCTGGAGCTCCGGAATCGCGATTTGCTCTCGCTTGACGTCCTCAAGCAGTTGCGTCACCGCGGACTGGGTCACTTTGTACTTGGCCATCAGTCCACTTTCTACGCCGTTACGAGCTGCATCAGCTCGGAGTAGTTCGAGACGACGTCGTACGTCACGTCCTGGCCGCTTCTCGCGTTGAGCGCAGCGAAGAACTTGCGGGCACACTCGATCTTCGCGTTCTCGACGCCCTTGAGTTGAAGAGTCGAAAGCGAGCCCTTCGTTTCGGCAACGAAGTAGACGTGCTTGATCTTCGTATCGTCGTCGCGGAAAGCGATCGCCCAGTCGGGGTTGTAGTCACCAACCGGTGTCGGGATGAAGAAACCGCGCGGCAACTTCGAGTAGACGACCACCTCGTCGCTGACGTCGAGCTTCTCGACGAACGAGCGCTCGACTTTCGAGTCGGTCACAACGTATTCGAAGACGCTCTTTGTAAGCTTGTCCCCGGCCTTGGATAGGTCCTGCGCGGTCTGGTTCTCGGTGAAGATCGACGAGTCATAGCGGTTGTCGAGCGGGTCATAGCTGAGGTGCTCGACGACGGCGGTTGCCTTTTGCTCGTTGATGAGCCGGGCGGCCTCGGTGATGAACTGCTCGGGGTTCTGCTTGAACTTCGCAAACGTACCCGGGTGGATGCCGGTGAGGATCGCCGCGCAGGTGCGGCGGGTGAGCTGCGTCTTCTCCGCGATCTCTCCTAGAAGGTCGTACTTCACGGTCGAACCCGCTGACACCGCTGAGTGCTCGATCCTCGTTTCAGAGACTTTAAAGCCGGTGCCGGCCTCCAGCTGATCCACCTCGAGGCCCACGACTTGGTTGCCGCTCTCGACGAGGTATTGCATGACGACGACGTTGAGTGAGCTGTCGAGCACGCGGATGCAGTTGCCGATCAGCTCCTTAGAGTCGAAGTCGACCTTGTAGACGGCCTTGTGGTTGATGCGTCCCCAGAGTTCTTGGAACTCGCGTTTGTTGAAGTTGGCTTCGTTGAGAGGAATCTTCTTTGGCTTGCGCCCATCGGTTGGCTTCGGCACATCGAGGTATAGAGCGTCGACGAGTGGCCACACGAAGTCAATGACGGGTCTGAGTATCTCCGAGGTTGGGCTCGCGAGTGTTCCGTCGGCGCGCGCATCTTTGTATGCCTGCGTAACCAGACCTGACTCGTCGATGTAGTCGTTCTTGATCAAGTGGAAGAAGAGCGCCTGCGCGACCGTCTTCTCGAGCGCGCTCGTTGATCCGTCGCTCCGCGTGATCGGCTTGCCCACGAAATATTCGACGCTTGCTTTGCGTGGCCGCGCTGACAGCGACTCGATGATCTCCTTCTGGAGAGCGGTCACAAAATCGGTGTACGACTCGTCGGTGACGACGGTCAGTTCGTTGATGTCGTGGACTGTGACGGGATTATCCATCCGCTCACCGTGCTGATCCACGGAGAGTCGCAGACCACGGCCGATCTCCTGCCGCCGCGTCGTGGTGTTGTCGCTCTTCTTGAGCATCCCCATCACGAACACATTTGGGTTGTCCCAACCCTCGCGGAGCGCGGAGTGTGACCAGATGAATCGAACGGGTTCCGTAAAGGAGAGCAGCCTCTCCTTGTCCTTGAGAATCAGGTCGTAGGCGTCCACGTCGTCCGACTGACCTTCGAAGTCGCCGCGGGCGGCGATCTTTCCGTCGACAAACTGCTTGGTCTTCTTGTCGATCGAGAAGTACCCCTCGTGGGTCGAGCGCACGGGGATCGCTCGAACGTGGTCTCGATAGCGTTCAGCCGTTTCATCCAGCTCGAGTTCACAGAGGTAGTCGGCGAGCACAGCCGCGTACTCTTCCTCGAACACCCGGGCGTACTCGCCGAGGGCGTCCTCGCGTTGGTAGTCACGGTACTTCAACACCTCGTCGATGAAGAACAACGAGAGGGTCTTGATCCCCTGCGCAAACAGCTCGCGTTCCTTGCTGAGGTGTGTGCGGATGACCTCGCGTATCTGGATGCGCCGCTTCTGGTCCTCGGTCACGTCTTGGGTGACCTCGCCGGCACCGATGATGTCGCCGTTGCTCAGCTCGATGACGTCGCGGTTGGCATCCACATCCCGAATGAAGAGACCCTTGTACGCCTCGATGCCGCCGGAGATATCGTGCAGGTTTACGCCCCGACTCAGGCGTTTCACTTGCCGCTTGATGCCCTGGGCGGTCTGCACCTCTAGTTCGACTCGAGCCTTCGGGAAGTCTGCGCCTGTGCCGACCTCGAGGCCGTCCACATACAAATAGGCGCTGCTACCGGCCAGATACTTGACGGTGATGCCACGCACCGCGATCTTCTTCACCAGCTTCTGGTTGTAGGCATCGATGGCGTCGAGACGGTGGATTTTGGTGCGTTCAATCCTGTGCGTCGCGGAGTATCGCAGCGCGAAGAGGGCGTTGAATGAGGTGAGGGCCTCGAGCGACTTTGAGGGCTTCTTCGCGTCGCCTTCGATCTTCTGCGGCTCGTCGATGATGAGGATCGGCCTATTCGCGGCAATGACGTCGATGGGCTTGCGTGACTGAAAGTCGTCAAGCACTTCATAGATCCGACGGGCGTCCTTGCCAGTGGCGTTAAAGGCTTGGGCGTTGATGATCATCACCTGCACGCCCCCGTCGGACGAGAACCGTTCGATCTCGTGCAATTGCGAGGAGTTGTAGATAAACGTGCGTGGCTTGGTGCCGTAGAGCTGCTGGAAGTGCTCGGCGGTGATGTCAAACGACTTTTTCACACCCTCGCGAATGGCGATCGACGGTACGACGACGATGTACTTCGACCACCCGTACCGTTTGTGCAACTCCATGATCGTCTTGATATAGACGTAGGTCTTCCCGGTACCGGTCTCCATCTCGATGTCAAGATTGATCGGGGCTGCGGACTTCTTCACCGGGTCCCTGAGGTCCTTCGATAGCTCCAGGCCGCGCGCCTGCTGCACCCTGTGCAAGTTTGTCAGCAGGTGTGGCGCTGTCAGCGCGATCTCCGAGTTGCGAAGCCCCGCGCCCTCTACGAGCACCGGCGACATGGTCCGGCCGGGATCGATGCGATATCTAACGCCGTCGGCGTATGGCTGCCCGACGAACACATCGACCACGGCATCGACGGACTCGGTTTGATACTGCTGGACCTTGAATTGAAGCTTCATGGACTAAATCGCCCTGAGCTGCGTCTCAGGCGAAATCTCGCGGAATGCTTGTTCTGCGTTGATTCGCGCTGCGTCGGTAGCGAATGCGGAGTCTCTGAACACGGCGCGCAGCGGACGCCGTGAAGCGATCCCACGCACGAGATCGTCGTCGACGTCGTCGGCGAAGCACGCAACAAGTGCTCCATCCGCGACGGACAGGACGCGTCGCGCCCCGTGATTGTCGACTTGGATCGGTTCGGCAGGATCGAGCCCCCAATCGAGCAGCACCTGGAAAAGTAGGTCTTCGTCTGTGCGACCTTGCTTGACGCTGCCGACTGCGTCGCTCAGCGCGCGCTGGACTAGGTCGTCGGCGCTCGTGAGCGCGTCGACCATGTTAGTAGTGTCGATCGTGAAGGCGCGGAATCCGATATCCAGCTGCGCGTCGAGCGTCGCGGATCCGGCCACCTCCCGACCAGCTCGACGAATGCGCTCCCGGGCAAGATCTGAAATTGACCTAAACCCTGCTTTCGCGGCCTCCGAATCGGGCGAAATTGGTGGATCGGTCTGAATGAGAACGAATCGTCGCGATCCGCCGTCCGCCGCGTTGGCGGCTAGGACGGCGTGCGCCGTCGAGCCGGAGCCCGCGTAGAAGTCCATCACCACGCCCTCGCGCGCCGGCGCGTGACTTTCGATCAACTGCCTGAGTAGCGATGTTGGCTTGGGGTACGGAAACAGAGACTTGCCCCCAAAAAGCGATTCGACTTCGACGCCGCCGTCACTCTTGATCGAGATCACGGAGCGAAGGAGGAAGCGTTCTACGTCATCGAGGTACGTGACCGAGCTGGGTTGCTGCGCATCGCTCGCAGCGAACCATATGCGCCCGCAAACGGAACTCCCGTCTCGAAGTTGAATCACCTCTCCGTAAGACTGCGTCGATGGGTCGAAGCCTGATGCCTCTAAGAAGGTGTCGTACTTCCACCTCCAACCGCGATCGGGCACCTTCACTGAGCGACCCGTTGTCGGGTGTAGCACGTCATATCGGGGGCCTTCGGAATTTCCATTCGGCCAGCTCATGTTGACCTTGCCGAAAAGGCGGTAGTCGTCTGTCAGAGTGTTGTAGAGCGTGATGCCTCGGTCGTAACCGTTCTTCTTGAAGAGCAGGCGCAGTTCTGCTTCGGTTTCAGGGATACTGCGACCGCCGGCCTTAGCCCTGCGGACCAGATCCAGCACGTCTTGAATGCCCTCTTTCGCTACCGTGAACGGGCCAACCGCCTCCTTCTTGCGCGCATACCCGAGCACGTATTCATGGATGCTCCCGATTCCTTCGTCATTCTTCGGAACACGCTTGTTCCAGACGAGAGTCTCCAGGTAGTTGGCTTCGCCGAACACCTCGTCGCAGAGCTTCTTGAGGTTCGCTTGCTCATCTCTGCCGATCGAGATGAAGATGACGCCGTCGTCGGCTAGAAGCCCACGGGCCAGTTTGAGCCGGGGATAGAGGTGAGACAGCCAAGATGAATGTCGCCGACCGTTAGACTCAAGGTTTGCGACAAATCTAAACCCCTCCTCATCTAATTGCCCGGACCGCCGCAAGTACTCAATGTTGGACTCGGCGAAGTCATCTTCGTACAGGAAGTCGCCGCCCGTATTGTAGGGCGGGTCTATGTAAATGAGTTTCACCTTGCCGAGGTAAGACTCTTGGAGGAGTTTCAGTCCGTCCAGATTATCGCCCTCAACGAAGAGGTTCTTCGTCTTGTCAAATTCGACGGATTCTTCCCGTGCAGGGCGCAGCGTCTTCGCGATCGGTGCGTTGGCCGCGAACGCAGCGGCACGCTTGCCTGGCCAGTCCAGTTGGTAACGTTCCTGGGGCCCTTCAACGATGTGATCGGAGAGTTCCTGCCGCAACAGATCGAAGTCGATAGCTCGCGTTGGTTCACCGTCGGCGTCGAGTGTCTCGGTAACGACGGTCGGGAAGAGTGCTGCGACCTTGTCGATATTGGCACGGGTGAGGTCAGCTGATGTCATTCGGAGTCTTTTCATGGATTACCTCGTCTGGTCCAGCTCGGCTTGTTTAGCTTTGAGCTCACGCCGCAGTTCTACCTTGCGATTGAGCTGCGGTTCGGACCGGAGCTTGCGCTCTAGGGCGCTGATCTCGCGCTCGATGCGACGTACAGCATTCAGCCTCTCGCTGACGTCCGCTGGGCTCTCCCCGGGCCGAAGCGCGAGTGGCGTGAGCGGACCAATAAGGGCCGAGTACAGCGCCGCCATCGTGATCGCGGTTGGTAGCGGAGTACGAGGGAAGTCGCCTCGCATCCAGCCCGTTGAGAAGTAGGCGCTGGGCCTCCGTGCCGGGGAGCCAACTGGGGTGTGCGCTGCCGTCATCCGAACGGCGCCGCCCTGAGCATCATCGCGGCGGACCTCGAAGATCACCGGATTCGGTATCGCCTTGTCAATCGACGCAAGTACCTGGGCGCTGATGTCGTTCGACTTGGCGTCCAGTTGGAGGACCTCGATCTCGGGCACTTCTGGCGATCCTGGCAGGTTGATGGTCTCCGCAGCGAGCTTGTAGGCCCAGCTGATGCGGCTCACCTCGGCGACAAACATTTCACGCAGAGCGCCAGTCGATGCGGTGCGTTCGTAGAACCGCTCCTTGGGTACGCGCGCACCAAAACGTGCACCAGCCGGCCACCGGTAGAGGATGTCGATCACGTAGCACCAGCTGGGTCAACGACGGCGATGAACGCGATCAGCTCGAAGTCGTCGACCCCCGCGATCTGCTGCGTGAGAGCAGTGGTGTGCCCACCGCTAAACAGGCTGTCGATGTCGCGTTCTTCGGTGACGTCGATCATCGAGTGGATGGCATCCGTCAGCAGCGCCGAGTACTTGCTCATGTCTGCGCCCTCGCTGGTGGTCTCGTTGAAGGCGCGGGTGACGTCAGCCACGGGTTCATCGTGTGGGCGAGAGCCGGCGCGGACGAGGTCGAGCAGCCGCTTCGCCTCGGTGTGGTCGGCGATGACGTCGCCTTCCTCATTGACGTAGACGAGGTAATGCGGGTGGAGCCTGTTGCCCCGATTCACAGCAGCGTCGGCGTTTACGTTCTTCAGGGCGAAGATCACGCCGGGTAGGAGTCCCATCGCTGGGTCTGCGGGAATGACGGCATGCAAGCCGCGGGGGGCGGTGGCGATGTCGCCGTACTCGTTCATGTAAGCGAGCAGGTCCATCCGAAAGTCGTTGAGACCGAGATCCGTGATCGACACTCCCGTGCGAACATCCTCGAGTTCGATGTTCTCGTTCTGCAATTTGCGCAACTGCTCTTTGCGGAACGCGGCATCCGAATCCTCCGGGTTGAGCACGTTGTCATCGGCTGAGCCGGCGAGGTCGGCGATGACCATCCGGTTCTCGACGCGCTCCTTAAGGTTGATGTACTCGTCGAGCGAGATGTCGGGCCAGAAGTTCACGAGCTGGATGACCTCGTTCGTCGACCCGATGCGGTCGATACGACCGAAACGCTGGATGATCCGCACCGGGTTCCAGTGGATGTCGTAGTTGATGAGGTAGTCGCAGTCCTGCAGGTTCTGGCCCTCGCTGATGACGTCGGTGCCGATCAGCACATCGATGTCGCGGGTCTCCGTGGGCATCGTGAGGTGCCGCTGCTTGGAGCGCGGCGAGAACATCGACATGATCTGTTGGAAGTCGAAGCCTGTGCCGATCGTGGACTTGGCGCCGTGGCTGCCGCCGGTGATCACGGCGCATTCCAGACCAGCCTGCTTCAGCGCCGGTGCGAGCTCGCGGTAGATGTAGTTCGCGGTATCGGCGAAGGCTGAGAAGATCAGCACCTTGCGGTTATCGGGGTTGAGCGGATGCTCTGCCTTCTGCTCGACCAGGTGCCGCAGCTTGCGCAGCTTGAGGTCGTGGTCCGGAGTCACTTTGCGCATCTCGTCCAGAAGCTCACGTAGCGTTTCCCGATCGTGCCAGAGATCGCGCTGCCACGACTCGACATCGATGTCGTTGATGTCGATGCGAATCTTCTCACCGAACGTGAGGGCCTCGATGTTCGCGTCGTCCTCATCGTCGAGATCCAGGTCGAGGTCAGTAAGGTCTGCGTTGACTTCCGCCTTTGACCCTGCATAACCGTCTACACGCGCGAGAGTGCGGTCGACGGCGTTCTCGATTTTTGCCAGCGTGAGCCGGAACGCTTCGACCGAGCTCTCCAGCCGTTTGAGCAGGTTCACCGTCATCAGCTTTTTCAGGCCTTCTTCACGCCCCTTCTGACCAAGGTTGGAGCGAGCATTGCCGGTGGTGACGTTGTATAGATCCTCGTACTTGCTGAGACGGCTCGGGAACACATACTCAAGAGGCGTATAGACGGCAAGAGTGAGGACTTGTAGCTGCTCGAAGATGTCGTTGAACGGCGGAATGTCGTCGAGATCGGTGAGCGGCTCGCGGATGGATGCCGGAGCAAGGCGAGTGGGGAACGCGCCAATCTCGCTCATGTCGTAGAACGCCTGAATATGCTTTCGGGAACGAGCGATAGTCACGGCATCGAGCAACTCGAAGAAGTCGAAGTCGAGCATCTGCAGGATGCGATCCGCTGTGCGCTCGTCGGCGGGTAGCTTCGACCACTCGTTGAAGACGGCCTGCGCATCGCGGAACACTAGTTCGATCGACGTGGAGAGGTTGAGCTTGTCAGACAGATTCTCGGACTTGCCCTCGTATGCGAGTTGTAGCTGGTTCTTGAGGTCGTTGAACCGGTTGTTGACGGGCGTCGCCGAGAGCATCAACACTTTCGTTTTCACGCCTTCGCGGATGACCTGGCGCATGAGCCGCTGGTAGCGCGACTCCTTCTCCTCGGCATAGTCAGCGTTTCGAAAGTTGTGCGACTCGTCGATGACGACGAGGTCGTAGTTGCCCCAGTTGATGCGATCGAGACGTAGGCCGAGCGATTCGCCCCGCGTGCGGGAGAGGTCGGTATGGGCGAGGACGTCGTAGTTGAAGCGGTCGCTGGCGAAGATGTTGGTGGTGAGGTTGGCGTTGTAGTTCGTCCAGTTTTCGGCGAGCTTCTTCGGCGCGAGCACCAGCACTGATTTGTTACGCAGCTCGTAGTACTTGATTACTGCCAGCGCGGTGAATGTCTTTCCGAGACCGACGCTGTCAGCCAGGATGCAGCCGTTGTAGGTCTCGAGTTTGTTGATGATGCCGGTCGCGGCATCCCGCTGGAAGTTGTATAAGCCCTGCCAGACCTTGGTGTCCTGATATCCCGTGCGGTCGTTAGGGAGCACGTCCTCACTGATGTCGTCGAGGAATTCGGCGAAGAGGTTGTAGAGGATGAGGAAGTAGACGCGGGCCGGGGAGTTCTCGGCGTACACGCTCGCGATGTGGTCGTAGACCGCTTGCGTGACATCGTTCAGCTGGCCGGGGCTTGCCCAGATCTGATCGAAGAGGTCGAGGAAGCTGCTCGCCTCGGGGGCACCTTCGAACTTCGTGACCATGTTGGAGACCGCGTTGCCGCGCTCGTATCCGAGGTCGGCAGTGGTGAACCCCTGCAGCGGCAGGTAAGCGGCTTCGTCGTCGACGACGGCGAACTGCTGCATCTGATGGCCGCTGGCGTTCGATCTGAACGTGACCTTCTCGCGTACCCAGGCGGCGCACTCGCGGGCGACTGCGCGCTGCGTCAGCTTGTTGCGGAGACGGATCTCGAACTCGGACCCGTAGAGCGATGACTCTGCCTGCGGGATGAAGAACTCGCGACGGTTCTTGCGCAGCTTGTCCGTGGCCTGACCGTTGCTGAATGACGGCGACGTGAAGATGAACTCAAGTTCCTCGATGTGCTCGAGTTCCTTACGCAACGCCTCGAAAGCGAAGATCGAGAAGGTCGAAGCGGCGATGCGTACTTTCGAACCGCGGGCGATTACGGACTTCAGGTCGTCACCGAGAAGGTCGGACACGTTGTTGATGATCCGCATGGTTTAGGCTCCGGCGCTGTCGCGCCCTCGCACCCAGGCGTGGTCTCCGATCATCCAAGACTTCCAAATCTGCCCTGCCCTCTGTGCGGGTATTCCCTGCTTGGGTACCCAGGTACGAACATCGTCCCTGGTGATACCCAGGTGCTCGGCGGTGTCGTCGGCAGACAGCCACGGCTCGGACATTCGCGCCCCCATGCGGATGAACCCGGATCTACCAGGGTGAAACTGAGCCTATAGCCAGCGCTCGGCATGTCCAGGCGACGGCGGCACGACTGACATCACAAAGAATGCCGAACGCAAGCATGGGCCCACCCAATATCGGCCTGAGAGAGTCAGACCGCTCGGAATGGCCCCCTAAGCTCACCCACCACGAGCACGGAGGTGGATCCGCTTCCCCTCCTTGCTGAAGATCGACAGCACCTCCGTCGGCCCGGCACCTGTCGCCGCGAGCCAGTGCGGGATGCGGGTGTCGAACTCCGCCGCCTCCCCCGGGCCCAGCGTCACGTCTTGCTCGCCGATCACGAGACGCAGGCGACCCGACAGCACGTAGAGCCATTCCTGGCCGTCGTGCACCTTCGGTTCGGGCGTCGCAACGACCCCGGGCGGGTTCGCGGGGAACGTCACCTTGTAGGTTTGCACCGGGCTCGACTCGGGCGACAACGTCTCGTACTGCGTACCGCCGACGCTCTTCCTCGTGCGCTTCACGCGCGGATCGGGCGCCGCCCGCGGCACGATGTCGTCGAGCTCCAGACGCAGGGCCCGCGCGATCGGGACCACCAGCTCGAGGTTCGGGGCGCGCTTCCCGGACTCGAGACGCGAGAGCGTGCTCGACGAGATGCCCGTGGTCTCGGAAAGCTCGGCGAGGGTCATGCTGCGCTTCTCGCGCCAGCTCTTCAGGCGCGGGCCGATGAGAGCGAGGGAGTCGTCCGCCATGCCCGTCCATTCTTGCCGATTCGGCACTGATAGTTGCTGACACGCTAGCAGGCGGGCATCGTGAACGGTATGACGCACGACGAACGGCTTTCCGCAGCATCCGCCCCTCTCTCCCCCACCCAGAACCCGAACGTCTCGGGCGAGCACTGGGACGTCCTCATCATCGGCGGCGGTGCTGCCGGGCTCAGCGCTGCGCTGATCCTCGCGCGCGCTCGACGCCGCGTGCTCGTGCTCGACGCACAGCAGCCGCGCAACCGGTTCGCGCCCCACATGCACGGCGTGCTGAGCCGCGACGGGTACTCACCGCTCGACCTCGTCGCCGACGGATACCGCGAGGTGCGCGCCGTCGACGGCGTCATCGAGAACGCTCGGGTCGTCGAAACCCGCGCGACCGAAGACGGGTTCGAGGTCGTCACCCAGACCGGCGCGCGCGCCACCGGGCGTCGGCTCATCGTCGCGACCGGGACGCGCGATCAGCTGCCCGACATTCCGGGACTCGCCGAGCAGTGGGGGCGCGGAGTCGTGGCGTGTCCGTACTGCGACGGCTACGAAGCATCCGGTCGCGCGATCGGCGTGCTCGCCGGCTCGGCGATGGGGTTGCACGTCGCGCACATGCTGCGGGCGTACTCCCGCGACATCACGGTGTTCACGTCGCTCGCGGGGGTCATTCCCGAAGACGGGCGGATGCTGCTCGAGGAACGCGGAATGCGCATCGAGGATCGCGCCGTGACGCACGTCGTCGCGGACGGTGACACGATCACCGGGCTGGGGCTCGCTAACGGATCCGTCGTACCGGTTGACGTGGTGTTCGCGCAGCCGACGCCCGTCGCGCTCGATGGACCGCTGCGGCAGCTCGGGGTGGAGCAGGCCGAGACTCCGATCGGCCCGTGGACCGCGGTCGACGGGTTCGGCAGGACCAGCGTTGCGGGAGTCTTCGCGGTGGGGAACGCCGGAATCCCGAACGCGCTCGTGCCGATCGCGATGGGGTCGGGCGCGATGGCGGCGCTGACGATCAACGGGGAGTTGGTGGCGGAGGAGGTTGCTGCGGCAGCCGCTCGGGTTGCTGCGGGTCGGGCGGTGCCGGACCCTTCGACAGGCTCAGGGACCGGCGCTGCGGGAGTGGCAGCATGACACGGGAGACTGAGGGCATGGACGACGCGCTCACCGACCCGGCGGAGTTCTGGGAGGCGCGATACCTCAGCCACCGCGGCGAAAGCGGGAAGGTGTGGAGCGGTCGCGTGAACGTCGCGGTCGAACGCGAGGTCGCCGGGCTCGCTCCCGGCACCGCGCTGGAGCTCGGCAGCGGCGAGGGTGCCGACGCACTGTGGCTCGCTGCCCAGGGGTGGACGGTGACCGCCGTCGACATCTCGGCGAATGCCCTGGCCGTGGCTGCGGCGAACGCTGCCGAGCTCGGGCTCGCGGATCGCATCGAGTGGGTGCAAGCCGATCTGGCGACGTGGCATCCATCGGCGGAGTACGACCTCGTCACCTCGGCGTTCTTGCACTCCCCCGTCGAGTTGCCGCGCGATGAGATCCTGCGGCGCGCGGTCACGGCGGTCGCGCCCGGCGGGCGGTTGCTCGTCGTCGGGCACGGGGCGTTCCCGTCGGAGGCGCACCACCACGACCAAGACGACGCCCCTCCCCTGCCGACGGCAGACGAAGTGCTGGCGGCGCTCGAGCTACCCGATGGTTGGGTCGTCGAGACGAACGCGCTTGTCGACCGCGAGGTCGTGTGGAGGGATAACGAGACAGTGACGCTTTCGGATGCCGTACTGCGGGTGCGAAGGGAGCGGTGAACGCACACTTCGAGGCGTTTCGACGCATCCGCTAGGCTTTGGCCCGTTCGGCCGCGATGTCCGCAGTTGAGCTACGCGTCCGGGGGACGCATAGGGGGATGAAACGCGGCTGTCGTGCGCGCTCTTCGCCGCGCCGCTCTCCGTTCGTGGTCTGTGGATGAGACCCACACAACACGCAGCCCTTGCGCGTCGCTGACCACCCGAAAGAGACAAACATGACCGACCCGAACCAGCCACCGCACGTCCCCCAGGACCAGCGCCCTCCGGCCCCACAGCAGTACGCCCCGCAGCCGCCGGCGCACCAGCAGCCCGGCTACCCACAGCAGCCCTACGGGGCGCAACCGCAGCTGGCATACGGAGCACCGCAGCCGAGCCAGGCACCGCCGAAGCGCAACATCGTCGGACTCATCGCTCTGATTGTCGCCATCATTGGCACAATCTTCGCCTGCGTTCCAGGTGCGCTTGTTGTCGGCTGGGTACTCCTCCCGGTCGCCTTCATCCTCTCCCTGGTTTCGCTTTTCATGAAAGGCAGGAAGGGGCTTGGCGTCACGGCTCTCATCGTGTCGATCGTCGGCACGATCATCGGTTTCATCGTTTTCTTCGCCGTTGTCGGTACCGCTTTCAGCGATGCGTTCGGAGGCACTGAAAGCACCGTCAGTCAGCCGACCGTGGAGCCGGACCCGGCCGCGGAGGCTCAGCCCGAGGCCGACACGGCCGCCGAGATTGGCACACGGGACAACCCCGCAGCCCTGGGGTCGACGATCAACGGTGACGAGTGGACCGTCGTGGTCAATAGCTTTACCCCTGACGCCAACCAGGCTGTTGCGGAAGCCAATCAGTTCAACGAGGCTCCCCCCGCGGGGAGTCACTACTCCACCGTCAACTACACGGTGACGTACACAGGTGCCGACTCGGACTATGCACTGTCTGTCGGAATATCGCTCGTCACGTCGACGGGCGAAGTTCTCAACAGCTACGAATCCATGGCGTCGCTCTCCGACAGCATGGGAATCGACGAGTTGTACACGGGCGGCGTCGCAACCGGCTCCACCGCATTCACGGTGCCGGACGGGTCCGAGGTTCTGATTCGGGTGCGCCCGGGCGTCATCGCAGACGAGGTGTTCGTCAAGCCCTGACGCCGACCGGGACGGGGCGCTCGCAGCAATCAGACGTAATCGACTGATCCACACCCTGCGGGTGCCCCGAGCCCAGGCTCGCGCTAATCCTGCAGAAGTAGCCCCGCGGCATCCTCCACGAAGCCGAACACCGCGGTCTGGTTCGTCGTCAGGGTCTGACCGTCGTCCGCGCGGGCGAGCACCGTCAGCACGATGGGCTCGGCGCCGTCGCGCTCGAGGTACCACGAGCCCGCCAGCACGCCGACCGAGCTGCCGCCCTTGAAGGCGACGTAGGTCCAGTCGTCGCCGAACTCGATGCCGGGGTTCTTCGCGAGCAGGTCTCGCAGCGGGGCTCCGGCGGGCGTCTGCGCCTTCTCCTGCAGCGCGACGTGCGCGCGGGCGATGTCGTCGTGGGTCGCGAACCAGTCCACCCCGGCAGGCCAGCCAGGTTGCGCGGATGCGAGGTTCGCGAGGTCGGGCACGCCCGCGGGTATCTCGGCGAGCACCGCCTCGCGGGCTGCCGGATCGCCGGAGGCCCAGCGGTCGCGGAGCGCGGCGTCACCGAACAGCATCCAGAACATCTCCCGGGTCGTGAGGAACGGCGTGTTGGCCTCGGGCGTCGCGTGGCCCATATCGACGAGAGCCGCTTCGACGGCGTCGCGGCCCACCGCGCGGATGAGCGCGTCAGTCGCCGTGTTGTCGCTGATCTGGATCATCTTCTCCGCGGCTTCGCGCACCGTGACGGTCGCGCCGTCGGGCAGGTTCTGCAGCTCGCCGCTGGGGAGGCTCCGCACCTCGGCGTCGATCGTCAGCGGGTCGTCCCAGGTGAGGGTGCCCGCGTCGACGGCATCGACCACGGCTCCGAGGACCCACAGCTTGAAGATGGAGCCGATCGGTGAGCGAGAGGGTTCGCCCAGCAGCATCCGCGGTTCTGTCGCTCCGACCTCGGTCACCTGCAGCGAAACGTCGTAGGGGGCACCGGCGATCGCGGCCTCGAGCTCGTCCCAGCTGGCGGCCGGCGTGCGGGGAGCCTGCGGTTCGCCAAAGAACAGTCCGTTCATGCTGCCGTCATCGCCGACCGACACGCTCATGTCGTAGGTGACCGCGGCCGCCTCGATCGTCACGCGCGCCTGGGTTTCGGTGCCCTCGTAGCCGATAGCGCTCCACGGCGCGGCCGCGCGCAGCTGCTCGAACACCTGCTGCAGGTCGGCGGCCGACATCTGCTCGAACATGATCGGGTCGAACCGGGCCTCGAAGTCGGCCTGCTCACTCGGCTCGCCGTTGATCTCGGCGAGCACCCACTCGGCCTGCTGGCCGACGGCGGTGCCGGGGATCGTGACGGGCGCCGCGGTGTCTTCGGGCTCGGCCTCGGGGGTTGCGGCGCAGGCCGTGGTCACGAGGAGGGCGGCGATCGAGAGCGCCGCGGCGACGGATCGGAACGAACGGGTTCTAGCAAGGAAAGGCACGTATCCACCCTTTCGCGGGCCTTGCGAGGGCACCTCCCCCGTGGGGCGGAAATCGCACGGGGGATATCGCTCCCTCCACAGCCCGTGACGGGTGATGTGTTCCGCTCACTTTGGGACGCGGAGTGCGCCGGAATCCCGTGAGCGCGCACGATCGGGTCATGGGTGCTCGGTACTTCACGCGACCAGTGGTCAACAACGACGCGCACGACCATCTCGCCGACCAGAATCGGTGCATGCATAATGAAAGCATGCCGAACGTTTTGGTGCGTGACCTCCCCGATCCCGTGCACGCGGCGCTGTTGGCGCGCGCGGCGGGCGAGGGGCGGTCACTTCAGCAGTACCTCACGGCGGAGCTCACCAGGCTCGCTTCTCGGCCCACGAACGCCGAGTTGTTCGATCGAATCCAGGGCCGAGCCGAGCGCGCCGGGGTCTCGGCGGCGGACATCCTCAACGAAGTGCGCAGCGGTCGCGACCGCGCGCAATGATCGTCGTCGACGCCTCAGTCATCGTAGGAGCCCTGGTCGGCGTCGAGCAGGCGAGCATCCTCGCTCGAATTGGTGCCGAAGAACTCGTCGCGCCCGACATCCTCGATGTCGAGACACTGTCGGCGTTACGCGGGTTGTGGCTGAGGCGCACCCTCACCGACGCCCAGCTCCACACCGCCGTGGACGACCTCATTCAGCTCGAGGTCGATCGACGCCCGACCACCGTGCTCGTGCCGGCCATCCTCCTGCATCGGTTCAACCTGACTGCATACGACGCAAGCTACGTCGCTCTCGCTGAAGCTCTGGATTGCCCGCTCATCACGCTTGACGCGCGAATGGGGAACGCTCCCGGAATTCGCTGCGCCGTGGAGATTCTCTCGTAGCGGGCCGGTTTACGCGCCCGCGCCGGCGGATCGCGCTTCGAGGGCGGCGATGCGTTGTTCGAGGTACTCGATGTACCCGACGAAGTACTCCGTCTTCGCATCGAGCCTGTCGAGCCGCGCACCCGCGAGGCGCCCAAACCGATCAGGTATCGCCCCCGCTTGTCACCCGACGTCGTCCGAATGGATGAAATCTGCCGACCAATATTTCGGACGCAGACGCACAGGTTTACGTGAATGGCCGCTGCCCGCGCAGTGGATCGCAGCGACGTGGCCCGGCTTTCGCCGCCATTGGCGCGCGGTCGGTCCTCTTGATCACCCTTTTCCACGCGAGTCCAATCGGATATACGGGCACGGCATGAGAATCAGCACTTGACAGACAACACGTAAACATGTTGCATCGATCCAGTAAACCGTGCACCTAGCGGGCCGATGCGCATCCGACAACGAAGTCAGGAAGATCATGAGAACTAGCGAAACCTCCGCTCGCGTCTCCGCGCGCACCTGCCTCGCGATGGGAGCGGCCCTCACTCTGATGGCCGGGGCTCTCGTCTGGGACGGCGGTGGAACGTCGGCGCGAGCCGAAGCCCCCGCCTCGCCGGGCCCTCTCGCCGAGGGCGATGTCATCTACCAGGTTCTGGTCGATCGATTCGAAGACGGCGACCCGACGAACAACGACCAGGGCGACGGGGAGTACGACCCGTCGGACCTCGGTTTCTACCACGGCGGCGATTGGGCAGGACTCACCGAACGCCTCGATTACATCGCCGATCTGGGGGTGACGGCGATCTGGCTCTCCCCCGTCTCTGAACAGCAACCACTCTCTCGCGACGGGCAGGAGGCGAGCTACCACGGCTACTTCACGAAGGATTTCGCGACGCCCAACGAGCATTTCGGCGACACCGCCGAGCTCCAGGAGCTGATCGACACTGCTCACGGGCTCGGGCTCAAGATGATCCTCGACGTGGTCCCCAATCACACGGCGGACTATCTCGCCGGAACGTCGACGACTTACTCCCCCAGCACCTACAAGCCGGCAAGTCCGCTCGACAACTCGTCGTACTTCCACCACGCCGGCGACTGCCTGTTCAACGGCCTCGAGTCGCAGAGCCAGATCGAGAACTGCGACCTCGGCGGGCTCGATGACCTCGACCAATCGAACCCGGCGGTCTCGTCGTTCCTCACCGACACCTACAAAGACTGGGTGGACATGGGGTTCGACGGCATCCGCGTCGATGCCGCACGCTCGGTACCCCAGCAGTGGCTCGCCGACTTCGAAGATGCGATGGGGGTTCCGACCTTCGGCGAGATCTTCGTCGGCGACGTCGACTACGTCTCGGACTACCAGGACTACGAGTGGGGCGTGCTCGACTTCCCGTACTTCTTCACCGTCCGTGAAGCGTTCTCGGCGGACACCGACATGAACAAGCTCGGCGACCTCTTCGATCAGGACTACAAGTACGCGAACCCGAACCGGGTCGAGACGTTCCTCGACAACCACGACCGGGCGCGCTTCCTCACCTGGGCCGACGACAACTATCAGCGGCTGCGGTCAGGGCTGACCTTTCTCCTGACGTCACGCGGGGTCCCGGTCATCTACTACGGCACCGAGCAGGCCGACGATGGCAACGGCAACCCCTACGAGGTGCCCATCGCCAACAAAGACAACCGCAAAGACATGGAAAGCTTCGACCAGAACTCGAACCTTTACCGACACATCCAGCGGTTGACGGCGATCAAGGCGGCCAATCCGGCCCTGAGAATCGGAACGCAACGCGAAATGTGGTCCGACACGTCGGTGTACGGGTTCTCTCGCCGGGTCGACGGAACGGGAGCCGAGGCGATCACGGTCTCCTCCAACTCCTGGTCTACGCAGACCCGCACGATCCCGCTGCGCGCGGAAAGTTCGATCGCCGTCGGGACGACGCTGACGAACCTGATGAACACCGGCGATACGGTCACGGTGGCCGCGGGCGGTGTGACCGGAAAGCAGATCACGGTCTCACTCGGAGAACACGAGAGCAAGGTGTACGCACCCGGCACGCCGGTATCGAGCTACAGCCCCGATGCCCGCAACACGACCAAGATCCGCGTGCACTACAACGTGGGCCTCGGACACAGCATCGCTATCCGCGGCGACGAATACCCGTTCACCTGGACCGACGGTCGCGGTGCGCGCAACGTCGCACCCGACATCTGGGAGTTCGAGGTCGAACGCATCCCCGATGGCGAGTCGTTCCAGTTCAAAGCTCTGATCGACGACGTCACGTGGTCGACCGGAGCCAACTTCACGGGAACGGGCGGCGACGTGATCGACGTCTACCCCACCTTCTAACACCCACTCTCCCGGGCGGCGTCCCCGAACGCCGCCCGGGAGCCTTACCGAAAGGATGCTGGTGAGCCACACCATCGAAATCCCGACCGACGCGCACAGCGCGCCCGGGTCGGCGCTCTGGCGCGACGCGGTCGTGTACCAGGTGTATCTGCGGTCGTACCGAGACTCCGACGGCGATGGCATCGGCGACCTCGGCGGGCTCAATGAAGGCCTCGAGGCGATCGCCGCGCTGGGCTGCGACGCGATCTGGTTGAACCCTTGCTACGCATCACCGCAGCGCGACCACGGGTACGACATCGCCGACTATCTTTCGATCGACCCGGCGTACGGGACGATGGCCGATTTCGACGCCGTCGTCGAGCGCGCGCACGATCTGGGCCTCCGCGTGCTGATGGACATGGTCGCCAATCACTGCTCGGTCGACCACGCGTGGTTCAGAGCGGCGGTCGCCGCCGGACGCGGCAGCGTCGAGCGGGCGCGGTTCTTGTTCCGCGAGGGGCGGGGCACCGACGGCGAGCTGCCGCCGAACAACTGGGACAGCGTCTTCGGCGGGCTCGCGTGGACGCGGGTCGTCGAGCCCGACGGGTCGCCCGGTCAGTGGTACCTGCATTCCTTCGACTCCAGCCAGCCCGACTTCGACTGGCGTCACCCCGACGTCGCCGAGCACTTCGCCCGGGTGCTGCGGTTCTGGTTCGACCGCGGCGTCGACGGATTCCGTATCGACGTGGCCCACGGGCACTACAAGGCCGCCGACCTCGCCGATCACCCCGGCGGACGCGGACCCGAGGCCGGCCACAACCACGCCATGTGGGATCAGCCCGAAGTGCACGACATCTACCGGTCGTGGCGCGAGATCGGCCGCGAATACGAACCGGAGAAATACTTCGTCGGCGAGATCTGGGTTCCATCGCCCGACCGCCTGGCCGACTACCTGAGGCCCGACGAGCTGCACAACGCCTTCAGCTTCGACCTGCTCGTGCAGCCCTGGGAGGCCGCCCGCTTTCGGCAGGCGATCGACACCGGACTCACGGTCGGGCGCGGCTGGCCGGCCTGGACTCTCGCCAACCACGACGTGCACCGCGCGGTCACGCGGTACGGCCAGGAACAGCCTTCCGACGAAGCGCTGCCGACCGACATGATCGCCGCGGCGCGGCGCACCGGCCCCGCGAACCTCGAACGGGGGCGCCGGCGGGCGCGGGCCGCCGCGGCGCTCGCCCTCGCGCTCCCCGGGTCGATGTACCTCTATCAGGGCGAAGAACTCGGTCTGCCCGAGGTGTTCGACCTGCCGGATGCTGCGCGCCAAGACCCCATCTGGACGCGGTCGAACGGCGCCGAGCTCGGACGCGACGGCTGCCGGATCCCGCTGCCGTGGACGACCGACGGCGACACATTCGGGTTCGGCGCAACAGGGTCGCGGCACGCCTGGCTTCCTCAGCCCGCGTGGTTCGGTGCCTACGCCCGCGAGACGCAGGCCGCCGACCCCGGCTCGATGCTGTCGCTCTATCGTGACCTGCTCGCCGCGCGCCAAGCACATCTCGGTGGCGCCGCCGCGCTCCGATGGCTGCCGACGGCGCGCGACTCCCTGCTCGCCTTCGAGCGCGGCGCTTTCCTCTGCGCGACGAATTTCAGCGGCGAACCCCTCGCCGTCCTCCCGCAGTGGCACAACCTGACGGTGTTGGTCTCGACGCAGCCTCTCGTCGATCCGGCCGTCATCCCGCCGGAAACGACCGTGTGGTTCGTCGACGAGCGCCTCGCAGCATCCTGAGCATGTATACATTCCCGAACGTTTCTTCGCACATCCATCCAAGGGAGAACACCATGAAGCACAGAACCACCACCGCTGTCGTCATCGGAGCCGTCAGCGCCCTCGTCCTCGCAGGATGCGCGGGCGGCGGCACTCCGAGTGACGGCCCTGTCGAGGTCACCCTCTGGCACTACTGGGACGGCACCAACGCCGACGCCTTCGACGCGATGGTCGACGCGTACAACGAGTCGCAGTCCGAGGCGACGGTCACCGTCTCGAACGTTCCGAACGCCGACTTCCTCACGAAGCTGCGGGCATCGGCGACCTCGAAGACCCTCCCCGACATCGCGATCGGCGACCTCGTCTGGGTGCCGCAGATCGCCGAGATCGGCTCGCTCGCCGACCTCACGGGGCGGATCCCCGACGGGACGCTCTCCGACATCAACCCCGCGTTGACCGCGTTCGGAACGATCGACGGCGAGCAGGTCTCGGTTCCCGTCTCGGCCAACAACCTGGGGTTCATGTACAACAAGACCCTCTTCGCAGAAGCGGGTCTCGACCCCGAGTCTCCTCCCGAGACCTGGGACGAGCTGATGGAGACCGGCCGCACGATCCTCGAAAAGACGGGCAAGCCCGGCTACGACCTGTTCACGCAGGCCGGCGACAGCGGCGAGGGCGTGACGTGGAACTACCAGGTCAACCTCTGGCAGGCCGGCGGCGAATTTCTCACCGACGACAACTCTGCGGCCGCATTCAACACCCCCGAAGGAGCTCAGGCGCTGCAGTACTGGGTCGACCTCATCGAGTCGGGCGTGAGCCCCTACGCGAAGTGGGGCGAGTTCGAGAAGGGCCAGGGCGGTTCGGCCCAGGAGGGCTCGTGGATGGTGGGCATCTGGGCCGCCGACCCGCCGTTCGAATTCGGCAGCGCGAAGGTGCCCTACCCCTCTGACGGCGAGCCGGCGACGAACCTCGGCGGCGAGCAGGCGATGGTATTCGAGAACTCGGATGCGGAGTCGAAAGCTGCGGCCGACTTCTTGTCGTGGTTCCTCGAGGCCGAGCAGGTCACCGACTGGAGCGAAGAGACGGGCATGCTGCCGGTGCTCGATTCGGTCGCTTCGGGCGCGGACTACCTCGAGTGGGTCGAGTCCACCGAACCGCGTCTGCTGCCGTTCGTCGAGCAGATGGCCGACGCCCACGCTCGCCCCAACACTCCGCTCTACCCGAAGGTGTCGTTGGCGTTCGCGCAAGAGATCGAAACGGCGCTCGCGGGCGAAGCCTCCGTCGACGAAGCGCTCGACTCCGCCGAGCAAGCGGTCAACGACGTGCTCCAGAACGGTTGAGCGACCGACCGTGACTGGCGTTCCCACCCGGACCCGCTCGGCGCAGTTCGCGCCGGGCGGGTTCGCCCCCCGCCCCCCACGCCGACGCCGATGGGACCGCGAGCAGACCCTCACCGCGGCCCTCTTCCTCATGCCCGCCATCGTCGTCCTCGGCACCTTCGTGATCTACCCGATCGTGGATGCCGGGTACACCAGCCTGACCTCGTGGAACGGGTTCGACCCCGTCAAGGAGTTCATCGGTCTCGGCAACTACGTGCGGCTCGCCGAAGACCCCGAGTTCTGGAACAGCCTGCTGGTGACCGCGATATACGCGCTGGGTGTCTGCGTCTTCTCGGTTCTCTCGGGGCTCGCCGTCGCCCTTCTGCTCGATGCGCCGCTGCGCGGACGCGGCATCTACCGGGGTATCTACTTCCTCCCGGCCGTCACCTCGTCGGTCGCCGCAGCGATCGTGTGGAAGTACATGCTCGACCCGGCGGGATTCGTCAACGCGACCCTCGCCCAGTTCGGCGTCGAGGGCCCCGACTGGTTGCAAGACCGGTGGCTCGCGTTGGGCGCGCTGACGGCGCTGACCGTCTGGAAGAACATCGGCTTCAACGCGGTGCTGTACCTCACGGCGATGCAGGCTCTTCCTCCCGCCGTCTACGAAGCGGCCCAGATCGACGGAGCGAGCGGGTGGCAGCGGGTGCGCCACATGACGGTGCCACTGCTCGCGCCGATGACCTTCTTCGTCGTGGTCCAGGCGCTCATCACGAGTTTTCAGGCGTTCGACCTCGTCTACGTCCTCACCGGCGGCGGCCCGCGCGGTGGCACGGATGTGCTCGGGATGCTGATGTACCGCACGGCGTTCCGACTCGGAGACTTCGGCTACGGAACGGCGATCGCCTTCGTCACGCTGCTGCTCGTTCTCGGCGTCACGCTCGTGCAGTGGCGGGCGAGCGGCTCGGGAAGGAGCGACCGATGAGGCAGCCGATCACGATGCGACTCGGTCGGCACGCACTCCTGATCGCGGGAGCCGCCATCGTCGTCGTGCCGTTCCTCTGGATGATCACGACCTCGCTGCAGAGCCGCGCAGAGACCTACACGAACACGTCGGTGCTCCCCACCTCGTGGCACTGGGAGAACTACGTGCAGGCGTGGGAGGCCGCACCCTTCGGGCAGTACTACGTGAACAGCATCGTCATGGCGGTCGGTATCGTCTCGGGGCACCTGGTGCTCGACGCGCTGGCGGCATACGCCTTCGCGAGACTGAACTTTCCGTTTCGCAACGCGATCTTCGTCGTGCTCCTCGCGGCGTTGATCGTGCCGACCTTCGTCACGGTCATTCCGGCCTACACGATCGTCGCGAACCTCGGCTGGATCGATACCTACACGGCGCTCATCGTGCCGCGTCTCGCCGACGTCTTCGGCATCATCCTGCTGCGCCAGTTCTTCCTGTCGATCCCTCAGGAGTTGGAAGACGCCGCCCGGATCGACGGATGCAGCCGGATCAGCACGTTCTTCCGGATCATCTTGCCGCTCTCTCAGCCGGCCTTCGCGACGCTCGCGATCTTCAGCTTCTTGTTCGCGTGGAACGACTTCCTCTGGCCGCTGCTGGTCACGAACTCCGAAGACGTCCGCACCATCCAGATCGGGCTCTCGTCGTTCGTGGGCAGGTACGGCACGAGCTGGAACTACCTGATGGCAGGCACGCTGACCGCGACGATCCCCAGCATCCTCGTCTTCCTCTTCTTCCAACGCGCCCTCGTGCGCGGCATCACCACCTCCGGACTGAAGGACTGAACCCCGTGACCGTTCCCGACTGGCTCGCCGACGCCGTCTTCTACCAGATCTTCCCCGAGCGGTTCGCGAACGCCGACCCGTCGATCGACCCCGACGGCGTCGTTCCCTGGGGATCGACACCGACACCCGACAACTTCTTCGGCGGCGATCTGCAGGGCATCATCGACCACCTCGACCACATCACCTCCGTGGGCGCGAACGCGCTTTACCTCACGCCCATCTTCGAAGCCGACACCAACCACCGGTACGACGCGAAGGACTATTTCGCGATCGACCACTGCCTCGGCACGCTCGACACGTTTCGCCGGCTCATCGACGAGTGCCACGCACGCGGCATCCGGGTCGTGCTCGACGCGGTGCTCAACCACTGCGGCGACGGGCACTGGGCGTTCGCAGACGTCGTCGAGAACGAGGCTGCTTCGCCGTACGTGAACTGGTTCTCTGTCGAGGGGTTTCCGGTGACCTCCCACCCGACGCCCAACTACCGCACGTGCTCGGGCTGTTACTACCTGCCGAAGTGGAACGCCTACAACCCCGAGGTGAGGCAGCACCACCTCGACGTGGCCCGCCACTGGATCGACGAGGGCATCGACGGGTGGCGGCTCGACGTTCCGTACTTCATCAACCACACGTTCTGGCGGGAGTTCCGAAAGACGGTGAAGGCGAAGGGCGACGACCTCTACATCGTCGCCGAGGAGTGGCGCGAGCCCGAGCAGTGGCTCACCGGCGACACCGCCGACGGCACGATGAACTACACCGCCCGCGACCTCATCCTCGGCTTCACCGCAGACCGCGCCATCGAAGGTCACGAGTTGGCCCGCGGGCTGAACGAGCTGTACGAGGCCATTCCGACCGGCTACCAGCGCGGCATGCTGAACCTGCTAGGCAGCCACGACACCGAGCGGGTGCTGACGCGGCACGCCGGCGACGTCGAAAGATCGCTGCTCGCTTATGCGCTGTTGTTCTCGCTCGAGGGTGCGCCGATGGTCTACTACGGCGACGAGGTCGGGCTGACCGGCGACAACGATCCCGGTTGCCGCGGGTCGATGCCCTGGGACGAAGAGTCTTGGAACCGTGAACTTCTCGACGGAATCCGCCGCTTCGCTCTTGAGCGTGCCCGCAGCCACCCGCTGCGGCGCGGTGACCAGCGGGTGGTGGCCCTCGACGCGGAAACCGTCGCGATCGTGCGTTCGGTTGAAGGGCACCCCGCGACCGCGGTCGTCGTGCATCGCGGAGGCGGGACGCATTTCGACACCGCCGATGTTCTCGACGGCAGTTCGGGACCGATCACGCTCGGCCCGCGCAGCACGCTCGTGATCGGAGGCGGCTCGTGACCGCGCCGAAAGTGACGATGAAAGACGTCGCCGCCCTCGCCGGAGTGTCGAAATCGGCGGTCTCGCTCGCCTTCAACGATTCACGCAAGCTGTCGCCGGCGACCCTGCAGAACATCTTGAACGCGGCGTCCGAACTCGGATACTCGCAAGATCCGGCGGCACGGATGCTGCGCACCCGCCGCACCGACAGCCTCGCGCTTCTTCTGCCCCAGCAGTTGGACAACGTGCTGCAGAACCCGTACTACACGCAGTTTCTGCAGGGCATCGGCCAGACGTGTCACCGCGAGGGCTTCACCCTGCTGCTGGCGCCGCCGCTCCGAGGCTCGATGCTGCGGGCGATCCCCTACGCGGCGGTCGACGGATTCATCGTGTCAGGACTCGAGTACGACCGGGGCGAGGTGACGGCGCTTCGCCAACGCCGTATTCCGTTCGTCCTCGTCGACAGCGAGTGGCACGACGACATTCCGAGCGTCGAGATCGACGACGGACAGGGCACCGCCGAGGTCGTCGACTATCTGATCGGCCTCGGCCATCGGCGTATCGCCTTCGTCGCCTTCGATACCGGTGCCGCAGGCGGGTTCACCGACTGGCACGGGCCGGTCCGTCGGCGGATGGACGGCGTCCGCCACAGCCTCGCCCAGGTGGGACTCTCGACGGACGACCCCGACATCACGGTACTCGAGGTGCCGTGTACGAGGGCCGGAGGCACCGAAGCGTTTCGGCGGCTGTGGAGCCTACCCGAGCGCCCGACCGCGATCGTGGCTTTCAGCGACATCATCGCCTTCGGCGTGCTCGATGCGGCACGCGCGGCGGGGGTCGACGTGCCGGGGTCGCTCTCGGTGACGGGGTTCGACGATCTCGCCGAGGCGAGCTGGACCGCGCCGAGCCTCACGACCGTCCGTCAGCCCATCGCGACAAAGGGCCGCCTGGCCGCCGAGTACCTGGTGGAGGCGATCGCGCGCGACCAACCCGCGGAGGTGCGTCATCAGAGACTGCCGACGTCGCTGCTCATCCGGCGGTCGACGGGGCCGGCATCGCCCGCTCTCGCGTCGTGACCCCCCGCGGCTTCTCCCGCAGCCCGCGCGTCGCGCTCAGGATGCCGCATCCGCCCGCATCTCGGGGCACACTCCGCCGGGCACGGTCGCGAGTTCGAAGTGCCAGCGTTCGTTCGCATAGGTCTGGCAGATACCGAACCGCGAGCCGTGCTCGATGAGCCAGAACTGCGCGTCGATCGGGCCGATGTCGATACCGTCGCCCGTGACGTGGGTCGACCGCTCGGGTGTGGCGACGAACTGTCGCGCGACCTCTTCGCTGCCGTAGAGATCCACGGCCTCCTGAAGCAACCACTCCTGGTACTCCGGGCTGCGCCACCCGCTGGTGATCTGGAACGACAGGGCTTCGACAGCAGCATCCGTCTCGGCATCCTGCATCGCTTCGCGCAACGCGGGGTTCAGACGCGCGATCGCCGGCACGTCATCGTCGGCGAGCGTGACCATCTCGCCCGCCGCGATGAGACCATCTTCGGCGGACGGCGAGAACGGCACGGAACGGGCGAGCGGCGCGACGGCCGCAGCGAAAGCGCCCGACACCATCGCGGTGACGAGCGCCGCGAGCAGCGCTGCGATCGCCGCTCCGACGGCGACGAAGACGACACGGCGGCGCGAGGTGGAAGGGGCGACGGGATCGGATGAACGGAACATGCTGTCGATTCCACGCGGGCGGCTGTTGCGGGGATGTCTGCGCAAGCGCATACGCCCGCGATACGCGCACCGACCTACGCTGAGGGCATGCGTGTGCTGATCGTCGAGGACGAGCTCTATCTCGCCGAGGCGATCCGCGACGGGCTGCGGCTCGAAGCGATCGCGGCTGATATCGCCGGCGACGGCGACACGGCGCTCGAGCAGCTGTCGATCAACACCTATGACGTCGTCGTGCTCGACCGCGACATTCCGGGGCCGAACGGCGACGAGATCGCCCGTCATCTGGCCGGGTCCCCGGCATCTCCCCGCGTACTCATGCTCACCGCCGCCGACCGCCTCGACGACAAGGCGACGGGGTTCGAGAGCGGCGCCGACGACTACCTCACCAAGCCTTTCGCTCTTCGCGAGCTGGTGCTGCGCATCCGCGCGCTCGGCCGGCGCCCCGCGGCCGGTACTCCCCCGGTCGTCGAGCTCTCGGGCGTGCGGCTCGACCGGTTTCGGCGCGAGGTGTTCCGCGACGGCAACTATGTCAATCTCACCCGCAAGCAGTTCGCGGTGCTCGACGTGCTCATGTCGGCGGGTGGGGGTGTCGTGAGCGCCGAAGATCTGCTCGAACGCGCGTGGGATGAGAACGCCGACCCGTTCACGAACGCCGTGCGGATCACGATCTCGACGTTGCGCAAACGCCTCGGCGAACCGTGGGTGATCGAGACCGTCGCCGGCGTCGGTTACCGGATGGCGACGTAACGACGCCACCGCACGATCCCCCACAGGAGGTGCGGTGGCGCCGAGTCTTGCGGGTCAGCGGGCGACGGAGATGACGCCCGTGATGATCAGCGTGAGAAGCGTCGTCCAGAGCACGATCGCGATGGCCTGCCACAGGAGCACACGCCCCTTCGGAACGCCCGAACCGACGAGAGCCGCCGCGGTGAAATGCGTCGGCAGGAGCAGCGGGCCGAGAAGGCTGACGCCCACGACGCCGTAACGGTTGAACGCACGCTGGAACTTCTCCTTGCGCGCTGACTTCGGCTTCGGATCCCTCGAGCGCGTGAGAGCCCCGCGGATCGTCGCGCCCAGGAACACGACGATGGCGACGGCGACGAAGTTGCCGAGCGCTCCGGCGATCGCGGCGATGATCGGGTTGATGCCACCGATGATCCCGATGGATGCTGCGCCCTCTCCCTCGATGAACGGCACGGCGCCGGCGACGAAGATGATGAACGGCTGCGCCCACTCCGGGAGCTGGGCGACGAGGTCCTGGAATCCGAGGATGAGTTCTGCGACGGGGTTCATGGTGAACCTTTCTGTGGGGACGCCGCGGGGCTGCGGCAGTGATTCCATCCCAGCCGCGACCCGCGGCGAGCGGCAGTGTCGTCGTGTCATGACCGTGCGGGAGGATGCCGCATCCGACCCATGACGAATGTCACGACCCCGTTCCGCACCACGCGTCGATGCGCGCGACTGTCTTACCGTGGAGACATGACCACCCCCGAGCGTGCCCCCGCCGTCGGCGACCGTGCGCTCGGCCGCGGTGTCACCGCGACGTGGTGGTACACCGCCTCGGCCGTCGTCTTCTTCGGCGCGATGGCCTATCTGTCGTGGGTGGCGTGGATCCCGTTGCGGCACGACGATGCCGTCTGGCGCATCTGGGCGGGTCTCGCCGCGACCGCTCTCGTTCTCGCCGCCAGCGTCGTGCTGTTGCGCGAGTACCGGCCGCGGGTCTTGGCCGATCGCGAAGCGGACCGCCGATACCCGCGGTCGGGCGACCTGATCGGTCTGGGCGCGATGGCGGTCGCCGCGCTCGTCCTGGGTCTGGCGACCGGTTCGTGGCTCGCGGGCATCAGCATCCTCGCCTTCGCACTCAGCGTGCGCGCGTGGCCGCGCGGAATCCGCTGGCGCGTGATCGTGGGACTCACCGTGGTGCTGATCGCGTTGTGGATCGTCGAGAATCCGTCGCTCGTGTCACCGACGCCGCTGTACGTACCCGCACTGATCACCGTTCTGCTGCCCGTCACCACCGCGTCGTCGATGTGGTGGTGGGAGATCGTGCTCGAACTCGATCGGGCGCGCGACGCCGAGAGCGCGCTCGCCGCGACGCGAGAGCGCTTGCGCCTCGCGAACGATGTGCACGACCTGCAGGGGCACCACTTGCAGGTGATCGCGCTGCAGCTCGAGCTCGCCGAGCGGCTGCTTAATCGCAACGATCCTGACGGCGCCTCCCGCGAGATCGCGCGAGCGCGGGTGGCCGTGGACGACGCCCGCCAGGGCACCCGAGATCTCGCGGCACGGTTCCGTGGGGTGCCGCTGCCGGACGAATTGGAGAACGCCGCCGACCTGCTGCGGTCGGCCGGACTCTCTGTGACCACCGATGTCGATCCGAACGTCGGCCGCGCCGATGTCTTCGGCCCGATCGTCCGCGAGAGCGTCACGAACGCGCTGAAGCACGGCGGCGGGCAGCGAGCGTCGCTCTCGCTCGCTCGAGCGGGAGACGCCTGGGTCTACCGGATCGAGAACGACGACCCCGCACACGACGAGATGGCGTGGGGCTCGGGTGTCGACGGCATGACCGCGCGCGCCGAGGCCGTCGGCGGTGACGTGAAGGTGCGCCGCGCGGCGGGCACGTTCGAACTGATCGTGTCGTTGCCCGTGCAGACCGACCACGAGGAGCCCGCATGATCCGCGTCTTGATCGCCGACGACGAAGACATGATCCGCACGGCGCTCGCGTCGCTGCTGCGACTCGAAGACGATCTCGAGATCGTCGCGGAGTGCCGCACCGGCCTCGAAGCCGTCGACGAGGCGCTGCGCGTCGCGCCCGACGTCTGCCTGCTCGACCTCGAGATGCCCGGACTCGACGGCGTCGAGGTCGCCGAACGCCTACGCGGACGCAGCACCGCGCGCTGCATCGTCGTCACCCGCCACGCTCGCCCGGGGGTACTGCGCCGTGCGCTGCAGGCGGGGGTCGAGGGGTTCGTGCCGAAGTCGCGCCGGGCCGAGGAGCTCGCCGAGATCATCCGCCGCGTCGCCGCCGGACGCCGGTACGTCGACCCCGAGATCGCCGCCGACGCACTCGCCGACGAGCGCAGCCCCCTCACCGACCGCGAACTCGATGTGCTGCGCGCCGGCCGGCGGGGCGAGACGATCGCGCAGATCGCCGCGACGCTTCACCTCTCCCCCGGCACCGTGCGCAATCACGTCTCGTCGGCGCTCGGCAAGCTCGCCGTCTCGACCCGGCAGCAGGCGACCGTCGTCGCGCAGGAGCGCGGCTGGATCTGACAGTGGGGGCAGCCCGCAACCCGGAAGAATGAGGGCATGGCGCAGCATCCGGACGAAGAACTCCCGGCCTCCTTCGTTCTCCCACCCCTTCCGTCTGCACTCGGCGCGTGGTTCACGCTGATCGCCGACCTGCCGGGCGACTCCGCGCTCATCTTCGACGAGAGCGTGCTCGACAACCTCGGTGTGGTCGACGCCGAGACGGCGCGACGGGCGCTCATCGGGTACCGGTTCGTCTTCGAGAACGACGCATGGGTCGACACCGCCGAGCGGGGCGAATGGCACGAGAACTGGATCGTGCTCGATTCGATGGACGCGGATCCCCTCATCGCCGACATCTCGATGCCCGAGGTTCCGGTACTCCGCGACGAGCACGGGCGCGGCCGATGGGAGCCCCGGCCGGCCTCGCCGACCCTCGCGGAATTCGTCGCGGGGCTCGACCGCGTCGATGAACTGCCCAGCCGGCCGGCCTTCGACGCGACAGAAGTTTCATGGTCGGTGTGGGCCATCGACCTGGGCCCGTCGCCACTGAAGACCCTGGTGTCGCTCAAGAAGTGGCCGCTCTTCTCGAACCTGGAGCGCGACGAGCTGCTGCGGCTGCGCACCCACCTCCCCGCGCAACTGGCGAGCGGTCTCACCGAACCGCTCGCGAAGTCGTCGGTCGAATACGGCAGGCGCGCGGGTGCGGTCTTCGAGGCACGCACCTACCGACGAGGATCAAGTGGCGCGTTCGAGGGGGTCGACCTCGACGGGCTGTGGGCGACCTCGCGCGACCACGACGACTACGTCGAGCCGGCAGCATCCGATCAGCTCATCGCCTCGATCGAGGCAGAAATCGGGTTTCGGCTGCCCGACGCGTTCATCGAGCTGTCGCGCATCCGAAACGGCGGGCGTCTCGCGCGCGACGCCTATCCCACGACGACGCCGACCGGCTGGGCCCACGACCACGTCGCCGTCACCGGGCTCTACGCCATCGGACGCACGAGCCGGTATTCGCTCGCGGGCGAGCTCGGCGCGACCTTCATGCGCGAAGAGTGGGGCTACCCCGACTGGGGCATCGGTATCGCCGACACCCCGACGGCAGGCCACGAGCAGATCATGCTCGACTACCGCGCGTGCGGCCCGGACGGCGAACCCCGCGTCGTCTACGTCGACCAAGAAGACGACTACCGCGTGACCGAGCTCGCGCCCGATTTCGCGACGTTCGTGCGAGGGCTCGTCGACGAGGAAGAACTCGACGCCTCCGACCCCGAGGCCGAGAGGGTCGCCGCTTTCGAGACGCTCGAGACCGGCTCGCTCTCGCCGATCGTGGTGAGGGCTCTCGCCGCGTCGTCCGATCTGCCCTTCGGCGAACACGCGATCCGTCGGCTGGGTCGCGAACTCGTCGACGAGCACGGCTTCTTCACGGTGCGCGGCGACCGGAGTTCACGGATGCTGCTCGACACCATGCTGCTGCTCCTCTCGCGGATCGCCGCCGTCTCGGGAGTCGACGAACTGCTCGACCCGCCGGGCGAGACGTCGTACGAGAACCCGTCGCTGCCGCTGATGCTGTTCTTCGCGATCGTCGACGAGCCCTACACGTTCCGCACGGGGGGCTTCGCGCCCGGCTTCGTGCACGAGTGGTGGGGCGATCGGGTCTCGAGCGGCAGCATCCGATCCACCTCCGATGGGTGGCGCTTCACCGCCGAGGCCGAAACGCAGCTCGTCGCCGATCTGGAGCGGGCGGCGGCCCGCTAGTCGGCATACGGTCGCGATAGGCGCTCCGACGTACGCTGAGCGCATGGTGCAGCCGACTTCTGGGGCCGCGGGCCCGGTCACCCGGCGGCCTCGCTCACGCGGAATCTCGGTGCAGACGAAGCTCGCGCTCAGCTATGCGGGCTTCTTGATCGTCGGCGGAATCGCACTGTTGGCGGTCATGCTCTTCCTCCTGCGGTACGTGCCCAACGAGAACCTCTACCTGTCGACCGGCGAGTACGTGCCCAACCGCGACGACCTGATCGACGTCTTCGTGAAGTACGCATGGTGGGCGATGGCCGGCCTCATCGTCTTCGGGCTCGTCGGAGGCTGGATCCTCGCGGGCCTCGTACTTCGCCCGCTCGAGAGAATCGCGGATGCTGCGCGCCACGTCCGCGACGGACGCCTCGACGAGCGCGTCGACCTCCCCGGAAAGAGCAACGAACTCACCGACCTCGCCGACGCCCTCGACACGATGCTCGACCGGGTCGAGCACACGGTCGCCGAGGAGCGCCGTTTCGCCGCGAACGCCTCGCACGAGCTGCGCACCCCGCACGCGATCATCCGCACGATGGTCGAAGTCGCCCAGGCCGACCCGGCCGGCCGCGACATCGACGTGCTGCTGCAGCGCATCGGCACGACGAACGACCGCGCGATCGTGACGACCGAAGCGCTCCTGACGCTCGCGCGTCTCGGGCGCGGCAGCGCACTGGAAACGGAGACGATCGAACTCGCCGCCCTTGCCGCGGCCGCACTCGAGGATGTGCAGCCCGAGGCGGCGGCGCGCAGCATCCGGGGTCATGTCTCGCTTCCGCCCACCGAGGTGACCGGCAACCGTGCACTGCTCGGGCTGCTCGCCGCCAATCTGCTGCACAACGCCGTCGTGCACAACGTCGACGGGGGCTGGGTCGAGGTGAGCGTGAGCCCGTCGGGGCTCGTCGTCCGCAACAGCGGCGCGGTGCTCGACCCCGGCGTGGCGGCGACGCTGACCGAGCCGTTCGTCCGCGGGGCCGGGCGCACGCGCGCGGCCGGTGGACACGACGGCGCAGGACTCGGCCTCGCGATCGTCGCATCGATCGTGCGCGCGCACGGTGGCGCGCTGCACGTCGAGGCCCTCGCCGGGGGCGGGCTGGAGGTGCGAGTGGTCCTGCCGCGCTGAGCGCTCGGGGTGGCGCGCGGCAGGTTGCGGGGCGTTTCAGCGCGTTCTCCGCACTAACTCAGGCTGAATGCCGCGCGAGGCGTCGTTCGGGCCCGGAATTCTGCGCGAGTCGGCGGGACCGCGAAGATTCAGCCTGAGTTAGGCGCCAGCGGGCAGGCTCGCCAACGCCGGAACACCGGACGCCGGCGCCGCGCGGCGGACCGCGGGCTGTGCGGGCAGGACGGTTACTGAACGGTGGCAGTCAGCCGCGCCACGTTGTCGAGGATCTGCACCGGAGCCTTGCGCTTCAGCCACTCGTCGAGGGTGACCTCGCGTGAGCGCCGCCGGTAGTCGTCTTCGATCTGACGCAGGTCGTCGACGAACTCCCGGCCGTGCACGAGCAGAGAGACCTCGAAATTGAGGCTGAACGAGCGCATGTCCATGTTGCTCGATCCGATGACGGCGACCTGGTCGTCGATCGTGAAGTGCTTGGAGTGCAGCACGACCGGCTTCTCGTAGAGGAAGATGCGCACGCCCGACCGCAGCAGCGCCTCGTAGTACGAGCGCTGGGCGTGGTAGACGAGCAACTGATCCGCGACCTCGCACGCGAAGAGCTGCACGTCGACGCCGCGCTCGGCCGCCGTGGTGATGGCATAGAGCATCGAATCGTCCGGCACGAAGTAGGGGCTCGCGATGATGAGCTTCTTCTGCGCCGAGTACACGAGCGAGTTGAAGAGTTTGAGGTTGTTCTCTCCGTCGAATCCGGGGCCGCTGGGCACGACTTGGCATTCGAACGTCCCGGGGTCGCTGTGGTCGACGGTCAGCTCATCGACGTCCGAGACGTCGGGCAGCTCGTCGGTCTCGCTGTACCAGTCGGTGATGAAGAGGGCGTCGAGGCCGATCGCCGCCGGCCCCTGGAGGCGCACCATCAGGTCTTGCCACCGCAGCCCTCGCCGGATGTTGCCCCGCTTGTTGTAGCTGCTGTCGATCATGTTCTGCGATCCGGTGAACGCGATGTTGCCGTCGACGACGACGATCTTTCGGTGGTTGCGCAGGTCGGGACGCCGCCACATGCCCTTCGTGGGGTGGAAAGGCAGCATCTCTTCGAAGCGGATGCTGTTCTCACGCAGCCAACGGCGGGTGCGGCGACCCTCCGGGTTGGCGATGGTCGCCCAGTGGTCGAACAGCACCCGCACCTGCACTCCACGGTCGTGCGCACGCTTCAGCGCCTCGAAGAACTCGCCCGTCGTCTTGTCACGCGTCAGGATGTAGAACTCGACGTGCACGTAGCGGCGCGCGGCGTCGACGGCCTCGGTCATCGCGGCGATCGAACCTTCGTAGTCTGGCAGCAGGCGCGCCGCGTTCCCCTCGAGGAGCGGCATCGCACCCAGCGTCCGGTTCAGCTGGGCGACGGAGGCGAACCACGGCGGACGCGGGTCGTCGACCACCTCTTCGTCGATCCCCTTCGTGTGTTCGAGGATGAGGTCGTTGATCTCCCGCTGACGCCGACGCCGGTCGCGCGGGAGTTTGGAGCTGCCGAAGAACCCGAACAGGAGACTGCCCGGGATCGGTGCGACGAAGATCGCCATCAGCCATGCCATCGCCGATGTGGGGCGCCGGTTGCGGGGCACGGCGACCACGGCGAGCACGCGGATCACGATGTCGACCACGAGCACGACGGGCGACAGGGTCTTCACAAGGGCACGCCAGTTCACGTGCCGATCCTCCCACGCGGGTACGGCAGCGCGAGAACTGCGCGGGCGAGCGGGCGGCGGGGTGCGAGGCCTCCCGGGGCCCGCGCACCCGCACCAACTCAGGCTCGTTCATCCGCTCTTGCCGCGGAATCGGCTAATTGGCGGGGTTCCCGCACCGGGCGGGACCGAACGAGCCTGAGTTAGTGCGGACACGAGGCGGTAGGTCGAGCGCGCTCACCGAGCATGGCCGGCGAGCAGGCGTTTGACGGCCTCCAGGACGCGGGCCGGCTCGAACATGATCATGCTCGCGGTCGGTCGGAGGGTGGTGAATCCCCGCCCGGCCAGGAGCACGTCCCGGCGCCGGTCTCGCTCCTGACTCTCCCACCCGGTGTGGAACTCCTCGCTGTCGCACTCGATGACCAGCCACCCATCGACCAGGAGGTCGACGCGCCCGATCCCCTCGAACGGCACTTGCAGCTGCACGTCGCATCCGAGTCCGCGAAGCATGAGGCGCATGAGCGTCTCCGGTCCGGATTCGGCGCGGCCGTCGACCAGCGGCAGCAGCACCCCGTAGCGCGCCGGCAGGTTCCGGAAGACGTCTGCGAGCTGCCACACCTCCACAAGACCTTTGTGGAGCGCGCTGTCCAGCGTCGCGATGGCGGCGCGCGGCGCCTGGCAGAGCACGGCGTGCGCGAGCGCATCGGTGATGGCGATACACGCGAATTTTCCGGGCGGACTGTGGAGCGGCAGCCAATGAAGTCGAACGCCGCGCCTGCGTGCGGGTTCCAGCGGGCGGCGCCTGCTGTGGGGCGAGCGCATGCGGCTGGCTGTGCGTGGCAGATGCACGTGAAGGTGACGGTTGTGCAGCACGAAGACCGTCAGCAACGACAGGAGCGACAGGCAGGTGAGCCTTCCTCCGACCCGAACGGCACGAACGATCGCATCCGCGGTGTCGCCGCGGAGGTAGTGGTCACGACGCGCCCGGATCAACTCGCCCGAAGCAACGGCCGCATCGATCATCGCCCGGTCCATCCCGAGCTGGAAAAGGTCGGATCGGTGCTGGTATTCGACGGAGACCATCCCCCACGGTCTTCCCCCGCTCGGTCGAGAAAGGCGTGCAGCCGCCCGGCTGGGGACAAAACGAGCGGTTGGGCGCCTGGGGAGGAAGGATGCTTTGCACTATCTCAGGCTCGTTGGTCGGGCGCCCTGATCACCCCCGCATGATTCCGGTACTTCCGAAATCCTGCGCGCCATTCAGCCTGAGTTAGTGCGGAGGGCGGCGGGGGCTGGTCTGCGGCGGCGGGCTCTGGCGCTGTGCGGCAGCAATGGCCCATCTCCCCGCGGTGACGACGATGACACCGGCCGCGCCGCCCAGCGTGTTCCACAGCACGTCGTTCGGGTCGGGCACGCGGCCGGGGATCGACGCCTGCACGTACTCGACGGTCGCCGACAGCGCGAAGCCCGCGAAAATCGCGACCGGCCAGAAGCGCCGGGCCAGAAGCACGGCGATCGTGGCGCCGAGGGGCACGAACATGGCGGCATTCAGCATCCGCTCGGCGTCGCCGTAGGGAATGCCCGCGAGGAGCGGTGCGGTGACGGCATCCATCAGGCGCATGAAATGGCCGCGCGCCGGGGCGACGACGGAGCGCGGGGCGAGGGTGAGGAGGGCAACGGCCGCGACTGCCAGGAAAGCGGCGAGGAGTCGGATGCTACGAGTGGTCGTGGTTGTCATCGGTGGGCCTTCCGCCGCACCTCGGGTGGCCGGCACGTCTAGTTCACGTCGGCCGATGTTGCGGGAGCGTATGCACGGTGCCAACCGGACGTCGCCGCGGAAATATGAGAAACCTTTCATATTTTCGGTCGCGCCCATAGTCTCGGAAAGTTGATTGCATTCAGGGGGGAAGTTCGATGTCGAACATGCAACAGGGGTGGTTTGCGGATCCGACCAAAGCCGGACAGCTTCGGTGGTGGGACGGAAACATTTGGACCGAGCACGTGTCGCGTGAGGGGGTCACGCTGATCGACCCGCTGGCGGGTGACGCGCCGGCTATCGCGAAGCGGGTTCCGGTCTGGGCGTGGATCGGCATCGCTGTGGTGACGATCGTGGCGCTGTTCCTGTTCCGTCCGTTGCTGGCGCTCGTCGCCCTCGTGATCCTCGTGACCGCGATCGTCGGACTCACTCGGGGAACGCCGACCTGGCTGCGGCTGCGTACGCGGAACATCGCCATCGGTGCGATCGCCGCGTCAGCCGCCGTGCTGCTTGTGAGCGCCGGTGTCAGCGCGGCGGTGCCCGGCGCGTCCGACCAGGGGCTCGTTACCGAAGCAGTCAGCGGTCCGGAGAGCGCCTCGCCCATCGCGTCGCCGACGCGGTCTGCGACGCCGACGCCGACACAGACGCCGACACCGACACCGGTCGTGACGACCCGGGAAGAGGTCGTCCGAGAAGCGATCCCCTTCGAGCGGACGAACGCCGACGACCCGAACCGCCCGCGCGGTCAGAATGCGGTCACCACCGCTGGAATGGACGGGGAGCGCACGCTCACCTACACGGTGACGTTGACCGACGGCGTGGAGACCGGACGCGCGGTCGCCTCCGACGTCGTGTCGCGTCCACCCACCACCGAGGTCACCTCGGTCGGGGTCTACGATGCTCCGAAGCCCGCGGAGCCCGCACCCGCACCCCCGCAGTCGGGCGGCGGGTGCCACGGCAGTTATTCAGGCGCCTGCGTTCCCGTGGGCGTTTCTGATGTCGACTGCGCCAGCGGAAAGGGCGACGGTCCGGAGTACGTCGGCGGACCGATTCGTGTCGTCGGTCCGGACGTTTACGACCTCGACGGGAACGACAACGACGGCATCGCCTGCGAGTAGCCCGCGCACCGGGCATCCCGGGGTCACGGGACACGGTCGTCGACATTGCTGAACTCGATGCCGACGGTTTGATCGAGCGGCTGCACATCGTCTACGACACCGCACCCATCCGGCCCGCGTTCGACCGGCAGCACGGCGGATCGGAGCAGCGCGCCTCGTAACGGTTCCGCTCGTCAGGCGGCGTCTTCGTCGTGCCGTTCGCGATGTGCGAGGACGTCGTCCATGTTCGTCTCGGCCCAGCCCTTCAGGGTGCGGAGCGTGCGGTGCAGCGAGAGGCCGAGGTCGGTGAGCTCGTAAGAGACGGTGACGGGCACGGTCGGCACCACGGTGCGGGTGATGAGTCCGTCGCGCTCGAGCGAGCGCAGCGTCTGCGTGAGCATCTTCTGGCTGACTCCCGCCAGCATTCGGGCCAGTTCTGCGGAGCGAAGCGGATGCGGCGTGGGTTCCGCCGCCGCCACGCCCGACTCCGACGGTGTCTCACAGGCGCTGTCGGGTGATGTCGTCCATCGGCCGCTGAGCGCGCAGAGAACCTGGGGCACCCATTTGTCGGAGACGCGCTCGAAGAGTCGGCGACTTCGGGACTCGGCCAGGAACGCGTCGTAGCTCGCCTTCGCCGCGGCCTTCTTCTGCGCCGCCGTCGCTGTCGTCATCGCCCCGGTTCGCCTTCTTTCGCATCAGGTGGGCACCTTGAAGTGCCGTCTTCCGGGCGGAGAGGCCCCCCTCAATACTGGAGCACGGCGGCGCCTCCAGGCTCCTGCCGCCGACGATCAGAAGGACGCGCAACCATGACCACGCACTCTCCCCGCCTCCCCGGAGGAACGTGGACCCTCGGCGACCTGACCGTCACGCGGTTCGGATACGGCGCCATGCAGCTCGCCGGTCCGTGGGTCATGGGCCCACCCGCCGACCACGACGGAGCGATCGCCGTTCTTCGTGAGGCGATCGAGCTCGGCATCACCCACATCGACACCAGCGAGGCCTACGGCCCGCACGTCACAAATCAACTCATCCGAGAGTCGCTGCACCCCTACCCGGACTCGCTGCACATCGTCACCAAGGTCGGTGCGACGCGCGACGATCAGGGCGGGTGGCCGACGGCGCGCCACCCCGACGAACTGCGCCGGCAGATCGACGAGAACCTCGCGACACTCGGGCTCGACTCTCTGGGTCTCGTGAACCTCCGGCTCGGAAACGCGGAAGGGCCGCAAGAAGGCTCCCTCGCCGAGTCTTTCGAGTCGCTGGTCGACCTGCAACGCCAAGGACTGATCCGCCACCTCGGGGTGAGCAACGCGACGGCTGCGCAGGTCGCGGAGGCACGCGGCATCGCCCCCATCGTGAGCGTGCAGAACATGTACAACCTCGCGCACCGCTCCGACGACGACCTGATCGACGAGCTCGCCCGCGACGGCGTGGCGTACGTGCCGTTCTTTCCGCTGGGCGGCTTCAGCCCCCTGCAGTCGTCGGCGTTGTCGTCCGTCGCATCCCGCCTCGGGACGACCCCTATGGCGGTGGCGCTCGCATGGCTGCTCGAGCGTTCACCGAACATCCTGCTGATCCCGGGCACGTCGTCGGTGGCCCACCTGCGCGAGAACGTCGCCGGAGCGAGTGTCGCGCTCACGAGCGCCGACCTCGCCGAACTCGACGCGATCGGGCGCCGGTGACACTCCACCGGGCTACGGTTCGAGCATGACCCTCAGAGAGAACTGGACGCCGCGGGCGTTCGTCTACCTCGGCCTCGCGATCGTCGGACTCGTCTGGACGCTCGTACTCAACGCGTGGACCGTCATCGCGGGCCGCAACTACTTCGACGACCTGTTCGGCAGCGGACCCGCTGTCTCGTCGATCGGCGTCGACCTCCTGGTCGTCGCTGTTGCCGGGGTCGTGCTGATCTTCGCCGAAGCGCGTCGACTCGGCATGAAACGCGCCTGGCTCTACGTCGTCTTGTCGGCCGTGACAGCGTTCGCCTTCACGTTCCCGCTCTTCCTCGCGATGCGCGAGCGCAAGCTGGCCGCGACGCGCCGATAGTGTCCACCGCCGGACGCGCGACCCGTCTGTCGGACTCGGCCCAGGAATCACCGAGCCCACCCGCCGGTTGCACCGGAACAAGCCGAACGACGGCCCCACCCACCCCGACGATGGAGACGCGATGAGCAAGCGCTGGACCGATGTTCGCCCCTATTTCGAGCACGACACCGTCGTGCACGTGGCTACCCTCATGCCCGACGGTGCTCCCCACGCGGTTCCGGTGTGGGTGGGGGTCGAAGGTGACCAGCTCACGATGTTCGCGATGGCGAACTCGCGGAAAGACATCAACCTTCAGGCAGACCCCCGGATCGCCCTCTCCGTGACCAATCCCGACGAGCCGCTCGACATGGCGTTCGTCCGCGGTCGCGTCACGCGCCGCCTCGAGGGTGACGAGGCACTGCCGATCGTCGACCGCATCTCCCAGAAGTACACGGGCGCCGCTTACGACATCCGCTCGGGCCTGGCCGCATTCGTCATCGAGCCCGAAGTGAGCTGGACCCGCGATCACTCGTCCGACTGAAGCGGCGGGCTACCGTGGTCAGACGTCGGCTGACCCGGTGCGCTCGTCGGTGACGACATCGCGGTCGGCGTAGGGCCCGGTTCCCTCGGGGGCGACGAACACCTCGTCGGGGTCGGGTGCGCCCGGTTCATCGGGCGCGCCCTCGGGCGCGGGTGCAAGGTCTTCGAGTTCGCCACCGATGACCTTCTCGAGGTCGGCCTGCGTGGTGTCCGGGTCGCCGGAACGAGGGATGCTGCCGTTGTCGCTCATAGAGGATCCTTTCGACTGCTCTCAGCATCGCGGTCGCGATCGCGGCGCGCAGACGGCTCGACAGACGGGCCGCTCTGTGCCAACGGTGTCAGTCGGTCCGACCGAGGAAGTCCATCCCCGCCGCGCGGAACGCCCGCGCGCCGGGCGCGTTCACGTGGTTGCGGCCCTCGATCTCGAAGAACTCGCCGCGCGGTGCGTACCCCGCCAGCTGCCGCGACTGCTCGAGGATCGGGTCTTCGCCGCCCGTCGCGAACAGCACCGGCTGCGCGGGCGGTGAGGCAGGATCGGGGTCGCCGCCGTTCACCGTCATCCCCTCGGCGATCGCGATGAGAGCTCGCAGGTCGTTGCCCGGCACGCGCTGCGCGAGCCCGACGTAGCGCTGCGTCGCCGCATCCTGCACCGGAGTGCCGTGATCGATGAACGCGCGCGCCTGCGGCACGTCGAGGCGTCGCAGCGGGCGGCCATCGGGAATGCCGCCGAGCACCGCACGCTCGACGTGGTGGGGGTAGGTGACCGCGAGCTCCCAGCCCACTCGAGCACCCAGCGAGTAGCCCACGTACTGCACGGAGTCGAGCAGGTAGGTGTCGAGCACCGTCAACAGGTCGGCCACGAGAGTCGGCATCGCGTAGGCGGCTGAATCGTGGGGCTTGTCGCTCGCACCGTGTCCGCGCTGATCGACCGCCAGCACGCGGAACCCGGCAGCCTGAAGGTCGCGCACCCACCCGGTGTTCACCCAGTTGTCGCGCGCGCTCGAGCCGAACCCGTGCACGGCGAGCACCGCCGGCGTGGCGGCCGCCGCGTCTCCCCACAGATAGGTCGCGAGTCGCAGCCCGTCGCCGCTCATCACGAACTGGGGATCGGGCATCTCGGTCAGTGCGCGGGGGGTCTGGGACACGCATCCATTCTTCCGCATGCGTCACGGCGGCGCACAGCCGACGCAACCCGTTGAGGTTCGCCCGCCACTGTGTTCGGCTGGGAGAACTACTCCGGAGGTGGCAATGCGCGATACCGCGAGCGGGCCCTACGTCGTGACTCTCGTCGTCGACATGCCCGTGACGAAGCTCGATGCGCTCGACGTCATCGCGTTCGCCGCCGACTCTCGTGTCGACAACGCCGGAACCGCCTACCCCCGCGTGGGCCTCGCGCCGAACGTGTGGGCAGAGGTTCAGATCCCGCGGTTCGCCGACCCGCCGCCGCTCGCGATCGACGTGTGCTCCGACGCGTCGCTGGAGGTCGCGATCGTGCAGGCGCAACGGCTGGATGCCGCACTCACGCGCATCGGGTGGACGGTGCGGCTCCCCCGACCCGATGAAACGGGCTGAGCGGGCTCAGTACCAGTTCGTCGACTGCGAGTGACCCCACGCGCTGCACGGCGATCCGTACGCGGCGGAGATGTACTGCAGGCCCCACGCGACCTGGGTCGCGGCGTTCGTCTGCCAATCGGAGCCGACACTCGCCATCTTGCTTCCCGGCAGCGCCTGCGGAATGCCGGTCGCGCCGCTCGAGGCGTTGTAGGCCTTGTAGTTCCAGCCCGACTCCTTCTGCCAGAGCGACACGAGACACGAGAACTGATCGCCGCCCCACCCGTAGCGCTCTGCCGCCATCGCTCGGGCGGTGCTCTGCGCGCCCGCCGGCGTGTTGGCCGCAGCCTGCGCCTCGGCGGCGGCTTGTGCTGCCTGCGCCGCTGCCTCCGCGTCGCGCTGCGCTTGTGCGGCGGCCTCGGCCGCGGCATCTTCGGCCGCCTTCTGGGCGCGTGCGGCGTCGAGTTCGCCGCGCAACACGGAGACCTGGGCGTCGACGGTCGCTGCCTGGGTCTCGGCATCGTCGGCGAGCTCGGGGAAGAGCAGCACCGGAACGGTGTTCGTCTTCGCGAGGCTCGAGATCGACGCACGCAGATCGGTGGTGTCGACCGTCGGGGTGGCGATCCGCTCGGCGAGACCGGATTCGGCGATGGTCGTCATGACGGTCGTCGCCTCGGTCTGGGCCTCGCGGGCATCGTCGAGCGCGGTCTGCGCCTCGCTCGTGCTGATCGTGAGGTCATCGATCGCGGGTGTTTCGGCGACGATCGGCGCAACGGCGGCGATCTCGCGCACCAGAGACGCGGATGCTGCCACCGGGCCCGAAAGCGGACTCGCCGCGGCGGTCGCGGCGGTCGCCACGATGCTCAGGGCGACGCCCGCGCAGGCAGCGGCGGCGAGGAAAGTGATGCGCGTGCGCGCGGGTTTGGTGTGAGTGGGCATGACGAAGAGGGTCCTTCGGTTGGTGGGCGCCGAAACGGCGCTTCGCGTCCTCGGGTGAGACACAAGTGAGCGAGTTTGCCTCACCGCGCCTGGACGGATCCTCAGCGGTTGCTGGCAGAACCGTGAGAGCGCGCGCGATGAAAGGCCCGGTCAGGGGCATCCATGGGCTGGTCGGTCACCCCGTCGAAGCGGTGCGATCGGGCCGCGCGTCTAGTGCTGGTGCGCCACCTGCTGCGCGAGAGGAACCGTGCCCGACACCACGACATCGCCCGTGTGCGCAGTGCTGACGGTCTCGATCAGGACGATCTCGACCTCGTCATCGGCGACCGGGTTGTGGCGAACCCCACGCGGCACCGTGAAGAACTCACCGGCGTCGAGGTGAACGTCGTCCTGCCCCTCCAGCTCGATCCGGAGGTGGCCCGAGACGACGAGGAACATCTCGTCTTCGTGCTCATGCGCGTGCCACACCAGTTCACCGCGGAGCTTCGCGACCTTCACGTACTGATCGTTCACCCGCCCGATCACGCGCGGCGTCCAGTGCTCCGTCACCTGCGCGAGCTCGGCGGCGATGGCCGTCTTTCCTTCGCTCATTCGTCAGCCTCTCGCCGATTGCCGCGCCACTCAGGGACGCTGCGCGCGGTAGTAAGCGAGGAGCGCTCGGGTCGACTCATCCTGCGCTTCGAGCGCCGCTTCGTCGCCCTCAATCGCCGGAGCGATCTGCAGCGCGAGCTGCTTGCCGAGCTCGACGCCCCACTGGTCGAAGGAGTTGATGCCCCAGATCGTGCCCTGGGTGAAGGTGATGTGCTCGTACAGAGCGATCAGCTGGCCCAGCACCGACGGCGTCAGCGACGGGGCGAAGATCGACGTCGTCGGCCGGTTGCCGGGGAACGTCCGCGCCGCGACCAGAGCACCGGTCGTCCCCTCGGCTTCGACCTCTTCGGCCGTCTTGCCGAAAGCAAGCGCCTTCGTCTGTGCCAAGAAGTTCGCCAGGAACAGCCCGTGCACGTCGCGGCCGCCGTCTTCGAGCGGGTAGGCCGGGTTCGCGAACGCGATGAAGTCGGCCGGGATCAAGCGCGTGCCCTGGTGGATGAGCTGGTAGAACGCGTGCTGGCCGTTCGTCCCGGGCTCGCCCCAGAAGATCTCGCCGGTGTCGGTGACGACGGGTGTGCCGTCCCAGCGGACCGACTTGCCGTTGGACTCCATCGTGAGCTGCTGCAGGTAGGCCGCGAAACGGTGCAACTGCTGGGCGTACGGCAGCACGGCGTGCGACTGCGCCCCGAGGAAGTTGTTGTACCAGACGTTCAGCAGGCCCATGAGAACCGGCACGTTGCGCTCGAGCGGGGTCGTCGCGACGTGCTCGTCGACAAGGTGGAAGCCGGCGAGCAGCTCACGGAAGTTGTCGGGGCCGAGCGTGATCGCGAGGGAGAGCCCGATCGCCGAGTCGACCGAGTAGCGGCCCCCCACCCAGTCCCAGAAACCGAAGGCGTTCGCCGGGTCGATGCCGAAGGCCGCGACCTTGTCGAGCGCGGTCGAGACGGCGACGAAGTGGTGGGCGACAGCATCCGTTCGCGATTCTTCCGACCCGTTGATCGCGCCGGTTTCGGTCAGCCCCGACCACAGCCACTCGCGGCCGAGACGGGCGTTGGTGAGCGTCTCGAGCGTGGTGAACGTCTTCGACGCGACGATGAACAGCGTGGTCTCGGGGTCGAGGTCGGCGGTGTTCTGCGCGACGTCGGTCGGGTCGATGTTCGACACGAACCGCGCCTCGATGCCGGCGTCGGCGTAGGGCTTCAATGCTTCGTACACCATGACGGGCCCGAGGTCGGAGCCGCCGATGCCGATGTTGACGACGTGGGTGACCTTCTTGCCGGTGACGCCCCGCCACTCCCCCGAACGCACGCGCTCGGCGAACGCCGAAAGGTTGTCGAGCACCTCGTGCACGTCGGCGTCGATTCGCTGGCCGTCGACGACGAGTTCGGGAGTCGCTCCGCCCGGACGACGAAGTGCGGTGTGGAGAACCGCGCGGTCTTCGCTCGTGTTGAGGTGCTCGCCCGCGAGCATCGCGGCGTAACGCTCGGCGACGCCGGTCTCTTCGGCGAGCTGCACCAGCGACGCGAGGATCTCGTCGGTGACCAAGTTCTTCGACAGGTCGACGTGCAGATCGCCCACCGTGTGGGTCAGGCGTTCGACTCGGCCCTGGTCGTTCGCGAACCAGCCTCGCAAGTCGGGCGAGAAGGTGTCGCGGGCCGCGAGCAGCCGGCTCCAGGCGGACGTGGACGTGGGATCGACGGGTGCACTCACACCTCCACGCTAGCCACGAACGGAGCTTCGCGCGGGGACTTGACGAGACACGCCGCCCTGATGGTCGCGCGGAGCCTATCGGGGTGCGGCGAGCTCGTACGCAACGCATACGGTGGTCACATGCGCCGCACACCGATACTCGCCACAGTCGCCCTCGCTCTCGTCCTCGCCGGATGCTCGAGCCCCGCTGCCCCCGAGGCCGAACAGACCGAGATGTCGTCGCCCAGCGCGACCGCGACGACGACGACGCCCACCGCGGCCGGCGACGTCCAGCAGGGCGACGGTTACAGCTACACAGCCCCCGAAGGCTGGGGAATCCCGGAAGGCCAGGAGAAGCCCGCCGGCGTCGACACGATCGCGGCCGACCTCGAAGACACCGACGGATTCGCCGACAACGTCAACGTCGTGCTCAGCCCCTCGGGCGAGGTGACGACCGAGCAGGTCGAGACCCTCGGCGTGCAGGAGCTCGAAGGCGGCGGCGCCACCGGAGTCGAGGTTCTCGACCGGGTCGAGATCGCCGGCGTCGAATCGTCGCACCTGACCGCACTGCTGTCGTCGGAGGGAACCGAGTACCGCATCGAGCAGTACTACCCCACCAACGCCGGTCAGACGTACGTCGTGACGTTCACCTTCAACGACACCGTCGATGAGGCCGACCGCGATGCCCTCGCGCAGTCGGTGCTGGCCACGTGGGAATGGGCCTGACCCTCCCCGCATAATCCAGAAGAACCCGGCAGCCGTTTCGCTGCCGGGTTCTTCTTTTTTCACTCGAAGTTCGAGGGGATCCCGCACGATGAGGATGGCTCGCGGGCGAAGCATCCTCGATCCTCGGGATCCCCTCATCGTTCGCGGCCCGAGCAGATCGAACCAGGTCAGCGGGCCGCGACCTTCGGCTTCTCTTCGCGCACCGTTTTGCGACGCTTCACGGTGTGCCGCGTGTGCTGGAAGATGCTCACGCCCACGGTGATCGCGAGGGCGATATAGAGAACTACCGTGATCGGCGACGACACGAGGATCGACGGGTCGCCCTCCGACACCGCCAGGGCTCGACGCAGCTGCGTCTCGGCGAGCGGCCCGAGGATCGCCGCGATCAGAACGGGGGCGAGCGGCAACGCGAAGCGGCGCATGATCAGCCCGACGACACCGATGCCCAGGGCCATCCAGAGGTCGATCGTGCGCGACGCGATCGCATAGATGCCGAGCATCGCGATGACCGAGATGCCGGCGTACAGGTAGTGGCGCGGGATCAGGAGAAGCTTCGCCCAGACAGCGGCGAAGGGCAGGTTGATGATGAGCAGGATGATCAGCCCGAGGAAAAGGCTGGCCAGCAACGGCCAGACGAGGTCGCCGCTGCGCTCGAAGAGCAACGGGCCGGGCTGCATGCCGTACTGCTGGAACGCGGCGATCATCATCGCGGCCGTGGCCGAGGTCGGGATGCCGAGCCCGAGCAGGGCGCCCATCGCGGAGCCCGCGGTCGCGTTGCCCGCGGCTTCGGGGCCTGCGACGCCCTGGATCGCGCCGCGCGTGCCGAAGTCGGGGTCGTTGCGACGCTTGGCGAGGCGCTTCTCGGTGCCGTAGGCGAGGAACGTCGGCACTTCGGCGCCGCCGACCGGAATCGCCCCGAAGGGGATGCCGAACGCGGTGCCGCGCAGGAACGCGGGCAGAGCCTGGCGCCACTCCCGCGCGCTGAGCATCGGAGAGCCCTTCGGGGCGACGACCGCACCGGGCCCTCCCGACCGACGGATGTAGGAGCCCACGTGCAGCACCTCGCCGAGGGCGAGGAGTCCGACGGTGATCACGATGATCGAGATGCCGTCGAAGAGCACCGGGCTGCCCGCGGTGAACCGCTCGGTGCCCGTCATGCCGTCGATACCGACGAGGGCGAGCGCGAAGCCCAGACCGAGGGAGACGAGACCGCGGACGATCGAGTCGGCCACGACCGCTGAGATCGCGACGAACGCGAAGACGGCGAGGGCGAAGTACTCGGCGGGCCCGAAGATCGTCGCCAGCTGCACGATCGCCGGGGCGAAGAAGACGACGAGGACGCACGCGATCGTGCCGCCGATGAATGCACCGATCGCCGAGGTGCCGAGCGCTTTGGCGGCGCGCCCGTCTTTGGCCATCCGATGGCCCTCGAAGGTCGTGGCGATCGCCGAGGAGTTACCCGGGGTGTTCAGCAGGATCCCCGACGTCGAGTCGCCGAACAGTCCGCCGAAGTAGATCGAGGCGAACATGATGAATGCGCCGGTCGGGTCGAGGCTGAACGTGACCGGCAAGAGCAAGGCGACGGCCATCGCCGAGCCGAGACCCGGCAGCACGCCGACGGCGGTGCCGAGCACGGCGCCGATGACGAGGAAGAGCAGGTTCTGCGGCGTGAAGGCGACCGCGAACCCCTCCATGAGGTGCATGAGCTGGTCCATCAGAGAATCCCCCCGAGAAATCCGGCGGGAAGCGACAGGCCGAGGCCCGCACCGAACGCCAACTGCACGACCGACGAGATGATGACGGCGACCGCGATGTCCATCAGCGGCCGCTTGCTGCCGAACGCCCACGCGATCGTCCAGAAGAGCGCCGCGGCCGAGATCAGCCAGCCCACGAAGGGCAGGATCACGATAAAGCCCGCGAACGCGGCGATGGTGATCGCGACCGTCTTGTGGTCGGATCCGGATGCTGCGCTCCCCGCAGCATCCGTCGACACCGCGGGATAGTCCTCGGGCGAAACGACGCGGATCTCGCTCGTGTCGTCGAGGCTGCCGAGGTCGCGGAGCATCTCGTCGGAGATCTCGGTCGGGTCATCGCCGACGTGCTGGCGCTGCGGCGAACGCAGCACCTCGATCGCGAGGGCGACACCGACGGCGTAGAGGAAGACGACGACGAGCGTCGGGAAGAACTGCGGCCCGGGGAAGGCGGCACCGGCCGGCACCTGCATCGTGACCGTGCCGACCAGCATCCAGGTCGCGAGGATCAGAACCCCCGCGACGACGAACAGCTCGCTGCGTCCGGTGAACCAGCGGGGCATGCGCTGGACGCGCAGAGCCCCCGTCGTGAGCGGTGCGGATTCGTTGGTGGTCATAGCCCCAGCTCCTCGACGATCTGTTCGGTGCGCAGTGTCTCTTCGGCGATGAAGGCGCCGAATTCGTCGCCGGTCATGAAGCTGTCGACCCATCCGTTGCGGTCGAGCACCTCGGCCCAGGCGTCGGTGTCGCGCAGCTCGGTCGCCATGGCGATGAGTTCTTCGCGGGTCGCGTCATCGATGCCGGGTGGGGCGATGAAGCCACGCCAGTTCGACATCGTCACGTCGAGTCCTTCTTCGCGGAAGGTGGGGAGGTCGATTCCCTCGACCGGTTCGGGCGCCGACGTGCCGAGCGCCCGCATGCTGCCCGACTCGATCTGGTCGCGGAACTCGTTGTAGCCCGAGAGGCCGGCCGCGGCCGTGTGCGAGAGCACCGAGGTCACGACCTCACCGCCGCCGGGGTAGGCGAGGTAGTTGACCGAAGCGGGGTCGGCGCCGACGGCCTGCGCCAGGAGTCCGGCGAGCAGGTGGTCGATGCCGCCGAGCGATCCGCCGGCGATCGCGGTGCCGCCCGGGTCGGCGGCGAGCGCCTGCGCGAAGTCGTCGAGCGTCTGGAAGGGCGAATCTGCGGGTACCACGAGCACGTTGAAGTCGTCGGCGAGGCGCGCGATGGGCACGACGTCTTCGAGGGTCACCTGCGAGTTGTTGATGATGATCCCGCCGACCATGACGCCGCCGGTGACCATGATGAGGTCGTGGCGGTCGCCCATCTCGGCGACCTGACCGAGGCCGATGGTGCCAGAGGCGCCCGGCACGTTGACGACCTGCACCCCTCCGGCGATACCCTCGGCCCGCATGACCTGCTGGCCCTCGCGGGCGAAGGCGTCCCAACCGCCACCCGGGGCGGCGGGAGCAACGAGCGTGATCTTCGTTCGCGGGCTGACGGCTCCGCCGCCGGTGGCACTGGCGTGCACGGCCGCGGCTACGAACAGGGCGCCGGCCAGGACTCCCACGATCGATCCGGTGATGCGTCGACGCATCTTCACCTCCTGCGCCTGCTCCGTCGTTGCTGCAGGTCGCCCGAGTAGAGTGGCACCGCGCGAACGACGCATCGCCTCCGCGAGGAGTTGCGCTCATTGATGCTCACGCCGCGGAGGAGTCGCTGATGACCTCGAACACGCCGGTGCCGACCACGAAGACCCGGATGCTGCTGATCCTGGTGATGCAGTGCATCGTGGTTCTCGCGTGCGTCGCCGTCACGACTCTGGTCGCCCTCGCCGTGCAGGAACGCAGCATCCGTCTCGCCACGACCGACCGCGTGCTCGATGTCTCGCGGAGCCTCGCCGATCTCGAGCAGGTGCGCGCCGCCGTGCAGGACGACACCCCGGCGGCGATGCGCGAACTGCAGCCGCTCGCCGACATCCTGCAGGAGGCCTCGGGCGTGGACTACGTCGTGATCACCGATGCCGCCGGCATGCGGCTCACCCACCCGACCCTCGACCAGCGGGGTCTGCCGGTGTCGACGGATGCGTCGGCGGTGCTCGCGGGCGAGACGTTCGTCGGCACCGAGACCGGCACCCTCGGCCCGACCCTGCGCGCAAAGGTGCCCGTCTACGACGGCGACGACGTCGTGGGCACCGCCTCGGTCGGCATCCTCGAGAGCCGCATCGCGGGCGACCTCGATGCCGCGGTGGGCGGCCTCCTCCCCTGGGTGCTGGGGTCGGTGGTGATCGGATGCTTCGTCAGCGCGCTTCTGACCGGCGCGCTGCGTCGCAGCATCCGCCGCCTCGAAGAACGCGCCCGCGACGCCGAGACCCAGCGGCAGATCGCCGAGGCGCTGCGCGACCAGACGCACGAGTTCCGCACGCGCCTGCATGTAGTCCGCGGGCTCGTGGCCGAGGGCGAATCGGGCGCAGCGCTCGAGTACGTCGACCGACTGGTTCCGCCCACGACGGCGACCGACGCGGCGGCCGCCGTCGGCGACCCCGCCCTGCGCGCGCTGCTCGACTCGTACGCGGCCGAGTTCGGCGGGCGCGGCGGGCGTCTCGAGATCGACCCGCTGACCACGGTCGGGCCGGGGATGCTCGACGACGCCGACCTGCTCGTGATCGCCAATCTCTGCCGCAACGCGGTCGAGGCGGGCGGAGCCATCGTGCGCGTGCTGGTGGTCGCCGACACCACCGACGTGCACATCGACGTGGTCGACGACGGCCCAGGCATCGCCCCCGACCTCGTCGACCGCATCTTCGAGCGGGGTGTCTCGTCGAAGGGCGGCCCCGACTCCCGCGGCGTCGGGCTCGACATCGTGCGCCGCGAGGTCGCCGGCCGGGGAGGCACGATCACCGTCGGCCGATCGCCGTGGGGCGGGGCGCGGTTCACGGTAGAGATGCCGATCGCCGCCCGGGGGTTCGTATGGTGACGGCCGACAGCATCCGCACCCTGCTCGTCGACGACGACCCCGCCGTGCTGCGACTGCACACCGCGTACCTGCGCGACGTGCCCGGTTTCGACCTCGTCGCGGCGGTGCGCACGGGAGCCGACGGCGCGCGGTTGGCGGCAGACTCGAGCGTCGACCTCGTGCTGCTCGACATGAACCTGCCCGACTTCAGCGGCATCGAGGTGCTTCATCGCCTGCGCCTGGTGCGCGAGTGGGGCGTCGACGTCATGGTGATCAGTTCGGCCCGCGACGGGTTCACGGTGCGCCAGGCCCTCGCCGCGCACGTCGTCGGCTACCTCGTGAAGCCGTTCACGAAAGAGGCGTTCGTCGCTCGACTGACCGAGTACCGCCGCGAGCGCGGCGCGCGCATCGCCGAAACACCCGTGGGCCTCGCACAGGGCGAGATCGACCGACTGGTCGGGCCGCGTCAGGGCCCCTCGGCGCCCGCCATGCCGGACGCGCTGCCGAAAGGGCTTGCCGCCTCGACGCTGCAGACCATCGTCGCCGCGCTGCACCCCATCACGCCGGTCACCGCCCAGGCCGTGGCCGAGGCGTCCGGCGCTTCGCGCGCCACCGTGCGCCGCTACCTCGGCTACCTCACCGACACCGGTCACGTCGCCGTGTCGCACCGGTTCGGCGCGCGCGGGCGCCCCGAGGTGCTCTACCGCCGGGTGGGTTGACCCCCCGCCGCGGTCTCCCCGCTGCGGTGCGCCAGGAGCCCCGGCGCTCCGCTGTCACGAACGGTGAGTCGGGGTCGCCATCTGCGACAGGGGAACATCCACCCCCGGCGCTCCCCTGTCACGAATGGCCGGTCGAGGTCGCCATCTGCGACAGGGGAAGAATCGATGCCACGCGAAATATCGGCGCGGCGGCGGCGGTTGCAGCGGGTATGCAGACAGCGCCGATCGAGTTCACCCTGTTCTCGTCGTCGTTCTGCGGCGCCTGCCGTCAGACGCGGTCAGTGCTCGAGCGCGTGCAGCAGCTCGTCCCGAACGTCGTCGTCACGGAACACGACGTGGCGTTCGTGCCCGACCTGGCCGAGGCGAACCGCATCGATGCGACGCCGACGGTGATTCTGCGCACCGCGGCGGGCGCCGAGGTTCTGCGCGCGGCGGGCGTGCCCCAGCTCGACCAGGTGCTGGTCGCGGTCGCTCGGGCGCTCGACGCCTGAGCCCGCGAACAACCCCTGCAATGCGGTCTCGCGGGGTCCGTGTAGGCCGCTGAGGGGGCGGAAGCTCCGATATCGCCGGAGTTGTGCCCGGCGAGTCACTCGGCCGCGGCCTCGCGACGCGACCGCATCTGCGCGAGCGGACGCGCCAGGCGGTGGTTGCCCGCGAGGCGGTCTTCGTGCTCGTCGAGGAAGCGCCAGTAGGCGTCGGTGAACGCCGACTCCTTGGCCTCACGGCCCGACGACCACCACGAACCCATGCGCTGCAGGTAGGCACCGCCCGAGATGTAGGGCTTCGTTCCGACGAGACCCCCGTCGGCGTATTGGCTCATGCCCATGACGTTCGGCACCATGACCCACTCGTAGGCGTCGACGAAGAGCGCCGAGAACCACCGCGTGACCTCGCGCGGCTCGTACCCCTGCAGCAGGAACCAATTGCCGAGCACCATGAGCCGCTCGATGTGATGCGCGTAGCCCCAGCGGTGCACGCGCGCGAGCACGGCGCGAACGGGCTCCGGCAGATCGTCTGGCACGTCTTCGTTCGTGTACCACCAGCCCTCGAGCTTGCGTTCCTGTCCGAGGAAGTTCGTGCGCTCCAGCACCGGGTGCACCCGGTACATCCCCCGCATGTATTCGCGCCAGCCGATGACCTGGCGCAGGAACCCCTCGATCGATGCCAGCGGCACGTCGTCGGCGGCGGCGAGCGCCGCATCCACCACCTCTTGCACCGTGATCAGCCCGATGTTCAGCAGCGGCGAGATCAGCGAGTGGAACAGGAACGGCTCGTCGTGCGCCATCGCGTCTTCGTACCGGCCGAAGTCGTGCAGTCGCTCGTCGACGAAGGTCGTGAGCCAGTCGCGTGCGACCTCGGGGGTGACGGGCAGCCAGAACTCCGACGCGTCACCCGGGTGCCCGGCGAAGCGCTCCGCCACCTCGGCGATCGTGCGCTCGGTGATCGCGTCACGGGCGACGACCGGCAATGCCGGAATCGCAAGCCCGCCCTTCGGCAGCGGCTGGCGGTTATCGGCATCGAAGTTCCAGCGCTTGCCGGCCGGTTTGTCTCCGTCCATGAGGACGCCGGTGCGCCGGCGCTGCCAGCGGTAGAAGTCCTCCATGAGCGGCGTTTGATGCTCACCGAACCACCCGTCGACCAGCTCTGCCGGGGTCAGGAACAGCGCGTCGGGATACACCCGGGTCGGCACGCCGAGCTTCGCGCAGAGACGATCGAGGCGCTCGTCGACCCCCCGGTCGGTCGCGCTCATCCACGCGAGCCCTTCGGCACCGGTCTCTTCGACAAGCCTCGAGATTCCCTCGGCGAAGCCCAGCCCCTCGGACAGCTCGACGCGGTGCACCTCTCGGCCCTCGGCTTCGAGGCGCGCGGCCGCCTGCCGCATGGCCGCGAGGACCAGCACGATCTTGTGCTGGTGGTACGGCATCCGCTCGAAGCGTGCGGCCGACTCCACGAAGAAGAACGCGTCGATGTCGGGATCGTCGAACGACGGATGCTGCGCGAACACCTGGGTGCCGAGGATCAGGGCTGCCCTCACGCGCTGCGCCTTTCGCGGGCGGCCGCGGCGCGGCATCCGCGGGAGCAGTACTTCACTTCGTCCCACTGCTCACGGCCGCTCCACCGCTTGCGGTCGCTGAACGGACGACCGCAGTGAGCGCAGGGCTTCGACTGCCGCGGGGTGGCGGGCATGGGGCCTAGAGCCCGACCATCTCGGCGCTTTCATCCCAGAGCCGCTTCGCGATCAACGGATCGGCAGCGACCGGGCTGGTGCGAGAGGGCTTGTTGTTGGAGTAGAACTCGCCGGGCTCCCAGTCGACACCCGGCTTTCCCAGTGCGAGCCACGTCAGCCGCGCGCCGCCGACCTCGGTCGAGGTCAGCAGACGGCTCGCGAGCGGGTTCGTGTATATGAAGCGCCACGGACCGGTGGATGCTGCCGCGAACCCGCTGGCGATGGCGCCGGGGTGGAACGCCACCGCGCTCACTCCGTCGTCGCCGAATCTGCGGTTGAGCTCCTTCGTGAACAGGACGTTGGCGAGCTTGCCGTTGCCGTACGCCGTGGTCGCCGAGAAACGGTTCTCACCCTGGAGGTCGTCGATGTCGAACCGCGCGAAGCCGCGGGCGGCGAAGCTCGACGTCTGCACGATCGACGCTTGGCTCTCGATCAGCCGGTCGAGGAGCAGGTTGGTGAGGAGGAAGCCGCCCAGGTGGTTCACCTGGAAGGTCAACTCGTAGCCGTCGCCCGTCACGGTGCGCTCGCCGAAGACGCCGCCGGCGTTGTTCGCGAGCACGTCGATGCGCGGGTACGTCTCGAGGAGCACCGCGGCGAGGTCGCGCACCTGCGAAAGGTCGCTGTAATCGGCGACGTGCGAGGGCACGCCCAACTGCCGAGCGACACGGGCGGTCTTCTCGGGGTTGCGGCCGACGACGACGACCTGCTCGCCCGCCTCGTGCAGCTGGCGCGCCGAGGCTGCGCCGATGCCGTCGCTTGCTCCGGTGATGACGATGGTGCGCGACACGGTGTCCTCCTGGGTATCGGGTTCGGCCAGCGTAGACGCGCAGGCTTGGCGGCAGCCGGGGGTTGCGCGCCGAGCGGATTGCTCGACTTCGAGGAGTCGATGTGGACGAACAAGCCCTCCGGGCGTAATCTTTCCCATCGGTGAGGGTTGCCTAACCTTCCCTCGACTCGCCTCCCGCCCCTTTCACACCCGCAAGGACGTCTGCCCGTGTTCGCCACCTTCCTCATCGGCCTGCGCGAGGGCCTCGAGGCGGCTCTCGTCGTCGGCATCCTGGTGGCCTACCTGACGCGCGCGGGGCGGCGCGACTCCCTCCCCCGGCTCTGGGCCGGCGTGGGCCTGGCGATCACGCTGTCGCTCGGAATCGGAGCGATCCTCACCTTCGGTGCGTACTCGCTCACCTTCGAGGCGCAAGAACTGATCGGCGGCCTGCTGTCGCTCGTCGCGGTCGCCATGGTCACCTGGATGATCTTCTGGATGCAGCGCACCGCCCGCACGCTGAAGCACGATCTCGAGAGCGGGGTGCAGCGCGCCCTCGCCGCCCGCAGCGTATGGGCGCTGGTGGCGATCGGGTTCGTCTCGGTCGCCCGCGAGGGCATCGAGACGACCCTCCTGCTGTGGTCGATGGTGCAGTCGTTCGGCGATGCCCCCTCGGCCCTTGTCGGGGCGCTCCTCGGCCTCGGGGTCGCCGCCGTCCTCGGCTGGGCCGTGGCGAAGGGGATGCTGCGGCTCGACCTGCGGGTCTTCTTCACCTGGACCGGCGCTTTCCTCGTGATCGTCGCGGCCGGCGTGCTCGCCTACGCGATCCACGATCTGCAAGAAGCGGGGGCGCTCCCCGGGCCGTTCACCGCCGCCGCTCCTCTGGACGCCGCTACCGGAGCGGTCATGACCGGCTGGGCAGGGCTGCCCTTCGGGTGGGCGTTCGATGTCTCGACGGTCGTCGCACCGGGCGGGCCGCTCGCCGCGATCCTGCAGGCGACGGTCGGATTCATGCCGCGCATGTCGTGGGTGCAGGTGATCGCGTGGGTCGTCTACATCGGCGTCGTCGGCTTCTTCTTCGCGCGGGGCGCCGCAGCTCGCACCACTCCCACGGCCACTCGCGAACCGCGGGTCGTCGTGGAATCCACCTCTCAAGGAGCACTATGAAAACCTCTCGTCTCGTCGGAGCGGCTGCCGCCGTCGGTGTCACGGCGTTCGTGTTGACCGGATGCGTCGCCAAAGCCGATGTCGCAGCATCCGATGCCCTCACCGTCACCTCCACCGGTGACGGATGCGAGGTATCGGGCTCGAGCGCCACGAGCGGCACGCTCGCCTTCGATGTGACGAACAGCGGCGACGAAGTGACCGAGTTCTACCTGCTCGCCGACGACGGGCTGCGGATCGTGGGCGAGGTCGAGAACATCGCCCCCGGCGCTTCGCGCACGCTCACCGTCGTCGCCCAGCCCGGCGACTACTACACGCTCTGCAAACCGGGCATGATCGGCGACGGTGTCGGCCGCGCGGGCTTCGCGGTCAGTGGCGACGCGGTGGCGATCGAGGGCCCCGACGCCGAGCAGAAGCAGCAGGCCGTCGACCTCTACGCGGCGTTCGTCAAGGATCAGGTCGGGCAGCTCGTCCCCGCCGTCGACACCTTCGTTGCCGCCTACGAAGCGGGTGACGACGGCACTGCTCGGGCGCAGTTCCCCCTGGTGCGCGCATTCTACGAGCGCATCGAGCCGGTGGCAGAGGCGCTCGGCGACCTCGACCCGCGCATCGATTACCGCGAGGTCGACGCTGCCGCCGAGGGCCTCGAGTGGACCGGATTCCACCGCATCGAGAAAGATCTGTGGGTTCCCGCGCAAGACGCGCTCAACGCCGACGGCGAGACCCCCGCGTGGCAGGACTGGGCACCGTCGACCCCCGATGAGCGGGCCTCTTACGGCGACCAGCTGATCACCGACGCGCAGGAGCTGTACGACTACGTGCACTCCACCGACTTCCAGACCGCTCTCGACGAGCAGGGCGTCGCCGGCATCTCGAACGGCGCGATCGCCCTGCTCGACGAGGTCGCCACGGGCAAGATCAGCGGCGAGGAGGACTGGTGGTCGGGCACAGACCTCTACGACTTCGCGGCCAACGTCGAAGGGTCGAAGATGGCCTTCTCGCTCGTCTCCGACTTCGCTGCGTCGAAGGGTGAAGAAGGTGCCGCCCTCGTCGACGACATCGACGCCGGTTACGCCGACCTCGAAGCGTCCCTCGCCGCGCACGGCTCTCTCACCGACGGCTTCGTCGGCTACGCGACCCTCACCGACGAGAACAAGCGCGAGTTCACCGACCTCATCAACGCCCTCGCCGAGCCGCTCTCGCAGCTCACCGTGACCGTGCTGGAGTGATGTGACCACCGACTTCGAGCCCGCGACCGACGGCCAGCCGTCCGAACCCGGCCTCGAGGCCCCGGCACCCGCCGGCGTCTCGCGGCGCGGCTTGTTCGGCTGGGCGTTCGGTGCGGGTGCCGCCGGGCTGGTTCTCGGTGCCGGAGGGGGTGCGGCAACGGCCGGAGCGATCGGCCGGACGGGGGCCGACTCGGCGTCGACGGCCTACGACTTCTACGGTGCACACCAGGCCGGGATCACGACGCCGGTGCAGGAGCACCTGCACTTCGCCGCGTTCGACATGATGGCCCGCACCGACCGCGACGACCTCGTCTCGCTTCTTCAGGACTGGACGTACGCGGCCGCGCGCCTGTCGCAGGGGCTCGAAGTCAGCGCCACGGGTGCCGTCAACGGTTCGCCCGAAGCACCGCCCGATGACACCGGCGAAGCGCAGGGGCTCCCCGCGAGCGGGCTGACGATCACGTTCGGCTTCGGGCCGACCCTCTTCGACGACCGCTTCGGCCTCACGGCCTCGCGCCCCTCGCCGCTCGAGCGACTGCCCGCATTCCTCGGCGACGACCTCGACCCGGCAGCATCCGACGGTGACCTCTGCATCCAGGTCTGCGCCGACGACCCGCAGGTGGCGGTGCACGCGATCCGCAACCTGAGCCGCATCGCTTTCGGACGCGCGCGCATCCGCTGGTCGCAGCTCGGCTACGGACGCACCTCTCGCACGACGTCGGACGCCGCGACTCCGCGAAACCTCTTCGGCTTCAAAGACGGCACGGCGAACATCCTCGCCGATGACGCCGCGGCGCTCGACGCGAGCGTCTGGGTCGGCGACAGCGACGGCCCGGCGTGGATGGCCGGCGGCTCGTACCTCGTCGCACGCAAGATCGCGATGATCATCGAGACCTGGGACCGCGTGCGCCTCAGCGAGCAAGACCGCATCGTCGGGCGCGACAAGGGCAAAGGCGCACCCCTGTCGGGCGGCGACGAGTTCACCGCCCCCGACTTCGAGGCGACGGATGCCGCGGGAACGCCCCGCATCGACCGCGCCAGCCACGTGCGTCTCGCCCACCCCGACAACAACGGGGGCACGCGCATCCTCCGCCGCGGCTACAACTACGTCGACGGCAACACCGACCTCGGTCGGCTCGATGCGGGCTTGTTCTTCTTGTCTTTCCAGCGCGATCCCGCACAGTTCGTCACGCTGCAGCGCGCGCTGTCGACCGACGCCATGGGCGAATACCTCCGCCATGTGGGGTCAGGGGTCTGGGCGGTCCCGCCCGGCGCCGCGCCCGGCTCGTACGTCGGCGCCGGGCTGTTCGCCTGACACCGCTGACGCTTCCCGCGCCTCACCGCGAGAGCGATCTGACCCTGATCCACGTGGCGCGAAGGTGAGAGGCCAGCGGCGTCCCGTCAGTGGAATCCAGCCACTCATCGAGGGCGGTGTCGAACACGACGACCGAAAGTGCTGCGAGCAGACGGGCGTCGAGCGTCGCAACGCCCCGCGACGTCAGCGCGCTCGCCACGGCGTCGGAGAGCCGCGCAGACTTGAGCAGCTCGCGTTCGCGCAGGCGGTCTTCGGATCGAACCAGTGCCCGGCGCCGCGAGACCCCGTCGCGCCACTCCTCGAGCGGGGCGACGGCGACCTCGAGCCCCTGCTCGACCAGCGCCGACGGGGCGATGTCGTCCGGAAAGTCGGCAAGCGCTCGCGCGACGACCTCGGGGAACTCGCGGTCGCGCAGGAACAGCACCTCGCGTTTGTCGGCGAAGTGCCGAAAGAACGTCCGGGTGGTGAGGCCCGCGCGCGTCGCGATCTGCGGAACGGTCGTCGGGCCGTACCCCTGCTCTTCCATCAGCTCGGTGGCTGCGTGCTCGAGGCGTAGCGCCGCGTCGGGGGCCCATCGGGTCATGCGACCAGGGTACGACATTTCGTGTCATCATTGCTATGACACGAGATGTCATCACCGAGATCGAGGGACCGAGAATGACGAGCAACACCGCAGCTTGGATCGACGCGCCGTACGCCGACCTCACCGTCCGCGAAGCGCCCCTGCCGGTTGCCACACCCACGCAGTTGGTGGTGCGCGTTCGCGCGGTGGCCGTCAACCCGCTCGACGCGATCACCCAATCGAACGGGCGACTCATGTACCGCTGGCTCGCATACCCCGTGGTGCTGGGCGAAGACGTCGCCGGAGAGGTCGTCTCGGTGGGCGGGTCGGTCACGCGCTTCGTGCCGGGCGACCGTGTCTTCGCCTACGCGGTCGGCATGGAGAGGGGCCGGGACCAGGTCGCGGAGGGAGGCTTCCAGACGTTCGTCGCGGTCGAGGAGGGCCTGGCCGCCCCGATCCCCGCCGGTATGGACTTCGCCGACGCGGCCGTGCTGCCCCTGGCGGTGTCGACCGCGGCATCCGCCCTCTTCCAGGTGGACCAACTGGGTCTGTCGCATCCCTCCGCAGCCGCGATCGAACGCGACGAGACAGTCGTCATCTGGGGCGGTTCGACGAGCGTCGGGGCGAATGCGATCCAGCTCGCTCGTGCCGCCGGGTACGCCGTCATCACCACGGCGTCGCCGCGCAACCACGAGCGTCTGCGCGCGTTGGGTGCGGCGCACGTCTTCGACTACCGCGACCCCGACGTGGTCGAGAAGATCGCCGCGGCCGCGCGCGGCTCGAAGGTGAAAGGCGTGTTGGCCATCGCCACCGGGTCGGCCGAGCCGAGCGTCGCGATCGCCATCGCGACCGGTGCGAAACGCGTCGCGCTCAGCAGCCCCTCCGTCTCGTTCTACGACCAGCCGCGTCGCGGGGGCTTCTCGGCGACCCGTGCGCGACTGATGGCGCGGCTGATCACCGGCAACGTTCTGCTGCAGATCCGTTGCGCGCTGCACGGGGTCCGTGCCCGGTTCGTCTGGGGAAGCAGCCTGATGAAGAACGAGGTGGGCCGGATGCTGTGGACCGACCACCTGCCGTCCGCCCTGGCCGATGGGCGACACGCCCCGTTCCCCGCGCCCCGCATCGTCGGCACATCGCTTGCCGACGTACAGCCCGCGCTCGACGCTCTGCGCGAAGGCACCTCGACGGTCAAGCTCGTGATCGCCCTGGACTGATCCGGAGGAACGGGGCCGGGCAGCTCACAGGGGCGGGTTCGTGTAAAGCGACGTCGAGCATCCGCCCTCGCCCGGTTCGAGCGAGATCTGACGGAACGAGGGAAACGAGACCGCGCCGTCAGCATCCCGCGCCGCGAGGATGCACTCGCGTTCCTCCGGAATCCCGACGGCGACCACCATCTGCCCGCGCCAGTCGACGGATTCGATCGTCACCAGGGGCGACGGAAAGGCCTCTCGGAGCGCGATGCCAGCCTCTTCGGCGTCCACTCCCGAGTTGAGAACGGCGACGACGGTCGCCCGATCCGCGTCATCGAGGTCTGGGGCGGGGGCGGGCGTCGGACGGATCGGCGCCGGACCGTCGGGGCACGGGATCTCGGTGCGGGCCGCTTCGTCGTAGAGGGGCCAGACGAAACGAAAACAGGTCGTCGCCTCGCCGGGTCCGTGCGAATCGCCGAAGATCGCCGGGGACGAGTAGGCCTCCACTTCCGCGTGAATGCGCACGTCGATCGTCGCCGTGGAGTCGGACCCGATCTGTCCAGACCAGGCGAGTGGCTCGACGGTGACGGCTCCTTCGCCGCCGACGGAGGAAGAAGGTACCCAGAAGGCGACCATCTCGATGACGGTGATCTCGGCTTTGTTGTCGGAGTGGGCCGCGATCTGAGTGGCGATGTCCTCGACGTTTCTGCGCGCGACGTCGTCGCCGTTCGCTGAGATCGTCTGCAGGACGCCGCACCCGACTGTCAGAGCGCCGACGATCGCTGCGAGAGCGAGGGGAATTCCGATACGGCTGCGCGTGGGCACGCGAGGAGTATCGCAGAACTCACACCCCGCTCCCAGCTTCACGGGACCAAAACCGACGCGGTGACGGTTCTCTTCAGTGACGCCGCAGCCAGCGGCGCGATTCGAGGAGGACCCGTGAGCACCGACTACCGCAAGACTCCCGAGGCGCTGAGCCGCCTCACCCCGAACGAGTTCCGCGTCACGCAGGAGGACGCCACCGAACCCGCGTTCCGCAACCGCTACTGGGACAACCACGAGGCCGGCATCTACGTCGACGTGGTCTCGGGCCAGCCGCTGTTCTCGTCGACCGACAAGTTCGAGAGCGGGTCGGGGTGGCCGAGCTTCACCAAGCCGATCGACCCCAGCGTGGTGACCGAGAAGACCGACCGCACGCTGTGGATGAAGCGCACCGAGGTACGCTCGGCCGGCGCAGACAGCCACCTCGGCCATCTCTTCGACGACGGCCCGAAGGATGCGGGAGGATTGCGCTATTGCATGAACTCGGCCGCGATGCGTTTCGTCCCCGTCGCCGAACTCGAGGCGCAGGGCTATGGCGCCTACACGACACTGTTCACCACCGAAGAGAGCGCAGCATGACCGACACCACTGGAACCATCACGCGTACACCCGGCACCGAGACGGCGGTTCTCGCCGGCGGTTGTTTCTGGGGCGCTGAAGACCTGATCCGCCGCCAGCCCGGCGTGCTCGACACACGCGTGGGTTACACCGGCGGCACGAACGAGCGCGCGACCTACCGCAACCACCCCGGTCACGCCGAAGCTGTCGAGATCGTCTTCGACCCCACGAAGACGAGCTACCGCGACATCCTCGCGTTCTTCTTCCAGATCCACGACCCGTCGACGCTGAACCGTCAGGGCAACGACGTCGGCACCAGTTACCGCTCGGCGATCTTCCCGCTCTCCGCCGAGCAGGAGAAGGTCGCCCGCGAGACGATCGCCGACGTGGACGCGTCGGGGCTGTGGCCCGCGAAGGTCGTCACCACGATCGAGCCCGAGGGCCCGTTCTGGGAGGCCGAGCCCGAGCACCAGGACTACCTGATCCGCATCCCCCACGGCTACACGTGCCACTTCGTGCGTCCCGGGTGGGTTCTGCCGAAGCGCGCCGAGGCCGGCGTCACCGCGTAACCCCGACTGGCCCAGAGCCGCGGTCCCTTCGGGGTCGCGGCTCTTGTCGTAGGCATGGGCGAGGATGGACGCATGACCGTCCCGTTCTTCGACGCCCTGTCCGAAGCCGACCTCCGCGCGAACGGAAGCCTGAAGTGGACGATGTTCCCCGATGTGATCGGAGCCTTCGTCGCCGAGATGGACTTCGGGGTCGCTCCCCCGATCCGCGATGCGCTGACGGGTGCTCTCGACATCGGCCTGACGGGTTACCTGCCGTCCCACCTGTCTGATGAACTCGCCGCGGCGACGGCCGCCTGGTACCGGGATTCCTACGGCTGGGAGGTCCCGGCCGAGCGCGTGCATCACGTGCCCGACGTCATCACCGCGTTCGAGCTCGCGATCGAGCACTTCACCGAGCCGGGCACGGCGGTCATCGTGCCGACGCCGGCCTATATGCCGTTCCTTCTCGTGCCGCCCCGTCTGGGGCGCCGGGTGATCGAGGTGCCCAGCATCGAGGTCGACGGGCGCATGGTCATGGACCTCGACGGCATCGCGCGTGCGTTCGACGACGGCGCGGGTCTGCTGGTGCTCTGCAACCCGCACAACCCCCTCGGCACGGTCTTCACGCGTGATGAGCTCGAGGCCGTATCGGGCGTGGTCGCGGCGAAGAACGGGCGCGTCTTCTCCGACGAGATCCATGCACCCCTCGTCTACGCGCCCGCCCGCCACATCCCGTACGCGTCGATCTCAGACGTGGCGGCCGGGCATACGCTGACCGCCGCATCGGCCTCGAAGGCCTGGAATCTCGCCGGGCTCAAGTGCGCCCAGGTGATTCTCTCGAGCGACGCGGATGCGGCGATCTGGACCGAGCTCGGTTTCTGGGCCGGACACGGCACCTCCACCCTCGGTGTCGTCGCCAACACCGCGGCCTACACGGCCGGGCGCGAATGGCTCGACGACGCCGTCGCCTATCTCGACGGCAACCGCCGACTCCTCGGCGAACTCGTCACCGAGCACCTGCCCGAGGCGCGCATGACCGTTCCGGAGGGCACGTACATCGCCCTGATCGACCTTCGCGCGTACGGCCTCGAGGGCGACCTGGCGGAATGGTTCCGCGAACACGCGGGCGTCGCGATGACCGACGGCGCCGCCTGCGGCGTCGCGGGCATCGGGCACGTGCGTTTCGTCTTCGCGCTCCCCCGACCGCTCCTGCGCGAAGCGGTCGAGCGGCTCGGCGCGGCGCTCGCGCGGCGCGGCGCCGCGCCGGTCGAAGCCGACAGAGACGTCGAGGTCGCGTGAACGCCCCCGCGCCCGTCACCCAGGCCCTCCTCGACGACCTGCGAGAACGACTCGCCCGCACCCGGTGGGTGACGCCGCTCGCCGCCGGCGGCGGCCGTCTCGGCGTCGACCGCCCGTTCCTGCAGTCCCTCATCACGTCGTGGGCCGACGACTACGACTGGCGAGAGCACGAGCGGCGCATCCTCGACCTGCCGTGGGTGCTGACCGGTGCACCGGAGACCGCCGTGCGGGCGGTCCACCATCGCGCGGGTGACGACAGGGCGACCGTCGTCTTGTTGCACGGCTGGCCCGACTCGATCCTCCGTTTCGACCGCGTGCTGCCGCTGCTCTCCGACGTGAACGTCGTCGTGCCGGCGCTCCCGGGATTTCCGTTCTCCGCCGGCCCGATGCGCGAGAATTCGGACGCCGTCGCCCGGCAGCTCGACGCGATGATGACCGAGCTCGGGTACGACCGGTTCGTCGTCTCGGGCGGTGACATCGGCAGCGGCATCGCGGAGCGGTGGGCTTCGCAGCATCCTGACCGCGTCACCGCACTTCACCTGACCGACATTCCCTACTCCCACGCGTTCGCCGTCGATACCGAGACCCTCGACGAGGCCGAGACGCGCTACCTCGCGTCGGCGAACGCCTGGCGTGCGACAGAGGGCGCCTACGCGCTCGGGCAGTCCACCAAACCGAACACCCTCTCGGTCGGCCTGGGAGACTCCCCCGCCGGACTCGCGGCCTGGATCGTCGAAAAGCTCACGTCGTGGACCGACAGCGGCGGCGACGTCGAGTCGGTGTTCTCGAGAGACGAACTCTTGACCTGGCTCACCGCATATTGGGTGACCGGCAGCATCGGTACGTCCTTCGCCCCCTACGCGGCAGACAACGCCCCGCTGACCGCGAAGCTCGACACCCCGACCGTGGTCTCGCTCTTTCCGAAAGACCTCATCAGCGCGCCACGCGTGTTCGGCGAGCGCTTCTTCGACATCGTGCAGTGGACCGAGCATCCTGCCGGCGGGCACTTCGGCGCGTGGGAACGCCCGGAGTGGTTCGCCGACGGAGTTCGCGCCGCCCTCGACGCTGCGCGCCCCTGACGCACGCCCGAGGGCACGCACCTCAGGGTCTCACTCCTGCCGCGGAGAGTCAGGACCGGGCCACGGCGGCGGCGGTTCGAGCCCGGGACGCCCCTCGCCGCGGTCGAGCCGACCCTGCAGTCGGGCGTCTTCGATGGCCTTCTTGAAGTGGACTTCGCTCCGGTAGCGCGCGCGCATGATGGCGGCCCCCGTGCCCACGCCGATCGCGAAGACGGTGAGAAAGCCCACGACGAGGGCGAGAGGAACCATGGCGTGCTCCGTTTTCGGTCGGGATCACTGCGGGGCGTTGCGCTGGATGAGGGTGCCGCCTTCTCCGCCGTCGATGATGAGGTCGCCGTTCTTCGACACCTCGATGAGAGCTTCGAGACGGCGGATCTCGACCACCTCGGGGGTCAACGACTCCGAGAGGATGCGGTTGGCGTCGGCTTCACCCTGCGCCTCGATCTTCTTCGTCTCGGCTTCGACCTGCCGCGTTCGCTGGATCGCCTCGGCCTCCTGCGCCTTCTGGTTCGCCTGTTCGATCGCGGTCAGCGCCGTCTCGACCACGTCGGGGTAGCGCACATCCTGGATGGTCACCGACGTGAACTCGACGCCGTACTGCTCGAGCCGATCGTTCAGCGCTGCCTGGATGCCGAGTTCGACCTCGCCGCGCTTGGCACCTCGGAAGTCGATGGCGCTGTACTCGGCGGGTACCTGCCGCGAGATCGACAGCACCTGCTTGCTCACGATCTGCTCGGTGAAGCGCTCCTGCGAGCGGAACTCCTCGTAGACGTCTTCGACCTTCTCGGCGTTGACCGAGTACACGAAGGTCATGTCGACGTTCGCCTGCGTCGACCCGCCGCTGACCCCGCCGACCGAGACCGTGATCTCGCGCCCGTTCACCGTTCCACCCGCGTAGCTGGGAGCGGTGTCGCCGCCCGCGTACTTCAGTTCCTGCGAGAACAGATCGAAGTCGACGAAGTCGACCCAGGCGGGCTTGAACCCCGTGCCCGGCTCTTCGATCGTGCCGACGACGGTGCGGTCGACGGAGTTGACCATGACCTTCGCCTCCCCGACACCGTTCGACCAGAAGGTGGAGATGAACATGCACACCAGTGCGACGACCACGCTGGCGATACCGGTGAAGATCGCCGGCGTCTTCGACTTCGAGAGGAACGCCCAGACGACGGATGCTGCGGCGACGGCGAGCAGGATGATTGCGAGGATGAACCAGACCATCGTCTGAGGTGCCTTTCGTCGGCGGGCGGGTGCGCGGTACCTGCCTACCAGTACCGGGTTACAGATGGAGTCGCGCCACGGCAACGAACGCCCCCGCGCGATTGTCGGCGGACCGCGGCACACTGGAGCGCATGAGCGATGGCGCGATCCCTTGGGTGCTGCACGTCGACCTCGATCAGTTCATCGCGGCCGTCGAGGTGCTGCGACGACCCGAGCTCGCCGGCAGGCCCGTGATCGTCGGCGGACGCGGCGATCCCACGGAGCGAGCCGTCGTCTCGACCGCCTCGTACGAGGCGCGGGCGTTCGGTGTCGGGTCGGGAATGCCCCTGCGGATCGCGGCGCGGAAGGTGCCCGATGCCGTGCTCCTCCCCGTCGACGCGCCCGCGTACACCGCGGCGTCGGAGGAGGTCATGGCCACCCTCCGCGCGCAGCCCGGCGCGACCGTGCAGGTTCTGGGATGGGACGAAGCCTTCGTGGGCGTCGAGAGTGCCGACCCCGAGGGATACGCGCGGGCGATCCAGGCCGCGGTCCTCGAGCGGACCGGTCTGCATTGTTCCGTCGGAGTGGGCGACACCCTCGTTCGCGCGAAGATCGCGACCGACTTCGGCAAGCCCCGAGGGACTTTCCGTCTCACGGCTGCGAACTGGTTCGAGGTCATGGGCGACCTGCCCACGAAGGAGCTCTGGGGCATCGGAAGCAAAGTTGCACGCCGATTGGCGGCCCACGGCATCCTCACCGTCCGTGAGCTCGCCTCCGCCGACGACGCCGTACTCACCTCGGAGTTCGGCCCGAAGATGGGCCTGTGGTACGGGCAGCTGGGGCGTGGCCAGGGCAGCGCCGTCGTCGATGACACCCCCTGGGTGGCGCGCGGGCACAGCCGTGAGACGACGTTCCAGCAAGACCTCATCGACCCGGCAGACGTCGACACCGCCGTCCGCGGAATGCTCGACGAGGTGCTCGATGAGGTGGCCGCCGAGGAGCGAATGGTGATCGGGCTCGGTCTCAAGGTCCGGTACGCGCCGTTCCTCACGAAGACGTTCACCCGAAAAATAGCCCCGACGAACGACCGAGATCTCATCACGCGCGAGGAGATGACCCTCGTCGCGAAGATCGATCCCGACCGCCCGATCAGGTTGCTGGGCGTTCGCGCCGACATGGCGATGCCCGATGACGCGCGAGAGGGACACACCCCCACGCGCGGCGGTTGGTGACGGCTCTCACCGCCCCCACGCGGCGATCAGGTCGGCCCCGATCCGGAAGAACCCGAAGAGCGCCAACGGCACGCCGACGAGCCACCACCAGTCCGCCCGCAACGCCAGCCGTCGACCCTCGCGCGCGACACCCTCGACGGGGAAGAAGACCGGCGCGTCGAGCAGCCGGTCGTCTCGCCAGCGCCCCCACTGTTCGACGCGGTCGGAGAACGCGTCGATGGTCGCCAGGAGTTGTCTCCACGACTCCGGGTCGAGGGAGGAGAGCTCGCGAGGCGAATAGAAGAACACGAAATCGTCGACGATCTCGACATCGAGCTTCGAGGCGGTGTCGATGAAGTGCGCCATGACCTCGGGTGAGAAGAGGTACAACGCGTCACGCTCGTACCCTCGCGGGCAGTACAACGAAAAGTGCTTGTCGAAGTCCCCCTCCAGCGACAGCCGCTGGGTCTGCGAATAGGCGCCCGACAGGGCGGGGCGCCGAAGAGAGTTGTTGCCCTGCGCGTCGAGCACGATGTGCGGCAATGCGACCGGGAGTCGCGTGACCGCGTAGCCCCATCGATGGGTCGTCGTCGAGCGCCCGGCCCTGACTTTCGAGACATGGTTGCCCACCTCGAACGGCGTGGTCGCGTGCAGCCGCACGACATCGGTCGAATAGTCGGCGAGGGCCCCGAACCGACGGAAGATCATGCCCGGGAGCGAGGGCCGGTCGATATACGGGACGTAGTCGAATCCGTTCGCCTCCGCGAACCCGTGGAGGCGAAACTGCCTCACGCCGCTCCGTCGCCGCAGCGCGCGGATGAGGAGCACCACACCCAGGAGCGGCAGCCCCACGTACGGGAGCAGTAGCACGGTCGTCGCCGGGTCCCATTCACCGTCGTCGATGAACCAGGCGCCCGCGAAAGCCGTCCACATGAAGAGAAAGGCGAGCGGGAGGACGATCACGACCGTCGACGGCCAGACCGCCGCGACGAACGGGGGGCGGACGGCTTCGGGCAGCGAGCGTCGAAAGGAGCGGAGTCTGCGACGATCGACCCGGTCGGTGAGCGGCCTCGTGTCGAGCACCGCAGGTCGCCGCAGGAGGGTCACCCGACACAGAATAGACGCGACACGACCGTCGACGAGTGGAGCACACCATGCCTGCGATCCCCGATCTGTCCGCCTACCTCGAGCGTCTGCCCGAGGGTCGACGCGACGTGTTCGACAGGATGGCGGCCGAGGTGGCCGCAGTCCCCGTACCGGAATCGAACGGCTCCTTCGTGTTCCTCGCGGGCCAGACCGATCACCCCGAGTACGACGATGCCGAGGCCGTCTTCTGGCGGGCTGTGGAGCAACTGCACCTCCGCGAGGCACGCACCGACGGGGAGCTGCCGCTCGTGTACTGGGGCTTCCACTCGATCGACCTTCTCGGGCGTCGGCAATCGAATGGCGTGCTGGTGACCGACCGCACGGTCTATCTCGACGACGTGGGCCGAGACACAGCGCGATTCGAGGTGGAAACGCTCGACGCCGCCGCGATCGGGCTCGTCGGCGACGCGCTCGACGTGGACGGCGCCCGGATCGACCTCGCGCAGGTCGCCTCCCTTCTCGGGGACACGAGCGCGGTCGATGCCGCCGCCTATCTCTCGGCGGTCGTGGCGGTCGTGAAGTCCGCTGCCGAAGTGGAGGCCCCCGCCGTCGAGACGGAGACGGTGGAGCAGTTGATCCTGTCGAGCAGGCTGAGCAGCGACTTCCTGCTCCCCTCCCGGCCGAAAGACGCGAAGGGGCTCGCGAAGCTGGCCTCGAAGTGGAAGCTTCCGGCCGACGAGCCGCTCCTGGTCTCCCTGTCGAGTGCCACCTTCGCCGGTGTGTACGGCATCGCCGTCACCCACCGGGCGGTGTATTCGCGCGACCTGATGGAAGACGTGCACCGAACCCCCCTCGAGCGCGCCGACGGCTTCACCTGGGAGCCCGAAGCGAAGGGGTTCCGTATCGCCGCGGACCACCTCGCGCCGTCACTCCCCGCCATCACCGACGAGAACCGCGCTTACGTCTCCACCCTGATGCAGAGCGTCTTCCGCGCGGCCGCGCGAGCCTCGTGAGTTCGGCTTAGGCTCGGCCGCATGCAGACGCACGACGTGATCGTCATCGGCGCGGGGCTCGCCGGCCTGCGTTGCGCGATCACCCTCGCGCGCGCCGGCCGCGATGTCGTCGTCCTCGAGGCCGAAGACACCGTCGGCGGTCGCCAGCGCACCGACGCGGTCGACGGCTTCCTCCTCGACCGGGGGTTCCACACCCTCAACCCGGCCTATCCCGCGGTGCAGCGCGGTGTCGACATCGCCGCCCTGCGACTGCAACGATTCCCCGTCGGCGTGCGGGTGCGCCGGGAACGCACCATCGCCGAGCTCTCGCACCCCCTCTGGCATCCTGCTCAGTTGCCCGAGACTCTTCGCAGCGGGCTCCTCCGGCCCGCGGATGCTGTCGCCCTCGCCCGCTGGATCGCTCCGGCACTCGTCGGGCCCCGCACGATGCTCGCGGGCCGAGATCGCACTCTTCGAGAAGGCTGGAACCACGCGGGGCTGCACGGTCCGCTCCGCACCGAAGTGCTCGAGCCGTTCCTCGCGGGCGTCCTGGCCGACGACACCGGCGAGACGTCGAACGACTTCGTCCGCCTCCTGATCCGCATGTTCGTGGTGGGCCGCCCGGGTCTGCCCGAGCGCGGCATCGGTGCCCTCCCGGCCCAGCTCGCCCTGACAGCCACTTCGCACGGCGCGGGCATACGGCTCGGGCACAGGGTCGCGGCCGTCCGCCCCCGGGCGGGCGGAGCAGAAGTCGACATCGTCGGCGGTGATCCTCTGTCTGCACGTGCGGTGGTGGTCGCCGTCGGGCCCGAGGTCGTCCCCGATCTCATCGACCTCCCGCGGCCCGACACGCGCGGACTGCAGACGTGGTGGTTCGCGACGGACGCCGCCCCCGCCGCATCCGCCCTCATCAGCGTCGACGGCAGACGCCGCGGGCCGGTCGTCAACACCGTCGTGATGTCGCACTCCGCGTCGAGCTATGCGCCGAGTGGGCGGCATCTGGTGCAGGCGACGTGCCTCCTGCCCTTGACGGGAGCGCCCACCGAGACGCAGGTTCGACGGCACCTCGGCGAGATCTGGCAGACAGACGTCACGGCGTGGGAGCTGCTGCGTCGAGACGACATCGTCGACGCCCTCCCGGCACAGGCGGCGCCTCTCGCGGTCACCCAGCGTGCGCGGATCGCCGACGCGCTGTACGTCGCCGGTGACCACCGGGATACAGCCTCGATCCAGGGCGCCCTCGCCTCGGGCGACCGCGTAGCGCGCGCCGTGCTCGCCGCCCGCTGAACAAAGATCGGTGTCGGACTCTCGACGTGCGAGCATCACCCGTGGTAACGTTGTTCTCGTTCCGATCCGGGACCCACACGTCGAAACCCTCTGCCTCATTGTGGAGAACAGCAACGCCGACGTATTTCCCCGTCTGAGACGGCTCATATAACCCTAGATTTTGCGAAGTGAGTGCACCGCTCGGTTGCATCCTCCGCCCTGCTGAAAGCTTGTTTTGACGCTCGTCACCGTATCCCCCCTCACCTCTCTCCCCTCGTCTTCTTCTGTTCACTGGCGTCAGGCCGGTGCCGACATCCTCGTCGCCACCGATGCCGGCGAATACGCCGGATTCGTCGCCATCATGGCGAACGGCTATGACGCACACGGCGCCATCGGCGAAGACCTCGGACGCCACGCGTCCGTCGCGCTCGCCCAGACGACGGTCGAAGAAGCTCGCGGAACGAACACCGCTCGCCGGGTCTCCCCCCGCCGCCTGCGTTCGCTCCGCCTCATCCGTCCGCTTCGTACACTTCGAAGCGGAACACACGGCCGCTGATTGCGGCCCGAAAAGAAAAAGGAAGAACACGATGGCCACTGGCACCGTGAAATGGTTCAACTCCGAAAAGGGCTTCGGCTTCATTGCTCCCGACGACGGATCCGCCGACCTGTTCGCGCACTTCAGCGCGATCTCCGGCAGCGGCTTCAAGGAGCTCCAGGAGAACCAGAAGGTTGAGTTCGACGCCGAGCGCGGACCCAAGGGTATGCAGGCTGCGAACATCCGGCCTCTCTGAGACTTCAACCGGCCGGGTAGCGCAAGCTGCCCGGCCGGTCGGTCTTTGCCCTCGTATTACTCCGCGGTCGCGGAGACACCGAGGGCAGGAAGCACGACCCCGTCGATCAGCGAGATCAAGAACTCGCGGGTGACGGGCTCGCCCGTCATCAGCACGCGATAGGCGACCATCGAAGGACTCACGAGCGCGACGGATTCCACGTCGCGCTCTTTTTGGATTTCGCCGCGTTCGACGGCGCGCGCGAACAGGAATCGATTGACTGCGACGCGTGGCTCGACGATGGTCGCGCGCACCGCTTCGGCCAGCTCGGGTGACCGCGAGAGCATCGAGACGACCCCGGCCATGATCTGCATCTTCTTGGCCGCCTCCCGAATCGACGGCGGTTTGATCATGGCGACCAGATCGCCGCGCAGCGTCCCGGTGTCGGGAAGTGCCTCGAGGTCGAGATCGGCCTTCTTCATGCACGCCACGGCGTCGAGCACCAGCTCCGCCTTCGACGGCCACCGTCGGTAGAGCGTCGCCTTGCCGGCCCTCGCCCGCGCGGCCACCATGTCGATGGTCATGCCGTCATACCCCTCTTCGGCGAGGACCTCCAGCGCAGCATCCAGAATCTCGGAATCGCGGCTGTGGTCGCGCTTGCGCCCGAGACGGGGTGCGACGGCCTCTGTGTCGTCGATGAGATCGAGCGGCGTCATTGCAGACTCGTCCTTTCCGTGGTGGGGTGACTTCATCGTATCGCGGTGCACTCGTTAAGGAACTCTTCATATCCGGAACTGTTCAGTTCCGTATATAGTTTCCGACATGTCCTCATTCCCGACCACCGCGGCGCCCTCTCGCCGCTGGTTGACGCTCATCACCGTCGGCCTCGCGCAACTCATGGTCGTTCTCGACGCGACAGTCGTGAACATCGCCCTCCCCTCCGCCCAAGCCGACCTCGGGTTCTCCGACGGCGACCGGCAGTGGGTCGTCACCGCCTACTCCCTCGCGTTCGGCGCTCTGCTCCTCCTCGGTGGACGGCTGTCCGACCTGATGGGCCGCAAGCGCACTTTCGTCATCGGCTTGATCGGCTTCGCCGCCGCGTCGGCGCTCGGTGGCGCCGCCCCCGACTTCGGCGTTCTCGTCGCCGCCCGGGCATTGCAGGGCGTCTTCGGCGCTCTCCTCGCCCCCACCGCCCTCGCCGTCCTGACCACGACGTTCACCATCCCGAAGGAGCGCGCCCGCGCATTCGGCGTCTTCGGCGCGATCGCCGGAGCCGGCGGCGCCGTGGGCCTGCTGCTCGGGGGCTTCCTCACCGAGCAGCTCGACTGGCGCTGGAACCTCTACATCAACGTGTTCATCGCCGTCATCGCGATCGTCGGCGTCCTCCTCTTCGTCGGCAAAGTCGACGCAGACGGCCCTCGACCGAAGCTCGACGTGCCGGGCACGATCCTCGTATCGGGCGGGCTCTTCGGCATCGTCTTCGGTTTCGCGAACGCCGAGACCGAGGGCTGGGACTCCCCGCTCGCCTGGGGGGTCATCGCTGCGGCCGTCATGCTGCTCGTCGGCTTCGTCCTGTGGCAGCGGCGCGCGGCGCATCCGCTGCTGCCGCTGGCCATCGTCCTCGACCGCAACCGCGCCGCGTCGTACATCTCGATCCTCATCGCGGGCGCCGGCATGTTCGGCATCTTCTTGTTCGTCACCTACTTCCTGCAGGCCTCGCTCGGCTTCAGCCCCATGCAGACCGGGCTCTCGTTCCTCCCGATGGTGCTGATGCTCGTGCTCGCCGCCCAGCTCTCCACCAACCTGCTGCTCCCCCGCTTCGGCGCGAAGGTCATGGTCCCGGTCGGCATGGCGCTCGGAACGATCGGGATGCTGCTTCTGACCCGCCTGTCTCTCGACAGCGTCTACGCGGTCGACGTGCTGCCGGCCCTCATGATCCTCGGTCTCGCGATGGGTTCGATCATGCCGGCCTCCATGCAGACGGCGACGTCGGGCGTCGACCGTCACTTCGCCGGTGTGGCCTCGGCCATGGTGAACACCAGCCAACAGGTCGGGGGGTCGATCGGAACGGCGTTGCTCAACACGATCGCCGCCACCGCCACCGCGGATTACATCGCGAGCCGGCTCCCCGGTACGGCCGAGACGGCCGCCTCGGCCGCCGTCGCCGGCTACGCAGCCGCATACGGGTGGGGCGCCGCCTTCTTCGCCGTCGGCGGCGTCATCGCCGCGGTGATGTTCCGCCGCCGCGCGCGGTCGGAGGCCTCAGACGGGGTCTCACCGGCGACATCCGACGACGCAGAACCGGTCGCGATGCACTGAGCACACTGACGGGGGCCCGGTCGCGGTGCGGCCGGGCCCTCGTCGACTGTGTGCGGCACCGACCGAGCTCACCGAGTTTGTCGAGAGACACTACAAAACGACCGGTGTGACTGTTAGGTTTCACTCACGACACGGTCGTCGTGTCGTTGCCCTCTCCGAGGGGTCTTGAACTGAGGGCATTCAGTGAGGCGAACGGAGATATCAATGAAGATAAAGAAGAAGTTTGCTGGCGCGGCGATTGCTGCGTCGTTGGCGCTCGCGCTGATTCCGGCATTGCCGGCGGCAGCGGGAGTCTCGACGGTCAGCTGTACGAACGGCGGCTCGATGACCGGCGTCTCGAACACGACCACGGTCCGGTCCGTGAACGAAGTCAACTGCGGCACGGTATTCGTTCGGGCCCGTTACGGCACGCCCGGCGGCAACGCCTTCACGAACTACACGAGCAGCGCCTCCATCACTACGCAGAGTGGCCTGCCCAACGTGAACCGAGGCGACCACTACGCGCAGCGCAGGGCTCTGTTCTACACGACGCCGTGACAGATCGATTCTCCCGAGGGGTGCAGCTCGCCGCGGTCGTGGCGGGCTGCACCCTGCTCGCGGGATGCGCCACCGCGCAGCCCCCGGCGTCGGAATGGAGCAGCCTGTATGGCGCGGATATGGCACAGGGAATAGAGATGTGGGCCCAAGAAGCGCCCATGTCGGAGGCGCAGAGAGAGTCACTCCTGGACGGCCGCGTGACAGAAGCCGAGGCGATGGCCGCGTTCGAGAGGTACCGGTCCTGTCTCCGTGAAGCGGGGTACGAGCCTTTCGGAATTCAAAGAGACGGCCCGTTCATCAACTTCAGCATTCCGGCCGCCGCTGTCGAATCGGGTGCCGACGGCCCCTGCTATGCGGGCGAATACGCAGCCGTCGATACCATCTGGCAGTCCGTCGAGAACGCTGATGTGGGAGACGAGCGCACCCGACTTGCGGAATGCGTTTCGCAGCTCGGCCTCGACTTCGTCGCAAGATCGGGCGCAGCCACCATGGACGAAATCAGAGCCGCGATCGAGGAGGCCGGATACAGCGTCGAAGACTGCGCGTGACCGACGCAGCGGCCAGAATAGGGCTACCCGCGAGCGAGGAGGCTTGTGTGACGACCACAGATGGAATCGACGGGCAAGACAGGCGCCGTCCGCGTCCGCCCCGGGGCGCCGGTCTGCGTCGCGTGCTCGCGCTCGTCGGCCTGTGGGCCGTCCCCGTCATCGCCGTCGCCGTTGCGGTGCCTCTGACCGCCGCGCTGGACGCAAGAAGCGTCGAGACGCCACAACCCGCAACGGTCACGGTCGGTTCCCGAGAAGTCGACCGGGCGATCGCCGTGAACGTCGTCGCGACCCTGGGGCCGCAGCCCGAACTACGAACGGGAGTCGACGGCGTCATCACCGGGCTCGGGGAGTCGGGCACGGTGGAGCCGGGTGAGCAGGTCTTCGCCGTCGACGGCACTCCCGTGCTGGCCTACCGCGGTGCGGTGCTGTACCGCGATCTGGCTCAGGACGACCGCGGTGCGGATGTTGCAGCCCTGAGCGATTATCTGGCGGGGCTCGGGCTGTTGGATCCGGCTTCTGGGGGCGACCTTTTCGGGCCCGCCATCGCGGCGTCCGTGCGCGCGCTTCAGCAACGCCTCGGCGTCGCGCAAGACGGCGTTTTCCGCCTCGGGTACGTCTCCTACGTTCCGAGCGGCGCAACGGAGATCGTGGAGGCAGTCGTCGGCCTGGGCGACCGGGTGGCGGCGGGCGACCCCGTGCTGTTGGCGGCCGCCCCGGTCGAATCCGTCGTGCTCACGCCGGTTTCTTCGGGCAATTTGGCGTCGTATGGCGGGGTCGACCTGGCGCTTCGCCTCGGCTCGTCCGCGGTCGACATCTCGGGTGTCGAGGTGAGAGGAGAAGAAGCAGCCGCCATCACTGGCGCTTTGGACGAGGCTGTCCGCACCGGTGCCGCGCGCGTGGAGACGGCGGAGGGCGCTCCGTCCACCTATACCGGCGGAATACTCGTCCTGCGTACGCCGGACACGACCGGGGTGGTGCCCTCCACGGCGGTGCTCGTCGACGCACAATCGCAGACCTGCCTCATCGCGGTGGGCAACGGCGGCGCGCAGGCGGATCTCACCGCCCTGCCGCTGGTCACGGCTACAGCAGGAAGCGAACTCGGTACCGTGATCGTCGACGACACCACCGTCGGCGCTCAGGTGGTGAGGGATGTGTCGACCCTGACGGGTGAGGAGCGTACGTGCGGGTGAAGGTCACCGACGCCGCCATCGCGTTCGGGTCGTTTACCGTCTTCCGTCACTTCTCGGCCTGCTTCGAGGCCGGCCAGGTCACTGCGCTGGTCGGTCCGTCCGGAAGCGGCAAGTCTTCCCTCCTCGCCGCGATGGCCGGATACGTCGCACTCGATCAGGGCGCCATCGAGGTACAAGACCGTGGCATCTCCCGCGCTCCGCATGCCGACCTCGTGGCCTGGGTTCCCCAGGGCTCCAATGCATTGGCCCGTCGATCCGTATTGGACAACGTGCTCATCGCAGCTCTCTCCGCCGGCTCGACCATGGCCGAAGCCACCGATGTGGCAGAGGATGCACTCACCCAGGTCGGGCTCGCCGACCGTTCCGAGGAACAGGCCCGCAGGCTGTCGGGGGGAGAGCTTCAGCGAGTCGCAATCGCCCGAGCGCTCGCCTCGGGGAAGGGGCTGATTCTGGCCGACGAGCCCTCTGCGAACCTGGACGCCCGGAACACCGAGGAGGTCGCGGGGATCCTGAACCGCCTCATATCGCGGGCGACGATCGTGGTGGCGACACACGACCCGATTCTCGTGGGCGCTTCTCATGCCGCCGTTCACCTGCGTTCGGAAGCGGCTTCCCTTGCCTGATTCATGGCGGTTCGCCGACCTCACTCGCGAGGCGTTGCGCAACGTGTTCGGAAGCAGCGCCCGCCTGCTGCCGGCCGTCGCCTTGGCCGGAGTCCTCGGCGCGAGCTCGGTCGGCGTCCTGGTACTCGAGCAGCGGTCTTTCACCGACGAGATCGCCGACCTCACGACTCAGGGCCGCGGTGTGGTCATCGTCGGCGAGGCTTCGCCCGACCGCCCGGCGCGCATATCCCGCTCCTCCTGCGAGGCCATAGCCGAGGTCCCCGGGGTCGAGCAGGCCGGCCTGATCATCGACTCGGGCCGCGTCGATGCTGTGCCCTTTGCGGTGGACGCGCCTGCCCGTCGTGCGTCGACGACGCTTTTCCCTCAGCTGGGCGAGGTCGATGTTCTGGTGGGCGACACGCTGGCCGCCCAGCAGGGGCCGTTCCGAACCTTCGTGAGCGGTCAGGCTTTCGACGCCATGATCGCGCCGCCATCTCGGGAGGGGACGGGCACGGCTTTCACGCTCACATTCCCCCTCCTCCCCGACGACACCTCCGCCGCACGGTGCGTCATCCTGCTCGGTCCCTACGTCTCGGCCCCCGAGGTCACAGCCGACCTGATCGCTCAGCTCGACATCGAAGGCAACACGGTGAGCGGTCAGGAGGTGCTGACTACGCCGCTGGACCCCATCGCCGATTACCTCTCGCGTATCAGCCGCTTCGCACCACTCGCGCTCGGTCTCGCGGGCGGTTTCATCACGGCAGTCATCACCCGGACGCGCACCAGCGAGCTCGCCGTCTACCGCCTCTCAGGAACCGCGCGAGCCTCTCTGCTCACGCTCATCACCCTCGAGAATCTCCTCATCGCCGGTACGGCCGCAGCCGTCACCGGTATCGCCGCTCTGCTTCTCGTGGCGCATCTTCTCGACCCGGCCACAGCGGCCCTCGGCGGATTCTCGTTGGCAGGAACCTGGGCCTTCGTCGCCACTCTGGCATCGGCAGACATCCCTTTCCGTCGACCGACGGACCTCGCGAAGGATCGCTGAGCAGCGATTCGCCCCCGCGCGAGGTGTCCGCCGCCACTCACCGACCGCGCACGTGGTTCCACTGCACGATGACCTCGGAGCCGTGCTCGTACCCGAGTTCGCAGACCGCCGATGTGCCGAGCACGAAGTATCGGCCGCCCGCCGCGGTCAGGCCGAGCCACACGCCCGCGAGCGCGCGCAAGAAGTGGGAGTGCGAGAACAGCAGCACGTCCTCACCATCGAGAACGCGGGGGCGGATGCTGTCGAGCAGCGCCCCCGCACGAGACGTGACCTGTTCGACGCTCTCGCCCGGGGTGTCACCCGCTGGGGTTCCCCCGTCCCATACCGTCCACGGGCGACCCAGGTGGTCGATGATCTCGGGGGTCGTCAGGCCCTCGTACGCGCCGTAGTCCCATTCCACGAGGCGCGCATCTTCGTGCGCGTCGGGAAAACCCGCGCGGCGCGCCGTTTCGACGGCGCGCTTCAGCGGGCTGGAGAGAACCAGACCGAAGTGCCGCGAAGCGAGCAGGGTCCCCGCCAACTCGGCCTTATAGGCGCCCGTCTCGGTGAGCGGGATGTCGGTCAGCCCGGTGTGGCGTCCGTTGCGGCTCCACTCCGTCTCACCGTGCCGCACGAGCACGATGCGTCCTTCGGATTCCGGTTTCACTGTCTCGCTCATGCCCCTCATCCTCCCCCGTCAGGTGGCACGCGCGTGGCGTCGCGACGCCGATGTCAGCGGGCCGCCGCGCTCGGCGGGCGAAACGACGCGGGTGTCCGTCCGAACCGTGCTCGAAAGGCGCGATGGAAGCCGGATGCGTCGCCCCACCCGCAGGCGTGCACGATCTGCTCGATCGACCGACCCGCCCACGTCGGGTCGCTGAGTCGGTCGCGCGCCCACTCGAGACGCGCGCGCAGCATCCATTCGGTGACGGTCTCGCCCTCCGCGGCGAAGACGGCCTGAACCGTCCTGGTCGACACACCGTGGATGGCGGCGAGATCACGAACACCGAAAGCCGGCTGGCCGAGGTGGGTGCCCGCCGTCGCCGAATACTGGGCGAAGCGGCCCGGGGTGCTCTCCTGATCGGGGGCGCAGAGGGTTCGGAACAGTGCCGCGACGACCACCGCCATCGCTCCGGCGATCTCGGTGCGGCCCCCATCGAACTCGGCCGTCATCAGCCGCGTCTGCAGGGTGATCTGTCGGCCGAGGAGGGTGTGCCGCATCCGCTCGTTGATCTCGGCGACGCTCGTCGCGTCGAGACCATGCCCGACGGCGTCACGCGGCACGCGGAGCGAATACAGGTGGAACCTCCGAGATGCATCGAACCGCAGACGAAACGGCTCGGAGTTGTCCAGGAGTACGGGCGTTGCGGCGGGTACCGCTGTCGCCTCTCCCCCGCGCTCGACCATCGACGGCGAGGTGCTGCTGAAGTTGAGGAAGAGGGCGTCGTCGGGCCGCGCCGAGATACCGCGCCGGTCACGCAGCGCGTCGTGCCCGGGCGCACGCATGCGCGACAGCACGAGGTCACCCCAGGTGAAAGCGAGCACGTCGGCGTCGAAGCCCGGAGAAACCTCGCGCTCCGGGCGAATACCGAGGTAGACGTCGCAGAGCGCGTCACAGAAATGGTCGAACTGCCGGCGCGGCTCGACGTCACGAGTCGTCGCCTCGAGCAGGGGCGACGAGGGTGCGCTCACGTCCATGAATCTTCGCCTCCCACCAGTGCGCCCGGCCTCGTCATCGCCGTACCCTGCTGCGAAGCACAGCGCGAAGCTGTACACACCCGGAGGAGACGACGATGTCTGAGAAACCGACTTTACTGCTGGTGCACGGCGCCTGGCACGGCTCATGGGCCTGGGACCCGCTCGCCGCCATCCTCGAAGACCGCGGCTGGACCGTCGAGAGGGTCGACCTTCCGACCGTTCACGCCGCCGATCCCATCGGTCTGCACCTGGCCGACGACGCCGACGCGATCTCTGCGGCGATCGACGCCATCGACGGCCCGGTCGTGGTCGTCGCGCACTCCTACGGCGGGGTGCCCACGACGCAGGCGGCCTCGGCCGAAAACGTGCGGCACATCGTCTACATCGCGGCGTTCGTGCTCGACGAGGGTGAATCGCTCCTCGGCGCAGTCGGCGGGGTCGCGCCGTCGTGGTGGGTGGTCGACGGCCCGCTGGCGACCGCCGGCACCGCCGAAGAGCCGCCGATCTCGCTGTTCTTCGCGGACGTCGAACCGGATGCTGCCGCCACGGCCGCCGCCAAGCTACGGCCGCAGAGCGTGTTGGCGTTCCAGGAGCCGCTGACGGCGGTCGCCTGGCGCACGAAGCCTTCGACTTTCGTGCTCACCGAACAGGACGCGATCTTTCCCGTCCCGGCGCAAGAAGGCCTGGCGGCGCGTGCCGGCTCCACCCTGCGGCGCCTCGACACCAGCCACTCGCCGTTCCTCTCGCAGCCCGCGGCCGTCGCCGACATCATCGAGGAGGCGGCCACGGGCCCGGCGGCCGTCGCCGCCGACGGCTGACCTCGCAGGCCCGCGGGCTGCGCGACCAGGCGATACGAACCACGGTGGTCGACTCGGCCCATCGCGCACTAACTCAGGCTGGATGGGCGCAGGCTCTGCCCGTACCCCGACTTTCCGCGGCGCCTGCGACGGAGGCGGCCATTCATCCTGAGTTAGTGCGAAGGCGGAGGGGCGGGGCGCACCGGCGCTCGGCCCGCGTCGCGAGTTCGGTCGGTGCGGCAGTGGACTGTGGTGGTCTCGATCTGCGCGCCAGCGTCTGCGCGTGAAGATGGGCGTTCCGGGAGGATGATGGGTGCATGGCTGCCCCGCATCGACCCGGTCTCCGGGTCGCAGCGGGGGTCGTCATCCCCGAGTCGGAGCTGTCATGGCGGTTCTCTCGTTCGTCCGGCCCGGGCGGGCAGGGGGTCAACACCGCAGACTCCCGCGTGGAGCTCGTCTGGGATGCGGCGGGGTCCGCGGTGCTCTCGCCTGTCCAGCGGGAAAGGCTCCTCGAGCGGCTGAGCGGTCGCCTGGTCGACGGCGTGCTGACGATCGCCGCGTCCGAGCACCGCGCACAGTTGCGCAACAGAGACGCGGCCCGGGCTCAGTTGACCGCGATGGTGAGCGACGCCTTGCGTCCGCCGGCGCCGACGCGTCGGGCGACGAAACCCAGCCGAGGCTCGAAGGAGCGTCGGCTGAAAGCGAAACAGCGGCGCACCACCACGAAGCAGCTGCGTCGACCGCCTACCGACTGACGCCGAGTCCCTCACGCCTTCTTCGCGGTGAGTTCCGGCGTCAGCGCTTCACGCTCATCGAACACGAAGCACTCTCCACTCCAGTGCGCCCGGCCCACCTTCTCGAAGTACCCCAAGATGCCGCCGTCGAGCTGGTACGCCTCGACGCCCTCTTCACGCAGGTGGATCGCCGCCTTCTCGCAGCGGATACCGCCCGTGCAGAAACTCACGACCGTCTTGCCCTCGAGGTCGGCGAGGTGCGCGGCCGCAGCATCCGGAAATTGGGTGAACCGCTCTATCGCCCAGTTCGTCGCACCGTCGAACGTGCCGTAGTCCACCTCGAAGGCATTGCGCGTGTCGAGGAGGACCACCTCACGTCCCTCGTCGTCATGACCGCGGTCGAGCCACCCGCGCAACGTCTCGGGAGCGACCGCCGGCGCGCGACCGACGGCGGGCCGGACGGTCGGGCGATCCATGCGGATGATCTCGCGCTTGACCTTGACGAGCATCTTGCGGAAGGGCTGGTCGTCCGACCAGCTCTCTTTCGGCTCGAGGCCTGCGAACCGAGGTTCTGAACGCAGCACGTCCACGAATTCGCGAAGCGACGTCGCGTCACCGGCGAGGAAGAGATTGATCCCCTCCTCGGCGAGAAGGATCGTGCCGCGGAGCCCTCCGGCCAGCGCCCGCTCAACCAGTACCGGTCGGAGCGCGGCGGGATCATCGATCGGGGTGAACAGGTAGGCCGAGATGTTCAGAACGGAGGGCACCGAGCCAGCGTACGCACGCTCGGTGCCCTCGTTCGAACGCCGTGTCAGAGGTCGAACTTCTCGTTGTCGCCTTCGTAGGCCTCGCCCGTGAGCTTGTGCTTGACGAGCGCCACGATCGTGGCGACCTTGCCGCCGGGGGTGTCCCAGTACTCGCCGCTGACCGTGTCGACCTTGAGCAGGGTGACGTTCGGGTCTTCGGGGCCGTCGGGGAACCATGCCTCGACAGCGGGGTTCCAGAGCTCACGGAGCTTGGCGATGTCGTCGACGACACTGGCCGTGCCCGCCAACGACAGCCACGAATCGTTCGAGCTGAACGAGACGCCGACGTTCGCGTCACGGGCGATGTGCTCGACGGCTGAGGCGTTGCGACCGATGATGAACCAGAGGTCACCGTCGAACTCGCTTTCCTGCACCGTGAGCGGGTGGGCCGTCAGCTTGCCGTCGTCTGCGCGGCTCGTCAGCATCGCGAAACGAAAATCCTTCAGCAGGCTGGCGAGCTTCTCGAGCTCGGGGGTCGACGCGGTCATGTGTGGGCCTTCCGGTAGGGAATGGAACAGTCCTATCGAACGCCCCCGCCGCCGAGAGCGCACGCCGTTGACACCGGCGGAGAAACCGTGTCCGCGCCCTCAGTCGTCCAGGGCGCCGAGCTCGTCCAGGGCGGCTCGGGCCCGGGCGAGCCGCTCGGTCTCGGCGTCGTCCCACCAGTACGGACCGCGCTCCCCGAGACCGTGCTTGGCCAAGCCCACACGGTGCCGAGCCGCGGCGACAGCTTCGTCGTCGCCGGCCCGCTTTGCCGTGCGCACCCCCGAACGACCTCTTCCGAGGTGCGAGCGCAGCGCGGCGGCGACGTCTTCAGGGAGGGCGGGATCGGTGCGACGCCACCGACGACCGTTGATGACCAGCCAGCGTTCGTCGTCTTCGGTCATAACGCGGTCAGTCCACACCCATCCCGGGCGTGACGTCGGCGCCACGCCCGAGAAGGCGGCCGCCGTCTCCCGGGTACCTCGCACCACTGTGGCTGTCAACGGCCACCGCTCCGGCTCGTCGGCCGCTTAGCGTGGCAGTTCTGCCCGCCGAGGAGACGACGTGACGAACGCCACCGAACAACGACACCGCCCCCGAGGGTCGTTGCCCGATTACCTCACCGTTTCCGTGGTGATCCCCGTGAAGAACGACGCCGTTGCGCTCACGCGATGCCTCGCAGCACTCGCGAACCAGACGCGCACCCCCAACGAGACGATCGTGGTCGACAATGGCTCGTCCGATGCATCCGCAGAGGTCGCGCGACGCGCCGGGGCGCGGGTCGTGGAATGTGTCCGCCCCGGTATCCCCGCGGCGAGCGCGCTCGGCTACGACGCGGCCACGGGAGCGGTCATTCTGCGCCTCGACGCAGACTGCGTGCCCGATCCCACGTGGGTCGAGATGGTGATCGCGTCCTTCACCCGGCATCCCGACGTGGCCGCTTTCACCGGTGGCGCCCGGTTCGTCGACGGACCGCGGATGCTGCGGCGCCCCCTCGCCGCGGCTTACCTGTTGGCGTACACGCTGGCCACCGCGCCCGCTCTCGGCCACCTGCCCCTGTTCGGATCGAACGTCGCGCTCCGCCGCGACGCGTGGAACGACGTGCGCTCGTCGGTGCACCGCCACGACGCTTCGTTGCACGACGACTTCGATCTCGCCTATCACCTCGGTGAACACCACCGCATCCGCCTCCTCCCCACGGCGGCCATGGGCATGTCGATGCGGCCCTTCACGAGCGCTTCGGGTTTCGCGACCCGGATCGGCCGGGGGTTCCGAACCGTGACCGTGCACTGGCCGCACGACTTCCCGCCGCTTCGATGGCGGCGGGTCGTGTGGAACCGCCTCCGACGCGATCGTGCCCGATCAGACGCCCGACTCGCCCGATGACCCCGATGATCGGCCGCATCGAGCCCCCCGATCTGCACGTGATGACCTACAACATCCGGCGGCGGGTCGTGTTCGATCCGCGGCGTGCCGACCGGTGGGACGCCCGCCGCAACCCGCTGCGGACGCTGCTCACCGCGGAGGCGCCGGCGGTCCTCGGCGTTCAGGAAGCGATGCCCGACCAAGCCGAGTTCGTGCACTCCTCGCTCGGCAAGCGCTATCGGTCGGTCGGACGAGGGCGCGACCGAGACGGAGGCGGGGAGGCGTGCCCGCTGTTCTACGACGAGGAGCGCCTCGAACTGGTCGACTCCACACAGAGCGCTCTGTCGGAGCACCCCGACGTGGCGGGGTCGCGATCGTGGGGGTCGGCCTTCCCCCGCATCGTGGTGACGGCCTCGTTCTTCGACCGGGCGACCTCCACCCGCTTCGTCGTGCTCAACACCCACCTCGACCCGTTCTCGGCGCGGGCCCGGGTGCGATCGAGCGAGATGGTCCGCGACCTCGCCGCCGCGGCGGCTCACCCGACCCTGGTGCTCGGCGATCTGAATGCGGCCCCCGACTCGCCCGCCGTTCGCGCCTTGCTGGCGGGCGACAGCCTCCGCGATGCGTGGGCGGCCGCCGACACGCGGGTGACCCCCGAGTGGGGCACTTTCGCGAACTATCGCCCCCCGCGCGCCGGGTCGGGCCGCATCGACTGGATCGCCGTGTCGAACGGAGTCCGCGTGAAGCGGGTCGGCGTGAATGCGTCGGCCGTCGAAGGGAACTGGCCTTCGGACCACCTACCCGTCCAGGCAGTCCTGAGACTGTCCGATGAGAGCTCAACGAGATGATCGAGAACTTCCTGCGCGCACCCCGAACCCCCGGCGCGTATTTCGCAGACGCGGTGCGCGTCGTCGGCGCCTTGAGCGTCATCGCTGCCGCCCTGTGGTGGACGCCGACCGACGCCGGTATCGTCGCGCTGACGCTGCCGGCCTTGCTCGTGCCGCGTTTCGTGGGCGTCCGCCCGTCGTTCGACATCGCCGCGTGCCTCACGATCCTGATAGCCGCGTGGAGCAACGTCTTCGACCTGTACACGAGTGTGCCGGGATGGGATCTCCTCGTCCATTTCGCCTGCACCGGGGTTCTCGCCGTGCTCGTCTACCTCCTGCTCTCCTTCGTCGGCGTCACGCCTCCGCCGCACACCCCCGCGTTCACTCGACGCGCGGCGGTGGTGCTCGTCACCGCCTTCGGTCTGGCGCTCAGCGCCCTCTGGGAGGTGGTCGAGTGGCTCGGCGAGACATTCGTCACCGACGAGATCTTCGTCACGTACAGCGACACCATCGGCGACATGGTCTTGGGCGGACTCGGTGCGCTGGTGGCGGCCGTCTTCTTCGCCCGCGCACCGGCCGCGCGCACCTGACACACGCGGCGCTCGGGCGCAAGGGTGTGCCCCCGGGGGCGTGCGACGGGTGTGATGGAACACGTACGTACGAAGAAGCACCTGGAGGACCCTCATGAACCGATTCGCGAAATTGCTCCTCGTCGCCGGCGCCGCTGCCGGCGTCCTCCTCGGGGTCCGGGCCGTGATCGCGAAGTACGGCGCGCTGGCCGCCGCCGCGGTCGCCGTCTGGAACGATCCCGAGGTCAAGAAGATCCGCCGTCGGGCGGCGAAGCACCTCAAGAAGGCCAGGAAGTCGGCCGAGAAGGCTGCACGAAAAGCCGAGAATACGGCCCGCAAAGCTCTGAACGACTGACGAAGGGCACACCATGAGCGACAAAGAACAGCGCGACAGCACCGACATCGACACCGACGCCGCGACGGGCGGCGCCCCCGACGACGTCGACACGACCGACGAAGACGGAACACCCACCGAGAACCCCTCCGGCTGATCCCCCTGCCGGTCGTGAATCACAGCCCTCGCTCAGCGAGGGCTGTCTTCATGTTCCGATAGATCTCGTCGTACCCGGAGTCGTTCGGGTGAAGGCCGTCGTCGGCCATCTCACCCTGGCGGCCCTGTATCCATGACGACGCACCGGGGATGTACTCGGCGTCGATGTCTGCCGCAGCATCCGAGACCCATCCGATGATGGTTTCCAGCCCTTCCGGTCGCTCGGCGGTGTACCAGAAGGGCTCGACGACGATGAACCGGGCCTCGGGAAGTGCGGTGGCGAGCCTTTCGAAGTCGTCGGCGATACGATCGCGGATCGCCGTGCCACGCGCCTCGAAGCTGAAGACGTCGTTGAGGCCCATCGTGACGATGACGATGTCGGGTTCTGCCGCGATGATGTCGCCGGGCAGGTCGACGCCCCGTGCATCGCGGTTGTTCACGAATCCGAGCCCGTTGACGCTGGGATTGAACTCGCGCCACCCGTGGTCCTGGGCGATCCGCGTCGACCAGCGCGCCTCGGGCGAACTCGCGCCGGTCCCGAGGGTGTACGAGTCGCCGTAGAAGGCCACGAGCGGTCGACCGTCGTCGGGCGGCGGCGCCACCGACGCCCCGGAGCATCCGGTCAGGGCGAGGCCGAGGGCACCCACGATCGCAGCGATGATGCGACGCATCCGTACCTCCCGCTCGTCGCTCTCTCTTCGGAGCAACCCCCGTGGCGGTTTGCGACTCGGGGTTTCGCTCAGCGTGGCAGAGTCTCCGCGAGCACCGCGCCGGGAGCCGCCACGCGCGTTCCGGAGGTACGGCGGTCGAGCAGATCGCGCAACGCATCGTCGTCGAATTCGGCGGCGTCTTCGAGCACGTCGTTGAGTGTCACGCCGCCGAGATCGTCGTGGACCGACAGCCGCGCGAGCCGCACCCCGCCGGACGCCGCGACCGCGTCGCGCATCGCGTCGTACAAGGCGCGTTGCTTCCAGCTCGGGGAGCCGGGACCCGAGAGGTCGCCGTGCGGCGCGGCGGCACCGAACTGCGTCGCCGAGCCGATGCTCTCCCAGAAGCCGCCCGACGAATGCGTGAGTAGTGCCGCATCTTCACGAGTGAGGCAGAAGCGACGGTAGTCGTCGGTCCACGGCAGGCCTTCGGCCCAGGGCGCCGCGAGCGTGGTCAGACGGTAGCGGGTGAAATGCTGCTCCTCGTCGAGTTCGACGACCAGGCGGCCGCTGCTTCCTCGCAGCGAGAGATCCCAGCCGACGGGTTTGAGCAACGGCGTCTGCAGCACCCCACCGAGCTGCGTGTACAGCTCGCGCACCCACCCCGCGACGGGCTGGTCCAGCCCGGGGCTTCGCGGCAGCGGCGGCGCCACCGCGGTGTCCATGCCGAGGCCGCGCAGCAGCCGGCCGAGTCGGTCTTGTCGATCTCCACGCACCACGACTACACCTTCTCGCTTCACGACGGCCGACGGGTGAATAGCCGGGGTCGGGCGGTCGAACATCAGGATCGGCGGGGCCCTCGACAACCGTCGCACCCAGGAACGGCACCGAGGCTCTACGGTCGGAGAGGAAGAAGGGGAACAGCATGGCCGAGAAGAAATCGCGCATCTCGCACGCCACAGGATTCTGGGTCGTCGCGGTGAGCTTCGTCCTCGTCATGGCCTACTCCACGGTCCCCACTCCGCTGTACCCCCTCTACCAACAGCAAGACGGCTTCCCGGTCTCGGTGGTGACCGTCGTCTTCGCCGCCTACGCGGTGGGGGTCGTCTTCAGCCTGTTCTTCGTCGGACACGTGAGCGACTGGGCAGGACGACGACGGATGCTGGTGATCGCCGTGCTGGTCTCGGCGCTGTCCGCCGTGCTCTTCCTCGCGTGGAGCTCGGTACCGGGCCTCATCGTCGCGCGGCTGGTCAACGGCGCGAGCATCGGAATCCTCACGGCCACCGCCACGGCCCACCTCGGAGAGTTGCGCGCCAAGGCGCGACCCGACGAGAACGCGATCGTGGCAGCATCCGTCGCGGGAGCCGCCAACCTCGGAGGCCTGGCGCTCGGCCCCCTGATCGGCGGCCTCTTCGCCGAGTTCCTCCCCGCCCCGCTCGTGCTCCCCCATGTCGTCTTCCTCGTCGCCCTGCTCATCGCGGCGGTCGTGCTCACCGCCGTGCCCGAGACCGTCCGCGTGCCCGAGCAGCGACCGGTGTACCGACCTCAGCGGCTGGCCGCTCCGCCGTCGGCCCGTCGTGCGTTCATCGCGGCGGGGTTCGGCGCCTTCGCGGGGTTCTCGGTGTTCGGGTTGTTCACCTCGCTCGCGCCGACCTTCCTCGTCGGCACGTTCGAGCAGCCGGACCACCTCGCCGCGGGCGCCACCGCGTTCTCGGTGTTCGCCGCCGCGGCCGCCGGCCAACTCGTGTTCGCACGCGTGCCGCTGCGGACGCAGCTCGGCATCGCGGTGGGCTGCTGCGCCGTCGGGCTGATCGGGGTCGCGTCCGGGGCGGTACTCCCCCAGCTCGCCGTCTTCCTGATCGGCGGCATCGTCGCCGGCGTCGGCGTCGGGCTGCTGTTCAAGTCGTCGATCGCGACCGCGTCATCGCTCGCCGACCCGAGCCGCCGCGGTGAAACGCTGGCACTGATCTTTCTCATCGCGTACTGCGGACTCGCCCTGCCGGTGCTCGCGGTGGGTCTCTTCCTGACATTCGTCGAGCAGACCACTGTGCTGCTCGTCTTCTCCGCGCTGGTGCTCATCGCCACGGTGAGCGCCGGCCTCGTCATGCGCACCCGGAAGGCAGCCTCATGAACGCGTCGACAGATTCCCTCCGCACCGACGTCCCCCCGAGTGGGCCGGGCTGCGTCGAGTGCGATGCCACCGGTAGCTGGTGGGTGCACCTGCGCCGGTGTGCCCGGTGCGGGCATGTCGGATGCTGCGACGCATCGCTCAACAAGCACGCCACCGCGCACTTCCACTCCACGGCGCACCCGGTGATGCAGAGTTACGAACCCGGCGAGGAGTGGTTCTGGGACTACACCACCGAGGAGTACCTCGACGGGCCGGCTCTGGCGCCGCCGCGCAGTCATCCCCGCAGCCAGACTGTCCCCGGCCCCGCCGATCGCCTGCCCGCGGACTGGGAGCGGCAGCTCGACGAAAGCTGAGGACATCCCGCGCCTCGAGGCGGGCACGCGGCGACTCCCCCCTCGAAATCGGGGATCTCCTCAGGTTCGGTGCCCACTTCATCGGTTTGTTCACACCACCGCGGGGTTCTGCAGCGGATGCTGGAGCGGTTTAGGTTGTGCACAACTAGATCGCGTGCAATGCTTATTGCATGCCCGCGACCGACGAGATGGTGTGCTTCGCCCTCTATTCGGCGAGCCGTGCCACCACCCAGGCCTACCGCCGGGTGCTCGAGCCCTGGGGCCTGACCTATCCGCAGTACCTCGTGCTGGTGACGCTCTGGACCGACGGCACTCGCACGGTCGGTCAGCTCGGCCAGGCTCTCGACCTCGACTCGGGCACGCTGTCGCCGCTGCTGCGTCGCCTCGAGCGGGCGGGTATCGTCACGCGCGCCCGACGCTCCGACGACGAACGTGTCGTCGAGGTCGAACTGACTGAGCTCGGCACCGACCTCCGCGCCCGCATGAGCGGCGTCTCGGCCGAGATCGCCACCTGCATGGGCATCGGGCTCGATACCGCGCGCGGGCTCCTCGACTCCCTGCACAGCCTCACCCGCACCGTGCAGGCCTCCTCCGAGGCATCCGCCTCCTGAACCGAAAGGACATCCCCATGGACGTCATCTACACCGCAGAAGCTTTGTCGACCGGCGCAGGACGCAACGGACACGTCGCGACGAAAGACGGCACCCTCGATCTCGACCTGAGCATCCCGAAAGAGATGGGCGGCGCGGGCGGCGCCCCCAACCCCGAGGCGCTCTTCGCCGCCGGCTACGCGGCGTGCTTCCACAGTGCGCTCCAGGGCGTCGCCCGCTCGCAGAAGATCACGCTCGAAGACGAGACCGTCGGTGCACGCGTGCACATCGGTCCGAACGGCGACGGCGGTTTCCAGCTCGCCGTCGAACTCGAGGTCGTCATCCCGAACGTGCCGCACGACCAGGCTCAGGCTCTCGCCGACGCCGCGCACAAGGTGTGCCCGTACTCGAACGCGACCCGCGGCAACATCGACGTGAAGGTCACCGTCACCGACGACTGATCGAGTCACCGCCCGCACGACGAACCGCCGGTCCCCAGGGGCCGGCGGTTCGTCGTTTCGCGTCAGAGCCGTTGGCCGCCCGAGGCCTCGATGCGCTGAGCCGTGACCCAGCCCATACGCGGATCGAGCACCGCGGCGATCGCCGCACCGATGTCGTCGGGCTGTCCGATCCGACCCATGGCGACCGTCGGCAGGATCATCGCGCGGTACTGCTCGCTGTCGCGGATGCTTCCGCCGGCGAAATCAGTGGCGGTCGCGCCGGGTGCGAGAACGTTCACCGCGATGCCACGTGCGCCGAGATCCTTCGCGAGGTAGAGCGTCCACGTCTCGATCGCCGTCTTCATCGCCGCGTAAACGGAGAACGCCGACGCGGTGGCGAACCGGCTGAGTCCGGTCGAGATGTTGAGGATCCGTCCGCCGTCGACGATCAGCGGCTCGAGTTCCTGCGTGAGGAGCACGACCCCCGTGAAGTGCACGGCCACGAGCCGGTCGATCTCGGTACGGTCGATCTTGCCGAACGGCGTGTTCCCGGCGTAGCCGGCGTTGTTGAGCAGCACGTCGAAGTCGTCGCGCTGCCAGGTCTCCGCCAGGGCGCCGCGCAGGGCGTCGGCGAACGCGGGGAACGTGTCGGGGTCTGTCGTGTCCAGCGGCAGCGCGACGGCGCGCCGACCCCGTGCCTCGATCTCGGCGACGACGGATGCGGCGGCGCCGCCGTTGGTGTGGAAGGTGACGACGACGTCGTCGCCGGCGTCGGCGAGGGCGAGAGCCGCAGCCCTGCCGAGTCCGCGGGAGCCGCCGGTGATGAGGGTGATGCGTGAATTGGTCATGTGCTCCACTCTCGGCCGACGGCTGACGGGCAGCCAGGGCGCGCTCATCGAGGGAGCGGCGGTCCCTGGCTGTCTCGCGTCGAGAGAGCAGACAATGGGGGCATGGACCGCATGCAACTCGCTGAGTTCCTTCGCACGCGACGCGAGGCGCTGCAGCCCGAGGATGTCGGGCTCTCACGCGGGCCGCGTCGCCGCACACCCGGCTTACGGCGCGAAGAAGTCGCTCAGCTCGCGGGGATGTCGACCGACTATCTGAACCGCCTCGAGCAGCAGCGGGGCCCGCAGCCGTCGACGCAGATGCTGCGCGCGCTCGCCCGGGCGCTGCGTCTCGACCTGGACGAGCGGGATCACCTGTACCGGATCGCGGGACAGGCCCCACCCGATCGGATCGGTGTGAGCGACCACATCGCGCCCGGCATCCTCCGCATCATCGACAGGCTGGGCGACACCCCCGCACAGGTGATCAGTGAACGGGGTGAGGTGCTCCTGCAGACCGAACCCGCGAAGGCCCTGCTCGGCGACCTGTCGGGTCTCGAGGGCATGGCCCGCTCGACCACCTATCGCTGGTTCACCGATCCTGCCTCACGCGCGATCTACCCCGAAGCCGACCACGAACTGCGCGGGCGGATCTTCACCGCCGAGCTTCGCAACGCCTACGCGCGTCTCGGCAGCGATTCGATGGTGGGCGCGATCGTCGCCGAGCTCTTGCGCATCAGCCCCGAGTTCGTCGCGGCGTGGGCGTCGCACGAGGTCAGCGACAAGCATCCGATGTCCAAGCGGTTCCACCACGACGGCGTCGGGGACCTGACCCTGGAATGCCAGACGCTCCTCGACACCGAAGCCGGTCAACGACTGCTCGTCTTCACGGCTCGGCCGGGCACCGAAGACGCCGAGAAACTCGCGCTCCTCTGCGTGCTCGGCACCCAGCGCATGACGGCGTGAGGCGCCGGCCGTGACTCAGACGGTGATCGCGACGATGCCCGCGATGATCGACGCGAGGGCCAGCGCGAGGGCGAGGGCGATGAGTACCGCGTGCACGATGAGGAACGTCGTCGCCTTACCGGCGGCATCTCGTGCGCGAGGGTCCTTCGCCACACGGGTGTAGAACCGCGGCCACACGATCACGTTGAAGGCGGCATTGACGAAGAGCAGGACGACCGGCACAGTTTCCACCGTCGAAGCCTACGCGGCGGCGAATACCGCGGTGGGTGCCGGCGCGGGGATCACGCGGAAGCGGGCTGGGTTCTCCCGTCGATCCGCTCGTCGGCCCCGCGGATGACGAATGCCACGGCGATGAGCGCGAGGATGCCCGCGACGATTTCGACGACGGGTCCGATGACGAACGTCGGGGCGGGGGTGCCGCGCCCGATGGCGAAGGTCGAGAAGTCCCACAGGCCGTGAAGCAGCATCGGCCAGATGAGCGTGCCGGTGACACGACGGAAGATGTAGAAGACCGTTCCCCCCAGGAACGCGAAGACCACCTGCTGGATGGTCGGCCCGAGGTCTTGCCCATTGGCGGCGTTCAGCAGGTGCATCCCGGCGAACAGGGCGGTGGTGAGCAGCCACACCCACACCTCGCTGAGTCGGCTTCGCAGTGCAGTGAGGAGGAGCCCGCGAGTGGTGAGCTCTTCGGTGAAGCCGACGAGGATGATCACGAGGGATGCGGCGAAGAACGCCCCGTCGTACGAGGCCCAGTCCACCGAGACGAGGTTGAGGACGACCGCGACGACCATCAGGAGGGGTGCGATGATCGGCCAGCGCACGCTTCGGCGGTGGTCGAACAGGGCGGGCCGCCACCACCCGAGCAGCGTGGTCGTGATCGCCAACAGCACAGCCGCGACGATCAGCGACAGACCGGCGCCGAAGAAGAGGGTGCTGCCGCTCTCTCCGAGTTCGTTGTATCGCACACCGGAAAGGCCCTGGACGGCGAAGACGACGATCACGTAGCCGACGTAGATCGCGAGACCGATCCATACCCTGGGGCGAACCCTCACAGACGGAGACATCCGGCGGTCCTCTTCTCTCGCAACGTGGCCACGCAGGTCTGAACGAGATCAAGCTATCGTCAACCTCACCGTCTCCGCACCCGCCGGTTTTCCGGTGTCACCGGGCGCAGGCGATGCACGTCGCCGCTGTCGGACGCGCCTCGAGCCGCCCCGCCGCGATCGGCGCGCCGCACACGACGCAGATACCGTAAGAGCCTTCGGCGAGACGCTCCAGTGCGGCGGCGGCATCGGTCCGATCGAGCTCGGCCCCACGGCGAAGAGCATCGACCCGCGTCCACTCCCCCGAGAGCGTGGATCCTTCGGGATCGTGCTCGTCATCGGCGGTGGCGTCCGAACGGTCGCGCAGCAGACTGCGCTCGTCGTCGTCGAGGTGCACGAGCCGCGTCTCGGCCTCGCGGAGAAGCGTTTGCAGGATTGCGGCGTGATCGACGGTCATGACGCACCCACGCTACGCGCCGATGGGCTCGGCAGGGCGGCCTGTCAATCCCGTGCGATCCGGCCGCGGGCCCGCCACGATCGAGGGAATCGAACAAGGGACGCGCCATGACGAAAGACCTCTCCTCCGGCGATCGGGTGAGCTGGAACACCCCGCAGGGTCGCACGCGCGGCACCGTCGTCGAGCAGAAAACGAGCGACTTCACCCTCGCCGGACAGAAGTTCACCGCGTCATCCGACGAGCCGGCGTACATCGTCGAGTCGGAGAAGAGCGGCAACCGCGCGGCGCACAAGGGATCGGCCCTGCGCAAGCTCAAGGGCTCCGCCGACTCCTGAGTCGTGCCGGCATAACGCAGAAGAGGGGCGAGCGGATGCTGCGGGCCTACTCTCGAAGCATGCGTGTGACCGCTTCCTTCCGTTCCGCGCGCCGTACCCCCTTCTTGCAGGTCGCGAAGTCGGCGATCGCCACCATCGCGGCGTGGCTCGTCGCCGGTGCGCTCGTGCCGGGCCCGCCGCCTGTGTTCGCGGCGATCGCGGCTCTGCTGGTCGTGCAACCGAGCCTGAACCAGTCACTGACCCGGGCACTGGAGCGCAGCGTCGGGGTGATCGCCGGCGTCATCGTCGCTTCGGCCCTGGGCATCGCACTCGGTTCGTCGACGTGGGTGATCCTCGTCACGGCGGCCGTCGCCCTGCTGGTGGCGTGGGCGCTGAAGCTGACGCCCGGCGCCGCGAACCAGGTCGCCATCAGTGCGATCCTCGTGCTCGCGCTGGGCACCGCCACTCCCCTTTACGCCGTCGACCGCGTCATCGAAACGCTGATCGGCGCACTCATCGGACTCATCGTCAACGTGCTGCTCGTTCCTCCGGTGGTGGTGGCACCGGCGCAGGAACGGATCGAAGCGCTCGGCGATGAACTCACCGCCGCGCTCGGCCGTCTCGCCGACGCCCTCGAGTCGCCGCAGACCCCCGCCTCGCTCGAAGAACTCCTCCTGCAGGCGCGGCTCATGCGCCCGATGCGAGACACCGCGGAAGCCGCGTTGTCCGATGCCACCGATTCCCTTGCGCTCAACCCCCGCGGGCGGCGCCATCGGGCCGACCTCGCGCGCCTCGAGAGCCTGCTCGAGGTGTTCACCCCGATCATGACCCAGGTCATCGGCATGACCCGTGCGGCGTACGACCGCTACGACCCCTCCATCGCCGACGAACCGACCGTGCGTGCGATCGCCGACCAACTCCGTCGCGCCGCCCACGACGTGCACCTCACGATCGTCCGCCATCGCTCGTCCGCCGCCGCACGGACGCACGAGCCCGATACGGCAGCATCCGCCGCCCTCGAACCCCCTGCACTGACTCGCCCGCTCGAAGTGGGCGCCCCGTCGGCGGGCTATTGGATACTCGTCGGTTCGCTGCTGGTCGACCTCCACCGCATCCACGAAGCCCTCGGAGAAACGACGCACACATGACCGAACGTATTCTCGCGATGTTCCCGCTGGGCATGGTGCTGTTTCCCCGCACCCCGCTGGCCGCCCGCATCTTCGAAGAGCGATACCTGAAGATGCTCGGGATGCTGCTGGACGAGCAGCCCGCCGAGTTCGGCGTCGTGCTGATCGAGCGAGGGAGCGAAACGGGCGGCGGCGACCGCCGGTTCGCCCTCGGAACGGTGGCGCGTCTGGAACGGGTGCTTCCGCAGGAGGGGCAGATCTCCGTTCTCGCGCGAGGCGGCGGCCGCTTCGAGGTCGTCGAGTGGCTGGACGACGCGCCCTACCCGCGGGCTCGGGTGCGGATGCTGCCCGAACTCGAGTGGAACGATGCCCTCGCCCCCTTGTCTGCCGAGGCCGAGAGCATCGTCCGTCGCGTCCTGTCGCGGGCCGGCGAATACGGCACGACGCGGTGGGAGCCCGGAATCGAACTCGCCGATGACCCGCTGGCGCGCGCATGGCAGATCGCCGCCATCGCTCCGCTCGGGCCTCTCGATCAGTTGGCACTGCTGCGGACGACCAGTGCCGGCGGACTGCTGCGCGAAGTCATCGACCTGACATTGGGTGCCGAAGAACTCCTCGCCGTGCGCGGCATCGACGAGGAGCCCCTCGACTGACGCCTCAGTTGAGAGCGCGGGTGCTCGCCGGAATGACTCCGTCTGCGTAGAGCTCTTTCGCGACGTCCTGCAGCGCGGTGAGCGCGACGCGCTGCGTCGTCGGTCCGTACGAGATGCGCGCCACCCCGAGCGACTCGTATTCCGCGGCGGTCAATGCCCCGGGCAGACCGATGACGCTGACACGGCGGTCGCCGATGCCTTCGACGAGCTGACGCGTGATGTCGGCGTCGAGAACACCGGGCACGAAGACCGACGTCGCGCCCGCCGCGAGGAAGGCGCGACCCCGCTCGATGGCGTCGGCGACCGACTCGGATGCGGGGCGATCGCCGCCGCGCACGAAAGCGTCGGTGCGCGCGTTCAGCACGAACGGCACGCCCTCTGCCTCACCCGCGGCGATCGCGGCTTCGACGGCGGCGACCGACTCGGCGAGCGGCTTCAACCGGTCTTCGATGTTCGCCCCGACGATGCCCGCCGCGATGGCCTTGCGGGTCGTCTCACCGGCGTCGCCGAAACCCGCGTCGAGGTCGGCGGTGACCGGCAGGTCGACCGCCTCGGCGATGCGGCGCACCATGTCGAGCATGACGTCGAGCGGGATGTTCTCGCCGTCCTCGTAGCCGAAGGTCGCCGCGATGGAGTGACCGGCGGTCGCGATCGCCTTCGTCTCGGGGAGAGCGGCGATCGCCTTCGCCGAGACGACGTCCCACACGTTCACGACGCGGAGGATCTGGGGAGCTGTGTGCAGCTGCGCGAAGGTCTGGGCTTTTCCGATCTGAGTGCTCATGGCGAACACGCTACGGCCGCGACCTGAGGGCAGGCGTGGCTTTGCGGCGGCTCGGCGTCTGAAGTAGCCCGACGAGCACCGCAGCCGCTTCGACGAGCTCAGCGACCGAGGCGTCCTGCCGCCCGCCGGCCCCTGAGCTTGTCGAAGGGTCCGGCGGCCCTAGGCGCCGAGCGCGTCGGCGATCGGCTGGTCTCCGGCGCCGAACCGGATGAACCGCCCCACGGTGCGGTCATCGAGCAGCGACGCCGCGATGACGGCGGCGACATCGGCGCGCGACACCTCGCCCTGGCCCTGCGGGTCGAGGGTGATGGCACCGGTGGGCGGGTCGAGGGTCAACGTTCCGGGTCCGAGGATCGTCCAGTCGAGGGCCGTCGCACGCAGATGGTCGTCGGCGGCGAGCTTGGCATCCGCGTAGGCGAAGAACGAATCATCGGGCGAGATGCCGTGGTCGTGAGTGGATCCGATCCACGACACCATCACGAAGCGCCGCACACCGGTCGCGGCGGCTGCATCCATCGCCCGGATCGCCGCATCGCGGTCGACCGCGTACGTGCGCTCGGTGGTACCGCCGCCGGCGCCGGCCGACCAGACGACGGCGTCGAAGCCCGAGACCGCGTCGCGAACGGCGGCCTCGTCGGCCGACTCGATGTCGAGAACGAGGGGTGTCGCGCCGGCCGCCGTGATGTCTGCGGCGTGGTCGGGGTTGCGGATGACGGAGGTGACGTCGTCGCCGCGCTGCGAGAGCAGCGGAGCGAGGAGGAGTGCCACTTTTCCGTGGCCGCCGAGAACGAGAACCTTCATGAGTTCCTACCTTTCTTACGTCGGTGATTCCACGCTACGCACCGGCCGCGACAGCCGGGGCGGGGGTTGACGCCGATTCGAGCTCTCGAATTTCGGCGACGATCTGCGCCACCACCTGACGACCGGCGCGGTTCGCCCCGACGGTCGAGGCCGACGGGCCGTATCCGACGAAGAACAGCCGAGGTTCGTCGAGCGACCGCGAGTCGGCGACGCGAAAACCGCCGTCGCGAGTTCGGAGCCGCAGCGGCGCGAGGTGCTCGAGGGCGGGTCGGAACCCGGTCGCCCACAGAATGTCGTCCACCGCGAGCAACGTCCCGTCGGGAAGACGCACGCCGCTCTCTTCGATGCGCGTGAGCATCGGCAGGCGTTCGAGCACGCCTCGCTTCTGCGCCGCGCGTGCCCACGGCGTCCAGTGCATCCCCGTCACCGAGATGACGCTGCCGGGCGGCAGCCCTCGACGCACCCGGTCTTCGACACCGGCGATGGCGGCCACCCGCGCCGGCACGTCGAAGTCGGTCTCGATCCAGTCGGGCTCACGACGCGTCATCCAGAAAGTCGTGGCGACGTGCGAGATCTCTTCGAGAAGCTGCACGGCCGAGACGCCCGCTCCGACCACGAGCACGCGACGGCCGGCGAAATCCTCGGCCGACACGTAATCGGCGGTGTGCAGCTGGCGTCCGCCGAACACCTCTTGTCCGGGGTAGCGCGGCCAGAACGGGCGGGTCCACGTGCCGGTGGCCGAGACCACGTACCGCGTCGCCCAGGTGTGGGTGTCCGTCTCGACGAGAAGGCGTCCGTGCGGGTCGTCATCGGCGCGCCGCACCGCCGTGACCGCCACCGGGCGCTGCACGTCGAGGTCGAAGCGCGCTTCGTAGGCGGCGAAATACGCGGGCAGCACGTCACTGGCCCGCGCGGTCGGGTCGGCGGCGGGGACGACGAACCCCGGCAGCTCGTGGATGCCGTTGACCGTCGCCATCCGCAACGACGACCAACGATGCTGCCATGCTCCCCCTGGCCGGTCGTTCGCATCGAGGATCACGAAGGAACGATCGGATGCTGCCGCCTCGGCCGCCGGAACGAAACCGCGCCGGCGCAGGTGGTAGGCGGCTGAAAGCCCCGCCTGGCCGGCACCGACGACGACGACGTCGACAGGCCGCGGAGAATTCGTCACGAAGCCCCGAACGGCGGGCGAGCCGCGGGTATTCCAGCGGTCGGCGTCAGAGGATCTCGCCGTCGACGTAGACCCAGCGTGCACCGCGTCGCGCGAATCTGCTGCGCTCGTGCAGTTCATCGTGCTCTCGACCGACCCGCCAGCGGGCGCGGAACTCGACGCTCCCCGACTCGTCGCCGGCTGCACCCGCCTCCGCAGAAAGGATCTCCAGACCTGTCCACCGCGTGGCGGGGTCGAGCCCCACGTCGGACGGGCGGGTGCGCGGGTGCCACGTGCGGCGCAGGTATTCGGCGTTCCCGATGACGAAAGCGGTGTACCGCGACCGCATCAGACGCTCGGCCGTCGGCGCGTCTCGCCCATCGAGGAGAGGTGCGCAGCATCCGTCGAACCGATCCCGACCGCACGGGCAGGGATCATCGGGCGAAACGCGCGCGAATCCCCCCGACGCGGCGGCGGCTCCGAATGACACGCTCGTACTCTAATGCGGCACTCCACAGCGTCCCCGCCGCGTCGCGCAACTTCCGTAGCATGGGCGGGCGACCACCGAACAGGAGCAGCCATGACCGACGGCACCCGCCCGAACGAGGACGAAGACGCCGTCGCGTCGCCGCCCCTGCCGCCGTACGCGGCAGCGCCGCCCCAGGCAGCTCCCCCGGCGCCTCTTCCGCCCTACGCCGCGCCCGTTCCGCCCTATGCCGTTCAGCAGAGTGCCGTTCAGCAGAGTGCCGTTCAGCAGAGCGCCATGCCCCAGAGTGCCGGAACGCCGGCGGGCCCTGGCGGCGTTCCGTTCCAGAGTTACCCCGGCGCCCCGCCCACGTGGGGTCCGCCCGCCGGCGGCCCGGCACCCGTCGGCTATCCGCCGAACGCCTACGGTCCGAACGGCGGCTACCCCGGTGGCGCCCCCTGGCAGCCTCGTCCGCCCGCCGCCGGAGGAACACCGGTGCTCGGCATCCTCGCCCTGGCGTCATCGATCCTCGGCTTCGCCGTGTCTTTCAGCCCCTTCGGTGGGCTGGCACTGTCGTGGATCCTCTTCATCGCGGCGATCGTGCTCGCGATCATTGCGCTGGCCCGCAGGATGCCCCGGAAGGGCCTCGCGATCGCCGCCATCATCATCTCGGCGGTCGGGTTCGTCTTCTCACTGGTGTGGGCGGTCGTCATGGCTCTCGTCGGCGGGTTCGACGGTCTTCTGTCCGGTCCGCCGGATCAGGATCCGGAGCTGAACCCCGAGTACTCCTCGTCGTACCCGTGGCTGAGCGCCCCCGAGCTGGGCGAAGAGGGCAACACCGTCGCCGACCCTCTCGCGCCCGGTTCCACACTCACCCTCTTCGATGAGAGCGTCGGCGAAGTCGCGTGGGAGATGACTGTTCTGCCGTTCGAAGACCTGACTGAAGAGGCACTCGTCAACAGCGACGAGACACCCGTCTACGGGGCGTTCATCGGTGTGCCCATCGAACTCACGAACGCCACCGACGAAACGATCGACCTCGCGTCCGATTACTCCTACCTGCCGTACTCGAGCTTCTTGACCGCAGACGGCGGCTTGGCCGATCTCGCCTACGTCTCCTACGACGACACCTACCCGAGCGTCTACGACCTCGGAACCATCGAACCCGGCGAGACCGTCACCTATTACGAGATCTTCGACGTGGGTGCCGAAGCCGTGGCGTCGGGCTCCTACGTCGTCGATCTCGACTCGGGCCAGAGCGTGTACTGGGGTCCGGGGACGCTCTAGCCCTCCGCGGGTTCAGTCGACGACGCCTCGCGCGTTGTACACGGTCGAGTCGGATGCGCCGTAGGCCCGGAAGACCTCCGTCGCCTCATCGCGCCGCACACCGATACTCACGCGGATGCCCCGTGCCTCGAACTGCTCGGCCCAGTCGGCGACCATCGGACCCTCGTCGAAACCGCTGAGTTCTTCGAGCTCGGGCCCGTCACCGGCGATCGCGAGCGAGCGCACCCCGCTCCACATCGTGGAGCCGTAGCACATGACGCAGGGGCGCCAGTTGACGACCAGCTCGAGGTCGGCGCCGTCGGCACCGAGGTCCCACCGGCCCAGGGCCGTCTGCGCGAGTCCGAGAGCGGTCACCTCGGCGTGCTGCGAGCTGAGGCCCGAGCTCAGCACCACATTCACCCCGGCGGAGACGAGGCGCCCCGTGGTGGCTTCGACGACGATCGCCGCGAACGGCCCGCCGTTGCCCTCGCGCCAATTGCGGTCGGCGAGCGCGTTCACGAGATCCATGCGCTCCTCCGCGGTCGGGAGCACCTCGGGCAGCTGGTCGAGCTCGCCCTGCAGCCACGCGGGAAGAGAAACGGAGAATCCGGTCGCAAGAGTCATGCCTTCATCCTCGCGTATCCGTGTGAACCCCCTGTTACGGAGGGGTTCCATCGACTCCGATCCGCCCGCTGTGGAAAACCTCGGCACCGAACTTCCCCTCCTCGTAGCCTGGGTCCCGTGAACGCCCGCCACGTCGCCGCTGCCGTCCTCGTGGCCGTCGCCGTGTCCGTGAGCGGATGCGCCGCCCCACCCGAACCGGCTGAGCCCACCCCCACCTTCGCCACCGAAGAAGAGGCCTTCGCCGCCGCTGAACAGACCTACCGCGCCTACGTCGACGCGCTCAACCAGGTCGACCTCAGCGACCCCGAAACCTTCGAGCCCGTGTTCGCGCTGACGACGGGCGACCTCCACAGTTCGGACAGAAAAGGCCTCACGGCATACCACGCCGACGAAGTATCGCTCTCGGGGGTCTCCAAACTGTCCCTCCTCGAGCGAAAGACTGCGGACTTGGAAGCCGGAGTGGTCACGTTCGCCGTGTGTCTCGACGTGTCCACAATCGCCCTCACATCGAGCGACGGTCAGGCTCTAGTGGACCCCGATAGGGTCGCAGTTCAGAGCCTGCTCGTCTCGTTGAAACGTACCGAGGCCGCAGAACCAAGCTTCAGGGTTGGCTCAATCTCGGGTCGCGAGGGAGCACCTCAATGCGTTTAATCCCCTTGCTGTTGCTAGCTTCACTTTCTCTGCTTCCCGCCGCGCTGCCCGCCGCGAGCGGCCAGTGCGACGATGTCGGGACCTGGGGGAGCACTTGCGACGCCGACTCCGACGGCACGCAGGTCGACGTGACCGGCACGCGGGAACCCCCCGGGCCGGGCGGCGGGAACGACTCCCCCGACGGTGACGGTCCGCCACCCGGTGACGACGAAACCGCCGAACCCGAAGACTGCGGACCCGCTGACGTGCTGTGCCGCGACGGCTACACCGTCGAGGTGATCGGCGAGGTGACAGCATCCGATCTCGTGTCGTTCGTTCCCGCGAAGCCGTCCTTCACCTCCGAACCGGGCGGCGTCGGCCTCGTCGGAATGCCGACGAACTTCGTCGCCGGCGCCTCGGAACAGACGATGACCGGCACCCTGTTCGAGCTTCCGGTCACGGTGCGGTTCACCCCCGCGGCGTACGTCTTCGCGTACGGCGACGGCGCCTCCGCGCGCTCGACATCGGGCGGCACCGCGTGGACGACCCTCGGCCAACCGCAGTTCTCGGCCACCCCGACCAGCCACGCCTACGCGTCCCGCGGCAGGTACGTCTCGTCCGTATCGGTCGAATACGCGGCGGCCGTCAACTTCGGCGCGGGCTGGCGCCCGGTCAACGGGATCGTCACCGCCACCGCGGGTGGTCAGACGGTCGACGTCTACGAGGCGCGCACCGCGCTCGTCGACAAGACGTGCGCCGAAAACCCCTCCGGCCCGGGTTGCTGACGAGACCTTCGCCCGCACGACGCGAAATAGACACCCGACGGTCACCCGATGCCGATGGGCCCTCACTAGCGTCGTGACATGGGCGCATGGAGCGGCGAACCCTTCGGAAACGAACTGGCCACCGAGTGGGCGTGGGAACTCGAGTCTGCCCACGACTGGCGCGGTGTGCACGCGGCTCTCGAACGTGCCGCCTCACCCGAGGCCCCCCTCGACGAAGACACCGCCACGATCGCCCTCGCCGCGGCCGAGGTCGTCGCCCGCGGATTGGGACGCCCGACGCAGGACGACGCCTACATCGAAGACGTCGCCGCGTTCGTCTCACGCGTTCCCGCCCCCGACCCCGACCTGGTCCGACTCGCCCACGCGGCGATCGAACGCGCGGGCGACCCCTCGGGCTCGCTCGGACGCGTGTGGCAATCGTGCGGTCCCGATGCGTGGCGCGAGGCGACCGACCGCCTTTCGCTTGCGCTCCGGGGCTGACCCCGCGACAGGCCGCGTGCGAGGATGAGCGCGTGTCCGACCGGTTGATGCTCCTCGATTCCGCCTCGCTGTACTTCCGCGCGTTCTACGGCGTACCCGACACGGTGAAGGCCCCCGACGGAACCCCCGTCAACGCGGTGCGCGGGTTTCTCGACATCATCGCGAAGCTCGTCACCCTGTACGAGCCGACGCACATCGTCGCCTGCTGGGACGACGACTGGCGCCCACAGTGGCGGGTCGACCTCATTCCGAGCTACAAGACGCATCGCGTCGCACAGCCCGTCGACGATGCCCCCGACGTCGAGGTGGTCCCCGACCCCCTCGAATCGCAGGTGCCGGTGATCCGCGAAACCCTCACCGCGCTGGGAATCGCCATCGTCGGCGCGGCCGAACACGAAGCCGACGACGTCATCGGCACCCTCGCGACCACCGCCGCGATGCCCGTCGACATCGTCACCGGCGACCGCGACCTGTTCCAGCTGATCGATGACGACCGCGACGTGAGGGTGGTCTACACCGCCCGCGGCATGAGCAACCTCGAGGTCCTGACCGACGAAGTCGTCTTCGCCAAGTACGGGGTGCACGCGCGGCAGTACGCCGACTTCGCCGCGATGCGAGGCGATTCGTCCGACGGCCTTCCGGGCGTCAAGGGCATCGGCGACAAGTCGGCGGCCACGCTGCTCGCGGCGCACGGCGATCTCGACGGGATCGTCGCAGCGGCGAAAGCCGGCGGGGGCATGCCGGCGGGCCAGCAGGCGAAGATCCTCGCAGCTCTCGCCTACATCGAGGTGGCACCCACGGTCGTCGAGGTCGTCCGCGACCTCGACCTGCCCCTGGGTGAGACGAAGATCGAGCCGCTCGACCCGAAGCAGACGGATGCTGCCGAAGCGCTCGCCGAGAAGTGGAACCTCGGCGGGCCCATGGGCCGCGCCATCGCCGCCCTCGCACGCTGACCGCGCTCAGCGCGCGCGCCCGAGCCACTCCCGCAGCCGATCGAGCGGCCAGGTCGTCACGATCCGTTCGGGTGGCACGCCCGCCTGTTCGGCACGGGCCGCGCCGTAGTCGATGAGCGAGAGCTGCCCCGGCGCGTGGGCATCCGAGTCGATCGAGAACAGGCACCCGGCGTCGAGCGCGACAGCGATGAGGTCGTCGGGCGGATCCTGGCGTTCCGGTCGCGAGTTGATCTCGACTGCGACGCCGTGCGCCGCCGCCGCGTCGAAGACCGCCCGAGCGTCGAACGTCGAGGGCGGTCGCGTCCCGCGCGCGCCCTCGACGAGCCGGCCGGTGACGTGCCCGAGTACATCGACCCGCGCGTTGGACACCGCGGCTAGGAGCCGACGCGTCATGGGCCCCTTATCCATGCGCAGTTGGGAATGAGCGGATGCGACGACGACATCGAGTTCGTCGAGGAGGGCGTCTTCCTGGTCGAGCGCACCCTCGTCGAGAATGTCGACCTCGATGCCGGTGAGCAGGGTGAATCCGTCTCCGCTGAACCCGCCGACCTGCGCGATCTGTTCCCGCAACCTCTCGGGCGACAGCCCGTTGGCCACGCGCAGTCTGGGCGAGTGGTCGGTGAGGGCGAGGTATTCGTGTCCGAGGCGGCGCGCAGCATCCGCCATGAGATCTATGGGTGTCAGACCGTCCGACCACTCGCTGTGACTGTGCAGGTCACCCTTGAGCATGCCTCGGAGGGCGGACCCTGCCGCAGCCTCGGTCTTGTCCCGAAGGTCGGCGAGGTAGTCGGGAACCCGGCCCTCCAGCGCTTGCGAGATGACGGCGAAGGTGGAGTCGCCGATGCCCTTGCGTCGACGCAGGCCCGGATCGCGCCGGGTGGCATCGTCGAGATCGGCGATGGTCACGGCAGCCGTGCGGAACGCCTTCGACTTGTACCGCGACGACCGCTCCCGCTCGAGGAGGTACGCGATCTCGTTCAGCGCGTCGAGCGGGTCCATGTCGTCACCCCACCGGGCTAGCCTGCGACCGCGAGGGAGCGGGTCGTGGCGATCCAGTCGTCGAGCTTCGTCGCCGCGCTGCCGCTGTCGATCGCCGCGGCCGCCGCCTGCATGCCCTCAGCCATGCGCTCCAGAATGGGGCGCTGCACTTCGGTCGGATCTTGGAACAGCCGGAAGGCGACGATGCCCGCGGCGGTGTTGAGCACCACGATGTCGCGAACGGGGCCCGGCTCGCCATCGAGCACCCGGCGCACCACTCGGGCATTGTCTGCGGGCGAGCCGCCGCGCAGGTCGTCGAGATCAGCGAAGCGGATGCCGAGATCGCGCGGGTCGAGGTCGTGTTCGTGGATGTCGCCGCGGCTGACTTCCCACACCCGGCTGTGCCCGGTCGTGGTGAGTTCATCGAGGCCGTCGTCACCGCGGAAGACCAGGGCTGTCGCCCCGCGCGTGCGGAAGACGCCGGTGATCAGCGGCACCCGGTCGAGGTGCGCCACGCCCACGGCGTTGGCCTCGGCACGAGCGGGGTTGCAGAGAGGACCCAGGAAGTTGAACACGGTCGGAATGCCGAGCTCGGCGCGGGTCGGACCGGCGTGACGGAACCCGGGATGGAAGGCCGTGGCGAAAGCGAAGGTGAGCCCCGTGCGGTGGAGCGTCTCGGCGACGGCCTCGGGCGACAGCGTGAGGTCGATACCCAACTCGCGCAGCACGTCGGATGACCCCGACGACGAACTCGCGGCCCGGTTGCCGTGCTTGACGACCGGAATCCCGGAGGCAGCCGCCACGATCGCCGACATCGTCGAGACGTTCACCGTGCGGTGACGGTCGCCGCCGGTGCCGACGATGTCGAGCACCTCGGCCTTCACGGGCAGTGCCACCGCGGCCTCGAGGATGGCGTCGCGGAAGCCGACGATCTCGTCGACCGTCTCACCCTTGGCACGGAGCGCGACGAGGAACGCCGCCAGCTGCGAGGGTGTGGCGTCGCCGGCCATCACCTGCTGCATCGCCCAGGTCGACTCCGACACGCTGAGGTCGTGCCCCTCGAGGAGCATCGTGAGAATTTCGGGCCAGGAATACCGCTCCGCCATGGTCTGATCCTAGCGACGACGCCCCGCCCGGCTGCGCGTCGGTGCCCACGAGGTGGGCGTCGCCGTCGAGTGAACTCGGAGGTGATTCTTAGGGATTGCTTAGTTCGACGAAGGGGTTTGTTGGGTCGGCGGTGCGAAACTATGACGCTGAAATCGTTCATAATGGACGAGTGACGACCACAGCGACATACAACCAGGCTCTGCGCTCTGTGAAGCGCCCGGATCCGGTAGCCGTGGGCACCATCGTCTGGCTGGGCAGCGAAGTCATGTTCTTCGCCGGTCTTTTCGCCATCTACTTCACGCTCCGCAGCACCTCCTCCGACCTTTGGGCCGAAGAGAGCCAGCTGCTCAACGTGCCCTACGCGTTGGTCAACACGATCATTCTGGTGCTGTCGTCGGTGACGTGCCAGATGGGCGTGTTCGCCGCCGAGCGGTACCAGCCGTACTCGACGAAGAAGCGCGGCATCCTCGGTTGGGGAATGGTCGAGTGGTTCTTCCTCACCTTCGCGCTCGGCGCGATCTTCGTCTCCGGCCAGGTGTGGGAGTACGCCCAGCTCGTCGCCGAGGGCATGCCGATCCAGGCCAACGCCTACGCATCGGCCTTCTACCTGACCACCGGCTTCCACGCCCTCCACGTGACGGGCGGCCTCATCGCCTTCCTCCTCGTGATCGGCCGTGCCTACGCCGTGAAGAACTTCGGGCGCAAAGAGATGACCACCGCCATCGTCGTGTCGTACTACTGGCACTTCGTCGACGTCGTGTGGATCGCCCTGTTCGCTGTCATCTACTTCCTGAAATAGAGCGGAGCTGCACCCCGACATGGCACGAGAGAAGAAGCGTCGCTCGACCGGCCGCCGGAGCCCCCTGGCAGCGGCCGCGCTGATCGGCATCGGCCTGCTCCTCACCGGCGGCATCTACGCCGGTGCGTCCGCGGCGATGGCCGCGACAGAGGATTCCTCCTCCGCAGCATCCACCCTCACCGTCGAAGACGGTCAGAAGCTGTTCCAGGCGAACTGCGCGACCTGCCACGGCATGGACCTCGAGGGCTCCGACGCCGGTCCGTCGCTGTACGGCGTCGGTGAGCTGTCGGTGCACTTCCAGGTCTCGACCGGTCGCATGCCGCTGCAGGCGCAGGCTCCCCAGGCCCCCGAGAAGCCGGTGCAGTTCACCGAAGAGCAGATCGACGCTCTCGGCCGCTACATCCAGTCGACGTCGCCCGGCCCCTCATTCCCCGCCGACGAGGTTCTCGACGGAGACGGCGAACTGGCTCACGGTGCCGAACTGTTCCGCATCAACTGCGCCATGTGCCACAACGTCGCCGGAGCCGGCGGTGCGCTCACCGAGGGAAAGTACGCGCCCGCCCTGCACGACACGTCGCCCGTCAACATGTACGCGGCCATGGTCACCGGACCGCAGAACATGCCGGTGTTCAACGACCTGAACCTGACCATGGAAGACAAGCGGGACATCATCTCGTACCTGATGTACCTGCAAGAGAGCCCGTCGCCCGGCGGGTTCGACCTCGGTTCACTCGGCCCCGTTTCTGAGGGTCTGTTCATCTGGGTGTTCGGCATCGGTTCGCTGATCGCTCTCACCGTCTGGATCACGGCGAAGTCGAACTAGTTCGACCGACGCCCGCACGACACATCACACGCACGAGGAGCAACATGGCACACGAGGAAGACGCGCTCGAGCACGAGAGGGCTTCATGGAAGCCGTCCGCCGGGCTCGCAGTCGCGGTGCCCGATCCCGTGCAGGGCCCGGAACTGCCACCGCACCGTCAGCGCATGACCGACCAGGACCCCAAGGCCATGCGCCGCGCGGTCCGCACGGTCTACACGCTGTTCTACCTGTCGGTCGCCGCAAGCCTCTGGGCGAGCATCGCCTACATGATCTTCCCGATCGAATCGGGCGAGATGATCGACATCCGCAACAACAACCTCTTCATCGGACTCGGCATCGGCTTTGCGCTGCTGGCCATCGGCATCGGTGCGATCCACTGGTCAAAAGCCGTCATGTCCGACAAGGAGTACATCGAGCCCCGTCACGCCACGCGAGGACGCGACACGACCCGTGAGGGCGCGATCAACGTCTTCGTCGCGGCCGACGCCGAGTCGGGCTTCGGTCGGCGCGAGGTCATCCGCAACTCGCTCTTCGCCGCCCTGGCGGCCTCGGTCATCCCCGGCATCACGCTGTTCCGCGGCCTGGCGCCCGAGAACTCCCCCGAGAACCCGATCGCGGGCAACCCGGTGGCGCTCCTCAGCCACACGATGTGGAAAGAGGGCTCGCACCTCGCCCACGACCCGTCGGGTCGCCGCATCCGGGCCGCAGACGTCACCCTCGGCTCCGCCTTCCACGTGATCCCCGAGGAGCTCTCGGAACTCGGACACGACGAGGGGTACCTCGAGGAGAAGGCCAAAGCGATCGTGCTTCTGATGCGGATGCTTCCGGAGCAGATCACCGAGGCGGACGACAAGAAAGACTGGTCGTACGACGGCATCGTGGCCTACTCCAAGGTCTGCACGCACGTCGGCTGCCCCGTCGCCCTGTACGAGCAGCAGACCCACCACCTCCTGTGCCCCTGCCACCAGTCGCAGTTCGACGTGGCGGACGGCGCCAAGGTCATCTTCGGCCCGGCGGCGCGCCCGCTGCCGCAGCTGCCCATCACCGTCGACGACGAGGGCTACCTCGTCGCTCGCAGCGACTTCACCGAACCCGTTGGACCGAGCTTCTGGGAGCGTCATTGAGTACCGGATCTCACCCCACCGAGAACGTCACCCTCGAACCCGCGGTCTCTGACGAGCCCGCGGATGCGGGGCGCGACGGCAAACCGCTCGGCGGTCGCTTCGTCGGCGCCGCCGCGAACTACCTCGACGAGCGCACCAGCATCTCCGGCCTCGTCAAAGAGCTCGGTCGCAAGATCTTCCCCGACCACTGGTCGTTCATGCTCGGCGAGGTCGCTCTCTGGAGCTTCGTCGTCGTCTTGATCTCGGGAACCTTCCTGACCTTCTTCTTCCAGGCCTCCATGGTCGAGACGCACTACGACGGCGCGTATGAGCCGATGCGCGGCATCGCGATGTCGGCCGCCATGGACTCGTCGCTCCACATCTCGTTCGACATGCGCGGCGGGCTCCTCGTCCGTCAGATCCACCACTGGGCGGCGCTGACGTTCATCGCCGGTATCGGCGTGCACATGCTGCGCGTCTTCTTCACCGGTGCATTCCGCAAGCCGCGCGAGCTCAACTGGGTCATCGGCTTCATCCTCTTCATCCTCGCGATGGCCGAGGGTTTCACCGGCTACTCGCTGCCCGACGACCTCCTCTCGGGCAACGGCCTCCGCATCATCGACGGCATGGTCAAGGGCATCCCGCTGATCGGCACGTGGATCTCGTTCCTCCTCTTCGGAGGGGAGTTCCCCGGCACGGCGATCGTCGGACGCCTCTACACGCTGCACATCCTGCTGCTGCCGGCGATCCTGGTCGCCCTGCTCGCCCTTCACCTCATGTTGATGATCGTGAACAAACACACGCAGTTCGCGGGCCCCGCGCGCACCAACAGCAATGTCGTGGGTTACCCGATCCTGCCGGTGTACGCGACCAAGATGGGTGGCTTCTTCTTCATCGTCTTCGGTGTCATCGTCACGATCGCGGCGTTGTTCACCATCAACCCGATTTGGAACTACGGTCCGTACGACCCGTCTCCGGTGTCGGCGGGTACCCAGCCCGACTGGTACATCGGTTTCGCCGACGGCGCCCTGCGTCTCGTCCCGCCGCACCTCGAGACCGTGCTGTTCGACCACACGTTCTCGTGGAACATCCTCCTCCCGCTGGGAATCCTGGGTCTGTTCATCGTTCTCGTCATGGTCTACCCCTTCATCGAGGCGTGGATCACGGGCGACAAGCGTGAGCACCACCTCGCCCAGCGCCCGCGCAACGCGGCGACCCGCACCGCGATCGGCGCCGCTGGCGTCACGTTCTACGCGGTGCTGTGGGCGGCGGCATCGTCGGACATCATCGCGACCCACTTCTGGGTGACGATGGAGGGTGTCATCCACACCCTTCAGGCTCTCCTGATCGTCGGCCCGATCATCGCCTACTTCGTCACCAAGCGCATCTGCCTCGCGCTGCAGAAGAAGGACCGCGAGATCGTGCTCCACGGGTACGAGTCCGGACGCATCGTGCGACTCCCGGGCGGCGAGTACATCGAGGTCCACCAGCCGGTCGACGAATACGATCGCTGGAAGCTCGTCGACAACGAGGGCTACGCTCCGTTGGTCGTACGACCCAACGCCAAGGGTCAGATTCCGTGGCACGAGAACCTGCGTTCCGGCTTCTCGCGCTGGTTCTTCGAAGACCGTCTTGCTCCGCTCACCCACGCGGAGATCGAAGCAGCGGCGGCTCACCAGCACCACGAGATCGACCACCTCGAGACCGAGGAAACGCGTGAGATCGAGGGAGCGCACGAGCGTGCCGAGGCGGACGACCGCCCGGTGATGGCACCGCACGATCAGCGCGCCGACGTCGAGATGCGTGCGCCGAAGATCCTCGACGAGACGAACTCCGCCACTCCTCCCCCCGCGGATGAGGACGACGAGAAGAAGTAGCCCTCCGCACGAATGCCCCGGTTCGACCTCACCACGAGGGACGAACCGGGGCATTCATCATTCTGCGGTCTGCCGGCGGGAGGGGAAGTGTCCGAAATCGCACGATTCGCGGCATCCGCACCCCTCGTCTCCACCGCTCCGCCGGCCATACGGTGGGCACTATGACCGACCCCGATTACTTCGCCGCCCGCCTCGCCCACGAGACCGACCCCGCCGATGTCTACGCCGCCCAGAAGGCGGGCGAACGTTTCGTTCTCGTCGACGTTCGCAACACGGATGCGTGGCGGCAAGGGCGCATCAGCGGCGCGGTGCATCTCCCCCACGGTGAGATCGCCTCGCGTGCGGCGCAGGAGCTCGATCCGAACGTACCGGTCGTCGTCTACTGCTGGAGCCCCGGCTGCAACGGCGGCGTCCGAGGAGCCCTCGCGTTCTCCCAGCTGGGCTACGACGTGAAGGAGATGATCGGCGGCTACGAGTATTGGGTGAGGGAAGGACAACCGACGGAGAACGACGAAGGGCCACTCCCCCGGATGTTCGATCCGCTGGTGATGATCGTGCGCGAGCGCGGCTCAGATGCCGACGACGCGGCTCACGCCGTTTCGACGTCTTCGGTGAAGTAGCGACCGGCGGACCCGTAGAACACGGGTGACTCGGCGGACGACGGGTCATCGACGATGTCGCACACGACGGCGGTGACGTTGTCGCGCGTACCCGCCTCGAGCGCGAGGGCGACGATGTCAGCAGCCGCGTCTGCTGACGTGTCGGCACGACGCAGCAGCTCGACGATGTCGAGTTCGGGCACGTAGTCGGTCAATCCGTCGCTGCACAGCAACCACCGGTCACCGACGAGCGGCTGACGTTCTTGTACCGAGATGGTGTCGTCTTCACCGCCACCGAGCGAGGCGGTGATGATATTCCGGCGCGGATGGGTCGCGGCGGCTTCGGGGGCGAGCAACCCGTGGTCGACGAGCGCTTGCACATAGGAGTCGTCGCGGGTTTCCCGGGTGAACCAGCCGTCACGCAGCAGGTAGGCGCGCGAGTCACCGGTGTGTGCGACCAGCAGGTCGCCGGAGGCCCCCAGGAAGAGACCGGTGAAAGTGGTTGCCATACCCCGGAGGGCGGGATCGCGCTCGACGTGAGCTCGGATGTCCCAGTTCGCTTCGCGGATGCGGATCACCAGTGTCTCGGGATCCGGGATCATCGCTCCTTCGGCGACCAGACGGTGGACGAGGGCCGCGGACGCGAGGTCACCCGAGGGTCCTCCGCCGACACCGTCGGCGACCGCGGCTCCCCAGGGCGCGGTGAACGCCGCGTCCTGATTCGTATCGCGGTGCACGCCGACGTCTGAGACGGCGGCCGCTTTCAGCCGAATAGGCACGGATCAGCGCGCGAAGTACCCGCGGTAGTACTCGAACACCCAGCCGACGATCGCGACGGCGAACAGCGCGAGGCCGATCGGCATCAGCCACGTTCCGACCGCGAGTCCGAGGATCGCGAAAGCGGCGGATCCGGCCAGGACCAGCGGCCACCACGACCACGGGCTGAATTCGCCGAGCTCGGGATCGCCGTCATCGATGTCGGCCGTCAGGGTGTCTTCGGGCAGCTCGCCGCCCTGCGCGCGGTGCACGTGCTGAACGTAGAACGCGATGAGGGCAGCCATGATCGAGGTGAACAGCAGGGCGGTCGATCCGACCCACTCGATGCGCTGGAGGAAGGGTCCTTCGTAGAACAGGATCGACCACACCGTGTAGGTGACGGCGATGACCAGGAAGAAGATCGACAGCAGCCACCACAGGCTGAAGTTGGTGCGCACCTACTTCACCTTTCCCTGGTCGGCGTCGACAACCGGGGCATCCGGCGCGTCCTTCGCAGGACCCACGCCGACGGGAACTCCGGCTTCGGGGTGGTTGAGGTCGAACGCGGGACGCTCGCTGCGGATGCGCGGGATCGAGGTGAAGTTGTGACGCGGCGGCGGGCACGAGGTCGCCCACTCGAGCGATGCGCCGTAGCCCCAAGGATCATTCACCGTGATCTTCGGCGCCTTGCGCGAGGTGATCCACACGTTCAAGAAGAACGGGATCATCGACGCACCGAGGATCATCGCGCCGACCGTCGACACCTGGTTCTGCCAGGTCCATCCGTCCGCGGCCGAGTAGTCGGCGTAGCGACGCACCATACCGTCGACACCCAGCCAGTGCTGGATGAGGAACGTCATGTGGAAGCCGATGAACAGCAGCCAGAAGTGCACGAAGCCGAGGCGCTCGTTCAGCATCCGCCCTGTCCACTTCGGCCACCAGAAGTAGAACCCGGCGAACATCGCGAACACCACGGTGCCGAACACCACGTAGTGGAAGTGGGCGACGACGAAGTAGGAGTCGGAGAGGTGGAAGTCCAGCGGCGGCGAAGCGAGGATGACGCCGGTCAGTCCACCGAAGACGAACGTGATCAAGAAGCCGAGGGCGAAGACCATGGGCGTCTCGAAGGTCACAGACCCCCGCCACAACGTTCCGATCCAGTTGAAGATCTTCACACCCGTCGGAACGGCGATCAACATGGTCATGAGCGCGAAGAACGGCAGCAGCACCGCTCCGGTCACGTACATGTGGTGAGCCCAGACCGCGACCGAGAGCGCGGCGATCGCAATGGTCGCGTACACCAGCGTCTTGTACCCGAAGATCGGCTTGCGGCTGAAGACCGGGAAGATCTCCGACACGATGCCGAAGAACGGCAGCGCGATGATGTACACCTCGGGGTGCCCGAAGAACCAGAACAGGTGCTGCCACAGCAGCACTCCACCGTTCTGCGGGTCATAGATGTGTGCGCCGAGCACGCGGTCGGCCGCGGCGGCGAAGATCGCGGCGGCGAGCACCGGGAAGGCCAGCAGGATCAGGATGCTGGTGATCAGCGTGTTCCACGTGAAGATCGGCATACGCCACATCGTCATGCCGGGGGCGCGCATCGTCAGGATCGTCGTGATGAAGTTCACGGCGCCGAGGATGGTGCCGAAACCGCTCATGCCGAGCCCGAGCATCCAGAGGTTACCGCCGACACCCGGCGAGAAGCTCGCGTTGGCCAGCGGCTGGTACGCGAACCAACCGAAGCCGGCCGCACCGGCGGGCGTCAGGAAGCCGGCGACGGCGATGGTCGAGCCGAAGAGGAAGAGCCAGAACGCGAACGCGTTCAGTCGCGGGAACGCGACATCGGGTGCACCGATCTGCAGGGGCAGGATCGCGTTGGCGAAGCCGGCGAAGAGCGGGGTCGCGAACATGAGCAGCATGATCGTGCCGTGCATGGTGAAGAGCTGGTTGTACTGCTCTTTCGTCGGGACGATCTGCATGCCGGGCTCGAAGAGCTCGGCACGGATGATCAGCGCCATGACGCCGCCGAGGCAGAAGAAGATGACCGAGGCGATCAGGTACATGTACCCGATCGTCTTGTGGTCGGTGGAGGTGATCCACTTGACGACGATGTTGCCCTTGTTCTCGACACGCGACGACGTCAGTAGCGCCGCCTGCCGGGGAGGGAGCGTCGTCGGCCGCGAGGGACCGGTCGTCTCTGTGGGGGGAAGCGTGGTCGTCATCAGTCATTACCTTCCACGGCTGTGCCGAAACCGGTGTTGTTCTGCAACCGGTCGTAGGCCTCGTCGATGTCGCCGGTCTGGCCCTCGTCGCGGAGCGTGTCGAGGTAGTTCTCGTACTCCGCCTCGCTCACGACCTTGACGTTGAACAGCATGTTGGAGTGATACTCGCCGCAGAGCTCGGCGCACTTGCCCGCGTACTCGCCTTCGCGCGTCGGCGTGAACGACCAGAAGTTCTCTCGCCCCTGGTACATGTCCTTCTTGTAGAGGAAGTCGATGATCCAGAAGGAGTGGATGACGTCGCGGGACTGCAGCTCGATCTTGACGGTCTTGTTGACGGGGAGGTACAGGGTCGGCAGCGACTCGGCGTTCCGCTCGATGGTGCCGGTGTCCTCGACCTGCACGCCCATCGTCCAGACGGCGTCGGAGTTGTCGTCCTCTTCGCCGTTGTACTGGAAGTCCCAGGCCCACTGCTTGCCGAACGCGGTGATCGAGACGTCGGGGTCGTCGTACTGCGTCTCGAGGATCGTCTGGTCGCGGGCCGTGAACGAGAAGAGACCGACCACGAGGATGAGCGGGACGATCGTGTAGAAGATCTCGATCGGCATGTTGTAGCGCAGCTGCACCGGGAGGCCGGTCTGACCCTTACGGCGACGGTAGGCGATGACCGCCCACAGCATGAGGGCCCACGTCACGACGCCGACGGCGAGGAGGACGATCCAGGAGTTGACCCAGAGCCCCGCAACCATGTCGGTGCGGTTCGTGGCCGGCACACCGTCGTCGGTGAAGCCGGGGAGGAATCCGTGGAGCTCGCTCGTCGAGCAGCCGGCCAGCACGAGGGCCGCGGCGATCCCGACAGGAAGGGCCGCCCAGCGGAGGCGTCGTCTGGAGGGCGCTGTTTTCAAGGGCACAGTGCACCTTTCCGGGTCGAGAATATTGCTGTCTCAGTCTAGAGCAAGCTCTTAGCATTCTCAGGCCAAGCGTTCAGCCCCGAACGCAGAAGACCCGCGGAAGCCACCGGATTTCCGGTGATTTCCGCGGGTCTGTGCGGGCCGAGCGGAGAGATGGAAGGGCAGCAGGTCTCTCGATGTCGAACGGCCTGCCCGAGAACGGGTGGGGTCAGTGGAACGAGTCGCCGCAGGCGCAGCTACCGGCCGCGTTGGGGTTGTCGATCGTGAAGCCCTGCTCCGAGATCGTGTCCTTGAAATCGATGGTCGCGCCATCGAGGTACGGAACGCTCATGTCGTCGATGATGACCTCGACGCCGTCGAAATCGACGGCCTTGTCGCCGTCGAGGAAACGCTCGTCGAAGTAGAGCTGGTAGATGAGGCCCGAGCAGCCGCCGGGCTGGACAGCGACGCGCAGCCGAAGGTCGTCACGGCCTTCTTGGCCGAGCAGGCTCTTGACCTTCTCGGCGGCGGTGTTCGTCAGCGACACACCGTGGTCACGGACGATCTGGTCGGTCGACGACGTGATGTCGGACGACAACACTGTGGTATCGGTCATGACTCTCCTCGAGTGTGGGGCGGACGGATGCTGCAATAGTACGCCGCAGCGACGGAACGGGGGCCGTTCACACCGTGCGCGCGTCGAGCTTCTCGAGCAGCAGCGCCTCTGACAGCACGGCCTTGCGGAACGTGTCGAGGTGCAGCGATTCGTTCGGGCTGTGTGCGCGGGAGTGCGGGTCTTCGACACCCGTCACGAGGATCTGTGCACCGGGGTTCTCGCGCACGAGATCGGCGATGAACGGGATCGAGCCGCCCACACCGACGTCGACGGACTCGACGCCGTACCCCTCGCGGAACGCGTCGCGCACGTCGTCGACGGCCCAGCCGCTCGTGTCGACCAGGAACGCGTCGCCGCAGTCGACGTCGGTGAACTCGAGCTGCGCCCCGAAAGGTGCGTGGGCACGAAGGTGCGCCTCCACCGCCGCGTACGCCTCTTCGGCCCGCTGGCCCGGAGCCACGCGTGCGCTGATGACGACCGTGGTCTCGGGGGCGAGGGTGTTCGAGGCGGCTTCGACGCTCGTCGCGTCGATGCCCGTGATCGTGATCGACGGCTTGTTCCAGATCCGGCCGAGGAACGAGCCGGTGCCGATCGGCGAGACGCCGTCGAGCAGACCGGTCTCGGAGCGCAGCGTCTCTTCGGTGTAGTCGGGGGTCTCCGCATCCCGGTCGTGCATTCCGGCGACAGCGACGGCGCCGTCGTCATCCCACAGCGTCGCGAGGAGCTTGACGGTCGCCAGCATCGCATCGGGCACCGCACCCCCGAACATTCCGGAATGAGAGGCGTGGTCGAGCGTGCGCACCCGGAGGGTGAATCGCGCGTTCCCCCGCAGCGACACCGTGAGCGCGGGGGTGCGCTCATCCCAGTTGCCCGAGTCGGCCACGACGATGACATCGGAGCGCAGAACGTCGGCGTGGTCGGTGAGGAAGGTGGCGAACGACCGCGAGCCGTACTCCTCCTCCCCCTCGATGAAGAGCGCGACACCGAGATCGAAGTCGTCGCCGAGCGCCGCCTTCACGGCGCGAAGCGCGGCGAGGTGCGCCATGACGCCTGCTTTGTCGTCGGCCGCACCGCGTCCGTAGAGGCGTCCACCGCGAACGGTCGGCTCGAAGGGCGGCGACTCCCAGAGCGCCTCGTCTCCCGGAGGCTGCACGTCGTGGTGGGCGTACAGCAGCACGGTCGGACGACCGTTGCGCGCACGTCGCACCGCGAGAACGGCCGGCTGGCCCTGCTCGTCGGTTTCGGGGATGTCGGCGCGGGCGATTTCGACGCTGTCGAAGACGCCGATTCCGCGAGCGAGGTCGGCAACCGCCTCGGCGCTGCGCTGGACCTCGGCCTGATCGAATGCGGGCCAGGCGATGGAGGGGATCCGCACCAGGGCGCCCAGATCGGCCAGAGCGGCGGGGACGCCGTCGGTCGCGGCGAGGCGTACAGCGTCCTGTCGGGAAGTTTCGGGGGTCATGCGGGTAATCTTAAGGCTCCCGCAACGACGTTTCAGAGGTTCACCGTGGCCAAGACACCCGCTCCCGCATCGAACGAAGCCCCCGAAGAGGCTCTCGTGCCCGGTGGCGGCAAAGGCCGGGCGACCCCGAGCCGTGCCGAGCAGGAGGCCGCTCGCAAGCGCCCCCTGGTAGCCGACACCAAAGAGGCTCGAGCACGCGCCCGGGCTGAGCTCGCCGTCGCACGCGAACGCGCCCGCGCCGGTATGGCGGCCGGCGAAGACAAGTTCCTTCCCTTGCGCGACAAGGGTCCGCAGCGTCGTTTCGCTCGCGACTGGGTCGACGCCGGCTGGCACCTCGGCGAGGCGCTCATGCCGATGGCCATCCTCGTAATCCTCCTCACGCTCGTCCCCAACGTGTACATCCAGTACGGCGCCTACCCGGTCTTGATGGTGTTCGTCCTGCTCGTCGTCGGCGACATGCTGCTGACCGCACGTCGCATCAAAAAGGAGGCCCGCAAGAAGTTCGGCGAGGCACGCGTCGAGAAGGGGCTCGGCTTCTACTCCGCGATGCGCACCGTGCAGATGCGGTTCATGCGTCTGCCCAAGCCGCAGGTCAAGCGCGGCGGTTACCCGGTCTGACCAGGCCGCGGTTGATCTGCCGCGCCCACAGTGGGCCGCGGTACAAGAACGCCGTGTAGCCCTGAACCAGAGTGGCTCCCGCATCGAGGCGCTCCCGCACGTCTGCTGCATTGTCGATGCCGCCGGCCGAAATCACCGCGAACTCCGCGGGGACGACCTCGCGCACGAGCCGGAGGACGTCGAGAGCGCGTGCTTTGAGGGGAGCACCGGACAATCCGCCGTCCCCCGCCGCGACGACGTCGGCCGCGGCGGTGCGAAGACCCGCACGCGAGAGCGTGGTGTTCGTCGCGATGATCCCCGCCAGCCCAAGGTCGACCGCGAGACGGGCGATATCGCGCACCTCGTCGTCGCCGAGGTCGGGCGCGATCTTCACGAGAAGGGGCGTCGACCCCGCAGCATCCCGCACCGCCTCGAGAAGCGGACGCAGCGTTTCGACCGCCTGCAGCCCGCGGAGCCCCGGGGTGTTCGGCGACGAGACGTTCACGACGAGGTAATCGGCGAGGGGCGCGAGCAGTCGCGTGCTGTGCACGTAGTCGGCGGATGCTTCGGCGACATCAACGGATCGGCTCTTGCCGATGTTGACCCCGACGACCGGAAGATCTCTGCGCGTGCGGAGTCGGCCCAGCCGACGCGCGGCCGCCTCGGCGCCCTGGTTGTTGAAACCCATGCGGTTGATCACGGCGCGATCGGCGACGAGCCGGAAGAGTCGCGGCCGGGCGTTGCCGGGTTGGGCGACCGCGGTGAGCGTACCGACCTCGACGTGGCCGAAGCCGAGGGCCCGAAGCCCCCGCACCATGCGCACGTCTTTGTCGAAGCCCGCGGCGACACCGAACGGCGAGTCGAAGTCGAGCCCGAAGGCCCGCGTACGCAACTGCGGGGCGGGCGCTGCGGCTCTCCGTGCGATCCACGAGAACGGGGGCACACCGAGCAGCCGGATCACGGGGATCGCCAGATGGTGTGCGCGCTCGGGGTCGAGGCGCGACAGCACGTGCCGGAAGAGGAGGGGATACATCCCCGCCAGATTACTGGACGGTACTAGTCGACCCGCGCCGACGAGGCCGGAGCCGCGAGCCGGTCACGGTGATCCACGCGCAGCTGTTCGATCGCCGCTTCGAAGTCTTCGAGCGATTCGAACCCCTGGTAGACGCTGGCGAAGCGAAGGAACGCGACCTCGTCGAGTTCGCGCAGCGGCCGGAGGATGGCCAGCCCGATCTCGTTCGCGTCGATCTGCGAAGACCCCGTCTGACGGACCGCTTCTTCGACCGACTGCGCCAGCATCGCCAAGTCGGCGTCGGTCACGGGGCGCCCCTGACAGGCCTTTCGCACGCCCGACATCACTTTCTCGCGGCTGAAGGGCTCGATGACACCCGAGCGTTTGACGACGTTCAGACTCGCCGTCTCGACCGTCGAGAAACGGCCCCCGCACTCGGGGCATTGACGGCGCCGGCGGATGCTGAGGCCGTCATCGCTCGTGCGGGAGTCGATGACGCGGGAGTCGGGGTGACGACAGAAGGGGCAGTGCATGGCACCGAAAGACTACGCCTCGAAACGGGCCACGACGGCCTCGCCGTGCGCCGGCAGCGCCTCCGCCTCGGCCAGGGCGACGATGCCGTCGCGGACCGCTGCCAGCGCGGCGCGGTCGTACTCGACGACCTGCTGCGGGCGGAGGAACGTCGCCGCCGACAGACCGGGCTGAAAACGCGCCTGGCCGCCGGTCGGAAGCACGTGGTTGCTTCCGGCGAGGTAGTCCCCCAAGCTCACGGGCGTGTGCGGGCCCACGAAGATCGCACCGGCGTGCACGTAGTCTTCGGGGCGAGGGTCGACCAACTGCAGCTCGAGGTGCTCGGGCGCGTACGCGTTGCTGAAGGCGGTGGCAGCAGCGATGTCGTCGACGAGGACGATCGCCGACTGCGGGCCCGTAAGGGCTGCCTGCACACGTGCGCTGTGGCGGGTGGTCGCCGCGCGCGCGTCGACCGCGTCGGAGACGGCGCGCGCGAGGTCGGGCGCATCTGTGACCAGGACGGCGGAGGCCTGTTCGTCGTGCTCGGCCTGGCTGACCAGATCGGCGGCGACCAGCGCGGGATCGGCCGCAGCGTCGGCGACGACGAGGATCTCGGTCGCACCCGCCTCGGAGTCGATGCCCACGCGACCGGCGACCGCCCGTTTTGCCGCGGCGACGAAGTTGTTCCCGGGCCCGGTCACGACGTCGACCGGCTCGAGGCCGATCGACGCGACGCCGTGCGCCAGGGCGCCGATGGCGCCCGCTCCCCCCATCGCGTACACCTCGGTCACGCCGAGGAGATGGGCTGCGGCGAGGATCGTCGGGTGCACCCGACCACCGAACTCGCGCTGCGGCGGGGAGGCCAGCGCCACTTCGGAGACGCCCGCCACCTGGGCGGGGACGACGTTCATGACGACGCTCGAGGGGTAGACGGCCTTGCCGCCGGGGACGTAGACCCCGACACGCCGTACCGGCTGCCACCGCTGGGCCACGCGCGCGCCCGGCGCGATCTCGGTGACGACGGGTGCCGGCACCTGCGCCGCCGAACCCATCCGCACTCGGACGATCGCCTCCTCCAGGGCCGCGCGCACCTCGGGGGCGAGTTGCGCGAGGGCCTCGACGAGGTGCGAGGCCGGAACCCGGATCGCGTGGTCGGTGACACCGTCGAACGTCGAGGCCTGCTCACGAAGGGCGGCGTCTCCGCGTTCGGCGACGTCGACCACGATCGCCGCGGCGACCGTCAACGCCTCGTCACGGGCGGCGGCGGCACGCGGAACAGCGGCGAGGAACTCGGCGGCGGAGAGACTCCGACCGCGCAGATCGATGGTGCGAAGCATCCTTCCAGGGTACCGGCTGCCCCGGCCCCGCCTCAGCCGCGCGTGACGCCGGTGAGATCGTGCAGGAAGCCGACCCGGCCGTCTTCGTGACGGACGACGAAGGCCTCGCCGCGGTCCTCGATCACGAGCGCCCAGGCTGTGGGTCCGATGCGGAACAAGGGCGAGCCGTAGTCGTCGACGATGTCGCGCTCGACCGGAGCGAGAGCCCAGAAAGCCTGCTGCGACTGCGCCGGGATCTGCGTCGTCCGTACGGTGTCGTCGGACGCGGGGGCCCACTCCTCGGTCGCGGTCTGCGGCTCGGAGTTGTCGAGCGGCGCGAAGACGTCGGTGCCGTACGAACCGGTGTCTGCCGTGGGGCTCACCTGCGCACCGGTGTCGGAGGGCGAGGCTCCGTACGAACCCATGTCGTACGACCCGGTCTCGTGCTCCGCGGCGGGAGCCGGCGCAGCAGAGGGGTCGTGGACGACGCCCGAGTCGTACGGCTGCGGGGAGTACTCACCGGCCGGCGCGGCGGCGACGGGTGCGGGCTCGGGACGGGCGGGGCGCGGGGCCTTCGGGCGAGCGACGACGGGGCGGATCGGGCGCGCGTTGCGGTGTGCGGGGATCTCGCGGCGGTCCTGGAAGTCTTGCTCGAGCGCCGGCAGGAAGGGGGCGAAGACGGTGAGGACGACACCGGCGAGCATCACGAACAGCTCGACCCAGATGACCCAGGAACGAACCCACGCACCGGTCTCGACCGAGATGGCGACGGTCTCCCAGACCAGCTGCAGCCAGAAGATCGCCGCGACCGAGAAGGCGACGGAGGCGAACTGGTCGATGCCGAGCGAACCGACGCGCGGGATGCCCTGCGGCGACAGTCGACGCAAGATGACGAGGAACACCGCCACCGTCGGAACGCCGATGGCGAGGATCCATGACAGGCCGGACACCCAGACGTTCGCGCCGCCGATGAGGGCCGCGGCCGGGCCGACGATCAGGTTGACGGGGAAGAACGACACGACGAAGGCGATGAGCCACACGCCGCCGAGGGCGACCTCGCGGATGGAGAACGGTCCGACGCCGTACTGCGGCGGCGCCTCCGTACCGGGTTCGTCGGTGACCTCGGCCGCGGTTTCTTCCGCGGTCGTGTCGGCCAGTGTCCTGTCGTCCAGATTCTCGTCGGTCACGATGGTCCTCTCCCCTGACGCGCCGGGGGTGCGCGCCGTCCGATCCTAGCGGTGGCGTCCTACGAAGCCCGTGTCAACGCGACTCCGCGCGTCGCACGAGACCACAGCCGTCGCGATGGCGCGGCAATGACCGCGCTCACCGGTCAGCCGAGGCAATTCGGCCCGAGCAGCCCCTTGAGTTCGCCGTACAGGTCAGCGGTCACCCGCACGGGCATCGGCACCTCGAAGACCTTCGCGGCAGACCCGCGATGCAGCCGGAGCGTGACCTCGGTCTCGCCGCGATGGCGCTGAAGCACCTCGGCGAGGTCGGTGACCAGCGCCTCGGTCGCGCGCTGCTCGGGCATGAGGAGCACCAACGGGCCCGAGGCGTCGACCGCACCCAGATCGGGCGAGAATGCCGTCTGGGCGTGGAGGTTGAGTCCGTCGTCGCGTCGGGACACGCGTCCGCGGACGACGAGGATCGAGTCTTGCACCAGCACCGGCGAAAACTCCTGGTAGGTCTTTCCCATGAACATCACGGTGACCTCCCCGTCGAAGTCTTCGACCGTGATCATGCCGTAGGGATTACCACTCGCCTTGGCGACGCGGTGCTGCACGCTCGTGACGAGTCCGGCCACGGTCACCTGATCGCCGTCCTCGACGTCGTCGGAGGCGAGCAGGTCGTGGATGCTGATCGACGCGTGCTTGGCGAGAGGCATCTCGAGACCCGCGAGCGGGTGATCCGAGACGTAGAGGCCGAGCATCTCGCGTTCGAAGGCCAGCTTGTCTTTCTTCGTCCATTCCGGACGATCGGGCACCTTCGCGGGCACCGCCTCTTCGGCGGCGTCGTACAGGCTGTCGAAGTCGAAGCCGATCGCCCCGGTCGCTTCTTTGCGCTTGATGTCGACGGCGGCCTCGGTCGCGTCTTCGTGGATCTCGTGAAGAGCCCGTCGCGTTGCACCGAGCGAATCGAACGCACCCGCTTTGATCAGCGACTCGACCGTGCGCTTGTTCGCCGCGGGCCCCGGGACCTTGGTCAGGAAGTCGTGGAACGAGGTGAACGCGCCGTCGGCACGGGCGGCGACGATGCCGTCGACCACGTTCGCCCCGACGTTGCGCACGGCGCCCAGGCCGAAACGGATGTCTTCGCCGACGGCCGCGAAGTAACGGATCGACTGCCCGACGTCGGGCGGCAGCACCTTGATGCCCATGCGGCGGCACTCGTTGAGGTAGACCGCCATCTTGTCTTTCGAGTCGCCGACGCTCGTGAGCAGTGCGGCCATGTACTCGGCGGGATAGTGCGCCTTCAGGTAGGCGGTCCAGTACGAGATCATGCCGTAGGCGGCCGAGTGCGCCTTGTTGAAGGCGTAGTCCGAGAAGGGCAGCAGGATGTCCCACAGCGTCTTGACGGCAGCCTCGCTGAAGCCGTTCTTCTTCATGCCGCCTTCGAAGCCCGCGTACTGCTTGTCGAGCTCGGACTTCTTCTTCTTGCCCATCGCACGCCGGAGGATGTCGGCCTCGCCCAGGGTGAATCCGGCCACCCGCTGGGCGATCGCCATCACCTGCTCCTGGTAGATGATCAGGCCGTAGCTCGTGCCGAGGATGTCGGCCAGCGGCTCTTCGAGCTCGGGATGGATCGGCGTGACCTCTTGTTGTCCCGTCTTGCGCAGCGCGTAGTTGATGTGCGAGTTCGCACCCATCGGGCCGGGGCGGTAGAGCGCGATGAGCGCCGAGATGTCTTCGAAGTTGTCGGGACGCATGAGACGCATGAGGCTTCGGAGCGGGCCGCCGTCGAGCTGGAACACGCCGAGCGAGTCGCCGCGCGTCAGGAGGTCGTACGCGCCGCGGTCGTCGAGCGGCAGCTCTTCGAGAACGAGCGGGTGGCCCCGGTTCGCCTCGATGTTGTCGAGCGCGTCATTGATGATCGTGAGGTTGCGGAGCCCCAGGAAGTCCATCTTGATCAACCCGAGCGCCTCGCACGCGGGGTAGTCGAACTGGGTGACGATCTGGCCGTCTTGCTCGCGCTTCATGATGGGGATGATGTCTTCGAGCGGTTCGCTCGACATGATCACGCCCGCCGCGTGCACGCCCCACTGGCGCTTCAGATTCTCGAGCCCCACCGCCGTGTCGAACACGGTCTTGGCCTCGGGGTCGGTCTCGATGAGGGTGCGGAACTCCGCGGCCTCTTTGAAGCGCGGGTGGTCTTTGTCGAACATGCCGCCCAGCGGCATATCTTTACCCATGACCGCCGGCGGCATCGCCTTCGTGAGCCGCTCCCCCATGCTGAAGGGGAATCCGAGCACGCGTCCGGCGTCTTTCAGCGCCTGCTTCGCCTTGATCGTTCCGTAGGTGACGATCTGCGCGACACGCTCACTGCCGTACTTCTCGGTGACGTACTGGATGACCTCGCCACGGCGGCGGTCGTCGAAGTCGACGTCGAAGTCGGGCATCGAGACGCGGTCGGGGTTGAGGAACCGCTCGAAGATCAGCCCGTGCTGCAGCGGATCGAGGTCGGTGATTCCCATTGCGTACGCGGCCATGGAGCCGGCACCCGAGCCACGGCCGGGACCGACGCGGATGCCGTTCTTCTTGGCCCAGTTGATGAAGTCGGCGACGACGAGGAAGTAGCCGGGGAAGCCCATCTGCACGATGACCTCGGTCTCGTACTCGGCCTGAGCCCGTACCTCGCTCGAGATGCCGCTCGGGTAACGGAACTCGAGCCCCTTCTCGACCTCTTTCACGAACCACGACTGCTCGGTCTCGCCGTCGGGCACCGGGAAGCGCGGCATGTAGTTCGCCGACGTGTTGAACTCGACGTCGCACCGCTCGGCGATGAGCAGGGTGTTGTCGCAGGCCTCAGGCTGGTCGCGGAAGACCTGGCGCATCTCTGCGGCCGACTTGACGTAGTACCCGTCGCCGTCGAATTTGAACCGCTTCGGGTCGTCGAGGGTCGAACCCGACTGCACGCACAGCAGTGCCGCATGGCTCGTGGCGTCGTGCTGGTGGGTGTAGTGGAGGTCGTTCGTGCCGACGAGCGGGATGTTGAGCTCTTTCGAGAGCTTGAGGAGGTCGCCGATCACGCGACGCTCGATCGAGAGCCCGTGGTCCATCAATTCGACGAAGTAGTTCTCTTTGCCGAAGATGTCTTGGAATTCGGCGGCCGCCGCCTTCGCGGCGTCGTACTGCCCGAGCCGGAGGCGCGTCTGCACCTCGCCCGACGGACAGCCCGTCGTCGCGATGAGGCCCTTGGAGTATCTCTGCAGCAGCTCGCGGTCCATGCGCGGCTTGAAGTAGTAGCCCTCCATGCTGGCCTTGGACGACAACCGGAAGAGGTTGTGCATGCCCTCGGTGGTCTCGGCCAACAGGGTCATATGGGTGTACGCACCGGAACCGGAGACATCGTCGCTCTGCTGCTCGGGCGTTCCCCACCGCACCCGCGCCTTGTCGGCCCGGTGCGTGCCGGGAGTCACATACGCCTCGATGCCGATGATGGGCTTGATGCCCGCATCTTTGGCCGTCTTGTAGAACTCGTACGCGGCGAACGTGTTGCCGTGGTCGGTGACGGCGATGGCGGGCATGTCGAGACGCGCCGCCTCTTGCACCATCGGAGCGATGCGCGCGGCCCCGTCGAGCATGGAGTATTCGCTGTGCACGTGAAGGTGAACGAAGGAGTCGGCTGCCACGTCCCGAGTCTACGTTCGAGCTCCGACACGAGCTCGGTGCACCGGTAGCGTGGCCGCATGCCCACTCCCGATTTCATCCTCGAACTCCGCGAACTCGTCGGGACCCGCCCGCTTCCGCTCGTCGGTGTCACCGCCGTGATCATCCGCGGCGACGACGTGCTTCTCGGACGCCGCTCCGACAACGGAGCGCTGACGCCTGTCACAGGGATCGTCGACCCGGGTGAGGAGCCGGCGGATGCGGCGTGCCGCGAGGCGCTCGAAGAAGCGGGCCTCGTCGTCCGCGCCGCCCGCCTCACGTGGGTGCACCAGATCCCGCGCGTCACGTACGACAACGGCGACCAGAGCGACTACCTCGACCTCACGTTCCGCTGCTCGTGGGTGTCGGGCGACCCGTTCCCCGTCGACGCAGAGATGACCGAGGTGGGCTGGTACCCGCTGTCCGATATCGGGTCGGCCGGCGTCGACGACGACATGCGGGCACGCATCGCCTCGGCTCTCGACGAGCGCGGCGAAGCACGCTTCGAACAGCGCGACTAGCTCAGATCGCGGCGCATGAGCACGCGCGGGAAACCCGCGAGCACCGACGATGTCTCGGCCGCCTGTGCAAAACCGGCTTTCACGAAGAGGTTCTTCGTTCCCACGTACGCCATCGTGAGATCGACCTTGGCGCCGCGGTTGTCGACGGGATAGCCCTCGACCGCGGGCGCGCCCTGGTCGCGGGCGAAGGTGACGGCACCCTCGAGAAGAGCGTGGGAGATCCCCTGCCCACGGTGACCCGGCCGGACGCGGATACACCAGATCGCCCACACGTCGATGTCGTCGATGTGCGGGATCTTCGTGCTGCGCGCGAAAGAGGTATCAGCTCGGGGCGCCACGGCCGCCCAGCCGACGACCTCGTCGCCGTCGTACGCGAATACGCCCGGGGCGACCGGCTGCCGGCACAGCTCTGCGACGAACTCCCCGCGCAGCGGCCCCACCAGCTCTCGGTTCTGCTTCGCAGGGATGCGGTAGCTCAGGCACCAGCACACGTTCGCGTCCGCGCGTTTCGGACCCACCATGGTGCGCATGTCGGCCACAGAACGCGCGGGCCGAACATCGATCGACATGACCCCAGAATGCCCGACCTCGCAGCATCCGGCCATCGGTCATCGGAACGGCTCAGTCGGCGCGCAAGATCTCCAGCGCGCGGGAGAGGTCTTCGGGGTAATCCGACCTGAAGGTCGACCATTCGCCGGTGGCGGGGTGGGCGAAGGCCAGTTGTCGCGCGTGCAGCCACTGGCGGACGAGTCCGAGCCTCGCCGACAGGGTGGGATCAGCCCCGTACAACGGATCCCCGACGCACGGGTGCCTGTGGGCGGCCATGTGGACGCGGATCTGATGGGTCCGCCCGGTCTCGAGGTGGATCTCGAGGAGGGAGGCGCCGGGGAACGCCTCGATCGTCTCGTAGTGCGTGACGGAGTCTTTGCCCGACGGCGTGACGGCGAACTTCCACGAGTGGGTGGGGTGCCGACCGATCGGTGCATCGATCGTGCCGGCGAGCGGGTCGGGGTGGCCCTGCACCACGGCGTGATAGATCTTCTCGACCTCGCGTTCTTTGAACGCGCGCTTGAGCACCGTATAGGCGTGCTCGCTCTTGGCGACGACCATGAGTCCGCTGGTGCCGACATCGAGGCGGTGCACCACGCCCTGACGCTCCGCGGCGCCGGTCGTCGCGATCCTGAACCCGGCGGCGGCGAGGGCGCCGAGCACGGTCGGCCCCTCCCATCCGACCGACGGATGCGCGGCGACACCCGAAGGTTTGTCGACCACCACGATGTCGTCGTCGTCGTAGACGATGCCGAGATCGGGGACCGCGGTCGGGACGATCTCGGGTTCGCGACGGGGCGTCCACTCCACGCTCACCCACGAACCGGCGCGCAGTCGGTCCGATCGCCCGACCGTGCGCCCGTCTTGCGCCACACCGCCGGCATCGGCGACTTCGGCCGCGAAAGTGCGTGAGAAGCCGAGCATCTTCGCGAGCGCGGCATCGACGCGTGTACCGTCCAGCCCGTCAGGAACGGGGAGCGCGCGAGACTCCACGCTCAGCGCCCGGTCGTCGCGTCGGGATCGACGAGCCTGTCGTCGCCGCTGACCGGCGCCGCGGACTCCGTGTCGGAGCCCTCCGCTTCAGCCGTAGCGTCAGACCCCTTACGGGGCTCGCGCGTACCGTCGAACCGAAGACCGACGAGCACGATGATCGCGACGGCGATCATCATCGTGACGATGAACATGTCGGCGATGTTGTAGATCGCCGGCATCATCCACGGGGTCGAGATGTAGTCGACGACGTGACCGACAGCGAACCCCGGCTCGCGGAACAGGCGGTCGGTGAGGTTGCCCAGCACGCCACCGAGCAGCAGGCCGAGGACGATGGCCCACGCGCGGGAGCGTAGTCGCGTCGCGGCGATCCAGACGATGGCGACGGCGACGGCCGCCAGCGCGATCGTGAAGATCCAGGTCACGCCCTCGCCGAGCGAGAACGCCGCACCGGGGTTTCGGATCAGGTAGAACTGCAAGAAGTCGCCGAGGACCGGAACCGCACGCTCGGGCGGCAGGTTCTCGATGGCGGCGTACTTCGCGAACTGGTCGGCGGCCAGCACCAGCACCGCGAGAATCGCGATGATGGCACCGGCCGCCGCCTTACGCAGAGGAGCTCGGTGTGGCACCGAGCCGGCCTAGAGGCCGATCGCCGATACCGGGGTCGAACCCGACGGCGTAGCGGTCGTGTCGAGGTCGCGGAGCTTGCCCTCGATGTAGCTGCGCAGCTGGGTGCGGTAGTCCCGCTCGAAGGTGCGGAGCTCGGTGATACGCGCTTCGAGGGTGGCGCGCTCACGGTCGAGGCGCGCCATCTCGTCGCGACCCTTGGCCTCGGCCTCGGCGACGATGCTGGCGGCCTGCGACTGGGCGTCGGAGATGAGCTGGTCGCGCTGGGCGCGACCGTCGGCGACGTGCTCGTCGTGCAGGCGCTGGGCCAGTTCGATGATGCCGGCGGATGCTGCGGCCGGCGCTTCGCTCGGAGCAGCAGCGGGGGTCGGTGCGGGAACCTCTTCGACGACGTCGGCTTCGACGACGTTTTCGGCACCGGAGTGACCGTCAGCCTCGGGAACGCTGTCGATCGCCGCGACGGGCGCCGATTCGCCGGACTCGAACGCGGCCAGCTTCGCCTTCAGCTCGTCGTTCTCAGCGATCGTCTTGCGCCATTCCACGACGATCTCGTCGAGGAAGTCATCGACCTCGTCGGGGTCGAAACCCTCTTTGAAGCGGACGTGCTGAAACTGCTTGGTGACGACGTCATCGGGTGTCAATGCCATGGTGGTTCCTCTTTCGAGAGATCTGATCGCGGGGCCGATGTCGGGGGTGGCACACCTCCGCGTGCCGCTTCGGACCAGCATAGTCTCAGCCTCAACGGCATGTCGAAGCGTGCGACGTGGGGCCGGCGAGCCGGCAGGCTCGGTGTCAGGCCGCGAGGGCGCGGGTGACGCTCAGCAGGACGAAGCACAGCAGCATCGTCAGCATGAACGCGAAGTCGATCGCAACCGGACCGATCCGCAGGGGCGGGATGAAGCGGCGGAAGAGCTTGATCGGCGGATCGGTGACCGTGTACACCAACTCCGCCGCGACGAGTCCCGCACCGGTCGGTCGCCATGTCCGGTTGAACATCGGGATGTATTCGAGCACGAGTCTCGCCAGCAGCACGAGAACGTACCCGAACAACAGCACGTTGAGAATCGAGGCGACGAAGCCGACTACTTGCACTGTCGACTACGCGGTGAACGAGGTCTGCGCGAACGGCGTCGCCTCAGGATCAGCCTGAGCCAGAGCACCTTCGCCGGAAACCGCCACGTTCTCGGGCGAGAGCAGGAACACCTTGCTGGTGACCCGCTCGATGCGCCCGTACAGGCCCAGCGACAGTCCGCTCGCGAAGTCGATGAGGCGGCGCGCGTCGGCGTCTGACATCTGCGAGAGGTTGATGATCACCGGAATGCCGTCGCGGAAGCTCTCGGCGATCGTCTGCGCGTCGCGGTACTGCTTGGGGTGGACGGTCAGGATCTCACTGATCGGCCCGGCGGTCGGCTGGCGCACGACGGTCGGACGGTGAAGCGGCGTCACCGGCGCGGTCTTTTCGACCGCATGGGGCTGCTGCTTGCGGTTCGTGGGCTGCGGTGCCGGCTCATCGAACGTCTCCTCCTCGTCGGCGAGGCCCAGGTACACCATGGTTTTCTTGAGCGGGTTCGACATCGCATCCTCCGTTCGCTCGTCTGTTATGAGGCTATCCGCGAGTAGGGCGCGGACCCGTTATTGCCGAGCCGATCCGCAGGTGTGTCGCACCCATCGAAATCGCCTCGGGAAAATCTCCGGTCATACCGGCCGAGATCCACCCGGCGTCGGGCGCGACCGCGAGCACGTCCTCGCTCGCTTTCGCGAGCCGCTCGAAGGCGCGGGCGGGCTCTTCATCGAGCGGCGCGACGGCCATGACGCCGCGCAGTCGCAACGACGGACGACCGGCGACGTGCTCGGCGAGGGCGCTGACGCCGTCGAGGGCCACTCCCCCGCGACCGGTGTCGTCGGTGAGGTTGATCTGCACGAGGACGTCGAGCACATCGGATTCGGGATGCTCTGCAGCATCCAGAGCATCGGCGAGCCGCGCCCGGTCGAGGGAGTGCACCACCGAAGCCGCCTCCCTCACCGCGCGCGCCTTATTGGTCTGCGCTTGACCGATGAAGTGCCACGCGAGTCCCTCGAGACTCCCGACCTCGCTCGTCTTCGCCGTCAGTTCCTGCTGTCGGTTCTCACCGACGTCGCGGACACCGAGGGCATGCAGCGCCTCGACGAGGGACGCGGGGTGGAACTTCGTCACGACGATGCGCGTGATCTCACTCGGCTCACGCCCCGCCGCGCGCGCCGCCTCCGCGATGCGCGCATCGACGGACGCGAGTCGTTCGGCGAGCTGATCGTCCACGTCACTCCATCTGGCCGTGCGGGGCGCCCTCGTCGGACGGCCCGCACACCGGGATCACTTCAGGAAGTCGGGGATGTCGAGGTCGTCGTCGCCGAAGGCCGAGTCGTACGCCGGCTCCGACACCTTCGCGGCCACGGGAACGGGCTGCTTCTCTTCGGGGACGCTGTCACGATCGCGCGACGCGTCTTCTGCCGCCACGGCCGGGAGCGCGGGCGGTACCGGAGTGCGCTGCTGCTCGATGACCGGGTCGAGCCGCAGCGACGGGCCGCCCCCGTCGAAGCCCGCGGCGATCACCGTCACGCGCACCTCGTCGCCGAGGGTGTCGTCGATGACGGTCCCGAAGATGATGTTCGCCTCGGGGTGCGCCGCTTCTTTCACCAACTGGGCAGCGTCGTTGATCTCGAAGATTCCGAGGTTGGACCCGCCCTGGATCGACAGCAGCACACCGTGCGCGCCCTCGATGGATGCTTCGAGCAGCGGCGACTCGACAGCCAGTTCAGCGGCCTTGATGGCACGGTCGGCGCCGCGCGCCGAGCCGATGCCCATCAGAGCAGATCCCGCGCCCTGCATCACCGACTTGACGTCGGCGAAGTCGAGGTTGATGAGCCCCGGGGTCGTGATCAGGTCGGTGATGCCTTGGACACCGGCGAGCAGCACCTGGTCGGCCGTCGCGAAGGCCTCGATCATCGAGATGCCGCGGTCGCTGATCTCGAGCAGACGGTCGTTCGGCACGACGATGAGGGTGTCGACCTCTTCTTTGAGCTTCGTCACACCCGCCTCGGCCTGGCTCTGGCGACGGCGACCCTCGAACGAGAAGGGCTTCGTGACGACACCGATGGTGAGCGCGCCGATCGACTTCGCGATGCGCGCCACGACCGGGGCGCCGCCCGTGCCCGTTCCGCCGCCCTCGCCGGCGGTGACGAAGACCATGTCGGCACCGGAGAGCGCCTCTTCGATCTCTTCGGCGTGGTCTTCAGCCGCACGGCGACCCACCTCGGGGTCGGCGCCGGCGCCGAGTCCGCGAGTGAGCTCGCGACCCACGTCGAGCTTGACATCGGCGTCGCTCATGAGCAGCGCCTGCGCGTCGGTGTTGATCGCGATGAACTCGACACCGCGCAGGCCGAGGTCGATCATGCGGTTGACCGCGTTGACGCCGCCGCCGCCCACGCCGACGACCTTGATCACGGCGAGGTAGTTCTGGTTCTGGCTCATGCCGGCCTCCGTTGTGTCGAACCCGAAACCCTAAACCTGAGCTAAAGGGTTAAAGAATTGCCCGGTATGCAATTCCTTTTCTTGAAGGTATGCGCGCCTCCGTCGAGGGCCGGTCAGGCGGCGGGCGTGTCGCGACAAATCCGAGAAATGAAGCCGCCGGGCGGACGCTTCGGCCGCACCGAACAGCGGGTCGGAGACTCTCAGAGCGCGTTCTCGCGCGGGGAAGGTCAGCTGACGACGACCGCGGCCGGAGTCGACACGTCGTAAAGACGCACGCCATCGGCAGGCCGGCCGATCATCTGCTTCTCGAGCACGACCGCCTTGAGCGCGGACTGCTCCGCACTTCCCCAGACGACCTGCGTGTTCGTGCCACCCAGAGTGAAGGCGACATCGTCGGGGGTCGACGCGGTGACGGCGGTCACCTGGCTTCGGATCGAGTCGGGCAGCGACCGCATGACCTGCCCCGCAGCACGGAACGCATCGGAGTCGACACCCCCGCGGATGTCGAAGACCGGAAGACCGGCCGGCGCCTCCGCGCTCGTCGACAGCGCGACGCCGGCGGCGTCGACGACCGTGAAACCGGCGGGCGACTGCAGCACGCCGACGGGGAGTCGCTCCACGATCCGCACCACGAGGTCGTTCGGCGGCCGAGCCTCGAGCGAGTACGACTCGACCAGCGGAAACGTCACCAGCGCGGCCTTCACTTCGCTGTCGTCGATCAACGGCAGCGGCGTGCCCAGCTGATCGGCGAGCGCGTCGGCGACGGCGTTCGGGTCAAGCGTCGTCGTTCCGATGACCTCGATCCGCTGCACGGCGAACAGCGGGCTGTACGCCGCCGCCACGGTTCCGGCGACCAGGAGGACGAGGGCGCCCAGCACACCGAGCCACACCATACGGCGGCGGCGTTGGCGCACCGTGAACCGACGGACCTCGGCGCGGAGGGCCCGGCGACGCGCGCGCGATGCGCGCCACACGTCACGGAGGCCGAGGTCGGCAGCATCCGTCGTCTCGATCGGCGGAGTGAGCAGCGACGGATCGATGGGCGCCGGCCGCCGCTGCATCGGGGCGAAGGGAAGAACGGCGCCGGTGTCGCTCTCCCGGTCGCCGGGAGACGAGGGGTCGCTCCGTGACGGGTCGAGCAACATCGGGTTGATCAACGACGGGTCGATCGACGGAGGGGGCGGCTCCGCCGGCGTGCGCGGCTCCGGGGGCGGGGGAAGCGGGGGTGGCCGTCGCACGCGGGTCAGCTCTCGCTGTCGGCGGGTTCGATCCTGCTGAGCGCCTCGATGACCTGCGGAATGATGAGGTTCACGTTTCCGCAGCCGAGGGTGACGATGTAGTCGCCGTCGCGGGCGGCCGCAGCGGCATAGTCCGCGGCAGCCTGCCAATCCGCGACGTAGTGCACGTGCGAGGCGTCGGCGAAGGCGTTGCTGACGAGCTCGCCCGTCACGCCCGGCACCGGATCTTCGCGTGCCCCGTAGACGTCGAGAACGACCGTGTGATCGGCGTGCGACTCGAGCACCTGGGCGAATTCTCGGTACATCGCCGCGGTGCGGGAGTAGGTGTGGGGCTGATGGAGGGCGATGATCCGCCCCGCGCGGACGACGGTGCGCGCGGCAGAGAGGGCGGCGGCGACCTCTGTCGGGTGGTGGGCGTAGTCGTCGTAGACGCTCACCCCGCGCTCGACGCCGTGCAGCTCGAACCGGCGGGCGGTGCCGCCGAAGAGTTCGACCGCGCGCACCGCGGGTTCGAGGTCGAAGCCGAGCTGCAGCAGCACACCGACGGCGCCCGCCGCGTTGATCGCGTTGTGCGCTCCGGGAACGCGGAGTGCGGCCGAGACGGTGACTCCCCGGTAGGTCAGCGAGAACGTGACCGGACCGTCGGTCTCGATCCCGCCCACGCGAAGATCCGCGGCATCCGATTCTCCGAAGGAGAGGACGTGCGGATGCTGCATCCCCTCCCGCACGCGTCGGGCTCCGGCGTCGTCGGACGAGATGACCACACCCTCGCTCGCCGCATCGGCGAAGCGGGTGAACGCGTCGTAGAAGGCGTCGTCGGAGCCGTAGTGGTCGAGGTGGTCGGGGTCGACGTTCGTGATCAGCGCGATCGACGTGTCGTAGAGCTCGAACGTTCCGTCGGACTCGTCGGCCTCGATGACGAACAGTTCATCGGAGCCCGTGCCGCTCGAAACGCCGAGATCCGCGATGACGCCGCCGTTCACGAAGGTCGGGTCGGCATCGAGGTGCCGCAATGCGGTCACGAGCATGCCGGTGGAGGTCGTCTTGCCGTGTGCACCGGCGACCGAGACGAGGCGCCCTCCCCCGATCAGCCAGTGCAGGGCCTGCGAGCGGTGGATGACCGCCAGGCCGCGCTCTTTGGCCACGGCGAACTCGGGGTTCTGGGGCCAGATGGCGCCGGTGTGCACGACCGTGTCGGCGTCACCCAGGTGCGCTGCGTCGTGGCCGACGAAGACGCGGGCACCGAGGGCCGCCAGCTCGCGCAGCGCGGGGCTGTCGGCGCGGTCGGAACCCGATACCCGGATGCCCCGGGCGAGGAACATGCGCGCCAGACCCGACATGCCGGAGCCGCCGATCCCGATGAAATGGGCCGCCTCGATGCTCTCGGGGATGGGCAGGCTGAGGTCGGGTCTGATCATGGCGCGTCAATCCTAAGTCGGCCCTCCTGAGAGCGGACCGGCGGCACGCGGGGTAGTCACGCGGGGCGACCTAGAGTCGCGGATTGTGTTGACACGTTGGTACAGAGCTGACACGATCGTCCCATGCTGTCGGCCGCCCCCTCCGAAGTGACGACCATCCCCACCGAGGTGTTCCTCGCCGTCGTCATGGTGGCGTTCTCCCTCATCCCCGTCACGCTGCTGGGCGTCACGCGTCAGCGCGACTGGGGTGCAGGACGCGCGCACCGGATCTCGGTGCGAGCGAAACTCCCCTTCGGCTCCGACGAGACCGCACGCAACGTGGCGGCGCGGGCACGATCGATCTTCCGCGCCAACCTCTGGGGCAGCCTGATCGCCATCGCCGTCGTGGCGTCGGGGATCCTCCTCGTTCCGCTCGGCCTGGACGGGTCTTCCGTCGGGTTCGCGGCCATGCTGATCGTGTGGGGATCGCTCACGGCGTCGACGGCGATCGTCACCGTGCGGGAGCGTCTCTTCTCCCCCGCCCCGACCGCACCCCGTATCGCGCGCACCCACCCGCTCCGCCGGTCGGACTACGTCGGTCCGTGGCGTCGCTTCATCCCCTGGGTCTTGCTCGGGGTCGGGCTGGCGAGCGTCGTGGCGATCTTCGCGACGGCCCCGACGCGTGGATTCGCACCGACGGGGCTCGCGCTCGTCGCGGCGGCCGCGGTGTTCGCCGTGATCGTCTCGGCTGCGGGCCGGTGGGCGGAGCACAGGGTGCTCGCGCAGCCTCAGCCCGCCGCCGACTCGCTCGAGCTAGCGTGGGACGACCTCTTCCGCGCGGATGCGCTGAACAATCTGCGCCTGGGAATGACCCTGGGAACCGCGCTCGTGATCACCTGCACCGCGTCGCTGTGGCTCGACGCATCGTGGCCCCGGGGCGCCACTTCGCTGCCGGCCTTCCCTGTGTGGTGGGGGATGTTCCTGCTCCCGTTCTTGTTCACCGCGGCCTCGGAGCGTCTCCCCGCCGCGCTCTACCCCGCCCACCTCACCCACCCCGCGGTGCAGCGCCACGAAGGAACAGCTCTCGCATGATCGTCATCGACCCCCGCTCCCCCGTCCCCCCGTTCGAGCAGCTGCGAGCCGGCCTGGTGGCCGACGTCTCTTCGGGCGACCTCGCCGCGGGTTCGCGGCTCCCGACCGTCCGTCGCCTCGCCGAAGATCTCGGCCTCGCACCCGGCACGGTCGCTCGGGCGTACCGCGAGCTCGAAGCATCCGGCATCATCGAGACCCGCGGACGAAACGGCACCTTCGTCGCGTTCTCGGGCGACCCGGCGCTCGAGCAGGCTCAGCGCGCCGCCGCGACGTTCGCCGAGCAGATGCGCGCGTTGCGCGTGAGCACCGATCAGGCCATCGCGCTCGCCACGTCCGCGCTGAACGGCGGTTCGCCCACCGCGGTCTGACGGCGCGTCAGCGCGCCACCGCGCGGTCGATCATCGCGATCACGCTCTCTGTGCCGGTACGTGTGCCGACGGATGCTGCGGCATCGCGCATCGCCGTCAGCCGCGAGGTGTTCGCCAGAAGCGGCACGACCTCGGAGCGCACACGATCGGGGGTGAACTCGCCGTCCGGAATCAGGGATGCCGCGCCCGCGCGCACGGCGGAAGCGGCGTTGAGGCTCTGCTCCCCGTTCCCGACCGCGTAGGGCACGTACACGGCCGGAATCCCGAGCGCGCTGATCTCGCTCACGGTGGCGGCCCCCGACCTCGAGACGATGAGGTCGGCCAGGGCGAAGGCGAGGTCCATGCGGTCGACATACCGGCGGACGACGTAGCCGGTGACTCCGGGATCGGGCAGTTCGGAGCGTTCGCCGGTCACGTGCAGCAGCTGCCATCCCGCGTCGAGCACATCTCGCCACGCCCCGCCGAACGCCTCGTTGAGCCGGAGCGCACCGAGCGAGCCGCCGAAGACGAGCAGGGTCTTCTGGGCGGGGTCGAGCCCGAAATGGGTCGCGGCTTCGGCCCGGAGGGCTTCGCGGTCGAGATCCACGATCTCGCGCCGCAGCGGCATGCCGACCACGCTCGAGCGGCGGAGCGACGTGCCCTCGAATGCGACGCCGACGCCGGCGGCAGCGCGCGCGCCGAGCACATTCGCCAGACCCGGCTTCGCGTTGGCTTCGTGCACGACGAACGGAACCCCGCGCCGGCGGGCGGCGACGTACGCGGGGGCCGAGGCGTATCCGCCGAATCCCACCACGACGTCGACGCCCCGGCCGCGAAGGTGCTCGCGCACCTGGGCGACAGCGCGCCGAAACCGATTCGGGAAGGCCGCGGCCGCCGCATCCAGCCGTCGGGGAAAGGGCACCTTGTCGACCATGAGCAGCTCGTAGCCGCGTTGCGGGACGAGGCGTGCCTCGAGCCCCTCTTTCGTGCCGAGGACGAGCACGATGGCGTCGGGGTCGCGAGCACGGAGCCCATCGGCGACGGCGAGCAGGGGGTTCACGTGGCCGGCCGTGCCACCGCCGGCGAGAAGGTACGTCGTCACCCTTCGACCCTAACCGCCGCCGTGAGGCGAACCCGGCCGCGCGATCAGAGCGCGCGGGCGGGCAGCGAGCGCGCGAACGACAGCAGTACCCCGCAAGCGACCAGAACCGAGAGCAAGGAGGTGCCGCCCTGCGACATGAACGGCAGCGGCACGCCGAGCACGGGCAGGACCCGCAGCACGACGCCGATGTTGATCAGCGCCTGGCCCACGATCCAGATCGTGATGGCACCGGCGACGATGCGGACGAACGGGTCGTCGGTCTTGCGGATGATGTGGAACGCGCCGACGGCGAAGAGGGCGAACAGCGCGAGAACCACCGCGCAGCCGATCAGGCCGAGCTCTTCTCCGACGATGGCGAAGATGTAGTCGTTCGCCGCCGCCGGCAGCCAGTCGTACTTCTCGCGCGAGTTGCCCAGGCCCAGGCCGAACACTCCACCGCCCGCGAGGCCCCACACGCCGTGGAGCGCCTGATAGCAGTCGTTGTAGTAGCAGTCGAGCGTGCCCGCGTTGAGGAAGCTCATGATGCGGGCCAGGCGGTTGGGGCTGCTGACCGCGAAGTATGCGACGGCTCCGAGCGCGGCGATGGCCGGCAGGATGAAGATGCGCAGCTTCACCCCGGAGAAGAACAGGGCGGCGAGCACGATGAGCGCCAGGATCATCGCCGTTCCGAGGTCGCGTCCGGCCAGCACCGTCGCGATGACCATGATGCCGACGGGCACGATCGGGATGAACACGTGGCTCCACGATGTCAGCAGCGTGCGCTTGCGGAACAGCACGGCACCCATCCAGAGGGCCAGGGCGATCTTGAGGAACTCCGCGGGCTGGAACTGGAACCCGGCGATGACGACCCAGTTGCGGTTTCCGTACGACTCGACACCCAGGCCGGGAACGAAGACGAGCAGCTGGAAGGCGGTCGCGCCGATCAGGGCGAGCCAGGCGATCTTGCGCCAGAAGCTCACGGGCATGCGGCTGGCGATGAACATGAGGGGCACGCCGAGCAGCGCGAAGACGCCCTGCTTGATCACGTGTTCGTACGGGTCCGCTCCCCCGTTGAGGGCCGACGTGGCGGAGAGCACCATGACGAGCCCGAAGCCGGTCAGGAGCAACGCTGTCGATGCGATGAGGAGGAACTCGCTCGGCACGGGAGCGAACACCTTGCCCAGCGAGACGCGCGCGGCGAGTCCTCGACGGCGTGGGTCAGACGGTTCCTGGCTGGCCGGGGGCGTCTTCGGCGGGATGATCGCGGTCACGCGGCGCCTTCCCGTTCTCGATCCGATCGGTCACGGCCTGGGCGAAACGCCGGCCGCGGTCTGCGTAGGAGGTGAACTGATCGAACGACGCCGACGCGGGGGCGAGAAGCACGACGTCTCCGTCCCCGGCGACGTCTGCCGCCAGTTCGACGACCCGTGCCATGACGTCTTCAGTCTCGGCGTGGTCGACCTCGAACAGCGGGACCCCCGGGGCGTGTCGCGCGAACGCCGCGACGATCTCGGTGCGCTCCACGCCGATCACGATGGCCGCCTTGGCGACCGCGCCACGAGCGGCGACCAGCGCGCCGATGTCGACGCCCTTGAGCAGCCCGCCCACGATCCAGACCGCTCCGGGGTAGGCCGCGAGCGACGACGCCGCCGCATGCGGGTTCGTCGCCTTCGAGTCGTCCACCCAGGTCACCCCTTCGGCGACGGCGACGATCTGGATGCGGTGCGGGTCGAGGGCGAAATCGCTCAAGGCCGCGCGGATGTCGTGGGGTTCGACGCCGAGCGAGCGGGCGAGCGCTGACGCGGCGAGGATGTTCGACACGACGTGGGGTGCGGCGAGGCCCTGTGCGGCGAGATCGGCGACCGTGGTGATCTCGAGCGCCGAAGTGCTCCGCTCCTCGAGGAAGGCGCGATCGACGAGAATGCCGTCGACGAGGCCCATGTCGCTCTGCCCGGGCACGCCCAGGTCGAATCCGATCGCGCGCGCGCCGTCGACGACCTCGGCCTCTTCGACCATCAGACGGGTGGCGGCATCCGACTTGTTGTAGACGCACGCCACGCGCGTGTGCTGGTACACGACTGCTTTGGCGTCACGGTAGGCCGCGAACGACCCGTGCCACTCGAGGTGGTCGTCGGCGAGGTTCAGACAGACCGAGGCATGAGGTGAGAGCGGATCGGGCCCGGATTGCAGACCGAGATACCAGAGCTGGTGGCTCGAGAGCTCGACCACGAGCACGTCGAAGCCCGCCGGATCACGCACCGCGTCGAGGACGGGCACCCCGATGTTGCCGCAAGGCGCTGCGCGCAGCCCTCCTCGCTGCATCATCGTCGCGGCGAGGCGGGTGGTCGTCGTCTTGCCGTTCGTTCCCGTGACGAGCACCCACTCGGCCGGGCGGCCGTCGGCGCGGACGACCTTGTCGCGCACGCGCCAAGCGAGCTCGACGTCGCCCCACAGCGCGATGCCGGACTGCTGTGCCCACGAGATGACCGGATGCTGCGGCGAGAAACCCGGCGAAGCCACCACGACATCCGGCGCGAACTCGATCAGCGCGGCCGGCACCGCGTCCAGCGGGCCGACGTGGAGCCCTGCCCCGATGACCGGCAGCAGTCGGGCATACTCCTCGTCGGCGGATTCCGTGACGACGAGGACATCGGCTCCGAGTTCGGCCAGCGTGTCGGCGACCGAGAACCCCGTGACCGACAGGCCGAGCACCGCGACGCGCAGGCCCCGCCAGTCGGCGCGCCAGCTCGTCAGCGAATCGAGCCGCTCCGCGGTCATGCGCGGGAGAGCCACTCGACGTAGAAGAACCCGACGCCCGACACGGCGAGGAGGCCGGCGATGATCCACATGCGGACGACGATCGTGATCTCGGACCAGCCGCGCATCTCGAGGTGGTGGTGCAACGGACTCATCAGGAACAGGCGCTTGCCGCGCGTGATCTTGAAGTACAGGCGCTGCAAGATGACCGATCCTGACGCGATGACGTAGACGCCGGCGACCAGCACGAGGAGCAGCTCGGTGCGGGTGAGGATCGCCATCGCGGCGATGACGCCGCCGATGGCCATCGAGCCGACATCACCCATGAAGACCTTGGCCTTCGGGGCGTTCCACCAGAGGAATCCGACGAGCGCCCCGACGAAAGATGCCGAGATGATCGCGAGATCGAACGGGTCACGGGTGCCGTAGCAGGCGGACTGCACGGCCGAGGCGACGTTGGTGCAGACCTGCTGCACCTGCCAGAAGGCGATGAGGCTGTAGGCCCCGATGACGAAGATGCCCGACCCGGCCGCGAGGCCGTCGAGACCGTCCGTGACGTTGACCGAGTTCGACGAGGCGACGCCGATGAGCGAGATCCAGGCGAGGTAGAGCAGCCATCCGATGATCGGCCCGAGCGCCATGAACCACAGGCCCGGCACGTCGCGGAAGACCGAGATGTAGGCCGACGCGGGCGTCTGGCCGACCGAGTTCGGAAGGTTGAGGGCGACGATCGCGAACGGAACCGTGACGAGGACCTGACCGATGACCTTCGGCCACCCCTCGAGACCCAGGCTGCGCTGCCGACGAAGCTTCATGTAGTCGTCGATGAACCCGACAGCACCGAATCCGACCATCATCCACAGGACGAGGATGCCCGAGATGGTGGGCGGGTTGTTGCCCGTGAACGACCCGACGAAGTACCCCACGATCGTGCCGGCGATGAAGATCGTGCCGCCCATGGTCGGCGTGCCGCGCTTGGCGCCGTGCGAGGGGTTGTGGATGTTCTCGGGGGTGCGGATGACCTGGCCCCAGCCCCACTTGCGGAACAACCGCAAGAAGGCGGGCGTCAGGAAGAGCGTGAATGCCAGCGAGATCGCCGCCGCGGTCAGGAGAGATCTCACGAGAACGATTCTCCCAGACGGTCGCCGAGCAACCTGAGCCCCGCCGAGTTCGACGACTTGACCAGCACGCGGTCGCCGTCGCGGAGCTCTGACATGAGGTAGTCGTAAGCCTCGTCGGCGGTCGAGAAGAAGACCGCTTCGCTGTCCCACGAGCCCTGCGAGATCGCTTCGAGATACATGCGGCGGGCGTCATCGCCCACGACGACGATGCGCTGGATGCCGAGACGCACGGCGAGCAGCCCGACGCGGTCGTGCTCCTCCCCCGTGAACTCGCCGAGCTCGTTCATGGCGCCGAGGACGGCGACCGTGCGCTGGCCCGGTGCGGTGATCTGGGCGAGGGTGCGCAGAGCTGCCGCCATCGAGTCGGGGCTGGCGTTGTACGCGTCGTTGATGATGCGCACCCGCTCCGAACCGAGCGGTTGCATGCGCCACCGCTCCGCGAGCTCGACGGTCTCGAGCTGCGCGACGGCCGAGGCGGGGTCGACTCCGAGCGCCGTGGCCGCTGCGATCGCCGCGAGGGCGTTCATGACGTGGTGTTCGCCGAGGACTCGGAGATGCAGGGTGAAGGGAGCACCGTCGACGATCAGCTCGGCGCGCGTGCCGGAGGCGGTGACCTCCACGTCGACCGCCCGGACGTCCGCAGCATCCCCTCGTCCGAACCACCGGACGTCGACGACGTTCTCGGCGGCGATCGGTGCCATGGCCGCGACACGGGGGTCGTCGGCGTTCAAGACCGCGAGGCCTCCCGGGCGCACGGCGCGGACGAGCTCGGACTTCGCGGCGAAGGTCGCTTCGATGCCGCCGAAGCCGCCGGCGTGCGCCATTCCGACCATCAGCACCACGCCGATGTCGGGGGTCACGAGGCCCGCGAGACGAGCGATCTCGCCGGGGCCGCTGGCGCCGAACTCGCTCACGAGGAATCGGCTGGTCTCGGTCACGCGCAGCATGGTGAGCGGCGCACCGACCTCGTTGTTCAGCGACGCGCGCGGTGCGACGGTCTCGCCCTCGGCCTCGAGGATGCGCGCGAGAAGGTTCTTCGTGGTCGTCTTGCCGTTGGAGCCGGTGATCCCGACGATGCGCAGATCTCCGCGATCGCGGACGCGGGCGACGACGACGCGGGCGAGATCGGCGAGCGAGCCGACGGCATCGGCGACGACGATCTGGGTGACGGATGCTTCGACCGGGTGTTCGACGATGGCGACCGCTGCGCCCGCGGCCACGGCCGCATCGACGAACCGGTGCCCGTCGGTGTGCTCACCGGGTTTGGCGACGAAGACACCGCCCTCGCCGATCGCGCGCGAGTCGGTGTCGACGGCGCCCGAGACGACGGTCTCGGGCGTATCGAGACCGTGAAGACGGAGATCGCCCGCGACGGCGTCGGCGAGCTGCGAAAGAGTGAGGGGGATCATAGGTGCGGGCCGCTCTGCGGTCAGCCGAACTTGGGGAGCTCGGGGGTTCCGGATTCCGACGGCATGACGCGGTAGGTCTTCAGAACCTGTGTCATGGCTTTCTGGAATGCGGGCGCGTTGGCCGCAGACGACTTTACCGTGACGGGCTCGTCGAGGGTGACGGCGACGATGTACTGGGGGTCCTCCGCGGGGGCGAAGCCGATCATGGTGGTGAAGAACGCGCCGGACTTGTAGCCGCCGTTCACGAGATCGGGTTTCTCACCGGTACCGGTCTTCACGGCAAGACGGTAGCCGGGGATCGCGATCGACTTCGCGAGTCCGCCCTGCGTGGCGACGTTCTCGAGCATGAGCGACACGTCGTCGGCGGTCTTCTCTGCGACGACCTGCTCCCCCGCCGAGTCGGGCGTCTCGGACACGGTGCCGTCGGACGCGGTGCACCCCTCGACGATCGACAGCGGCATGCGCAGGCCGCCGTTGGCGATGGTCTGATATGCCCCGACGAGTTCGGGCACGGTGGTGGTGAGGCCCTGCCCGAAGTTCGTGTTGTAGAAGGTCTGGTTGTCCCACTGGTCGGGCGTGCGCAGCTCGCCGACGGCGGAGCCCAGGCCGAAGTTCTCACCCTGGCTGATGCCGAACTTCTTCAAGTAGTCGTATCGCGTCTGAGCCGACACGCTTTCGCCGAACTTCGAGATGCCGACGTTCGACGAGTCGATCAAGACACCGGTCAGGGTGTAGTTGTTGGTCGGGTGCGCCGAGGGGTCGCGCACGGTGGCCCCGTTGGGGAACGTCTCCCTGGAGGCGGCGGTGACGGTCGACCCGGGGTTCTTCCCGCCCGCGTCGATGGCGATCGCGGCGGTGAGCGCCTTGAAGGTGGATCCGGGTTCGAACGATCCCGAGAAGATGCGGCTGTACCGGTCGTCCGAGATCGAGGCTTCGAAGTTGTTGGGGTCGACCGTCGGCCACTCCGCGGCGGCGCGCACTTTGCCCGTCTTGGCCTCGACGACGGTGATCGTGCCCGACTTCGCTCCGACGTTCTGCGCCTGTTCGGCGATCAGCTGAGTCAAGTACCAGGTCAGGTCGCGGTTCACGGTCAGCTGCAGGGTGCCGCCGTCGACCGCGGGTTCGTCGACCTGGGTGCCGGGAAGGATGACGCCGTCTTTCCCGCGCTGATAGGTGCGCGTGCCGTTGGTGGAGGAGAGGCAATCGTTCTGCGCCTTCTCGAGCCCGGCGAGCGGCGCGCCGTCGGTGCCGACGAAGCCGACGAGGTTCCCCCCGACGGCGCCGTCGGGATACGTACGGGCGGGGTGCGGCACGAACGTCAGAAACGGCACCCCGAGGTCGGCGAGCGCGCGGAACTGCTCGGTCGTGATGCCCCGTTTGAGATAGGCGAACCGTGATCCGGGGTTCTCAGCCAGGGCGTCGGTGACGACCTTCTCCACCTCTTCGGCGGTCTGCCCGGTGACCTGTGCCATCTGGGAAGCGAGATCGGCCCAGGAGACCTCGATGCGTTCTCCGTCGTCGCCGGTGCGCGTCACGCCGTCTTTCGCGAGCATGGGGTCGAGCTGGGCGTCGTAGAGAAGGATGCTGCCGGCGAGTGTCGCGCCGTTCTCATCGACGATCGCTCCCCGGGCACCGTAGAGGGTCTGGGCTCCGGCGAACCCGAGCGCGAGAGAGTCGTCGATGTGCTCGCGGGCGTTCACCACCTGGATGTCGACCAGGCGCACCACGAAGGCGGAGAGGATGGCCAGCACCACCGCGAGGGCGACGACCGTGCGACGGCGGGGGCTTCGAGTGCTGCGCGTCGTCATGGAGCTAGCGTGTCGCCGGAGTCGGCAAACCGTCGGCGATCGGCGGGGGTGTCGTCGAATCGGCGGTCGCTGTTTCTTCGGCCATCGGCGCTCCTTGAATCGTGGCGTCGGGCGCCGTCACGAGCGGTGTGTCGGCGATGAGTGCGTTCTGCACCGCCCCGCGACCGATCGCATCCACCGACGACGCGTCGGGGGCCGGTTGACCCGCCCCGATGAGCGCGCCGTCGCTGAGCCGGAGGTAGGAGGGGGTGTCGGCGACGACCATGCCGAGCGCAGACGCGTTGGCGGCGAGGTACTGGGGCGAACCGAGGCCCGCGACTTCGTCGTACAGCATCTGCTTCTCGTAGCTGAGGGAGCGCTGCTCCTGCGTCAGGTTCGCGACTTCGAACGAGCCCTGGGTCGTGAGGATCGACAGGACCATCTGTGCCAGGGCGATGGCGACCGCACCCGCCACGGCGATGATGCCGTAGGCGAGCTTCGGACGTCGGTGCGCCGGCGCCTCGACGGGTCGGAGCCGCCGCGCGGGCGAATCATCCCGGCGCGGGGAGGCCGGGAACAGCTCGTAGGCGAGATCGCTCATGCGGCCTCCTTCACTCGTTCGGCGGCGCGCAGTCGCACCGGGGTCGCGCGCGGGTTCTCCGCGCGTTCTTCTTCGCCGGCGAGCTCCGCGCCCTTCACCAGCAGGCGGAAACGCGGTGCGTGCTCGGGCAGTTCGATGGGGAGGCCGCGCGGAGCGGTCGAGGCCGATGCGTCCGCCAACACGTGCTTGACCAACCGGTCTTCGAGCGACTGGTAGGCCATGACGACGATCCGCCCACCGACGCGCAGCGCGTCGAGAGCCGCGGGAAGTGCACGCTCGAGCACGGCGAGCTCCTGGTTGACCTCGATGCGCAACGCCTGGAACACGCGCTTCGCAGGGTGACCCGAGTGCAGCAGGGCTGCGGGCGTGGCGTCGTGGAGGATCGAGACGAGCCGGCCGGAGCGGAGGATCGGCTCCTGCTCCCGCGCGGCGATGATCGCCCGGGCGTACCGACCGGAGAGCTTCTCTTCGCCGTAGCGCTCGAAGATCCGCCGCAGGGCGCCTTCACCGTAGGTGTCGAGGATCTCGGCGGCCGTGACGCCCTTGCTCTGGTCCATACGCATGTCGAGAGGGGCGTCCTGCGCGTAGGCGAATCCGCGGTCGGCGACATCGAGCTGCAGCGATGAAACACCGAGGTCGAAGAGGATGCCGTCGACACGGTCGACTCCGGCAGACGCGATGGCTTCGGCGATGCCGTCGTAGACGGTGTGCACCAGCGCGACCCGGTCGCCGAACGGCGCGAGACGATCGCCGGCGATACGCAGCGCGTCGGTGTCGCGGTCGAGGCCGATGAGCTTCACGGCGTCGAAACGCTCGAGGAACGCCTCGGAGTGGCCGCCCATGCCGAGCGTCGCGTCGACGAAGACGGCGCCGGGTCTTTCGAGCGCGGGAGCGAGGAGTTCGACACAGCGGTCGAGGAGTACGGGGGTGTGGAGGTCGCGAGCGTTCATGATGACGGGGGATTTCGAGGATCCTGGGCCCTGATCCCCCTCCGCGACGACCTGGCACCGGGGAAGTGTGTCAGGGCGAGCGGCGGGGCATCACGGCCAAAGATCAGAAGAGTCCCGGAATCACCTCCTGCTCCATCTCGGAGTACGTGTCTTCGTTGGCTTCGGCGTACGCGTTCCACGCTTCGGCGTTCCAGATCTCGGCGTGCGCACCGACTCCGGTGATCACGAGCTCGCGCTCGAGACCGGCATAGGAGCGCAACGCCGGCGGCACGGTGATGCGGTTCTGGCTGTCGGGCTTCTCGGCGCTCGCGCCCGACAGGAACATGCGCAAGAAGTCGCGCGCCTGCTTGTTGCTCAGCGGCGCCTCGCGGATGCGCTCGTGAACCCGCTCGAACTCGGCTTCGCTGAACACGTAGAGGCAGCGTTCCTGCCCACGGGTCACGACGACGCCACCGCTGAGGTCGTCGCGAAACTTCGCCGGGAGGATGACCCGCCCTTTGTCGTCGAGCTTGGGGGTGTGCGTGCCGAGCAGCATCCGCTCTCCCCCCTTCGTCCGGCGTGCGAAGTACCCCCCACTTTACTCCACTCTGCTCCACTTCACTATCCCCGCGCCGTTTATTCCCCCCGGGAACGGCGAAATGCGGCACATTCCCGCGTCGTCGCCGGAAATGCCGACCGCGTGGAGCGAAGTGGGGCGTCTCGCCCGCACCGATCAGCCCGGGGAACGAAAAAAGCCCCGACTCCGTGGAGTCGGGGCTTTCGGGACTTCGAGCGAGATCGGGAGAGCCCGATCAGGCGAGGTGGGTCAGGCGCAGTGCGTCAGGACGGATCGTTCCGTCGGTCCCATCGGTCGTTCATACGATCCATGAACGACGACCCGGCGGCGGGCGGCGTAGGCCGTGCCGACGCCGCAGTCGGCGACGTCACCGTCGGTGCGGAACCCCGCAACGGGGTGACAGCGAGGATCACACCGCCGAGCATGATCGCGAATCCGATCACGCCGACGACGATGCCGAGGGTCGGGATGTTGATGGCGACGCCCGCGATGAGGGCGCCGATGCCCACCAAGACGAGGATCGTTCCGTAGACGATGTTGCGGTAGCTGGGCGCACGCTGCGGTGCCGTCACGACGTCGGCGTCGTTTCTCATGAGATGGCGTTCCATCTCGTCCAGCAGACGCTGCTCCTGCTCTGACAGTGGCATGCATCCCCCTCTATGACTCGTGCCGACGATTCTACGCGGGCGGCTGATCACTAGGCTAGGCCCGTGCTGCCCTCCCCGGATCCCATCGAGGCTGTTTCCCAGCGACTCGACACTTTCGTCGGCTCGCAGACCCTCTCGGCGAAAGCCATGGGCGACGAAGCCGAACGGTTCACCGCGGTCGCGGCCGACGCGCTCCGCGGGGGCAAGCGGCTTCGCGCCCGGTTCTGCCTGACGGGTTGGCGCGCGGTGGCCGAGGCGGGCGGACGCCCCGCAGCATCCGCCCCCGAAGGGGTGATCGCCGCCGCAGCGGCCCTGGAGGTCTTCCACGCCGCGGCACTCGTCCACGATGACCTCATCGACAACTCCGACACCCGCCGCGGGCGGCCCGCCACCCACCGCGCGCTCGAAGCCGTGCACCGCGAGTCGCACTGGCACGGCGACGCCGGCGCGTTCGGTCGCTCCAGCGCGATCCTGCTCGGCGACCTCCTCGTCGCCTGGAGCGACGACCTCCTCGAGGAGGGTCTGGTCACGAGGCCGCAGGCCACCGCATCGGCCGCACGGGCGGAGTACGCACGCATGCGCCGCGACGTCACCGTGGGTCAGTTCCTCGACATCGCCGAGGAATCCGCCTTCGTCACCCAGCCCGACGACGAGCACGCCGAGCGTGCCCTGCGCGTCGCGTCGCTGAAATCGGCCCGCTACAGCATCCAGCAGCCGCTCCTCATCGGGGCGGCTCTCGCCGATGCCGACGACGCGCAGCACGAGGCTCTGTCCGCGTTCGGTCACCCGGTGGGAATGGCCTTCCAACTGCGCGACGACGTGCTGGGAGTTTTCGGCGACGCCGCCGTGACCGGCAAGCCGTCGGGCGACGATCTGCGCGAGGGCAAGCGCACGGTTCTCGTCGCCTTCGCGCGCGAGGCTCTGCCCGCGAGCTCGCGACGCGTCTTCGATGAACTCATCGGCGACCCCACGCTCGACGACGCCCAGATCGCGTCGCTGCAGTCGACGATCGTCGACACCGGAGCGCTCGGACGCGTCGAAGAGCTCATCGTCGACTACGCCCGCACCGCCGACAGAGCCCTGTCGGGGGCGAGGCTCGGCGACGAGGCCAGGGGCGAACTGCGCGACCTCGCCCGCGCGGCGACGACCAGGTCAGCCTGAGCCGAGCGCGAGAGCCTCACCGTCCGCGAGTCAACCCAACGACTGCGCCACCCGGCGCACCTCGCTCTTACGGCCTGCACGCAGAGCCTCGAGGGGCGGCATTCCGATGGAGTCCTCCGGCGCGAGGAGCCAGTCGATGGCCTCGTCGTCGGTGAATCCCCTGTCGTGGAGCACGATGACCGTGCCACGAAGCGAGCCCAGCGGCTCGCCCTCGACGAGGAAAGCGGCGGGTACTTTCAGCGAGCCCTCTCGACGCGAGCCGATGAGCTGGCGCTCGTCGAGCAGGCGGCGGATGCGGCTGAGAGGCTCGCCCGTCGCCTCCACCAGGTCGGGAAGGGAGAGCCATGTGGTTTCGAAGGTCGCGCCGGTCACGATGCCACTATCTCACCCGGCAGGGCGGGTCCGCTTTCACATGCGCCCCACACGCCACTTCCGTTGACACACGTAGACATCCGTGACACGGTACCCGGAGTCGGAAGAACGGATGTCCCCCCCATGCGTCGACACGTCGTCAGCCATGCCCAGAAGTCCATGACGAGCGCCCGCACCGGCCTGCCCGTCGCCATCGTCGGAGCGATCGCCCTATCGGTCGCCCCCGATGCAGCCCACGCCGCGGATGCGGCGTATACCGTCGCCCCGGGCGACACGGTGAGTTCCATCGCCGCGCGCCACGGGCTGAGAACCGCCGATGTGCTCCAGAGCAACGGGCTCGGATGGTCCTCCGTGATCATGCCGGGCCAGAAGCTGCACCTCGCCGGCACGGAGGCGGCTCCCACCCCGCCGGTCTCGGCTCCGGCTGCGCCGGCACCCTCCTCCGCCGCCGCCTATACGATCCGCGCCGGCGACACGATCAGCGGAATCGCGCGCGCCCACGGCCTCACGACCGACGCGGTTCTCGCAGCGAACGGCCTCGATCGGGCGTCGATCATCTACCCGGGCCAGGTCATCAGCGTGCCCGCGGGCGCTGCCGTATCCGCACCGCCCGTCATCGACGGTCTCGATGCCGAGCAGGTCGCGAACGCGCAGCTCATCGTGCGCGTCGGTCGCGAGCTCGGCGTTCCCGACCGCGGCATCGCGGTCGCACTCGGCACGGCCATGCAGGAATCGTGGCTGCGGAACCTCGACTGGGGCGACCGCGACTCGCTCGGACTGTTCCAGCAGCGGCCGGTCGCGGGATGGGGAACGGCGGCGGAGGTCAGCGACCCCACCCGATCGGTGCGCGCGTTCTACGGGGGTCCCTCGGATCCGAACGGTTCCCGCACGCGGGGACTCCTCGACATTTCGGGCTGGGAGGCGATGAGTTACGCCGATGCGGCGCAGGCGGTGCAGATCTCGGCCTACCCCGAGCGCTACGCGCAGTGGGAGGCCCCCGCTGCCCTCTGGCTCGCCGCGCTGCGGTGACGGCTCGGCCAGAACGTCGGGCCCGGCTTCGGGCACAGGTGGATAACGGCGGTGAGCCGCTCCCCCGGCTCACAGGGGCCGCTCCGTAGACTCTGAGCGTGAGCACGAGTCAGCAGACCGACCCGCTGATCGGCCGTCTCGTAGACGGCCGATACCGGGTGCGCGCGCGCATCGCGCGCGGCGGTATGGCGACCGTATACGTGGCCACCGACATGCGACTCGAGCGCAGGGTCGCTCTGAAGGTCATGCACGGGCACCTCAGCGATGACACCGTGTTCCAGAGCCGGTTCATCCAGGAGGCCCGCTCCGCCGCACGTCTGGCCGACCCGCACGTCGTCAACGTGTTCGATCAGGGCCAGGACGGCGAGATGGCCTATCTCGTCATGGAGTACCTGCCCGGCATCACGTTGCGCGAGCTGATGCGCGAGCAGAAGCGATTGAGCGTCCCGCAGACCATCACGATCATGGATGCCGTGCTCTCGGGCCTCGCCGCCGCGCACCGCGCCGGCATCGTCCACCGCGACGTGAAGCCCGAGAACATCCTTCTGGCCGAAGACGGACGCATCAAGATCGGCGACTTCGGCCTCGCTCGCGCCACGACCGCCAACACGGCGAGCGGCGCGATGCTGATGGGAACCATCGCGTATCTCGCTCCCGAACTGGTCACCCGCGGAACCGCCGATGCCCGGAGCGACATCTACTCCCTCGGCATCCTGCTCTACGAGATGCTCGTCGGTGAGCAGCCCTACAAGGGCGAGCAGCCGATGCAGATCGCCTTCCAGCACGCGACCGACTCGGTGCCGCGCCCCAGTGCGAAGAACCCCAGCGTCCCCGAGCAGCTCGACGAGCTCGTGCTGTGGTCGACCGAGAAGGTGCCCGACGACCGCCCCATCGACGCCTCGGTGATGCTGCAGCGCCTCCGAGACATCGAACGCGATCTCGGCGTCGCACCGCAGGTCGCGCGGGCCGTCGCGGTGGGCACCGCCGTCGAAGACGAGTCGTTCGACTCGGGCGGATACACGAAGGTGCTGCCGGCCGGCCCCGCTGCGCCGACGGGTCCGACTGCGACCATCGACGAAACCGACAACGCCGCCCAGCTGCGGATCGCGACGCGTCGTCGCGCGGCACGCGGGGCCTGGCTCTTCACCCTCGTGATCCTCCTCACCGGCCTCGCGGCCGGCGCCGGCTGGTGGTTCGGCTCGGGCCCGGGCTCTCTCGTCGGGGTGCCGGCGGTCGAGGGTGTGACGTTCGCGGAGGCGCAGTCCCGCCTCCTCGAGGATTCACTCATCGCCGTGCAAGAAGACGTGCCCGACTTCAGCGTTCCGGCGGGTGTCGTCGTCGACACGAGCCCCGGCCCCGGTGAACGCGTGGAACGCGACTCGGCGGTCACCGTGCTGGTCTCCAGCGGACCGAGGCCTCAGCAGATCCCCTCTTTGGCGGGAGCGAATATCGACGAAGCCCGCGGCATCGTCGACGCCCTCAATCTGAATGTCTCCGACGACGTGCCCCGCGAATTCACCGAGGCCGACGCCGACAGCGTCATCTACGCGTCGTTGACCCCCCGCGGCGGCGGCGATGCCGTCGACTGCACCAACGGCTGCGCATCATTCGAGGGCGACACCATCTCGTTCGCCGTCTCGAACGGCCCCGTTCCGGGCGTTCGAGGAATGGGCGAGGGCGAGGCGAGGCGCACTCTCTCGAACGTCGACCTCATCGTCTCCGACGACTCGCGCGAGGTCTACGACGATGACGCGGCGGCGGGCGTTGTGCTCGGAATGGTCGAGCGCGACGACGGCGCCAACTGGCGCCCCGGTGACACCGTGACGTTGATCGTCTCGCTCGGTCCGCCCCTGTTCCCCGTGACCGATGTCGTCGGGATGACCCGCGACGCCGCGAAGGCTGCCCTCGAAGCCGACGGCTTCACCGCGGACTGGGCTCTGTTCTGGAACGCCGCCCCCGACGGTCTGACCAAGGTGACGAGCCAAGATCCCGCCGCCGGATCGCAGCGCGTCGCGGGCACCAACGTATACCTGCAGCTCACCGTCACTGGCTGACGCCGCAGCATCGGCTCCTCTGACCCGCGGCATCTCCCGAGTACAGGACGATCGCCGAGAACAACGCGATCCGCGCGGAATCGACCCGTCCTCGGCGATGCTCCTGTGTCGGAGCCGTGGGTCAGAGCTTCTCGAGCTCCTCAGCCACCAGGAACGCGAGCTCGAGGCTCTGCATGTGGTTCAGACGCGGGTCGCACAGGCTCTCGTAACGCGTCGCGAGGGAGGCCTCGTCGATGTGCTCCGACCCGCCCAGGCACTCGGTCACGTCGTCGCCGGTGAGCTCGACGTGGATGCCGCCGGGGAACGTGCCGGACGCCCGGTGCGCCTCGAAGAAGCCGCGAACCTCGTCGACGACGTCGTCGAAGCGACGCGTCTTGTACCCGGTCGGCGTCGTGATGCCGTTGCCGTGCATGGGATCAGTGACCCAGAGCGGGGTCGCCCCGGAATCGCGCACGGCCTCGAGGAGCGGCGGCAGGGCGTCGCGGATCTTGCCCGCGCCCATGCGCGTGATGAACGTCAGGCGTCCTGGTTCGCGGTCGGGGTCGAGCTTGTCGATCAGCGCGAGCGCCGTCTCGGGCGTCGTCGACGGGCCGAGCTTGACGCCGATGGGGTTACGGATCTTCGAGAAGTAGTCGACGTGCGCGCCGTCGAGGTCGCGCGTGCGCTCACCGATCCAGACGAAGTGCGCCGAGGTGTTGTACGGCGTGCCGGTGCGCGAGTCGATCCGCGTCATGGGCCGCTCGTAGTCCATCAGCAAGCCCTCGTGACCTGTGTAGAACTCCACGCGCTTGAGCTCTTCGAAGTCGGCGCCCGCCGCCTCCATGAACTTGATGGCGCGGTCGATCTCGCCGGCGAGGCGCTCGTACTGCTGGTTCGCGGGGTTCTTCGCGAACCCCTGGTTCCAGCTGTGCACCTCACGGAGGTCGGCGAACCCGCCCTGCGTGAACGCCCGGATCAGATTGATGGTGGATGCTGCCGTGTGGTACCCCTTGAGCAGCCGAGCGGGGTCGGCGCGGCGGGAGGCCTCGGTGAAGTCGTAGCCGTTGACGATGTCGCCGCGGTACGCGGGCAGGGTGACGTCGCCGCGCGTCTCGGTGTCGCTCGAGCGGGGCTTCGCGAACTGCCCGGCCATGCGTCCCATCTTCACCACGGGCATCGAAGCGCCGTAGGTCAGGACGACCGCCATCTGCAGCACCGTCTTGATGCGGTTGCGGATCTGCTCGGCCGTCGCACCGGCGAAGGTCTCGGCGCAGTCGCCGCCCTGCAGCAGGAAGGCGCGACCCGATGCGGCGCGCGCGAGGCGCTCACGCAGTTGGTCGACCTCGCCCGCGAAGACGAGCGGGGGAAGGATCGCGAGTTCGTCGGATGCTGCGGTCACCGCGTCGGCGTCATACCACTGCGGCTGCTGCTTGATCGGCAGTGAGCGCCAGTGGTCGAGTGCGTCGGGCTGAGTGAGCATCCCTGAAGTCTAGCGAGCCGAGACGGGCGGGGCCGCGGCCTGTGCGGCGGCGATCCGGTCTTTCACGGTCGACGCGTAGACGTCTTCGTATTCCTGCTCGCCGAGGCGCTGAAGCGCGACCATGATCTCGTCGGTCACCGAGCGCAGGATGTATCTGTCGCCCTCCATACCGGCGAACCGCGAGAAGTCGAGCGGCTCGCCGATGACGATGCCCACGCGACCGATGCGAGGAATGCGCTGACCGATGGGCTGGATCGTGTCGGTGTCGACCATCACGACCGGAACCACGGGAACCCTCGCCTCGAGCGCCATGCGCGCGAGGCCGGTGCGTCCCCGGTACAGCTTTCCGCTCGGGCTGCGGGTGCCCTCGGGGTAGATGCCGAGGAGGTCGCCGCGACCGAGCACCGCGAGTCCGGTGTTCAGAGACGCCTCCGACGCTTTTCCGCCGGAACGGTCGATAGGGATCTGCCCTGTCGCCTTGAAGAAGATGCGGGTCGCCCAGCCCTTGATGCCCTTACCGGTGAAGTAGTCGCTCTTCGCGAGGAAGGCCATCGGCCGGTCGATCATGAGCGGCAGGAAGATCGAGTCGGCGAACGACAGATGGTTGCTCGCGAGGATCGCCGGACCGTCGGTGGGGATGTTGCGACGACCCACGATCCACGGCCGGAAGATCGCTTTCAGGACGGGCCCGATCACGATGTACTTCATGAGCCAGTAGAACATCGTCAGCGGTCCCTTCCGGCGAGGTCGGCGACCCCGATGAGCCCGGCGTCGTTACCGAGGCGCGCGATGGTGAAGTCGGCCACCGGCCGGTCGCCGAAGCCGGGGAGCGACGTCTCGTAGGCGAGGCGCACCGGCGTCAGAAGATCGTCGCCGAGCTGGGCGACTCCCCCGCCGATGACGAACAGCTCGGGGTCGAGCACGGCTTGGAACCCGCCGCAGGCCTCGCCGAGTGCCGTGGCGACCCGCCGCAACGCCTCGACGGCGCCGGGGTCTCCGGCGAGGACGAGCCGGGAGATCGCCGGCCCTTCGATCGTGCCCCGCTCGTCGCGGAGGGCGGCGAGCCCGGCACCGATGGCGTCGTCGTCGGCGATCGCCAGTGCCTCGCGCTGCAGGGCGCGTCCGGAGGCGTATTGCTCCAAGCATCCGCTCTGGCCGCATCCGCACGGCAGCCCGCCGCGGATGAAGCGCATGTGACCGAGTTCGGCGGCGATGCCGTTGCCGCCGCGGTAGAGATTGCCCTCGGCGACGATGGCGCCGCCGACGCCCGTACCCATCGTGAGCATCACCATGTCGGAGACACCGCGACCCGCGCCGAAGCGGAATTCGCCCCAGCCCGCCGCGTTCGCGTCGTTCTCGATGGTGACGGGGGCCGCGAGTCGAGCTTCGAGACGCGCACGCAGCGGCTCGTCGCGCCAGTTGATGTTCGGGGCGTAGATGACCGACCGACGGGCGCGGTCGATGAATCCGGCGGCGGCCACGCCGATGCCGGTGACGCGGTGCGCACGTCGCAGGTGGGTGGCCATGTCGACGACCGCGTCGAGCAGAGCCTCGGCATCGACCGGTGTGTCGACCCGCAGCTTCTCGATGACGCGACCCTCGGCGTCGACGACGCCACCGGCGATCTTGGTTCCGCCGATGTCGATTCCGACGTTGAGCACCTCGTTGTCCCTTCCGGCCGACGCCCGCGCGACGGCCTGTGAAGTCTAGCCAAGGCGCGCGGCCTCCGAACGTTGCCGAGAGGCCACCGGATAGACTCCAATCGTCCACCCGACCGGTACCGAAGGAGTTGCCGTGATCCAGTTCGATGTTCCTCCCGTCGTCCCCGCAGACCCGCAGGCCAATGTGAGCGATCTGCTGGTCGACCGCGTTGCTGCGAGCCCCGACCGTCCCCTCTTCGCCGTCCCCGACGGCACCGGGTGGCGCGACATCTCCGCCGCGGAATTCCACCGCCAAGTTATCGCCCTGGCCAAGGGCTTCGCCGCGGTCGGCATCCAACCCGGCGACAAGGTGGGCTTCCTCGCCCGAACCACCTACGACTGGACCCTGGTCGATTTCGCCCTGTTCTTCGCCGGTGCCGTGATGGTGCCCGTGTACGAGACCAGCTCTGCCGCGCAGGTGCAGTGGATCCTGTCCGACTCCGGTGCGATCGCCTGCATCGTGGAGTCCCCGGAGCATTCCTCGCGTGTCGACGAGGTGCGCGGTGAGCTGCCGCTGTTGCGCGACGTGTGGTCGATGCACGGCGGCGACCTCGACGACCTCGTCGCACAGGGGTCTTCGGTCGACGACGCCGAGATCGAGCGTCGACGCAATCTCGCGGTCGGCAGCGACATCGCGACCCTCATCTACACCTCCGGGTCGACCGGTCGACCCAAAGGCTGCGTGCTCACCCACAGCAACTTCGTCGAACTGTCGCGCAACTCCGGCAAGGCACTGCGCGAGGTCGTCGACGTCCCCGGGGCATCGACGCTCCTCTTCATCACCACGGCACACGTGTTCGCGCGCTTCATCTCGATACTGAACGTGCATGCCGGTGTGAAGACGGGTCACCAGCCCGATACGAAGCAGCTCCTCCCGGCGCTCGGCTCGTTCAAACCCACGTATCTCCTCGCCGTGCCACGGGTGTTCGAGAAGGTCTACAACTCCGCGGAGCAGAAAGCCGAGGCCGGTGGCAAGGGGAAGATCTTCCGCACCGCCGCAGCGGCAGCCGTCGAGCACTCACGGCTGCTCCAGGACGGCAAGCGCATTCCGTTGGGATTGAAGATCAAGTTCGCCCTGTTCGACAAGCTCGTCTACAGCAAGCTCCGCGAGGCGATGGGCGGCAGGGTCGTCTACGCGGTCAGCGGCTCGGCCCCCCTCGGTCCGCGGCTCGGTCACTTCTTCCACAGCCTCGGCGTGGTGATCCTCGAGGGGTACGGCCTGACCGAGACGACAGCCCCCGCGACGGTCAACCTCGCCACGCGCTCGAAGATCGGCACCGTGGGGCCCGCGCTCCCGGGCGTCGGTGTGCGGCTCTCGGACGACGGCGAGATCCAGGTGCGCGGGGTCAACGTGTTCAAGGAGTACTGGCGCAACCCCGAGGCCACCGCTGAGGCGTTCGACGGCGACTGGTTCCGCACCGGCGACATCGGTGCCTTCGACGATGAGGGGTTCCTGACCATCACCGGCCGCAAGAAAGAGATCATCGTCACCGCGGGCGGCAAGAATGTCGCGCCGGCCGTTCTCGAGGATCCGATCCGTGCGAACCCCATCGTCGGCCAGGTCGTGGTCGTCGGCGATCAGAAACCGTTCATCTCGGCCCTGGTCACCCTCGACCCCGAGATGCTGCCCGCGTGGCTGCGCAACAACGGTCTCCCCGCCGAGCTCTCGTTGACGGATGCTGCGAAGAACCCGGCGGTCCACGCCGAAGTGCAGCGCGCCATCGACGCCGCGAACGCGAACGTCTCTCGCGCCGAGTCGATCCGGAAGTTCGCGATCCTCTCCACGGAGTGGACCGAGGCGAGCGGCCACCTGACGCCGAAGCTCAGCATCAAGCGCAACGTCATCGTCACCGACTTCGCCGACGAGATCGAAGATCTCTACACGGTGCCGGTATCGACGACGAACATCTCCCTGGGCTGACGCGAGGCATCCGCCGCCGCCGAGACCGTCAGAACCAGTCGGACTCGCGGATCTCCCGCATCGCCTGCCGGCGCGTTTCCGCCGGCAGGCGCGAGAGGAACAGCATCCCGTCGAGGTGATCGGTCTCGTGCTGGAGCGCCTGCGCCATCAGCCCCTCCCCCTCGAGAACCAGTTCGGCGCCGTCCAGGTCGAGCCCCGTCACCTTGGCGTACGGGTGGCGGAGTGCCTCGTGCCAGATACCGGGGATCGACAGGCAGCCCTCGCCGACGAGTTCGGGTTCGCCCCGCGTCTCGACGAGCACCGGGTTCAGGATGTACCCGATGACCCCGTCGACGTTGTAGCTGAAGGCGCGCAGCCCGACACCGATCTGCGGGGCGGCGACCCCCGCGCGTCCGGGGGCCTCCACGCTGTCGACGAGGTCGCGTACGAGAGCGCGCACGCCGTCGTCGATGTCGCCGATGGGCGCGCTCGGTGCACGCAGTACGGGGTCGCCGAAGAGGCGGATGGGGCGGACGGGCATGCTCAGGCGGCCTCGGGGGCGGCGCGGAGCCCGGCGATGACGGCCGCGGCGAGCTCGCGTGCGGCCTTCAGCGTGGCCGGCTGCAGATCGCGGAAAACGATCGCGCTCCCGGTGCCGATGGCGGTGTCGTAGGGAACCCGGACCACCGAGCGCACGCGCGTACGGAAGTGCGCCTCGAGTTCGCTCTCGCGCACCAACGGCGCACCGGGGCGGGCGTTGTTGAGCACGACCACGGCCTCCCGCGCCTGACGGGCGTACCCGTTGGTCTCGAGCCAGGTGAGGGTCTCGGAGGCCAGACGAGCCTCGTCGACGCTGAGGCCGGCCACGATCACGAGCTGGTCGGCCAGGTCGAGCGTCGCGCCCATCACCGAGTGCACGATACCGGTGCCCGTGTCGGTGAGAACGAGCGAGTAGTAGTGCGCGGCGAGAACCGCCACGTCACGGTAGTCGCGGTCGTTGAACGCCTCCGACACGCGCGGGTCGGCATCGGACGAGAGCACGTCGAGTCGGGTCTCGTCTCGAGCGACGATCGCCGAGATGTCGCCGTACCCGGTGACGTCGTCGCGCGCGCGAACCAGGTCTCGCACGGTGCGCGAACTCGTCCGCGAGATGCGGTCGGCGAGGGTACCGCGGTCGGGGTTGGCGTCGACGGCGATCACGCGGTCGTCGCGCGCATCGGCGAGCGCCATCCCGAGGAGCGCGGTGACGGTCGTCTTGCCGACGCCGCCCTTGCGCGACAGCACCGGGACGAACCGCGCTCCGCCCGAGAGGGGCGCGGCGATCCGGCGGTCGAGCTCTTTCCGCGCGCGCGCCTTCGGACCGTCGCCGAGGTTGATGCGATGACCCGAGACCGAGTAGACGAGCTGCTGCCAGAGACCCTCGGGTTCGGGGCGGGTCAGCTGCGCGGGGTCGAGCAGGCGGTCGGACGTCAGGAGGTCGGGGCTTTCGCGGCCGGCGTCGAACTCGCCGAGGCGCTTCGACGCGAGCACGAGTTCGGGCTCGCGGGTCGTCACGCGTTCCGCGGCATGGTCGCGTTCGATGCGCTGGTGCGCCCCGGTGTGGTGCGCCTCCCGGCGCGTCGTCGGTACGGAGTTCGTGACCGGGGCGACGGGGGGCACCGAAACGTTCGAGGCGGGAGACGTAACGGGCGCGGTCTCTGTCGACTCCGCGATACTGCCGGGCTCGGCCGTCGCTTCGTCGGGTGCGTCGACCGCGGGTGCATCCATTGCGGGTGCATCGACGACGGGCGTCTCGACCTCGGTCGACGGCTCGGACGCGGCGTCCGCGGCGACGCTGGACTCGGCCTCGGGCCCCTCGACGACGACCGGCTGGTCGTCAGCGTGATGGCCGTGGTCCACCGCTTCTACGTCCACCGCGTCGTCGAGCGGCGCTGGGCTGAAGAACACCGACCTGGACGACTCGGATGCGTCGGACTCGACCTCATCGGAGGCCTCGTCGTTCACCTCTTCCGCGTCGTGGACGTCGTCGACACCGTCGGACACCGCCATCGGCAGGTCTTCGAGGATGACGTCGGCGGTCGGGATCTGGTCGATCTCGATCTCGTCTCCGATGACGTCGTCGTCATCGTCGAGGTCGTCGTCAGAGGTGAGCGGGAGGCTCACGCGCAACTGCGCGGTCGCTGTTCCGAGAATGCCGATGCCGGCGGAATCGAGGCTGCCAGCGTCGGAGAGAACGCCGTGTTCGGCGTCTTCCGGCGGGTTCTCGTCGTGTCGATCGGGCGTCACTGCGGGTCTCCAAACGGGGATAGGGCGCGAGCGCCCATCCCCTCAGGTTACTGCGCGGGGCGGATGACGACCAAAAGGTCGCCAGCGTCGACCTGCTGAGTGGCACCGATCGCGAGCCGTTCGATCACTCCACCGACGGGTGCGGTGATGGCCGCCTCCATCTTCATCGCCTCGATCGATGCGACGGGCTGTCCGGCTTCGACCTTGTCTCCGACGGCGATCTTCACGGTCACGACACCCGAGAACGGCGCCGCGACCTGGCCCGGCTTCGAGGTGTCGGCCTTCTCGACCTGCCGCGCGTCGACCGAGATCGACTTGTCGCGGACGAACACCGGCCGCAACTGACCGTTCAACGTGGTCATGACCGTGCGCATGCCCTTGTCGTCGGCCTCGCCGATCGCTTCGAGCCCCACGAACAGCTGCACGCCCTTCTCGATCTCGACCACGTGCTCGGCCCCCGGAACGAGTCCGTAGAGGTAGTCGGCCGTGTCGAGCACGCTGAGGTCGCCGTACGCGTCGCGCAGCTCGCGGAAGGTGCGCGACGGACCGGGGAACAGCAGTGCGTTGAGCGCGCCGCGCCGGTCGTCCGATGAGCCGCCGAGTGCGCGGGACTGCTCCGGCTTCAGCGGTGTGACGCCGATCTTGACGTCGCGGCCCGCGAGCACCTTGGTGCGGAACGGTTCGGGCCAGCCCCCCGGCAGATCGCCGAGCTCGCCGGCCATGAATCCGACCACCGAATCGGGCACGTCGTACTTCTCGGGGTGCGCCTCGAAGTCGCGGGGGTCGGCCCGGACGGCCGCGAGGTGCAGCGCCAGGTCGCCGACCACCTTCGACGACGGCGTGACCTTGGGCACGCGGCCGAGAATGCGGTTCGCCGCGGCGTACATGTCTTCGATCAGTTCGAAGTCGTCGGCGAGCCCGAGCGCGATGGCCTGCTGGCGGAGGTTCGACAGCTGCCCGCCGGGGATCTCGTGGCGGTAGACCCGACCGGTGGGCCCCGGAAGGCCCGACTCGAACGGGCGATAGAGGTGGCGCACCGCTTCCCAGTACGGCTCGAGGTCGGACACCGCGCCCAGATCGAGGCCGGTGTCTCGCTCGGTGTGGGCCATCGCGGCCACGAGAGCCGAGAGGGAGGGTTGGCTGGTGGTGCCCGAGAGGGGCGCGGCCGCCGCGTCCACAGCATCCGCCCCCGCAGCCGAGGCGGCGAGCAGGGTCGCGAGCTGGCCCCCGGCGGTGTCGTGCGTGTGCACGTGGACGGGCAGATCGAAACGTTCGCGCAGCGCCGAGACCAGGCGCGATGCGGCGGCCGGGCGCAGGAGCCCCGCCATGTCCTTCACCGCGAGCACGTGCGCGCCGGCATCGACGATCTGCTCGGCCAGCCGCAGGTAGTAGTCGAGCGTGTACAGCTCTTCTGCGGGGTCGAGCAGGTCGCCGGTGTAACAGACCGCCACCTCGGCGACCGCCGTGCCCGATGCGAGGACGGCATCGATGGCGGGGCGCATCTGCGAGACGTCGTTCAGCGCGTCGAAGATGCGGAAGATGTCGACCCCGGATGCTGCCGCCTCGGCCACGAACGCATCGGTGACCTCGGTCGGGTAGGGCGTGTAGCCGACGGTGTTCCGCCCGCGCAGCAGCATCTGCAGCGCGATGTTCGGCAGTGCGGTGCGGAGCGCGTCGAGCCGCTCCCACGGGTCTTCACCGAGGAAGCGCAGCGCGACGTCGTACGTCGCGCCGCCCCACGCCTCGACCGAGAGCAGCTGAGGGGTCATCCGGGCGACGTAGGGCGCGACGGTGGCGAGGTCGCGGGTGCGCACACGCGTGGCGAGCAGCGACTGGTGGGCATCGCGGAACGTCGTGTCGGTGACGGCCAGCGCCGTCTGCTCGCGCAGGGCACGAGCGAACCCCGCCGGGCCGAGCTCCTGCAGCCGCTGCCGCGATCCGGCGGGTGGCGGCGTCGTCAGGTCGAGGGTCGGCAGCTTCGCTCGCGGTTCGACGGTCAGCGGGTTCTCGCCGTTCGGCCGGTTCACCGTCGCGTCGACGAGCCAGTTCAGCATCTTCGTGCCGCGGTCTTTCGACTCCCGCCCGCGCAGCAGGTCGGGGCGCTCTTCGATGAAGGCGGTGCTGACGTCGCCGGCGACGAACGCCGGGTCATCGAGAACCGCCTGAAGGAAGGGGATGTTGGTGGAGACGCCACGGATGCGGAACTCCGCCAGTGCGCGTCTGGCACGGGCCACAGCCGCCGGGAAGTCGCGACCCCGGCAGGTGAGTTTGGCGAGCATCGAATCGAAATGCGGGCTGACCTGAGAGCCGGCGGCGGTCGTGCCGCCGTCGAGACGGATGCCTGCTCCCCCGGGCGACCGGTAGGTCGTGATCTTGCCCGTGTCAGGGCGGAAGCCCTGGGTGGGGTCCTCCGTCGTGATGCGGCACTGGAGGGCCGCACCGCGCAGGCGGATCTCGCCCTGGCTGAGACCGAGTTCGCCGAGCGTCTGACCCGCCGCGATGCGCATCTGCGACTGCACGAGGTCGACGTCGGTGACTTCTTCTGTCACGGTGTGCTCGACCTGGATGCGGGGGTTCATCTCGATGAAGACGACCTCGCCCGCCCGAGGGCCGGCCGTCTCGAGCAGGAACTCGACGGTGCCCGCGTTCTGGTAGCCGATCGATCGGGCGAAGGCCACGGCATAGCGGTGCAGGTCGTTGCGGACGCCGTCGTCGAGGTTCGGCGCCGGCGCGATCTCGATCACCTTCTGGTGACGTCGCTGCACCGAGCAGTCCCGCTCGAACAGGTGAACGGTCTCGCCCGCCTGATCTGCGAGGATCTGCACTTCGATGTGACGCGGGCGCTGCACGGCCTGCTCGAGGAACATGCGCGCGTCACCGAATGCGCTCTGCGCCTCGCGCATGGCCTCGGCCAGAGCGGGGGCGAGCTCGGCCGCATCCGCCACGCGACGCATTCCCCGCCCGCCGCCACCGGCCACGGCCTTCGCGAACAGGGGGAAGCCGATCTCGTCGGCCTGAGCCACGAGAACGTCGATGTCGTCGGATGCAGCGGTGGACCGCAGCACGGGGACACCCGCAGCGACGGCGTGCTCTTTCGCGGTGACCTTGTTGCCCGCCATCTCGAGCACGGCAGCCGGAGGACCGATGAACGTGATGCCGGATGCGGCGGCCTGCTCGGCGAGTTCGGGATTCTCGGAGAGAAAGCCGTAGCCGGGGTAGATCGCGTCGGCGCCGGCTTCTTTCGCGACGCGGATGATCTCGGCGACGTCGAGGTAAGCGCGCACGGGGTGACCGCGTTCGCCGATGAGGTATGCCTCGTCGGCCTTCAGCCGGTGAAGCGAACTGCGGTCCTCATAGGGGAACACCGCGACGGTCCGCGCACCCACTTCGTAGGCCGCACGGAACGCGCGGATCGCTATCTCTCCGCGATTGGCGACGAGGATCTTCCGGAACATGCGCACCTCACTGAGCGGCCGACGGAACGAGGCAAAGTGTGTTCACAGCCTAGGGGAAGGTAACGTAAGGGATCGTGCATGTTCTCTCGGTCAGCTCGCTCAAAGGCGGGGTCGGCAAGACCACCGTGACGCTCGGGCTGGCTTCCGCGGCGTTCGCTCGTGGAGTCCGGACCCTCGTCGTCGACCTCGACCCCCAGTCGGATGTCTCCACCGGCATGGATATCCAGGTCGCGGGGCGCCTCAACGTCGCCGACGTCTTGGCGAATCCGCGCGAGAAGGTAGTCCGTCAGGCGATCACCTCTTCGGGGTGGGCCAAGGTGCACCCCGGCACGATCGATGTCCTCATCGGCAGCCCGTCGGCCATCAACTTCGACGGCCCGCACCCGAGCGTGCGCGACGTCTGGAAGCTCGAAGAGGCACTCGCGACCATCGAGGCGGATTACGACCTCGTGCTCATCGACTGCGCCCCCTCGCTCAACGCGCTGACCCGCACGGCCTGGGCCGCGAGTGACCGCGTCATCGTCGTCACCGAACCCGGGCTGTTCTCCGTCGCTGCGGCCGACCGTGCGCTTCGAGCGATCGAGGAGATTCGCCGAGGCCTCTCCCCCCGCCTCCAGCCGTTGGGCGTCGTCGTCAACCGCGTGCGCCCGCAGTCGATCGAGCATCAGTTCCGCATCAAAGAACTGCGCGACATGTTCGGTCCGCTGGTCCTCAACCCTCAGCTTCCCGAGCGCACGTCGCTGCAGCAGGCTCAAGGCGCTGCGAAGCCGTTGCACGTCTGGCCCGGCGACTCGGCTCAGGAGCTCGCCGCCGACTTCGACGCACTGCTCGATCGCATCATGCGCACCGGGCGCATCCCCGTCCCCGGCGACGCCAAAGCGTAGAGGCCACGGCCCGCGGGCCCTTCGACAAGCTCAGGGATCACTCGTTTCCGGAGCCGGGTCAGCGTCGGCGACGCTGGCATCGAGACTGGCGGGAGGCGCCGGCCGCAGGCCGACGCCGGGGGCATGCGTCGCCGACGCTGACCCGGCGAAGCGTCGTCAGGCCGTGCGCTTCGTGCGGCGTGCAGCGAGCTCGTCGACCGCATCGATCGCGGTGGCGTCGAAGTCGACGAGAGTGGTCTCGACCTCGCGCAGCACCTTGCCGACGGCGATTCCGAAGACGCCCTGGCCGCGGCTGACGAGGTCGATGACCTCATCGTTCGACGTGCACAGGTAGACCGAGGCCCCGTCGCTCATCAGCGTCGTTCCCGCGAGATCGCGGATGCCGGATGCTCGCAACTGGTCGACCGCTGTGCGGATCTGCTGCAGCGAGATTCCGGTGTCGAGGAGGCGCTTGACGAGTTTCAAGACGAGGATGTCGCGAAATCCGTAGAGGCGCTGCGACCCTGAGCCGCTCGCCCCGCGAACGGTCGGTTCGACGAGTTCGGTGCGCGCCCAGTAGTCGAGCTGACGGTACGTGATCCCGGCGGCACGAGCGGCCACCGCACCGCGGTAGCCCACCTCGTCGTCCATCTCGGGAAGACCGTCGGTGAAGAGGAGGTCTTCGGCGAACCGAGGTTCCCCGACAGCTTTGCCAGCATCCATGCCGTCGTGCCTCCTCACCATGTGATTTCTCCCCACGCTAGAACAGCCCTGCGCCTCGGGCAATGACATCCACTCGGGGCGCTCCGGCGTGTCGCAAAGGTCACGAGAACATCACGGCAGCAGACGCTCGACAGCCCCGCGGACGAAGATCGCCCGCACCTCGTCGAGCCGCTTCGCGAGCTCTGGTGCGAGCTCGTTCGCTCTCGCACGCGACGCCGCGTCGGTGCGGCGGAGAAGCGCCGAGAGCGCCGACTCGATGAGCGCTGCTTCGCGCTCCGCGCTCTGGCGCAGCGAACGCATGTGGCGCGGTTCGATTCCGTGGCGGTCGAGGGCGACCAGTGCCCGCAGCAGGGTGACGGTCTGCTCGGTGTACGAATCGGACCCCACGATGACACCCGTCGAGATCGCGTCGTTCAGCAGCTGGGTAGCCGCTCCGGCGGCCGAGAGCAGCTCGTCGCGGCGGTACCGGCGCGGGGCCGGCACGATCGACGGCACCGACGAGGGGGAGGCCGGTTCGCGGCCGGCGTCGACGTCGGCCAGATACTCGCGGATGACCGACAGCGGAAGGTAATGGTCGCGCTGCAGCGTCAACGCGAGTCGCAGCCGCTCGAGGTCGGCCGATGAGAACTTGCGGTACCCCGACTCGGTACGCGTGGGCGTGACGATGCCCTGCACTTCGAGAAAGCGCAGCTTGCTCGACGTCAGGGCCGGGAAATCCGGTGTGAGGCGGGCGAGAACCTGGCCGATGCTGAGGAGACCCGCGGTCGCCGTGGACCGGCCACGGGCGGATGCGGCCGGCATCAGGCGTCGGCCGCCCGCTGCAGGTCGGCGGGCGAAACGAAGAAGTTGAGGCGGAACTTGCCGATCCGCACCTCGGCGCCGTTCACCAGCGCGGAGCGATCGACACGCTCGCCGTTGACGTACGTGCCGTTCAGCGAACGCTGGTCGACGATGTCGAACCGTGTCGCGTCGCGGGTGATCTCGGAGTGGCGGCGCGAGACGGTCACGTCGTCGAAGAAGATGTCGGCCTCGGGGTGACGGCCCACGGTCGTCACGTCGGTGTCGAGAAGGTAGCGGGCACCCGCAGCCGGACCGGAACGGACGATCAGCAGAGCCGCGCGCGAGGGCAGCGAACCGATCGCCTCGAGTTCGGCCTCGCTCAGATCAGCACCGAAGGGAATGAACGACAGGTCGGAATCGTGTCCGAACGTCTGCGTCATGTCGTGCGCGGGCCGCTCGGAAGCGTTCTCGTCTGAGCCGCGGCGCACGTCCTCCGGCTCGGGTCGACGGGTCTCGTCCACAGCTCCTCCTTCGCTCCCCAAACCTTATCGGATGACAGTAGTGCGCCGAGACCCGCGAGAACCGCCCGGATACGCTGGAGGGGTGACTTCTCTGCTTTCCCACACCCGCCGCCGGGCCCCCTGGGTGCTGGCCGCCGGCCTGTTGACCCTCTTCGCCGTTTTCGCCCCCGTCTCGGCGGTTTCTGCGCATGATCAGCTGGTTTCGACGGACCCCTCGGCTGATGCCGTCCTCGATGCCCTCCCGTCCGAGATCACTCTCGGCTTCAGCGCTGAGCTGCTCGGCGACGGTGGCGCGAATGTCGTCGAGGTGACGGATGCTGCGGGCACGGCACTCGCCGACGGCCCGGCGGTCGTCGACGGAACCTTCGTGACGCAGGCCCTGACGGGCGCAGCATCCGGCCCCATCACGGTTCTCTGGCGTGTCGTCTCGAGTGACGGTCACCCCATCTCGGGCGAATTCGCGTTCACCGTGGAGGGGGCGGCGGTTCCGACCCCCGAGCCGACCGAAACGACACCGTCGGCGAGCCCCGAGCCCACGATGACGACCATGACGACGCCCGCCGAGACGCCGGAGCCGTCGGCGACGGCCGCCCCCGGCTCCGACGCCTCCGCAGCCGGCCCGCTGCCGTGGGTCGTCGGTGCGATCGTTCTCGTGGCCGTGATCGCGGTCGTCCTGTACCTGCTCGTGATCCGCCCGCGCAGCCGCAGCGGCAGCGCCTCGGCAGGCTCCGGCACCAGCACCGACGACTAGGCTGGAACCATGCCTCATTACGACGTCGTCATCCTCGGCGCCGGCCCCGGCGGGTATGTTGCGGCCGTCCGCAGCGCCCAGCTCGGTCTGTCGGTCGCAGTCATCGAAGAGAAGTACTGGGGCGGTGTCTGCCTCAATGTCGGCTGCATCCCCTCGAAGGCTCTCATCCGCAACGCCAACCTGGCGCACACCTTCCACTCGCAGGCCGATCTGTTCGGCATCTCCGGTGACGTCTCGTTCGATTACGGCGTCGCGTGGGACCGCAGCCGCAAGGTGGCCGAGACGCACGTCAAGGGCATCCACTACTTGATGAAGAAGAACAAGGTCACCGAGTACGACGGCCGTGGCACTTTCGCCGATGCGAACACCATCGACGTGGCCAAGACCGACGGGTCGACCGAGCGGGTCACCTTCGACAATGCGATCATCTCGACCGGCTCGACGGTGCGTCTGCTTCCGGGCGTGACGCTGAGCAAGAACGTCGTGACGTACGAGGAGCAGATCCTCAACCGCGACCTCCCCGAGTCGATGGTCGTCGTCGGCGCCGGTGCGATCGGCATGGAGTTCGCCTACGTCTTGACGAACTACGGCGTCAAGGTCACGATCATCGAGTTCCTCGACCGTGCGCTTCCGAACGAAGACATCGAGATCTCGAAGGAGATCCTGAAGCAGTACAAGAAGCTCGGCGTCGAGATCCTCACCTCGACCAAGGTCGAGACCGTGGTCGACTCGGGCGACAAGGTCACCGTCACGTACACCGCGAAAGACGGTGCGCAGGGCTCGATCGAGGCCGACCGCGTGCTCATGTCGATCGGGTTCGCCGCGCGCGTCGAGGGCTACGGCCTCGAGTCAACCGGCGTAGAACTCACCGAGCGTGGCGCCATCGCCATCGACGACTACATGCGCACCAACGTGCCGCACATCTTCGCGATCGGTGACGTCACCGCGAAGCTGCAGCTCGCGCACGTCGCCGAAGCCCAGGGCATCGTCGCGGCCGAGACGATCGGCAAGGCCGAGACGCAGACGCTGGGCGACTACCGCATGATGCCGCGCGCGACGTTCTGCTCTCCGCAGGTTGCGAGCTTCGGTCTGACCGAGCAGCAGGCGCGCGACGCGGGCCACGACGTGAAGGTCGCCAAGTTCCCGTTCTCGGCGAACGGCAAGGCGAACGGTCTGGGCGAGCCGATCGGCTTCGTCAAGCTGATCGCCGACGCGGAGCACCTCGAGCTCCTCGGCGGCCACCTCATCGGCCCCGACGTCTCAGAACTGCTCCCCGAGCTCACGCTCGCGCAGAAGTGGGACCTGACCGCTCTCGAGGCGGCACGCAACGTGCACACCCACCCGACCCTGTCGGAAGCAGTGCAGGAAGCGTTCCACGGTCTTGCGGGACACATGATCAATATCTGACACTGGACACACCACGACGCCGCCCCAACGAAGCCGGGGGCGGCGTCGCGGTGTTTCCGGGTGTCGGTCTTCGGACGCTTCGACAGGCTCGGCGACCGAGGTCAGTGAGCACCGGTCCCTGACCTCGTCGAAGGGTCCGGTGCGTTACCGGGTCAGTGGCCCAGCACGCGGCCCAGCTTCGACTCGGATGCCGCGGGCCGACCGCCGACAGCCGCCACCGCCGCGTCGACCGCGGCGAAGAAGGCTTCGCGGTCCGCTTCACTCGTGGGCGCCGCGGGGCCGAGCTCGACCTCCCACTCGCGCCACGAGGTCTCGGCACCCGTGCGCTCGGCGCGACCGCGCACGCGGTCGTCGACGAACTCAGCGACCTCGCCGCCGTCGGTGTCGAGCAGGGCGTATGCCGTGCGCGTGTTGCGAATGCGCGCCAGCGGGGTGAACGGGGGTCGCGCCCACTCGGCCACGGCTTCTTCGATCGCGGCCGGCACCGCGGACTCTTCGCCCGCGTCCAACGGCCATCCCCATTCGGAGCGACCCTCGGCGGCGGAGGCCTTGACGTGCCAGCCCGCGTCGGGCCCGCCCTCGCGGCGACGGACCGCGACGCGCGCACGCGCCAGATCGAGCTCCGCGGAGTCGAAGTATCGTGCGTCGAGCTCGCGGAGTTCCGGGGAACCGACCCGCGTGACGCCGGGCAGAGCCGACCAGTCGGGTAACTCCGTGTCGGCGACGACGTCGTACTTACGCTCGACCTCGATGGAACGGGTGGGTTCGGACGAGGCCGGAGCGGTCAATCGTCGCGTCCGTCTTCGTTCGGGTTGATGTCCTGGGTCGCTTCGTCGTAGGTGAAGACGGCCTCGGTGGGGCCATCGGACTCCCCCGTGTTCGCGAGGTCACCGCTGCGGCGGTAGACCAGTTGTCCTTCGCCGTAGGGAACGATCATCGAGTCATCGACGTCGTCTTCGAGGGGAATCACCTGGCCGTCGAGCGGCCCGCCAGTCAATCGTGCAAGTGCCATGACGCCAGCGTAGTCCGAAGCATCCGCCCGCTGATCAGGCCTCGTGGGGTTCGGGGCGATCCCCTACAATCGCTCGCGTGAAGGCTCTCCGCACGTTTACCGTTCGTCCCGTCCTCTCACCGGCCCTCGCGCCGCTCGACCGGCTGGCCACCAACTGGCGGTGGTCGTGGAGCCGTGCGACCGCCTCGCTGTTCGCCACCATGGACCCCGACCTCTGGGTTCGCGTCGAGGAGAACCCTTCGCGCTTGCTGGGCACGATCGGTCAGTCCCGACTCGACGAGCTCGCGGCCGACGAAGAGTTCGTGTCGCGCGTTCGAGCTGAAGACGAGAGACTCCAGACCTACCTGACGGGCGACCGGTGGTTCCAGGGACTCCCCGAGCCGAAGCCCGCGCACATCGCCTATTTCTCGCCCGAGTTCGGCGTCGACGGTTCTCTGCCGCAGTACTCGGGCGGTCTCGGGATCCTCGCCGGCGACCACCTCAAGAGCGCCTCCGACCTCGGCGTTCCGCTCACCGGTGTCGGACTCTTCTACCGCGCCGGATACTTCCGTCAGTCGATCGGCGACGACGGGTGGCAGCGTGAGAGCTATCCGGTGCTCGACCCGTACGGCCTCGGCCTGCGGCCCCTGCAGGAGCCGGACGGCTCACCCGTCGAGATCTCGCTGGCGCTGCCCGCCGGTCGCACGCTCTTCGCCCGCATCTGGGTCGCCGACATCGGACGCATCCCGCTGCTGCTTCTGGATGCGGAGACACCGTCGAATACCGAAGACCTCCGCCGTGTGACCGACCGGCTCTACGGCGGCGGCGGCGAGCACCGCCTGCATCAGGAACTGCTCCTCGGGATCGGTGGGGTTCGCGCCGTGCGCGCCTGGAGCCGACTCTCGGGTCGCCCGACCCCCGACGTGTACCACACGAACGAGGGCCACGCCGGGTTCCAGGGCCTCGAACGCATGTCGGAACTGGTCACGCGGAAGGGCCTCTCCTTCGATGTCGCCCTCGCCCAGGTGCGGGCCTCCACGGTCTTCACCACCCACACGCCCGTTCCGGCCGGCATCGACCGTTTCTCCCGCGCGCTCGTCGCCGACTACCTCTCGGGTGACCTGCTGGTCGGTCTCGACGGCGCCCGTGCCCTGGCCCTCGGACTCGAGGACTACGAGGGCGGCGACCCCGAGGTGTTCAACATGGCTGTGCTGGGGCTGCACCTCGGGCAGCATGCCAACGGTGTCTCGCTTCTTCACGGGAAGGTGAGCCGTGGGATGTTCGGCGCCCTGTGGCCCGGCATCGACACGGACGAGGTTCCGATCGCCTCCATCACGAACGGTGTGCACGCTCCGACCTGGGTGCACCCGGCGCTGAAGGCGCTCAGCGAGAGGGGCTTCGGCGATGCACTGACCGCTGACCACGATTGGCGCGACAGCCACGCGGTCACCGACGGCGCGCTCTGGGGCGTGCGCGCCGAGATGAAGCAGGAGCTCGTCGCCGAAGCACGGCGGCGGTTGAGCGCGGCGGCCTCGTCTTCGACGGCCTCGTGGACGGCGAGCGTTCTCGACGCCGAGGTTCTCACCATCGGCTTCGCGCGCCGTGTGCCGACCTACAAGCGCCTGACGCTGATGCTTCGCGACCCCGAGCGTCTCACCCGCCTGCTGACAGACCCCGAGCGGCCCATCCAGATCGTCATCGGCGGCAAGTCGCACCCCGCCGACGACTCGGGCAAGACGCTGATCCAGCAGCTGGTGCGATTCAGCCGCGACCCGCGCGTTCGAGAGCGCATCGTGTTCCTCCCCGACTACGACATCACCCTCGCGAAAACCCTCTACCCGGGCTGCGACGTGTGGCTCAACACCCCCGTGCGTCCGCTCGAGGCGAGCGGCACCTCGGGCATGAAGGCTGCGCTCAACGGCGCCCTGAACCTGTCGATCCTGGACGGCTGGTGGGATGAGTGGTACGACGGCCAGAACGGGTGGGCGATCCCGACAGCCGACACCGCGGCCAACGACGATGAGCGCGACGACGCGGAAGCATCCGCTCTGTACGACCTCATCGAACACCAGCTCGTGCCCATGTACTACGAGCGCGAGGGCGGGATTCCGCTCGGATGGCTCGAGCGCGTGCGTCACACGATGACCGATCTCGGTCAGAAGGCCACGAGTGACCGCATGGTGCGCGACTACGTTCTGCGCCTGTACGCTCCGGCCGCAGAGAACGACCGGGCGCTGAGCGCCGACGGTTTCGCGGGAGCGGCTGAGCTCGCGGGCTTCATCGCGCGGGTGCGCCAGGCATGGCCGCACGTAGGCGTGCGCGCGGTCGACGCGACGGCGATCTCGGCACAGGCGCGCGCGGGCGACCGTCTCACGGTGCGGGCGAATGTCGACCTCGCGGGGCTTTCGTCCGACGACGTCGCCGTGCAGCTCATCTCGGGAGCCATCGACGGCGAGGGACGACTCGGCGCGGACCGCCGAGTCGTCGTCCTCGCGGCCGTGGGCGAGGCCGACGGGGCGACGGTGTTCGAAGGAGACCTCGACCTCGACGCGACCGGACCGTTCGGGTACGCGGTGCGTGTCGTGCCGCAGCATCCTCGGCTGGTCTCCGCCGTCGAACTCGGTCTCGTCGCGGTGGCCGTCTGACGCGGGGGCTCGATCGCGCCGTCAGGTGCGGACCCGGGCAGGGATGCTCACGGCTGCGACGGGACCCGTGACCGCGGGGTGCACGCGGGCAAGACCCGGCCCGAGGCCCAGGTCGACGACCCGCACCTCCCCCGCCAGTTCCGGACCGCGACCGCGCACGAGACCGGCCTTCACCGCTCCGAAGGTGACCGTGATGTCTGCGGGAAGAACCGCCGCGTCTGCGGAGCCGTGGTCGGGGTGGAGCCCGCTGGGCACGTCGACCGCGATGACGGCGGTGCGGGAGCCCTTCAGGGCGACGAGCAGTGTCTCGACGACAGCGCGTCCGACACCCCGCAACCGGGAGTCGGCGGCCGCGCCGATGCCGAGGATGCCGTCGATCACGAGGGCGTAGGTATCGGGTCGCGAGCTGACATCGGCCGCGTTGCGGATCGTCGCGCCCGCGGCGATGGCCGCCGCAAGCGCCGCGCGGTGCACGCGATCCGACGTCAGCACCACGTCGACGGGCGCGAGAGCGGCCACACCGGCCACCGCGTAGAGCGCATCACCGCCGTTGTCGCCGGCGCCGGCGAGCACGAGAACCGTTCCCGGATGCTGTACCAGCTGTGCGCGGATCACCTCGGCCAACGCCGCGGCCGCCTCTTGCATGAGGGGAGCCCCGGCCTCGAGCAGCGGGGCTTCGGCCGCGCGCACGGCGGAGGCGGTGTAGGCGCCCATGACCTGAATGGTGCTCATCTCGTCAACTTAGCCGAACGCCCTCGACGGGAACGGACCTTGCTGTTCGCGTCAGGAGGAGCTAACGGTCAGCGACGGAGCGGACGGCGCCCGCGACGCCGCCACCTGCAGCCCGACGCGGAGGATCTGGCCGGATTGCGGCGCCGCCGCCCATCCGGACCCGGTGCAGGTGATGACGGTGCCCTTCAGGGTGCAGGCCATCCCCCACGCGTTGACGATCGACGTCGCACCCGGCGATGACCAGCTGACCGTCCAGCTCTTGCGCGCGGTCTCGGCCGTCAGCACGATGTCGGCGACGTACCCCTCGCCCCACGCGCTCTGCAACGTCCACGCGGCGGTGATCCCCGCCCCGGTGGGTGGAGCCGGGGTCGCCGTCGGCTTGGGTGTCGCGGTCGGCTTCGGGGTCGCGGTCGGCTTCGGGGTCGCCGTCGGCTTCGGGGTCGCCGTCGGCTTCGGGGTCGCGGTCGGCTTCGGGGTCGGGACGACGGCGGGCCTCAAGAGCGGCGCGAGAGCCGTCAGTTTGGCCGTCTGCGGAGTGCGCCAATCGTCTTGCACGAGGCCGCCGGTGTCACCGCTGTTGGGGTTGAACGACCAGTAGGCGAAGCTGATGCCTTTCTTGCCGAGATACCCCACGAGTGTCTGGAGCCAGGCTTTGTCACTGGCTGTCTCGAGCTGGGTGCCGAACTCGCCGAGCAGCACGGGGGCGATGCCCTTCGTCACGAGGAAGCCCCAGTTCTTCTCCCACACGGCCTCGAGATTCGACGGGTAGCCCGCCGCACCGAACCACGTCTGGGCGTACACGCTCGCGGGATAGTCGTGCGGCGAGTACACGACGCGGTTCGCAACAGCCAGTGTCACCGGCGACGCCGCCGCACCGGCGAGGCCGCCGCCCCACCAGGTCGACGCGCCGCCGGGCTGGCGTTCGACTCCTTCGACGATGATCAACAGTTTCGGGTTGACCGCCAGAACGGCATTGCCGGCGCGCGTCGCCGCCGCCCGCCAGTCGGTCGCGGGGTCGCCGCAGGCCCAGCACGCGTTGCCGTGCGGTTCGTTGTGCAGATCGACGCCGACGACGGCCGGCTCGTTCTTGTAGCGGGCCGCGAGCATCTTCCAGTCGTCGATCCAGCGCTTCTCGGAGTACGCGCCGGTGTACCAGAGCTCGGACTGCGCGTCGGAGCCCGGCCGGTGCCGGTCGAGGATGACGTCGAGCCCGAGGGTCTTCGCCCGGGCGATCACCGTGTCCATGAGCTGCAGGGGGCTGAGCGAGACGAGCCCGGGGTTCGCCTGCGGGTCGATCGAGGTGCTCGATCGTGCCGCGAGACACTCGTTGGAGAAGGGCAGCCGGATGGTGTTGAAACCCATCTCGGCGATCCGACGCAGACCGTCGTCGAGCGGAATCGTCCACAGCCCGTGCGGCGCGCAGTTCGACGTCTCCATGCCGAACCACGACACCGCACGAATGGTGTGCGTCGCCCCCGACGCGGTGACGATACGCGCGCCCTCGGTGTGCAGCCAGCCCGAGCCCGTCGCAGCGCGGGCGGTGGTCGGTGCCGCGACCACGCCCGCCGACATCACGAAGGCCGCCGCGAGCGCCACGGCCGCCCAGCGCCTACCGAATCCTGATGAACGAACACCGATCATGGCGCCTCCTCGCGGTCATGCTATCCCTGCCGCTCCTTCGTTTCGGCGTCGCGGGCGGCAGAGAGTTCGGATGCTGCGGCCTGCACCGCTCGCTCTGCCTGGTGCACGCGGAACTGCACCAGGGTCGACGCGCCGTGCTTGGCGCGCACACGGTCTTCGTCTTCTTCCATCCCGGTGACGATGTAGGCCGAAGCGATGAGGATCACCTGGCTCGACAGGTTGAGCCACAGCAGGAGCGCGATCAAGGAGGTGAATGCACCCAGCAGCGGATTGGAGCCTGCCCCGCCGATGAAGAGACCCGAGAGCTGCTGGAGCACGGTCAGGCCCACTCCGCCGAAGAGGGCGCCGCTCCACAGCGTGCGGGGCCGCGCGCGAACGCCGGAGAGCGCCGCGAACAGCGCGGCGACGACGGCGGTGTCGAGGGCGAGCACCACGACGACCGAGACGAGCCAGGCGAGGAACCCCGTCCACCCGTCGTCGAGCGAGATGCCGAACCACCCGCGGATGAGGTCGAGCCCCGCGGTCGCGAGGAACGTGGCGACCGCCGCTGCGGCGAGCGCGCCGCCGAAACCGATCGCCAGCAAGAGGTTCCGCAGCAGCACCCAGACGATGAGGGTGTCGTCGGTCGTCTGCGCGGCGATCTGCCGGAGGGCTGCGCGGAGTGTTCCGATGGCGCCGATCGCGGCACCGATGAGTCCGATGAAGGAGATGATCCCCGCGATGTTGAAGTCGCGTGGCTCGATCTTGGTGACGTCGATGAGGCCCTCTTCGCCCACCAGCCCGGGGATCACCGAGTCGACGGACCGAGCGAGCGCGGCCAGCGCCTCGGGGTTGCCCGCGAGCCAGACCCCGGCGATCGAGAAGCCGAGGAAGACCCCGGCGAAGAGGCTGAACAGCGTGCGATACGTGACGCTGTCGGCGAGGACCGGGCCGCGGGATCCGACGTAGAGCAGGTAGGCGCGCACCGGTCGGCGAGCGAGTGCCCACGCCGTGGCACGAGAGATCACGGTATCGGTCATCCGGTCAGGTTATCGCCGCGGCAGCCACCGATCCGGGGCTTGACGCAGCGGCAAGCTCAGACGAGTCGCCGAACGAGCTCGCCCATGATCACGGCCCATGCGCCGAGCAGCATCCACGGCCCGAAGGCCAACCCGCTGGTCACCCGCGCCCGCCGCGCGAGAACGAGCACGACGGCGAACAATCCGCCGAAGACGAAGCCCGCGAGCGTGCCCGTCAGCACCGCCTCCCCTCCGAGATAGCCGAGGAACGCACCGATGACTCCGGCCAGTTTGACGTCTCCGCCGCCCATGGCGCCGGGGCGCAGCATCCGCAGCGCCAGGTAGAACACGAACATCGCGACGGCACCTCCGATCACGACGAGAAGACGGCCGGGTTCACCCCGGAGAACCGCTGCGGCGGTGAGCAGGACGGCGGCGACCGGGTAGGCCGGGAGCACGAGCCGATCTGGCAGGCGGTGCGTCCGCACGTCGATCACCGTCAACACGACGCTCAAGGCAGCGAAGGCGGAGTAGGCGGTGATCTCCACGGCGACAGCGACGGCGGCTGCGCTCATGCGGTGGCGATCTCGAGCCTGACGGCGAGCGGGCCACCCTCGTGCAGGCTCTCGGCCTCGCGAACGGCGCGTTTGAGCGGAAGCGAGTAGCGCCCGTCGCCGCCAGGGAAGATCGACGTTCTCCAGGTCGACGACCCGACCGTCGCCTGCACGCGTACGGCGCCGAAACCGCGCCGCAGGGGGCCCTGCAGCTCGCGGATCTCGCCGCTCAGATCTTCGGGGACCGCGGCGAAGAACCAGTCGGTGTCGGCGCGCGCCGCCCACCGGTACATCTCGGTCTCGAACTCGACGATCATGCGCTCACGCGTAGACGAAGACGGGCGTGCCCAGCGGCAGCTGTGCGAGCCGGTCGATGGCCTCGGGCCCGAGGCGCAGACAACCGTTCGAGATCGCTCCCGACCGGGCGTCGTGATAGTGGAACGCGGTCACCGCGACGGGAGCCCCGGCGAACCCGTCGAGGGTCGGCGACTGCACCCCGAGATAGACGAGCGGATGCCCGCGGGTGTACCCGAACGACGGCTCGACCCGCACCATCATGACGAAGGTGCGACCGACGGGGGTGGGCGTCAACGCCGTGCCCGACCCGAAGTCGTCGGCGACCCGCTCCCGTGTGCCGTCGGGCTGCACGATGTCGATCGTGCGGCTGGTCAGCCCCACCTCGACCGAGGCGTCGGCCCGCGAGAACTCGACGTCTTGCACGCGCAGCCACCCGCTCAGCTGGGCGGGGTTGCCGGCGGAGGGCACCGCCTCGCGCCCTGTCAGCAGAACGCGCACCCAGTGTTCTTGACGCTCGACGACCGGCACCGTCGTCCCGTCGAACTTGTAGTCGCGCGGCAAGAAGGCCACGGGTTCTGCCGTCGGATCGGCGAACACGGGAATGCGATCGGTCAACGCGCGTACGGTGTCACCCGTCATCGCGCCCTGCGGATCGCTGTCGACCGGAAGCGCGGGGATCACGGCGTACACGTCGACCTGCGGCAGAGCATCGAGCGGGTAGGTCACGGTGTTCGCCGCGAACCCCGTCGGCGTCGGGGTGGGCGTCGGAGTCGGGGTGGGGGTGGGCGTCGAGGTGGAAGGCGCGGCGGATGCTGCGGGCGCGGGAGTGTTCTGCGATGCCGCCCACCACCAGAACAGCAGGCCTCCGACGATCAGCACGATGGCCGCGAGCGCGATCCACAGCGCCGTCGGACGACGGGTGGCGGGCGCAGGGGAAGTCATGTTCTCATCGTCCGGACGAGGCGGCGACAGCGCAAGTCAGGTGCTGCCGCCGCATCCGTCATTCTCGGGTCTTCAGGGCCTCTTCGACCGCCGCCTTCACCCGTGCCTCTTCGGCCGCCTTCCGTCGACGCCGCGAGCGACGAACGGTGCGAACGATCAGAACGACCGCACCCGCGAGGACGACGAGCAGCACGAGCTGGGCCCACGGAATGGCGAGGGTTCCGGCGGTCGTGACGAACATCGGCGGATCGCCCGCGCCGTCGAAGCCCGCAGGCCCAGCCGGGGCGAGGGTGATGTCGACGTTCATCCAGAACAGCGGAACGTAGGCGTCGGTGTGGGCGCTGACGGTCCACGACTCCCCCGGCAGCAACTCCGGAACGGGCTCGACCCCGGCGATGTCGGAGCGCAGCAGGCCGAACGGCCCGCTGAGCGCGACCGATTGCTGCGCGGTCAGACGCGTGTTGCCCGTGTTGCGCACCGTGTAGTCGACGGTCGCCGCACCCGGCCCGAACGGGTTCAGGGTGGGCGCGTACTCGACCGTGACGTTCTCGACCGCCAGGCCGGGCATGAGGTCGCCCTCGACCCGCAGCTGCACGCGAATGCCCAGCCGCCGATCGACGGCGATGCCGTCGCTCTGCTCGGGCTGGGGCAGCGAGCTCACGATGCCGCCCGCGTAGTCGCCGGGCGTCGCGTTCGCGGGCACCGCAACGGTGAACGGCACCTCGACCGACTCCCCCGCCGGAATGGAGACGCGCCCCTGACCGACGGTGATCCAGGTGCCGAGAAACACCGATTCTTCGGCGCGGGGTAGGACGTCGAGTTGTCCGCTCTGCGTGGTGAAGGCGTCGGCGCCGTAGATGTCGAGGTCGAGCGGGGCGTCGTCGTGGTTCGAGATGACGAGGGCGTCGTCCAGGCGACCGCCCGGCGACACCGTGTAGGCGAAGTTCTGACGAGCGGCGCCCTGCGCGTTCTCGGCCGTGCGCACCCCCCAGGTGACGTCGGTGTCGGTCGGGGGTTCGGCTGTTGCTGCGGTCGCGGCCTGGGAGACCACGAGCGGCGAGAAGGCCAAGGCGGCGACAAGGGCTGCGCCGGCGAAGGCACGGAACGAACGGCGGGGGGTTCGGGTCATTTCGGGGGTTCCTCGTACTCGGGGTAAACGCCGGAATCGGGGTGGGCGCCCGCAGGCACCCACCCCGACTCGACGAGGGTCAGCTCAGCGCGGTCAGCGTGAGCGTCGCCTGGTAGGTGCCGTCGGCGATGTCGATCGGGAGTTTCAGATCCAGATCGGCGCCGAGTTTCGCGGTACCGCGCGGGTGAGCGAGCGGGCCGCTGCCGAGGGTGGCCGACTTCGAGAGTCCGTCACCGCTGTCGAAACCCGAGGCTACCTTGGCGCCGGCGAGCGCACCGGCTCCCTCTTCGATGACGCGGGGCGTCCAGCCGAGGTACTTGCCCGAGAAGGTCTCGTCGCCCGAGCGGAAGTCGCTCACCTGGGCAGAGACCGACCAGACCGGGCCGCCCGCGCGGGTGTCGGTCACCTTGATGGGGTTGATCGAACCGGTCGCGCCGAAGTGGTCGCCCTCTTCGACGGCGGTGCCGAGGTCGACGAGACCGTTGGTGCCGTCGATGTTCCACGAGAACTCCCCGGGAGCACCCTCGGGGACCGTGACCTCGAGCTGCTGCGTGTCGGCCTTGGCTTCGCTCTTGAGGGTGACCTCGTCGACGATGCTGTTGACCGGCGCCGAGGTGCCGTTCGCCTGGCTGCGGAGCGTGGTGATCTTGAGATCGCCGTCGGTGACGTTGACCACCGAGTAGTTGCGCACCTTCTCCTGGTTGGTGACCGACGCGTACCAGGCGTTGCGGTCGTCGAAGTCGTAGTACTTCGAGCCGCTGGCGGAGTTCGCGGTGACATAGAGCACTTCGCCCGCACCGGCGGTGACCTCGGCGGCGCCCTTGACCTCGGTCTTGTCGGCGAGCTCGCCGTTCTTCACGAGGTAGCTGCGGGTGTAGTTGTGGTCGTGACCCTGCAGCACGAGGTCGAACTCGAGCTCCGAGATCTTGGCCGGCATGTTGGCACGACGGTCGATGATGTCGCTGTCGTTCTGGTGCGCGGCGACCGAGTAGATCGAGTGGTGGAAGCCCAGCACCTTCCACTTGGCCTTCGCGCCCTGCTCGGCGACGACCTTCTCCATGAAGGCGTTGTGCGCGGCGTAGTCACGGCTGTTCGAGTTGATGTTGACGAACAGCACGTCCTTGTAGAAGAACCAGTAGTCGCCGCCCGAGCTCGATCCCGAGGTCGCCGCGCCCGCGGTCTCGTCGAGGTTCGGGATGTTGTTGTGCTGGAGGTACGCCTTCGAGCCGACGTCGTGGTTGCCGTTGGTGACGGCGACCGGCAGCGAGCGCATCTGCTCGGGCGCGTGGAACGCGTCGAACTCGGTCTCGTTGGCGGCGTGGTCGACCTGGTCGCCGGCCGAGAAGATCATCTCGGCGTTCGGGTAGGCCTGTGCCGCGACGTTCATCGTGTCGACCCAGCCCGCGCGGTCGTTCGCGACGTTGCCCGACGCGCCGATCTGCGGGTCTCCGACGAAGAAGAACTCGAAGTCGCCGTCGAAGGTGCGGGTGACGAACGACTGCGTCGCCGACCATGCGCCCTCAGCGCCGACGCGGTAGACGTATGCGGTGTTCTCCTGGAGGCCCGAGAGGGTCGCCTTGCGGTTGAACTCGCCGCTGGTGGTCAGGCCGCCCGTGGCGGTCACCTTGGTCGAATTCGCCGGGAACACTCCGTCGACGACGGTCGAGGCCGGGGCGAACTCTGCGACCTGCGCGGTGTCGGTCTTCGAGTACCAGGTGAGGTTGCGCGAAGACTCGTCGGCGCCGACACCGAGGATGATGTCGGAGACGTTGGCGGATGCCGCAGTCTTGGCGACGGGAACGAGCTTCTGCACGTCGAGGTAGATGTCGCTCGACGTCGCGCGGTCCTGGTAGAGGGCGACGGCGATCGTGTTGACGCCCGCCGTCAAGACCGACGCGGGCACCGTGAACGTCGACGTGGCCGGGTCGGACGAACCGGACCCCGCGTACATCAGGTTCTTCTGGGCGTCGGGCACGCCGGGCGCCTCGACGCGGTCGTCGGAGAGGCCTGCGACCTTGACGCCGTTGACGAACACCTGGGCGCCGTCGTCGTAACGGACCGTGCCGTCGAGGCCCGAGATCTGGCCGAGCGTGTCGGCGGTCACCGAGAAGGTGGAGCGGAAGTGCATCGTCGGCACGTCGACCTTGGAGGTGGCGGTCGGGTCGATGTACTGGTTGACGAGCGTCGTGATCGGGAAGTTCGCGCCGATCCCTGTGGCCGCTCCGCCCTTCGCGCCGAAGGCGGTGGTGCCGGTCTTCCAGGCGCTGTCGTTGAAGCCGGCCTTGGTCCAGACGAGGCGGTCGGCGTTACCGGCGGCGGGATCGGTGTTGTTGTCCGAGAACTTCCACGTCGCCGTGGCGTCGAGGACCGTTGCGGGGAGGTCGGCGGCGGCGGCGGGGAGAGCCGTCGCTGCGAAAGAACCCGCAATCACCGACGCGACGCCCAGAGCGGCGATGGCCGCGCGGGTCGTCCGTCGGCCCGAGCGGGTCCGAGGGGTGTTTTCCAGCATCTGCTTCTTTCGGGATGATCACACGGATGACAGTCGCCCAAGCGGGCACCCGCTGAGGCTCGTCAGCGCGGGTGACCGGCAGGTGAATGGTTGTGGCTGTAGCCCTATCCCCAGGCGGAAGCGTTCGCGTCGAGGTCACCCCGCAGACGAACGTTCGTCTGTCGTTCACCCGGCGGGCGGCGGGGCGAAACGGATGCTGTCGGCCATCGTGGCAACGTCGTCCGCCGGAGGTGCTCGTGGCATCCAAAAGAACGACTTTCGCGGTGCTCGCCCTCATCGGCGGGCTGCTCGCCGGCTGCAGCGCGGCAGAACCGAACGTCGAGGATCAGCGTTCATCGTTCCTCGGCGGAGCCCCGGCCCCGATCTCGGAGGCGACGATCGCCCCCGAGGCGGGAACGTACGACGACGTCGCCGTCGCCGAGGGCTACCGCGTCATCGCGATCCGTTCCGTCGACGACCCCACGGCCGACGTGCTGGTGGCCGCGGTCGAAGAATGGGCGACCGAGAACGGAGCCGAGTTCGAGATGCGGTCGGGGACGGACCCCGACGACGTCGAGGCGCAGCTCGTGGCCGCGGCCGAGGAACGACCGGACCTGATCGTGGGCGCCGGCGGTGGCATCGTCGACGTCTTCGCCCTGCTGACCTCGCAGTTCCTCGACCAGCAGTTTCTCGTGGTTGGCGCCAAGCTCGCCGAGCCCACCGAGAACGTCACGGCCGTCGTCTGGCCGGGCGCAGGATTCCGCGGCACCGGCATCACCCCCGAGGCCGACGCCGACCCGGCCGCCGTCACCCCCGACAAGGCCCGCGAAGCCGTGGCGGCCGGCTACGCCAGCATCCACCTCGGGGTCACCGGCGTCGTCGTTTCTCTTCCGTAGTCACTCGGCCCGGTCAGGCGTCGTCGGCGACGCGGATCAGCACCTTGCCGGTGACACCCGATTCGACAGCATCGTGGGCCGCGGCGGTCTCGGCGAGTGTGAATCGCACCAGGGGCAGCCCCGCGTCGTCCCCCACCGCGAGCACGCCGTCTTCGAGAGCGCGCGTGATGTCGTCGGCGGCGGCGAACAGCGCGTGGTCTCCGACCGTGTAGAGCAGGAGGCCCTGCAGGCGCACGTTCTTGGCGAAGGAGGCGCGCACCGTGCCGGTGAACTCGTCTCCGCCGTTGTCGGCGTAGTACGCGATCGAGCCGTGGTTGGCGATGACCTCGAAGTCGAGCCCGATGTTGGTCGCGAGCGATACCTCCACGATGTGGTCGACGCCCTCGGGCGCGACCTTGGTCACCTCGGCCGCCACGTCTTCGGTGCGGTAGTCGATGATGTGGTGCGCACCGGCCGAGCGCGCGAGCGCCGCCTTCTCGGGAGAGCTCACGGTCGTGATCACCGTCGCGCCCGCCCAGACGGCGAGTTGGATCGCCGCGTGCCCGACGGCGCCCGCCCCGCCGGCGACGAGGACGACGCGGCCCTCGAGTGCGCCGGGGCCCAGGCGCGCCGGCCCGTGCTCGTGCACGGTGAGGGCGCGGTGCGCGGTCATCGCCGGAACACCGAGGCTCGCGGCGGTGTCGAAGTCGATCGCCTCGGGCAGGCGAACGGCCCGTATCGAGGGCACCACGGTGTACTCCTGGGAGGTGCCGCTCGTACGGCCGTACTGCGAGAGGTAGAGCCAGACCCGATCGCCGACCGCGAGGTCGTCGACGCCCTCGCCCACAGCATCCACCGTTCCTGCCCCGTCTTGATTGGGAACGATCTCGTCGAACTCCATGTCGCGGTCCGCCGCACGGGCCTTCCAATCGGTCGGGTTCACGCCCGAGACCGCGACCTTGACGCGTACCTCGCCGCGGCCTGGATCGGTGACGGGGCGGTCGGCGACGGACAGCACCGACGAAGGACCTCGGCGGGAGTAAACGATGGCTCTCATGTCGGTTCCAACCTCTGGTCGGCGGCGGTCATTCCTCGCTGACGTGCGACGGCGAGGTCGATAGCCGCGGCAGCTGCTGCGGCGGCGGAGTAGACGACGAGGTCGCGGGCGTCGAAACCGGTGCCGAGCACCAGCACGATCGGCGGGAACGCCGCGGCGAGCGCGAGCGGCACACCGGTCAACTGGAACAGCTCGATCGAAAGACACCACGCCGCCGCGATCGCGCCGATCAGGGGCGGACGCGGCGCCGGAAAGAGCACGACCAGACCCGCATAGACGGCGACCGCGTAGAGGGCGTCGCCGGCGACGTCTGCGCCCGCAGAGTCGGGAAGCAGCGCGTGCACCACGAGCCCCGCAGCGATGACGGCGGCGAGCGCTACGGCCGCGGCGAGGCGACGCCGAGGCGCGGCGTGGCGACGTCGAGGCGCGCCCTTCCCGTCACCCCTCACAGTGAGCCAGGTCGGTCTCGGCCAGTGGCTTCCCCTCGGGAACGACGTAGGTGACCCAGAGCACGACGTCTTCGTCGCCCTCGTTGCGTCCCTGGTGCGGGTATCCCGCGCCCTCGATGATCGAGTCGCCCGTCTCGTAGACGTGCACACCGCCCGGGTGGGTGTCCGAGTAGTGGGTCAGCACGCCTTCTTCGACGACGGCGATCAACTGGCCGTAGTGGCAGTGCTCGCCGGTTCCTGCTCCCGGCTCGATGGTGATCTCGCGAAAGGTCACCCCGACGCCGTCCGCTCCCCCGTCTACGCGCACGTCGACCGGCTCGGGCTGGTCTCCCTCTGCCACGTCGACGGCGCGGACGGGCGCTTCGGTCGTGGCCGATGTCGATGGCTCGGCGGCGAGGGAGGCGGCCGGAGACGACGGGATGCTGCAGCCGCCCAGACCTCCGACCGCCAGGGCGCACAGCACCAGAGCGGAGATTCGGAATCCTCGATGCACGGCGGCCCCCACGGCTCGATCACGAAGACGCTGCGGCGCGTCACTTGCACGCTAGCGGTGTTGCGCCCTCCCCGGAAGCGAAGGAGCCCGAGCTAGAGAGCGGCGGGGATGAAGATCTCGACGCGGCGGTTGAGCTGCCGGCCCGCGGGGTTGTCGGCCCCGTCGATCTCGTTCGCCGCCACCGGACGGGATTCCCCGAACCCCTCGGCGGTGAGTTGCGTCGAGACCTCCGCCTCGAGCGCTTCGACCACGGCAGCGGCGCGCGACTCGGAGAGCGTCTGGTTCGCCGCATCCGTGCCGATCGCGTCGGTGTGGCCCGACACGCGCGCTGCGGGAACACCCGCCTGGGTGAGCACACGGGCGACCGAGGCGAGGGTGGCCGCGGCGTCGGGGCGGATGTCGCTGCTGTCGAAGTCGAACAGCACGCCATCGCGGAAGGTGATCGTCGTGCCGCACGAGGTGAGGGGCGCGATCGCTCCGAGCGGCGGGAAGACCCCGAGACGCGGCACCTGCGCGATGGGGTCGACCTCGACCGGTGCGCCGTTCACCTGTCCCGTGCCGTCACCGAAGTTCTGAATGGTGAGACCCGCGTCGGTGTAGCTCCCCGACCCATCACCGAAATTCTGGATCGTGACGGCGCCGTCGGTGTAGTTGCCCGAACCGTCGCCGAAGTTCTGGATCGTGACCGCACCGTCGGTGTAGTCGCCCGAACCGTCACCGAAGATCTGGACCGTCTTCGTCCCGTCGGTGTAGTTGCCCGAACCGTCGCCGAAATTCTGGATCGTGACCGCACCGTCGGTGTAGTTGCCCGAACCGTCACCGAAATTCTGGATCGTCACGCCGTTGATCGTCGTGTTCGCCGACCCGTCGCCGAAGTTCTGGATCGTGCCGTCGGGGCCGGTGTAGTTGCCCGAGCCGTCACCGTAGAGGTAGGCGGTCCCCCGCCCCGCGATGACCGCACCGCTCTCGTCGCAGTGGGCGGGTTCGACTGTGACGCCCGGGATGTCGCGGAACGCTTCGCCGGTCTCGATCGTGAAGGCCGACGCCGACGTGTCGAGGAGCGACAGATCGGGCAGTTGGAACAGCGGCACCGGCGGGAAGTCCCCGATGTCGTACCCGGCGACGGTCTCGACGCTCGGGGAGGTCGGTTCGACCGTCGGCTGAGGGGCGGCGGTCTGCTCGACAGAGCGGGTGGGTACCTCGGGCGCACACCCACTCAGAAGCAACGCGCCGATCAGGAGCGGGGCGGTCAGAGCCGTCACGGGGCGGGCGGAAACACTCATGCTCCGAGCGTATCCAGACGCCCGTCGCAGCCGCATCTCGTCGCCACAGCGATGACCCGCCCACGGCGCGACCCCCTTGCGCCCACGGTCACGGGCTCGCACGCGGTACCGTAGAGCAATGACAGCATCCGAATCCGACACGTCCGCACCAGCCGACGAGGTCGTTGAGCAGCAGTCCTTCTCCGATCTGGGGCTCGACGCTGCGGTGCTCAAGGCGTTGAAAGACGTCGGCTACGAGACGCCCTCCGCGATCCAGGCCGCCACCATCCCGCCTCTTCTCAGCGGCCGCGACGTCATCGGCATGGCGCAGACCGGAACCGGAAAGACGGCGGCGTTCGCACTGCCCATCCTTTCGCGGCTCGACCCGACGCAGCAGAAGCCCCAGGCGCTCGTCCTCGCCCCCACCCGTGAGCTCGCGCTCCAGGTGTGCGAGGCGTTCGAGCGGTACGCCTCGCACCTGCGCGGCGTGAACGTGCTGCCGATCTACGGCGGACAGGGCTACGGCACTCAGCTGTCGGCGCTCCGCCGCGGCGTGCACGTGGTCGTCGGCACACCGGGCCGCATCATGGACCACCTCGTCAAGGGCACGCTCGACCTTTCGGAGCTCAAGTTCCTCGTGCTCGACGAGGCCGACGAGATGCTCAAGATGGGCTTCGCCGAAGACGTCGAGACGATCCTGGCCGACACCCCTTCGACGAAGCAGGTCGCGCTCTTCTCGGCCACGATGCCGGCGCAGATCCGCCGGATCTCGCAGAAGTACTTGAACGACCCGCAAGAGATCACGGTCAAGAACAAGACCGCGACGTCGTCGAACATCACCCAGCGTTACCTGCTCGTGTCGTACCCGCAGAAGGTCGATGCGCTGACCCGCATCCTCGAGGTCGAGAACTTCGAGGGGATGATCGTCTTCGTCCGCACGAAGAACGAGACCGAGACGCTCGCCGAGAAGCTTCGGGCTCGCGGATACACCGCGGCCGCGATCAGCGGAGATGTCGCCCAGGCGCAGCGCGAGAAGACCGTGAACCAGCTGAAGTCGGGCAAGCTCGACATCCTCGTGGCCACCGACGTCGCCGCCCGCGGTCTCGATGTCGACCGCATCAGCCACGTCGTGAACTTCGACCTCCCGATCGACACCGAGTCGTATGTGCACCGCACCGGCCGCACCGGCCGCGCCGGTCGAAAGGGCGACGCGATCAGCTTCGTCACCCCTCGTGAGCGTCGGATGCTGTCGAACATCGAGCGCGCGACGAGACAGCCCCTCACCCAGATGCAGCTGCCGAGTGTCGACGACGTCAACGCGACCCGGCTGACACGCTTCGACGAGGCCATCACGGCCGCGCTCGAGCAGACCGCTCGCATCGATCGTTTCCGCGAGATCATCGCGCACTACGTCGATCACCACGACGTTCCCGAGACCGACGTCGCCGCCGCGCTCGCTCTGGTGTCGCAGGGCGAGACCCCACTGCTGCTCGACCCCGCAGACGAACGCCGCGCCCCGCAGTTCGACCGCGACCGCCCCGAGCGACAGACCTCGTCGCGCGACAGCCGTGACGGGGGCAGCGGGGGCGCCGAGCGTCGCAGCCGCCCCTCGCAGGCGAACCTCGTGATGTACCGCCTCGCGGTGGGCAAGCGTCACAAGGTCGAGCCCCGCCAGATCGTCGGCGCGCTCGCGAACGAGGGCGGCCTGAGTCGAGGGGACTTCGGCAAGATCGACATCCGGCCCGACTTCTCGCTCGTCGAGCTGCCCGCCGACCTGCCCGACGATGCGCTGAACCGTCTGAGCGGCACCCGCATCGGCGGCAAGCTCATCGAGATGCGCGTCGACCGCGGCGGCTCCGCCGCCCGGCCCGACCGCGACTTCACGCCTCGACGCTGACCTGCTTCACCGGCGCTGTTCGACTCGCAGCGCCGGTGGACCTGGGATTGTGTGCGACGACGAACTAAATCGCGCGTCCTGTAAAAACAGTGTTTCGGGGGCGTGACAAGAGGCGTTTCCTCTTCCCTCCTATTTGTTCGTAGGCTTTACTAACCTTTGTGAGCCTCGAAAAATCCTCCGGACGTGCCCTGCGCCCCACGCGCAAGGTGCTGCCCGAGGAAGCGCGTGGTCACAATCGAGCTCTCGTGCTGCAGACGGTGTACACCTCCGCCGGTTTGAGCCGAGCCGACGTCTCTCGCGAGACCGGGTTGACCCGGGTGACGGTGTCCGACCTCGTCGCCGAGTTGATCACGAGCGGATTCATCGTCGAAGCGGGACTCACCCGGCGACAGGGACCGGGAAAGCCCGCGACCGTGCTCGAGTTCGACACCACCGCCTTTCAGATCATCGGCGTCGATCTGAGCGGTCACTCCGTCTTTCGAGGGGCTCTCATGACTCTCGGCGGCGAGGTCGTGCAGCGCGCGTCCGTGTCGCTGCGCGGACGAACCGGCGACGGCGTCACCGAGCTCGTGGGCGGTCTCGTCGATGAGCTGGTCGCCGCCGCGACGCGGCCCCTCCTCGGCATCGGCATCGGCTCACCCGGCATCGTCGACCTCGCCGGTGTCGTACTGACGGCCCCGAACCTCGGCTGGGCCGACGTGCCCGTCGAGAGCATCATCGCCCGACGAACCGGAGTGCCCGTGGTGGTCGCCAATGACGCGAACGCGGCTGCGCTGGCCGAGCACAGCTTCGGCGGCGGGGCATCCGACATGATCCTCGTCAAGATCGACCACGGGGTCGGCGCCGGCCTCGTCGTGGCCGGCACCGCCATCTTCGGCGGCGCGTTCGCCGCGGGCGAGATCGGTCACGTCGTCGTCGGCGACGGCGGGTCGCTGTGCGTGTGCGGCAAGCACGGCTGCCTCGAGACACGACTCGGCGCCCCCCGCCTCGACGCTCTGCTCGCGTCTTCCGACACCCCCGAATCGCACGACGCCGTGCTGCGCGAAGCCGGCCACTGGGCGGGCATCGCGCTTGCACCCGTGGTCGGCGCCCTCAACCTCACCGAGGTCGTCTTGAGCGGCCCCGTCCGCTTGCTCGACGGCCCCCTCGTCGAGGAGCTCACCGACACCCTCCGCAGCCGCACGATGGCCGAGTACCACGGCTCCGTGAAAGTGCGGATGACATCGCTGGGAGAAGACATCGTGATGCGGGGAGCCGCAGCCATGGTGCTCTCGCGCGAGATCGGGGTGTCGTGATCGACCCGCACCACCCGACGCACCATGCTCACCACCGACCGTGGCTCGCCACAGAGAAGAAGACCATGAAGAGAATCCTGCAGACCGGCTCCGCCGTCGTTGCCGCAGCACTCATCCTCGCCGGATGCAGCGCGGGCGGCACGGACGGCGGGACGGCAACGAACGAAGGACCGCAAGAGCTCGTCCTCGGCAACAACGGCGACGTTCTGTCGTGGGACCCGGGCGAGATGAAAGAGGGCGCGATCATCAGCTACGCAGAAGCGGTCTACGACCCGCTGCTGCGCAAGACGTCGGAGGGCGAGATCGAACCGAACCTCGCCACCGAGTTCGTCTACAACGACGACCTCACCGAGCTGACGCTGACCCTGAAAGAGGGTGTCACCTTCACCGACGGTGAGCCGTTCGACGCCGCCGCGGTGGTGGCCAACGTCGACGCCCGCAAGGCCGGTACCGGCAGCGCGTCAGAGGCGGCGAAGTCGATCGAAGAGGTCGTCGTCTCCGACGACTACACCGTGGTCCTCGACCTCGTGGCCCCCAACCCCGGGCTGCTCTCGGCGCTCGCGACCTACCTCGGTTTCATGGCGAGCCCCGCGGCCATCGAGGCGGGAACGATCGGCACCGACCCGGTGGGTTCCGGTCCGTACGTGCTCGACGAATCCAAGACCGAAGCCGCGGCCAGCTACGCCTTCGCGCGCAACGCCGAGTATTGGAACGCCGAGGCGTACCCGTTCGAGACGGTCGTGATCAAGCCGTTCACCGACTTCACCGCCCGCTTCAACGCCCTCTCCACGGGCCAGATCCAGTTCATGTACGGCACGGCCGACATGGTCGAGCAGGCCGAGGCGAGTGGCCTCACGGTTCAGACCGTGCCCGGTGAGTGGCAGGGCATCATCTTGCAGGACCGCGCCGGAACCCTCTCCGCTCCGCTGGGCGAGGTGGCGGTGCGCCAGGCCATCAACCACGCGATCGACCGCGAGACCATCCTCGAGACCTACTACAACGGGTTCGGACAGGTGTCGACCCAGACGTTCAACCCGGCATCGCAGGCCTGGATCGAAGAGCTGAACGAGGAGTACCCGTACGACCCCGAGAAGGCCAAGGACCTCTTGGCCGAGGCGGGATACGCCGACGGCTTCGAGATTCCGATCTCGTACTCCGAGGGCTTCATGTCGCCCCTCGTTCCGATCGTCCAGCAGTACCTGGCCGAGGTCGGGATCACGATGACCCCGGTTCCGATCAACGGGTTCGCCAACGGCGGTCTCGAGACGTTGAAGGGCCAGCCCGCCTTCATGCTGTCGTTCTCGACGAACATCCCGGCGTGGACCGACGTGCTGAACAAGCTCACGCCGACGTCGCTGTGGAACAACTTCGGCTATACCGATGACACCGTCACGGGCCTGCTCGAAGAGATTCCGCTGACGCAGGGCGAAGAGCAGACCGCGCTCTACCAGGAGCTCAACACCCACCTGGTCGAGGACGCCTGGTTCGCACCGATCGTGCTGCAGCAGAACGTCTACCTCTCGAGCGACGACATCTCGGTGACGATGCAGCAGGCACAGCTCGTGCCGAGCCTGCGCTTCTTCGCCCCCGCGGAGTAAGCCACACGACGATGGGGGCGGGCTCCGGCCCGCCCCCATCCCTGAAAGGAAGTCCGACATGCTGCGCTTCGTGATCAAGCGACTCGTCGCGGGCCTGTTCCTCGCGTGGGTCGTGGTGACGGGGATGTACTTCTTCCTCATGCTCACCGGCGCAGACCCCGCGCGCGGCGCGGTGGGTCTGTACGCGACCGACGACCAGGTCGCGGCCAAACGCGCTCAGCTGGGACTGGATCGCCCCATCATCGAGCAGTACCTCGATTGGCTCGGCCACGCCGTCCGCGGAGACCTCGGCACGTCGTCTTCGCAGAACACGGGCGTGCTCGAGCTGCTCACCACCCGCCTCCCGGTCACGGTCTCGCTCGCCCTCGGAGCCGTCATCGTCGCCGCGGTCATCGGCGCCACCCTCGGCATCCTGGCCGCCATCCGCCCCGGGATCACCGACCGCGCCCTCCAGATCTTCATGGTGCTGGGTTTCGGACTCCCCAACTTCTGGATCGCGATGATCCTCGCCCTGGTCTTCGCCGTGCAGCTCGGCTGGTTCCCCGCGACCGGGTACGTTCCCTTCCTCTCCTCGCCCGCGGGGTGGTTGCAGAGCATCGTGCTCCCGGTGATCGCGCTCTCGATCGGGTCGATCGCCGCCATCGCCCAACAGCTGCGCACCTCGGTGATCACCGTGTCGTCGCAGGACTACATCCGCACTCTTCGCAGCCGCGGGCTCCCCCGCTGGCGCATTCTGCTCACCAACGTGCTCCGCAACTCCTCGCCCCCCGCGCTGACCATGCTCTCGCTGCAGTTCATCGCCGCGATGAGCGGCGCCGCGATCATCGAGCGCGTCTTCGGTCTGAACGGAATCGGCTCGGTCGCCATCAACGCCAGCGGCAACAGCGACATCCCCGTGATCATGGGCGTCTTGCTGCTGACCGTTCTGCTGATCGTCACCGTCAATCTCGTGATCGACATCGCCTACAGTGCGCTGAACCCGAAGGTGCGTGCCGCATGAGCATCCCCGAACCCGCCTCCGTGTCGATCGACACCTCCGCTCCCGCGTCGCTGCGTCGACTGCGACGGTTCGTGCGCAACCCGCTGGGCATGGGCGCCGCGCTCATCCTCGCCGTGATCACGATCAGCTCGCTCCTGGCCCCGCTGCTGTCCCCGCACGATCCCAACCTGATCGTGCTGTCGCAGACGCTTCTCGGCCCGACGGCCGACCACCCCCTCGGCACCGACGCCAGCGGTCGCGACGTGTTGAGCCGCCTCCTCTACGGCGGACGGGTCAGCCTCGAGGCCGGGGCCATCATGATCGTCACCGCCACGGTCATCGGCATCCCGTTCGGGCTCCTCGCCGGCTACTACTCCAAGTGGATCGACGGCATCTCGAGCTGGGTGGCGAATCTCCTGATGTCGCTCCCCGAGATCCTGATCATCGTCGTGGTCATCACGTCGCTCGGCAGCGGACTCGTCCCCACCATGGTCACCCTCGGCATCTTGGCGTCGCCCGACCTGTTCCGACTCACCCGCAGCGTCGTCGTCAACGTCCGCTCCGAGCTCTACATCGACGCCGCCCGCGTTTCGGGGCTCCGCAACGGCCGCATCATCTTCCGACATGTGCTGGGCGTGGTCCTCGGCCCGGTGCTGGTGCGTGCCAGCTTCGTCTTCGGCTTGGCGATCATCGTCCAGTCGGGACTGGAGTTCCTCGGGTTCGGCGACCCGACCCGACCCAGCTGGGGCGGCATGCTCAGCGAAGCATTCCAGACCTTCTACCGCGCGCCGCAGCTCGTCTTCGCACCGGGTGCCGCCATCGGGCTGACCGTGATGTCGCTGGTCGTCCTCGGCGCGGCGGTGGCCGACGCGCTCGGTACCGATCGCGCCGCCGCCCCTCGGCCTCGCGCCACACGGGGCACCGCGAAGACACCCGCCGTCGCCGCAGCATCCGTCACCGCAGCATCCACCGCCGCAGCATCCACCGCCACCGGCACCGTCCGCGCCGGCACCGACGACGCGCTGCTGCGTGTCGAGGGGCTGCGCGTGTCGTACCCCGGCGCCGACGGGTCGGAGAAGGTGGTGCTCTACGGCGCCGACCTTCACGTCGAACGCGGCGAAGTCCTTGGGATCGTCGGCGAATCGGGCTCGGGCAAGTCGCAGCTCGCGTTCGGCATCCTCGGGTTGCTGCCGCCCGAGGCGATCGTCTCCGCGGCCGAGGTGACCCTCGACGGCGCATCGCTGCTGGGTCGCTCCGAACGTGCGCTGCAAGCCGTTCGGGGTACCAAGATCGCCTACGTTCCGCAGGAGCCGATGTCGAACCTCGATCCCTCGTTCACGGTCGGCAGCCAACTGATGCGGCCGATCCGGTACAAGCTCGGCCTGTCGCGCTCCGAGGCCCACCAACGCGCCCTCGATCTGCTGAAGCGGGTGGGCATCCCCGACCCGGCCCGCACCATGCGCGCCTACCCGCACGAGCTCAGCGGCGGCATGGCGCAGCGCGTCTTGATCGCGGGGGCCGTCTCGTGCGATCCCGAGCTCTTGATCGCCGACGAGCCGACGACCGCGCTCGACGTCACCGTGCAGGCCGAGGTGCTCGGTCTGCTGCGCGAACTGCAGCAGGAGCGCAACATGGGCATGATCCTCGTCACCCACAACCTCGGCGTCGTCGCGGACATCTGCGACCGCGTGGCCGTGGTCCGCACCGGCGAGATCGTCGAGACCCGACCGGTCGCCGAACTCTTCGCCGACCCCGCGCACCCGTACACCCGGCAACTGCTGGCCTCGACGCTCGAGGACGCACCGACACGCGGCGAGCGCGCCGCAGCAGGGAGCGCCTCGTGAGCGGGCCGCTGCTCGAGGTCACCGACCTCGACGTCACCTATCCCGTCAAAGGCTGGCGGCGCCCCGACTTCCGCGCCCTCGAGAGCGTCTCGCTGTCGATCTCCCCCGGAGAGACGGTCGGACTCGTCGGCGAATCCGGGTCGGGCAAGACGACCCTCGGCCGCGCGATCCTCGGACTCGCGCCGGTCGCGGCCGGCAGCATCCGGTTCGAGGGTCGCGAGATCGCTCAGCTCAAGCCCGCCCAGCGGCGAGCGCTCAGCACCGACATCCAGGTGGTCTTCCAAGATCCGTACTCGTCGCTCAACCCGGCGATGACGGTTTCGGAGATCCTCGCCGAACCACTGTCGGCCGGCGGCTCGACGCGCGCCGATGCCCAGCGGCGGGTGCGGGAGCTGCTCGAACAGGTCGGCCTCCCCACCGACTCCGCGCGCAGAATGCCGCGCGAGTTCTCGGGGGGTCAACGACAGCGCATCGCCATCGCCCGCGCCCTCGCTCTCGGCCCCAAGCTGATCGTGTGCGACGAAGCCGTCTCGGCGCTCGACCTCACTACGCAGGCGAAGGTGCTCGACCTGCTGATCGAGCTGCAGGAAGAGACGGGCGTGGCCTACCTGTTCATCTCCCACGACCTGTCGGTGGTGCGCCACATCAGCCACCGCGTAAGCGTCATGCTGCGCGGGCGCATCGTCGAGACCGGCGACGCCGACACCGTCACGAGCACCCCGACCGAGCCCTACACGCGGCGCCTTCTGCTCGCGTCACCGGTCGCCGATCCCGCCCGTCAGGCGGAACGTCGCGCGCACTACGATTCCCTCCCCCCGATCACTCTCGACAAGTAAGGTCCTCATGCAGTTCGGCTTCAGCTCCTATTCCTTCTACCAGTACCTGCGGGACGGAAGGATGTCGCTCTTCGACGTCATCGACTGGATCGCGGCGAGCGACGCGACGCACATGGAGATCGCCACGGTGTCCCTCTCCCCCGAGATCTCGAACGACACCTCGACCCTCGACCAAGACCCCGAGTTCGTCGCGGCGATCGGCCGCCACGCTGCCGCGGCCGGCGTCACCCTCTCGAACCTCGTCGTCCCCGGAGACCTGCTCGGCGCGCGCCGCGACGAGCAGATGGCGAGGCTCAAGCGGCACATCGACGTCGCCGCCGAGCTGGGGATCACCCTCTTCCGGCACGACGTGGCCCCGTGGGGCATGAAGGCGAAGGATGCTGCGGAGTTCGAGGAGCTGCTCCCCCGCATGGTCGACGCCTCTCGAGAACTGGCGCGGTACGCCGCCCCGTTGGGGATCACGACGAGCGTCGAGAACCACGGACTGCTGATGAACGGCGGCGAGCGCGTGCGACGCCTCATCCACCTCGTCGACGAACCCAACTTCAAGACAACGCTCGACGTGGGCAACTTCCTCTCCGTCGACGACAACGCGGTGGTGTCGGCGACGCTCAACGCGCCGCTCGCCTCGATCGTGCACCTGAAAGACTTCTACATCCGCGACGCCTATCCCGGTGAGGGGTGGCACCACACCCCGGGCGGCAAGTACCTGCTCGGCGCGATCGTCGGTTACGGCGATCTCGACATGCGCCGCATCGTGCAGGGCATCGTCGGGTCGGGTTACGACGGCTTCGTCTCGATCGAATTCGAAGGCATCGAAGACGCCCTCGTCGGCGCTGAGCGCGGCCTCGCCAACGCGATGCGCCTGTTCAGCGAAGCGCAGCTGGTCGCCGCATGAGCCGGCTCAACGTCGCGGTCATCGGTGCCGGGAGCATCGCGGCCTCGCACATGAGGGCATACCAGGCGACACCGGATGCTGCCCTCGTGGGCGTCTACGACATCCGCCCCGAGCGCACCCGCGAGGTCGCCGAGGCTCACAGCATCCGTGCCTTCGATTCGCTCGACGACCTTCTCGCAGACCCGACCATCGACGCGGTGAGCGTCTGCACGTGGAACGACAGCCACGCCGAGATCGCCGCGAAGGCGCTCCGCGCGGGCAAGCACGTGCTGGTCGAGAAGCCCCTGTCGAAGACCGTTGCCGAGGCCGAGGCCCTCGCCGCCGCGGCGGCCGATAGCGATCGGGTGCTGCAGGTCGGTTTCGTCCGGCGCTTCTCGTCGAACGCGCGGGTGCTCAAGACCTTCATCGACGCCGGAGAGCTCGGCGAGATCTACTACGCCCGCGCGACGAACCTCCGCCGCATCGGCAACCCGGGCGGATGGTTCGCCGACAGCGCGCGATCGGGGGGTGGTCCGCTCATCGACATCGGTGTGCACGTGCTCGACCTCTGCTGGTTCATGATGGGGTGCCCCCGCCCGGTGACCGTCAGCGGCGTCACCGACTCCCGTCTCGGCAACCGCGCCAACATCACCTCGCTCGAGCGGTACAAGGTCGCCGACTACGACCCCGACCTGAGCGACGTCGAAGACCTGGCCACCGCCCTCATCCGCTTCGAGAACGGGTCGTCGCTCCTGCTCGAGACCAGCTACTCGCTCCACGCGACGGACGACCGGCTCGAGGTCGCGGTCTTCGGCGACCGCGGGGGCGCCGAACTCGAGCCCGAGCTGCGCATCGTGGCCGAGAAGCACGACACCGTGCTGAACATCAGCCCCCAGGTCGACTTCGCCACGTTCGACTTCGAAGAGGGGTTCGACAACGAGATCGCGGCCTTCGTGGCGACCTGTCTCGGTGAAGCGCCGCTGATCGCCCCCGTCGAGCACGGCGTCGAGATGATGCGCATGCTGACGGCGATCTACGAATCCGCGGCCCTCGGACACGAGATCTCGCTCGCCTGAGCGGCGAAGAAAGCACCATGTCAGCTCCACCCTCCTCCCCTCGACGTGTGCGCGTCGGACTCGTCGGCTGCGGAAACGTCAGTCGCCAGTACCTCGAGAACCTCGCCGACTCCGAAGACCTCGAGTTCTGGGCATGCGCCGACGCGTACCCGCCGCAGGCCGAGGCCCTCGCCCGACGCTTCTCGATCCCCCGGGTGCTGACCGTCGCCGAACTGATCCGGCACCCCGAGGTCGAGCTGGTGCTGAACCTCACCACGCCGGCGTCGCACTCGTCGATCTCGGCGGCGGCGATCGAGGCCGGCAAGCACGTGTACACCGAGAAGCCGCTCGCCACCGACGTGTCCGACGCGCGGGGTTTGCTCGCCGCAGCCGCTGCCCGCGGGGTGCGCGTCGGCTGCGCGCCCGACACGTTCCTCGGCCCGGGCCTGCGCCGCTGCGTCGAGCTCATCGAAGACGGCGCGATCGGCACCCCGGTCTCGGCCAACGCGTTCCTCATGACGCCGGGGCCCGAGGCCTTCCACCCCGCGCCGGAGTTCCTCTACCAGGAGGGGTCCGGCCCGCTGTTCGACGGCGGCCCGTACTACGTCTCGGCCCTCGTCAGCCTGCTCGGCCCCGTGGCATCCGTCATCGGAATGTCGACCCGCGCGCACGAACGCCGGCAAATTCTCACGGGCGAGCGGACGGGAAGCAGCTTCCCCGTGCAGACGTCGACCCATGTCGCATCCCTCCTGCGCTTCGCGCGCGGCGCCGTCGCCACCCTCGTGACGAGCTTCGACGTGCCCGCGACCCGCACTCCGCGCCTCGAGATCCACGGCACCACCGGCTCGCTCATCTGCCCGGCACCGAATTCGTGGGGCGGTCCTGCGTGGGTGCGCACGGCCGGCTCGACCGAGTTCGTCGAAGTGCCCATAGACGGCGGCGACGGCAATCGCATCGGACTCGGCGTCGCCCAGATGGCGCGTGCGCTGCGGCGGGGCGAGGGGCCCGCGGCCAGCGGCGAGCGCGGTCTCGAGATCCTCGAGATCATCGCGGCGATCCACGACTCGGCCGAGAACCGCGGCACGGTCATCCGACTCGCCGACCGCGTCGGCGAGCGCACCGATCATCGAGCCGCCTCATGAGGGTCGGCCTCGACATCGGCGGCACGAAGACCGTCGGCGTCGTCCTCGACGCCGGAGGATCGATCCTCGCGACGCACCGCATGCCGACCGGGCGCGGAAACGCCGAAGTCGCCGCCACCGCGATCGCGGTCATCGAAGAGCTCGCCCAGCGGAGCCGTGTGCCGTCGAGTTCGTTCACATCGATCGGAATCGGCATACCCGGGGTGGTCGATGCGAAGACCGGCGAAGTCTCGCACGCCGTCAATCTCGGGCTCACCCGCCTCTCACTGCGGCATGAGCTTGCCGCGCACTTCGCCGCGTCGGTCGCCGTCGAGAACGACGTGAACGCGGCCGCCGTCGGGGTGTGGCATCTTCTGGCGGACCCCACCCTCGAGTCGATGGCGTATCTGAACCTCGGCACGGGGCTGGCGGCCGGCCTCGTGCTCGACGGGCGTCTTCGCCGCGGATCACGCGGCACCGCCGGCGAGATCGGCCACATCCCGGTCGATCCTCACGGCCCGCCGTGCGCCTGCGGACAGTTCGGGTGCCTCGAACTCAGCGCCTCGGGGGCCGCCATCGCGCGCCTGTGGCCCGGTGCCGGCGATCGAGCGCTCCCGGCACTCCTCGGCGCCGCCGCCGCCGGCGATGCCGACGCCGCGGCCGCGCGGGACACCCTGGTGGCGAATATCGCCGCCGCCGTCCGCGTGCTCGTGCTCACGATCGATGTCGACGTCGTCGTGATCGGCGGGGGAATGATCTCGGCCGAGAGTCCGCTCATCGCCGCGGTGCAGGATGTGCTCGACGTCTGGGCGAGCCGTTCGCCGTTCATCCACTCGCTCGAACTCTCGAGCAGGGTGCGATACGCCCCGAGCGCCGGGGCGCTGGCGGCGATCGGTGCTGCTCACCTGGCGACACCCGGCGTGCTGTCGTCTACCTGATCGGGGAGGATGGAGGAGCGGCCGACACCGATCGCTGACCGACCTCCCCGATGCCGAAGAACGAGAGCCCCGCATGATCGCCCGATTCGAGGAACTCGACTGGCAAGAGACGCGGATGGGCGAGCTGACCCTCCGCCGCCGTGCCGACCCCGCGACCGGTGAGCTGATCTACGAGGTGAAGCTCAAAGACGAGTACCTCATGTCGAGCCTGTTCACCGTGGCCGAAGGAGAGCTCGCGACGCTCGGCCTCGCGGCCACCGACGCCGACGACCTCGACGTGCTCGTGGGCGGACTCGGCCTCGGCTACACGGCCGCGACGGCTCTGCACGACGATCGGGTGCGAAAGCTGCACGTCATCGATGCGCTTCCCGCGGTGATCGGGTGGCACGAGCGGATGCTGCTGCCCGTCTCCGCCGAGCTCGTGCAGGACCCCCGGACCACCCTGATCCACGACGACTTCTTCGCCGTGATGCGCAGTGCTCCGGAGCCCGATGGGGCGCGATACGACGTCATCCTGCTCGACGTCGATCACTCGCCCCGCCACACGCTCGATCCGAGTCACGCCGACCTCTACACGGCGGCCGGCCTCGAAGCCCTGGCTCGGCACCTCGCCGACCGCGGAGTCTTCGCCCTGTGGTCGGACGATCCGCCGGACGAGGACTTCATGACCACGCTGGCGTCGGTGTTCGACGACACCGTGGCCCACGTCGTGTCCTTCGACAACCGCCTCACCGGCGGCACGTCGTCGAACACCGTCTACACCGCCACCCGGCGCTGAGAGCGTCGCTGCCATGGGGACGGGCGGGCAGATCGCGACGACGATCGTCGTCGTCCTCGCGGCATTCCTCGCTGCGGCGCTCCCCATCGTCACGCTCTGGAGACTCCGCACCCCCGATCGTCGTCGAGACGAATGGCTCAGCGCGAATGGGCAGCCGCGCCTCACGGCGGTGAATTACGCGATCGGCGCGGTCTTCAGCCTCGGCTTCGGGCTCGCCGGCGTGCTGGGTGCGCTAGCGGGATACCCCATCCTGTGGGCGGCGGTCGTCGCCGGGGCTGGCTTTCTCACCCACACGATCATCTCGGCGGTGGTTTCCTTCCGCCCGCCCGCCGATCTGGAGTGAGGGCCTGGCGCCCGCGGGCCGGCGCCCGTAGCGTCGTCGTCATGAGCGAACAGGTCGGCGATCTCGTGACCGTGCCGAACGTCGTGGGGCTGCCCTTCCACGTCGGGCGAGACCTCGCCCGGGAACACGGGGTGACCCTGGCGAACCCCGACCCCGACGGCCCTCCCGTGGGTGCGCTCGCCTGGCCGGGGCTCTTCTCCATCACGTCGCAGCGCCCCGAGCCCGGCGCCGTGGTGACCCGCCATTCGTCCGTCGCGGTGGAGATCACCGAACACGGCGACGCGCAGCAGCCGGCACCCACGGCGGAACCGAGCGATCCTCCTCGCGACTCCGCGCGAGCAGACGCGCCGTCCGGCCCTCGCCACCTCTGAGGCTCCCGCGGGCTCGACACGAGACCGCTCCTCACGCGACGAGCGCCGCCACCAGGTTGATCGTCGCTGCGAGCACCACGACCCCCAGCACGAACGACAGCAGCGCGTGACGGAGCACCTCTCGACGGAGCGCGCTGCTCGTCACGTTCGTGTCCGACACCTGGTACGTCATGCCGAGGGTGAACGCGAAGTAGGCGAAGTCGCGGTACTGCGGTGGTGCCGTCTGATTGAAATCGATTCCCTCACCGCCGTCGCGGTAATAGATCGCCGCGTACCTCAGCGTGAAGAGCACGTGGACGAGGCACCACGATGCCGCGACCGTGAGCAGAGCGATGCCCACCAGGCCGAACTTGTCCGCGCCGGAGACGGAGCCCGACTCGGCCAGCACCAGCGCGATCGCCCCGAAGCTGGCGATGCTCGCGAGGATCAGCAGCGTCTGGGCGACGGTTCGGGTGGGATCTTCCCGTGTCGCGTGGCTCGCCGTGTCAGCGGGTCCGAGCCGGAGAACGGTGATCCACTCCCAGACGAGGAACATTCCGCACGCAGCGATCCAGCCGACGGCCGGTGCGAAGGCCCAGGATCCGATGGCACCGACCGTCACCGTGACGATGATCAGAATGCCGAACAGGGTCCCGACCCGCAGCGCCGCGCGATGCCACAGATCGTCGAAGCTCCGAGTCGGGTCGCTCACCGTGGGCCTTCCTCGCGGTTGGCGCTCGCGGCGACGGCGGCAGCCACGGCGGCGAGCGCGTCGGGGTCCCACGTGAGCGCTCTCTCCCACGGAAGGCCGGCCGCGTCGGCGAAGAAGATGCTGTGCACGTCGGGGAGCACGAGGCGTTGTGGCGTGGGAAGCACCGCGGCCGGTACGTCGGTGGCCGAGGCACTCCGAAGGGCGACGAGACCGTCGTGGGGCCAGAGCGCGGTCGGCTGATCGTGCGCGGCGAAGTGGTCGCCGGCGATCACCGTGACAGGGATGCTGTCGAGCTGGCCCGCGTGGCGGGAGTTCCACCCCTCGGGGCCGCCGAGGTACGTGACCGAGACCTCGTCAGCCGCGCCCTGCGAGTTGTCGCTCGCGTACTTCTCCGACCCGGTCAACACGCTCGACGTGAACGCGTCGCCGTGAGCGTCGGCACCGGTGATCGCGCCGGTGAGGTAATCGCCGAGCAGCGAACCGGTCCACGGGGTGCCGAGGGTGACGAGCCCGCGGATCGAGACCGATGGCGACGACGCCAGTCGGGCGATCGCCGCCCGCGAGAACAGGCCCCCCATCGAGTGGCCCACGAGCACGGCCTCCGACACGTCGTAGCGCTCGGCGAGATGATCCATGAACGCGGCGAGAGCCTCACCGGCGCGATCGATCGTCCCGACCGCGTTGATCGTGAGCTCGGCGGGGAGCACCAGGGGGACCCCGGCGAACCCCTGCCAGCCGGGGTCTTCTGTCACCGTGCCCGCTCCGATGCGCGCCGGTGCCGTGAAGACGCGCACGCCCTGAGCGAGGAGGTGGGCGCGGAGCGCGGTCACCGAGTTGCCCGCGGCGAGCCCCGAGTCGGCGGCAACATCCGGGGTTGTGAATGGCGTGACGGCTGCTCCCCCCGAGACCAGGACGACGTCGGTCACGAGCGGGTTCCTCGAGAAAACGCAGCGGGGCGTGTGGTGGCGATCACGCGCCTCACCCTATCGGCGGCGGATTCGGCGTGGAGGTTCGCAGCTCTCGGAGTTCGCTCGACGAATAGGCTGGCCCGATGCCCGAAAACCCTCGCACGACCCCCGACGCCTTCGTCCGTGTGCGCGGAGCCCAGGAGAACAACCTCCGCAACGTCGATGTCGACGTGCCGCGCGACGCGATCGTCGCCTTCACCGGGGTGTCGGGTTCGGGCAAATCGTCGCTCGCGTTCGGCACCATCTTCACCGAGGCGCAGCGCCGCTATCTGGAGTCCGTCGCACCCTACGCGCGCCGACTGATCCAACAGGGCCACAACCCGCACGTCGAATCCATCTCGGGGCTCCCCCCGGCCGTGGCCCTGCAGCAGCGACGCGGCGCACCGAGCTCTCGCTCCAGCGTCGGAACGGTCACGACGCTCTCCAATTCGTTGCGGATGCTGTTCTCCCGCGCGGGCACGTTCCCCGAGGGCTTCACGACGCGGCTCGACTCCGATGCGTTCTCCCCCAACACGGCGGCGGGGGCGTGTCCCGAATGCCACGGCGTCGGCGTCGCACACACCGTCACCGAGGAGACCCTGGTACCCGACCCGTCGCTCAGCATCCGCGATGGCGCCGTCGCCGCCTGGCCCGGCGCCTGGCAGGCGAAGAACCTGCGCGACATCACCATCGCCCTCGGATACGACGTCGACCGGCCCTGGCGCGATCTCGACCCCGCGGATCGGGAGTGGCTCCTCTACACCGACGAGCAACCCGTCGTGGAGATCACCCCGCAGCGCGACCGCGTCGCGAAGCCCTACAAGGGGATGTTCTGGAGCGCGAAGAAGTACGTCTTCCACACGCTCTCCGATTCGAAGAGCGCCACGATGCGCGACCGCGTCTTGGCGTTCGTCCGCACGGGCGTCTGCCCTCTCTGCAAGGGCTCCGGACTGCGGCGAGAGGCGCTCGCGGTCACCTTCGCCGGCCGCACGATCGCCGAGCTGAACGCCCTGCCGATGAGTGAGCTCGCCGAGATCCTCCGCCCCACGACCGAGCTCGAAGATGCGGCTCAGGCGCTCCCGACGGCCGCCTCCGGCGAGCGCACCGACGTCGCCGTCGCGCTGACCACCGACCTGCTCGCCCGCATCCAGGTGCTCACCGACCTGGGACTCGGTTACCTCGGCCTCGGTCGCGTGACGACCACGCTCTCCCCGGGAGAGATGCAGCGACTGAGGCTCGCGACGCAACTGCGCTCCGGCCTGTTCGGGGTGGTCTACGTGCTCGACGAGCCGTCGGCCGGCCTCCACCCCGCAGACGCCGAGCCGCTGCTCGACGTCTTGGAGCAGCTCACGGCTTCGGGTAACTCGGTCTTCGTCGTCGAGCACAACATGGACGTCGTCCGCGGTGCCGACTGGATCGTCGACGTCGGACCGGGAGCCGGCGAAGGGGGCGGTGAGGTGCTGTACAGCGGACCGGTGGTCGGCCTCGCCGACGTCGCCGGGTCGGTGACACGCCCGTTCCTCTTCCCTGATCTCGACGAGGCGCCTGTCGAGACACGTGAGGCGCGATCCCCCTCGGGTTGGCTGGCACTGGAAGGTGTCTCACTGCACAACCTCGCCGACGTCGACACGGCCATCCCGCTGGGGACGCTGGTCGCGGTCACGGGCGTCTCCGGATCGGGCAAGTCGACCCTGGTCGGTCGCGTCCTGAGCGACCTGGTCGACGGGCACCTCCGGGGTGCCGTGAGCGGCGTCAGCAGTGGCGAGGGAGATGACGAGGGCGCCGATGCCGCACCGGCGACGCGCGCGCCCGAGCTCACCGAGGCGACCCTGCCCGATGCGTCCGTCGACACCGTCGTCGTTCGACGAGCGACGGGCCTCGAGCACATCGACCGGCTCGTCCGGGTGGATCAGAAGCCGATCGGACGCACACCGCGATCGAACCTGGCGACCTACACCGGCCTCTTCGACGCGGTGCGGTCGCTGTTCGCCGAGACCGACCTCGCTCGCGAGCGCGGGTACACCGCCGGCCGGTTCTCGTTCAATGTCGCCGGTGGCCGCTGCGAGACCTGTCTGGGCGAGGGCTACGTCTCCGTCGAGCTGCTCTTCCTCCCCGGCAGTTACGGTCGCTGCCCCACCTGCGACGGTTCGCGCTACAACGCAGAGACGCTCGACGTCACCTACCGGGGCAAGAACGTCGCCGAGGTGCTTTCGCTCACCGTCGATGAGGCGGCGGGGTTCCTCGAGGCCGTGCCCGCAGCATCCCGAAGCCTCCGCACCCTGCGCGACGTAGGGCTCGGCTACCTGCGACTCGGGCAGCCGGCGACCGAGCTGTCGGGTGGGGAGGCGCAGCGCATCAAGCTCGCGACAGAGCTGCAGCGCGCGCGGCGCGGCCACACTCTGTACCTGCTCGATGAACCGACGACCGGGCTTCACCCCGCCGACGTGCGGTTGCTGCTCACGCAGTTGCAAGCGCTGGTCGATGCCGGCAACACCGTGGTGGTGGTCGAGCACGACATGGACGTCGTCGCCGCAGCCGACTGGGTCATCGACATGGGTCCGGCGGGTGGCGACGCCGGAGGACGCATCGTCGCCGAGGGAACCCCGACTTCGGTGGCGGCAAACTCCGCCAGCCGCACGGCTCCGTACCTGGCGCGGCGGATCGCAGGCTCCTGACGGGGCGCGGCCCTACTGCTCCTCGTGGGTGTCGGGGTCACCGCCGAAGAGGCGTCCGTCGGGTCGGCCCAGTGCGGTGATCGCTGCCATCTCGGCATCGTCGAGCGCGAACCCGAAGACGTCGAGGTTCTCGGCCTGACGCGATGGGGTCGCGCTCTTCGGGATGGGAACGCTGCCGAGCTGCACGTGCCAGCGCAGGATCACTTGCGCGGGCGTCACCCGGTGGGCAGCCGCTGCCGCCACGACGGGTGCTTCTTCGTAGGGCGCGCTGCCTTTTCCGAGGGGGCTCCACGCCTCGGTCACGATACCCAGGCGCGCGTTCACGGCTCTCTGCTCCACCTGGGGGAAGTACGGGTGCAGCTCGATCTGGTTCACCGCCGGAGTCACGCCGGTCGCGTCGATGATGTCGGCGAGGTGACGCTCGGTGAAGTTGCTGACGCCGATCGAGCGGACGAGTCCCAGATCGCGCGCGGTCACGAGGTTCTCCCACGAACGCACGTACTCCCCCACGCTGGGGTTCGGCCAGTGGATGAGGTACAGGTCGAGGTAGTCCAGGCCGAGTCGCCAGAGCGACTCCCGCACGGTGGCCACCGTCGGCTCGCCCTGGTAGCGACCCGGAAGCTTCGAGGTGACGAACAACTCCTCGCGGGCGAGACCGGAGCGGCGGATCCCCTCGCCCACGGCACCTTCGTTGTCGTAGTTGAAGGCGGTGTCGAGCGACCGGTAGCCCGTGCGGATGGCGGAGGCGACGGCCTCGACGCCCTCCTCCCCGCGCAGGGGGTAGGTCCCGAACCCGAGGGCGGGGATCTGGTGGCCGTCGTTCAGGGCGATGGTGGGCGCGAGTTCGGTCATGGCTCCACGGTACGCCCGGGTGCCGGGCTACTGCTTGCCGGCGTCCACCCATCGGGTGTGAGCCTTCATCGCACCGAGGACAGCCGTGCGGATGACGAGGAAGAGTATCAAGCACCCGACGATGAAGCCGAGCAGATACACGGCGATGGAGACGATGAGAAAGGGCGTGGGATCGAGCGGCGACATCGTCCGAACGTATCGGACGAGTTCGCTTCGTCGCGAGGATAGTGCGCGATCGGGCGGCGCCCGAGTTCGAGGTCGGAGTCGCCCCTCAGACTCTCGGCGCGAGACCAGCCGTTCCCTCTACGCTGGCTTCGCGCCGCCCACAGACAGACCGGAGGGGAACGCGTGCACGCACGTCCTCCCGCTCAGCGGCCAAAACCCCGATCGAAACCGGCGCGGCGCGGTGCCAGGAAACCCACCGCTTCCGACGCGCGTCGAGCGCGCGCACGCCGTGCGAAGCGCCGGCGCACCCGGCGTGCCTGGCTGATCACCGCCGGCGTCGCCGTGCCGCTCCTCCTCGGCGTCACGCTCATCTGGGGCGGCAACTACGCCCTGACCTCGCTGTCCGCAGCCTTCGATGATGCGCTCGACTCGCCCGTCTTCGACGCCGGCCCCGTGTCACCGCCCGAACCGGTGGCGCCGGTCGGACCCCACATCGCCGGGTACGGCGTGGAGCAGCTCGCCAATGCCTGCACGATCCTGATCGCGGGGCGCGATCTCGGCTTCGACGGCCGTGATCAGACGATCGCTGTGATGACTGCCATGGGCGAATCGTCGCTGCGGAACATCGACTACGGGGACTGGGAGTCGAGCGGGGTCACCAACCCCGACGGGTCACGGACGACGTCGATCGGACTCTTTCAACAGCAGAACAACTGGGGTACGCGCGAGGAGCGCCTCGACCCGTACACCGCGGCGACCCTGTTCTACCGAGCGATGGCCGCGCGCGTCCCCGACCGCGCCGCCCTCGAGCCCACGATCGTCGCGCACACCACACAGGTCAACGCCGACCCGTCGCACTACGCGCGCTACTGGGACGCCGCTGTGCGCACTGTCGCCGCGGTGTCGGGTACAGCGATCGGCGATGACCCCGCAACCGGCATTCCGCGGTGCCCGGCGACATGACGTTTGTTCCCAGAGCGGCCTTCTGAACCGCGCTCAGAACCTCACCCGTTCGCGCTCGTCGACGGCGCTACCCGGCGAGACCGTTCGGCGGACCATTGCGGTTCGCACCGCGCTGGAGGTGGGTCATGTACGTCCGGTGGGCCGCCAGCTTCAAGGAGTTGGCGTAACCCAGTACCTCTTCGCCGAGCCGGGCGCGGTAGACGATCTCGCCACCGCGCCTGCGTACGTCGATCGTGCCGAACTGCTGACCCTCGGGCGTCATCTTCGCTTCCCGCGCCGCCGTCGTGCCACTGTTCCTCTGCCACCAGAGCATGCGAGCCGTTCATCAGCGAATGAATCCGCGTACTCAGACGGCGCCCTCGGGGAGATCCTGAGGGCGCCGTCTGCTCGGCTGCGCCGTAAGCGGTTACTGCTGAATGAACGCGAGAAGGTCCGGGTTGATGACGTCCGCGTGGATGGTGAGCATGCCGTGCGGGTAGCCCTCGTAGATCTTGAGGGTGGAGTTGCTGAGGAGCTCGTGCTGCTTGAGGGATGCGTTCTTGTAGGGAACCACCTGGTCATCATCACCCTGGGTGACCAGCACCGGAACCGAGATGGCCAGCAGATCGTCTGTCTGGTCGGTTTCGGCGAACGCCGCGATTCCGAGGTAATGCGCCTGGGCGCTTCCCGTCATGCCCTGACGCCACCAGTTGGCGATGACGGGCTCGGATACCTTCGCGCCGGGGCGGTTGAAGCCGTAGAACGGCCCGGAAGCCACGGCCTGGTAGAACTCGGCCCGGTTGGCGGCCAGTGCGCTTCGGAAGCCGTCGAACACCGACATGGGCTCTCCCTCGGGGTTCGATTCGGTCTGCACCATGAGCGGGGGAACCGACGAGACGAGAATGGCCTTCGCCACGCGGCCCTGCGGCTCTCCGTACTGAGCGACGTAACGTGCCACCTGACCGCCGCCGGTCGAGTGCCCGATGTGGATGGCGTTCCACAGGTCGAGGTACTCGACCACGGCGTTGGCGTCGCTCGCGTAGTGGTCCATGTCATGGCCGGTCTCGATCTGGGACGAGCGTCCATGGCCGCGGCGGTCGCTGGCGATGACCCGGAACCCCTTCTCGAGGAAGTAGAGCATCTGAGCGTCCCAGTCGTCCGCCGACAGCGGCCAACCGTGGTGGAACATGATGGGCTGGGCATCGCGCGGGCCCCAGTCCTTGAAGTAGATTTCCGCGCCATCTTCCGTGGTCACAAAGGGCATGGTCGACCTCCAGGTTGTGTCATTCCGAGCTGCTCTCAGGACGACTATCGGACGTTCCCACCGCTGATTCAGCGGGAAGCGCGTTCACGATAACCTCCGACGCGATGTCGGATGCTTCTACTTTTGTTCAAACTCTCGGCACCCCGTCGGGACATTAGAGATCTGTGGGGCCGGCGATGCAGCTGGGCTGACCCCGCTGCGCTGTGTGAATCCTTTCGACATCTGTCCTGTGCCCCAACGAACGTCTGCCAGTAGCGTCGCGCGGAGCGCACCTGCGCCGCAGCGAACGAGGGAGCATCCGGTGACCGGTTATGTCGACCACCATCCGAGGGACATCCTGGGCGCAGGAAGCACTTCGCCGAACTTCACCTTGCATCGCACGTCCGAGAACACCGTTACCCTTTCGGACCTTCGTGGACAGCCCGTGGTTCTGGTGTTCTATCCCGCGGACTGGAGCGCGGTCTGCGGGGATGAGCTCAATGTCTTCAACGAGGCGCAATCGCTCCTCGAGGACGAAAAGGCTGTCGTGCTCGGCATCTCGGTCGACGGCGTCTGGTCGCACCAGGCATTCGCTGCCGACCGTGAGCTCCGATTCGACTTACTCAGCGACTTCGAGCCGAAAGGCGAGGTCTCCAAGCAGTACGGCGCATACGACTTCCACACGGGCACCAGCAAGCGGGCGCTCTTCGTCATCGATGAATTCGGTGCCATCGCATGGAGCTACCTGTCGCCCAACGACGTGAATCCGGGCGTTGACGGCGTTCTGGATGCCCTTGATGCCCTGAAACCCCACACCGCACCCTCGAGCTGATTGGACCAGCCATGTCGCATCTTCGAGTCCCCGTGTCCGACCACGACCACACCTTCGGCCCCGCCGACGCACCGATAACGCTCGTCGAATACGGCGATTACCAGTGCCCTTACTGCGGCGAAGCTTTCCCCGTCGTGAAGCAGCTCCTCGCGGAGTACGACGGCAAGATCCGCTTCATCTTCCGGAACTTCCCCATCGCTGAGATCCACCCCGAGGCCGTCGATGCGGCTTTCGTCGCCGAGTTCGCTGCGGCGCATGGCGAGTTCTGGAAGGCGCACGACTTGCTCTACGAGAACCAGGCGGAGCTGGGCCTGCACCTCTACCAGCAGATCTGTGAGGCGCTCGGTCTCAGTTTCGCCGACCTCCAAGCGGCGGCCAAGGAGAACACCTACGCCGCCCGGATCAAGGCAGATGAAGAGGGCGGCATCCGCAGCGGAGTGAACGGGACGCCGACGTTCTTCCTCGACGGGGCCATCGTCGAAGCCGGCACAGCGGGCCTTGCGGATGCGATCCGGGTCAAGCTTGCGGACGGGGCCTGATTCGACGGACGTGCCGGGCCGCTGCCTCGCCGGCGCCGAGCCGCGCAGCCTGAGGACGCACCTGCCAAGATGGCCACAATGAAAGGGGGCGTCGTGACCGAGCCGTCACCATTCGGGTTGCTTCTTCGTTCTCTTCGGTTAGGTCAGAACCTGACGCTCGAATCACTCTCCGCCAAATCAGGTGTAAGCGTCCGGACCATCGGAGACTTAGAACGGGGTGCGAGCAGTTCCCCGCAACGTCGGACGGTCGATGCGCTTGCCGACGGGCTCGGCCTCGACGTCGCCGCCCAACATGCCTTCCTTCGCGCGGCGCGCTCAAAGAATCGGCCCATCGGTTCGACGGATGCACTGCAGGCGGTCACACCCCTCCGCGTGTTCGACTTCTCCGGTCGCGACACTGAGATTGCGGAAGCCGTTGACATCCTCGAGGGCGAACTGCCTGGAGGATCCCAGCGCCCCGCGCTGGTCATCAGCGGCGCTCCCGGCATCGGCAAGACGACCGGGGCAATCGAGATTCTCGCGCGCGGCCGATCAGCGTCGAATCCCACCATTTTCGTGGGTTTGGACGGGTTCAACGCCTCTCCGCTCACTCCCCTGCAGATCATCACCGCGATGCTTCGTCAACTGCCTGGCACCGAGCAGAAACCACCGGGCAACCTCGACGCGGCCGCGAAGCAGTGGCGCGCCGCTGCCGACGTCATCCCGGTTCGCGTCCTCCTCGATAATGCGGCGAACGAAGCTCAGGTCCGTCCCATACTGGCCATCTGCGGCGGTGACGTCATCGTGGTTACATCCCGGCGCAGTCTCGCCGGCCTCGAGGGTGTACGTCGCATGCGGTTCGGACCCCTGAAGCGCGACGAAAGCATCACACTCCTCCGGCGCCTCATTCCGCAGGCAGGGACGGAGCTCACCGCCTTAGACGAAATCGCCGGACTGTGCGATGACGTTCCCCTGGCCCTCCGCGTCATCGGTAACCGCATCGCCAGCCGACCCGCATGGACCGTCGAGGATCTGTTGAGTCGGCTTCGTACCAGTGAGGGCCGACTACGGCTGCTGGTCGCCGGCGACTTGGCGGTGGAAGCGGCCATATCCCTCTCCTACGAGGAGCTGGACCCTCGCACCGCCGCTCTATTCCGATGGATATCACTCATCGACGGGAAGACCTTCGACGCGCATCTCGGGGCCGCGGCTGTCCGCTCCAGTGACCACGGGGAGGTGGAGTTTCGCCTGGATGACTTGACAGACCTGGGGCTGCTCGAAGCGCACGGTGGCGACCGCTATCGCCTTCACGATCTGATGCGCTTGTTCGGGTTGAGCAAGCTCCGCGAGACGAGCGGAGCCGATGAGCTGGAGCGGCGCCGGGCTCACATCCGGTCTTGGCTCCTGGGGAGCCTGGAGCGGGCGGGTGCATGGTACGAGCCGCGGCGAGACCCCCAGGTGGTCGGCCGTGCGGGCCGCGGGTTCACCAGCGCGGATGCGGCGGCATCGTGGATCCGCGCCGACGCCGAGCACTGGTGGTCGGCATATGTGGAAGCGGCGGAACTCGGCGAAGACGAGGTGGTCGTGGATGTCGCCGATGCGCTGCACTGGTACTCCGATGTGTGGGTCACCTGGGGACACTGGCACAGGTTCTTTTCCCTCGCCGTGACGGCCGCGCAGAACCTGGGAGACCCGAAGATGGAGGCCACGCAACTCGGATACGTCGCGTGGGCCGAAATCGTCGAAACCGGAGAGCGCGAACGCGCGGTGCTGACCGGACACGCAGCCCTCTCGGCGGCGCAGCGGGCCGGTGACACCACGCAAGAAGGTTGGGCGAATTACTACATCGGCTGGGCGAGTTGGTTACTCAGCCGGGTCATCGAGGGAGCCGCGGCTGCCGACGCCGCAATCCGCGCCTTCACGGGCGCGAACGACAGGGCGGGGTTGGAGAACGCGCAGCTCCTGATGACGATGATCCAGAACACGCGCGGTGAGCACCTTGCGGCCATTGAGAAGATGGAGGGCACTCTGGCTCGACTCCAATCTGCCCCGGATGCCGACAGCTTCCTCAGTCTCATCGCACAGTACGGCGCGTATTTCGATCTCAACGACTCGTATCTCGCCGTCGGCCGGAACGAGGACGCAGTACGCGCGGGCAGGATCGGCATACGTATCGCTCGCTCGCTGAAGGATGACATGCGGGTCGTTCTCATGATGCGCCGCCACATTCGCGCTCTCATCCAAGCCGGGAACTCAGATGAAGCGATGGCTGAGGTCGAAGAAGCTCTGCGGCTTCTCGGGCCGGGCAGCAGCGAAGCGTTCGTGTTCTCCCGGTTCCGTAAAGAGATCCCCCGCATTCGAGCGGGAGAGCGGCTCGATCCGTATCCCGATTGGTGAGAGTCAGGCAATACCGGCGTCCTTGAGTATCCGGCGCAGCTCGAGAAGCGGCTGCTCGGGAACGGCGGTGCCTTTCGGGCGGTGGAGGGTGAGCCGCTCCTCATTGAGACGGACGACGATCTGTCCGCCGTCCTGTATTTTCTCGACATCCGCCACCTGCATGAGCAATCGAACCAACCCGTCCCAGCTCACGTTGTGCGACGTCGGGTGGTGAATGATCTGGAACAGTGTGCGTTGCGCGTCGTGGGTCAGCGTCGTGTCCATGATTTCGTCCTCCTAGTTCGGCTCATAGCGGAAGCGAGTGGCCCAGCTGCTGCCCATATCGAGAGATGGATCGGCCGACAGGAAGCCGGTCTCGGTTGTACTGGGCGAGCGCGTCGGAGACGGAGAGCTCTCTGTTGAGGAGGTCAGCCAGCGCCATGGCGTCGCCCGCCGCTTTGGCTGCCCCCATCGCGGTATGCGGTCGGACGACAACCGCAGCGTCGCCGACGAGCGCGACAGTACTCGTCGACATCCGCGGAGGAACGTAGTCGTAGATCGCCTGGAGAAAGGGCTGTGGCTCCGCCGCGACCGCCTGCGCGAACGCTTCCGGCAGCTCTGCCGCCGCCGCCTTCACCAGGGACTCTCGAAGATCCGTGGTCAGGTCCCCCGGCGCGAGTGACGTGCTCGTGGCGCTGTGCCCGCATTCGCCCATGAGGCGTTCCAAAGCGGCGATGGACAACGAGCGGTACCACACCCAGTTGTATCGCCGAAGGCCCGGGGTCGTTTGGCCGTCAGGCCCGGGCACCAGGTATCCCAGCATGTGTGCGCGCGCGGCCGTGTAGAAGGCGAACCGCTCGAGGAGGACACCCGCCGCCGTCTCCGGGAGTACGTCCTCCGGGACCAGTCCCCGCCACGTCACGTATCCGACGTATCGGTTAGTGGATTGCAAGGGAGCGACAGCCTCGCGGACGACAGAATTGAGGCCGTCCGCGCCGACGACGAGATCGAACGTCAGCTCCCTCTCTTCCTCCAGGAACGCAACCGCTTCGCGACCCTCGGAACGAACCGCGGTGACAGCGTTTCCCAGCAGGTAGCGGCTGTCCGGGATGAGGGACCGCAGCCCGTCGTACAGGTAGTCCCACGAGAACTGGGTCTGCGGTGTCGGATCGCGATACAGCACGTCACCCCGCCGGTCTAGTGTGATGCGTTCGCGGGCCTCGACACCAGAACTTGTGACATCCGTCAGGTCCAAACGGGCAAGGATGTCGAACAGGTCCTGCTGTCCGACGAGCCCGGCCCCACGTCGCGCCAACCCGACCTGCGACCGTTCGAGGATCGTCACTTCATGGCCAGCCTGATGCAGCAGCGCCGCGGTGAAGAGGCCCCCAAGGGACCCTCCGACAATCCCTACGCGCAAAGGAGTGATGATCATCGGGCGCCTCCTGGACGGTACATGAGGTGACGGTATCCAGCGGTGCGCAGACGGCGCTTCGACATTCGCCGAAAGTCCGCACCGCCTGCGAGTTCAGACGCGCCCTGTGGCTTCCCAGAGCCGGATGAGCTTCAACGCCATGTGCAGCGTGCTGCGCTTGATGCCATCGTTGAGAGCACTCTTCACGACCTCGGGCATGCGCTCGAGGCGATAGTAAAGAGTGGTCCGGTGCACGAAGAGGATCTGGCAGGCCGACACGACATTCGCTCCCACATCCAGATACGTCTCGATGGTCACACGTTGGTTCTCGTCACCACGCGAGTACAGGGCGTGCGCGGCCGGGGAGATGACGTGCAACTGCGCGGGGTTCGCTGACGCCGAAGCCAGCAGCAGCCATCCGCCCAGCTCACTTGCGTCCGCGACCGGATGGAACTGCGGCAGCGCAGCGGCGAGGGATGCCGCAATGGCCGCCTCGTCGGCCGCGACGCGGAGATCGTCGGCGCCTCGCGAGGGCGACGCCGAGCCGATTCCAAGGATCCGGATGCTGCGCTTGGCGGCCTCCTGGAAGATGAGGCCTTCGTAGCCGCTGTCTGCAGGCTGACCGACCAGCATCACCATGCCGGCCCGCAGCGTCAGGAAGTGGGAGGGGACGGGACGCAGATGCGCCAGCTGCCGCGCGAACGCGACCCTTTGAATGTCGCTCACGGCATTGTCGATGATGAGCGCGCGAACGACCGTTCCCTGCTCGCGGTGCAACCACCTGTTCATGACCGCACGGCTGAAGGCCGCGCGTCGAACCATCTGGTCGTCGCTCAACAGGTCCCGCAGCACTGACTCGCGGTCCGTGCCGTGAACGGCGAGGTCAGCGAGCAGAGAATTCCGCACGAGGGCGGACGCCGCATCGATGGCCTGGAAGTCAGCCGCAGTCAGTGATGGCTGTCCATTCGTGGGCAAGACGATGTGGGCGACGACGGCGCCTTCGCTCTCAACGGGCACCTCGAAGAACCCCTTGGATGCGGGTGCGCGGCGTGTTCGCATCCCATCGCTGCCGATCTCGGAGCTGACCTGCTCCCGGATGACCACCGGACGGTTGACGGAGACCGCGAGCTGTTCAGCGATGCCCTGCAACGTCCGGTGCGAGGTGGCCGATACGGTATCGCTGATTTTCATGCGTGCGCTCCTAGATCGGGGTCGCTCATTCGCCAGCGCCAGCCAATGCTGCGAGGGAGGCCCAGCGAGATCGAGTCACACCATGGGACCGCTGTTGGAGCGTGAAGACCAGGAAGAAAGCAGGCAGGAATGACGGCATGCGCCGCCAGGACGGCGAGTAGCGCACGGCCCCGTACGGCGTCTCCGACTGGTGTCGGAAGGTTGTTGCCGCACTCGTTCCTAGATTCGTTGCAGCGCAATGGAACGACCACGAGGAATCACATGACAACAAGCATCACGGTCGTCCTCGTCCACGGAGCGTTCACGGATGCATCCATCTGGTGGCCGGTGGTTCTGCGTCTGCTCGGCGCCGGACACCGCGTTCTCGCCCCTCCCATCATCGGCCGCAGCTTCGACAGCGACTGCGATTACATCAAGACCTTCGTCGAGCGCATTGATGGGCAGGTCCTGCTCGTCGGTCATGGCTATGGTGCGGCGGTCGTGACGGTCGCAGGAGACGCGGCAAACGTCATGGGACTGCTCTTCATCGCCGGGTACGCCCCCGAAAGGGGAGAGAGCATCAGCGAGATGCAGGACTCGTTCGCCGCGGCGGAGATCACTCGATACCTCGTCGCAGCGACGTTCCACGACCACGACGGGCTACCAGGCACCGAGATCGCGGTCGCCCCCGAAGAATTCCCACACCTTCTGGCCGAGGGATTACCTGCAGATGAGGCGTCCGTGCTCGCTGTTTCGCAACGGCCGATCTCGGTCTCCGTACTCAATGAACGTGCAAGCGGGGAGGCCTGGCGTACCAAACCGAGCTGGGGGGTGGTTTCGACGGAGGACTTGACGATCAACCCCGAGCTGCAACGCTTCGGGTATCGGCGGGCGCGATGTCGGGAGGTGGCGGCGTTTGACGCGCCGCACCTGGTCGTTCAAACCCACGCCGCTGAGATCGTGAGCTTCATCGGCGCCATCCTCAGAGAGATAGCCGCGGATGGCTGACCCGCAGATCAAACCGACAAGCACCGGAAACCGCCGCGAATGGGCCTCAGGGTTCTCGCCGCTGGCCGTTCCGATCTTCCGATTGGTGTGGCTCGCATCCATCATCAGCAACATCGGTAGCTGGATGCAGACCGTCGGCGCCCAGTGGCTCCTGGTACAGGAAGACAGTTCCGCCTTGCTGGTGGCGTTGGTCCAAACGGCTTCCGCCGCACCGGTGTTGATATTCGCCATCCCCTCAGGCGTCATCGGCGAGTTTCTCAACCGCCGGCTTGTGCTGCTCTACTCGCAGGCGGTTCAGCTCCTCGTAGTCCTCGCGCTGACCTACCTGACCTGGACCGGTCAGACGACCACAACGATTCTGCTGGCGTCGACATTTGTACTCGGAACCATCTCGGCCATCCAACTCCCCGCCTTCCAGGCGCTGGTGCCCGACATCGTCCCGCGGAACCTCCTCGTCGACGCAGCAAGCCTTTCCTCGATCGGGGTGAACATCGCACGGGCGGTGGGACCGGCTATCGCCGGTCTCGTCGTCGCGCAGTTCGGGGTCGCGGCGGTCTTCCTCCTCAACGCGGCATCCTTCGTCGTGTTCTTGGGCGTACTGCTGTTCTGGAAGACCTACAAGCCACCGCTGGCGCGACATGAACCCTTTGTCGACGCCACCCGGGCGGGTACTCGCTATGTCCTGCACTCGCGAATCGTGCGACACATCCTGATGCGGCTGGCGATCTTCCTCATCCCCGCAAACGCACTCTGGGCGTTGCTTCCGACCATTGCCAACGACTCCCTCGGGCTCACCGCAAGCGGGTACGGTCTCCTGTTGGCTGCTCTCGGCGCAGGTTCCATCATCGGCGCGTTCGTGCTCCCCTGGGCCCGGCGCGTCGCCGCCTTCAACGGAGTCGTCCTCGCGTCCTCGCTCGTCTTCGGTGGGGGGCTCGTCGTTCTCGTCATCTCGCCCACGTTGTGGTTGACGTTCCCCGTGCTGGTTGCCACGGGCCTCGCGTGGATCGGCGTGATCGCAACCATCAACGGCACCATTCAGGCCTTCCTTCCCGTCTGGGTGCGAACGCGAGGCCTGTCCTTCTACCAGCTCGTTCTCTACGGGTGCACGGCGGCCGGATCCGTCATCGCGGGCGTGCTCGCGGCTGTCTGGGATTCCGGACTCGTGGTCGTCGGCGCGGGGATTCTCTGCGGCCTAGGTGGTCTCTCACTGCTCCTGTGGCCCCTGCCCAAGACGACAGGCATAGGACGAGACATCGTCGAGATCCCCGGGGTCCACGACGAACCGCGAGCGGACGGCAATGATGACGCGGCCGTGCTCGTCCTCATTCGCTACACCGTCCCCCAGGACCGACGAACTGAATTTCTGACTTTGATGTCGCAGGTTCAACAGACACGCTTTCGCACTGGCGCTCGCGAATGGCAGGTCTACTCCGATGCGGATGACCCAGACGTCGTTGTCGAGACCTATCAAGTCGGTTCCTGGCGGGAGCATGTCAGCCAACACGAGGGACGCACGACCGAGTTCGACGGCGAACTCATCTCCCGCGCCAGGGCTCTGAGCACTGTCGCCCCCACCGCGACGCACCTTCTCGCGATACAGCGCACTGGTCTTCACTCTCACCGGCATCCGGACAAGGCCTGAGCGCAGGTTCGACAGTGGCTTGGGGCGTTTCGCGAAGAACCCGTGGAAAACGTCACGACGGAAGTCGAAGAACGGAAGTTCGCGTTGTCGTTACATTCGGCCTCAGACACCCCTGAGGAGCCGCCGCGATGACTACTGAAATCCCCGCTCCACCTGCAGTCGCGTTGCGCTACGCGGCAGAGTTCGTCGGGACGTTCCTCCTGGTCCTTGGCGTCATCGGGGCGGCAATATTCAGCGCCGCGTTCGACTCCGGCGACGGCGGGCTGAACATCGGCATTCTGGGCGTTTCGCTCGCCCTCGGCCTGAGCGTGCTCGGCGGCGCGTATGCGTGGGGGCCCGTGTCCGGTGGCCATTTCAACCCTGCAGTGTCTCTCGGGCTCGCGGTGGCAGGACGGTTCGACTGGCGACTGGTCGGTGGCTACGTGGTGGCCCAAGTGCTGGGTGGTGCCGCCGCATCCTCGCTCATCGCCGCGGTCGCTGCCGGCGGCCCGGACTCCTTCTTGAACGACGCCCTATCCGGCGGGTTCGCTTCGACAGGCTGGGGCCAGCTGTCCCCTGGCGGCTTCTCGCTCGGGTCGGCGTTTCTCGTCGAAGTCACGACCACGGCGGTGTTCGTCGGGGTCATCCTCAGCGTCACCAGTCATCGCGGAAACCCGACCACCGCACCGCTGGCGATCGGGTTGTCGCTGACCCTCATGGCCCTCATCGCCATTCCGGTCTCGAACGGGTCTTTCAACCCGGCCCGGTCCATTGCCACCGCCATGTGCGGCGGCCAGGTCGCCGTCGAGCAATTGTGGATGTCACTGGTCGCGCCGACGCTGGGCGGCGTCATAGCGGGGGCCGTAGCGGTCGTCATCTCACGTGGACACCGCACGGCCTCCGCCGCCCCGGCGCCTCCTCATCTTGTGCCCGCCGAGATTGCCAGCGTGCGGTAGACGGGATCAGACATGGACGAGCAATCACGCACCGCGCACTCCGCCATCGAGCAACGAGAGCTCGAACTCGTCGTCCGCGACTTCATCACGGTCCTCAACGAGGGGTCAAGTGGCGAACTGCATGCATTCCTCGCCGAAGACGTTCATTACCGGCTTTCGGCCGACTGCACCGTCTACGGACGGTCAGCGATCGTGGCGATGGTCGACGACATCAAGACCACTTTCGAAGACTGGCGCACCTTCATGGTCAGCGTGGCTGTCGCGGGCGACGTTGTCCTCGCCGAACAGTCCATGAGCCTCCGGCTTCCTGGGTGCGAGCCACATCTCGTCATGGGCTTCGCAAGCTTCCGCCTCGACGGCTACCGCATCACTGCCTGGCACCAGATCCACGCCTGACAAACCCCGTCCACCGCACGACCATAGAGGAGACCGTCATGCCCGACCAGCCGTTCACCGAGCACCTTTCAGAGAATCACCGCAACACCCTCTACCACCTGGAGCAGCACCCCACCTCGCACAATCTCGAATGGCCAGACGTCGTCGCTCTGCTGAACGAGGTCGCGACAGTGACCGAGGAGCACAACGGCAAGTTCCGAGTTCGCCTCGGACAGTCCGATCTGTTCCTGACGCGCCCGCACCACAAAGACATCGACGAACAGATGGTCATCGACCTGCGTCGGCTTCTTCGCGAGAACGGAATCTTCGCCGAGAAGAAGTAGTCGGCTAGGGCGTCGGCGCGTTCTGCGCCGGGTCTACCGGGCCGTGCTGAGCAAGGGCAACCGCGGCGAGGGCGAGAAGCGCGATTGCGGCTGCGATGAGGGACGTGCTCGCCCACCATCGGTCGAAAGTGAAGCCGATCCCACCGCCAAGAGCGAAACCCGCCAGCACAACGAAATACGAGCCGGCCGGGCGAAGATGCGGTTGCCCGTCGTTGGAGATCCGCCGGCCGAGCGCGCGACCGACCAGGCTGGCTCCCATCTGCAGAACGAAGGTCACCGCGACGTTCCCGTACAGCATCCCGGTTTCCCGATGGAAAGCGTTACCCTGCACGCCGGCGAGGAAGCTCACCGCCCACGCCACCGCCACCGGCCCGAGAAGGGAGGAAGAGAAGAGCGCCGCCAGCCCGATGAGGACCACGGCTTCGGCAACCAAGACGGGGGTCGAGTACGACGCGCCCGCTCGTTCGAAGAGCAGCACCACAATGCTGCACACGCACGCGCCTGCCGCGAACGCGACGATGGAAACCGCCGCGCTCACCAGACGTCCGTACTGCCCGTCAGCGAGGAAGTATCCGAGAGACACGATGTTCCCGGACTGGACAGTGGCAAACGTCGAAGCCTGCTGAAAGGTCCAGGCGTTCAGCAGGCCCGAGATGACGGCGAGAAGAACAGCCGAGCCAGCACGCTCGAGGACAGGGAACTGAGGAGACCGGCTCCACACGGTTGATGATGACACGGATGAACTCCCGGCGCTGCTTGGTGGATGAAGGTGGACCCACGAAACCGCGATGCACCGCAGCGGAGCTACGACAAAGGTCGAGTGTTGTTCGGCGCCGAAACTTCTGCATCTGTCTGAGAGATCGACGACGGGAGGCGGGTGTGCTGGAAGGGCGGGCACACGCTCGCACATCGGTCGTGAGCACGAACGGAGCCTCCAACATGGAAGACAACGACACCCCCACCCCGCATCACGAGTCACCCACCTTCGGCAACCCGGACCTCCCTCCCGAGGGTGAGTCGAACACCGTCGACGACCCCGCGAGTCTGACGATGACCGGACCCCAGAACCCGGTCATCGAAAGCCAGTTCCCGAACCAGATCGACGCCCCTGGAACAGACATCTCCACGCAGGCCTTCTTCTGGTCGTCGTTCAACATCTCCCCGCGCCGTGTCCAACGTGGTGGTTGGGCACGCGAACTCACCAAGCAGGACTTCGCGATCTCCGACGAGATCGCCGGGGTCAACATGTACCTCGAGCCTGGCGGCATCCGCGAGCTCCACTGGCATCAGACCGCGGAGTGGGCTGTCATGACCCGCGGCCGCTGCCGTGTGACCACCATCAGCCGGTCCGGGCTTCCGAGCATCGAGGACGTGGAAGAAGGTGACCTGTGGTTCTTCCCCGGCGGGACACCTCACTCGCTACAGGGTCTGGGTCCGGACGGGGCCGAGTTCGTCCTGGCGTTCGACGATGGCGAGCAATCCGAGTCGAACACCCTGCTTCTCACCGACTGGTTCGCTCACACTCCGCCGGACGTGCTGGCGAAGAACTTCGGGGTCGCCCAGGAGGTCTTCAAGGACATCCCCTTGCACAATCTCTGGATCTTCCCCGGCGACGAGCCCGGTGACCTCCAAAAGGACCAGGCCGACTCCGGCGTCGAGTGGGGTTCGTCGGAGCCCATCATCTTCCGACTCTCTCGATCGCAACCGCTGCACAAGAACTCCGGCGGCAGCATCCAGATCGCTGACAGCACGAATTTCCCCCTGTCCAACACCGTTGCCGCTGCGCTGGTCACCATCGAACCCGGCTCGATGCGGGAACTGCATTGGCACCCCAATTCGGACGAATGGCAGTACTACCTTCGCGGTTCGGCCCGGATGACCGTGTTCAACACGGGTCCGCACGCGAACACCACGGACTTCCGCGCTGGTGACGTCGGCGTCGTGAGGAAGAACTTCGGTCACTACGTGGAGAACACGGGCGACGACGTCCTGCAGTTCCTCGAAGTGTTCAAGGCCCCCAAGTACGAGGAGATCTCGCTCGCGAACTGGCTGAGCCACGTTCCGCCGTCGCTGTTGTCCGCACACCTGAACATCGACGAGGCGACACTCGCCACCTTCCCGCAAGGCACTCAGGGCATCACTCCGATCCGCACGTAGTCACGGCGGTGCGCGTGGGAAGGTAACCCTCACAGGACCACGCGCACCGCTCCTCTCCGCTCCTAGCTTGGTGAAAGAGCCAGTCACGAAGCGGAGGCCCCCGTGAACGCCAGCCCGAGTACCCTCGAACCCGACGAACCACCCAGTGGTGAATTCACCCCCCGAGCGTCCCTCGTCGCCCAGCTCCTCGAACCCGACCCCGACCGACGCCGAGGTGCGCTGGCCGCCGCCCGAAACCGACGGTGGATCGACCTCTACAACGAGGTCACCGTCCGAGCAGTGATCGTCGACGGAGATCCGTCTTCACTTCGCGAATTCGAACACGCATTAACGGTGACGGGGCGCTCTCATACCCTCGTCATCGACGATGGCGACGCGTTCCTCCTTCTCACCTCCCCGCAGCGGACTGAGATCGACATCGAAGAGTGGACCCGAACTGTGGCCGCGCGTGCTGGCGTGACGGTCGTGGCGCCGATAGGGTCCGCCGTGCTGGGCGCGGACGAGGACGACCTGCAGCGCGCCGCCGAAGATGCCCGCGCCACCACGGAACTCCTCAGGCTGATGGGTGGGGACGCCGTGGGAACCACGCGCGCAGAAGATCTCGGCATGTGGCGCCTGCTCCACGGTATGACTGGCTCACCGGAATTGGTCGCCGCCGCTTCACCCGCAGCTGACGAACTGTGGCACGCACCCGACCAGATGCGACGGATCACCGTCGAGGCATACCTGGATGCGGGATGCAGCGTCGTCGTCGCGTGCCGTGCGCTGTTCATCCATCGCACCACCTTGTATTACCGGCTGGAGAGCATGTCAGACACCGTGAGTGAAGCGCTGGCCGATGGGATGCAGCGGAGCACCCTGCACCTGGGCTTGAAGCTCCTACATCTCTCGGACAGCCCGAAACGGTCCGACAATGCCACTGTGAACACACCCGCCGGCGGTACCGCCACCATTACCCCGCTGTGGACTCGACAGGCGTCGAAGCGGTTCCCGCATTCGATGCCCTAGCTTCATGGACATGAGTGGCACTCCCTCCCGACGCGTTCCCATCGAGGCCCAAGCAGTCGACGCACCCCTCACCTCCAGCGCGACGTTCCTGGTGCTGACTGTGAACGCAGGAGTGGACGCTGCGACCACCGTCCGGAGCGTCATCAGCGGAATCGACGACATCATCAAGAACGTGGGATTCCGTGACCTCGATGGCCAGTTGTCCTGCACTGTCGCCATCGGATCGCAGGTCTGGCCGCGCCTCACCACGCAGACCCGTCCGCCAGGCCTTCATCCGTTCAAAGAGTTCTCCGGCGCGAAACACACGGCGCCCAGCACCCCCGGCGATCTGCTGTTCCATATTCGTGCGAACCGCCAAGACCTCGCCTTCGAGTTCGAGCGCCAGCTCCTCACCGCCCTCGGGGATGCGGTGACCGTCGTCGACGAGACGACCGGCTTCCGGTACTTCGACGTGCGCGACCTACTCGGATTCGTCGACGGTACGGCGAACCCCGTCGGCAATGCCCTCGCTGAATCGACTCTTATCGGCGACGAAGACCCCGGAAACGCGGGGGGCAGCTACGTCGTCGTCCAGAAATACCTTCACACGCTCGACCAGTGGGAGTCGCTGACCACCGAGCAGCAAGAAGCCATCATCGGCCGGAAGAAGGCGAACAACGTCGAGCTTGACGATGCCGAAACGGGCCAGAAGTCGCACAAGACGCTGTCCACCATCGTGGTCGACGGGGTGGAACACGACATCCTCCGCGACAACATGCCCTTCGGTAGCCCCGGCACGTCCTCGTTCGGTACCTACTTCATCGGCTACTCACGCTACCTGTGGGTCATCGAGAAGATGCTCGAGCGCATGTTCATCGGCGACCCGCCGGGGCTCTATGACCGACTTCTGGACTTCTCCCAAGCGGTAACCGGCTGCACGTTCTTCGCCCCGTCTGCGGACTTTCTCAGCGGTCTCGCCGACGATCCGACACCGCAACCCCCAGCCGGACCGATGTCGTTGGACACTTACCTCGGTGTGGGTGACCCCCAATCGGCATCGGCCTAGCGCCGCGAACCTTCCCTTATGCCGCGCGCATGCGCGATGCCAGGTCACGGTTTGCAGCCACAATCTCTTCGAGACGCATCACAGACGCACCCGTCCTGCTCAGGTGGATCAGCCCCTGCGAGACAAGAAGGAGGTGTGCTGCCAGCGGGCGGACACCTTCCGCTCCAAGGCGGATCTCCCCGGACTCTGCACTTTCAGACACTCTCGCCGCGAGAGCATCTTCCATCCGCGAGTTTGCGCGGTCACCGATAGCGAGAACCTCCGGAAAACGGGAGCCGAGCTCGACGATGCTGTTGAGCATCAAGCACCCACGCCGGTCCTCTCGGCCGGTGCAGTCACGCGCGATCTCGGTGAGGTAGTTCTCCACCGCGTCCTCAAAGACCCCATCGTGGCTCGCGATGATTTCGTCGACCACGTCCACCCGGCTATCGCAGTACCTTTCGAACACGGCGACGAACAAGCCGAGCTTGCTCTTGTAGGCGCCGTAGATGCTGCCGTTGCCTACGCCCGCGGCGGCGGCTATGTCCTCGATAGAGGTCCGCTCGTATCCATTCGTCCAGAACAGCTCCTGGGCAGCGTCGAATAGCGCTTGCTCGTCGAAGCTCCGTGGGCGGGCCATGGCACCAAATGTAGCGGCAGACGAACCAGCGGTGAGCAAGAGAATCATCATGGCCAGATTCGGCGCAGGTATGGCCAGACTCCCCCTCACCGTTGCAGTAACGATGCCTCCAGAATGTGTGCAACGGAAACTGAGATGTGTCGAAGGGTGGGGTCGTGGCGGCAAACGGACCGCTCTCGGAGTTCCTCACCGCGCGCCGCGAGCAACTCCAACCGGAGGTTGTCGGGCTTCAGCGTGAACGTGGCCGACGAGTCGCCGGGCTTCGCCGGTCAGAGGTCGCAGACCTCGCGGGCATCAGCGTCGACTATTACCTGCGGCTCGAGCAGGGACGCGATCGCCAACCATCCACTCAAGTGTTGGCAGCGTTGAGCCGTGCCCTGCGGCTCGACCGTGTCGCGGACACCTACCTGCACCGCATCGTCCAGTCGTCGGGCGGCCGCCGACGTGCCCCTCAACCCGCGACGCTCGAGGATGCGGAATCGATTCTTCGCACGTGGGGGGACGCGCCTGCCTATATAACTGACGCACATCACGACATCGTTGCGGTCAACCGGGCTGCGGTCGCCGTCGCACCAGACCATCTATGCACGGGACGGAACCTTCTACTCAACGTTTTCGCCGGTTCTGAGAGTGCCCACAACGACGAGATGTGGAACGACACCGCGAGGCTCCTCGTGGCAGCTTTGCGATACCAGTCCGACCCATCCAGCCCTCGACTCCGCGAGATCCTCGGCACCCTCTCTGTTGAACACCGGAAATTTCGACAGCTCTGGTCTCGTCACGAAGCTTTCCCGCAGACCACGGGGACGACAAAGAGCAACATCGCTGGACACGGCTGGGTCGATCTGCGTTGGCGGACCCTTGACGTCCCCGGCGAGGTGGGGCATTTCGTCACCACGCTCTACGCCGATGCCGGGTCCCCGGGCGCGGCGGCGCTCGCCAGCATCAGAGACGACGCTGGCTACGTGCCCGCGCTGCGGCCGTTGTCGATGATTGATGCGAGCGCTTCTAGCTTCTCGGCGTTGTCCGAGTCGACACCGAACAAGAGCATTAAAGCCTCGGCCTGAGAGTCATCGAGCCACTCTTCCCGATAGAGGAGGGTCAGATCGCCGACCTCGGTGTCAAGAAATGTGGCAACACCCTGCCGTGCTGGAGGTGCTTCGTCAGCCCACGCCTCGGAGAACGCGGCGCTGGTCGCGGAGAGCTCACCGACGATGCGGCGAAACGGACCGTCCCCCTGATGGTTGTCGAGGGACTCGCGCAGCATGGCGGCGATCTGGCTCGTCGCCGCATCCCAGCCAGATGCACCGGCACAGTCGGCGGACTCGATGAAGGCGTACCGCGCGAGATTCACTCCTTCGGCGAAGCCGGGTGAGAGCGACCGTGCCAGAGCATTCGATACGAGGACGCTGAGGTGTCGATCCCTGACCAGAGCGGGTACGCGTTCTAGCGAATCCACGCGAGCGCGCAAAGAATCAGGGTCACGGCGGTCATCGCTCATGCTCCAAAGCTACTTTCCTGACCGGGCCTGGAGGGTGGCCCTCGAAGGGACACCATCACCCGGCCGCAGGGTCAGGTATTCAGTGGCTCCGCGATCCCGTCACCCGTGGTCTGGAATCGCTTCTGGTAATCCGATGGCGTAGTGCCGTAGCGGGCCGCGAACGCGCGACGGAACGCAACGGTGCTGGTGTAGCCGGCGACGTCGGCCGTTTCGGCGACCGCCCGCCCCTCCTCGAGCAGGCCAAGTGCGAAATCCAACCGCATCGACCCGGCGTATTCAATGGGCGTCATGCCCAGTTCGTCACGGATGACTCGGTTCAAGTGACGGATGCTGACGTTGGCGTGCTCAGCCAGGTCGCGTAGCGATGTTGGCCGTGCAGGGTCGCTCGCGACGTAGTCGGCCACGGCGCGCGCGACGCTGGTCCGCGGGGGGCTCACGCGCACGGAGGCAGAGAACTGTGATTGGCCGCCTGAGCGGCGCATGTAGACCAGCAGAAGCTGGGCTACAGACCGCGCGATGTCAGCGCCGTAATCGTCCTCCACGATGGCCAGGGCGAGGTCGATGCCGGCCGCGACGCCCGCCGAGGAGTAGACGTTGCCGTCTCGAACGAAAATGGAGTCCGGTCGTACATTCACGGCCGGGAACGACGCGGCAAGAGCGTCGGTGAACTTCCAGTGCGTGGTCGCCGACTTTCCGTCCAGGAGGCCGGTGCTGGCGAGTGCGAATGCGCCGCTGCAGATCGAGGCGATCTTTGTGGCGCGGCCGGCGAGAGCAAGGATCGCACCGCGGAGTGCGGGGTCGTCGTAGACGGCGGGAGCGTATTCGCTTCCCGGGATGATCACGAGGTCTAAAGCATCGGCACCTGCTGCCGGCCCATCGACGCCCACCCGAAGCCCCATCGACGTCGTCACATCGTTGCCGTCGGGAGAGAAGAAGAGGGTTTCGTATCCGTCAACGCGTTGGTTCGCCTCCGTGAACACCTCGGCAGGGCCGATGAAGTCGAGGGCTTTCACTCGGTCGAAGAGCAAGATGCCGACGCGCTTTGGCGAGCTGGTAGCTGTAAGAACGTCGGTTCGCGAGCCATCACGCCTGGTCACGGTTCATCCTCCAATGCGCCCGCGCGGGCGCAGCCCTCGAGTGAAGACAATCAGTAGTCTTCGCGAGCCTCCGTCTCGATGTCGAGACCTGTCTCGTCCTCTGCCCACGCCGCCAGGGCGGAGCGAAGTTGACGATGCAACCACTCGGCACTGACCCCCACATCACCCTCGTCGATGGACGCGAGCTGCGCGATTCGCTCGTCGACTGTTCCGCTCAGGTCCGGCAGGCGAAGGTCGTCTGATCCAGTCACGCCACTCCTCGGTGCCCGGTTGTTAGACGTCACCGAGACGACGGACGCCGCGGGCCGGACTTGCTGTCACCTTATGAGAAAGCGCCCGGGGCGTCTTCGGCTTTTGTCGAAGGCATCGAGTCTGGGCGGCAGGATACTCCTCACCGGAGCAGACCTCGATCCTTCGCGGTGAGCGATGATCTCGCCGGCCGCCGGAATTGCCGACTCCGGGCGCCACATGGGCTGCACAACGCCGACCAGCGTGGGGGCCGGATTCACGACAGATGTCTGACAGACGCGATGGCGGTCAGCTCTAGCGTTATCGCGGATACACGGTGCCGTCGCCTCTCACTTTGGCAAGAAGCACCGGCCCGGAAAAGAGCGCCGACAGAGGGGAAACGCATGACCTTCGAACCGACCTTTCAGGAGCTCAGCGAGGCCGCTGCAGAACTCCCCGACATGATCACCGAGGAATCGCACCTCCCCGAGGATGTGGACAGTGACCTCAGCGGCGCGATCGAAGCGTCGAGGGCAGACGAGGCTGTCATCGAGGGATCGTTCGCGAGAGGTCTCACGACGAGCACCATGGCCGCCGACGACCTACCGCCCCTCGGCGCCTGACGCAGGCTCAGCCCACCAGACGGAGAACACGAGAGGCTCCCGCAACAGCAGGAGCCTCTCGTGTTCTCCGGCTTTTCGAGACAGTGTGCAGTCAGTTCTGCCGAAAGCCCGTTCCGTCGAGACGCGCCCTACCGCCACTCCCCGCCCCGCTTCGCGGGACTCGGAGCCTCGGGCGGCAGGGGCCTACTGTGCCCCCTCGGTGAACGCGAAAGGGCCGGCCATTCGGCCGACCCTTTTCGCGTTCCGTCGGGATGACAGGATTCGAACCTGCGACCCCTTGACCCCCAGTCAAGTGCGCTACCAAGCTGCGCCACATCCCGGAACTGCCCGCACGCGGACAACTCCACTATCCTACCCGCTCCCCCAGGGCGCCGCGAACGCGTCGCGCTCCGTCGACCTCGAGCGCGATCACAACAGCGACCATCACGACCGCGGCCACCGCGTACTCACCGAGCGGAAGCAGCCCCGCCGCGACCACGACCACCACCGTGACGAGAACGATGCCCGAGACCCACGGCGCGATCCGCCGGCGCAGCAGCACTGCCCAGACCACCACGAGGAAGACCGCGAGCGGCACCGTCAAAGCGAGTCCGGCGACAGCATCCGACACCTCCGTGTGCCCGGTGATCTCGTCGATCTCGACCTCCACACCGGCAGACACGGCGCCGACCGCCGCGAAGATCGCGTAGTGGGGGTATCCGAAAGCGAAGCCCCGACGCGCCTTCGACAGCCGGTCGTGCTGTTCGCGGGCGTAGTAGATCCACCAGATCGCGGCCGTGATGACGAGTCCGGATGCTGCCAGCCCCACCAGATCGGCGACGTGCTCACCCTCGGCGAGCGCGTCGATCAGGGCGTTCGACGACGCGAGCAGGCTTTCTCCGAGCAGCAGCAACGTGAACAGGCCGAAGCGCTCGGCGATATGGTGCGGGTGCCACGGGGTTCTCCCCCGCGCCTCGGCGAACACGGGCACGGCGACCTCGAACACCATCAGTGCGAAGAAGGTCACGAGCAGCAGCGTCTGATCGGTCAGGGCGAGCCGCGCGACCCACAGCACCTGAACGAGAGCGATACCCCCGGCGAATCGGAGGGCGGTCGGACGAGAAGCGGGATCGGATGCCGCGAGCCGCAGCCACTGCGCCACCATCGCGAGTCTCATGATCACGTAGCCGATGGTTACGAGCGTGTAGTCGGAGTCGACCATCGCCGCGTGCACGCCCGCCGCCAGGACGAGGACTCCCGCCATCTGCACGATCGTCGTGACCCGGTACAGCCAGTCGTCGGTGTCGAACGCCGATGCGAACCAGGTGAAGTTCATCCAGGCCCACCACACCGAGAAGAACACCATCAGGTAGGCCAGAACGCCCTGCCCGACGTGGTCTTCGCTGATCAGGTGATGGAGTTTGCTGGATGCTTGCGAGATCGCGACCACGAACACGAGGTCGAACAGAAGCTCGAGCGGGCTCGCCACCCGGCCCGGCGCGTCGGTGTCGCGCGCGACCATCCGCCGCAGGCCCATTCGAGAGATCGCGTCGGTCACGAGTCGATTATGTCGGCAGCCGGGCGCCGACCGCCCCGCCTACGATGGAGCGAACCCGGAGGACGCCATGCACGAACCACGAGCGATGACGCTGCCGGTCTGGGCGTGGGGTTTCGCCCCCTACGCGGTGATCTCGCTGGTGCACGTGATCGCCCTCGCCGTGTCGGCCGATGCGCTCGCCGGGCCGACCAAACTGCTCCTCATGCCCGCACTCGCGATCGCCGTGCTGTGGGCCGGCCGCGGCACCTCGTGGGGGCGCCCGTTCACCCTGCTGTTCCTCGCGCTCGCCTTCTCGTGGCTGGGCGATGGCGCGGCGACGTTCTTTCCGTTCGCCCCGGAACTGCCGGTGATGCTCGGATGCTTCGGGCTCGCGCACCTCGCCTACATCTGGCTGTTCGCCCGCGTGCTCCCCACGCGCCGCCTCCCCGCCTGGACGCTCATCTACGCCCTCTGGTGGGTTGTACTGCTCGTCGCGCTGTGGCCGCGGCTCGGAGCGCTCACCGTCGCCGTCGCCATCTACGGCGTGGTCTTGGCCGGCACGGCGGCAACGGCCGCGCGCACCTACCGGGTGATCGCGGTGGGTGCGGCGTTCTTCCTCGCCTCCGACACGCTGCTGGCCTTCCGTCTGTTCACCCCCGAGGCGATGCCGCCCTGGACGAGCCCGCTCGTGATGCTGACCTACACGCTCGGGCAGGGACTCATCGCCGCGGGCGTCGTCGTCGCGGTCCGTTTGCGCGAACGAATGGGTACCCCGTGACCGGCACGTCGGCGCGGGTCGACGCCTGGCTCTGGGCCGTACGCGTGTACAAGACCCGTTCGCTCGCGACGGCCGCCTGCCGGGCCGGGCACGTGCGGGTCAACGGCGAGAAGGCGAAGGCCGCCCAGCAGGTGCGCCCCGGCGACGAGCTGCGCGTGCGGGTCGCGGGGTTTGACAGGATTCTGGCCGTTCGCGAACCGATCGTGAAACGAGTCGGCGCGGTGCAAGCTGCCGTCGCGGCTGAGGATCGCACCCCGCCCCCACCCCCGCGCGAGAGCACGCCGTTCGTTCCCGTGCGCGATCGCGGTGCGGGTCGTCCGACCAAGCGCGATCGTCGCGACATCGAGAAGCTGCGCGGACGCGACCTCGAGTAGGCCTCGTCCAAACCCTTCGACAGGCTCAGGGACCGCCCTGGTGCCGGGACCGGCCTGCCGCTGCCGCGGTCGCTGAGCTTGTCGAAGCGTCCGCGGCTAGGCGAGAAGGTCGAGCAGCCAGCCCGCGCCGTGCACGGTGGCGCCGAGGGCGCGAACCCGCTCGGCGAGACCGCGATCGCTCGTCACCACGACGGCGGCCGTCGGATCGGCGAGCGCCCCGGTCTGCGCCACGATCTCGTCGTCGCCGGATGCTGCCGCTCGAACGATGACGACGCCCTCGGGATCAGCATCCACCGCCTTCGCCTGTCCTTCGACGACGGCGACGAACGGTGTGAACCACCGTGTGCCGCCGAGGCTGAGTGCCGACGCGGGTACCCCCGACGCGGCGAGCGTTCCGATGCGCTCGAGCAACCGGTCTGCGGCGCCCGCGCGATCACGCCACCACCCGTCGGGCACGGAGCCCATGACGTTCGCGACGTCGACGACCACTACGGGCCGGGTCTCGAGCAGGGGCCGCAGCATCGTCCACGATTCAGCGAACGACGGGTGCAGCGGCAGACGGTCGACCTCGGCGACGGGAACCCAGGCGAGCGCACGGCTCTCGGGGTCGCTGATGACGGGCTCGAAGGGCACGACCACGTCGCCGACCAGGGTGGTGTAGCTCCACACCTCGAGATCGAGCACGCTGACGAACCGGGGGGCGATGACCCCGGCCGGAACCCCGGCCTCTTCGGCTGACTCGCGCAGCGCGGCGTCGTGGGCGGATTCTCCCTGGTGCCGGGCTCCCCCGGGCAGCGCCCACGTGTCGCCGTGGTGACTCCACGACACGCGGTGCTGCAGCAGCACGCCCCGATCAGGGTCGATCGCAAGCAGCCCCGCCGCCCCGAAACGCCCCCAGTAACGCTCGCCCGTGGGTGTCTCGACCCACGCGTCGCCGGGATCGCGCGGCCCGTGGGGGCGGCGCGGCTCACCGGGTGCGGGCGGCACGATGCTCATCTTCTCAGCCTGTCACACCGCCCGCCACGCTCAGCGCTGGCGACGCTCGCGTACTCGCATGTTGAGCACGATCGGGGTGCCGTCGAACGGGTAGATCTCGCGCAGGCGACGCTGGATGAACCGGCGGTACCCCGCATCGAGGAAGCCCGTCGTGAACAGCACGAAAGTCGGCGGTCGGGTCGAGGCCTGGGTGCCGAAGAGGATGCGGGGCTGCTTGCCGCCGCGCAGCGGGTGCGGGTGCTCGGCGACCAGCTCGGCGAGGAACGCGTTGAACTTCCCGGTCGGGATGCGGTAGTCCCACGACTCCAGCGCCGTCTCGAGGGCGGGCACGAGCTTGTCGAGGTGGCGTCCGGTGCGTGCCGAGATGTTGACGCGGGGCGCCCACGCGACGTGCGCGAGGTCTTGTTCGATCTCGCGCTCGAGGTAACGCCGACGGTCGACGTTCTCCATCTCGGGGGTGTTCATGAGGTCCCACTTGTTGAACGCGAGCACCAGCGCGCGCCCCGAGTCGAGAACGAGGTCGATGATGCGCACGTCCTGCTCGCTCAGCGACTGCGACACGTCGAGCACCACGACGGCGACTTCGGCCTTCTCGAGCGCGGTCGCGGTGCGCAGCGAGGCGTAGAAGTCGGCACCCTGCTGCAGGTGCACGCGGCGGCGGATGCCGGCGGTGTCGACGAGGCGCCACACCTTTCCACCGAGCTCGACGATCTCGTCGACCGGGTCGCGGGTGGTTCCGGCGAGCTCGTTGACGACGACGCGTTCTTCGCCGGCGGCCTTGTTCAGCAGCGACGACTTTCCGACGTTCGGGCGCCCGAGGATCGCGACGCGACGCGGGCCGCCGATCTCGTGACCGGGAACGGACGAGACGGTCGGCAGCACCTTCATCACGGCGTCGAGCAGGTCGGCGACCCCGCGTCCGTGGATGGCCGAAACCGGGTGCGGCTCACCGAGGCCGAGACTCCACAGTGCGGTGGCTTCGGATTCGTGACGTGCGTCATCGACCTTGTTCGCGACGAGGAAGACCGGCTTGCCGCTCCGGCGCAGAAGTCGAACGACCTGCTCGTCGGTGGAGGTGGCCCCCACCATCGCGTCGACGACGAACATGACGACGTCGCACAGCTCGATCGCGACCTCTGCCTGCAGGGCCACCGACTTGTCGATGCCCCGCGCGTCGGGCTCCCAGCCGCCGGTGTCGACGAGCGAGTACCGGCGCCCGGCCCACTCGGCCTTGTAGGTCACCCGGTCGCGGGTCACGCCCGGGGTGTCTTCGACCACGGCCTCGCGGCGGCCGATGATGCGGTTGACGAGCGCTGACTTGCCCACGTTCGGTCGGCCCACGATCGCGACGACCGGAAGCCCCGGCAGGTACTCGATGCTGTCGCCGCCGGCGGTGATGCCGGCGAGCAGCTCGGCGTCTTCTTCGTCGAGGTCGAAATCATCGAGGCTCGCCCGCAGCGCGATCGCGCGCTGTTCGGCGAGTTCCTCGTCGAGGTTCGCCATCTTCTCGTCGAGCTGGTCGGGACCGCCCTCGTACTCTTCTTCATCGCCCATGGTGGGCTCCCATCTTCTGATCGACGACCTCGAGCACGGCGGAGACCGTCTGCTCGAAGTCCAAGTGCGTGGAATCGACGACGCTCACGCCGTCGGCTGCCGTCTGAAAATCGACGACGGTGGAATCGGATGCGTCGCGCTGACGCAGTGCGTCGGCGACGGCCGCAGCATCCTGCCCCTCCAGCTCCGCGCTGCGCCGTGCGGCGCGCACCTCGGGCGAGGCGGTGAGGAGGATGCGCACGGGCGCATCGGGGGCGACGACCGTGGTGATGTCCCGGCCCTCGACGACGACGCCCGGTCGGCCCGACTGCGCGACGAGCGAGCGGAAAAGCGCGTTCAGGCCCTCGCGCACACGCGAGATGCGAGCGACTCCGCTGACCGCAGCCGTCACGCGCGGCGCGCGGATCGCGTCGGCGACGTCGGTGCCGCTGACGGCGATGGCGAAGTGCGACGGGTCGAGCGAGATCGTCACGTCGAACGATTCGAAGGCCGACAGCGCCGCGGTGGAGTCAGCCGTGTCGCGATCGTCCTCGAGGATCGACCAGGCGAGAGCCCGGTAGACGGCTCCGGTGTCGAGGTAGCCGTAGCCCAGCCGGGCAGCGACCCCCTTCGAGATGCTCGACTTGCCGCTGCCGGCGGGGCCGTCGATCGCGACCACGGCGGTCTCGTCGAAGACACGCGGATCAGTCATTGGTGATGCTCGCAATCCGCCAGCCCCGCGCCTGGAGACCCTCCGAAGCGCGGTGGACGGCATCGGGGACGACGCTGATCTCGGCGAGCCCGAAAGGCGCTCCCGGAGAGTGCTCGAGTCGCAGGTCTTCGACGTTGACCGACAGTTCGCCGAGCTCGCCGAACAGGCGCCCGAGTTGCCCCGCGGTGTCGTCGACCATGACGACGATGCTTTCGAAGCGGCGGTTCTGTCCGTGCTTGCCGGGCAGACGCTCGACACCGTCGTTGCCGCGTCGGATCACGTCGGCCACGGCGCGGCGAGCGCCGGGCGCGTCGGGTTCGCGCAGCGCCCCGGCCACGTGGGCGAGGTCGGTCGACAGCTTGTCGAGGATGTCGACGACGGATGCGGCGTTCGCACCCAGAATCTGCACCCACAGCTCGGGAGCCGAGGCGGCGATCCGAGTCGTGTCGCGCACGCCCTGCCCGGCGAGCCGGAGCGAACCGTCAGGGGCGTCGACGAATCGGCCGGCGAGCAGGCTCGCCACCAGTTGCGGGACGTGCGAGACGAGCGCGACGGAGCGGTCGTGCTCTTCGGGGGTCATCTCGACCGGTGTCGCGCCGAGATCGAGGGCGAGCGCCTCGACGAGGGCGAGGTCGGCCGGGGAGGTATCGGTGTCGCGGCACACGACCCACGGGCGGCCGACGAAGATGTCTGCGCGTGCAGAGATGGCACCACCGCGCTCACGACCGGCGAGCGGGTGCGACCCGATGTAGCGGGTCAGGTCGACGCCGCGCGAGCGCAGTGCGCGCAGCGGCTCGAGCTTCACGCTGGCGACGTCGGTCACGACGGCTTGCGGGTGGTCTTCGAGCTCGCGCGCGATGACGTCGGCGGTCACGTCGGGGGGCACGGCGACGACGACGAGGGTCGGCGCGTCATCGGCGCGGGGCAGGCGGCCGGCGCCGTAGTCGACGGCGAGACGCAGCTGGGCGGGAGACGTGTCGTCGAGCGCCACATCGACGCCGAGCGCCGTGAGCGCATGGCCGACGCTGGCTCCGAGCAGGCCCGCGCCGACGACACGCACGGTGCCGTGCACCCGCGACGCCAACGGCGCCGGGGTGCGTCCGGACGACGCAGTCGAATCGGTCACGAGGTCTCCTGATCACCCGCCGTTAGGCCGGGCGGAGCGCGGGAAGAAAGCTCACTCGTCGACCGACGGATCGTCCGTGCGGGGATGGGCGTCGTCGGTGGCGGGCTCGCCTCCACCATCACGACGCGAAAGAGTGAGCAGTGCGCCGCGTTCTATCGTAGTCAATTCGCGCGCGCGCCCGACCGGGAGCGGTCCGAGCGTCAACGGTCCGAAACGCCGCCGGACCAGGTCGATGACCGGGTGGCCCACCTCGGCCATCATCCGACGGACGATCCGGTTGCGCCCGGAGTGCAGCGTCAGCTCGACGATGCTGGAGTCCCCGGAAGCATCCAGCAGGCGGGCCTTGTCGGCCGCGATCACGCCGTCTTCGAGGTCGACCCCTCGGGTGAGCCGGGCGATCGACTGGGCGGTCACCTGTCCCTCGACCTTGGCGACGTACAACTTCGTGACACCGAACGAGGGGTGGGCGAGCACGTGGGCGAGGTCGCCGTCGTTGGTCAAGATGAGCAGCCCGCTGGTGTCGGCGTCGAGACGCCCCACGTTGAACAGCCGCTCGTCCCACTCCTCGGCGAACTGCCGCAGGTCGGGGCGCCCGCGTTCGTCGCGCATCGAGCTCACGACGCCGGTGGGCTTGTTGAGCATGACGTAGCGCTTGGTGGTGTCGAGCTGCACGGCCACGCCGTCGACGTCGACGAGGTCGGTTTCGGGGTGGATGCGGTTTCCGAGCTCGGTCACCACCTCGCCGTTGACCCGCACGCGTCCGGCGGCGATGAGGTCTTCGCTCACCCGCCTCGACGCGACCCCCGCGTTGGCGAGTACTTTCTGCAGGCGGATGCCGTCAGCATCCGCTCCTGTGGGCTCAGTCGTCGAGCTCATCGCATGACCTCCGTGTCGAATCCTGCCGAACCGTCGTCGAGCAGCGGCGCGATGCGCGGCAGCTCGTCGAGGGAGTTGATACCGAGGTTCACCAGAAGGGCGTCGGTCGTTCCGTAGTGGATCGCGCCGGTCTCGGGGTCGGCGTAGGCCTCGGTGATGAGCCCTCGCGCCAGGAGGGTGCGCACGACCGAGTCGACGTTCACCGCGCGGATCGCCGCGACCTGGCCGCGCGTCACGGGCTGCTTGTAGGCGATCACCGCGAGGGTCTCGAGCGCCGCCTGCGACAGCCGCGACGGCGCCTGCGTGTTCACGAACTCCGAGACGAGGTCGTCGTGCTCGGCGCGCACGTAGAGCCGCCACCCTCCGCCGACTTCGCGCAGTTCGAAGCCCCGGCGGGGGCCGCTCCCACGCCCGTCGTAGTCGTCGACCAGGGTCTCGACCGCCTGACGCACCGCTGCGACGGGTGCGCTGACCGCGGCGGCCAGGCTGATGAGGCTCTGCGGCTCCTCGATCACGAGCAGGATCGCCTCGAGCTTTCGGGCGATAGAGGGTGTGTCATCGGTCATAATCTGCTCCCAAAGTGGCGAGGTTCTCTTCCGACCAGCGCGCAGCGCTCCACCGCAGGGTGAGCTCGCCGAGCGGCTCGAGCTGTTCGAAGGTGAGCGCCGCGTGGCGGTACAGCTCGAGAACGGAGATGAATCGGGCGACGACCACACCCGGTTGGGCGACGCCCGCGATGAGGTCGCGAAACGTGAGGGTGCCCGCACTGCGCAGGAGGGTGACGACGACGGCAGCCTGCTCCCGGATGCTGACGAGCGGCGCATGCAGGTGATCGAGCCCGACCTGCGGAATCTCTTTCGGAGCGAAGGCCAGCATCGCCAGCGCGGCGAAGTCGTCGGCCGTGAGCGTCCACACGAGTTCTGGAACGGCGTTGCGGTACTTCTCGTCGAGGCGCACGGAGCGCACGTGCCGCCGGTCTTCGGCCTGCAGACCCGAGGCGAACCAGGCCGAGACGTCTTTGAACGCGCGGTACTGCAGCAGCCGAGCGAACAGCAGGTCGCGCGCCTCGAGGAGTGCGACCGACTCGGCGTCGACGAGTTCGCCCTGGGGCAGGAGTCCCGCGACCTTCATGTCGAGCAGGGTCGCCGCGACGACCAGGAACTCGGATGCTTCGTCGAGGTCGCCGTCGGGACCCAACGCGCGCAGGTACGCGATGAACTCGTCGGTCACCCGGCTCAACGAGACGTCGGTGATGTCGAGCTCGTGCTTCGAGATCAGTGTCAGCAGGAGGTCGAAGGGCCCGTCGAAGACTCCGAGCGAGACGCGAAAGCCTTCGTCTCGCGCTTCCGGTTCGCTCGCCGGTTGCCCGTCGACAGGCTCGGGGAACGCGTCGCCGTCTGTCGTCGGCGCGTCAGGCGACGGCGCCACGGGCGACCAGCTCCCGCGCCAGGCGCAGGTAGGCCTGGGCGGCCGCGTGCTCCGGCGCGAACTCGGTGATGGGCATTCCCGAGACCGAGGCGTCGGGGAACTTGACGGTGCGCCCGATGACGGTCTCGAGCACATCGTCGCCGAACGCCTCGACCACGCGCTCCAGCACCTCGCGGGAGTGGAGGGTGCGCGGGTCGTACATCGTGGCCAGCACGCCGTCGAGGGTGATCGACGGGTTCAGTCGGTCGCGCACTTTGTCGATGGTCTCGATCAGCAGCGCGACGCCGCGCAGCGCGAAGAACTCGCACTCCAGCGGAATGAGGACGCCATGGCTCGCCGTCAGGGCATTGACCGTCAGCAAACCAAGCGACGGTTGGCAGTCGATGAGGATCACGTCGTAGTCGGCCGAGACCTTCCGCAGCACGCGGGCGAGGATCGTCTCGCGGGCGACCTCGTTGATGAGGTGCACCTCGGCGGCCGAGAGGTCGATGTTGGCGGGAAGGATGTCGAGACCCTCGACGCGCGTGGGCACGATCACGTCGTACGGGTCGCGCTTCGTGTCGAGGAGAAGGTCGTAGATCGTCGCCGACTCGTGCGTCTGGATGCCGAGACCCGCCGACAGAGCGCCCTGCGGGTCGAAGTCGACCGCGAGCACCTTGCGGCCGTACTGCGCGAGGGAGGCGGCGAGGTTGATGGTCGTCGTCGTCTTGCCGACGCCACCCTTCTGGTTGCACAGCGCGATGATCCGCGCGGGGCCGTGCCCGGTGAGCTTCGGCGGGGTCGCGAACCCGTGATAGGGCCGCCCCGTCGGTCCGAGAGTCACTTCGCCGTCGCCGGCCGCTCCCGACCTCTTCGTTGCGCTGCCCGCCACGGACCCACCTGCTTTCACTGCCGTTCGATCGATTCTAGCGAGCCCCGCGTCTCCTCCTTCGTGGGCTCACCGGCGCGTATCGGATGTCACGTGAGCTCACCGACGCGGACCGAATGTGCCGACGGCTCATCGGCGCAGATCGGATGTCACGCGGGCGCGCGAGCCGCGGCGTCTGAGCACGACGAGGAATCGCCTAGAACGGTGGGGAATCCCCGTCGGGCCTGAACACCACCCTTCGTGTCGGAACCACCGCACCGGGTGATCCGTCGGCATCGCGCCCGCGAGGGCCGGGCGAGGCGCGGTGACGCGCCATGATGCTCGCTCGGGGACCTTCGGGCCTACCGCGGTCGACGACGGCGATGTCTGCACCGGTTCTGCGCTCGGGTGGCGGATCGGGCACATAGGCGGCGCGGGGCGGGGGTTCGTCGACGTAGACGCCGCCGGTCGGGGTCGTCCATTCGATCCGCCCTCCCGCCAGCTGACGAACTTTCCATCCCGGCTGATGCTTGAGCACGTGATGTCGTCGGCAGAAGTGGCTCAGGTTGCAGTCTTCTGTCGCCCCGCCTTCGGCCGCGGCATGGTTGTGATCGAGGTCGCACCGGTGCGCGGGCATTCGGCACCCGGGGCACCGGCACCGACGGTCGGTGGCCTGTTTGGTGCGTTTCAGATCGGCGTTGGGCGTGTATCGGTCGACGGCGAGGACTGCACCGGTGATGGGGTGAGTGAGCACGCGGTCCCACCCGGGGGCATCTCGCATGAGCTCTCGCGCCGAGTCGGGGTCGATCGGACACCGCCCGTCGAGTTCGACGAGGTCGTCGTCGACGCCGGCCGCAGTCAGTACCGGGACGGTGACCTGCACGACGGCACGGACCGCACCCAACCTTCCGGGCCCATCCCCGGTCGAAGTCGGGTCCATGGTCGGCGCACCGGTCAGCAGCAGATCGGCGGCGACATCGGCGCGAATCTGCGCGAGAGTGCGCTCGTCGGGCACGAAGCCATCTTCACCGACGCGTTCCTTCGCCTCTGCGCGCGCATCGTTCTGGATGACCTTGGCCTGTTGGGTCAGTCGATCCTGCGTGCCGTACACGGTGACCGCGGGGCCGACCAGAACGAACTCGCCCATCCCGTCGGGCAGGTCACGCACCCGCGTGCCGCGGTCTTCCCTGGCCAAGCGGTGCCGGTCTGCCATCGACCGCGGATTCATCCGCTCGGCCATCGCCCTCACCACCGACCGGAACCGGCCGACCGACTCGCGCTCGGCGACCACCAACGCTGCCGCTGTGAACGCCTCACGCGCGTCGTCGTCGTCAATGGCCGCCCCTGCCTCGACGAGCGCGGTCACGTGGCCACGACCGATGCGGCCTTCGCTGAGCGCGGTGACGACGGTCGGGAACAGTGCCACCGTTGTCGCCGCGTCACCGATCATGCCCTGCACCGCCCTGTCGCTGAGCCGCACCGCCATCGCCACCTCGGCCGCGATCTCTCGCAGCGGCAGCTCCCGAACCGCCCGGGTCTGCGGAAGCCTCTCGCGTTGCTGATCGGCCAACGCCGACAGCCCCGCGAGGGCCTGCAACTCCATCGCCTCGAACGCCGCCCGACCCCGCCGCGACTCCTCGATCATGGTCACCAGCGAGCCGAGCACCGCGAGCTCGGCCTCGGTCGAAACCGCCGAATGGCGGGGATCAGGTGCCTGCTCGCTCATGAGAACAGCATCCCACCAACCTCGGACATAGCTTCGAAAGTCGCGTTCCGTCCGACCAGTTCGTCAGGGGATCGAAGTGGGACCATGGGCTCATGTCCTCGCCTGACGAAATGCCGCGCATCGCGGATCACCCGGTAGACCCGGCGGCGCTCGCTGTGCCCGGCACATCGCTGGCGGCTCTGGCCGCAGAGCTCGGCGCCGTGGAGATCGCCGACCGCACCGACGACGTACCGGATGACGGATGGCGGGTCTTGCAGACAGATCCTCGTGGTGCAGCGATCCTGGGGGCGCCGGTGTCGGCTGGCGCTGACACGTTTTGGCGGCTCGCCCACCTTCAGCACGCGTACACGAACCAGGACAAAGAGCAGACACAGCTATCGGTGCCGCGCTGGGTCGTCATCGTGGACCCGGCTCTGTACCCCGCAAAACCCAGTCTCGCCGAGCGACGCCGGGGGCTAGAGGTCCGGTGGCCTCCGGGGTCAAGTGAACACGGCCCGCCGTTCCTCGTGGAGATCGTGAACACCCGGGCGATGAGGGTCGAACTCTCGGCCGACGAACTACTCGTTGTCGGTGTCGTCACACCGCCGCAGACCACGAACTTCTCCTTCGGGTATTTCAGTGCGAACCCCGCCGACCCGCTCGTCCTTCAGCCGGGTGGCTCGGCGCTCGTTCCGGTCCGCGTGCAAGAAGGCGACGGCCAGGGTAGAGCGCCCGGCCCGGTAGAGCTCCACGCGATGCTCGTGAACCTGGGTCTGCACGCGCCCGTGCTCGCCATTCGCATGTGATGCCGCAGACACGTCCCTACTCGGTGTCGAGGTAAACGCCGATGCGTTCACCGTCGAAGACGAACTGCAGTGCGCTGCCCTCGGGAAATTCGGCCCGCAGCTCGACGGGGACGCTGCTGTCCACCTCGAGTTGCACCGTGGCCAAGAAGGCGCCGGCGCGGCAGCCGGAGTAGGTAGTTCCTTGGATGGACCACGAGTTGGGGTCGGCATCTGGTTCGGGCAGTTGCTCTGTTTCCACGGCTGAGATGCAATCCGTGCCCGCGCCGGTATACCCGCGCGTGGTTTCGAAGAACGTCAGTCCGAAGAAGTCGAAGACAGCAGAACTCGGACCCGCGCCGAACCACCCCGTGGGTATATCCACGGCCGACGAAGGTTCGAGAGTCGCGATCTGGCGCGCACCGTGCGATACCGGCACGGGGGCGAAGGACGTCAGGGCATAGGTCACCGCGGCTGCCGCCGAACCCGCGGCGACGACCGAGAGCACCCACCAGAACCGAGTCCTCCTCGACGCACGTGTCACGGAGGAACGCGACAGCGCCCCGTTTTCTTGCGAGACGACCGGTGACGTTCCGACCGTTCCCTCCGCCGTCTCGCCGACCGCACCGGACTCGGCCGGTTGCGTCACCTCCGGCCCCGGCACCGCCTCGATCAGCGTCGCCTCGATCGGCACCGACTCGATCGGCACGGAGTCATCGCCGGCGGTGGCCGACGTCGGGGCGTGACCTTCACCGTGTCGGGCTTCCAGGTCTCGCAGTCGGCGGACCGCGAGCGGATCCTGATCGATGTCGGCGGAGGGGCCGTACGCGCGGGCCCGCAGCAGCTGCAGTTCCGTGAGGTTCGAGGCATCCACGCTTCGCATTGTGCCATGACGCCCCGGCGCGCCAGGGTGGATCGACGCCGAAGGCGCCCCGCCGTCACCGAGCCCGTGGATGCGAGGTCGCATACACATCGCGCAGCGCGTCGACGCTCACGTGGGTGTAGATCTGCGTCGTCGCCACCGACGCGTGACCGAGCAATTCCTGCACCACGCGCACATCGGCTCCGCCCTGAAGCAGATGGGTCGCGAAAGAGTGGCGAAACGTGTGCGGCGACACGTGCGCGTGGAGGCCGGCCCGTTCCGCGGCCTGCTGGATCACCAGCCAGGCGCTCTGCCGCGACAGGGGTCCGCCGCGTACGCCGAGGAACAGCCGCGGAGACGACCGCCCGCGGGCGGCGAGCGCCGGCCTCACCCGCGTCAGATACGCATCGACGGCGGCCCGTGCGTACGAACCGACGGGCACGATCCGCTCTTTGTCGCCCTTGCCCCGCAGGCGGATGACGTCGCCGTGCGAGAGATCGTCGACGTCGAGTTGCACGACCTCCGACACCCGCGCGCCGGTCGCGTAGAGCAGCTCGAGCAACGCCCGGTCTCGGACGGCTGCCGGCTCTGTCGGCACATCATCGCCGGGCGCGGGCCCCGCAGCATCCAGCATCTCTTCGATCTGAGTCACCGTCAGCGCCTTCGGCAACCGCCGCGGAGCCTTCGGGGGGCGGAGCCGACCCGTGGGGTCGTCGGCGTCAGCCCCCTCACGCACGAGGAATCGGTGCAGCCCGCGAACGGAGGACTGCAGGCGCGCGAGCGACGACGCGGCGGGCGGTGGCTCGGCGGAGGCGCGTTCCGCGGCGAACTCCCCCACCACCGCGGGCGTCACCTCGGCGGCGTCGGCGATGCCGCGCGCCGCGAGCCACCCCGAATAGACGGCGAGGTCGCGGCGGTAGGCGGCTTGCGTGTGTTCCGACAGCCCGCGCTCGAGGGCGACGTGCCGCAGGTACGCGTCAACCGCCCGCTCGAGGCGCACGTCAGCGCTCCGGTGCGGCTTCCCGCCGAAGCACTTCGGCCGCGGCCAGTACGCCCGCGATGAGGATTCCGTTGCGTAGTCGCCCTTCAAGGATGCCCGTGACGACATCCGCCAGAGGAACGCGCTCGACACGGATGTCGGCTTCTTCGTCCTCCCGCTCGAATGCGCCGGACGCAGCGACGAGGTCGCGAGCGAGGAAGATGTGCAGAACTTCGCTGCTGCCCCCGGGCGAGGTGTGCATCGTCAGCAGCGGCTGCCACCGGTGGGCGACGAGGTCGACTTCTTCCGCGAGCTCACGCCGCGCCGAGTCGACCGGGGGTTCGCCGGCGACGTCGAGCAGCCCGGCCGGAATCTCCCACTCGCGAAGGTGGATGGGGTGTCGATACTGCTGGATGAGCACGACGCGGCCGTCGTCGTCGATGGCGACGATCGCCGCAGCTCCCGGGTGATCGACGTATTGCCGCACGATCTCGCCGTCGCCGTAGCGCACGGTGTCGGAACGCACGTCCCAGACCCGGCCCTCGAACACCTTCTCAGAGGCGACGACCTCGAGATCGAGGCGTTCGTCGTGCAGCGCGTCCCCCGAACCCGGGGCGTCCGTCACGACGACTCCTCGACGTCGAACAGCTCGCTGGCGCGGTGACGGTCGAGGGCCGCGCCCACGAGGCCACGGAAGAGCGGATGCGGCGCGGTCGGGCGCGAACGCAGCTCGGGGTGCGCCTGCGTCGCGATGTAGTACGGGTGCACGTCGCGCGGAAGCTCGACGTACTCGACGAGGTCGAGGTCGGGGTTGATGCCCGAGAAGACGAGCCCGGCGTCGGCGAGCTGCTGGCGGTAGGCGTTGTTGACCTCGTAGCGGTGGCGGTGACGCTCACCCACCTGCGAGGCGCCGTACACCTCCTCGGCGATCGAACCCGGCGCCAGATCGGCGGGGTAGAGTCCGAGCCGCATGGTTCCCCCGAGGTCGCCGCGGTCGAGGATGTCGACCTGCTCGGCCATGGTCGCCACGACGGGGTGCGGACTGTCGGGGTCGAACTCGCTCGACGAGGCACCCTCGAGACCGGCCACGTTGCGCGCGTACTCGACGACGATGCACTGCAGACCCAGGCAGATCCCGAGGGTCGGAATGCCCTGCTCGCGCGCGAAACGGAGGGCGCCGAGCTTGCCTTCGATGCCGCGGATGCCGAACCCCCCGGGAATGACGATGCCGTCGAGGTGGCCGAGGGCCTTCTCGGCGCCTTCGGGCGTCTCGCAGAGGTCGGAGGGGATCCAGGTGACCGTCACGTGCGTCTCGTGGGCGAACCCGCCGGCTTTGAGCGCTTCGGTGACCGACAGGTAGGCGTCGGGCAGGTCGATGTACTTGCCGACGAGCCCGATGGTCACTTCGTGCTTCGGGTTGTGCACGGCCTCGAGCACCTTCTCCCAGCGCGACCAGTCCACGCCGGCGGCCTTCGACAGGCCCAGGGATCGCACGAGGTACTCGTCGAGACCCTGGTCGTGCAGCATCGTCGGGATGTCGTAGATGCTGGGCACGTCGACCGCGTTGACGACAGCGTCTTCGTCGACGTCGCACATGAGCGCGATCTTGCGCTTGTTCGACTCGGTGACCGGCCGGTCGCTGCGCAGAACGAGCGCGTCGGGCTGGATGCCGATCGACCGGAGCGCGGCGACCGAGTGCTGCGTGGGCTTGGTCTTCTGCTCTCCGGAGGCGCCCATGTAGGGCACGAGCGAGACGTGGACGAAGAAGACGTTGTTCCGGCCGAGTTCGTGACGGATCTGTCGAGCCGATTCGATGAAGGGCTGCGACTCGATGTCGCCCACCGTGCCGCCGATCTCGGTGATGATGACGTCGGGCTGCGGCACGGCGGTCGCCTGCAGACGCATCCGTCGCTTGATCTCGTCGGTGATGTGCGGAATGACCTGCACGGTGTCGCCGAGGTACTCGCCGCGGCGCTCGCGAGCGATCACCTCGGAGTAGACCTGCCCGGTCGTGACGTTCGCCGCCTGGCTCAGTTCGATGTCGAGGAAACGCTCGTAGTGACCGATGTCGAGATCGGTCTCGGCGCCGTCGTCGGTGACGAAGACCTCACCGTGCTGGAACGGGTTCATCGTGCCCGGGTCGACGTTGAGATACGGGTCGAGCTTCTGCATGACCACGTGGAGTCCCCGCGCGGTCAGAAGATTGCCGAGGCTGGCGGCCGTCAGACCCTTGCCCAGCGATGAGACGACACCTCCCGTTACGAAGATGTGCTTGGTCGTTCCGCTCGAATCGCTGCCCGTTTTTGAAGAGTCCGTCACGGGCTTCCATGCTATCAGCCCGGTCGACGGCGAGAGCCTTTTCGGTGCCACGTCATCACCGTGTCGGCGCTCAACGTGCTGCGCGTGCGTGCGAGAACCACCCACGTCGCGATGATGCTGGCGGCAAGGGACACGAGCAGCACCGCGAGCAGCGGATCCTCCGAGTACGCATCGGCGCTCGCCCACACCAGGAGCGGCAGCTGCGCCGCGGTCAGCGCAGGCGGCATCCACCGCACCAGGTCGCGGGTCTTTCCCCTGCGGGCCAGTCGCACCGGGCCGAGCATGACGCCGACGACGCTCAGACCGATCGCGATCAGGGCGAGGGCAGGCGACAGCAGCCAGGGCAGCGATTGCCAGGCCGTGTGCCGCGCCCACTCCTCCTCCGACGGACCGGTGAACGTGCCGTCGGGAAACAGGAGCTGCGCTCCGCCGTACTGCGCGCCGGAGGGCCAGAGGCTGCCGGCATCGTATTCGTCATCGACACGCTCATCGAAGGCGAACACGACGCGATCGGGCGTCACGGTCGGATCGGAGAATCCGATGGGCGGGCGCCCCTTGCGGTGTGCGAGCTCGTCGAGCCAGCCGCTGCCGTCGACGAGGCTGTCGGCGAGCTCGGGCGGCATCGTGACGGCGACCCGCAGACGTTCGGGTTCATGGTCTACGCCCTCCCAGGTCCAGTCCCACCACGGCAAGAGCGCCGTCCAGCGCACCGCGTCGAGCGACGCGACGCCCTCGTGCAGAGCGGATGCTGCGTCTGTCAGCGTGTAGCGGACCTCGATGTCGTGCTCACCCGGCCACTCGTCCGAGAGTCTCGTCTGAACGACCGCATGACCCCGCACGCGGGACTGCTCGAACGGCACCGCTTCGCCGTCGACAGTGATCTCGTCGACGGTCAGGGACTGGTCGTGGCCGTCGACCTGATCGCGCCACACGCGGGTGACCTGCGGAATGGCTCGAAGGTTCTCATCCGTGTCGGCCTCGAGCTTCTCGACCACCTCGAGCCGCGCCTCGCCGTTCGGACCCCGCGACAACGAGGCCTCGATATCGACGTCGGAGACGTAGACGCCGTAGTCGCCCTCCACGTCCTCGAGGACATCGTTCTGGCCGAGGGCGTGGCGTGTTCCCGCGGTCGTCGTGGCGACGAGGACGCAGGCGGCGACGACCGCGACGACGGCGGCCACCCGCACGATCAGGCGACCCGTGGTGACGAACCGGGGGTCCTCCGACACCTGCTGCGACAACCCCTCCCGATCGAGCATCTCGGTGACGAGACGCCCCGCGCGCCGGGGGCGCTCGAACATGACCACGTAGGGCAGCAATCGGTCGCGAAGCGGCGTGCGATCCGCCGCCGACGTCTGCTCCACGAAAAGCTCCTGGCCGCGCAGGTGCTCCACCGCCAGGGTGCCCGCCCGGGTGAGGGGACGAGCGGTGAGCGCGATCGCGAGAACGGTGGCCGCCAGAACGGTCGAGACGACGACGATCGCGACGGGCCACCAGTACACCGTGAGGGTCACCTGATACGACAGCTGCCGCACGAGGCCCCACTGCACGGCCGTGAGCGCGACGCTCGCACCGATGAACGCGTCGCGGACGAACCCCCGCGGCACGCGGCGCAGGCCGTCGGTGAACTGGGCGGTCCACGCCCGGGACGAGCGGTACGCGGAGAGTGCGTGCGGGATGTCACCCACACGGCCGGTGCGCCGGGCGACGCGCACGAGGCGCCGCAGCGCCGCGGCGTCCGAGCGGTCGGAGCGGTACTGCACGAGCGCGTCGACCAACGCACTGGAGCGTCGAGCACGCCACAACCGGGCGTCTTCGCCCGGCGTTGAGCCCGACCGCGGGCCGTCCTGCGCGACGAACCAGGATCGGCCTCGTGCGTCGGCCCACGCGACCCGGCGCGCGGCGAGCGAGAACAGCAGAGTGGCGGCAAGGAGAGCGAGGGGAACGAAGGGTCCGATCACCTGCACCCAGAACAACGCCGACGGCTCGGGCATCGTGAACGTGCCGGCCTCAAAGCGCAGCGCGAACCAGAACGACGCGAACGGCGGAAGGTTCTGATCGTTCGTCGCCCGGTAGACCACCGCGTCGGCGGTTTCGCTGTCGGGGGTCAGTGTCTGCGAATCGCCGACGAGCAGCCAGGCGATCCCCGAACTCGGTTGCCGCGCGTAGGCGTCGACGAGCTCACGGGGAACGGTGATCGTCAGCGAGCTCTCGGCCACGCCGTGCGACCACTCCGGTCCGAATGCATCCCATTCGAGGAGGTCGTACAACTCCCGCGACGAGGGATCCTGGTCGCTGTACGCGACGTCGTGGAGCACGTACCGCAGCACGACATCGTGATCGCCGCGCAGACGTTCGCCGGCATCCACGACGAAGGCCGATCGTGTCGGTGTCTCTCGGACGGTCGGGGCGATCACCGCTCCGTCCAGCGTGGCGCCCCGCAGCTCGGGACGCAGATCGTGGCCCTCGTACTGGGTGGCGATGACGCGCTCGACCGCCGACTCGTCGACGTCCTCGGGGAAGAAGGCGGTGATGCGTTCCTCGACCTCGAGGGCCAGGCGACCGTCGTCGGCGTGCACGAGTGTGTAGTCGGCTTCGAAGGAACGGGCGATCCAGGTATCGGTCGCCTCCCCCGCCGATGACGTGATGTCGTCGAACGAGAGCGGTTCGTTGAGCACAGGCCCGACCAGCAGAAAGACACCCGCCGCCAGCAGGAAAGCCCAGAACAGCCGGATGGCGCCGCGCAACTGCTCGCCGCCGTGCGACTGCAACCACCCTTCCAGTCGGAGCAGTCGCGACGAGAGGAAGGCGTACAGGGGTGTTGGCCGGCGCGGGGCGATGTGCACCGCTCCCGCCGGCGGCGAATCCGCGGCGATTGCGGCGTCGTCGTCGTCGTTCACCGCGCGCCGCGCGCGGTGTCGAGCAACTCACGGGCGTGTGTGAGCGCCGCGTCGGAGTCGGCCAGGCCCGAGAGCAGTCGCGCCATCTCGGCCTCGCGGTCCGCGCCCTCCAGGCGCCTCACGCTCGAGGCCGTGACCGAGCCGTCATTGCTCTTGACCACCGAGAGGTGGTTGCCGGCGAAGGCCGCCACCTGTGCGAGGTGGGTCACGACGATCACCTGCGAAGACTCCGCGAGTCTGGCCAGGCGCCGACCGACCTCGATCGCCGCCGCTCCGCCTATCCCGGCGTCGACCTCGTCGAAGACGAAGGTGGGCACCGGATCGACCGCGGCGATCACGACCTCGATCGCCAACATGACGCGGCTCAGCTCGCCTCCCGAGGCGCCCCGTGCGACAGGTCGAGGATCGGCACCCGGGTGCGGGGCGAGGAGAATCGTGACGTCGTCGCGGCCGTAGGTGGTCGGCGACCCCGGCGCGACGCTCACGACCAGGGTGGCGTCGGGCAGGGCGAGGGCGTGCAGTTCATCGGTCACCGCGGCGCCGAGGCGCACTGCGGCGGTCTCTCGCGCGTGCGTGAGCGCGGCGGCGGCGGCGTCGAGCGCGGCGGAGGCTGCATCCCTCTCCTCCGCGAGCCGTTCGATGCGGTCGCCGTCGTCGTCGAGCTCCGCCAAGCGCGCCGAGCCGCTCTCGAGCAGCGCGATGGCGGCATCGACTGATCCGTGCGCACGCGCGAGGCCCGCCAGCGCGGCGCGGCGATCTTCGACGGCGGCGAGTTCGTGCGGGCCTGATTCGTCGAGGTCGGCGAGATAGGCCGAAACCCCGGCCGCGAGATCCGCGACGCGGTACCCGAGGTCTGCCGCCTGCTCAGCGAGGGCCTCGAGGGAGGAGTCGTGGATGCTGCCGCGCTCGAGGGAGCGTCTTGCCTCGGCCACCCGCGCGGTCGCGTCGGCCGCGTCGAGCTCGCTGGACAGCGCCTCGTGTGCGGTCGCCGCGGCGAGCCGCAGCTCCTCGGCGTTAGCGAGACGCTCGGCGCGCTGAGCGAGGTCGACGTCTTCGCCGGCGGTCGGCGCGACCGACTCGATCTCGGCGAGCGCGGCCCTCAGGTCGTCGGCCTCACGGCTGCGCGCATCGCGATCGCCCTGCAGCTCGCTCAGCTCGGTGTCGAGCGCGCGCCACCGTGCGTAGGCGCTCTGGTAGTCCGTCAGCGCCCGCGCGACCGGAGAGCCGGCGAACCGGTCGAGCGCATCGCGCTGGGCCCCGGCCGAACGCAACCGCAGCTGGTCGGACTGCCCGTGCACGACGACCAGCGAGTCCGCGAGCTCCGACAGCACGCCCGCAGGGGCGCTCCTGCCCCCGACCGTGGCGCGCCCGCGTCCTTCGCTCGACACCGTTCGTCCGAGGTACAGTTCCGCGCGCCCGTCGCCGAGAGGTTCGACGTCGCCGCCGGCCTCGCGAACGCGGTCGACGACCGGGCCTTCGTCGGGAACACTCCAGACGCCGTCGACGGCGGCGTGCGCAGCTCCCGAACGCACCGCGCCCGAGTCCGCCCGGTTGCCCAGCAGAAGCCCGAGACCGGTCACGACCATCGTCTTGCCGGCGCCGGTCTCTCCGGTGATCGCGGTGAACCCCGGGCCGATCGGGAGGGTGGCCTCCGCGATCACCCCGAGATCACGAAGCCGGATCTCCTCGATCACGAGACCTCCGGAGCGGGTCCTCGCCAGCCCGTGACGGGCAGGCGGAACTTGTGCACGAGGCGGTCGGTGAACGCCGGGGGGTGCAGACGCGCGAGCCGCACCGGCTCGGGCGACCGACGCACCACCACGCGCGCGCCCGGGGGAAGCTCGTGCGAGCGCCGCCCGTCGCACCAGAGGATGCCGATGCCGCTCGTGCGCTCGAGCACCTCGATCGCGATCGGTGCCTCGGGCCCGACGACGAGCGGTCGCGCGAACAGAGCGTGCGCCGAAAGCGGGACGACCGCGATGGCCTCGACGGAGGGCCAGATCACCGGACCGCCGGCCGAGAAGTTGTACGCCGTCGAACCGGTGGGAGTCGAAACCACGACACCGTCGCAGCCGAACGACGACACGGGCCGGCCGTCGATCTCGATCACGACCTCCAGCATCCGTTCCCGGCTGGCCTTCTCGACCGTCGCTTCGTTCAACGCCCACGTCTCGTAGATGACGGTGTCACTGGAGTCCTTGACCCGCACCGACAGCGCGAGTCGCTCCTCGACGCGGTAGTCGCGGTCGATGGCCCGGCGCACCGCGTCGTCCATGTCGTCGCGCTCGCTCTCTGCGAGGAAGCCCACGTGCCCCATGTTGATTCCGAGCACGGCCGCGGTGCCGCCTCGCACGAGTTCGGCCGCGCGGAGGATGGTGCCGTCTCCGCCGAGCACGATCGCGAGTTCGAGTTCATCGACGGCGACGTCTTCACCGAGGGTGCCGATGCCGTCGAGCGAGAACGCCCCCTCCAGGTCGTCACGGTCGTCACGCGACAGAACAGCACGTGCTCCCGCCTGGCGCAGCGCAGAGATGACGCGTTCGGCGGCGGCTATCGTGTCGTCGCGGCGTGCGTGTGCGACGACGAGGATGTTTCGATCGCTGGGGGTCATCGGCTTCCGGTCAATTCGTTCACGGTGCTCCCCCATTCTGAGGGATCACTTCCCCGTCCGGCGGCGAGATGCGCGACGTACTCGCGATTTCCGTGGAGACCGGCTATGGGTGAAGCGGTCAACCCGACTGTACGCAGGCCGACGTCCCATGCCGCCCACAACACCGTCGACACGGCATCCGCGCGCAACGCGGGGTCGGTGACGAGACCGCCTTTCACCGCCGTGCGTCCGACCTCGAACTGCGGCTTGATGAGCAGCACGACATCGGCGCCGGGCGCGGCGACGGCAACGACGGCGGCCAGCACGTGCGTGAGCGAGATGAACGAGAGGTCTCCGGTGATGAGATCGGGTCGTTCGTCGAACCCCGTGGCAGCGGCGAGCCCCGCGGCATCCATGTACCGCACGTTGAAGCCCTCGACCGAGATGACGTCGGGGTCGAGAGCGAGCAGCGGGTCGAGCTGCCCGTGCCCGACGTCGACGGCGAGCACCGGCCTCGCACCGCGTTCGCGCAGAACCTGGGTGAACCCGCCGGTGGACGACCCCATATCGAGCGCTACGCGCCCGGCAACGGGCACATCGAACGCGTCGAGGCCGGCGAGCAACTTGTGCGCGGCGCGGCTCACGTAGTGGTCAGAGGCCGCGACCTCGAGGACCGCCTCCTCCCTGACCGGCGCGGATGCTTTGACCACCACCACACCGTCGACAGTCACCATGCCGTCGGCGATCAGGTGCGCGGCCTGCGTGCGCGAGCGCGCCAGACCCCGCCGAGCCAGCTCCGCGTCCAGACGCGCGGTCATTCGCGCGCGTGAAGATCGACGGGGCCCGACTCGAGGCGCCGAGCAAGCTCGTCGTGCAGAGCTGCATAGGCATCGGCACGATCCGAAAGCGGCTGGCCCTCGATGATCCGCAGTCGACTGATCAGCTCAGACCCCTCGCGAGCGGCATCACCGGAATGGTTCGCGTCGGTCATCCCGCTATCGTAACGACCGTCGTCACGGACGGAAGAACGGGTCGGCGTAGAGGCGTTCGGGCATGCGGAACCCGAAGATGGCCCTGCCCGAATCCCACACGGCGGCAACGCCCGCACGCACCAGATCGATCGGACGGTCGCCCTCCGACACGATCCGCAGATCGGCTCCATCGATCTCGACCGTCGCTTTTCCGACCGTCGTGCGCGCACCCTTCACGACCGTGGGCGGATACGGCTCGAACAGCTCACGAAGGTCTCCGACGATGAAATCCGGACGCGAATCCGGCGGCGCGGCCAGCACGTGCTTGGGTCGATCGATCCCCGTGAGCACGAGAACCGAACGCATGTCTGCCGCCACGGCGCCCTTGATGTCGGTGTCGAGGCGGTCGCCGATGAAGAGCGGGGCGGATGCTGCGAACCGCGCCACAGCCTCACGGAAGATCGGGATCTCGGGCTTGCCCGCGACCGTCGCCAACCGGCCGACAGCGGTGTGCACGGCAGAGACGAGCGTCCCGTTGCCGGGCGCGATGCCTCGTGACTGCGGGATCGTCCAGTCGGTGTTCGTCGCGATCCAGGGAATCCCGCCCTCTTCGATCGGCGTCTTCAAGGCGAACGCCGCTTCGGCGAGATGCACCCACGCCACGTCCGGAGCGAAACCCTGCACGACCGCCGCCGGATTGTCGTCAGCGGAGCGCGTGACGACGAAGCCGGCCTTCTCCACCTCGACGACGAGACCTTCGCCGCCGACGATGAGCACGGTCGATCCCGGGGGCACGAGCGCTGCGAGGAGCGTCATGGCGGCCTGCGGACTCGTGACGACCTCGTCCGCGCGAGTGCTCAATCCGAGCTCGCTCAGGTGCGCCGCCACCGATGCGTCGGTGCGCGACGCGTTGTTCGTGATGAAACCGAGCCTGCGTCCTTCCGCTGCTCGGTTGAGGCTTTCCACGGCGTGCGGGATCGCGCCCGACCCGGCGTAGACCACGCCATCGAGATCGGCGAGCACGACATCCACGCCGTCGAGCGGCGTCGAAGAGGCCGGCGGGCGTCCCCACATCAGCGGTCCTCCCCCTCCACGTGGTCGGACTCGGTGCCGAAGATGTCCAACTCCGGCTGGGGGGCCGCGGCGCGCTTCGATGAAGACGCAGGAGCCGCAGCGAGCGCAACCGCATCGCCCGCGGCGACCTCAGCTTCATCGGGTGCGTCGGGTGCAGGCTCGACCTCGACGGGCTCATCCGCCGCAGGCTCGACCTCGACGGGAATCACCGCGTAAGGGTCCTCGGTCTCGTCGACGATGATCACCTCGAGGTCGGCGACCCCCGACGCGTCGTCCAGCGCGTCGGCGGCGACGTCGGCGCGACGCCGCCACAGCTGAGCTTCTTCGTCTCGTCCGAGTTCTTCGAGCACGGCCGCGCGGGCAGCGAACAGCGCGGGGCTCCACTCGAACGCGCGGTCGGGATTCAACTCGGGGATGTCGAGTTCCTGCAGCGCCCGCTCGGTCTCGCCGAGGTCGAGGCGAGCCCCCGACATGGCGATCGCCAGCTCAACGCGAACTTCGGTGGGCAGTGTCGCTCGGTCGACGCTCCGGCCCTCTTCGAGGCCACGATCCGGCCGCCCCACGCCTCGCTCGCTGTCGACGAGAAGAGCGATCTGATCGTCGCGGCCCGATATCCGCCGATAGGTGCGCAGCTCGCGCAGTGCCAGCGCGAAGTCACCGATGCCATAAGCCGTGATGGCGGCAGTCTCTCGCACGACGGCGATTCGTCCGGCTCGTCGCGTCGCCGCCAGGGCGTGCTCGTGCGCGAGTGCGGGGTCGTCCTCGATGAGACGGGCAGCCATAGCCAGGTGGCGCGCGACCTCCTCGGCGTTCTCTTTGCTCAGAGTCTTGAGTTCGTTCCGCGCCTGCCCCTGCAGGTCGCGAGCGGTGATGTCGTCCGGCAGCTCGGGGCCGCTTTCACGGAACCGCTCGGGCGGTCGCGACGCACGGTCGCCCGTCGACGGTCGGGAATCGCCGCCCCCGCGGTAACCCGATCCCCCGGGGCGGCCGCCGCGATCGTCGTTCCGAGGCGGTCGGCCCGTCCGGTCGCCCTGCGACTGACCCGAGCGGGGAGCGGGACGACCGTCCCGCGAACCCCCGGCGGTGTTCGGTCGACCCGCGCCGTATGGACGGCCTTCGCGCGCCGGACGTCCGGCATCGCGCTGCGGGCGCTCACCTCGTCGGGCCCCGTCATCTTTGCCAGAACGCCCACCCGACGCAGGCGCACCATCTCGCGCGGGGCGTCCCTCCGCTCGGGGACGATCCGACCGTGCAGCACGATCGCCGTCGCGCCGCGGCGCACCGCCCCGTGCGGGCCTGTCGTCGCCACGAGGGGCGTCAGCATCTTCTTTTGCCATGGCGGGGTCCTCCTGGTGGGCAAAGAAATTGCCCCGTAAACGCGAAAGGGCCACCCAACATTGGGTGGCCCTTTCTCGAAAGAAGTCCGGCGGTGTCCTACTCTCCCACAGGGTCCCCCCTGCAGTACCATCGGCGCTGTGAGGCTTAGCTTCCGGGTTCGGAATGTAACCGGGCGTTTCCCTCACGCTATGGCCGCCGAAACACTATTGATGTTTCAGTCATGCACATGACGCATAGTCATTGTTGTGCTGTTCCCGACCGTACATCGGGAACCACTCAGTGGACGCAAGCACCAAAAACGGTGTGTTATCAAATCATCGGCTTATTAGTACCGGTCAGCTTCACGCGTTACCGCGCTTCCACATCCGGCCTATCAACCCAGTAGTCTGGCTGGGAGCCTCTCGCCCGAAGGCATGGAAATCTCATCTTGAGGCCGGCTTCCCGCTTAGATGCTTTCAGCGGTTATCCATCCCGAACGTAGCTAATCAGCGGTGCTCCTGGCGGAACAACTGACACACCAGAGGTTCGTCCAACCCGGTCCTCTCGTACTAGGGTCAGATCCTCTCAAATTTCCTGCGCGCGCAGCGGATAGGGACCGAACTGTCTCACGACGTTCTAAACCCAGCTCGCGTACCGCTTTAATGGGCGAACAGCCCAACCCTTGGGACCTACTCCAGCCCCAGGATGCGACGAGCCGACATCGAGGTGCCAAACCATGCCGTCGATATGGACTCTTGGGCAAGATCAGCCTGTTATCCCCGAGGTACCTTTTATCCGTTGAGCGACAGCGCTTCCACAAGCCACTGCCGGATCACTAGTCCCGACTTTCGTCCCTGCTCGACCTGTCAGTCTCACAGTCAAGCTCCCTTGTGCACTTACACTCGCCACCTGATTGCCAACCAGGTTGAGGGAACCTTTGGGCGCCTCCGTTACTTTTTGGGAGGCAACCGCCCCAGTTAAACTACCCACCAGGCACTGTCCCTGAACCGGATTACGGTTCGAAGTTAGATATCCAGAGTGACCAGAGTGGTATTTCAACAATGACTCCACATGAACTGGCGTCCATGCTTCAAAGTCTCCCACCTATCCTACACAAGCCACACCGAACACCAATACCAAGCTGTAGTAAAGGTCACGGGGTCTTTCCGTCCTGCTGCGCGTAACGAGCATCTTTACTCGTAATGCAATTTCGCCGAGTTCGCGGTTGAGACAGTTGGGAAGTCGTTACGCCATTCGTGCAGGTCGGAACTTACCCGACAAGGAATTTCGCTACCTTAGGATGGTTATAGTTACCACCGCCGTTTACTGGGGCTTAAATTCTCAGCTTCGCCTTGCGGCTAACCGGTCCTCTTAACCTTCCAGCACCGGGCAGGCGTCAGTCCGTATACATCGTCTTGCGACTTGGCACGGACCTGTGTTTTTAGTAAACAGTCGCTACCCACTAGTCTCTGCGGCCTCCAAACGCTTTCGGAGCAAGTCCTAATACGCCGAAGGCCCCCCTTCTCCCGAAGTTACGGGGGCATTTTGCCGAGTTCCTTAACCACGATTCTCTCGATCTCCTTGGTATTCTCTACCTGACCACCTGAGTCGGTTTGGGGTACGGGCAGCTAGAACCTCGCGTCGATGCTTTTCTTGGCAGCATAGGATCACCCACTTTTTATCCGCATCGTGTCTCAGCCTTAATGAGTGACGGATTTGCCTATCACTCGGCCTACGCACTTACACCCGGACTACCATCGCCGGGCTGGGCTACCTTCCTGCGTCACACCTGTTAATACGCTAACCGCACCAGCATGGGGTCGAGCGTTCGCCAAGACGGCTTCACCCCGAAGGGATCCGTCCATTCCTGGTTAGGACTCTTAGCACCACTGGATTAGCTTGGGCGGTTCTTCGCCGGTACGGGAATATCAACCCGTTGTCCATCGACTACGCCTGTCGGCCTCGCCTTAGGTCCCGACTTACCCAGGGAAGATTAGCTTGACCCTGGAACCCTTGGTCTTTCGGAGGACATGTTTCTCACATGTCTTTCGCTACTCATGCCTGCATTCTCACTCGTGTAGCCTCCACGGCTGGTTCACACCGCCGCTTCGCTGGCCACACGACGCTCTCCTACCCATCAACACGGCTGGACCACGAAGGCCTACCAAAAATGTCAATGCCACAACTTCGGTGGCGTGCTTGAGCCCCGTTACATTGTCGGCGCGGAATCACTTGACCAGTGAGCTATTACGCACTCTTTCAAGGGTGGCTGCTTCTAAGCCAACCTCCTGGTTGTCAAAGCAACTCCACATCCTTTCCCACTTAGCACGCGCTTAGGGACCTTAGTTGGTGGTCTGGGTTGTTTCCCTCTCGACTATGAAGCTTATCCCCCACAGTCTCACTGCTGCGCTCTCACTTACCGGCATTCGGAGTTTGGCTGACGTCAGTAAGCTTTTGGGCCCCATCGGCCATCCAGTAGCTCTACCTCCGGTAAGAAACACGCAACGCTGCACCTAAATGCATTTCGGAGAGAACCAGCTATCACGAAGTTTGATTGGCCTTTCACCCCTATCCACAGCTCATCCCCTCAGTTTTCAACCTAAGTGGGTTCGGTCCTCCACGACGTCTTACCGTCGCTTCAACCTGGCCATGGATAGATCACTTCGCTTCGGGTCTAGGACACGCGACTGAATCGCCCTATTCAGACTCGCTTTCGCTACGGCTACCCCACTCGGGTTAACCTCGCCACGTATCGCTAACTCGCAGGCTCATTCTTCAAAAGGCACGCTGTCACCCCTACTAAGGAGGCTCCAACGGTTTGTAAGCAAACGGTTTCAGGTACTATTTCACTCCCCTCCCGGGGTACTTTTCACCTTTCCCTCACGGTACTTGTCCGCTATCGGTCATCTGGGAGTATTTAGGCTTATCAGGTGGTCCTGACAGATTCACACGGGATTTCTCGGGCCCCGTGCTACTTGGGATACTCTTCGCGTCAAGAGAGGCATTTCGACTACGGGGTTGGCACCCTCTATGACCGGCCTTTCAAGACCGTTCGTCTATACCTTCTTGTAACGCCGGCTGCTCGGCAGAGCAACCTGAAAAGTCCCACAACCCCGAATACGCAACTCCTGCCGGATATCACACGTACTCGGTTTAGCCTGTTCCGGTTTCGCTCGCCACTACTAACGGAATCGCGGTTGCTTTCTCTTCCTGTGGGTACTGAGATGTTTCACTTCCCCACGTTCCCTCTACCCGCCCTATATATTCAGGCGGGAGTCACTGGGTCGGCACGCCGCCCAGCGGGGTTTCCCCATTCGGACACCCTCGGATCAAAGTGTGCTTATCCACTCCCCGAGGCTTATCGCAGATTGCTACGTCCTTCTTCGGCTCCAGATGCCAAGGCATTCACCGTTTGCTCTTAAAGATTTGAAATCACATGAGTTTTATCAAGAATCGAACCCCACCCGAAGGTGAGGCTGAAATTGACTAATGATCTTTAAAAGATCATCTATAAGAACTGACCGAAGTCAGTTCAAAGATGCTCGCGTCCACTGTGTAGTTCTCAAAGTACGGGCGGTGCCCCTCTCGCAAGCCACAACCGTGGCAAACGAAAAAGGCCCCAGAGGTTCAGTTACGGTCCGAAAACCGCACCCGGTCCCTCAGGACCCAACAGCGTGCATGTACCGATTAGTCCACCAAGTCCCTTTCCAGCTGCAAGCAGCGTACTGAGAACCGGGCATCCCGGTCGGCACCTTGTCTAATGTTCCACCCATGAGCTAACCCCCCGAGAACATTCGTCCCGAGCGGGCTCTGGGATCTCCGAAGAGATCCAGATGCTCCTTAGAAAGGAGGTGATCCAGCCGCACCTTCCGGTACGGCTACCTTGTTACGACTTAGTCCTAATTACCGATCCCACCTTCGACGGCTCCCTCCACAAGGGTTGGGCCACCGGCTTCAGGTGTTACCGACTTTCATGACTTGACGGGCGGTGTGTACAAGACCCGGGAACGTATTCACCGCAGCGTTGCTGATCTGCGATTACTAGCGACTCCGACTTCATGAGGTCGAGTTGCAGACCTCAATCCGAACTGGGACCGGCTTTTTGGGATTCGCTCCACCTTACGGTATTGCAGCCCTTTGTACCGGCCATTGTAGCATGCGTGAAGCCCAAGACATAAGGGGCATGATGATTTGACGTCATCCCCACCTTCCTCCGAGTTGACCCCGGCAGTATCCCATGAGTTCCCACCATTACGTGCTGGCAACATAGAACGAGGGTTGCGCTCGTTGCGGGACTTAACCCAACATCTCACGACACGAGCTGACGACAACCATGCACCACCTGTTTACGAGTGTCCAAAGAGTTGACTATTTCTAGCCCGTTCTCGTATATGTCAAGCCTTGGTAAGGTTCTTCGCGTTGCATCGAATTAATCCGCATGCTCCGCCGCTTGTGCGGGTCCCCGTCAATTCCTTTGAGTTTTAGCCTTGCGGCCGTACTCCCCAGGCGGGGAACTTAATGCGTTAGCTGCGTCACGGAATCCGTGGAATGGACCCCACAACTAGTTCCCAACGTTTACGGGGTGGACTACCAGGGTATCTAAGCCTGTTTGCTCCCCACCCTTTCGCTCCTCAGCGTCAGTAACGGCCCAGAGATCTGCCTTCGCCATTGGTGTTCCTCCTGATATCTGCGCATTCCACCGCTACACCAGGAATTCCAATCTCCCCTACCGCACTCTAGTCTGCCCGTACCCACTGCAGGCTGGAGGTTGAGCCTCCAGTTTTCACAGCAGACGCGACAAACCGCCTACGAGCTCTTTACGCCCAATAATTCCGGATAACGCTTGCACCCTACGTATTACCGCGGCTGCTGGCACGTAGTTAGCCGGTGCTTTTTCTGCAGGTACCGTCACTTTCGCTTCTTCCCTGCTAAAAGAGGTTTACAACCCGAAGGCCGTCGTCCCTCACGCGGCGTTGCTGCATCAGGCTTGCGCCCATTGTGCAATATTCCCCACTGCTGCCTCCCGTAGGAGTCTGGGCCGTGTCTCAGTCCCAGTGTGGCCGGTCACCCTCTCAGGCCGGCTACCCGTCGACGCCTTGGTGAGCCATTACCTCACCAACAAGCTGATAGGCCGCGAGCTCATCCCTGACCGAAGTTCTTTCCAAACGTTGAAGATGCCTTCACGTTTCGTATCCGGTATTAGCAGCTGTTTCCAACTGTTATCCCAGAGTCAGGGGCAGATTGCTCACGTGTTACTCACCCGTTCGCCACTGATCCAGAGAGCAAGCTCTCCTTCACCGTTCGACTTGCATGTGTTAAGCACGCCGCCAGCGTTCATCCTGAGCCAGGATCAAACTCTCCGTAAAAGAATTTTGCCCCCCAAAACCGGAATAGGTTAAGGAGAACGAGTTTGATCTGACGATCGGATGTCATTACTGACAAATCCGTTTAATCTCAAAAGAATCTCATCGACCAACAAAAGCTGGCCGCGAGGTTTTTTGGCATTTTGACAAGTGCACGCTGTTGAGTTCTCAAGGATCGGACGCACCTGCTACTCGGCTCCTCAGCCTCGCCCGCAGGGCAACTTCACTACCTTATCCCAACCACCCCAACTGTCAAATCAGCGTCTCACCTCGCCGAGCGAGATGTACTGAGTGACTCGGTCGGAGCGACCGGGTTCCTGATCATAGACCTTTCGGTCGGTCACACTCAAGAGTGTGACCTGATCGGGATGCTCATCCTCTTGAGGGGGCGGGGCCTTTCGGCCTCTCCGCTCTCCCTTTGGGGCGAACGTTTATAACTCTAAGACGGACTCCCCCGTTCGTCCAATCAGGCTGCGTCTCGGGCGTGTCGCACGGGCCCTCGACAACCGAATTCCCAGGTGGGGCGGGCTATCGGCGAGCGAGTGTCCTTACTGACGCGGCCGGTCGCCTGGAGAACGGCCGCCGGCCTCACCCGATCTCGACCACGGGTCACCGGCCCCCGACGCTGCTCGATGACCCGAGGAGGCTCAACGGGGTCACCTCGATGGAGCCCTGCGAGCACGTGTGGATGCACACCCGCTTCCGAGCGAAGGTGTGGCGAGGCGGATCAACGCGTCGAGGTTCACACCCCGACCACACCCTCGTTTACGATGATGCCTCGAAGCTCTTCGCTCTGGGCGCCGCTTCGCGCTCGAGCATTCGAACCACGTAAGGCGTGGGCACGGGCACCACCCCGTCACACCCCGTGCTCTCGCCAAGAAGATGCCGGCTACCGGCCGCCATCCGAAGTGCGAACTATCGGTCGTAGACGTCGCGCCGGTGTCCGGCCCGAACGACCGTGACGGTCAGACGATCGTCGACAATGTCGTAGATCACGCGGTAGTCCCCGACCCTGATGCGCCACGCCGTCTTCTCCCCCACGAGCTTCTTCGCACCCGGCGGGCGCGGCTCAGCAGACAACTGATCGATAGCGGAGAACACCCGATCACGAGCGGGACGCGGAAGCTTCTTGACGTCGCGGGCCGCTGCGGTCGTGAAGTCGACCTGATAGCTCACGAAGCGAGGTCGCGCTGCACTTCGTCCAGCGACACGCGTCCGCCATCATCGGCAGACTTCGCACGACGGTAAGCGTCGACATCTTGTGACATCTCGAACTCCTCGAGAGCCTCGAGATCAGCTGCGCTCACGACGACCGCGGCCAGCTTCCCGTTTCGCGTGATCCCGATCCGCTCACCCGCGTACATGGCTCGGCCGAGAACGTCGGAGAGCTGCGCTCGGAGCTCGCGGGTCGAAACCTCGCCTGAAAGGGTGTCCATACGCACAATGGTAGCGCGTGTGTACACAGCTCGGGCGGACACAGTCGTCTTGCTCCGCGGTCTTGGCAGCGACACCTGTGTCGGCGCCGGGACCCCCTCAGCGGGGTCCTCCTGGTGGGCAAAGAAATTGCCCCGTAAACGCGAAAGGGCCACCCAACATTGGGTGGCCCTTTCTCGAAAGAAGTCCGGCGGTGTCCTACTCTCCCACAGGGTCCCCCCTGCAGTACCATCGGCGCTGTGAGGCTTAGCTTCCGGGTTCGGAATGTAACCGGGCGTTTCCCTCACGCTATGGCCGCCGAAACACTATTGATGTTTCAGTCATGCACATGACGCATAGTCATTGTTGTGCTGTTCCCGACCGTACATCGGGAACCACTCAGTGGACGCAAGCACCAAAAACGGTGTGTTATCAAATCATCGGCTTATTAGTACCGGTCAGCTTCACGCGTTACCGCGCTTCCACATCCGGCCTATCAACCCAGTAGTCTGGCTGGGAGCCTCTCGCCCGAAGGCATGGAAATCTCATCTTGAGGCCGGCTTCCCGCTTAGATGCTTTCAGCGGTTATCCATCCCGAACGTAGCTAATCAGCGGTGCTCCTGGCGGAACAACTGACACACCAGAGGTTCGTCCAACCCGGTCCTCTCGTACTAGGGTCAGATCCTCTCAAATTTCCTGCGCGCGCAGCGGATAGGGACCGAACTGTCTCACGACGTTCTAAACCCAGCTCGCGTACCGCTTTAATGGGCGAACAGCCCAACCCTTGGGACCTACTCCAGCCCCAGGATGCGACGAGCCGACATCGAGGTGCCAAACCATGCCGTCGATATGGACTCTTGGGCAAGATCAGCCTGTTATCCCCGAGGTACCTTTTATCCGTTGAGCGACAGCGCTTCCACAAGCCACTGCCGGATCACTAGTCCCGACTTTCGTCCCTGCTCGACCTGTCAGTCTCACAGTCAAGCTCCCTTGTGCACTTACACTCGCCACCTGATTGCCAACCAGGTTGAGGGAACCTTTGGGCGCCTCCGTTACTTTTTGGGAGGCAACCGCCCCAGTTAAACTACCCACCAGGCACTGTCCCTGAACCGGATTACGGTTCGAAGTTAGATATCCAGAGTGACCAGAGTGGTATTTCAACAATGACTCCACATGAACTGGCGTCCATGCTTCAAAGTCTCCCACCTATCCTACACAAGCCACACCGAACACCAATACCAAGCTGTAGTAAAGGTCACGGGGTCTTTCCGTCCTGCTGCGCGTAACGAGCATCTTTACTCGTAATGCAATTTCGCCGAGTTCGCGGTTGAGACAGTTGGGAAGTCGTTACGCCATTCGTGCAGGTCGGAACTTACCCGACAAGGAATTTCGCTACCTTAGGATGGTTATAGTTACCACCGCCGTTTACTGGGGCTTAAATTCTCAGCTTCGCCTTGCGGCTAACCGGTCCTCTTAACCTTCCAGCACCGGGCAGGCGTCAGTCCGTATACATCGTCTTGCGACTTGGCACGGACCTGTGTTTTTAGTAAACAGTCGCTACCCACTAGTCTCTGCGGCCTCCAAACGCTTTCGGAGCAAGTCCTAATACGCCGAAGGCCCCCCTTCTCCCGAAGTTACGGGGGCATTTTGCCGAGTTCCTTAACCACGATTCTCTCGATCTCCTTGGTATTCTCTACCTGACCACCTGAGTCGGTTTGGGGTACGGGCAGCTAGAACCTCGCGTCGATGCTTTTCTTGGCAGCATAGGATCACCCACTTTTTATCCGCATCGTGTCTCAGCCTTAATGAGTGACGGATTTGCCTATCACTCGGCCTACGCACTTACACCCGGACTACCATCGCCGGGCTGGGCTACCTTCCTGCGTCACACCTGTTAATACGCTAACCGCACCAGCATGGGGTCGAGCGTTCGCCAAGACGGCTTCACCCCGAAGGGATCCGTCCATTCCTGGTTAGGACTCTTAGCACCACTGGATTAGCTTGGGCGGTTCTTCGCCGGTACGGGAATATCAACCCGTTGTCCATCGACTACGCCTGTCGGCCTCGCCTTAGGTCCCGACTTACCCAGGGAAGATTAGCTTGACCCTGGAACCCTTGGTCTTTCGGAGGACATGTTTCTCACATGTCTTTCGCTACTCATGCCTGCATTCTCACTCGTGTAGCCTCCACGGCTGGTTCACACCGCCGCTTCGCTGGCCACACGACGCTCTCCTACCCATCAACACGGCTGGACCACGAAGGCCTACCAAAAATGTCAATGCCACAACTTCGGTGGCGTGCTTGAGCCCCGTTACATTGTCGGCGCGGAATCACTTGACCAGTGAGCTATTACGCACTCTTTCAAGGGTGGCTGCTTCTAAGCCAACCTCCTGGTTGTCAAAGCAACTCCACATCCTTTCCCACTTAGCACGCGCTTAGGGACCTTAGTTGGTGGTCTGGGTTGTTTCCCTCTCGACTATGAAGCTTATCCCCCACAGTCTCACTGCTGCGCTCTCACTTACCGGCATTCGGAGTTTGGCTGACGTCAGTAAGCTTTTGGGCCCCATCGGCCATCCAGTAGCTCTACCTCCGGTAAGAAACACGCAACGCTGCACCTAAATGCATTTCGGAGAGAACCAGCTATCACGAAGTTTGATTGGCCTTTCACCCCTATCCACAGCTCATCCCCTCAGTTTTCAACCTAAGTGGGTTCGGTCCTCCACGACGTCTTACCGTCGCTTCAACCTGGCCATGGATAGATCACTTCGCTTCGGGTCTAGGACACGCGACTGAATCGCCCTATTCAGACTCGCTTTCGCTACGGCTACCCCACTCGGGTTAACCTCGCCACGTATCGCTAACTCGCAGGCTCATTCTTCAAAAGGCACGCTGTCACCCCTACTAAGGAGGCTCCAACGGTTTGTAAGCAAACGGTTTCAGGTACTATTTCACTCCCCTCCCGGGGTACTTTTCACCTTTCCCTCACGGTACTTGTCCGCTATCGGTCATCTGGGAGTATTTAGGCTTATCAGGTGGTCCTGACAGATTCACACGGGATTTCTCGGGCCCCGTGCTACTTGGGATACTCTTCGCGTCAAGAGAGGCATTTCGACTACGGGGTTGGCACCCTCTATGACCGGCCTTTCAAGACCGTTCGTCTATACCTTCTTGTAACGCCGGCTGCTCGGCAGAGCAACCTGAAAAGTCCCACAACCCCGAATACGCAACTCCTGCCGGATATCACACGTACTCGGTTTAGCCTGTTCCGGTTTCGCTCGCCACTACTAACGGAATCGCGGTTGCTTTCTCTTCCTGTGGGTACTGAGATGTTTCACTTCCCCACGTTCCCTCTACCCGCCCTATATATTCAGGCGGGAGTCACTGGGTCGGCACGCCGCCCAGCGGGGTTTCCCCATTCGGACACCCTCGGATCAAAGTGTGCTTATCCACTCCCCGAGGCTTATCGCAGATTGCTACGTCCTTCTTCGGCTCCAGATGCCAAGGCATTCACCGTTTGCTCTTAAAGATTTGAAATCACATGAGTTTTATCAAGAATCGAACCCCACCCGAAGGTGAGGCTGAAATTGACTAATGATCTTTAAAAGATCATCTATAAGAACTGACCGAAGTCAGTTCAAAGATGCTCGCGTCCACTGTGTAGTTCTCAAAGTACGGGCGGTGCCCCTCTCGCAAGCCACAACCGTGGCAAACGAAAAAGGCCCCAGAGGTTCAGTTACGGTCCGAAAACCGCACCCGGTCCCTCAGGACCCAACAGCGTGCATGTACCGATTAGTCCACCAAGTCCCTTTCCAGCTGCAAGCAGCGTACTGAGAACCGGGCATCCCGGTCGGCACCTTGTCTAATGTTCCACCCATGAGCTAACCCCCCGAGAACATTCGTCCCGAGCGGGCTCTGGGATCTCCGAAGAGATCCAGATGCTCCTTAGAAAGGAGGTGATCCAGCCGCACCTTCCGGTACGGCTACCTTGTTACGACTTAGTCCTAATTACCGATCCCACCTTCGACGGCTCCCTCCACAAGGGTTGGGCCACCGGCTTCAGGTGTTACCGACTTTCATGACTTGACGGGCGGTGTGTACAAGACCCGGGAACGTATTCACCGCAGCGTTGCTGATCTGCGATTACTAGCGACTCCGACTTCATGAGGTCGAGTTGCAGACCTCAATCCGAACTGGGACCGGCTTTTTGGGATTCGCTCCACCTTACGGTATTGCAGCCCTTTGTACCGGCCATTGTAGCATGCGTGAAGCCCAAGACATAAGGGGCATGATGATTTGACGTCATCCCCACCTTCCTCCGAGTTGACCCCGGCAGTATCCCATGAGTTCCCACCATTACGTGCTGGCAACATAGAACGAGGGTTGCGCTCGTTGCGGGACTTAACCCAACATCTCACGACACGAGCTGACGACAACCATGCACCACCTGTTTACGAGTGTCCAAAGAGTTGACTATTTCTAGCCCGTTCTCGTATATGTCAAGCCTTGGTAAGGTTCTTCGCGTTGCATCGAATTAATCCGCATGCTCCGCCGCTTGTGCGGGTCCCCGTCAATTCCTTTGAGTTTTAGCCTTGCGGCCGTACTCCCCAGGCGGGGAACTTAATGCGTTAGCTGCGTCACGGAATCCGTGGAATGGACCCCACAACTAGTTCCCAACGTTTACGGGGTGGACTACCAGGGTATCTAAGCCTGTTTGCTCCCCACCCTTTCGCTCCTCAGCGTCAGTAACGGCCCAGAGATCTGCCTTCGCCATTGGTGTTCCTCCTGATATCTGCGCATTCCACCGCTACACCAGGAATTCCAATCTCCCCTACCGCACTCTAGTCTGCCCGTACCCACTGCAGGCTGGAGGTTGAGCCTCCAGTTTTCACAGCAGACGCGACAAACCGCCTACGAGCTCTTTACGCCCAATAATTCCGGATAACGCTTGCACCCTACGTATTACCGCGGCTGCTGGCACGTAGTTAGCCGGTGCTTTTTCTGCAGGTACCGTCACTTTCGCTTCTTCCCTGCTAAAAGAGGTTTACAACCCGAAGGCCGTCGTCCCTCACGCGGCGTTGCTGCATCAGGCTTGCGCCCATTGTGCAATATTCCCCACTGCTGCCTCCCGTAGGAGTCTGGGCCGTGTCTCAGTCCCAGTGTGGCCGGTCACCCTCTCAGGCCGGCTACCCGTCGACGCCTTGGTGAGCCATTACCTCACCAACAAGCTGATAGGCCGCGAGCTCATCCCTGACCGAAGTTCTTTCCAAACGTTGAAGATGCCTTCACGTTTCGTATCCGGTATTAGCAGCTGTTTCCAACTGTTATCCCAGAGTCAGGGGCAGATTGCTCACGTGTTACTCACCCGTTCGCCACTGATCCAGAGAGCAAGCTCTCCTTCACCGTTCGACTTGCATGTGTTAAGCACGCCGCCAGCGTTCATCCTGAGCCAGGATCAAACTCTCCGTAAAAGAATTTTGCCCCCCAAAACCGGAATAGGTTAAGGAGAACGAGTTTGATCTGACGATCGGATGTCATTACTGACAAATCCGTTTAATCTCAAAAGAATCTCATCGACCAACAAAAGCTGGCCGCGAGGTTTTTTGGCATTTTGACAAGTGCACGCTGTTGAGTTCTCAAGGATCGGACGCACCTGCTACTCGGCTCCTCAGCCTCGCCCGCAGGGCAACTTCACTACCTTATCCCAACCACCCCAACTGTCAAATCAGCGT